>NZ_PQBR01000009.1:0-30563 GCF_002911615.1 Microbacterium sp. CJ77 | reverse complement strand
GCCCCCGGTTCTTGGACACGGGGTGGGATTATGCCGCTATCGGTAGCGTAGCGGCGGTGAGTTCGGCTTCGGAATGCGACGGGCGCGATGTAGCCGAGGTAGGAGTGGCGGCGGGTGTTGTTGTAGCGCACGAGCCACCGGAACACCTCGCGACGGCAGGAGGCCTCGTCGGCGAACACGGCCCGGTCTTGCAGGACCTCGCGCTTGAGCGTCGCGTTGAACGCCTCCGCGAGGGCATTGTCAGCGCTCGTGCCCACCGCGCCCATGGACTGTGTCACGCCGAGCCGCTTGCACAGTCCCGCGTAGGCCTTGGAGGTGTAGACCGATCCGTGGTCCGAGTGGAACACGGACCCGGTCAGCCTGCCGCGGGTCAGCCTCGCCGAACGCAGCGCATCTTCGACGAGCTCGTTGCGCATGTGGTCCGCGACCGCCCACCCGGCCAGCCGTCTCGAGCAGCAGTCGATCACGGTCGCCAGATACAGGTTCTGCCCGTCAGCCAGCGGCAGATAGGTGATGTCGCCGACATACCGCTGGTTCGGCGCCTCGGCGGTGAAGTCCCGTTTCAGCAGGTCGGGGACGACCTGTCCCGACGGCTCGGGGACGGTGGTGCGCACCCGCCGCTTGCGCTGGTACCCGTGGATCTCGTTGTCTCGCATCACGCGGGCGACCCGCTTGCGGTTGACCCGCTCGGACGGCGCGGCGCCGTCATTGAGCTCGGCGGTGATCCGTGGCGCGCCCATCGTGTTGTCGCCTTCGTGGACGGCGCGGATCCGCCCCGCCAGAACGTCGTCCTCCGCGGCGCGCGCCCGCCGGGCGGCGGCGCCGGCCCGCCATGCGTAGAACGAGGACCTCGTGATCTCGACGAGCTGACACAACCGCTTCACCGGGTAGGTGGCTGAGAGGTCCTCAACGAACTGGAAGCGGTTCACCAGTTCGTCTCCCCCGCGAAATACTTGGCCGCCTGCCGCAGGATCTCACGCTCGGTGACGAGCTTGACCTGCTCGACCTCCAGCTGCGCGACCCGCCCCTCCAGGCGTGCGATGCGCTGCGCGGGCGTCTCATCCGCCCCCGCATCCGCCGTCGGCGAGGTCGCCGACGCCTTGAACGGGCTGCGCGCGGCGGTGCCGTCCGCAGCCGTCTTCCGGCCCGTCCCGTGCCGCTCCAGCCACAGCCGCAACGTGCCGCGCTCGATCCCGAGATCAGCGGCGATGCCACGCACCGTCGCCCCGGGAGTGGACTCGTACAAGTCCACGGCCTGCCGCCGGAACCCGTCGGAGTAGTTCTTCCTAACCATGATTCTGATCATCTCGCTTCCCCAGCAAAATGCTGGATTCAGCGTGTCCAAGAACTGGGGTCAGGGCCCGTCCCAGGTGGCGTCCGGTCACCACATCCCGCACGCGCCTGCTCGACCTGGTCGGTCGGCGGACGTAACGCAGCACCCCGGGGCACACCCGCTCGCATCTTGCACACGGAGACAGGCGATTACACGAGCACAGGCGGATACCGCACGTTTCTGCCCGCCCCGGTGTTTGCCTGCATTCGTGCCGACGGGCGAAACCGTACCTAGAAGCCCAGGCGGCCCAACTGCTTCGGGTCGCGCTGCCACTCCTTCGCCACCCGGACGTGCAGGTGCAGGTACACGCGCGACTTCATGAGCGGCTCGATCTGCGCACGCGCCCGAGCCCCGACATCCGCGAGCCGTGAGCCCCGGTGTCCGATGATGATGGCCTTCTGACTGTCACGCTCGACGACCAGGTCGGCGTAGACGTCGATCAGGTCCGAGTCCTCGCGGGGCAGGATGTCGGCGATCGTCACCGCGATCGAGTGCGGCAACTCGTCGCGCACACCCTGCAGCGCCGCCTCGCGGATGGTCTCGGCGATGCGGTCCTCGGTCGACTCATCCGTCACCACATCGGCGCCATAGAGCGCCGGACCCTCGGGCATGAGCGACAGCAGCTCGTCGGCGAGAACCTCGAGCCCCTCGCCCGCCTCGGCGGACAGCGGGATGACGGCGGCCCAGTCCTCACGCAACGCATCGACCTCGAGCAACCGCTCGGTGATCTGCTCGCGCGAGGCTGCATCCGTCTTCGTCACCAGCGCAACCTTCTTCGCCCGGCGATAGCCGTCGAGGGATTCCGCGATACGGCGGTCGCCGGGCCCGACCTTCTCGGTCGCCGGAACGCAGAACGCGATCACGTCGACGTCGCCGAGCACCTGGTCGACCAGGTGGTTGAGGCGCTCGCCGAGCAGCGTCCGCGGCTTGTGGATACCGGGAGTGTCGACGATGACGAGCTGACCGGCGGGGCGATTCAGGATGCCCCGGATGGCCCGGCGCGTCGTCTGCGGCTTCTCGCTCGTGATCGCGATCTTCTCGCCGACCAGGGCATTCGTCAGCGTCGACTTGCCGACGTTGGGGCGTCCGACGAACGTGACGAAGCCACTCCGGAGCGGAATCCCACCCGTTCCCGATCCGTCCCCCGCGCCATCGTGCGAAACCGCATCAGTCACGGGATTCTCCCTTTCGTTTGCGCCCCTCGGGCGCGCCGACCTTCTCGATCGGACCAGTGTTCGTCTCGGCGGCGAAAGCCTCTTCCGCGGCGATGAGTTCCGGCGACCGCTCGACGAAGACCGTCGCGATGCCCCGACCCCGGCCGCGCGACGCGCCCCCGGTCATGACGATGCCCTCGTGCGTCGCCTCGGCACCCGGCAGCGGAACGCGACCCAGCACCTTGCCCAGCAGACCACCGATCGAGTCGACGTCATCGTCGTCGAGTTCGATCCCGAACAGGTCACCGATGTCGTCCAGCGAGCTGCGGGCGCTCACGCGATACCGGCCCGGGCTCAGCTCGACGATCTCGTTCTGCGGCACGTCGTACTCGTCCGCGATCTCGCCCACGAGCTCTTCGATGAGGTCCTCGAGTGTCACGAGCCCGGCGATGCCGCCGTACTCGTCGACGACGATGCAGACATGGACGGCGTCACGCTTCATCTGCTGCAACAGGGTCTCGGCCATCATCGACTCGGGAACGAAGCTCGCCGGCCGGAGGATCTTGCGGATGCCCTGGGTGCGCCATCCGTCTCCCGCACCGAAACCCGACTGGACCAGGTCTTTCAGGTACAGGATGCCGACGATGTCATCGTCGCTGCCCTCGGTGACGGGGATGCGCGAGACCCCCGTGCTGAGGAACAGGCTCATCGCGTCGTCGGTCGTCGCCGAGGCATCCAGCGTCACCATGTCGGTACGCGGCACCATGACCGAGCGCACGAACGTGTCGGTGAAGTCGAAGACCGAGTGGATGAGCTCGCGGTCCTCGTCTTCGATCAGGTCCGCCTCGGCGGCCTCGTCGACCATGCTCAGCAGCTGCTGTTCGGACGCGAACGACGCGACCCGGCGACGACCCGGCGTGACGCGATTGCCGAGCGCGACCAGAGCCCCGGCGATCGGGCCGAGGATGATGCGCACGAACCGCACGATCGGCGCGCACGCGCGCAGCAGTCCCTCGGCGTGCTGACGACCGACCGTGCGCGGACTCGCCCCGACGAGCACGAACGAGGCTCCGGTCATCAGGACGACCGCGGCGAGCATCGCCCACCAGATCGAGTCGAACAGGATCGTCAGCGACACCGTGACGAACACGGCGGCCGCGGTCTCGGCCAGGATGCGGATGAAGACCACCGCGTTGAGGTGGGCGTCGCTGTCGGAGGCGATCGCCCGCAACGAGCGACGCGCCCGCGCCGTCAGCGCCCACTCGGCCAGGTCGGCGCGCGAGGTGACGCTCAGCGCCGCGTCGAGCGCGGCCATGAGGCCCGCGAACGCGACAAGGAAGAGGGCTGCGAGGAGAAGGAGAAGGGCGGTCATGCGGGTTTACGGCGCCGCTCGCGCACCGAGAAGCCGATCAGCAGATCGCGCTGCAGACCGAACATCTCGCGCTCTTCTTCGGGTTCGGCGTGATCGAATCCGAGCAGGTGCAGGAGGCCGTGAGTCGTCAACAGCAGCAACTCGTCTTCGGTCGTGTGACCGGCGTCACGCGCCTGCGTCTCGGCGACCTGCGGGCAGAGGACGATGTCGCCGAGCAGACCCGGTGGTGTCGGGATGTCTTCCGTGCCGGGTCGCAGCTCGTCCATCGGAAAGCTCAGGACGTCCGTCGGGCCCGGCTCATCCATCCACTGCACGTGCAGGGCCTCCATCGCACCCTCGTCCACGAGGATGATGGCGACATCCGCTTCAGGGCTGACGTGCAGCTCTGCGAGGTTGTACTCCATCAGCCGCAGCAGCTTCGTCTCGTCGATGCCCGTCACCCCGGACTCGTTGGTGATCTCGATGGTCACGAGCGCCCTCCCTGGGCTTTGCGATCCGAGGACTGATGGTTCGGAGCTTTGCGGTCACGCGGACCGATCGGACGAGTCGACGACCGGCGCTCGGCGCGATTGGCGAACTGCGCCGCCTGCTCGCGCTCATAGCGTTCGGCGGTGCGCTGTTCGTCGTACTCGGTGTACGCGTCGACGATCTTTCCGACGAGCGTGTGCCGCACGACATCCGCGCTCGTCAGGCGGGCGAAATGGATGTCGTCGATGTCGTCGAGCACCCGGGTCACCAGGCGCAGGCCCGACGATCCGCCCGGCAGGTCCACCTGCGTGATGTCGCCCGTGACGACCATCCGCGTGTTGAAACCGAGGCGGGTCAGGAACATCTTCATCTGCTCGGGCGTGGTGTTCTGCGCCTCGTCGAGCACGACGAAGGAGTCGTTCAGCGTCCGGCCGCGCATGTACGCGAGGGGTGCGACCTCGATCGTTCCCGTCGCCATCAGCTTGGGGACGATGTCGGGATCCATCATCTCGTTCAACGCGTCGTACAGCGGGCGCAAGTACGGGTCGATCTTGTCGTTGAGCGTGCCCGGCAAGAATCCGAGCCGCTCCCCCGCCTCGACCGCGGGACGGGTCAGGATGATCCGGCTGACCTCTTTGCGCTGTAGCGCCTGAACGGCCTTCGCCATCGCCAGATAGGTCTTTCCGGTACCCGCCGGGCCGATACCGAATGTGATCGTGTTCTCTTCGATCGCGTCGACGTAGTCCTTCTGACCCAGCGTCTTCGGGCGGATGATCCTGCCGCGCGACGACAGGATGGCCTCGCCGAGCACATCGCTGGGACGGCGCGAAGGGTCGTCGCCGAGCAGCCGCGCCGACGACGTGACGTCGGCGGGCGCGACGTTGTAGCCCTCGCGGGTCATCGTGAGCAACTCATCGACGAGCGTCCGAGCGGCGGCCACGGCATCCGCGGGTCCGGACAGCGTGATCTCGTTGCCACGAACGTGGACATCGACGCCCGGATGCTCCTTCTCGACCACGCGCAGAAGTCGATCCTGCGGGCCGAGCAACTGCACCATCGCGACGCCGTCGGCAAGAACCCGATCGCTGACGGTCTGTTCGCCCGACGAAGTCTCTTCGGTCGGTTCAGTCACTGACGCTCTTCTCGGAAAGTCCGCCCGCGAGAACGTGGGCGTGTACATGGAATACGGTCTGCCCCGCTCCGGCGCCGGTATTGAAGACCAGCCGGAAGTCGCCGTTGGAGTGCTGCATCGCGAGGGTGTTCGCCAGGCCGATCATCTCGGCGAGGAGGTCCGGGTCGCCCGCGGCGAGTTCGACGACGTCGCGGTACTTCTCTGTCTTCGGGATCACCAGCAGGTGCAGGGGGGCGCGGGGCGCGATGTCTGTGATGGCGAACACGTTCTCGGTCTCGCCCACCATCTCGGAGGGGATGTCGCCGCGCAGGATGCGCGTGAAGATCGAGGGTTCTCTGCTCACCCGTCCAGTCTACCGAGCGGGGCTCGCGCGCGGTCGGGGCTACCAGCGGCCGAGGGCGGCGCTCGCCACCGCCAGCGCGGCCGGGCCTGCCGTCGACGTACGCAGCACCGTATCGCCCAGGCGGACCAGGACGGCCCCGGCGGCGACGAGAGCGTCGAGCTCTTCCGGCGCGATCCCGCCCTCGGGACCCACCACCAGCACGACATCGCGCTCACCGACGGGCTTCAGCAACTGCGCGGTGAGCGTCGCGTCGGCGGTCGGCTCGAGAACCAAAACGGATGCCTCAGCCGCCCGTGCGGCGAGCTGCTTGGTCGTGACCGGGGCCGAAACCTCCGGAACCCAGGCGCGATGCGCCTGCTTGGCCGCCTCGCGCGTGATGGCCTCCCACCGCGTGACGCCCTTCGCGATCTTCGGGCCCTCCCAGCGAGAAACGCTGCGGCCGGCTTGCCACGGCACGATCCGGTCGACGCCGAGCTCGGTCGCCGCCTGCACGGCGAGCTCGTCGCGGTCGCCCTTCGCCAGCGCCTGCACGAGCACGAGACGCGGACTCGGCTGAGGCTCGACCCGACGTGCCGTGACGCGAACCGTCACCTCCTTGGGCGTGACGCTCTTGCAGACCCCGTCGAGCCAGACGCCCCGACCGTCGCCGACCGTGACGTCCTCGCCCGGACGCACGCGGCGAACGACGGCCGCGTGATGGGCCTCTGCGCCCGTGAGCGCCAGGGTGTCTCCGGTTTGCGCATCCGTCGCACCCTCGGCGACGAAATGCAGGGCCATCAGGCGTTCCGGAAGCGGTCGCGGAGTTTCGAGAAGATGCCCTGCTGGAAGTGCGCGAGCTTGGGCGCGGGCGCCTTGGTGCGCTTGCGGAGCTCTTCGACGAGGGCCCGCTCCTTCGCATCCAGGCGCGTCGGGGTGAGGACCTGCACACCGACACGCAGGTCGCCGCGCTGCGAGCCGCGGAGCGCGGTGATGCCGCGGCCCTTGATCGTCAGCACGTCACCGGCCTGGACACCGGGGCGTATCTCGAGCTCGACGGGTCCGTCCAGTGCGTCGATCGTGGTCGTCGTGCCGAGCACGGCGTCGGGCATCGAGACCTCGAGGGTCGCGAGCAGGTCGTCTCCCTCGCGGCTGAAGACCTCGTGATGGGCGACCGTGACCTCGATGTAGAGGTCGCCGTGGGGTCCACCCGCCGGCCCGACCTCGCCCGAGCCGGGCAGCTGCAGGCGCAGTCCGGTCTCGACACCCGACGGGATGTCGAGCGAGACCGTGCGACGCGAGCGCACGCGGCCCTGCCCCTGGCAGGTCGAGCACGGGTAGGGAATCGTCGTGCCGTAGCCCTGGCACGTCTGGCACGGCTGGCTCGTGACGACGTTGCCGAGCAGGCTCCGCACGGTCCGCTGGACGTGCCCCGAACCGCGGCAGATGTCGCACGTGACGGGCTGCGTGCCCGCCTGACAGCACGAGCCCTGGCAGGTCTCGCAGATGACGGCGGTGTCGACCTCGAGGTCGCGATGAACCCCGAACACGACGTCCGAGAGTTCGAGCGTGACGCGCACGAGGGCGTCCTGACCGCGCTCGCGACGCGACCGGGGACGCTGCCCGCGACCGCCGCCCTGACCGCCGAAGAACGTCTCGAAGATGTCACCGAACCCGCCGAAGCCGCCCTGACCGCCGAACGGCGAGTCGCCGCCACGGTCGTACTTGCTGCGCTCTTCGGTGTTGCTCAGCACGTCGTACGCGTGCGTGACGAGCTTGAAGCGCTCCGCCGCATCCGCTCCCGAATTCACATCGGGGTGGAGCTCGCGTGCGAGTCGCCGGTAGGCCTTCTTGATGTCTTCGGTGCTCGCGTCCCGCGGAACGCCCAGCACCTCGTAGTGGTCTGCCATGTTGCCTTTCACAGATGTCCGACGGCTGCGCCGATCGGGTCGCGTCCTTTAGCGGGACGTCTCGTCTTCGTCGAGCATGCGCGAGAGGTAACGCGCGACGGCTCGGGCGGCCGCCAGGTTGCTCGGGTAGTCCATACGGGTCGGGCCCAGCACGCCGACGCGCGCCATGGATCCGGATGTCTCGTAGTCGCTCGTCACGATGGAGGCCTCGGCGAGACCCCACTGTTCGTTCTCGCGTCCGATGCTCGCCGCGAGTCCCTGACTGTCGGCGACCATCTCGCTCATCAGGCGGATGAGAGTGACCTGCTCTTCGATCGCCTCGAGCAGCGGATAGATGCTGCCGCGGAAGTCGGTCTCGCGGCGGGCGAGGTTGGCGGCACCGGCCATGACGAGGCGGTCCTGCCGGAACTCTTCGAGCTCTTCCGACAGCACGTGCGCGACCTGGACGAGCGCCGTGTCGATCACGGGCGCCGCCGGGTCGGCCGCGATACGCAGGGCATCCACGCGCTCGGACGCTGCGCCGACAGCGAGCCCGGTGATCAGAGCGGCGAGTCGGCCGCGCAGCACGGGCACGTCCTCGTCGTCCAGCGGCACCGTGAGGGGCGCGATCCGCTGCGACACGCGACCGTTGTCGGTGACCAGGATGATGAGCAGGCGCTGGGGCGCGAGCGAGACGAGCTCGACGTGCGTCACGTGGGCGTTCGCGAAAGACGGGTACTGGACGACGGCGACCTGGCCGGTCAGCTGCGAGAGCACGCGAACCGTGCGCGCCAGGACGTCATCGAGATCGCCGGTGCCGCCGAGAAAGCTCGAGATGGCCGTGCGCTGAGCGGGTGAGAGCGGACGGACTTCGGCCAGGTGATCGACGAAAACGCGGTAGCCCTTGTCGGTCGGCACGCGGCCCGACGACGTGTGCGGCGCGACGATGAGTTCTTCGTCTTCGAGCAGCGCCATGTCGTTGCGGATCGTCGCGGCCGACACCCCGAACGCGTGGCGCTCGACGATCGAGCGGCTGCCGACCGGCTCGTGCGTCGAGACGTAGTCCTGGACGATCGCCCGGAGGACCTGCAGGCCTCGTTCGCTGACCATGATCCCCCTTCCGTTGGCACTCGAGAAGTCTGAGTGCCAATTCTAACGCCTCGAGCGATGGGGGCGGTGCTGCGGCACGGCCGATGCCGGTCGGTGTGCCCGGCCACGGCATCGTGCCTATGGCAGCAGAGCCCGCACGACGGCGTCGGCGAGCAGCCGGCCCCGCAGGGTCAGCACGATACGACCCCGCAGAGCATCGGATGCCTCGACCAGGCCGTCGGCGATGAGCCCCGCAACCGCGACGCGCGACGCGCCGGGCACACGATCCAGCGCCAGCCCCTCGCGGATGCGCGACTCGAGCAGCACGCGCTCGAGAGTGGTTGCCGCGGCATCCGGTCTTTCGCGTCCCGCCGCGGGCGACTCCCCCAGCGCCAGCCGCTGCGCGTACGCGGCCGGATGCTTGACGTTCCACCAGCGCAGTCCGCCGACGTGACTGTGGGCGCCGGGCCCGAAGCCCCACCAGTCCTGGCTGCGCCAGTAGTTGAGGTTGTGGCGAGACCGATGCTCGGGTGTGCGCGCCCAGTTGCTGACCTCGTACCAGTCGTAGCCCGCGGCCCCGAGTCGGGCGTCTGCGGCCTCGTACATGTCGGCCTGCAGGTCGTCGTCGGGGGCGACGAGTTCACCGCGACGGATGCGTCGGGCCAGCGGCGTCCCCTCTTCCACGATCAGCGCGTAGGCCGACACGTGGTCGGGATCGTGCTCGAGCGCCGTCTCGAGTGACCGCGTCCAGTCGGCCAGCGATTCCCCCGGCGCTCCGTAGATCAGGTCGAGGCTCACCGCGAGTCCGGCGGCACGGGCGGTCGCCACGGCGGTCGCGACGTTCTCGGGATCGTGCGTGCGATCGAGCGCCGCCAGGACGTGCGGCACGCTCGACTGCATGCCGATCGACAGGCGGGTGACGCCCGCCGCGGCGAGGGTTTCGGCGACCTCGGATGTCACGGTGTCGGGGTTCGCCTCGACCGTGATCTCGGCACCGGGTCGCAGGCCGAAGGTCGCGTCCACGTCACCGAGCATCCGCGCCAGGTCGCCCGCGGGCAGGAGGGTCGGCGTCCCCCCGCCGATGAAGACCGTCGATGCGGGCCGGAGCGCCCCGGCGTCCTCGAGCACGCCGCGCGCGAGCGCGATCTCACCCGAGAGCGTTTCGGCGTAGGAATCCTGCCGTACCCCCCGCAGCTCGGTCGCCGTGTAGGTGTTGAAGTCGCAGTATCCGCAGCGGACGCGGCAGAACGGCACGTGCAGGTACACGCCGAAATCCGCCGCGGGATCGAGCGGCAGGTCCCGCGGCAGGGCTCCGTCGGCGGGTGCGGGATCGCCGACGGGAAGGGGGCCGGCCACGTCAGGCGGGGGTCGTGTAGAGCGGCGAGATCGCCTGCAGGTACCGCGTGAAGAGCAGGCGACGACGACGACGTACGAGGCCCGTCATCATGCGATACGCGGTCGCCGCGGGCGCATCGAACGCCCGCACGGTGAACCAGACCTCGTCGTTGGGAAGCCACTCGACCATGAAGGACTCTTCGCCCCGCACGACCGAGCCGCCCACGGTGCCGAGCGCGAACCCGACCCGGCGCGTCTCTTCGACCACGAAGATGACGCGCAGTTCGGCATCCGCGCGCAGACCCGCAATCCGTCCGCGCACGTGCACGTTGGTGCCGGCGCCCACGAACGGTGTGCCGTCGGCGTCGAAGCGCTGATCGGCCTCGGTGCGCGAGGGCGCGAGGGCGTTGCCCTCCTCGTCGAAGCTCACACCGGAATACATGGGACCGGATGCGGGACGCACATCCGACAGCCGAAGCCCCGCGCCGCGCACGGCACCCCACGACAACAGCGATTCGCTCGCCGCCTGGAACCGAGCCTCGCCCGAACCGATCCGCAGCGTCTCTTCGGCCGGGATGCTGTGCTCGGGCGGAAAGTGCATCAGGTCGGCGGCCTGCGTGGCACCGACCGCCGCGTAGTTCACCGTGTCGTCCTTGAACGTCCCGCGCCGCATCATCCGAGCCTACTTGGCCTTCGTCTCGGTATCCCCTGAGAGGGCCGCGATGAAGGCTTCTTGCGGAACCTCGACGCGACCGACCATCTTCATGCGCTTCTTGCCCTCTTTCTGCTTCTCGAGCAGCTTGCGCTTGCGGCTGATGTCGCCGCCGTAGCACTTGGCAAGAACGTCCTTGCGCATGGCGCGGATCGATTCGCGAGCGATGATCCGGGCGCCGATCGCTGCCTGGATCGGCACCTCGAACTGCTGGCGCGGGATGAGCTTCTTCAGGCGCTCGGTCATCAGAACGCCGTAGGCGTAGGCCTTGTCACGGTGCACGATGGCGCTGAACGCGTCGACCGCCTCACCCTGCAGCAGGATGTCCACCTTCACCAGATCGGCCTCCTGATCGCCGCTCGGCTCGTAATCGAGCGAGGCGTACCCGGCCGTCTTGGACTTGAGGTTGTCGAAGAAGTCGAAGACGATCTCGCCGAGCGGGATCGTGTAGCGGATCTCGACCCGGTCCTCGCCGAGGTACTCCATGCCGAGGAGCGTCCCGCGGCGCTGCTGGCACAGCTCCATGATCGTGCCGACGTAGTCCTTCGGCGCGAGGATCGCGGCCTTGACCATGGGCTCGCTGACGCTCGAGATCTTGGTGCCCGAGGGGAACTCGCTCGGGTTGGTGACCGTGTACGTCTTCTTGTCGTCGGTCGTGACCTCGTAGGTCACCGAGGGTGCCGTCGAGATCAGGTCGAGACCGAACTCGCGCTCGAGGCGCTCGGTGACGATCTCGAGGTGCAGCAGCCCCAGGAAGCCGCAGCGGAAGCCGAAACCGAGGGCGACGGATGTCTCGGGTTCGTAGTTCAGCGAAGCATCCGACAGCTTGAGCTTGTCGAGCGCCTCACGAAGCACCGGGTAGTCGCTGCCGTCGATCGGGTACAGCCCCGAGAAGACCATGGGCTTCGGGTCGGTGTAGCCGGGCAGGGCCTCTTTCGAGGGCTTCGCGGCGTTCGTGACGGTGTCGCCGACCTTGGACTGGCGGACGTCTTTCACACCGGTGATCAGGTACCCCACCTCGCCGACGCCGAGCCCCTTGGTCGGCGTCGGTTCGGGCGAAGAGACACCGATCTCGAGGAGCTCGTGGATGGCGCGGGTCGACATCATCTGAATCCGCTCGCGCGGGCTCAGCGAGCCGTCGATCACGCGCACGTACGTGATGACGCCGCGGTAGGAGTCGTAGACGGAGTCGAAGATCATGGCGCGGGACGGCGCATCCGGATCGCCCTTCGGCGCCGGGATCTGCGCAACGACCTGATCGAGCAGCTCTTCGACGCCCATGCCGGTCTTGCCGCTCACGCGCAGGACGTCCTCGGGCTTTCCCCCGATCAGGCTCGCGAGCTCTTTCGCGTACTTCTCGGGGTCGGCCGCGGGCAGGTCGATCTTGTTGAGCACGGGGATGATCTGCAGGTCGTTCTCGAGCGCCAGGTACAGGTTCGCGAGGGTCTGCGCCTCGATGCCCTGCGCCGCGTCGACGAGCAGGATCGCGCCCTCGCAGGCCGCGAGTGAACGGCTGACCTCGTAGGTGAAGTCGACGTGGCCCGGGGTGTCGATCATGTTCAGCGCGAAAGTCTCGCCCGTCCCGGGCGCGGACCAGGGCATGCGCACGGCCTGGCTCTTGATCGTGATGCCGCGCTCGCGCTCGATGTCCATGCGGTCGAGGTACTGGGCACGCATATCGCGGTCCGAGACGACACCGGTGATCTGCAGCATCCGATCCGCCAACGTCGACTTGCCGTGGTCGATGTGGGCGATGATGCAGAAGTTGCGGATGTTCTCGGGCGGCGTTGCGGCGGGCTCGAGAGGCTTCAGGGCGCGGGGAGACATGTCCGGTCGATTCTACGGGGCCGGGTAGGCACAGCTGAGAACCTGCCCGCGGATGCCCGGCCGCGCATCGTAACCCGCGCCTCGCGCAACACGCCAGCGAATCATTTGTGAACAACTCGTGTGAGTTTGTTCACCACATCGATGCTTGCGCGATCGTCTGGTTGCACCGAATGCTCAATACTGCGGCCGGTTCCCCCTGCGATCTCTCCACGATCGTGACCGCGCCACATGGAGACGACACGTGACGAGTAATCGGCGATTCCTGCCACCAGCATCCGCTTCCGAATCCACCCCCATCTCGCCCCGGTCGCACGGCCGCCGGATCGCCGCGCTCATCGCGGTTTCGGCGACCGCGCTCGCCGGCGTCGGCGCGGCTCCCCTGGCGGCGTCCGCCGCCGTGAGCCCCGACGCCGCGATCGTGATCAACGAGGTGTATGGCGGCGGAGGCAACTCCGGCGCGACGTACACCAGCGACTTCATCGAGCTGTTCAACACGAGCGATGCCGCCGTGAGCGTCGACGGATGGACCGTTCAGTACGCCTCGTCGGGCGGCAACACCTGGACGCAGACGCCCCTCGCGGGCACGATCGAGCCGGGCGACTATTACCTGATCCAGCAGGCTACGGGCGCGGGCGGCACGACGCCGCTGCCGACCCCGAATGTGACCGGCACGATCACGATGAGCGGCTCGAGCGCCAAGGTCGCGCTCGTCTCGTCCGACGCCGCACTGACCGGCTCGACCGGCAACGCCGCGGGCGCGCCGACCGTCGTGGACTTCGTCGGCTGGGGATCCTCGGCGAGCGACTTCGCCGGCACGGCCCCCGCCCCGGGGACGGCGAACACCACCAGCGTCTCGCGCAACGCGGAGCACACGAACACGGCCGACAACGCCGCGGACTTCACGACCGGGGCACCCTCGCCCACCGCATCCTCGACCGGAACGCCGGAAGAGCCCGTCGACCCCGAAGAGCCGGTCGACCCCGAAGAGCCCGTCGATCCGGAAGAGCCGCAGGAGCCGACGATCGTCGCGATCGACGCGATCCAGGGCACGGGTGACGCGTCGCCGCTCGCCGGTCAGACCGTCACGACCGAGGGTGTCGTCACGGCGCACTACCCGACCGGCGGCTTCAACGGCTACGTGATCCAGACGGTCGGCACGGGCGGAGCGCTCGACTTCTCCACCCACACCGCCTCCGACGCGATCTTCGTCTACGCGCCCGGCGCCGTCGGCGAGGTCGCACCGGGCCAGACCGTGCGCGTCACGGGTGTCGTCAGCGAGTACAACGGACTCACCGAGCTGACCGTCGCCCCGGGCGCCGCCACCGTCATCGAGGCGGGCGTCACGCCCGTTCCCGCGACGGTCGGTTGGCCCACGGATGCCGCACAGCGCGAGGCTCTCGAGTCGATGCTCGTGCAGCCCCAGGGAGACTTCACGGTCTCGAACACCTACTCGACCAACCAGTACGGCGAGGTCGGGCTCGCTTCCGGCACGACGCCGCTGCGCCAGCCGACGGATGTCGCCCGCCCGGGCACGCCCGAGGCGGCGGCGGTCGTGGCCGACAACGCGGCCCGCGCCGTCACCCTCGACGACGGAACCTCGATCAACTTCCTGAGCGCCGCGAACGCCGGCCTGACCCCCGCGTGGGTCTCGCTCGTCGAGCCGCTCGTGGTCGGAGCATCCGCCACCTTCTCGGCCCCCGTGGTCGTCGACTACCGCAACAACGCCTGGAAGCTCAACCCCACCGCCCCCATGACGGCGGATGGCTCGGGCACCGACGGTGTGCAGTTCTCGAACCCGCGCACGGCCGCACCCGAGAACGTGGGCGGCGACGTCTCCGTCGCGTCGTTCAACGTGCTCAACTACTTCACCACCCTCGGCGACGAGAACGCGAGCTGCCAGGCCTACTCGACCGCGGCGGGCGAGCCCGTCACGGTGCGACAGGGCTGCGACCAGCGCGGTGCCTGGGACGATGCGGACTTCGCGCGTCAGGAGTCGAAGATCGTGGCCGCGATCGAGGCACTGGACGCTTCGGTCGTCGGTCTGATGGAGATCGAGAACTCCGCCGCGCTCGGCGAGCCGGTCGATGAGGCCACCGCGACGCTCGTGGCCGCGCTGAACGAGGCCGCCGGTTCTGAGAAGTGGGCGTTCGTGCCCTCCTCGGACGAGCTGCCCGCGGCATCCGGACAGGACGTCATCACCAACGCGATGATCTACCAGCCGGCACTCGTCGAGCGGGTCGGCGACTCCCGCGCCCTGGGTGACCAGAGCGACAACGGCGAGGCGTTCCAGAACGCACGCGAGCCGATCGGACAGGTCTTCGCCCCGGTCGACGGCGGCGCCGACTTCCTCTTCGTGGTCAACCACTTCAAGTCGAAGGGCTCGGCCGGTCCCTGGCCGGGCGACGCCGACAAGGGCGACGGACAGGGCTCGTCCAACGAGTCGCGCGTGCGTCAGGCCACGGCACTGCGCGACTGGGTCACCTCGGTCCAGGGCGACACCGAGGCGGTCCTGCTCGCGGGTGACTTCAACTCCTACGGTCAGGAAGACCCGCTGCAGGTGCTGTACGACGCGGGCTACGCGAACGCCGAGGATGCCCTCGAGATCGACTCGTCGAGCTATTCGTTCTCGGGACTCTCGGGATCGCTCGACCACATCATGCTCAACGACGCGGCGCGCGCCCGCGCCACGGGCGGAGACATCTGGAACATCAACTCGGGAGAGTCGGTCGCGCTGGAGTACAGCCGCTACGGCTACCACGGCACGCTGTTCTACGAGGACGGCCCGTACCGTTCGTCCGACCACGACCCGGTGATCGTCGGCCTGAGCGCCGAAGTGCCCCCGGTCGAGCTGACGCTGCTCGGCATCAACGACTTCCACGGTCGCATCGACGCCAACACGGTGAACTTCGCCGGAACCATCGAGCAGCTGCGGGATGCCGCATCCGGGCCGACGCTGTTCCTCTCGGCGGGCGACAACATCGGGGCCTCCCTGTTCGCGTCTTCGGTCGCGCAGGACAAGCCGACGATCGATGTGCTGAACGCGCTCGAGCTCGCGACGACCGCCGTGGGCAACCACGAGTTCGACCGCGGATTCGACGATCTCTCCGGGCGCGTGAAGGACCAGTCGGACTTCTCGTACCTCGGCGCGAACGTCTACCAGGCGGGCACCGAGACCCCCGCGCTCGACGAGTACGCGCTGATCGAGGTCGACGGTCTGACCGTCGGCGTGATCGGTGCCGTGACCGAGGAGACACCGGCTCTGGTCTCACCCGCGGGCATCACGGCGCTGTCGTTCGGTGACCCGGTCGAGGCCGTCAACCGCGTTGCGGCCGAGCTCTCGGACGGCAACGAGGCGAACGGCGAGGCCGATGTGCTCGTGGCGATGTACCACGAGGGCGCGGGTGCCGGGACTCCGGATGGCGCCACGCTCGAGGAGGAGATCGCCGGTGGCGGTGCCTTCGCCCAGATCGTCGAGGACACGGCGGCCGAGGTCGACGCGATCTTCACCGGCCACACGCACAAGGAATACGCGTGGTCGGCATCGATCCCCGGAACCGACCGCACGCGTCCGATCGTCCAGACGGGTTCGTACGGCGCCAAGATCGGCAAGATCACGCTGACGCTCGACCCCGAGACGGGCGATGTCCAGGCGCACACGGAACAGAACGTCGCACGCACGACGACTCCGGCTGCCGACCTCATCGCGACGTACCCCCGGGTTGCGACCGTGAACGACATCGTCACGCAGGCTCGCGCCTACGCGGCCGAGATCGGCAACACGTCGGTCGCCGAGGTCTCGGGCGACATCACCACGGCGTACTCGGGCGGTTCGTTCGTCGACGGTGTGTGGACGGGTGGGTCACGCGATGACCGCGCATCGGAGTCCGCTCTCGGCAACCTCGTTGCGGGATCGATCCTCGACTCTCTGTCGGCACTGCCGAACGGGGCGCAGATCGGTGTGACGAACCCGGGCGGTCTTCGTGCCGACCTGTTCGACACGCAGGCCGAGTTCGGCGCGAGCGCCGTGGCCGGGATGCCGGATGGCACGATCTCGTTCTCGCAGGCGAACGCGGTCCAGCCGTTCAACAACACCCTCGCCCTCGTCACGCTGACGGGAGCACAGTTCACGACGCTCCTCGAGCAGCAGTGGCAGCGGGACGCGAGCGGCAACGTGCCGAGCCGGCCGTACCTGCAGCTCGGGCTGTCGGACAACGTGACCTACACGTTCGACTCGACGCTGCCCGAGGGCTCGCGCATCACCTCGGTCACGATCAACGGGGCGCCGCTCGACCCCGCGGCGAACTATCGCATCGGCACGGCGTCGTTCCTCGCAACGGGTGGAGACAACTTCCGCGTCTTCACCCAGGGCAGCGACTACGTCGACACCGGTCTGCTCGACTACGAGGCGTGGATGGACTTCCTCGCCGAGAGCTCGCCGGTCGCGCCGTCCTACGCCAAGCACGCAGTCGCCGTGCAGGGTGCGCCCGAGTCGGCCGAGGCTGGCACCCAGGTGTCGTTCTCGGTGTCGGGGCTCAACATGACGAGCCGCGGCACCCCCGAGACGACGTCGCTCGACGTCTCGCTCGGCGGCACGTCGCTCGGCACCGTTCCCGTCACGGCGGGCGCGGCGACGGTTACGGTCACGATCCCCGCGGGGACAGCGGCCGGGGCATCCGCTCTGGTTCTGACAGCCGCGACGGGCACGACGGTGACGGTCCCGCTGACCATCGAGCAGCCGGTTCCGCTCGTGACGAGCAAGACCACGCTCGTCGCCCTGCCCCCTGTGCAGATCAACGGCCTGCTGCACGCGACGCTCATCGCGTACGTGTCGCAGTCCGAGGGTCGCGCGTCGGGCACGGTCGTGTTCCGCGAGGGCTCGAAGGTGATCGCCGAGGTCAAGGTCAGCCGCCTGGGCATCGCATCGAAGACCCTCCCCCGCCTGAGCCGCGGAACGCACAAGTACACCGCGGAGTTCGTCCCCGCGAACACCGGTGCGGTCGAGGGATCGACGAGCAAGAAGGAGAGCGTGCGGGTGCTCTTCTAGGCCCCTCCTCCGGAACGGCCCTCGCATCCTCGGGTGCGGGGGCCGTTCCGCTGCCCGGAGCCCATGTCTTGCCATCGAGAGGACGCAACATGCCGTCGAGGCGCCAGGGAGCACCGCATGTTGCGTCCTCTCGATGCGCAGGTCCGGGCACGGGCGGCGAAGTTAGGCTGGATGCATGACGGTGCAGGTGGTCTTCGTCCACGGAATCCGCACCTCCGCGACGATGTGGCGGGCGCAGGTCGCACACCTCGAGGCGCGCGACATCGGGGCACACGCGATCGATCTGCCCGCGCACGGCACCCGCATGGGCGAAGAATTCGACATCGACGAGGCCTTCGCCACGATCGACAGGGCGGTCCGCCGCGCAGCCGAGGACGGTCCGGTGCTGCTCGTCGGCCACTCCATGGGCGGGCTGCTGTGCACCGAGTACGTGGGCGGTCCGGAGCATCCGCCCGTCGCCGCTTTCATCGGAGCCGGATGCACCGCCCTGCCTCGCGCGGCGGGGCTCTCGGCGTACCGGGCGCTGACGGGAGGCTTCGACCGTCTGCCCGACCGCGGAATGTGGCTGACGAACCAGATCCTCTACCGCACGCTCCCCGCCGAGACGCGGGCAGACTTCGGCGCCGGCGGGTACGCGCTCGACGCGCAGGACGCGACCCTGCGCTCACTCTCGGTGCTCGACCTGTTGACGGCGCTGCGTCGTATCGATGTGCCGGTGTGGTTCATCAACGGACAGTACGACCAGATGCGGCTCAACGAGCGGCTCTTCATGCGCCTCACGCCCCAGGCCGAGCTGATCATCGTGCCGCGGACGAGCCACCTCGTCACCGCCATGCGCCCCCGCGTCTTCAACGCGCTGCTCGATCTCGCCATCGCCACGATCGAAGCGGGGACGGATGCACCGCGGTCGCACGAGACGGATGCCGAGGGCGCTGCGCGGCCGACGCGCAGGGTCCGCGGGCGCTGACCTGCTAGACTCTTTGATTGGCTTGCGTGTGGGTATCCCACCCTCACGATCGCCGTGCGGCAGCCCTCTTCTGCGGCCCGGCAAACACATCCAAACTCTCCTCGAACGAAAGACTCGACACAGTGGCAAACATCAAGTCGCAGATCAAGCGCAACAAGACCAACGCGAAAGCGAACGAGCGCAACAAGGCCGTCAAGACGCAGCTGAAGACGGCGATCCGTCGCACCCGCGAGGCAACCGCCGCCGGCGACAAGGCGGCCGCCGAGGCAGCCCTGCTCACCGCGACCAAGAAGCTCGACAAGGCCGTCAGCAAGGGTGTCATCCACCAGAACCAGGCCGCGAACCGCAAGTCGGCGATCGCCAAGCAGGTTGCTGCGCTCTGATCCGAACGCGTTCACGAAGGCCCGTCCCCCCGGGGGCGGGCCTTCGTCGTTGATGGGATGCCCGTGCAGGTCAGCGGCGGGGCGCGGGACCGCCGGGGAACGGGGTGCGGGTCGCGACCACCGTCAGCAAGCGCTCGAGGGCGAACACCGGATCGCGCGAAGCGCCCTTGACCTCGGCGTCCGCACGGGCCGCCGCCTGGATCGCGAGCCCGAGCTGGTCGTCGCTCCACCCGACCAGGTCGCGTCGCGCCCGATCGACCTGCCAGTCCTTCATGCCGAGGCGGGCCGCCAGCTGAGCGGATGACTCGCGCGTTCCGGCGACCCGCGCCATCGACCGCAGCTTCGAAGCGAGGGCCGCGACCATCGGCACGGGGTCAGCACCCGAGGCAAGAGCATGACGCAGGGCGACGAGAGCCTCGCCGTAGCGCCCGGCGATCGCGGTGTCGGCGACGGCGAAAGCGGATGTCTCGACCCGGCCGCCGTAGTAGCGCTGCACGATGTCGGCGGTGATGTCGCCGTCCACATCGGCGATCAGCTGCTGACACGCGGCGGCGAGCTCGGTCAGATCGTCGGCGAAGGCCGAGGTCAGCGCCCGGAGCGCGGGTGGGGCGATCCGGCGCTGCGCCGCGTGGAACTCGCCCGCGGCGAAGTCGTACCGATCGGAGTCGCGCTTGACCGCGGCGCAGGCGATCTCGACTCCCCCGCCCTGGCCGCTGCGGATCGCATCGAGCAGCTTCTTGCCGCGCACACTCGCGCCCGTGTGGCGCAGCACGACGGTCGCACCCTCCTGCGGCTGAGCGAGGTACGACAGCGCCTCGGCCAGGAACTCGTCGGTACACTTCTCGACGCCGCCGACCCGGATCAGCCGCGGCTCGCCGAACAACGACGGCGACGTGACCCCGAGCAGGGTCCCCGGCGCGTATGCGTCGGCCCGGACATCCGAGACCTCGAGGGACGGATCCTCGGCGCGCAGGTAGTCGCGCAGCCCGGCGATCGCGCGCTCGGCGCAGACCTCTTCGGGACCGGAGACCAGCACGATCGGGGCGGGTTCGGGCCGGCGCCACGACACCTGCGGGATGCGGCTCGCGGTCGCCTTGGCCGGTGTCCGAGCCGATCGTGTCGCCATTCCCCCAGCCTACTGACGGCGCCGACATCGCGGACCGCATCGAGGCGACGGCGCGATGCCCCAACGGCATCCGCAGCCCGGCCGCTCACCCGGCGTTTGCGCGCCACACCTCGAGCCCGGCGTCGGTGCGGCGCACCAGCCCCAGACCATCGACATCCGAACGCACGATCGTCGTCCCCGCGCTCGTGAGCCGATCGAGGAGCTCGGCACGTGGATGCCCGTAGTCGTTGTCCGCCCCGACACCGATCAGAGCGAGGGATGCGTGGACGTCACCGTAGAACTCCGGATCCTGATCCGCGCTGCCGTGGTGCGCGACCTTCACGACGTCGAATGTTCCGCGCACCCGGCCCGTCGCCCCGAGCGCACGTTGGGCGACCGCGGAGAGGTCCCCGAGGAACAACCCGCGCGGCATCCCGCCGTCCGCACGCGCGACGTCGAGCACGATGCTCAGGTCGTTGCCCGGCTCGAACGGCGACCGTCCGGCATTCGGCCACAGGATCTTCCAGCGTGCCGCACCGAGCACCCCGGTCATACCCGCCACGCCCCGCACGGCCCGGGCACCGGCACGGGCGAGGTCTCGGACCATCCGCTCGTCCGCGGGCTCTCCCGGCGGCCCGTGAATCACGGTGCCGACGCGCCCGATGAGTGCACCGACCGCGCCGACATGGTCGAGGTCGAAGTGGGTCAGAACGAGCAGATCGATCCGATCCACGCCCGTCCGGGCCAGGCAGTCCTCGAGCAGGCCGACGTCGGGCCCGGTGTCGATCAGGGCGATGGCGCCGCCCGAGCGAAGCAGCACGGCATCACCCTGTCCGATGTCGCACTGGGCGATGCTCCACTCACCCGGCACCGTCAACGGCGCGAGCGGCCGATCGAGCAGCACTCCCCCGACGGCGATCCCGGATGCCGCGACCACCCCGAAAGCGATGCCCACGCGGGCCCGCCGAGCCATGGCCGTCCGCGGACGCACCACGAGCGCGAACACCAGCGCCGCACTCGCAATGGCAAGAGCCCCCGCGCCCAGCACCCCGCCGGGCCAGGGCAGGTCGGCCCCGGGTAGCCCCGACAGCACCGACGCAACGCCCGCGATCCAGGATGCCGGCACCCACGCGACCCACGTCAGCACGTCCGCGATCGGCGCGGCGAACCCGAGCAGACAAGCGGCCAGGCCGACGAGCGTCGCGACCGGAGCGGCGGGTCCGGCGAGCAGGTTGGCGACGATTCCGTAGGCGGGGATCCGCGGATCGATCAGCACGAGCAACGGCCCGCACGCCAACTGCGCCGCGGCGGGAACCGACAGCGCGACCGCCAGCGGAGCGGGCAGCGCCCGCGCGAACGCGGTCGCGAGGGGACGGCTCAGCACGAGCAGCCCGGCCGTCGCCGCGGCCGACAGGGCGAACCCGAGCGAGTGCGCGAGCCAGGGGTCGCTGACGAGCAGCGCCGCGACGGCCAGCGCGAGCACCGCGAGTCCCGAACCTGCGCGGTCCGCGGCCAGCGCGAGCAGCGCGATCGTCGTCATCGCGGCCGCGCGGATCACGCTCGGCTCGGGGGTGACGAGCAGCACGAACCATCCGAGGGTCGTGAGCGCGAGAACCACGCGAGCGATCCGCGGTAGCCGCAGCAGACCCGCGAGGGCGAAGGTCAGTGCAACGACGACGGCGCAGTTCGCACCCGAAACCGCCGTCAGATGGCTGAGCGAACTCGTGCGCATCTGCTCGTCGAGTTCGTCCGACACTCCGGATGTGTCGCCGACCGCCAGCCCCGGCACGAGGCCGGCACCCGCTCCCGGCAGCGCCGATGCCCGATCCACGAACCGTTGGCGCAGGTCCGCTGTCAGCCCGAGTGCACCGGGCGGCGGCGCGTCGACACGTACCGACGTCGCGAAGACGATCAGCACGGCCCGATTCCCGGCGTCCGTCTCGCGCCCCGACCCACGGACCGTCACGCGGCTCCCGAGATCGAGGGCGTCCGGCGCCCGAACGGCGGAAAGCGTGCGCGCATCGACCCAGATCGTGAGCGGAACGGATGCCTCGAGCGGGCGCCCGCCCACGCGCACGACCCGCGTGTCCACCTCGAACCGCACCGATCCGGCCTTCGCGGGCTCGATCTTCGTACTCACGACGCCGTCGATCTCGACGGCGCGCCCACCTTCGCCGACGAAAGCGACGGCGCTCGCACGCTCGCCCGCAACGAGAGCCACCTGCGCCGCTACGCATCCGGAGATCACGATCGACATCGCCAGGACGACGAGCGCGATCGACGGGCGGCGGAGGAGGATGATCAGGGTCACCACGAGCACCGCCACCGCCCCGAGTGCCACCCACGCCGCCGTTTCGGGAACGATCACGAGGATCAGTGCTGCCACCCACGCCGTGACCGCGGGGATGACGAGCGGGGCCGCCCCAGGTCGCACACGGGGTCGCGCGCCAGGGCCCTCGGCGCGTCGCTCTCCAGATCGCACGCCGCGCGGCCCGGAAGAGTCCCCGGAAACAACGCGGGCCGCCTCCACCGCCGAGCGACCACGTCTCTTCATCGCACGATGCTCATTCACAGGACCACGAGGGGCCGGAGCGATTCGAGCATCTTCTCGCCGATGCCGGGTACCGAGAGCAGGTCATCGACGCTCGAGAAGCGCCCGTTCGTCGTGCGCCAATCGACGATCCGCTGCGCGATCGCGGGCCCGACCCGCGGCAGGGTGTCGAGTTCGGCGACGGTTGCGGTGTTCAGGTTCACGCGCCCGTCTCCGCCGCCCGCCCCCGCCCCTCCCAGCGCGCCAGATGCCGCCGCGGCTTCGCCCTTCACGGGCACGACGACCTGCTCGCCGTCCGAAACGGTCCGCGCCAGGTTCACCCCGGCATCGTCCGCGTCCTCCGCGAATCCGCCCGCTGCGGCGACCGCGTCAACCAGCCGCGCCCCTCCCTCGAGCCGGTACAGGCCCGGCCGCGCAACCGCGCCCGAGACGTGGACGTAGAGCGTGCCGGCCGTAACGTCCGTGCCATCCGGGCCGGTCGTCTGATCGATCGGGACGACCTCGGCGGCGCTGCCGCCCGACTGCACGATCCCGACGGCGACCGTGATGCCGAGCGCCACCAGCAGCACCACGACGACGGCGCCGACCAGGGCCCGAGCACGCGGCGATGCGCGCGCGTAGGCATCGCCGGGGCCGTCCACGGTGCTCTCGTCGGCGGCCGGGTTCGGAGGATTGTCGCGCGCCACTCCGTCACGCTACGGATGCCTCGGCCCCCGGCATCCGTTCGCCACCCGCATCAGTGGCACCTCCCGCGCCCTGCCCATTGGGGAGGACACGACTCTCCGCGCGAGACTTCAGCTATGTCAGCGTTTCACCCTCGAAACGTGACAGAGCTGAAGTTTCGCGCTCAGGAGTGAAGAGGGTCAGGCCGGGCGCGTCGCGATCGAGACGACCTTCGGGGCGCGCACGATGACCTTGACGATCTCGCGGTCACCGATCGAGCGCAGCACCTTGGCGTCGGCGCGCGCGAGCTGCTCGAGCTCGTCCGCCCCGATCCGAGCGGGCACCTCGAGCGTTCCACGCACCTTGCCGTCGACCTGCACGACCGCGGTCACGTTCTCTTCGACCAGCAGCATCGGGTCGGCCTGACGCCACGGCACGAGACCGACGAACGGCTCGTAGCCGAGCATCTCCCACATCTCCTCCGCCGTGTGCGGCGCGAACAGATCGAGGATCATCGCGGTGACCTCGGCGGCCTCCCGCACGGCGGGGTCGCTGGGTCCGGCGCCCGTGTCGATCGCCTTGCGCGTCGCGTTGACGAGCTCCATCAGGCGTGCGATCACGACGTTGAACTTGGTCTGCTCGACGAGTCCGGGCGCATCCGCCAGCAGGCGGTGCGTCACGCGGCGGAGAGCCGGATCGCCCTCGGCCCAGATCACGCTCGGGTCGCTGTCGACGTCGTTCGCGACGCGCCAGGCACGGGCGAGGAACTTCTGTGCGCCGCTGGTCGAGACATCCTCCCACTCGATGTCGTCCTCGACCGGGCCCGCGAATGCGATCGCCACGCGTACCGCGTCGGCACCCGGGGACTCCATGCTCGCGGCGAACTCGACCAGGTTGCCCTTGCTCTTCGACATCTTGGTGCCGCCGAGCAGAACCATGCCCTGGTTGATCAGCGACGAGAACGGCTCGGTGAAGTCCACCAGCCCCATGTCGAACAGCACCTTGGTGATGAAGCGCGCGTACAGCAGGTGCAGGATCGCGTGCTCGACGCCGCCGATGTACGAATCGACGGGGGCCCACCGCTGCGCCTCGCGCGGGTCGAACGCGCGTGTGTCGTCGCCCGGCGAGAGGAAGCGCAGGAAGTACCACGAGCTGTCGACGAACGTGTCCATCGTGTCGGGGTCGCGACGGGCCGGAGCACCGGATGCGGGATCGACCGTGTTGACCCAGTTCTCGGCCGCTCCCAGGGGCGAGGCACCCTTGGGAGTCAGATCGAGACCCTGCGCGTCGGGCAGCCGGATCGGCAGCTGGTCTTCGGCAACCGGGACGATCGTGCCGTCTTCCAAGTGCAGCATCGGGATCGGGGTGCCCCAGAAGCGCTGGCGCGAGATCAGCCAGTCGCGCAGGCGGTACGACTTGGCCGCGCGGCCCTTGCCGATCGACTCGAGCTGCTCGATGCTGCGCGCGATCGCGGTGCGCTTCGACAGCCCGTCGAGGGGACCGGAGTTGATCATCCGTCCCTCACCCGTCAGGGCGATGCCCGTGCGAGCCGGGTCGATGTCGTCGAGACCGGATGCTTCGGCACCGGGATCGATCGGAACGCCGTCGTCGTCGAGCTCGATCACGGGAATCGCACCCGTGATGGGGGCCGTCGTGTCGACCACGACCGTGATGGGCAGGTCGAAGGCACGGGCGAAGTCGAGGTCGCGCTGGTCGTGGGCCGGTACGGCCATGACGGCGCCGTGTCCGTAGTCGGCGAGCACGTAGTCCGCGGCCCAGATCGGCAGGCGCGCCCCGTTGACGGGGTTGATGGCGTAACGCCCGAGGAACACGCCCGTCTTCGGGCGATCCGTGCTCTGACGCTCGATGTCGGTCGCGCGGCGCACGCCGTCCAGATACGTCGTGAAGCGCTCACGAACGTCGGGCTCGGCGTCGGCGACGAGCTGCTGAGCCAGATCGGAATCGGGCGCGACGACGAAGAACGTCGCGCCGTACAGGGTGTCGGGGCGCGTCGAGAACACCGTCACGATGTCGGGGTGGCCCTCGATCTCGAAGTCGATGTCGGCACCCACCGAGCGGCCGATCCAATTGCGCTGCATCTGGATGACCTTCTGCGGCCAGAATCCCTCGAGCTGGTTGAGGTCGTCGAGCAGCCGGTCGGCGTAGTCGGTGATCTTGAAGAACCACTGCGTGAGCTTCTTCTTCTCGACCATCGCGCCGCTGCGGTCGGACGTGCCATCCGGCAGCACCTGCTCGTTGGCGAGCACGGTCTGGTCCACGGGATCCCAGTTGACCAGGGCGTCCTTGCGGTAGGCGAGCCCGCGCTCGTAGAGCTTCAGGAACAGCCACTGGTTCCAGCGGTAGTAGTCCTCGTCGCTCGTGTGGAGCACGCGGCTCCAGTCGTACGACGTGCCGAAGGCGCGCAGGCTCGTCTTCTGCTGACCGATGTTCGCGTAGGTCCACTCACGCGGGTCGACGCCGCGCTGGATCGCCGCGTTCTCGGCGGGCAGGCCGAACGAGTCCCAGCCGATCGGGTTGAGCACGTTGTAGCCGCGGTGGCGCCAGAACCGGGCCACCGTGTCGACGTAGGCGTAGTTCTCCGCGTGCCCCATGTGCATGTCGCCCGACGGGTACGGGAACATGCCCAACACGTATTTGCGCGGGCGGGTGTCGCCTTCGCCACCGGCACGGAAGGGGTCTTTCGCCTCCCATGCGGCCTGCCACTTCGCCTGGATCGCGGCGGCGTCGTAGTGCGCGCCATCGCCCGGAGCACCGCCGGAAGGATCGGCGGGAGCGTTGTCGGTGGGAACGGTCTGGGACACAGAAAACCAATCGAGCGGGGGGTTCGGGATGCGCGCGGGCGCTCTTTCCAGGTTACCGGACCCGTCTGGGGCCCTTGCCGGACGGTGGATGAGGCCCTTCCACCGGCGACTGTCACCAACCGGCGGGCAGTTCGGCCCCGAGCGCGGCCAGCGGGGCGCGCGCCTTGATGCCCACCTCGCGCACCTCTTCACCGGGCACGGACGACCAGGTGATGCCTCCGCCCGCTCCGACGATCGCGTGGCCGTCCCTCATGACGATCGAGCGGATGACCATGGCGAGATCGAGGGTGCCGTCGACGCCGATCCACCCGAAGCATCCGGCGTAGATCCCGCGCGGTCCCGCCTCGAGCGCCTGCAGGATCGTCATCGCCGAGAGCTTCGGTGCACCGGTCATCGATCCGGCCGGGAATGCCCGGTCGAGCAGTTCTCCGGCCGTGCTGCCCGGGCGCAGCTGCCCCGAGACGGTGCTGACGAGCTGATGCACGTGCGGGTACGTCTCGACCGCGAGCAGCGCGTCGACCCGCACCGTTCCGACCTCGCACACACGCGACAGGTCGTTGCGCATCAGGTCGACGATCATGACGTTCTCGGCGCGTTCCTTCTCGCTGGCGAGCAGTTCGCGGGCCAGCGCGGCGTCCGCGTCGGGATCCGTGCCCCGCGGCCGGGTGCCCTTGATCGGCCGCGTGCGCACGATCCCGTCGCCGACGGCGAGGAACTCCTCGGGGCTCGCGCTCAGCAGACTCACTCCCCCGATGCGCACGAATCCACCGTGGTGCGCGGGACTCGAGGCGCGCAGCCGGCCGTAGACGGCGACGGCGGATTCGGATGTCTCAACCTCGAACCGCGTCGTCAGGCACAACTGGTACGCGTCGCCCACCCGGATCGCGTCGTGGCACCGCCCGATCAGCGCCTCGTACTCGTCGGGGACGTGCCGCGAGGTGGCGATCCTCGGTGCGAGGGCGGGTGCGGGTGCGAGGGCGGGGGTGGGTGCGGGTGCGGGCGCGAGGGCGGGAGTGGGCTGGGGGGTCCGGTGTCGGGCTGCGCGGATCTCGGCCGCCCACGACGCCAGGTCGGATCCGGCCGCGATCGCCCAGGCCCGGCGGGTGGCGTGATCGAAGGCGACCCAGGCGCGGGCGTGCATCCAGGCATCCTGATCCGGTCCGCCCCGGTGGGCGTCGCTCGCGGCGCTGCGGGCCGGGGCACCCGCGCGCTCGGCCGCGGGGTCGTACGCGAACCAGCCGACCCAGCCACCTCGAAAGGGGCCCGCAGGCCACTCCACCCGATCGCCCGACGGTGCCCCCGCGAGGCGGACGCCCCGCACGTCGTCCACGTTCGCGGGCGAGCCATGCCCGACGAAGCTCCACCCCGATGCCGTTCCGGCACCGGCGTCCAACCAGAACACGTCCGGATGCGCGGGCTCGAGCACGGCGAACACCGCTGCGGGCTCGACCCAATCGGTGAGGCGCTCGACGGCGAGATCCTGGGGCACTCACCCAGGGTACGGGGAGCCCGACATCGTAGGCTCGACGCGTGAACGAGTTCCTGTCGTGGCTGCTGGACTCGGTCCAGAGCGTCGATCCGGTGTTGCGCACGCTGCTGGCGGGTGTCGCGATCATGCTCGAGACGAGCATCCTGATCGGACTGGTCGTGCCGGGCGACACGACCGTGATCGTGGCGGCGACCGCGGTGTCGTCCCCGCTCGAGGGTGTGCTGCTCGGTGTGGCCGTCGTCATCGGGGCGCTCATCGGCGAGAGCATCGGGTTCTGGATCGGCCGCTGGCTCGGCCCACGCATCCGCGCGTCGCGTCTCGGTGCGCGGATCGGCGAGGCCAACTGGGAACGTTCGGAGCGCTACCTGCGCCGACGCGGCGGACCGGCGATCTTCCTGTCGCGCTTCCTACCCGTGCTGCACTCGCTCGTGCCCCTGACCGTCGGCATGAGCGGTTACTCCTACCGGCGCTTTCTCGCGTGGACAGCGCCCGCCTGCATCCTGTGGGCGACGCTCTATGTCTCGTTCGCCGCGGCCGCCGCGGGGACGTATCGCGAGCTCGCCGACAGGGTCCATTTCGCCGGGTACATCTTCGTGGGCGTCATCGTGCTGTTCATCGTGCTCGTGTTCGTTGGCAAGAAGGTCATCGAACGTATCGAACGCCGTCACCTGCACGATGAGGATGCGCCGGAGGCCATGAAAGACTGAGGGCGATGCCCACTTCGACGCAGGCCCCCGCTCTCCCCGCCAAGATCCTCTGGTTGGCGAGACTCGAGCACCGATTCCACGCTTGGCGCGAGAAGCGTGCCCGCCGCCGCGGGCTGAGCGCGAGCATCGTCCCTTTCCCCGGGTACGGCGGCGAGGGTTGGGTTCGCGTCGTCGGGCGTGTCTTGATCGTGCGACCCCCGCGCGACACGAAGTCCGGCGAGATCAGCAGCCTGCGCGGATGGCGCAGCTTCATCAGCATCCCGGTCGGCTACTCCGAGGTGAAGATCTCGATCGCGGGGCGCACACACACCGTCGTCTCCGACCGCGGTGGTGTCGTCGACACGGTCGTGCAGGCCGAGCTCGAGCCCGGATGGCAGGCCCTGGAGCTGTCCGTCGAGGGCAGCGAGCCGGTCGAGGCCCGCGTGTTCATCGTCGGCTCGGATGTCAGATTCGGCGTGGTCTCGGATGTCGACGACACCGTCATGGTCACGGCACTCCCCCGTCCGCTCATCGCCGCGTGGAACTCGTTCGTCGTCGACGAGCACGCGCGCCTGCCGGTGCCCGGCATGGCCGTGCTGCTCGAGCGTCTGGTGCGCAGCCATCCGGGCGCTCCGATGATCTACCTCTCGACCGGCGCGTGGAACATCGCGCCGACCCTCACACGCTTCCTCTCCCGTCACCTCTTCCCGCCTGGCGGGATCCTGCTGACCGACTGGGGCCCGACGCACGACCGGTGGTTCCGCAGCGGTCGCGTGCACAAGCTCGACAATCTGCGGCGCCTCGCGACGGAGTTTCCGCAGGTGCAGTGGCTGCTGATCGGCGATGACGGGCAGCACGACGAGGCGATCTACACCGAGTTCGCCAAGGAGCACCCGGGACATGTCTCGGCCGTCGCCATCCGTCGCCTGTCCACCACCGAGGCCGTCCTCGCCGGTGGCCGCCAGACCGTCGACGACCACTCCGACGCTCACGCCCTGTGGGTCACTGCCTCGGATGGTGCGGGAATCCTGGACCAGCTCGAGAGTGCCGGCGTGGTCTGACGCACGCGGGCCGATTACGCGGCGGCGGATGCAGCACCGACCGTCGGATGTCGGGCCACTCGGCGTTCCTTTCCTGGATTCATGGGGATGCTGTCCCCTACGCCGGCATGAGCCTCGTCCGCCCCGGAGTCGGAGCCCCGGCGTAGGGTTTGTGACATGTGCGGACGCTTCGTGGTGACCAGACCTCCGGCCGACCTGACGGCCCTGCTTGACGTCGACACGGTGGCCGAAGATCTGCCGGAGCCGTCCTACAACATCGCGCCAACCGATCGTGCGGCGATCGTCCTCGACTCGGCCAAGACCGACCCGCCCACCCGTCGCCTCGAAGCCGCGCGCTGGGGCCTCGTGCCCAGCTGGGCGAAGGATGTCTCGATCGGGTCACGTGCGTTCAATGCGCGTTCCGAAGAGATCGAAGACAAACCGATGTTCCGCGGTGCTCTCGAGAAGCGTCGCGCGATCGTGCCGACCTCGGGCTACTACGAGTGGAAGGCGACCGACGACGGCAAGGTGCCCCACTACATCCACCCCGCCGATGACTCGCCCCTGCTCATGGCGGGGCTCTACGAGTGGTGGAAGAACCCAGCCGCCGCGGACGACGACCCCACGCGTTGGGTGCTCAGCTTCACGATCCTGACCCGCGATGCGATCGGCGACCTCGGTTCGATCCACGACCGCATGCCGCTGTTCGTCGACATGGACCACGCCGAGGCGTGGCTGGACACCGACACCGACAACATCGGCGACGTGCTCGACGCCGCGATCGACGCTGCACCATCCGTCGCCGCCACGCTCGACAACTACGTCGTCAGCCGCGCCGTGGGCAACGTCCGCAACGACGGGCCCGAACTCATCGAGCGCGTGGAATCGTAGACGCACCGCCGATCGACCTGTCACAGACTGCTGCATATCGCGACCAGATAGAGCATTTCATGACAGTTCGACGAGGGTTCGACGCCGCTGAACCCGTCTGAGTGACGCATCCTCAGGTTCCGGTTTTCTCATGTTCTTCTCATCTGGGAAGGGCTGGTCGGCGTGCTTTTCGGGGTGGGGATGTCGGTGGTTGGTCGGATGATGGATGCATGACCGAAACCGCACTGATTGCCCGACTTCGGGCTGATGAGCGGATGAACGCATTGTTGCCGAAACTGATCGAGGTGCGGGC
>NZ_PQBR01000008.1:0-1351 GCF_002911615.1 Microbacterium sp. CJ77 | reverse complement strand
CCGGGCCGGTCGTTCACCTCCCCAGCGGACTTCAACACCCAGTTCACGGACTGGCTGAACCTGGCGAACTCCCGCATCGTCCGCACGATCCGGGTCGCTCCCGTGGATCGGCTCGACGCGGACCGGGCCGCGATGCTGCCGTTGCCGCCGATCCCGATCCATCTGGGCTGGCGCAACAGCATCCGACTCGGCCGGGACTACTACGTCCGCCTCGACACCAACGACTACTCCGTGGATCCGACGGTGATCGGCCGGATGGTCGACGTCACCGCCGACCTTGACCGCGTGAAAGTCCGCGCCGATGGGCGGATCGTCGCTGACCACGCCAGGGTTTGGGCGCGGGGCACCACGGTCACCGACCCGGTCCACGTGGAGACCGCGGCCCGGCTCCGCAAACAGTTCCAGACGCCCCGCGCCGCGGCGGTCGGCGATGAGCTGACCCGCGACCTCGCCGACTACGATCGGGCCTTCGGGCTGGTCACCGACCAGGAGAACAGCTGATGGCCGCGAGCAAGACGACAGACGCGGTCAAGCAGATCACCTATCTCGCCGGTGCGCTGAAAGCGCCCCGGATCACTGAAGCTGCCGGCCGGATGGCCGATCAAGCCCGGGACGCGGGCTGGTCGTTTGAGGACTACCTCGCCGCCGTCCTCGAACGAGAAGTCTCCGCGCGGAACGCGTCCGGAGCGGAGCTGCGGATCAAAGCTGCCGGGTTCCCCGCCCGCAAGATGCTCGAGGACTTCGACTGGGACGCGCAACCGACCGCGCGTCAGCAGATCGCCGCCCTCGCCTCCGGAGGGTTCCTGCTGGAAGCGCAGAACGTCGTGCTCCTGGGCCCGCCAGGAACGGGGAAGACGCATCTCGCAACCGCACTCGGGATCGTCGCCGCGAAGCACGGACATAGAGTGCTGTTCGCGACGGCGACGGACTGGGTCACCCGCCTCACCGACGCCCATCGTCAAGGCCGACTCCCGCAAGAGCTCGCCCGGCTACGCCGCTACGGGCTGATCATCGTCGACGAAGTCGGCTACCTCCCGTTCGAACAAGACGCCGCGAACTTGTTCTTTCAGCTCGTCTCATCTCGCTACGAACACGCCTCGCTGATCCTCACCTCCAACCTGCCGTTCTCCGGCTGGGGCGGTGTCTTCGGAGACCAAGCCGTCGCGGCGGCCATGATCGACCGGATCGTCCACCACGCCGACGTGCTCACGTTGAAGGGCGCGAGTTATCGACTCCGCGGCAGAGGCATCGACAGCCTCCCCAGCATCAGAACCACGACCGACGAAACCCCTGGCTAGACTGCCCGCAACTGTTCACTTTTCGAGCGCCGAAAGTGACCAGTTCTCAAGCG
>NZ_PQBR01000007.1:0-491222 GCF_002911615.1 Microbacterium sp. CJ77 | reverse complement strand
AAGGCCCGACTTCGCTCGATCCATGGGGGAGCCATCACTTCTGGCACACCCTGATTCATCCGGATCTTCCACCCGCCATGGTCGATGAAGCGGTGATGGTTCCAGCACAACAGCACACCGTTGTCGGTGTGGGTCGGGCCGCACTGGGCGTGGTCCGTGACGTGGTGGATTTCGCACCACGCGGCACGGACGCCGCAGCCCGGGATGATGCATCCGCCGTCCCGGAGCGCGATCGCCCGACGCTGGTGCCGGTTGAACACGCGCTCTTCGGTGCCGATGCGCTGGATGCGGCCGTTCCCACCGAGCAGCACGCGCTGGATCACCCCGGCGCAACCCACGTGCGCGGCTGCACGCACCGAAACCGGCTCGTCGATGCCGTCGACGTGGGCCCACCCCGTGTCGGACACGAGGTCTTCGGCGCGGACCGAGATGACCAGCGTGGGAGCGGCCCCGCCGATGGTCGGAAGCTGTTCGCTGGATGCCGCGACCGACAGAGCCGTCGCCAGCGCATCGTGCCGCTTCTGTGCCGAGCTGCGCGGGTCATCGGCGAAGCCGGAATCGCCCTCGCCCTCAGGGCGGAACGAGACGCCGTCGCCTACGTGCGGCGAGCCGATCGCGTCGCAGATCCGCTGGAACTGGGCGGCGACCTCGGGCAGCAGAGCGCCTCGCAGCGGAACGACACCGTCGCGCGCGACGCCCAGCGTGACCCCGCGCATCCGTATCGCCTGTTCTTCCTTCGGCTCGGCACCGTCCTGATCGAGCGCCGCGGCCCACGCCTGGGCCTGCACGCGAAGCAGGTCTGCGCAGGCGGGCGGCGTGCCATCCGGACCCGTGCCACTCGCCTCGGCGGCGAGCACCGCGTCGGCAACCCGCAGCGACTCGAGGGGCACGCGCTGGCTCATCGCTTCGAGCGGCCCCGACACCGCGACCAGCCCGTCGATCCCGACCTCGCCCTCCAACAACACCGAGCGCATCGCGGGGAGAAGCGCGGGCAGCGCCCCGCCGCTCAACGACTCGCCCAGTGCGACACCCTTGGCCCCGCGCTGCAGACGAGCGGCGGATGCCGGACCCATCCTCGTCGCCCGTTGCACGAGCTCGCTCACGTCGTGGCATCCGCGCCGCGCCGTCAGCCTCAGGTCGCGATCCGGGCCCGCCGACCGACGTACGACCTCGCCGACCGATTCCACGAGCACCGCGTCGGTGAGCCGCTGCAGCTCGGCCGCGAGATTCAGAGCGCGCACCACGTGGTCATCGCTCGCGGCCAGAATCTGCCCGTCGCCGAGGGCGCGAGTCACATGAGCGCGCGCCTGCTCGATGGCCCCTTCGAGGTGATCGAGCAGTGCTTCCATACCCTCTATTCTGACGAGGGTCACCGACATTGAGACCCGGTTTTTGCCCGATCAAGAGCGACAAACGGGGTGTCTCGGAAAATTCTCTGTACAAGCTCCGCCGGGGCCGTCGACACACGCCCACGACCCAGAAATAGGGCTCAGTCGAACGGACGTATCGCCGAGCGAACGACCACGGCACCCTCGCCGTAGGTCTCATCAGCCGCGGCCTGCAGAGTTCCGTCGTCCCACACGACATCGACCCACAGCCATCCGTTCTCGGGGTACGACGCCAAGAATCCGTCGCCGATCAGTGCCGGCAACGCATCCTGCATCTCCGTCAACTCGGCCCCGGTTGCCGTTCCCGGCTTGCCGCCCGTCGGATCCGCCGGCGCGATGGGGTCGTAGAGGGCCAGCATCACGGGATCTCCGGTCACCGCGAACGTCGAGCCGTCGTAGGTGCCGCGCACGGCATAGGCGCCCCACGTCACATCGCCCGACGTCTCCCACCCCTCGATCCCGTCCCACGACCACCCCTCGACCGGGATGCCGCTGCACTGCGGCGGGTACGACTCGGCAATGGCACCGAGGCACAGTTCGACCGTGCCGTCGACATCCATCACCGTGCCCTGTGCCGACACCTCGCCGGCGGGCGGCGACGGTGTATCCCACACGACCGCCCCCGAGCCCGAGCCCGCGGACGAGGTCGCACAGCCGGCGAGCAGGAGAACGGATGCGGCGGCCACGGCACCGACGGCGATGAAACGGCTCATACCTGAGAGTGTCGCGGCTGGCGGGATCGTCTCGCCAGACATCCTGCTACCATCGATCCCATGCGTTTGCGCGGGCTTCTCCTCCTTAGCCGCCGCGACGAGGCTTCGATCTAGGGCCTTTCTCGTCGCGGAGCTTGTCGTTGGCCCCCACAAGTTCGATCAGAGAAGCGACGACATCATGGAGAACACCCAAAAGCCTTCCGGGATGCCGGTACACAAGTACCGCCCCTACCACGAGCAGATCTCGGTGCAACTGCCCGACCGCACGTGGCCCGACAAGCGGATCACCGAGGCGCCACGTTGGTGCGCGGTCGACCTGCGCGACGGCAACCAGGCGCTCATCGACCCGATGAGCCCCGAGCGCAAGCGCATCATGTTCGAGCTGCTCGTCAGCATGGGCTACAAAGAGATCGAGGTCGGGTTCCCGTCCGCCAGCCAGACGGACTTCGACTTCGTCCGCCTGCTGATCGAAGACGGCCTCATCCCCGACGACGTCACGATCCAGGTGCTGACGCAGGCGCGCGAAGAGCTGATCAAGCGCACTTTCGAGTCGATCAAGGGCGCGAAGCAGGCGATCGTGCACCTGTACAACTCGACCAGCGTCCTGCAGCGCGACGTCGTCTTCCGCACCGACCGACAGGGCGTCATCGACATCGCCCAGCAGGGTGCGCGCTGGTGCAAGCAGTACGAAGAGACGGTGCCCGAGACCACGGTGTACTACGAGTACTCGCCCGAGAGCTACACGGGCACCGAGCTCGAGTTCGCCGCCGAGGTCTGCAACAGGGTCATGGAGATCTTCGTGCCGACGCCCGAGCGCAAGGTCATCCTGAACCTGCCCGCGACGGTCGAGATGGCAACTCCCAACGTCTATGCCGACTCGATCGAGTGGATGGGGCGCCACCTGAACCACCGCGAGAACGTCATCATCTCGCTCCACCCGCACAACGACCGCGGCACGGCGATCGCCGCCGCCGAGCTCGGGTACCTGGCCGGCGCCGACCGCATCGAAGGATGCCTGTTCGGCAACGGTGAGCGGACGGGCAACGTCGACCTGGTCGCCCTCGGCATCAACATGCTGACGCAGGGCATCGACCCGCAGATCGACTTCAGCGACATCGACCAGGTCAAGCGCACGGCAGAGTACTGCAACCAGCTGCCCGTGCCCGAGCGCAGCCCCTGGGCCGGCGACCTCGTCTTCACGGCCTTCAGCGGTTCGCACCAGGACGCGATCAAGAAGGGCTTCGAGGCGATGGATGCCCGGGCCGCCGCCGAGGGCGTCTCGGTCGACGAACTCGAATGGGCCGTGCCCTACCTGCCGATCGACCCGAAGGACCTGGGCCGCTCGTACGAGGCCGTCATCCGCGTCAACTCGCAGTCGGGCAAGGGCGGCGTCGCGTATCTGTTGAAGAGCGACCACGCGATCGATCTGCCCCGGAAGCTCCAGATCGAGTTCTCGGGTGTCGTGCAGGCGAAGACGGATGCCGAGGGTGGCGAGGTCTCGAGCGACCAGATCTGGTCCATCTTCCGCGACGAGTACCTGCCGGCCGACGAGGCCGACGCCCGCTGGGGTCGGTTCGAGCTGCTCGCGACGCGCACGCAGAGCGACATGAGCGGGGATGTCTCGCTCGAGGTCACGCTGCGTGACGGCGACGAGCGGTTCGAGGCATCCGGTCACGGAAACGGTCCCGTGGCGGCGTTCCTCGAGGTCGTGCGGGGCCAAGGTTTCGACGTCACCGTCTACGACTACGTCGAGCACGCGCTCAGCGCCGGTGGCGACGCGCAGGCTGCGGCCTACGTCGAGCTGCAGGTCGAGGGCGAGCGCCTGTGGGGCGTCGGCGTCGACGGCGATATCTCGACGGCGAGCCTCAAGGCGATCGTCTCGGGTGTCAACCGCGCGATCCGCACCCGCGAGCGTTCGCTGGTCTCCGCGGTCTGATCCAGTACCCGCGCGCCTGCACCCGCGGGCCTGTGCCCGGCGTGCCTATCGGTAGGCCTCGGTGGGCTGGGATCCCCCGCGAGGTGGGGCGCGGCAATTGCGGTGGGGCGCGTAAGAACGCGCCCCACCGCATTTTTCACGCCCCAGTGCAGGGCAGCAGCAGGGAGCCCGGGTCTGCGGGTGTGTGCGTCAGGGCTTGATGATCGGCAGCACGCCGGTCTCGGCGGCCACGCGGCGGCGGTAGAGCATGCGCTGCTCCGGCAGCGACAGGTCGAACACCACGGCCAGCACGCGGATGACGGCGGTCACGACGATCCCGGCGATCGCGGCCGGCACGATCGCGAGCCCGAGCGAGGCAGAAACGGCGAGCACGAGGCATCCGGCTCCCGCGGCGACCGCGTAGAGCGAGCCCACGTGCATCACGGCTACGGGCAGCCCCATGATCACGTCGCGCAGGATCGATCCGCCCACGGCCGCGACAACGCCGACGAACACGGCAGGCACGAGCGGCAGCCCGACGGCGAGCGCCTTACTCGTTCCGAATGCGCCGAACAGGCCGATCACGATCGCGTCGAGCCCGACGATGACGCCGTTCACGCGACGGAACACGCCGGCCAGCAGCATCCCCACGAGCGCCGCGGCGACGGCCGTGATCAGGTACCAGTTGCTCTGGAGCGTCGACGGCGGCAACCCCAGCAGCAGGTCGCGGATGAGTCCGCCACCCATGCCGATCACGATGCCGATGATCGCGACCCCGAGCAGATCCAGGCGGCGCTGACCCTGGAAGCCGGATGCGAAGAGTGCACCCTGGATGCCTCCCAGCGCCACGGCGGTCAGGTCGGCCCAGAGGGGGATCACGAAGAGGGGTTCCACCCCTCTATTGTCATGGGATATGCGTGCGGACCGCGGACATGAAGCCGTCGAGATCATCCACCCAGAGGCGAACTCCGCTCACCTCTGTTCGGCCGTCGGTGTTCGGATCGGTATCCGCCGTTCAAGCGTGACGAGCACGTTGGTCTCGTCCTGCATGCGTAGCGCGATCACAGGACCCGAAGCCTCGTGCCGGACCGAGGCAGTCTTCTCCGCGACGTCATGCGCACGCTCCACAGAGGCCACATCGTGCCAGCGGAGATCAAGGTCGATGTCCGTGCCTACGCGCGCGCGGATTCCCTCGGGGCCGACAGCGTGGGGCCGCGTGAGAAAACCCAACAACAAGCCGAGCATCCATGTCACGCCCCAGATGCCGGCGATGAGCAGGGGGATGCGGATCCATGGCCAGGGGTGGACGATCAGATCCACGATCGGGATCTCGATCGCGCTCAACACCAAGAACACTATGAGGATCATCGAGACCGGACGATGGTAGGTGAACGCGGTGGCCCCTGCGGGGACGCGAGGGCGGCGGGTGATGAATCGCCACAGGCTCAGCCATACGCCCACTTCCATGTGCCATGCGCGCCGCGCCAGCCGGGTGAGGCGACCGCCGAGCGAGGGCGGGCGTGTCGCGGATCGCAACGATTGTGGGGTGGTCATCGCGGGCGAGCCTCGGTCACCAGCTTTTCGAGGCGGGCTCGCAGATGGGCCAGCCCGCGCTCCGTTGCGTTCACGGTGCTGTGGTCGAGACCCTCCACCAGCGACCCGGCGAGGTGAACGTGCGCGGTTGCCATCGTGGTCATCACCGTTGTGCCGTGCTCGGTGAGCGAGACGACAAGCGCCCGGCGATCCGTGGGGTGCGGGGACCGTCGTGCGAAGCCGGTGCTCTCGAGCGCGTCCACGAGAGCCGTTACATTGCGGGGCGTGACATCCAAAGCTTCCGCGAGCCGCGCCTGCGTCAAGGGCCCATTGTGGTGCAGGATCCACAAGAGGTGGGTGCGGGACGTCGTCAGCCCCAGCTTCGTCAGCTCACGTTCCTGGTCAGCCTGCAGCGCATGTGTGATCGCCAGGAGATCATCGAGCAGTTGTACGCCAGACATAGTGAATAACCTACACAAAGTGAGGCAGAGACCGGCACCCGCGGGCGAGCCGCGCGACCCGGTGTCGTCGCACCGCCGGATAATGGACCGGTGCCCACTTACCGCGACGAGGTCGTGATCCTCCGCACCCACAAGCTGGGCGAAGCGGACCGGATCATCACGATGCTCAGTCGTCGGCACGGCAAGGTACGGGCGGTCGCGAAGGGCGTGCGGCGCACGGCGTCGCGGTTCGGGGCGCGCCTCGAGCCGTTCATGGTGGCGGATGTCCAGCTGTACGTGGGCCGAAACCTCGACATCGTCCAGCAGGCCGAGAGCCTGGGCTCGTACGGTGCCGACATCGTCGTGCACTACGAGCGCTTCACGGCCGCGAACGCGATGGTCGAGACCGCCGATCGCCTGAACGAGTCCGAGGCCACCCCCCAGCAGTACCTGCTGCTCGTCGGGGGGCTGCGCGCCCTCGCTCGCGGAGAGCACGAATCGCGCAGCGTCCTCGACTCGTACCTGCTGCGGGTCATGGCGCTGTCGGGCTGGGCCCCGAGCCTCAGCGCGTGCGCGCGGTGCGGCGCCGCGGGCCCGAACGACTATTTCGTCGCCCAGCTCGGCGGCATCGTCTGCAACGACTGCGCCCCTCCGGGCAGTGCGCGCATCGGTCCCGAGGCCGTCCGCCAGCTCGGCGCGCTGATGGCGGGGGAGTGGGATGTCGTGGCCGCGGCGCCGCCGCGTGCCCTGGCCGCAGCATCCGGCGTCGTCGCGGCGTACACCCAGTGGCACCTCGAGCGGGGCATCCGCTCGCTCTCGCACCTCGAAGGACCTCGATGAGCCCCAAGCCGTACACGCACAAGGACGCCGTGCCCTATCGTGCCCTCGACTGGACGGGCGTGTACCCGCCCGCGTTCGCACCGGGGTCGGTTCCCGAGCACGTTGCGATCGTGATGGACGGCAACGGTCGCTGGGCCAATCGCCGCGGGCTCTCGCGCGTCGAGGGACACAAGGCGGGTGAGGCATCCCTGCTCGATGTCGTGGCAGGGGCGATCCAGGCGGGCGTGAAGCACCTGTCGGTGTATGCGTTCTCGACCGAGAACTGGACCCGCTCGCCCGACGAGGTCCGCTTCCTCATGGGGTTCAACCGTGATGTGCTGCATCGTCGGCGCGATCAACTCAACGAGTGGGGCGTGCGGGTGCGCTGGGCGGGGCGCAAGCCGCGGCTCTGGGGTTCCGTCATCAAGGAACTCCAGTACGCCGAGCAGCTGACGGCGGGCAACGACGTTCTCACGCTCACCATGTGCGTGAACTACGGCGGGCGCGTCGAGCTCGTCGACGCGATGAGGGCCATCGCCGAGGATGTCGCGCGCGGACGCATCCGTCCTTCCGCCGTGACCGAGAAGCTCATCCGCCGCCACCTGTACGTGCCCGATATGCCGGACGTCGACCTCTTCATCCGCTCGAGCGGAGAGCAGCGGACGTCGAACTTCCTGTTGTGGGAGTCCGCGTACGCCGAGTTCGTGTTCCTCGACACGCTGTGGCCCGACTTCTCGCGCACGGACCTGTGGCAGGGCATCGTGCTGTACCTTGACCGCGACCGCCGATTCGGCGGCGCGATCGATACGCCCGGCGCCGCCGACGTCTCGTAGTTCGAACATGTGGCCGCGGGAATACGCGCGGATGCTTCGGGTGTTGAGCTCGGTATGACGGATGCCATCAAGATCGACGTGTGGAGCGATATCGCCTGCCCCTGGTGCTACATCGGTAAGCGGAATCTCGAGAATGGGCTGGCGGAGGCATCCGCGGATCCCGACGGCCCGCGCGTCGAGGTGACCTACCATTCGTTCGAGCTGTCGCCCGATACTCCCGTCGATTTCGAGGGCGACGAGGTCACGTACCTGGCCGATCACAAGGGCATCGCCCGTGAGCAGGCCCGCGAGATGATCGACCGCGTGACGGATGTCGCGGCGGGCGCCGGTCTGGCCTACCGCTACGACCTGCTCAAGCACACGAACACCGTGAAGGCGCACGAGCTGCTGCATTTCGCCAAGCAGGAGGGACATCAGCTCGAGATGGCCGAACGCCTGATGGCGGCCTACTTCACCGAGGGCAAGCATGTCGGTCGCATCGACGACCTCGTGGCTCTCGCCGCCGAGGTCGGGCTCGACGCCGACGAAACGCGAGAGGCCCTCGAATCCGAGCGGTACCTCGCGGATGTGCGTGCCGACCAGGCGCAGGCACAGAGCTACGGAATCAACGGCGTGCCGTTCTTCGTGATCGACGGCAAGTACGGCGTGAGCGGCGCCCAGCCAGCGGAGGCGTTCGCGCAGATCGCCCGTCAGGTGTGGGCCGAGCGGGCCGAGACCGCGGGTTCGAGCGAATCAGAGCCCGTCGGCGCGTGATCTAGCCGGGCAGGTTGCTCTCGATGACCGAGACGATGGCCGGGTCGTCGGGCTTGACGGTCGGGCGGAAGCGGTGCACGACGCCCGAGGGCGTGAGCACGAACTTCTCGAAGTTCCAGATGATCGGGCCGTGCGCGCCCTCCGAGTCCTTGGCCTTCTTCAGCGCCTTGTAGATCGGGGCCGCACCGCCGCCGTTGACCTTGATCTTGTCGAGGATCGGGAACGTGACTCCCCAGTTCACGGCGCAGTAGTCGAGGATCTCGTCCATCGATCCGGGCTCCTGGCCCATGAACTGGTTGCACGGGAACCCGAGCACGGTGAACCCGCGGTCGCCGTAGGTGCGCTGCAGCTCTTCGAGCTGCTCGTACTGCGGGGTGAGGCCGCACTTCGAGGCGACATTGACGATCAGGATGACCTTGTCGCCGTAGTCGGAGAGCGAAGCGGTGCCTCCGTCCGCGGTGTGGAAGGGGATGTCTCGGATGTCCACAACGGTCTCACTGGTCATGTCGTCCACGATACGACCCCGCTTCGAGGCGGGGCGCGCATTCTGTCTGGGAGAATGGAACAATGTCCGGCCTCATTGCTTCCGCGCCGACGTTGCGCATCGGGCCGCTCGCTCTCGATGTCCCCGTCGTGCTTGCGCCGATGGCGGGCATCACGAACACGGCGTTCCGGCGCCTGTGCCGCGAGTACGGTGCGGGCCTGTACGTGAGCGAAATGATCACGTCCCGCGCGCTCGTCGAGCGCAACGAGACGACGATGCGCCTGATCCGGCACCACGACTCCGAGACCCCGCGCTCCATTCAGCTCTACGGCGTCGACCCGGCCACCGTCGCCGAGGCCGTGCGCATCATCGTCTCCGAAGACCATGCCGATCACGTCGATCTGAACTTCGGGTGCCCCGTGCCCAAGGTCACCAAGAAGGGCGGGGGAGCTGCGCTGCCCTGGAAGCTCGGTCTGTTCCGCGACATCGTCGAGGGCGCCGTGAAGGCTGCCGGGGACGTGCCGTTGACGATCAAGATGCGCAAGGGCATCGACGACGACCACCTGACCTACCTCGAAGCGGGACGCATCGCCGAGGGTGCGGGAGTCGCCTCCGTCGCGCTGCACGCGCGCACGGCGGCGCAGTTCTACTCGGGTCAGGCCGACTGGTCGGCGATCACACGGCTGAAAGAGACCGTGACGAGCGTGCCCGTGCTGGGCAACGGAGACATCTGGTCGGCAGAAGATGCCGTGCGCATGATGTCCGAGACCGGATGCGACGGGGTCGTCGTCGGACGCGGATGCCTCGGGCGTCCCTGGCTCTTCGGCGAACTCGCCTCGGCGTTCGGCGCGGATGCGCCCGCCGTCGATGCCGACCTGGCGTTCGTCGCCCGGGCCTTCCGCCGTCATGCGGAGCTCCTGGTCGACTTCTTCGAGGACGAGGGACGCGGATGCCGCGACATCCGCAAGCACGTCGCGTGGTACTTCAAGGGTTATCCCGTGGGGGGTGAGACCCGTGCGAGCCTCGCGACGGCGTCGACCCTGGACGAGATCGACCAGTTGCTCGCCGAGCTTCCCCTGGACGCGCCGTACCCCGGCGCCGCGGCCGAGGGGCAGCGCGGGCGTGCGGGGACCCCCAAGCGTCCGGCCCTTCCGGACCGCTGGCTCGAGAGCCGCGACGTGGACTCGGCGGAGAGCCGCGAGATCGCCGCAGCGGAGCTGCACCACAGTGGTGGATGAGGGCGTGGTGGATAAAACCGTGGCGGCTCATGCCAGAAAAGAACCCGCGCTGACTCGCACGGATGGCTACGACGTGCACGCGACCGAGCGCTTCCATGCCGAGGAACATCGCTCGAAGCGGGACGACTTCGCGCGTGACCGCGCGCGCGTCCTGCACTCCGCGGCCCTCCGACGTCTTGCCGCCAAGACCCAGGTGCTGAGTCCCGCGAGCCCGGCCGACTTCGCCCGCAACCGCCTGACGCACTCCCTCGAGGTGGCGCAGGTGGGCCGTGAACTCGCGACATGGCTGGAGCTCGCGCCCGATGTCGTGGATGCCGCGTGCCTCAGCCACGACCTCGGGCACCCGCCGTTCGGGCACAACGGGGAGCGCGCGCTCAATGACTGGGCCGCCGACATCGGCGGGTTCGAGGGCAATGCGCAGACTCTGCGGATCATTTCGCGGCTCGAGCCGAAGGTGATCGACGAGAACGGGCAGACCTTCGGGCTCAACCTGACCCGAGCGAGCCTCGATGCGACCTGCAAGTATCCGTGGACGTCGGAGCATCCGCTTCCCGATGCCGGGGGACGCCTCAAGTACGGGGTCTACGCCGACGATGAGCCGGTCTTCCGTTGGATGCGCGAGGGCGCCCCCGGGCGAGTGCGCTGCATCGAGGCCGAGGTCATGGACCTGGCGGACGACATCGCGTATTCGGTGCACGACTTCGAAGACGCCGTGACGAACGGATACCTCGACCCGCGGCGTCTCTCGGACCCCGCCGAGCATCAGGCGCTCGTATCGGCGTTGCAGGCCTGGGTGGGCTTCGACTTCGCCCGCGACGAACTCGACGACGCGCTGTACCGCCTGACGCGGATGCCCGAGTGGATCACCTCGTTCGACGGGTCGCGCCCCGCGCTGGCGCGTCTGAAGAACCTCACGAGCGACCTGATCGGACGCTTCGCCCGCGCCGCGACGACCGCCACGCGTGAGGCCTATCCGGCGCGCACGCTGACGCGGTACGGTGCGCACGTGGTCGTGCCGCGGGTCGTCGAGGCAGAGGTCGCCGCGCTCAAGGGCATGGTCGGCGCTTTCGTGGTGTCGATCGATGGCCGTAAGACGCTCTACAAAGAGCAGAGGCGCATGCTGAAGCGTCTCGCGACCGCGCTGTGGGAGGCGGGTCCGGCCCAGCTGACTCCCGCGCTGCGCGGTGACTTCCTGACCGCCGATTCCGATGCGGCACGTCGCAGGGTCATCGTGGATCAGGTCGCGAGCCTGACCGACCAGGACGCCCTGTCGTGGCACGAGCGCCTTCTGGGTGAGGTGGACGCCGGGGCCCTCGGCATCTGGACTCCGGGGTCGCGTCCGTGGTCGGAGCGGAGCTGATGGCCGGACGCATCTCCCAGGCGGATGTCGAAGAGGTCAAGGCCCGCACGAACATCGCTGACATCGTGGGTGAGCGTGTCGCGCTGAAGTCGGCGGGCGTCGGATCGATGAAGGGTCTGTGCCCGTTCCACGACGAGCGCAGTCCGAGCTTCCACGTCCGTCCGCAGGTGGGTTTCTACCACTGCTTCGGATGCGGCGAATCGGGGGATGTCTACACGTTCCTGCGGAAGATGGACCACGTCACGTTCACCGACGCGGTCGAGCGCCTGGCAGCCCGCATCGGGTTCACCCTGCACTACGAGGAGGGCGGCGGTCCCGCACCCGAGACGAGCGGCCGGGCACGCCTGTACGCGGCGAACCAGACGGCCGCGGCGTGGTTCCAGAGCCAGCTGTCCACGCCCGAGGCCGAGGCCGCCCGCCGCTTTCTCGGCGAGCGGGGCTTCGACGCCGGAGCGGCCGCGCACTTCGGGGTCGGGTATGCGCCGAAAGGGTGGGACAGTGCGCTGAAGGCGCTCACCGCCGAGGGCTTCACCCGCGAGGAACTCACGACCGCCGGCCTGATGTCGCAGGGGCAGCGTGGTGTGTACGACCGCTTCCGAGGTCGCCTGGTGTGGCCGATCCGCGATGTGACGGGTCAGACGGTCGGCTTCGGAGCACGGCACCTGTACGAGGACGACAAGGGCCCGAAATATCTCAACACCCCCGAGACCCCGATATATCACAAGGCGCAGGTGCTCTACGGCCTGGATCTCGCCAAGCGCGACATCTCGCGTGCCGATCAGGTCGTGGTGGTCGAGGGCTACACCGACGTCATGGCCTGTCATCTCGCGGGCATCACGACCGCGATCGCGACGTGCGGCACGGCCTTCGGCACCGACCACATCACCGTCCTGCGGCGCGTGATGGGGGACGACAAGGCGTCGGGCGAGGTCATCTTCACGTTCGACCCGGATGCCGCGGGTCAGAAGGCGGCGCTCCGCGCGTTCGCGGAAGAGAAGCGCTTCTCGGCCCAGACCTACGTCGCCGTCGCCCCCGAGGGGCTCGACCCCTGTGACCTGCGCCTGCACCGCGGTGACGCGGCCGTCCGGGCCCTGCTCGAGCACAAGCAGCCGATGTACGAGTTCGTGATCGACCGGCGGATCGCCGATTACGACCTGGCGAGCGTCGAGGGCCGGATCGGGGCGCTGCGCGCGGCGGCGCCGATCGTCGCAGACATCCGCGATCCGTCGCTCCGGCCCGGCTACACCCGCGTTCTGGCGCGTCGACTCGGCATGGACCTGAACGAGGTCCGCCCCGCCGTCGAGCGTGCGGCACGCGGCGCGGCACGCGATGGTGCGCGCGCTGATCAGGCCGCGGGTCGCGCGGCCGGTCAAACCCCGTCGGCGGATGGCGCGCCCCCGCCGGTCGCGGCGGTCACGCTCGCGAATCTCCCGCGGACTCCCGAGGTGCTGCTGGAGCGCGACGCCGTCATGGCCTTCCTGCAATACGGGCACACGATCCCCGACGATCTGCGGATGCGCGCGATCGCCCAACCGATGCGCCACCCGGGGCTCGAGGCCGTGCGCGAGTCGATCGCGACCGGCGACCCCGCCCGGCCGGGATGGGCGCTGACGGCGATCGAGGGCGTTCGTGAGCCCTACCGCGGGCTGGCGGCCGAGCTCCTGGCTGCGCCGTTTCCCGCGCGGGATGAGCTAAGGGCCCAGGCATCCGCTGTCGCACTCGCGCGAAGGATGCTGGGGCGCGCGATCGATCGCGAGAAGACCGAATTGCTGAGTGCGGTTCAGCGTGTTCCCGCGGCCTCGGAAGAGGGTCGGACCCTGCGTATGCGGCTTCGCGACCTGGACGCCGAGCGACACGCGTTGCTCGCGGACGAGTGATTTCCCGCCCCGGAGTGTGATCCGGGGCATGATGAAGAGCATGGCCCGGCGTCGAGACATCCCGTTCGCGATCCTCGCGGAGGATTTTTCGCTGGCCCACGCCTCGGGTTCTCGCCCGGGCGGCGGTCGTGCCGTCGACGGCGTGTCGTTCGGTCTGATGCCCGGTCGTTCGCTGGTCGTGATGGGTTCGACGGGGTCGGGAAAGTCGAGCCTTGCCGTCGCTCTCGCGGGGCGTGGCGGCGACGATCTCTCGGTCGTCGGCGGTCAGGCGTTCGTCGACGGCGTCTCGATTCGCCACCCCGGCCGGGCGAGGCGGTCGCTGACGTACTTCACCGGCTATCTGCCGCAGCGGGCCGGGGCGGACCTGCCCGCGCGGCTCACGGCGGGCGAGATCATCACCGAGCCGATCACCAGCCGCGACCGCAAGGTCGGTGAACGCGCTCTGGCGCTTCTGGTCGCGTCGATGCTGGACGAGATGCATCTGCCCCTGAAGGTGGCGACGCAGTTTCCGTACGAATTGAGCGCCGGGATGCGCCAGCGCGTCGCGCTCGCCCGTGCGCTCGTCCTGCAGCCCCGCGTGCTGATCGCCGACGAGCCTCTCGCGAACCTCGATGTCGCCTCACGGTCGGCGGCTCTGGCCGCGCTGCGCCAGCGTGCGACATCGTTCTCCATGGCGACTCTGGCGGTGTCGAACGATCCCGAACTCGCGAGTGCGCTGGATGCCGACGTGATCGTGTTGCAGCACGGGCACACGGTCGCGCAGGGCCCGCACGACCAGTTGTCGTGGGCCCCGGGCGCGGATGTCGACCCGTGGCTCGTGGCGCCCTGACCCGTACGTGTCGTTGTGGCCGGTTCGGGTTTGCTAGGATAGCCGGGTTGCCCGGCGCGAGTCGGGCGCATTCCTCCATAGCTCAATTGGCAGAGCAATCGGCTGTTAACCGATAGGTTCTTGGTTCGAGTCCAAGTGGGGGAGCAGTGACAGATCTTGGGCCGGGCGGATGGGTTCTTCTCGCCGTTGCGGCTCTCATCGTCGGATTGTCGAAGGCTGCGCTTCCGGGCGCGAGCACGCTCGCCGTGGCGATCTTCGCGGCCGTCCTTCCGGCGAAGCAATCGACGGCGACATTGCTCGTGCTGCTCATCGTGGGGGACATCTTCGCGCTCTGGGCCTATCGTCGCCACGCGGACTGGCGAGCGCTCGCGCGGCTCGTGCCCGCAGTCGCGGTCGGCCTCGTGCTCGGCGCCGCCTTCCTCGTCGTCGCCGATGACTCCTGGGTGCGGCGGACGATCGGCGTGATCCTGCTCGTCCTCATCGCCTTCACCCTCTGGCGTCGCTACGTGCGCCGAGGCGCACCCGCTGTCGAGCGGCCGCGCTGGCCCGCGGCTGCCGCATACGGCTCTCTGGGCGGTTTCACGACGATGGTCGCGAATGCCGGCGGACCGGTCATGTCGATGTACTTCCTCGCATCCGGATTCCGGGTGATGGCATTCCTCGGCACCGCCGCATGGTTCTTCGCCCTGGTCAACGTGACCAAGCTGCCCATCATGTTCGGGTTGGGGCTGATCACACCGGGGACTTTGCTGACGGATGTGATTCTCGTGCCGGCCGTCCTGCTCGGTGCCTTCGGCGGACGCATGATCGCCGGCCGGATCAACCAGGCGTGGTTCGAACGCATCGTCATCACCCTGACGATCGTCGGTGCTCTGTACCTGCTGGTCTGACTCGCGTCCTTCTCCTTCGGGGCATACCTCCGCCGCGGCCCGGGCACAACCCCTCGGCGCTTCATGCCTATCTGGGCTACCGTCGCGGCAACCGAGAGGGACCGGATGCCGTTATTCGAGCAGGAAAGATCCCTTCGAGGACGGCTCCAGGTCATGGCCCGTGCCCAGTTGCCCCTCCTGGTCGCAACGGTTTTCGTGACGGTTGCCACGGTCCTCGTCGTCCCCGAGGTGCGCGACGACCTGCTCCTCGGGGCGGGGTCGCTCATCATCCTGATCTCGTCGATCACGGGAGTACTGCTGCCATGGGAGCGTTGGGCACCCGGGACGCTGATCATCCTCGCGCTGGCCGACATCGTCGGCGTGGCCTTGATCCACACGGCGTTACTGGCGTATCTGCCCGCCGCGGGAATGCTCGTGATCTTCCCCGTCCTGTGACTCACCTACGGCTTTTCGCAATCGGGCATCCTCATCGCGATGGCGGGCGCGCTCTTCGTCTCCGCCTTCCCGTTCCTCACCGTGCGTGGCCTCCCGGACTCTCCCCTCGAATGGCTGAACGTCGTCACACTGCCGATTCTCGTGCTGGGACTCGCGGTTCTCGTCAGCTTCGCGGCCGAGCAGCTGCGGTCGCGCCGCGCCGAGCGGGACATCGCGTTCGACGCTCAGCGTGCCGCGCTCGATGAAGCTCGGGACACCGAGGTGATCGCTCGAGGCATCCTTCAGACCGTGAACGCGGGTGTGGCGTTCTTCGACGCCGACGGCCGTCTCGACATCGCCAATGATCTAGCCGAGCGGGCCGCGGAGACGATCGGCTTCCGCCTGGATCGCCCACCGTACAGCGGACAGCGGATGTACCTTCCCGACCGCACGACGCAGATCCCGCCTTCCGAGCAGCCGGTGCCGCGCGGTCTCGCCGGCGAAACGGTGGAGCGGCACTTCGCATGGATCGGTCCGGCGCGCGGGCAGTCGGCCGTGATCACATCGACCAACCCCGTCCGACGCGAATCCGGTGAGAAGCTCGGCACGGTGATCGTCATGTACGACGTGACCGAGTTGGCCGAGGCGGTCGAGATCCGCGAGGAGTTCCTGCGGACGGTCGTGCACGAGCTCCGCACGCCGCTCACGGCCACCGTGGGCTACCTCGACCTGCTCGAAGAGGACCCCGCGCTTCCCGCCGGCCTCGCGGAGCGGGTCGCGACCGTGCGTCGGGGGATGGTGCGCCTCACTGCCCGCATCGGCGAGCTCATGGCCGCGGGGGACGACGGGGTGGATCTGAACCGTTCTCGCGTCGGCATAGGACGACTCATCGAGGAGTGCGTCGAGAAGCTCCACCCATCGGTCCGCGGTCGCGTGACACGATTCGGCACTCACCGAGACGGTCTGGAGATCGATGCGGATCCGGTTCGGCTGGTGCAGGCGATCGGTGAGCTGCTGACCAACGCGCTCAAGTTCGGCGCAGACGACATGCCCGTCATCGTGCGCGTCTCGTCACACGAGCACCACGTCGAGATCCAGGTGACCTACACGGGCCCGGGCATGACGCGGGCCGAGCGGGCCCGGGCCTTCGATTCGTTCTACCGGGCGCCGTCGGTCAGGTCGCAGGCGATCCAGGGGTTCGGGCTCGGGCTGCACATCGTCCGCAACATCCTTCGCGCGCACGGGGGCGATGTCGAACTGCGCAGCAGCGCCGGTGTCGGGACGACCGCCGTCGTGACGCTGCCCCGCGTCGTACCCGAGTAGCTGCGTTCGGTGATCAGCCGCGGCGGGCCAGCGGGTCTTCGCCGAGCATCCGCCACACCGTCTTCGTCAGCGCGGGGTGTTCGAGGGCGATCTGTCGGAGCACCCGGTAGTGGCGAACGTGCGTCGGCATCCGTCCGCCGTCCGCGATGATCGCGTCGGCGCGCAGCATGTGCACGACCAGCTCGTCGACCGTCGGGAGCTCTTCCATGAACGCCCAGGGGTCTTCGCCCTGGCGCAGACGTTCTTCGACGACGACGCCGAGTTCTTCGGAGGCCTCGGCACGGAGCACTTCCAGGCTCGCGCGGCGTTCGATCCGGACCTCTTCCACCCCTCGAGCCTACGCGCGCATTCGGCGGGTGGCGCGAGGCGCGGCCTACGCGGCTCGGCCTACGCGGCTCGCCCTACGCGGCTCGGCCTACGCGTCCAGGTCGTCGACGCCGGGCATCCAGGACCGACCCGGCACGCCCCAGCCGCGCTTCCGGACGATCTTCGCCGCCGTTCTGGCGTCGGCGTCGCCGATCCGGTCGACGTAGAGGATGCCGTCGAGATGATCGAATTCGTGTTGCAGGATGCGCGCCCGCCAGCCGTCGACCTCGAGGCGAACCGGCTCGCCCTCGAGGTCGGTCCCCGTGACCAGGGCCCGGTCGGCGCGACGGAGCGGGAACCGCTCGCCGGGAAACGACAGGCAGCCTTCGCTCTCGGCGTCGGGGTCGGGGCGCCCCGGCTCCGGGGGAGTGATCCACAGTTCGGGATCGATCACGACGCCGCGCCACGGGGCGCCCGCGTCGTCCTCGTACGAGTAGACGAAGATGCGCAGCGGCACTCCGACCTGCGGGGCTGCGAGACCGACGCCGGGTGCGGCATCCATGGTCTCGTACATGTCGGCGACGAGGGTGCGGATCTCGTCCGTCACGACGCCGACACGAGCGGCGGGGGAATGGAGGACGGGATCGCCCAGGATCACGATCGGGAGCACGGCCACGTCTCGAGCCTATCCGGAGCGCCTCAGCCCATCGGCATCCGGCTCGGTTAGTGTCGATGCGTGATGTGGGTGGGATCGGTAGAAGAAGTCGGCGAGCAGCTCGTCGGCGCTTTCCAGAATCCTGGCCTGCTCCTGGGTATCCCGCTGGCGCTCGCGGGCGCGGTCTTCATGTCGTTCGGGGCGCAGTACCAGCACCGTGGGGTCGAGAAGGTCGAGCGTCTGAGCGGCCAGGACGGCGCGAGCGGTCTGACCATGCGGCAGCTCTCGCGCCTGCTGTCTCGCCCGTCATGGGTCGTCGGAACGCTCATGCTCGGGATGGCGATCCTGTGCCAGCTGGGCGCGCTGACGGTCGCGCCGCTCATCGTGGTGCAGCCCTTGGGCGCGATCGCGCTCGTCGTCACGACCCTGCTGAACTCGCGGGTGAGCGGGCTACCGCCCACCCGGCGATCCCTCATGGCGATCATCGCCTGCGTCGGCGGCATCTTCATCTTCGTGATCATCGCGGCCATCTTCGCGACCGAGCGGCCGTTGAGCCAGAACGAGCTCATCACGGTGCTCGTGACGCTCGCGATCGTGATGGTGGCGATGCTCGTCTTCTGGATCCTTCTGCGCAAGCGCATGCGCGCCCTGTTCTACATCCTGAGCGCTGGTGTCGTGTACGGCTTCGTGGCCACGCTCGCGAAGGTCGTCATCAAGCGCATCCAAGCCGGTGAGTTCGAATGGCTGACGCTGGTCTGCCTGATCGCGCTGCTCGCGGCGACGGGGGTCGGTGCGTACTTCGTACAGACGGCGTACTCGTCGGGTCCGCCCGACCTGGTGATCGCGGGCCTGACGGTCATCGACCCGATGGTCGCTGTGTTGATCGGTCTGCTCGTACTCGGCGAGGGTGGCGCGGCGCCGCTCTGGGCCCTGATCGGCTTCGGTATCGCCGGCGCGATCGCCGTCTGGGGAGTCATCACGCTCGCGCGCTTCCACCCGCAGGTTCTCTCGAACAGCCAGGAGCTGCCGATCCTCCGTGGCGGCTCACGCGGGGCGGATAGCTCGGGGCTGACGGCAACGGACGATGGCGCGGGTCCTCACCCTCTCGTCTGACGGACGCTAGGCTTTCACCCACGGGGCGGTGGCCAAGCTGGTCAAGGCAGCGGGCTCATAACCCGACGATCGTGGGTTCAAGTCCCACCCGCCCTACTCCGTAGAACGCCGCTCGGCGTCTGCCACCGCGTCCCACCAGAGCGCGGCCTCCGCTCGATTGCGGGGCTCGCGCTCGGCCGCGGCCTCGGCGATTCGTGCGCGCGAGGACCACACGCGCTCCAGCACGGCACCACCGAAGGCGTCCGCATCGGCGAGCGGTGCGACGCCGTCCTGACCCCAGTGCGCGAGCACGCCGAGCTGTTTGATGCGCGTGTAGTCGTCGGCGACGAGCCCGACGACGGGAACACCCGCGGGTGCGGCGAAGACGGCGGGGTGATACCGGCCGGTGATCAGCAGGGCGCTCGAGCGGGCCAGGCGCGCCGCCGCTCGAGGGTCGCCGGTCGGGATGACCCGCGAAGGGGAGGTCATCCGCGCACGCACCTCGTCGTGCAGCACGGCGTCGCCACGGGCCGGCGAGATCGGATCCAGGGGCCCGAAATGCGCGTGGAACGCGACGGGCTCACCGGTGAGTTCGGCCGCGTGATCGATGAGGCGCGCGAGGCGAGCGACGGTCTCGTCGCGCTGCGCTCCGCCGAGGGCGAGCGAGAGGCTGACGAGCACGCCGGACGGCGGGGCCGAGGCATCCGGTTCATCATCCGTGCCCGGGTCGCGATCGCCCAGGAACGACGCGTCGTCGACGCCGACGCGGGCCGCGACACCGAGATCGGCGGCAAGGGCGAGCGATCTCGTCTCACGCACGCCGACGAGCCGGGCGGCACGCAGCGCGGGGGCGAGCAGTGCCCGGTCCGCGTCGATCAGATCCGGTCCCAGGGTCTGTCCCGTGACCACCACGGGGCGTCCGAGCTCGCTCGCGATGGCGGCCAGCGTCACGCGTTCGTAGATGTGCACGGGCCACCGCGACGCGAGGTTTCCCCCGCCCGCGATCACGACGCCGTCCGTGGCGGAAACGGCGTCGATGATCTCGCGCGCGGAGTCGTCCGTGCCGAGGGACGACGGATGCTTCGCCGCGGCCACGACCTCGCGCATCCGCGCATCCGCCGCATCGCGCGAGAGTCCGGCGAACCCGATGCGCGGGACGGCGTCGATACCGTAGCGATCGGCCGATTCCGCGGGCTCCGCGGACACGGCGATGAGCTCGACACCGCGGGCGCGCATCTCGTCCCGCAGGGCCTCGAACATCGCCTCGTCGCCGATGTGCATCATGCCGTCGGACACGCCGATATCACCGATGGAGAGAAGCCGCACGAGCACCGGAGCCTAGCCTCCAGAATCGGCCGACGCCAGCCGAGGCCGATGTCATCCACGCGGGCTACGATCGGCATGCGGCGGCTCTCGGGCGGACTCGCGCGCGCGAAGGAGACGACGATGGGCATCCAGACGGCCATGGACGCGGTGTACGCCGCGCCGGGGATCGTCGACGCCATTCGGCTCGCGGACGATGTCGCCTTCGAAGCGGGACGCGACCCGGGCGTGCGCACCCTGCGGCTGCTCGCGAAGGCGCTCGCGAGCGATGACGACGTGGCCGCGATCACGGCCGTCCACGCGTTGGCCGAGATGTACGACGAGCAGGCGGCGCGGACCCTCAGCAGCTTGCTCTCGGACGAGCGCGGCTTCATCCGTGAGCACGCCGCATGGGCGCTCGGCGCGGGACTGCCGCGCTTCGATGCGATCGGGCGTCTGCTGGGGATCGTGGCCGCGGGAGGGTTCTCGGGAATGCTCGCGCAGCGGACGCTCGAGAACTGGTCGATCACGGCCGGCGAGACGCTCGCCGTCGCGATCGAGAGCGCTTTGCTCGGGATTCAGGATGCCCCGTCCCGCGCGCGCCTCGTCGAGACTCTCGGACTCGTGCGCGCCCCCATCGCCGCGCGTACGCTGCTGCGGTGCGCGGGCGACCCGGGAGAGTCGCGCCCCGTGCGGATCGCCGCAGTCGCCGCACTCGGTCAGCGCGCGCACTCGGCCGAAGCCGCATCGCTGCTGGACGGCCTCGCCGACCGCGGGGACGAGCTGGCGGATGCCGCGCGTCTCGCGCTCGTCGACCTCGCCGCGGGGCGCACCGCGACCGGGGCCGTGCGCAGCGGCCCCGCACCGGAACCCGGTCCGCTCACGGTCGCGCAGCTGTTCCTCCACGCCGATATCGAGCCCTCGCTCACCTCGGCGGGGTGGGCGACAACGGCGGCATAGCAACCCTGCTCGTCCGGTTGGGAGATGCGCTCGTCGCGGATCCCTCGACGGGTGTTCAGCGCGTCGTGACCCTGTCGCGGGGCCCGCGCGAGCGCGCCGTGATCGACCTCGGCGTCATCGGGATGGACCGCGAGGGTCACGTCTACGGGCGCGTGCCGCTCGCGGATCAGCCGGTGCCCTCGGCTGCGGCGTGGTCCCTGCGCGTGCCGGCACGGCGTGGTATCCGACGCATCCTGCGTGCCGCCGGTCGCATCGACGTGCTGCACCTGCGCATGGCGGACGTCGGCAGCCTCGCGGCCGCGGACGTCGCCCGCGAACTCGGGATCCCGGTCGTGTTCACGGTCGCTCCAGACCCGCACGCCGTGATCCAGTCGATGGATCTCTCGGGGGCACTGCAGCGGTCGGACTTCGGCGAGGTCGACATGCGCGAGCACTTCTGGTTCCGCGCCCGGCTCGTGCAGAGCCTCGCCTCGAACGCCGCCCATACCGTGCTCTTCCCGCGGCCCAAGCTCGAAGAAGACATGCGCCAGCTCGTCGGCATCGACATCTCGTCCCATCCTGAACGGCACACGATCGTCGCCGAGGGGGTCGACCTCGACGTCGTCGATCGCGCGGTCGGCGAGCTCCGGGCGTGCTCGACCGACGACTGCCCGCCCGAGATCGAGCCGCTTCGCGCCCTGCTCGCAGAACTGCCGAACGAGCGCAGGGGGCTCCCGTTGCTGGTGAGCGTCGGGCGACTGCACCGGGTCAAGGGCATGGCGACGCTCGTCGAGGCCTGGGCCCGGGGCCCATTGGCCGAACGTGCGAATATGCTCATCATCGGCGGTGACCTCGAGAAGCCGTCGCTCGACGAGCGCGAGCAGGTCGAACGGATCGCCCAGATCGTTCCCGACGAGGATCGCGCCGCGCGGGGTCTTGTGCTCGCCGGCCACCGCTCGAACGATGTCGCGGCGCGGTGGCTCGCGGCCGTCCGGTTCGGGATGCCGGGGCTCGCGGCATCCGGTGGCGTCTACGTCTGCGCGAGTGTGAAAGAGGAATTCGGCATCGCCCTGCTCGAGGCGATGGCGACGGGACTGACCGTCGTCGCGCCCGACGGCGGTGGCCCCGCGACCTACGTCACGCGGGGCGACACCGGCGTGCTGACCCAGACATGGGACGTGGCGAACCTTGCGCAGGCGATCGCCGAGGCGCTCGACATCGCGGCGGAGCGCGACGACTCGCGCGCGCAACGCGCGCACGACATGGTTCGCGACCGCTTCACGATCCAGGGGATGGCGTCGGCTCTCGGCCCCGTCTACCGCGGTGTGACCCGCGAAGAGGCCGAGCTGATCCGGGCCGCGGGGGTACTCGGGTGACGCTGCTCGTCATCAGCCCCGACTACGCCTCGCATCTGCTACCCCTCGCCACCCTTGCCACGCGGTGGCGCGACGCGGGGGAGCGCGTGGTCGTCGCGACGGGACCGTCCACAGCCGGCATCGTCGCGGATTTCGGGCTCGAGCGCGTCGATCTGACGCTCGGCCGAGGATCGAACCCCGGGGTGATCCGTGCGGACGAGCAGCCGCGCGACGAGGGCGCGTCGCTGCGCGGGTTCTTCGACGCGACGCGTATCGGCATGGTGCAGACCCTCCGCTACCAGGCTCGAGAACGGCTCACCGACCTGATGTGGGATCCCGTCGGACGGGGCCGGCGCGTGCTCGAGATCGTCGATCGGGTCCGCCCCGATGCGATCATCGTCGACCATCTGGCGTTCAGCGCCCGGATGGCCCTGCAGACCGCGGGCGTGCCCTACGGCGGCGTCGTGCTGGGGCATCCGAGTGCCCTGCCGGTCCCGGGCGAGGTGTACGGCTACCCGCCGTTCTGGCCGCGCGCCTTCTCGCCCGCGGAGGACGACCTGGCCGAGCTTCGCGCGCTCTGCGACCGGGTCGCCGCGGGCTTCACGGGGGAGTGGAACCGTGCCGCGCGCGAACTCAACGGGCGGGCGGCAGACGTGAGCGACGCCTTCGCGACCCACGGCGGTGCGCACGGGGGCACCGTGCTCTACAACTACCCTGCGGAGCTCGCCGAGACAGAGGGGCGGATGCTGCCGCCGCACGCCTTTCTCGGGTCGACGCGGCGCGACGAACAGGTGGCTCCCGACATCCTGGAGTGGATCGCCCGGGACGAGCCCTACGTCTACGTGAGCTTCGGGAGCTTCCTGTCGGTGCGGGATGACGTGCTGTCGCGGGTAGCCGAGGCGGTTCGTCGCCTGGGCGTGCGCGCCGCGATCGCAACGGGTGCGACCCCGCCGGGGGCCCTCGGCGACGTGCCGGACGGATGGCTCGTCCGCACGCACCTGCCGCAGGTGCGGCTCCTCGCGAGCGCGGCGGCGGCGGTCAACCACGGCGGCAACAACTCGGTCACAGAGGCCCTCGGAAGCGGTGTGCCGCTGCTCGTCCTGCCTTTCTCGACCGACCAGTTCGCGGGAGCCGCGACCGTCGAGCGCACGCGGGTGGGCGTGGCCCTCGATCCCAACGCCGCGACCGTGGCGGAGGTGACCGACGCGTTGCGTGGCCTTCTCGGGGGCGGCGACGGCGCTGGCGACCTCGATGTGGACCGCGGGCTGCTCCGGAAGATCGCGGAGGGACAGGCCGCCCGCCCCGGCCCGGTCGTCGCCTACGAGGTGCTCGCGGGGTCGCGCTCGCTCACGAGCGAACGCATCGCCTCGGGGTCGCCCGCCGCGGACCGGTAGCGCTCCATCAGCGCCGCGTTCGCGTCGAACCGGGCACCCGCTCGCGTCTCGGCGACGTGGTGCAGGGCATACACCCGACCGTCGTGTCGCCGAGGCGGGCTGCCGAGGAGCGTCTCATGGGCGAGGTTCCACGCGGCGTCCTCGTACCCCCACCCGCGGAAGCGCTCGTCCTGCCCGCCGTGGGCGGCCCACGTGCGGGGCGTCGTGACGTACACGCCGGAGCACGCGCCGCGCACCAGCTCGAACGCGCACCGCTCGGGATCCGTCCCCGTGAGGTACTGGGCCGTGCCGGGGGCCCCGAGCCAGTGGTACGCGGTGTACGGCAGGTGGACGAGGCCGCTCGTCCGGGCCGCGGCGATGGCCCCGCGCAGAGCCCCCGCTTCCGGGATCGTGTCGGCATCGTTGATCACGACGACGTCATCCAGGCTCAGGCCGGCGAGGCCCTTGTTACGGCACGCGGCGAGGACGAACACGTCGTCATCCGTGTCCACGGTCCGCACGGTGAACTCGGGGAATTCGCGCGCATACCAGCTCGTCACGGCTTCGAATGCGGTCAGGCGCGACGGCGCGGGGCGCCAGGGGATGATGACGGAGACGGCAGACACGACGTTCAGCCTAGGCGCGGACATGCGGGAGGAACGCAGTGGTCGTTCGGGCCCGAATGCGCCGCGGGGGGCTCGTTCTGCCACGCGGGACCTCTCGGATGTTCGCCCGTCCGTGCGGCGGTGCAGACGGGGTGACTCACCCCCGCGCCGCGCCGAGGAATCACAGTGTTGTGATTCCGTTATGTGATGGGCAATAATGGGCCCACAACCGAACAGCAGTCGCCGAAACACGTGTCACAGGTCGTAGGGGAAGACGTACCTGAAGAAACGGAAGTGGAAATGGCGACATCATCGGCGCGCGGAGTGATCTATGTCCACTCCGCGCCGCGGGCGTTGTGCCCGCACCTGGAATGGGCTGTCGGGCGTGCACTCGGTCGTGCCGTGAGTTTTGAGTGGGACGAGCAGCCTGTCCTACCCGGAGCTCGTCGCGCCGAGTTCTATTGGGAGGGCCCCGTCGGAACCGGCGCCTCGCTGTCTTCGGCCATGCACGGCTGGGAACATCTGCGCTTCGAGGTCACCGAGGATCCAACCCCGCGTTCGGATGGCGGCCGGTGGTTGCACACCCCCGACCTCGGCATCCACTATGCGCAGACCGATGCGGCAGGCAACGTCGTCATCGGGGAAGATCGGATCCGCTACGCGATGGAGATCGCCGCAGGCGATGTTCGAGAACTCCAGCGTGAGCTGGGCGTCGCCCTCGGGCAAGCCTGGGATGACGAGCTCGAGATCTTCCGCCACGCGAGCGATCAGGCACCCGTGGTGTGGCTCCACAAGGTGGGCTAGGTGCGCGGGTCAGAATCGGGTGGCGTGGCGCGCGGCGTTGACTCTGGCATCGCGCGCTGACGGTCGCGAACGGGAACGGGCGGGCCGTTGCGGTGTGAGAGCGTGCGGGATCGCACGGCGAGGGGCTCGTGGCGACTGTCGGTGCGTGCTGTGACGCCCAGGGACCCCTGGGGAGGCCTATGCGGGCGCCAGCCCGGCGGCTGTAGCGACGCGGAGCTTGCGGAGGTTGTGGCAGATCGTGTGGAGTAGCCATTCGCCTTGGGCGCCGGCGAGTCCGCGTAGCCGGAGCTGTCCGGCGTTTTGCCGGGTCTTCATCTGCCCGAACGCGGGTTCAACGATGGCTTTGCGGCGCGCGTAGTCGGTGCGGCCCTGCTCGGTGCGCAGCGCGTGCGCCATCCGCTCCCGCCGGCTCGCGTCCTCTGGGGCCGGGTCCGGGGCGCCGGCGGTAGGGAAGCTCTCGCCGTGACGTTGCCGTCCCGTCGCGATCAACACCTGTGCGTCCAGATCGTCGGCGGCTTCGAGGTTGGCTTCCGAGCAGTAGCCCGCGTCAGCGAGGACGACCTCTGGGGAACGCTCGATTCCTGCCGCGTCGAGGTTCCGTAGGGTCTGCTCGGCCATCGGGACGAACTGCTGGATATCGGTGGCCTGCTGGGTGACCTCGGCGCTCAACACGATCTGGTGGCCCTCATCGACAACGGCCTGCGCGTTGAACGCGTAATCGAAGCCGCGGACCGTCTTCATCATCCGCGCCTCAGGATCGGTGAAATTGCGTTGCGCTTTCGGCTTCGGCGCCGCCGTGTCCACCGCAGTCGCGACGGCCGCGTCGGCCTGCTCAGGGGGCTGACCGGCGGCGTCGGCCTTCTTCCGCGCCACGGCTGCCGCCTTCTCGGCGGCGTCGGCCTCGATCGCGTCCTTCGCGGCACGTAGTTTTGCCAGGCGCCCCTCACGGCGGGCCAGCTCCGGGGCGACCTCGGTCCCCGCGCCGGTCCTGGCCGAACTGCTGATCCTCGGCCTCATCGACCGCCTCCGCCTCGGCGAGCAGCGCAGCGACCTCGGCTTGGAGCTGATCGATCTTCGGCACGATCCGGTCATAGCTCATCGCCTTATGCCGCGACGCGTTCGCAGCCAGCTTCGTGCCATCCAGCGCGACCCGCCCCAACCGCACCAGCCCCGCCTCCGCGCAGACCCGCAGCACCTGCAGGAACAACCCCGGCAGGGCATCCAGGTGACGCCGACGAAACCGGGCCAGCGACCGGTAGTCGGGCGCCTGGTTGCCCGACAGCCACCGGAAGGCGATATCGCGCTTGCAGCGCCGCTCCAACTCACGAGACGAGGTCACGCCCGTCGCGTACGCGAACAGCAGCAGCTTCAACATCATCCGCGGGTCATACGGAGGCGCACCCGAGGCGGACGCGTACGACGCGTAGACCGGCGTCAGATCCAAGAGCTCTTCGACGACCTCGGAGATGAACCGGGCCTCATCATCCTCGTCCAGCCAGTCATCCAGACTCGGCGGGAGCAGGAAACACTGCCCCTGGTCATACCCACGGAACGTCTTGCCCGCACCCGCCGGTGCAGCCGATCCCGGCGCCCGCGCCTCACCCGGCTCGACCTCGAACAGACCCTCCAGGCTGGCAGTCACCGTCATGAATCGATTCTCCCAGCACCCCGCGCTATCCACCGGATTCACCCCGGCGCGTTAACGGAAGGATCTGACCCACGCACCTAGAGGCGCTCGTAGGCTGAAGGCGACCCGAGACTCCAGACATCCCCACACTCGGACCGAACCCATCGTCCGCGCTCGCGCGGCCTGTTGGCTGGGTCAGGATGTGGAAACCCCTGGATCGCGGTCACCGAACCTGTCGAAGCGACCGCGCGCCAACCTCAATTCGTCGAGAATGCGACGACGGCGTTGTGCCCGCCGAAGCCGAACGAGTTGCTGATCGCCAACTGGTCGCCCGCACCGAGGTCCTGGACCTGACCCGAGATCCGGAAGGGCACCTCGGGGTCCTGCGTCGTCAGGTTGATCGTCGGAGGTGCCTGGCGCTGACCGATCGCCAGGACCGTGAAGATCGCCTCGAGCGCTCCGGTTCCCCCGAGCAGGTGGCCGGTCGAGGCCTTCGTCGCTGAGACCGGGATGTCGTCGACACGGGCCCCGAAGATGGCCCGGAGCGCCTGGTACTCGTTCGGGTCGCCCACGGGCGTGGACGTCGCGTGCGCGTTGATGTGCGTGACGTCGTCGGGGGACGCATCGGCCATCTCGAGTGCCATCGTCACGGCTCGTGCCGCGCCGTGCCCCTCGGGGTCGTTCGCCGTGATGTGGTATGAATCCGCCGTGACCCCGCCGCCGACGACGTAGGCGTAGATCTTCGCGCCGCGAGCCTTGGCATGCTCCTCGGTCTCGAGGATCAGCACGCCGGCGCCCTCGCCCATGACGAAGCCGTCGCGGTCGATGCTTCCCGGACGCGATGCCGTCGCGGGGTCGTCGTTGCGACGCGAGAGCGCCTGCATCGACGCGAACGAGGCGATGGTGATCGGATGGATCGCCGACTCGGTGCCGCCCGCGATCACGACGTCCGCGAGGCCGTCCTGCAGGTGCTCGACCGCGTTGACGATCGACTCGGTGCTCGACGCGCACGCGCTGGCGACCGTGCGGGCGAACGCGCGCGCACCGAAGTGGAGGGAGAGGTTGCCGGCCGCCGCGTTCGGCATGAGCATCGGCACGGTCATCGGCATGACGCGGCGGGGGCCCTTCTCGCGCAGGGTGTCCCACGCGTCGAGCAGGGTCCAGACGCCGCCGATGCCGGTCGCGAAGTCGACGCCGAGGCGCTCCGGGTCGACCTCGGGCGCTCCGGCGTCCTCCCAGGCCTCCATGGCGGCGACGAGGGCGAACTGCGACGCCGGGTCGAGCCGCTTGGCGGTGGGCCGGGGCAGGACGTCCTCGGGGCGCACGACGGCTTCGGCCGCGAACGTGACGGGCAGCTCGTACTCGGCTACCCACTCGTGCTCGAGTGTCCGCGTGCCCGACACGCCGGCAAGAAGGGCGGTCCAGCTTTCGGGGGCGGTGCCACCGAGGGGTGACGAGGCACCGATTCCGGTGACGACGATGCGCTTGGTGGTCATGACACGAATCCTCAGGCGTTGCTGTCGCTCTCGGGGGCCCAGGGGCCCCCGAGAGGGTGGATCAGGACTGGTTCGACGTGATGAACGTCACGGCGTCGCCGACGGTCTTGAGGTTCTTGACCTCGTCGTCGGGAATGGTGACGCCGAACTTCTCTTCTGCGTTCACGACGATCGTCATCATCGAGATCGAGTCGATGTCGAGGTCGTCGGTGAAGGACTTCTCGAGGGCGACGTCGTCGGCCGAGATGCCGGTCTCGTCGGTGATGAGCTCAGCGAGCCCGGCGAGCACCTCATCGGTAGAAAAGGCCATGGTGTCTCCTTGGTTCTGGATCTTTACGGGGGTTCTGGAGTCGTGTCGTCGACCGCAGATCAGTCTAGGGTGGCTATCCGCTCGCTCACGGCAGCACCACGACCTGAGCGCCGAACACCAGACCGGCGCCGAAGCCGATCTGCAGGGCGAGACCGCCGCTGATCTCGGGGTGCTCCTGCAGCAGACGGTGCGTGGCCAGAGGGATCGATGCTGCCGACGTGTTGCCGGTCGTCTCGATGTCGCGGCCGATCACGACGGTGTCGGGCAGCTTCAACTGCTTGGCGAACTCGTCGATGATGCGCATGTTGGCCTGATGGGGCACGAAGGCTGCCAGGTCGGATGCCTCGACACCGGCCGCTTCGAGGGCCTGGCGTGCGACCTTCACCATCTCCCACACCGCCCAGCGGAAGACGGTCGGCCCCTCCTGGCGAAGCGTGGGCCATGCGGCGACCCCGTCGCGGAACTCGATGAGCGTGTGGTCCATCCCGACGGCGTCGGCCTTGGAGCCATCCGATCCCCACACCGTGGGGCCGATGCCGGGCGTTTCGCTCGGGCCGACCACGACGGCGCCGGCACCGTCGCCGAGCAGGAACGAGATGCTGCGGTCAGTCGGGTCGACGACATCGCTGAGCTTCTCGGCACCGATGACGACGGCATAGTGGGCGATTCCGCTGCGGATCAGGGCATCTGCCTGGGCTACCCCGTACGAGAACCCGGCGCAGGCCGCGTTCAGGTCGTAGGCGGCCGCGGGATTCGCTCCGACACGGTCGGCGACGACGGCCGAGATCGACGGGGTCTGCTGGGGGTTGCTGATCGTCGCCACGATGACGAGGTCGATGTCTTCGGGAGCGACGCCGGAGGTGGCGATCGCTTCGGCCGCGGCGTCCGTGGCGAGATCGAGAGCGCTCGTGCCGGCTTCCGCGCGCGTGCGCGTGATGATGCCGGTGCGCTGGCGGATCCACTCGTCGCTCGAGTCGATCGGTCCGACGAGCGCGTCGTTGTCGACGAAGACTTCGCCGCGCGCGGCGCCGTACGCGTAGATCCGCGTGTGGGGGACGCCCGTGGTCTGGGTCAGCGGGGCGGACGAGATCATGCGTTTTCCTTCGAGAGAAGATCCGCGGCCGCGTCGAGGTCGTCGGGGGTCTTGACCGCCACCGACGGGACGCCGCGGAGTCCGCGCTTGGCGAGCCCGGTCAGTGTACCGGCGGGAGTCAGTTCGATGAGGCCCGTGATACCCGCGTCGGCGAATCCCGCCATGCAGAGATCCCAGCGGACGGGCGAGGCGACCTGGCCGACCAGCAGGTCGATCGCGGTCGAACCCGAGGTGACGACGGACCCGTCATGGTTCGTCCAGAGCGTGAGCGTGGGGTCGGTCGCCTCTATGGCGTCGGCGGCGATACGCAGCCGCTCGACCGCGGGCGCCATGTAGCCGGTGTGGAACGCGCCGGCGACCTGCAGCGGGATGACTCGCGCGCCGCGCGGGGCTTCTGCCGCGAGCTCGGCGAGGGCGCCGGGTGCTCCCGCCGCGACGATCTGCCCGCCTCCGTTGAAGTTGGCGGGGGTGAGCGCGAGCTCTTCCAACCGTGCGAGGACGACCTCTTCGTCACCGCCGACGACGGCGCTCATGCCGGTCGGCTCGAGGGCCGCGGCGTCCGCCATCGCCCGCCCGCGGATGCCGACGAGGTTCATGCCGTCGTGGGCAGAGAGCACACCCGCGATGACGAGTGCCGCGATCTCGCCGACCGAGTGGCCCGCGGTGCCGCCGGGGGTCGACGGGGCGCGCTGCTCGAGCGCGGACCAGGCGAGCAGGCTCGCGGCGACGATCAGCGGTTGGGCGATGCGGGTATCGCGGATGGTGTCGGCGTCGGACTCCGTGCCATGGCGGATCAGATCGACCTCTGCGGCATCCGAGAACGCGGTGAGCAGATCACGCGCCCCGGGGAGCTCTAGCCAGGGGGAGAGGAATCCGGGAGTCTGAGAGCCCTGACCGGGGCAGGCTACGACGATCACCTACCCAGTCTGTCAACTCGACCGGGGTGGGTCTTGGCTCGGTCCTACGAAGAAACCCCGGAACGTTTGTGCGTGGCTGACACCAGAGGGCGTCTGCGCGTGTCCGTAGCAGCGATCTGGCCCAGGATGAGTGCCGACTGCAGGATGAGTGCCTCGCGCGCCCCGGTGGCATCCCAGCCGATGACCTCGCTGACCCGCTTGAGGCGGTAGCGCACGGTGTTCGGGTGCACGAACAGCTCGCGAGCGGTGGCCTCGAGCGACCGGCCGTTGTCGAGGTAGCTCCACAGTGTCGTGACGAGGTCGGGGGAGTGCGCCTGCAGCGGTCGATAGATCCGCTCGACGAGCGTCTGCTTGGCCAGCGCGTCGCCCGCGAGGGCACGCTCGGGCAGCAGGTCGTCCGCCTCGACGGGGCGGGGCGCATTTCGCCAGGCGCGGGCCACGGCGAATCCGGCGAGCGCCGCACGGGCGCTCGCGCTCGCGTCGACCAGGGCGGGAACAGCGGGGCCGAGCACCAGGTGGCCCGGCCCGAATCCGGGTTCGAGACGCGTTGCGATCTCGGGGAAGGGCAGGTCCGGTGCGGGTTCTTCGCCGCGGGGGACCGAGTCCGAGCGCCCCATCACCAGCACGAGCCGCGATCCCTGCACACCGATCAACACGTCCACGCCGAGTTTGCGCGCGATGCGCCGAAGCTGATCGACGTCGAACTGCGAGGGGGTCGTGCCGACGAGCACGCATACCTCGCCGTGTCCGTGCCAGCCCAGCGCCGCGATGCGGCTCGGCAGCTCGGCATCCGCCTCGCCGGTCAGGATCGAGTCGACGACCAGCGCCTCGAGACGTGCGTCCCACAGCCCGCGTGCTTCCGCCGCCCGCGCGTAGACATCCGCCGCGGCGAACGCGACGTCACGCGAGTACTTCAGGATCGCCTCGCGGATGCTGCCGCCCCGGCCCGTCACACGCTCTTCCGTGACCTCGACCGTCACGCGGATGAGCTGCAGGGTCTGCTGCAGGCTGACGCTGCGCAGCAGCTCACGCGGAGCGGCGGCGAAGATGTCCGCCGCGATCCAGGGCGTCGACTCGGGGTCTTCGTACCACTGGATGAAGGAGGTGATGCCCGCCTGGGCTACGAGGCCGACCGCGGACCGCCGCCCGGGTGGCATCTCGCGGTACCAGGGCAGCGTGTCCTCGAGTCGGTTGAGCGTCGCCGTGGCGAGGTCGCCGGAGATGCGACGCAACCAGGCGAGGGTCGCCGCCTTCTCGTCGGATACGGCCTTCTCCGAGACGGCTTTCTCGTCGGCTCCCGTGGTTTCGGGCACGGGGCTCAGCTTTCGCCGCCGGCGTTCCCGCTCGTTCCCGCGGTCACGTCGAACAGACGGTACTTCTCGATCGCCTGGGCGACGAGCGACCGGTCGACCGCGCCCTGCTGCGCGAGCGCCTGGAGCGCCCGCACGACGATGGACGGACCGTCGATCTTGAAGAACCGGCGAGCGGCGGCACGCGTGTCCGAGAATCCGAAGCCATCCGCACCGAGGGTGTAGAAGTCGTGCTGCACCCACGGACGGATCTGGTCTTGCACGGCGTGCATGAAGTCGCTCACCGCGACGACCGGACCGGGCGCGCCGGCCAGCTTCTCGGTGATGTACGCCGTCTTCGGCTCTTCGTCGGGGTGCAGGAAGTTGTGCTCGTCGGCGGCCAGGCCGTCGCGGCGCAACTCTGTCCACGACGTGACGGACCAGACATCCGCTGCCACGCCCCAGTCGTCGCGGAGCAGCTGCTGCGCCTCGATGGCCCACGGCACACCCACGCCCGAGGCGAGAAGCTGGGCGCGCGCGCCGTCGCCCTCACCGGTCGAGATGCGGTGGATGCCTCGGACGATGCCGTCGACGTCGACACCCTCGGGCTCGGCGGGCTGCACGATCGGCTCGTTGTAGACCGTCAGGTAGTACATGACGTTCGGGTCGGGGTGCTGGCCGCCGTACATGCGCTCGATGCCCGAGCGCACGATGTGCGCAATCTCGTAGCCGTAGGCGGGGTCGTACGACACCGTCGCGGGGTTCGTCGAGGCGAGCAGGTGCGAGTGGCCGTCGGCGTGCTGCAGGCCCTCACCCGTCAGCGTCGTGCGGCCGGCTGTCGCGCCGATGACGAATCCGCGCGCCATCTGGTCGCCCGCGGCCCACTGGGCGTCGCCCGTGCGCTGGAAGCCGAACATCGAGTAGAAGACGTAGACCGGAATGAGTGGCTCGCCGTGCGTGGAGTACGACGTGCCGACGCCTGTGAACGCCGCGACGGCACCCGCCTCGTTGATGCCGACGTGGATGATCTGCCCTTGCGGGCTCTCCTTGTACGCCAGGAGCAGCTCGCGGTCGACCGACGTGTAGTGCTGGCCGTTCGGGTTGTAGATCTTCGCGGTCGGGAAGAACGCGTCCATGCCGAACGTGCGGGCCTCGTCGGGGATGATCGGGACGATGCGGTGACCGAAGTCCTTCGCGCGCAGCAGGTCCTTCAGCAGGCGCACGAACGCCATCGTCGTGGCGACCTCTTGCGTGCCCGAACCCTTCTTGGGCATCGCGTAGGCGGAGTCGTCCGGCAGCGTCAGGCCGACGTGGGTCGTGCGACGCTCGGGCAGGAAGCCGCCGAGGTTGCGGCGGCGCTCGAGCAGGTACTGGATCGTCTCGTCCTTCTCGCCCGGGTTGTAGTACGGGGGCAGGTAGGGATTCTCTTCGAGTTGGCCGTCCGTGATCGGGATGTGCATGGCGTCGCGGAAGTGCTTGAGGTCCTCGAGCGTCATCTTCTTCATCTGATGCGTCGCGTTGCGGCCCTCGAAGTGCGGTCCGAGACCGTAGCCCTTGATCGTCTTCGCGATGATCACGGTCGGCTGACCCTTGTGCTCGACGGCGGCCTTGAACGCGGCGTACACCTTGCGGTAGTCGTGGCCGCCGCGCTTGAGGTTCCAGATCTGGTCGTCGCTGTAGTCCTTGACCAGCGCGAGCGCGCGCTCGTCACGGCCGAAGAAGTTCTCGCGCACGTAGGCGCCGTTCTCGGTCTTGTAGGTCTGGTAGTCGCCGTCGGGGGTGACGTTCATCAGGTTCAGGAGCGCGCCATCCGTGTCGCGCGAGAGCAGCTCGTCCCACTCGCGTCCCCAGACGACCTTGATGACGTTCCAGCCGGCGCCGCGGAAGAAGCTCTCGAGCTCCTGGATGATCTTGCCGTTGCCGCGCACCGGACCATCGAGGCGCTGGAGGTTGGCGTTGACGATGAAGGTCAGGTTGTCGAGGCCCTCGTTCGCCGCGACCTGGAGCTGGCCGCGGCTCTCGACCTCGTCCATCTCGCCGTCGCCGAGGAACGCCCAGACGTGGCCATCCGAGACATCCTTGATGCCGCGGTTGGTCAGGTACTTGTTCGTCATCGCCTGGTAGATCGCGTTGATCGGGCCGAGACCCATCGACACGGTCGGGAACTGCCAGAACTCGGGCATCAGGCGCGGGTGCGGGTACGACGGGATGCCGTTGGGCGCGGCGGACTTCTCCTGGCGGAAGCCGTCGAGCTGGGCCTCGGTCAGGCGACCCTCGAGGAAGGCGCGGGCGTAGGTGCCGGGCGAGGCGTGGCCCTGGATGAAGATCTGGTCGCCACCGGAGGGGTGGTCGTGGCCGCGGAAGAAGTGGTTGAACCCCACCTCGTACAGGGCGGCCGACGACGCGTATGTCGAGATGTGCCCGCCGACGCCGATGCCCGGGCGCTGCGCGCGGTGCACGGTGACCGCGGCGTTCCAGCGGATCCAGGCGCGGTAGCGGCGCTCGATCTCTTCGTCACCGGGGAACTCGGGCTCGTTCTCGGGCGCGATGGTGTTGATGTAGTCCGTCGTCGGCACCATGGGGACGCCCAGGTGCAGCTCGTGCGACTTCTTCAGAAGGCTGAGCATCACCTCGCGTCCGCGGCCGTGGCCCTTCGCGTCGACGAGCTGTTGCAGGGATTCCTGCCACTCGGAAGTCTCTTCTGGATCGCTGTCAGCGGCGTTCTGCGAGTAGGGATCCTGGTCGTGAACAGTCACACGTGACCTCTCTTCGTGCCGGCAGATCGTGCCGGGGGAGTCTTGGCAGCGGCGTCTCGGCTTGTGGGCCGGGCGGGAACGCACACCTCTCTCAGCCTAGTCAGTTCCGGGCATTCCGCGCCCGTCCGGACTGAGCCGGTGCGCGGCGATGGCAGGATGTCGGCATGACCCTCGAGATCGGTGACCAGGCCCCGGACTTCACGCTCCTGACGCAGGCGGGCGAGCCGCTCACGCTCAGCGATGTCTGGCGGGACTCGCCCGTCGTGCTCGTCTTCTTCCCCCTCGCGTTCTCGGGACGGTGCCAGGGCGAGCTGTGCGAGATCCGCGACAACATCGCGGTCTTCGAGGATGCTTTGGTGCGCGTCGTCGGCATCTCGGTCGACAGTCACCACGCGTTGCGGGCCTGGGCCGAGCAGCAGGGTTACGGGTTCGACCTGGTGTCCGACTTCTGGCCGCACGGCGAGGTCGCGCGGGCCTACGAGGTGTTCCTGGCCGACCGGGGGGTCGCGACGCGCGCGAGCTTCTTGATCGACACGGAGGGCGTCGTCCGCTGGTCGGTCGTGAACGACCCGACGAGCCCGCGGCCGCTGTCGGCCTATCGCGAGGCCTTGGCCGCGTTCGCGTGAGCGTCGTTCGGGCTCGGTCGGGCTCGTTCGGGCTCGATCTTCTAGACTGGCCCCAAGGGCCTTTAGCTCAGCTGGTAGAGCGCCACGTTTACACCGTGGATGTCGTCGGTTCGATCCCGGCAGGGCCCACACCGCGTCCGATGTTCACGCCGCGACTGATCGGCGCGAGCATCTTCGCCTGCTGGCGGCCGTGCCTCGAAGGACATCGCCCAGATCGATACCGCCTTCGGACATGACCGCTGGTGCCGGAGGTCCGCGCCCGCCAGGATGGGGGTATGCCCTCTGACACCGCGCGCACGACGTCGCCCGCGATCGAGGTCGCGGGGCTCACGAAGCGTTACAAGGACGTCGTCGCGGTCGACGACATCTCGTTCGAGGTGGCCGTCGGCGGGGTCTTCGCGTTCGTCGGGACGAACGGCGCGGGCAAGTCCACGACGATCGGATGCGTCACCACCGCGCTGCCCTTCGATGCGGGCAGCGTCCGGGTCGCGGGCCACGACGTCCGTCGCGAAGGCGAGGACGTGCGTCGTCGCATCGGGGTCGTCTTCCAGGAGTCGTTGCTCGACGAGGCGCTGACGGTGCGCGAGAACCTCCGCATGCGCGGGCGGTTCTACACGGCGGATCGCACGGCCGTGGCGTCCCGCATCGAAGAGCTGACCGAGCTCATCCAGCTGGGCGACTTCGTCGATCGTCGTTACGGGAAGCTCTCCGGCGGACAGAAGCGGCGCGTCGACATCGCCCGCGCACTGCTCCCGGGGCCGAGCATCCTGTTCCTGGACGAACCCACCGCGGGCCTGGACCCGGCGAGTCGCGCGACGGTCTGGTCGACGATCCACACGCTGACGAACGCGGGCGGCCTCACGGTGTTTCTGACGACCCACTACATGGAGGAGACCGAGGAGGCGGGGCGCGTCTGCATCATCGACCGCGGCCGCATCATCGCGGAGGGGAGCCCCGCCGAGCTGCGCGCGCGGCACAGCCGAAGCATCCTCACGATCACGACACGGGATCCCGCCGCGCTCGCGACCCTCGTCGCGGCGAGAGGACTGACCGCCGACGGCGACGGGGCTGTCGTGACGATCGCTGTCGAGAGCGCGGACGCGGCGCGGAGCCTGCTCGCCGCGCACGGCGACGACGTGCTCGACTTCGAGTTCCGGCACGGCAGCATGGACGACGTCTTTCTCGCCCTCACCGCGAACGAACGGACGGAGACCTGATGGGCGTCGTGCTCGGGATCGTGGCCCGCAACCTGCGGCTGTTCTTCCGCGATCGCATGAACGTCTTCTTCTCGCTCCTGGCCGCGATCATCCTCTTCGCGCTGTACACGCTGTTTCTCGGCAACCTGCAGAGCGCCTCGCTCGAGACGTCGTTCCCCAATGCCACCAGCGCCGAACTGAAGGCGTTCGTCGACACCTGGATGTTCGCGGGGATCGTCGGCATCACGTCGATCACGACGGGTCTCGGTGCGCTGGGCGTGCTCGTGGAGGACGGTGCGTCCGGCCGATTCCGCGACTTCCTGGTGTCGCCCATCCGTCGCGGGCAGCTCGTGCTCGGCTACCTCCTGGCGGCGCTGATCATCTCGCTCGTGATGACCCTGGTGGTGCTCGTCGCCAGTCTCGCGTACATGTTCTTCGTGAGCGGCGTGACCCTGCCCCTGCCCTCCCTCCTGCTCGTGCTGGCCTACATCGCCCTGTCGGCCGCCGCGTTCACGGCGCTCTCGGCGTTCATCGCGTCGTTCATCTCCACGGTCGCGTCATTCGCGGCGCTGTCTACCATCGTCGGCACGATCCTCGGCTTCATAGCCGGTGCCTACCTCCCGGTCGGGGTGCTGCCGGAGGGCGTGCGGGTCGTCGTGAACGCCCTGCCCTTCGCACAGTCGGCGATGCTCCTCAGGCAGGAGCTCACGGCGGGCACGCTCGCGACCCTCACGGGAGGGCAGCCCGAGGCGGAGGAGTTCCTGCGCGAGTTCTACGGGATCGACCTGGTCGTCGGTGACTGGACCGTGCCCACGGGGTACGTCGTCGCGATCCTCGCCGCGATGGTCGTGGTGTTCTTCGCCCTCGCGTCGGCGCGGATCCGGGCCCGCATCGTCTGAGACGGTGCCCTCGGTTGTTGATCGGCCGTGGATTGCCGGTGCTGCGGTCGGTCATGCTGTGTGGCGCTCTGGGCCGTCCGCACGATCGAATGTGCGACGCGCCGCGCGTCGCACATCCTGTTCCGTGTGTCGGTCTTCGGGTCGTGCGGACGGCACGCGCGATGCGCGCGGTGGCCGAGGCGAAAACGACCACCCGTCGGGGCGAGGCGCCCGCCGGGATAGGCTGGACGAGTGAATGCGAGCCCGACAGACCAGCGTCGATTGCTGGAGATCGCCGAGCTCGACGCGCAGCTGAGCGCGTCCAAAGCCCTGCGCCAGAACCCCCCGCAAGCCGCGCGTGTGAAGGAACTCCTCACCGCGCGCCAAGCGCTCTCGCACGAGTTGTCGCGACGCCAGGGCGTGCGCGACGACCTGCAGCTCGAGATCTCTCGCGTCGAGTCCGACGTGAAGGTCGTCGAGGCGCGCCGCAAGCGCGACGAAGAGCTGTTGCAGAAGGTTTCGAATCCGAAGGACGCCGCGGGGCTCGAGCACGAGCTCGCCTCGCTCGCGCGACGCCAGGGCGACCTCGAGGATGCCGAGCTCGAGCTGATGGAGAAGCTCGAGCAGGCCGAGGCATCCGTCACCGAGCAGGAGCGCCTCGTCGCCGCGACGAACGAAGAGGGCACGCGACTCTCGAACGAAGCCAAGGCGGTCGTCGCCGACGAGACCGCCCGTGCCGAGCGGCTGACGCGTGACCGCGCGGCCATCATCGGGACCGTCCCACCCGAGCTCTTCGCCCTGTACGAGCGACTGACGACACGCAGCGCCGGGGCCGGTCTGCTGCGTGCATGCACCTGCGGTGGCTGCCATATGGTGCTCTCGGGCACCGACCTGCAGGTCATCCGCGGCGTGGCCGACGACGAGATCGTGAACTGCCCCGAGTGCGGGTGCATCCTGGTGCGCACGAGCGAATCGGGCCTGTGAGCGCCGTGCGATGAGTGGTGCGCTCTGGGATGACCCGATCGCACCGCCGTCCGCACCCGACCTGATCGTCGAGGCCGACGGAGGTGCGCGGGGAAACCCCGGCATCGCCGCCGGGGGAGCGGTCGTGCTGGATGCTTCGACGGGCGCGGTGCTCGCCGAGATCGGGGTCTACGTGGGCGTCGCGACGAACAACGTGGCCGAGTACCGCGGCATGATCGAGGGTTTGCGGGCCGCATTCGAACGGAATCCGGCATCCGTTCGCGTGCGTCTCGACTCCAAGCTCGTGGTCGAGCAGATGACGGGACGCTGGAAGATCAAACATCCCGACATGCAGGTCCTGGCGCTTGAGGCGCGCGAACTGATCGCCGGGCGCCACGTGAGCTTCGAGTGGATCCCCCGAGCGCAGAACGCGAGAGCGGATGCCGCGGCCAACGCATCCATGGATCGTCGCGAGAGTTTTCGCCGCGACCTGGTGGCGTGATCCATCCGGCGCCCGTCCGGCCGTCCGGCGCGGGTGGGTGAGGCATCGGCGGCTAGACTTGCGGCGCGAGTGGGTCGGCTGGACGGTCGCGTTACGGGTTCGCCCGTACCGAGGAACGTCCGGGCTCCACAGGGCAGGGCGGTGGGTAACACCCACCCGGAGTGATCCGCGAGACAGTGCCACAGAAAACAGACCGCCGGGGGAGACCCCGGTAAGGGTGAAACGGTGGTGTAAGAGACCACCAGGGACCGCGGTGACGCGATCTGCTCGGTAAACCTCGCCCGGAGCAAGGTCAGACAGAGGATGTTGACGCGGCCCGCCGAGTCCTCGGGTAGACCGCTAGAACGGCACGGCAACGTGTCGTCGAGAGAGATGACCGTCCACGGGGCTCACGCCCCCGGACAGAACCCGGCGTACAGGCCGGCCCACTCGCCCCTCGATCACCGCCCCGGCCCGCCTCCGAGAGCGCGTGCTTGCCGCCGAGACCGCCGGTTGTCCCCGAGGGCGCCGCTTCTCCACCGCGAGCAACCGGCGGATTCGGCGCCAACCGGCGGCATCGGCATCCGTGCATCTGCGCACGAGCCGAACGCGCCCGGAAGGTCAGTCGCCCGCGAGGGCCGCCGCGCCGATGATTCCCGAGCTGTTGCGGTGCACGGCCGGCAGGATCGGGGTGCGCAGCTTCAGCAAGGGCAGGAAGCGGTCCGGATGCTTCGACACGCCACCACCGACGACGAACAGGTCGGGCGAGAACAAGAACTCGACGTGGTCGTAGAAGAGCTGCAGGCGCTTGGTCCAGTCTTCCCACGTCAGGTCTTCGCGCTCCATCGCCGAGTACGCCGCGTACTTCTCGATCGACTCGTCGTGGTACCAGAGGTGGCCGAGCTCGGAGTTGGGGATCAGAGTGCCGTTGTAGATGAGTGCCGAGCCGATGCCCGTGCCCAGCGTGGTGAGGATCGTGAGGCCGTCGTGGCCCTTCGCGGCGCCGTACCGGACCTCGGCGACACCCGCGGCATCCGCGTCATTGACGAACTGGATGTCCCGTCCGAGACCGTCCTCGAAGAACTTCTCGGCCTCGAAGTCGAGCCACTTCTCCGAGACGTTCGCGGCCGAGAGCGTACGTCCGCGCTTGACGATCGCGGGAAAGGCGACACCGAGCGGAACCGTCTGGTCGACGCCCCCGAGCCGCTCGAGCACTTCGCGAACCGCGCCGAGGACGTCGTCGGGCGCCGCACCCTTCGGGGTGTCGACGCGGATGCGGTCGCTCAGCAACTCTCCGCGCTTCAGATCGACGATGCCGGCCTTGATGCCGGTCCCCCCGATGTCGACACCGACAGCACGGTCAACGCTTTTTGCCATGTCGCTCAGCTTAGCGAGAGCGATGCGCCGTTCCGGCTCGCGGAGGGCGATGCGGCACGTCCGCAGCCCCGCGGTCAGTAGGATCGACACGGAACGCAGATCGAGGGAGAACCGGTGTCCGAGAGCGAACAGAAGTACTGGTACAACCTGACGACAGGTCAGGTCGAGAAGGGGTTCGAGTCGCCCGCGATCGATCGCGCCGGCCCGTTCGACACCGCGGAAGAAGCGGCCAACGCGCCGCAGATCATCAAGGATCGCGCGCGGGCCTGGGCCGAAGACGACGCCCGTGATGCCTCGTGGGGCGCTTCCGCGTCCGGCGCCGGCGAAGAGCCCCAGTAGGCTGGGCAAGCAGCGGAGCTGCGGAGGGAACCATGGACAAGCAGCGTGATTTCGTCTTGCGGACGATCGAAGAGCGGGGCGTCAAGTTCGTCCGCCTCTGGTTCACCGATGTGATCGGGACTCTCAAGTCCGTCGCGATCGCTCCGGCCGAGGTGGAGGGTGCCTTCGCCGAGGGCCTCGGCTTCGACGGTTCGGCGATCGAGGGCCTGACGCGGAGCTTCGAGTCGGACCTTCTCGCTCACCCGGACCCGGCGACGTTCCAGATCCTGCCGTGGCGGGGCGAAGTCGATCCGACCGCCCGCATGTTCTGCGACATCACGACGCCCGACGGACAGCCCGCCGTGGCCGACCCGCGTCACGTCCTCAAGCGCACGCTCGCGCGCGCAGCGGATCGCGGCTTCACGTTCTACACGCACCCCGAGATCGAGTTCTACCTGCTCAAGTCGTCGGCGTACGGCCCCGAGGGCCCCGAGCCCGTCGACTCCGCCGGCTACTTCGACAATGTCCCCGGTGGTACGGCGCACGACTTCCGTCGCCGCTCGGTCCGGATGCTCGAAGACCTGGGAATCTCGGTCGAGTTCAGCCATCACGAGGGTGGACCCGGCCAGAACGAGATCGACCTGCGCTACGCCGATGCCCTCGCGACGGCCGACAACATCATGACGTTCCGCACCGTGATCAAAGAGGTCGCGATCGAGCAGGGCGTCTACGCGACCTTCATGCCGAAGCCGCTCAGCGGTCAGCCCGGTAGCGGGATGCACACGCACATGTCGCTCTTCGAAGGCGATCAGAACGCCTTCTACGAAGAGGGCGCCGAGTACCAGTTGTCGAAGGTCGGCCGGCAGTTCATCGCCGGGCTCCTGCGTCACTCCAACGAGATCGCCGCCGTCACGAACCAGTTCGTCAACTCGTACAAGCGCCTGTGGGGCGGTGACGAGGCCCCCAGCTTCATCACGTGGGGTCACAACAACCGCTCCGCCCTCGTGCGTGTTCCGCTCTATAAGCCCAACAAGAGCCAGTCGTCGCGCGTCGAGTACCGCGCGCTCGACTCGGCGGCGAACCCGTACCTCGCGTACGCGCTCATGCTCGCGGCGGGACTCAAGGGCATCGAAGAGGAATACGAGCTTCCGCCCGAGGCCGAAGACAACGTCTGGTCGCTGAGCGATGCCGAACGTCGTGCACTCGGATACAGGCCGCTCCCGGCGAGCCTCGACCACGCCCTGCAGGCGATGGAAGAGAGCGAGCTGGTCGCCGAAACCCTCGGTGAGCAGGTCTTCACCTACGTGCTGAAGAACAAGCGCCGTGAGTGGCAGGAGTACCGCTCGCAGGTCACGCCGTTCGAGCTGAAGAGCAATCTCGAGATGCTCTGACGGGAGCGCCCGCTCCCATGTCTCCGGAACGTTTTCAGTCGCGCACGGGTCTCGCGCGGCTCGGCTTCACCGAACTCGATGCAGCGGAGCGCGGTCTTGACGAGCTCGAAGAGCTGACGGGGCTGCCGCGCGATTCGTGGATCGCCGAAGCATCCTCGGCGGGTGATCCGGATGCCGCGGTTCGCGGCCTCGTCGCGGTGGCGCGCCGAAATGCCATTCCCGTCCGCGAAGTCCTCGCGAGCGCGTCCGCGCATCGCGCGGTCTGGGCGCTGCTCGGTGCGAGCGAGGGATACGCGTCGTTCTATCTGCGTCATCCGGGTGAGCTCGAGGACCTGCTCGAGCCACGCGGCCTGCTCGCCTCGACCGAAGAACTGCGGGCCGAGATGCTCGCGTCCGTGGGCGCGGTCGACGGCTTCGCCGAGAAGAGCGCGGACGGCTGGATCGCCTTGCGCATCTGTTACCGGCGACTCGTTGCGCGGATCGCCGTGTACGACCTGCTCTCACCGGACCCTCCGGGCGCGATCCGCGAGGTTTCGGCGGCGCTGGCGGACGCGGCGGCCGCCGCGCTCGAGGCATCCTTGGCCGTCGCCCGTTCGCGTATCTCGGCATCCGCCGCCGGTCCCGGGGGGCTGTTTCCTCGGGAGGATGTCGCGCAGACGCGCCTCGCCATCATCGGTATGGGCAAGGCCGGAGCCCGCGAACTGAACTACGTGTCCGATGTCGACGTGATCTTCGTCGGGGGCGGAAGCGACGAACTCGTCGAACGCACGAGCGAGAGCCGCGTACTCGACATCGCCACGCGCCTCGCCGTCCAGACCATGCGCGGGATCGAAGAGGCCGAGATCGAGCCGCCGCTGTGGGAGGTCGACCCGAACCTGCGCCCCGAGGGCAAGCAGGGTGCGCTGGTCCGCAGTCTCGATTCGCACGTGTCGTATTACGAGCGCTGGGCGAAGAGCTGGGAGTTCCAGGCGCTGCTCAAGGCGCGTCCGCTCGCCGGCGACGTCGACCTCGGACGCGCGTACGTGGAGGCCGTGCAGCCCAAGGTGTGGACGAGCGCCGCGCGCGAGAACTTCGTCGATTCGGTGCAGCGCATGCGCGAGCGCGTCACCGAGCACATTCCCGCCGAAGACGTTCCCTATCAGCTGAAGCTCGGGCCCGGAGGCATCCGGGACGTCGAGTTCACCGTGCAGCTTCTGCAACTCGTCCACGGGCTGACGGATGACTCGATCCGGCAGCGGGGGACACTCGCGGCGCTCGATGCCCTGGTCGCCGGTGGGTACATCGGTCGCGTCGAGGCCTCCGCTTTCGCGCAGGACTACCGCGTGCTGCGTCTGCTCGAGCACCGGCTGCAGCTCTGGCGTCTCGCGCGGACGCACCTCATGCCGCGCACCCCCGAGGGGCTGCGCACGCTCGCTCGGGCATCGGGGCTTGCCGACACGGGGGATGGCGTCGGTGCGGTCTGGGATCAGATCAAGCGCGAGGTCCGAGACATCCATGTCCGGCTGTTCTATCGTCCGCTGTTGTCGGCGGTGGCCGCGCTGCCCGAGGACGGCCGGGTGCTCTCGACGGCGCAGGCGCACGACAGGCTTGCGGCGATCGGCTTCCGCGACCCGGCCGGGGCGCTGCGGACGATCGGCAGCCTGACGAGCGGTCTGAGCCGCAAGGCCACGATCCAGCGGCACCTGATGCCCGTCATGATCCGCTGGTTCGCGGACGGCGTCGACCCGGACTACGGACTCCTCGCGTTCCGGCGCGTCAGCGAGCGCCTCGGCGATACTCCCTGGTTCCTGCGCCTGCTCCGTGACTCGTCGGGCGCGGCCGAGCGGTTGACGCGCGTGCTGTCGGGATCCCGCTACGTCGGCGAGCTGATGGAGTGGATCCCCGAATCCGTCGCCTGGCTGGATGATGCCGAGCCGCTGCGACCCCGCTCGGGCGTGGCGCTGCAGGAAGAGGCGCGCGCCATCCAGACGCGTCACAAGACGATCGACGACGCCATGCGTGCCGTGCGCGCCCTGCGCCGCCGTGAGCTTCTCCGCACCGCCATGGCCGCGGTGCTCGGCGTGCTGACGATCGAAGAACTCTCGGCGAGCCTGACCACGATCACCGACGTGACGCTCCAGGCGACACTCCGGGCGGTGCGTCGCGAGGTCGTGCCGCCCGAGGATGCTTCGCTGGACTTCGCGATCATCGCGATGGGCCGATTCGGGGGAGCTGAGCTCGGGTTCGGATCGGACGCGGATGTGCTCTACGTCTACCGCCCGGAGCAGGTCGAGCCGGAACGCGCGCACCAGTTGTCACTCAAGATCGTTGCCGAGTTGCGGCGCGTGTCGGAGGACTTCCGAGCCCCGCTGGACCTCGATGCCGACCTGCGCCCCGAGGGCCGTACGGGGCCGCTCGTGCGTTCGCTCACGTCCTACGCCGAGTACTACTCGCGCTGGTCGCTGTCGTGGGAGGCGCAGGCGCTCCTGCGCGCACGGGGCGTCGCCGGTTCGGTCAAGCTCATCGGGGCGTTCATGGAGCTCGCGGACCGGCTGCGGTACCCCGAGCATCCCGACCCGCAGGGTGTGCGCGAGATCAAGCGCATCAAGGCGCGCGTCGAGACGGAGCGCCTGCCGAAGGGCGTGGATCGGACCCGTCACCTCAAGCTCGGTCCCGGCACGCTGAGCGACGTCGAGTGGCTCGTGCAGCTCACCCAGCTCTGTTATGCGCACGAGCACCCCGAGCTGCGCACGACGTCGACGCTCGGGGCCTTGGATGCGGCCGTCGCCGCCGGCTTGATCCCGCAGACATCCGCGGCACGACTGGCGGAGTCCTGGCACCTGTCGACACGCCTTCGGTCGGCGAACACCCTGCTGTCGGGCCAGACGAGCGATGTGCTGCCGACGGATCGACGACAGCTCGACGGCATCGGACGCATCCTGGACTATCCGCCGCGCTCGGCGACGCAGGTCGAAGAGGACTACTTCGGCACGGCGCGTCGTGCCCGCCGCGTGTTCGAGAAGCTCTTCTACGGCTGACCTCTCCGCCGCCCTCGCGAGGGATGGTTCCCCAGGGGAGCGGACCGACCGCGTGGGGCGGCACAACAACGGGAGAGGGCCCCGGGATGATCCCGGGGCCCTCTCTGCGTTCGTGCTCGACGTCAGACGCCGAAGTACAGCTCGGCTTGAGGATCTGAGAACCGGAGGGGGTTCCGCAGGCTCACACTTCCCTGCAAACACAGGGAAGTGCAATGGTGAGCATGAGTGGGGTCGCTGCTGCGGCTGTCCGAGAACCCGTCCGTTTACTCGATTCTTGGCCGTCCTACGGGGGTCGCTGGAGGTCTGCGGGTGGTGCCGCCTACCTCATTGGTATGAGCGACAACCGCCCCCGCCTCTGGACTCCGCAGGAGCTTGCGGAGTACACGGGCATCCCGATCAGGACGCTCGCTGACTGGCGGACGGAGCGTGCGCGCAGCCGAGGTCTCGGGTTGCCGTTCGTCGCACTCTCGTCGCACAACGTCCGCTACCGCGATGAGGATGTCGAGGCGTTCATCGCGCGGCGGATCGTGGCCCCGACGGATAGGGCGGGCGACTGATGGCGCGGCCGAAACGCGCGCTCGGCGAACTCGGCAAGGTGACCTATACCGTCGAGCCGAACGGCCTGGTCATCGCGCGGGCGCGGGTCTATGACGGCCAGGGGCATGAGCGTCGTCCCAGCGGCAGCGGAGCGACCGAGGCTGAGGCGTTGGTCGCGTTGCAGGAGGCGGCCGATGTCGCTGTCGGTCGAGTCCTGGCGCGACGGACGCAGTTCATGACTGTCGCAGAGCTGGCGACGGCGTGGCTGAAGACGGCGTATCACGACGATGATCCGCGGGTGCTGCGTCAGCGCCGCGAGCAGACCGTCGATGGCTACGCCTCGATGGTGCGCGCGCATGTCATCCCGCGTGCCGGGGCCATCCCCATCGCCGACATCACCGCCGACCGTGCTGATGGGCTGCTTATGGACATCGCGCGGGAGAAGTCGGTGACGACCGCGAACAAGGTTCGGAACGTGATGTCGCTCATGTTCGACTGGGCGATCCAGCAGGGGTATTTCGCGGCTGCCGGGTCGATCCAGAACACACGGTACGGAGCGGTCGTCGTGGCGAACCCGATCCGTGCGACCAGGCGAGCGGACGAGCCGGACACGGTGTACTTCGAACTCGACGCGGTGCAGGTCAAGTACATCCTCCACCTCATCCGCGAGGTGTGGCCCGAGCGGCACCGGAAGCGGTATCCGGTGGGCCGACGGCCCAACTACAAGCTGCTCGCCGACTACATCCTCATCACGCTCGGCACCTCCGAGAGGACGGCAGAACCGATTGCGATCCGGTTCCAGGACGTGCGGTTCGAGGCGGTGGAACAGCCGGATGGAAGCCTCACGATGGAGGCGCTCGTGTGGGTCGGCGGGACGATGGTTCGCACCAAGTCCCGCGGCCTGTTTCGCCAGGACTCACCCAAAGCGGAGCGGCAGAAGCGGTGGGTTCGCGTTCCAAAGTTCGCGGCGAAGGTACTGAGCGAACTCGTGGCCAGCCACGTTCCCGATCCCGAACGGAACCCTGACGACGTGCTGTTCACGACCGAGCGCGGCCGTCCGCGCGACCCCAGCGCAGTCGGCGAGTTGCTCAGGATGTTCCGCCGCGAGTTCGAGCCGGAACTGCTCGCTATCGGGGTCGACGCCGAGCACCTCACCTTCCGCAGCCTCCGCAAGGCGGTCGCTGCGGCGGTATCGGGCACGGCTGGCGTCGAGGTCGCACGCGACCTGCTCGGGCACAGCAGTACCGACATCACGGAAGGGCACTACGCGAAGCGTCGCGACCTCATCGTCGAGGTCGCGGCTGACGCGCTCGACGAGGCGTTCGCGGGCATCGACGTATGAACTGTAAGGCTCAAGAGGGGGATGCTGTATGAACACTTGTATTGTCCAGAGTGTGCAGGTGGAGGTAGGATGGGGTCATGACCATGACGAGCTTGACGATCAACCCGGAGGATGTGCGCTCCAGCGCCGGGGCACGCCCGGCTTGGCTGGAGCAGGTCGCCGCGTATGTGCAGCAGGCGGCAGCCGATGGGGAGACGGTGACGCTGACGGCGAAGCGCCGCATGATGACCCCCGAGCAGGTCGCCGACGCGATGGGCGTGTCTCGTCCTACCATCTCGCGGAAGATCAAGGCGGGGGAGATTCGCGCGGTCAAGGTCGGCAATCGCAATCGCATCCCCTACGAGGAGTTCGAGCGGTACTGGCGCAAGACGATGGGCGACCTCGTGGAGCTGACGCGCGATGAACTCCGTGACGACCTCTTCGGTGATCAGTGAGCTGACGCGCGTTCTCCTGGACGCGAACATCATCGCTAAGCCCGTCACTCGGACTCTGCTGGTCGTCGGCGGGATGCCGAGCGGCTTCCGCGCCTTCTGGAGCCGGGCTGCCGAGCGGGAGGCCCAGGTGCATATGCGCCCGAGGGCTTTGCCGCCGTCGAGTGTCCGGGAGCGATTCGACGTCTTGCTCGGGCCGACCGGCACGGGTGCGGAGCGCTTCGGAGGCACGAAGGGCGCGGATCGGCAGATCCTTGCCGATGCTGCGGCCGCGGGCGCGCGCTTCCTGGTCACCGAGGATGTGGACGACTACGGGCTGGACGATCTTGCTAGCGTCTGCATCTCGGCGGCGAACCCCGATCTGTTCCTCGCCGCGCGGCTCACCCGCGATGCCTACTCGACGGTGATCGACCTGTTCGTCGAGCGTCAGCTCAACCCGCCGACCACGCCCGCGCAATTCCACGCCGCCATCGCCAAGAACCACCCGCGCCTGTTCGCCGCACACGCGGACCTCTACGAGGTCGAACCCGAACACGGCATCCACGGCGAACCGGAGGTGATCTTTCGCGGCGTGCGCTGCCTGCGCTGCGAGCAGATCATCGCCGACCCCGCCACGATCGTCGACGGGCTCGGCCCGGAGTGCCGCTGAGCTACAGCCGCGGGGCGTTGCCCGGCGGCGCGGCCGGAGGCGTCACGGGGACGAACGGGTTCGCAGGCTCACGCCCCGCACCATCCCGCGACCCGAGGTTCGGTTCGTAGGAGCGCACGGCCTCGACGGTCAGCTCGACGCGCTCGGACTTTGGCGCGGCGGGCTCAGGTGCCGGTTCGTCCTGCATCGCGGCGAGCTGGGACTCGACGCGGGCGAGGTCTTCCTCGGCGTCGGCGAGGGTCTGTGCGTGGCGGAAGGGCTGGCCGAGGCGCTGCTGGGTGTCGGCGACGGTCTGCTCGGCTTCTTCCAGGTCTTCGCGGGCCTGGTCGAGAAGGGAGGGGATGCCGCTGACGCGGTTCTCGATGCGCTGCACGAGCCCGAGCCCGGCGTCCAGGAACGACTCCTTCGGCAGCGTGAATCCCGAGCGGGGCACCTCGGGCATGGAGATGGTCACATCGAGGGCGGCGAGCCCGGAGCGGGCCTCGACGTGGATGTCGAAGCCTGAGATGCGGCCGATGATTCCGAAATCCTTGTGCCCGTACCGCGGCAGCCACTTCAGCCCGGAGTCGCTCATCCACGCGGCGAGGGCGTGCGCGGCTTCGGAGCGGGAGTCGTAGTCGCGCGTGCCGAGCGTGATGTGGAACCTGTCGCCGCTCGTGTCGATCATCCGTGGGGCAGCGGCCTCCAGCCCGCGAATGTCCGCGGCGGCGCGCTCAGCGGCTGACCGGGCGCGATTGCCGGTGTGGACGAGCATGTCCTCGTTGCGCTCGTGCGCACGCTGGAGTCGGCGCAGCCGATTGACCTCGTTGAGGATGACGGAGTGCTCCAGCAGGAGCGGGTTGCCGGAGGCGATGGCCTTGGCTTCGGCAGCGGACAGCGCGGAGGTGTCGATCTCCTCGATCTCGCGGGCGTTGATCTTCCCGCGCAGGAGCTGCGCGAACGACGCGGCCTTCCGCTCGACGGTCTGCCACATATAGGAGTCGAAGGATCGTTCGGTGACGTAGCGGACGATCGCCACTTCCTCGTTCTGGTTGCCCTGCCGCATGATGCGTCCGTCGCGCTGGGCGATGTCGGAGGGCCGCCACGGGCAGTCCAGGTGGTGCAGGGCGATGGCGCGGGCCTGGACGTTGGTGCCGACGCCCATCTTCTCCGTCGAGCCGATCAGCACCGCGACGTGGCCGGCGCGGGCTGCGGCGAACAGGCGCGCCTTCTCCACGTCGGTTTTCGCCTCGTGCATGTATCTGACCTGCTCGGCGGGGACGCCGCGCTGCACGAGCTGCTGCCGCAGCTCGTCGTAGGCGTTCCACCTGTCCTGGTTCGGGGTGCCGATATCAGAGAACACGAGCTGGAGCGACCCGCGCACCGTGGAGGGCTGCCCGGTCAGCGTGTCGAGGTATTCGTTGTCGCGGGTGCGCTCCCAGATGCGGTGAATCGCGTCGGCGGCGACGTCGACCTTGCTCGGCCCGGATGGGTCACGGGGGATGACCATGCGGATGTCGAGTGCGGCCTTGCGCCCGTCGGTGGCGATCAGGAGCATGTTGTCCTCGTCGGGGCGCACCTGGCGGGTGGCGACCTTCTCGGCGCGTTCGGCGAGGGAGGCGACGTACTGCTCCAGCTCGACGGTCGGCTGCACCGGGACGGTGGAGGGTGCGCGGCTGCCGTCGTCGCGCTGTACGAGCGAGGGCACGGGCAGGTCGAGGTCGTCGGCGGTCTTCACGTCGGCGAACACCGACCACATCCGCAGCAGCTCCTGCCCGTTCTGGAAGCGCGCGAACCGGGTCTTCATGCGGAACGTGCTGCCGGTCGGCGAGATCTCCATCTGCGTGACCAGCTCGCCGAACGTCGCCGCCCACGCATCGAATGCGCCGACACCCGCGGACTCCAGCACGTCTGGCCGCAGATATCGCTGCATCACATAGGTCTCGGTGATCGAGTTCGAGATGGGCGTCGCCGTCGCCGCAGTCACGACCCGCTCGCGCCCCGCGGAGCGGAGGTATTCGAGCTTCATGTGCAGGTCGCTCGCGCGATCCGAGCCCTCGATCGCGGCATCCCTGATGTTCGACTCCGTGGCGAGGTTCTTGTACATGTGCATCTCGTCGACGATGACGTAGTCAATGCCGGTGTCCTCGAAGCAGACGCCGCGGTCGCGGTCGGAGTCGAGCCGATCCTTGAGCTTGTTCTCCATCGCCAGGAGCTTCCGCTGGATGCGCTTGACGCTCATCCGCTGCTCGCCGGTCGCCTCGTCCAGCACTCGCCGTACGTCGTCTACCTGCCCGCGGATGTACTGCTGCTGCGTCTCGGCGCGCAGCGGGATCTTGGCGAACGCCCCCTGCGTGAGGATGATCGCGTCCCACTCGTTCGCCGCCGCCCGCGCGACGAACAGCCGCCGCTTGTCGGCGGTGAGGTCGAGGCTCGACGCGGCGAGCACGCGGGCACGCGGGTAGACCTGGAGCCACTCACGCCCGAACTGCTCCAGCATGTGGTTCGGCACCACGACGACGGGCTTGCTGATGAGCCCCATGCGGCGCATTTCCATCGCGCCCATAATCATCTCCGCAGTCTTGCCCGCGCCGACCTCGTGGAACAAGCCCGCCGCAGGCTCGGACACCATACGCGCGACGGCGGCGCGCTGGTGCGTGCGCGGCTCGAAGGTTGCCGCGAGGCCCGGCAGCGAGAGGTACGCCCCGGCGTTCGTGTAGTCGCGGAGCACGATGGAGTTGAAGCGCCGGTTGTACTCGTCCACGAGCGCCTGCGCACGAGCCGGGTCTTCCCACACCCACTCGCCGAACCGCTCCTGAAGCGCGTCGGCCTTCTCCTGGGCGGCCGCGGTCTCTACGGGATTGAGGATGCGGCGCACCTTCCCGTCGATGTCCTTCTCCTCGTCATAGACGAGCATCGTGCGCTGCTCCATCACAGCCTGCGCGATGTCCGGCGCGGGACGCCGCGGGGTGCCCCACTCGGAGGTGGAGGGGAGGCCCTGCCGACCGCCGCGAATCTCCCACATTCCCGGTAGCGGGTTCTCGACGCGCACGTCCTGCGCGCGCAGGATGCTGCGGAGAAACTGCTCGTGAACGTCGGCGCTGATCCAGACGGCCCCGAGCTTGGCGTGAATGTCCTGGATGCCGAGCGGCGTGGGCAGCACCTCGACGATCGCATCCACGTTGAGCTGGAATGTCGGGTCTTGCTCGGCGCGCTGGCGAGCGGCTTCGAGCTTGACCCGCACATCGCCGGACAGGTACTCGGGCGCGTGGACGAGCAGATCGGTCGCCGGGTCGGTGAACACGAGCGTTCCCAGCGCCTCGCGCGCGTCGCGGTCGTTCATCCCGAGCAGGTCGGCGATGAGGGGCAGGTCGATCCCGCCGGTTCGATCGAGGCTGACGGCGATGGCGTCGGCCGGGCTGTCGACACCCTGCACCTCGGCGCGCGGCACCACCACGCGGTGGCTCATGATCGCGGCAAGCGACGCGGACTGATCCTCGTCGTCGAACTGTTCCAGCGCGAGCACCAGGGGGCCGAACGGGTCGGAGCGCAGCAGGCGGATCGGTGTCGGCACGATGCGGGCGAAGGTCTCCTCGCCGTCCTCATTCGTGCGCCCGGTGGGGCGCAGCGTATAGCGGTTCAGCGCCCCATAGGTGCCGACGTACTTCAGGTAGTCGCGCCGCAGCGTAGTGCGAATGAGCACGATGTCGGGGGTGTCGTCCACGCTCGCCGCTTCCGCGGTCAGCAGGCGGGATGCCCCGTCGCGCAGACGCAGCAGGGCGCGTAGCTCGCGCTCGGCGGACTTCGGCACCGCAAGCGGCTCCAGCGCGCCGGAGACAACGGTGCGGAAGCCGCCGGTTTCGCTCGCCACGATGCTGCCGTCCCATAACTCCGGCGCCGACGGGGTGAATGCTGCCCGGCGCGCCTGCTGCTCGGCGGTGCGCTTGGTCATCGTCAGCCCGGCGCGGCGCGCGGAGAACACGATCTGGTCGACGGCGACCGCGAGTTCCGCCTCCAAGTCGGCCAGATCGGTCGTGATGGTGAGCGTGGCCGCGTCGTACATCCCATGGCCGACGCCGACCTCCCCGAGCATCTGCTCTGGGCGCTCATCGAAGTAGCGGTTGATCCGCATCGGCACGCCGTCGATGGGCACCTGCGCGACCGTCTCCCAGGCGTCATCCCGCATCTGCTCGCCGGGGACTCGCCGCCGGAACACGAGCAGATCGGTCACGACCTCCGTTCCGGCGGCACGGCGGTGCGCGCCAGTGGGGAGGCGGATCGCACCCACGAGATCGGCAAGCTCGTTCATCTCCCGCCGCGCGGCGGGGTTCTGCGCGTCCATCGTGTAGTGCGATGTCAGCACCGCGACGAGGCCGCCGGGCCGGGTCAGCCGCAACGACTTGATGATGAAGTGGTTGTGCATCGACTGCCGCGTGGCGTTGTGTAGCGGGTCGTGCAGGGTGACGCTGCTGAACGGCACGTTTCCGATGGCCGCATCGAAGTGGCCCTCGGGGAGCCGGGTGTCGGCGAACGACTCGGCCCGCACGGTTGCGTGCGGATACAGCTCGGCGCAGATCGCCGCCGTCAGCGGGTCGAGTTCGACCCCGGTCATCTGCGCCGAGTCCGGCGCGAGACCGATGAACGTGCCTGCGCCGGAGCCGGGCTCGAGGACCGCGCCGCCGCGGAACCCCAGCCCGTCCAGCAGCCGCCACACCTGCCGCGCGATCATCGGGTCGGTGTAGTGCGCGTTGATTGTCGTGCGTGCCGCCGCATCCCACTCGTCATCACTCAGAAGCTCACGCAGCTCCGCACGTTCGGCATCCCAGTCCGGCTTCAAGTCGTCGAAGACCTCGGGGATCGCGCCCCAACTCGACCAACGCGCGAGCACGCGCTGACCATCCGGCGACGCCGGGCGACCCGTCGACCTCAGATCGTGGATGAGCTGGATTGCCTCCACGTTCGCCCGGTAGCGGGCCTTCGCCCCCGACGGGCCGAGGTCGTCCTGTGAGGCTGGGACGAACCGGGGCGCTACCGCAGTTCGCGGAAGAAGCGGATCGTCGCCGCCTCGGCGAGTGCCGGCTGGTTCGCCCTCATGTACTCCCGCGGAGGTTCCGTTGCCGCGAGCTCCAGCAGAAACTCGATGGGCAACGCCCAGGTCTTCGCCATCTCCTCCAGGTCCGTCGAGGAGGGCATCGAATCCGGGGAGTCCTGCATCCGCTCGGCCCAGAGGATCAGGTTCTCGTCGGAGGGACGGGTCTGCTCCCACTCCTCGCGTGCCTGCTCCAGCGGCAGGGTCGGGTCGGTGATCCACGCCAGTTGCGCCATCACGACCTCCTCCGCTTGCTTCCGGGCCGCTGTCAGCCGGGCGACCTTCTGCAAGAAAGTCTCCCCCCGGAGGTCGCTGCCCGCCAGCATCGACGCGAGGTTCGTCACTTGCTCCTGCATCTCCAGGCCCAGTGCCTCGAAGAACACCATCGGATCGCTCAGGTCGGCCAGCCGGTTCGGGGCTGTCGCTTGCCAGTGTGACAGCGCCATCTGCCCGTATTTGTTCATTGCTCGCCCCAGCCTCGCGTGACATGGTGAGCGCGGCGTCGGCCGACGGCTCGTCCACTCCCCACAGATCGAACTCCAGTTGCCCCGGCCAGGGCTTCGGGGATCGTTGTCGCGCCATTCCCTGTCACCGCCCGAGACCTACTGCTCCGCCGCGAGATGCGCGTAGAACTCGTCCTCGATCGCCTGCCTGCGCGCCACGTCCTCCCTGACGAACTGCGTGAAGTCCGCATCACGGTCGGCGATCACCGTCTCCACGGGGGCGGGGCGCTCCTCCTCACCCGGCCACACGGCCTGCCGCGTCGGCCGGTCGGTGTTAAGCTTCGTGCCGCACGCGGTCACCGCGTCGCGCAGGCGCTGCTGGAAGTCCCAGAAGTCGCGCCACCAGCCGAACGGAGCCGAGCCGTGCTGCTTCGCGTCGTAGGCATTCAGATAGTGTTGGCGCAACGCCGATAGCGGCCACACCAGTTCCGGATGCCGATGCCAGAACGGCGGCACGACGTTCACACTCAGCCCGAACTCGTGACGCAACCAGTTCACGAAGGCGTTCAGCTCCAGCCACTCCACCTGTGCCTCGGCCGCGGTCAGGATGTTCCAGTTCACTGGGCGCGGCGGCTCCGGCGCGTCGCTCGTCTCGGAGTCTGGCTCCTTGGCCGGTCTCGGCGAAGGAGCCACAGGGTCGGGCTCCGGCTCTTCGAGCGGCGGCACGTCGAAGTCGGGATCGTCGACCGGGAACAGCGACTCCTCGGTGGTCATGCCGCCGCCTCACAGCGCCATCGGGCGTGGCGACGGCTGCTGCGGGAGAGTTGGGTCCGGCGCTTCGATGGGCTCGCGCTCGACCTGTTGCGAGCGCGAGCGGCCACGGTCGACGGCGTAGCTCGTGCGGGCGGCATCAGGACCGACGTGGGTGGCGATGAACTCCTCGCCGCTGACCTTCTCCCCGTTCTTCTCGTAGCTGAACTTCTGAACGTGGCCGCTGGCGACGAAGTTGTCGCCGCGCGCGAACTTCTCGTAAGCGTGCTCCGCGCTGCGCCGGAACATCTTGAACGGATAGAACTTCGTCTCGCCCTGCGTGAACGAGCCGTCCGGGTTGCGCTCGAACTGCTCCTGACCGATCCACGCGAACAGCCGCGCCTCGCCGTCCTCGTTGAAGGACAACTGCGGGTCGCTGGCGAAGAAGCCCCACAGGGACTCTTTGGTTCGCATCGGGATGCTCCTGTCTCATCAGAAGGGTTTCCTGATGGACAGGTGCGCATCGCGTCCCGCCGTGCGGTTGACGCGTATCCCGAAGCAGACTGCTGCTGCGAAAGTATGTTCGAGTATAGGACGGTAGGGCATGCGTTGAAAGTGAACCAACGGTGCTGGTATTGGCGCGGTCGTGAGCCAAGTCCAGGCTCTCTACGCAGCCGAAAAATCGCGACCCAGCGATAGCCTCCCGCTTCTCGCCCACCGCAATAGCCATGCATCGAGATTTGCCGATATGATCGGTTGGTGCCGATGATTCTTGAGCTGTCCGCCGCGGTGTCGCTGTTCCACTCGCTGGCCGATGCCAGCCGCTTGTCGATCCTGCGTCGGCTGAGCCAGGGGGAAGCGCGCGTGCGGGATCTGACCGACGAGCTGGGGCTGGCGCAGTCGACGGTGTCGGAGCATGTGGCGTGTCTGCGGGACTGCGGCCTGTTGGTCGCGCGGGCGGAAGGGCGCCAGAACTTCTACGCGGTCGCCACCCCCGAGGTGATCGACCTGCTGGAGACTGCGGAGCAGCTTCTGGCGGCGACGGGCTACCAGGTCGACCTCTGCGCGACCTACGGTCGCGACGCCCGATGATCGCGACCATCGCCGCGGCGGTCGGGCTGTTCGCCGCGACGAACATCGACGACATCGTCGTCCTCACGGTGCTGTTCCTCGCGTCCACGCGCGGCGCCCTGCCGGGCTGGAAAGTCGTGGCCGGCCAGTACCTCGGGTTCATCGCCCTGGTCGCGCTGAGCGTGGTCGCCGCGGCGGGCCTGACGATCGTGCCGGACGAGTGGGTCGGCTTCCTGGGCCTGGTGCCGCTGGGGATCGGGGTGTACGGGCTGATCCGCACCCTCCGCCGCCGCCGCGGGGACGACGATGACGGGGACGAGTCCGCGATCCGCGCGGGCGGGCTGCTCGGGGTGGCCGGCATCACCATCGCCAACGGCGCGGACAACATCTCCCTCTACACCCCGGTGTTCCGCACCGCCCCGATCCCCGACACCGTGATCACGATCATCGTGTTCTTGATCCTGGTCGCCGTGTGGTGCCTGGTGGCCCGGACCATCGGCACCAACAAGAAGGTGACCGAAGCCCTGGAGAAGATCGAGCACTGGCTGGTCCCGGCCGTCTTCATCGGCCTCGGGCTGTACATCCTGATCGAGTCCGGCGTCTTCGTCCGCCTGTTCCAGGTCCTGGCATGAGCCGACCGGCACCGCATCGCCCGGCCCGCATCGCCGTCGTCGTCGCTACCATCGCGGCCGCGTTCACGGTCGACCAGCTCACCAAGGCGTGGGCGCTGTCCTCCCTGAGCGATGGTCGCATCGTCGAACTCGGGCTCGGAGCCCGGCTCGACCTGGTGTTCAACCCAGGGATCGCGTTCGGACTCGGCGCATCGCTGGGCCCGGCGCTGGTCATCGCCCTGATCGCGGTCGCCGCCGCCCTCGTGACCTGGACGATGCTGCGCGCCATCAACGGAACCAGCCTCGGCGGGACCGCGCTGCTGGCCGTCGCCGCCGGTGGGGCGATGGGCAACATCTGGGATCGCATCAGCCGCGCCACCGACGGCCCACTCACTGGCGAGGTGGTCGACTTCATCGCCGTCGACTGGTTCGCGATCTTCAACGTCGCCGACATCTTCACCACCTGCGGCATCGCCGGCTGGGCGCTCACCCTCATCCTACACCGCCCGCCCCACGCTGCCCCCAACTCGACCTCCCCGGCCGCCGGCCGGATCCTCAACCAGGAGAACCTCTGATGACCCACCCCCTCCCCGACTCACGCCGGACAACCCTGCACCGCCGCGTCCGCTTCATCGTTGGCTTCACGATCACCTGGAATGTCATCGAGGCGATCATTGCGATCTCCGCCGGCGCCATCGCATCCTCCGCCGCGCTGATCGGATTCGGCCTCGACTCGGTGATCGAGGTCGCCTCCGCCGCCGCGATCGCCTGGCAGTTCACCCGCAAAGACCCCGAACGCTGGGAGAAGATCACAGTCCGGGTGATCGGGATCGCCTTCTTCGCCCTCGCCGCCTACGTCACCATCGACGCGATCCTCGCCCTCACCGGCGTGCAAGAGGTCGACCACAGCCCGGTCGGCATCGGCATCACCGTCACCAGCCTCATCGTCATGCCTGCCCTGGCCTGGTTCGAGTTCCGCACCGGCCGCGAACTCGGCTCCAAGAGCGTCCAGGCCGACGCCAAGCAACTCCTGCTGTGCATCTATCTCTCCGGTACTGTCCTCATCGGACTGCTGCTCAACAGCCTCTTCGGCTGGGCCTGGGCCGACTCCGTCGCCGCCCTCATCGTCGCCGTCCTCGCCATCCGCGAAGGCATCGAAGCCTGGCGCGGCGACCTCGAATCCCCGTTCGAGGTCCTCGAAGCCCTTGAGAAGACCGACAGCGAAAAGAAGTAGCCAGCGTGACCCACACGAGACCCCGCGACGAGCAGCCGATCGCCTGCACCCTTCCCACGCTCGCCGCCGCGAAGCAGCAGGTGGAGAAATGGCACGCCTTCGAGGCCGACTATGCCCTCAACACCGAGCGCACGGACGGCAGCCTCACCATCCACTACGCCAAGGTCGAAGACTCCGTCGACCGCCTCCGGGATCTCGTCACCATCGAGAAGGCCTGCTGCGCCTTCGTCGACTGGACAATCGACGACACCCTCCACGACCTACGACTGATCGTCACCGGCACACCTTTCCAGCTCGCGGCCATCAACGTCGGCTGAACCCAAACTCCAGTCACCGCTGCACTGCGCCGAGATCATCCCCGTCACCGTCCAGCCGATCACCACGGAGCCGCAAGGCAACCCACAGCGCGCATCGGCGACAGATGAATGCAGCACCGTCCACAAGAGCGTGAAGCTTCCTCCGCGGGTACTCGCGACCACAACACGAGCAGCTCACAACCTCGTCCATCGCCGTCATGCTCGCGACGCTATTCCGCCAAGAGCTACTCCGTCTATTGCGAGTACCTCGTCTAGTTCTCGTGGAAGCTTCCAGATCCGAGCCGATGAGCGATCGCCGTCAAGTGGGACGATATCCACGGGCTCGATCAGCTCAACCGATTGCGGGTTGATCGGTATCCGTCGCGAGGGCAGAGTCTTCAGAGGGGAGCTTCCGCTCATCCGGCCGCATCGCCCTCTCGACTTCCGCGCGCTGCGCGAGCAAGGTGTCGGCATCCGGTCGGTTGAGCCAGTAGCGCATCGTCGTGATGATGGGCGGAGCAGAGCGCAACAGCACGAGCGAGGTGCCCTGGGGCAGGGTGCGGATGTCTTCGACCTTCACGATCGGCACTCGCCGAACCGACCGCTGATTCGAGCGCAGGCCGCGCTCGCCGATGGTCACCGTGTCCATCGTCTCGTCGCGTTCGCCGATCAGCGTCGACAAGTCCTGGAGGTGCCGTGTGTCGGTTCCTCCGCCCAGCACGATCTTGGTGATGCTGGCGTCCCACATCGCGGTTGCGGCGTGGTCGCCCCAGCGACCTCGGGCCTGCGCGAGCGACTGGAAGACGGGCATCACCGTCAGCCCAGTGCCCCCACCCTCGGCCATGAGCACGGGGAGCGAGGGCAGGGGCGCGAGATTTCCGATCTCGTCGAGAGCGAGCAACACCGGAGGATCAAGCCGCGCACCGGGCGAGCGCGCCGCGAGGCGCCGAGCCGTCTCCACGAGGTCTTCGATGAACGCCGCGACGAGCGACGAAGACGCTCCGGCTCCGGCCCCTGTCGCCAGCAGGTAGAGGGTGCCGGAGTCGCGCAGGAACGACTCGGGGTCGAACTGCTCGTCTTCCGTGGGGCTAACCGCCTCCAGCACCCTCGGATCGGCGAGGGATGCGAGGGAGAGCGAGACGCCCTGCCAGATGGAGTCGCGGGTGCGCGGGTCGGCTTGCAGCATTCCGTCGAGCGACTCCGCCCACCCGGTTGCGGCCTGTGGGTGCGACGAGAGGATCGAAACGGCATCCGCGGCTGCTGCGGGATCGAGTGTCCAACGGAACAGTTCGGCGGGCTGTCGGTGGTCGAGGGCAGCGGCGTGGAGGAGCGCCTGTAGCGCGGTGCGTGTCTTGCCTTCCCAGAAGCCGCCGTTCTCGACGGAGGGGCCGGAGAGCCCGGTGCCCGCGGCGAGGCCGGTGCCGCGGATCATCGCCGTGAGCGGCAGTTCGCATCCTCGGATCGGCGACCACCGCAGTCCTGCTGGCACGCCTTCGGCGAGGTGTTGGGGATCGAACACCGAAACTGGGCCGCCCCGCGCCTGGCGAGCACGGAGGGTCGCTGTGAGGTTGTCCGGCCTAGTCGAGGTCGTGATGACGGCGCCGGGCGCGTCGAGGATGGTGTTGATGACGATGTTTGCGCCCTTGCCGGATCTCGGCGGGCCGATGAGCAGGATCGAGTCCTCGACGGATGTCCATACGCGCTTGCCGCGCGATCGGCCGAGTAGGTAGCCGACTTGCTCGGGCTTCGGGTCGACGAGCGATGGGCGTAGCGTCTGCGCGCGGCCGAGGAGGTTGCGTTCGGATGCGGCGCGCTGCACGTCGCGCGCCTCAGCGACCCCTTCGATTCGACTCGGGTCGGCCTTGGCGCGCTTGCCAAGCTCTCGGACCCACCGCCAGATCAACCACGCCGCTACGACGACCGCGGCGAGCAGTAGAGCGGCAGTGATCCAGTAGGCGACGGGATTGAGCGAGGCGGAGCCGAGCGCCGCGCCGGGATCGCCGGCGCTGAAGATCACACCGACTCCTGCTTCCAGACCTGCTGTGGGTTGAGGCGCGCCCGTGACGAACGCAGCGATGCTCCCGGCAATGCGAAGGGCTCCGGCCAGCAGCATCGCGCAGATGAGCGCGCCGAGTGCGAGATTGGTCAGCTCGCCGAATGCTGCGGCCCTTGGCGAGCCGGTCATGACACGCGGTCGACGACACAGGTGCCCGAGACACGGCCGAGCAGGATGACCTCATGGGTTGGGCTCAGATCGAGCAGGCGCGGCTCGATCTGAGCTCGCGTCGCACCCTCACGGCTAGCCGCAGTGTGCCGCACGATGACCGCGACCGCGACCTCCTCACCCGGCACGAAGCCTCCGTCGTTCGCCACAGCGAGGAGGTGCATCGAGTCGGTCTTACCAGGTGCGGGGGTTCCATCCTGTGCTGAGGCAGGCGACTGCTCGGGCAACGCGGGCGGGTCGGGGACGTGGCGAAGCGGAGTGGTCACGATGTCCGTGTAGACGGTGCCGTCGAGTTCGTGCATCACGACGCGCACGGGCGAGCGGCGCTGCTTCATGACTGAGCTGATGATCTGAGCGAAGGAGCTTCGCTGCCACGGCGGGGCGAAGGTCGACGGATCGAATTGCTCCCCGTCGACGAGGACGCGCAGTGTGGCGTCCGACTGCACCGTCATCGTGACGACCGGAAGCACAGCCGGGATGTTGGTGGAGCCCTCATGATCGGTCTCTCGGCTCGTGCGGCGTCGCCACGGAAGTGCGATGGTCATCTCATGCTCCTCTGGCCTTCTGGCCTGTCTCGTACATCGCAAGTTCGGCGGGGTGGAGCTGGTGCTGGACGACGAACGAGCGGTTCTTGATCCTCCACAGTCCCTGCCCGGTCCCGAGACCCGGCAGCAGCCCTTGCTCGGTGCCGGTGAGTCCGAGGGCCTGCGCGGTCGCGCCGAGTTGATCGCTCTCCTGCCGGTAGATGACCCGCGTCTCGGCGTTGGCGAGCAGGGACGAGGCGAGGGCGCGCATGGCCGAGCCCTGGTCGCCCACGTTGTCGAGGTCGCTGAGCTTGTGGAAGATGAGCAGATTGGCGATGCCGTAGTGCCGCGCGAGCCGCCATTGCGCGTCCATGCGGCGCAGCAGCGCCGGGTGCGACATGAGCCTCCATGCTTCGTCGTACACGACCCACCGCTGTCCGCCTGCCGGGTCGAGCAGCGCCGATTCCATCCACGCCGATGAGCACGTCATAAGCACGGAGATGAGCGTCGAATTCTCGGCAACCCGAGACAGGTCGAGCGACACCATCGGCAGCGATGGGTCGAAGCGCACGGTGCTCGGGCCGTCGAACAGACCGGCGAGGTCACCGGCCACCAGCCGCCGCAGCGCGTGGCCGACGAGACGCCCGTCCTCGGCAAGCCTTCCGTCGCCGTCTTCAGCGTGCGGAGCCAGGATGCGGTCGACCACCATTGGGAGGATCGGCACCTCGGCCGAGCGCACCGCATCCGCGAGCGCGATGTCGACGGCCGTGTGCTCCAGCGGTGTGAGCCCGCGGTCAAGCACGGTCTCGGCGAGCGCGCCGATCAGGTCACGCCGCCGCGAGGTCACCTGGCTCTGCCACTCGGCGTCACTGAGGCCTGAAGGACGATGCCCCTCATCGAGCGGGTTCAGGCGCGTGGACATCCCGTGGCCGAGCATGATCGCGCGCCCGCCGACCGCTTGCGCAACGGCGGTGTGCTCGCCCTTGGGATCGCCGGGGACGTAGACCCGCCGACCGAACGGAATGGATCGGGTGTAGAGGCTCTTGGCGAGCGAGGACTTGCCCGAACCTACGATGCCCGCGAGCACGATGTTTGGCGCGGTGATGATGCCCTGCGCGTAGAGCACCCAAGGGTCGTAGACGAACGACGCGCCGCTGTAGAGATTCTGACCGACGAACACTCCAGCCGAGCCGAGCCCGCCCTCGGCCAGGAACGGGTATGCCCCGGCCAGCGTCGCACTCGTGTCCTGGTGGCGCGGCAACCGGAACCGGCCCGGCGTGCGGAGCGCCGCGGGGCGGGCTTCGCCGGAGGTCGGGAGGTACGTCGTCGCGCGCCGCGCTTCACGTTCCCCCTGCCACTCCGCGCGCGCCCGGTCCTGCTGCGCCTTGCGGTCGGCGGCCTCGATCTTGCTCGCCGCTCTCCGCCGAGCCTTTCGTGCTGCGCGGCGCTCGCCTGCCGGATCGAGCAGAACCGCGGTGTGCAGGCGCTCGCGGTCGTCGGGGCTCATAGTGACAGCCCTCGCCGAGAGTTGAGCGGAGGACCATCGAACGGATCGCGGGAGAACGGGTCGAGCCCCGGCTCGTCGCCGACGGGTGCCGGATGCCACGCGATCCGGCCCGAGCGCTGTGACGCCTCATCCACGGCGCGTTCGGCTTGCCCGATGGCGGCTGCGGCGCGACGGAGCGCGCGAGCGGCGGAATCGGCCTCAATGAGCCCCCCGCTGCGGTCGCCGTTGTCGAGGAACGCCCTGCCTTGGTCCCGGACGTGCGCCGCCGCGACCTGCTCCAGCACTTGCTCCAGCGAGCGCAGCGTCCCGAGTAGCTCGCCGACCACCTGATAGGTGTCCGCGGGGTCGCGGAACGCGCGGCTCGCGTGCGCGAGCGCCCGCACCGACTCGCGGGCGTCTGCGGCGTCCTCCACAGGGTTGCTGAACGTCGGCATCTCGTCTCCCTCGCGTCTCGATCTGCCAGGAAGGTGCGCACGGTATCCCCGACGTCGGAGGTCGAGGCTACGGTCGATCCGACGACCTGTCGTGAGGAAGAGCATGAGCGCAAGCACCTACCGCGGCCAACTTGAGCGCAAGCGGAAGCAGCGGATCGACGCGGAGAAGAAGGCTGGAGAGTACCGCGGGAAGGAATCGAAGAAGCGAGCTGAGTCCGCGGCAGCTCGTGCCGCGGCCAGCAAGTCGAAGAGCTCCAGCACCATCCAATCCAAGCTGCGTGAAGCCGAAAGGAAGGAATCGGAGGCTGCCGTGGCAGGTAAGGAGGCGAGTCGATGGCAGTCGCGTGCGGCCGGCTATGCCAAGGAGGAGATGGCGCTTGCCGACAAGCTCGCACGGGCAGAAGCATCCGAAAGCAACGCCGCTGAACGTAGACGCAAGCTGGAGCAACAGCGTGCGGATCGGCAAGCCGCGGCACAGCGCGCCGTGCTCGAGCGGCGGCTGAGCGCCACGGAGTCCGCCGTCTCGCAAGTCATTCGTGAGCTTCCTGCCCCGAAGCCTGAGAAGCTCCGCGTGCTGATGCTCGGCGCATCGTCGGAAGGCGATCTGCGCGTGGGGCGTGAGCAGAAGCGGATTCGTGCAGCGGTCGAGTCGGCGCTTCATCGTGACTTGGTTGACCTGGATGTCCGTCCTGCTGCAACGACGGCCGATCTGCTTGATGGCATCACGAAGTTCCGCCCGCACGTCGTTCACTTCTCCGGCCACAGCAACGAGGACTTGATCGTCTTCGAAGACGAAACCGATATGCCCCACGAGGGTGTGATCGTGAGCGCGCGCGCCTTCGCTGCCGCGATCAATGCAACGGACGACCCGCCCTTGCTCGTTCTTCTGAACTCCTGCCGGTCTGCTGGTCAGCTTGACGCCCTCGTTGCCGACATTGTTCCGTTCGCGATTGGCATGGCAGACGAGATTGAAGACGGTGACGCGATCAGCTACGCGGCGCAGTTCTACGCCGCGGTGGCGAACGGACAGTCGATTAGCTCGGCCCATCTGTCTGGGCAGGCGGCTCTGCAACTGGCGGGTCTCGATGGCGCCGACCTGCCGACTCTAGCCTGGGCAGAGGGCGTCGACCCATCCGCGACTTTGCTCGTGCGTCCGGCCGAGTGACTATGACCTGATCGGCGAGAGGGGACGCAGCGCGCGCGTCCTCACACGTCTCGACAGAGCGGGAGCGCGGCGACGGCGAATGCGGTGGCTTGCTGGCCGACGAGTCTGCGCGTTTCGCAGGACGCCTGGACCGCGGCTTGCTCGATGGCGGCGATGGCGGCATCCAGCTCATCGACCGTGGGCGCGGAGACGGAGATGAGGCCGGTGTAGCGGAGCACGCCGTGCCCCGCGGTGAGGTCGGACTCCTGCTGTAGCACGTCCTGGTACTCAGCCGTGCGCGAGGCGTCCTCGACCTGCCCGATCTTCGCGCGTTGGGTTGCGTCGGAGAGCAGGCCGACCTTTTTCTTCCGCAGGTCGCGAGCCGCGATGTCGGCGCGAACTGGCGTGCAAATGAGCGAGAACGACCGCTGCACGCCGGAGGTGAGCAGCAACGGGGCGAGGAATCCAGGGAACACCTGCGAGCGCGGCCACTCGGAGAGCCAAAGCACGGTGTGGTGCGCGGAGTCGGTGCGCACGCGATCCCAGCTCTCGGTCACCGCGACCGGCCCCGCGGTGGCGAGGGAACGCCCGATGTCGGCGTGCCGCTCCAGCGCGGGCGCGGCAGCTGGGTCGTAGGCGGAGCGCAGGATGACAGCGACCTCGCCGGGCGCGAGCCAGCCGGTCGTGGCGAGGTCCGCAGCTCGCAGCGCTGTGACGAGCGTGGTCATCTCCTGACGCAGCACGGCGGCAGCTCCACGGATGCCGCCGCCCGCTGAGCGGATCTGTCGCCCCGAGGCGTTCATATCGAGCGCAATCGAGATGGTCGTCGCATGGCGCTCGCCGGTCGGCCCGGCACGCTCGATCAGCTCCCGGTAGGTGGTCGCAGGCCAGGATTCATCGTCGGTGCCGTGCCTGGCCCACCATTCGGCGAGCCCCGTGCCTGAGTCCGGTAGCGTCCGCTCGCAGACCTGGAGCCGGGCGATCCGGCCCGAGCGGCACGCGGTCGCGAGCACCCGACCCCAGCCGTAGATCCGCCGCTCCTGCTCGCTCGGATCGAGCAGCACGAACGCCGGGTGCGTCACCCCCAGCACTGCGGTCAGGGTCTGAGCGTGGGGGTCGTGCACCATCGCCGCGCCCGTCTCGGGATCGACCCATTCGCGCAGCGCGGTCGCATCGCCGGGGAGCGCGAGCGTGCCGACCGGACGCGGCTTGATGACGCGGCGGCGGAAGATCAACTGCCCTGCGGTGCTCCGCCACATCCAGCGCGACACGATGGGCAGCCAGTCCACGAGCTTGCGCCCGCCCACGGGGACGACCGCGAGCAGCAGGCAGCTGAGCCAGATCGGGGATGTCCAGACCAGCCCCATGCCACCGCCCGTGTAGATCGTGGCGACGACGGTGACCACGCCGATGCCCAACACGATCAACTGCGAGATCGACAGTCCGAGCAGGATGCCACGGTGCGCGAGTCGGGAGAACTGCACGGGGGAGAGCTGCTGCTCGGGAGCCGGGGAGTGCTGGGTGGCCATGTTCTACCCCTTCCTTGGCGCTACGGGTATCGGCGGCGTGGATGTCTCTGCGTGCCCGGCTGCTGCGCCGCCGACCGCGGCACCGACTTTCGGCCCAGTCGTCGCCGCGGCTTTGACGACCTGCGCTCCGACGACGGCTGCGGCCGCGGGGCCGGCCGCTGCTGCCCCGGCACCTGCCGCGCCTCCCGACGCCGCCGCTCCGCCGCCGGAAGCGGCCGCCCCGCCACCTGCGCCCGCAGCGCCGCCTGCTGCGCCACTTGCAGCGGGAGCTGTGCTCGGTGCGGGAGGAGTCCCGCCTCTCGCGCCGCTTTGCCCTCCGAGGACGGACTTTGCCGCGTTCGGCTGGGCCTTGACCGGCAGCGGGACGGGCCGGTTGAGCGCCGACTTCGCTTCCTGCTCGCTCGACATCGCGTGGTACATGTCGAAGCCCACGAACGAGATGAACTTGTACGTCAGGTACGGCGCGAACGCGGCGATGAACATCAGCACGACGCCCGAGATCGGGTCACTGATCGAGGCGAGGTCGAGGTCGATGGGAGCGCTGATCTGCCCAATGGCGACCAGGAGCACGACGACGATGACGAGCTTCGAGAAGATGAGCGCCACGACGAACGCCGCCCAGCGTCCGAACCAACCCTTCGCGGCATCCCAGGTGAACCCGGCGAGTGCGATGGGCGCGAAGACAATGGCGACCAGCAGAAGCGCCTTACGGATAAGCAGCGTGAACCACACGATGCCCGCACCCGCGATGCCGAGCCCGGCAAGGAAGATCGTGATGATCGCACCGACGCCGGGCGAGGCGATGTTGATCGTCGTCAACCCAGCGGCGAGCAGTGCCATGCGGTCACCGATGCCTTCCATCGTGTTGCCAGTCGCCTGCACGATGCCGATGGTGAGCTGATCGGTGACCTCCAACAGGGTCGCGGTGAGGGTGATGGTGACGAACGATCCGAGCACCGACTTGGCAAGTCCCACGCCCGCGCGCGACAGTGCCATCGGATCTCGATGCACGAGCCCGGTGATGAGCTGGAGGCAGAAGAAGACGAGCATGACGAAGATCGCCACCCCGAACAGCACGTTATAGACCGAGACGTACTGGCTTCCGGTCACGTCGACGAGCGTGGTCGAGTCGAACACCGCCCACACGCTCTCGAACAGCCAGGCGGCGGCCTGCCCCATTGCCTGCGCAAGCCAGTCGAACGGCGCGGAGATGAGCGACGCAGTTCCCTCACCCACGGCATCGCACACTGACGCGATGACGGGCACATCACAAACACTCATCGGCTCAGCCATCTCAACTCGGTCGTGGTGCTAGACCGACTGGCCGACGTTCCAGAAGAAGTTGACCAGGGTGACGGATGCCCCGCAGATGATGGCCGCGCCGCACGAGACGAGCACGCCGACCTTGCCCCGGCTGGCGAGGTGCGGATTCGAGCTGTTCGCCCCGTAGCCCCAGACCACGGCCGAGATGATGAGGGCGAGGACAGCGAGGATGAGCCCCACCGTCATGGCCGCGCCGACGATGACACGAAGCTGTTCGATGCCGGGCAACCCGTCGGTATTGGGGTCGATGTCGATCACTGTGTGCTCCTTGGGACTGGCGGGAGAAGGTTTCTCGCTAGTCAGGTGCGCACGCAGTCCCGGTTACGCTTCCACGTCGTCGTGGACGCCGACCTGCGACAGCTCGATCCGCCTGCCGATTGCCCGACAGTGCGAGGGACGGGCCGAAGCAGCGTTGATCTCGAAAGCTGCACTCCAGGAGAGGGCCGCGGCACTGACCCGTGGCGCGTCACCGGCCCAGCACGATGGGGTCTACGACATGGGGCGATGCGCCCTTGGGTGGCCGCGAGTAGGTGAGTCTGCGGGCCACCCGTTCACGTCCATACGCCCGTCGTTGCTCAGGCGAATCTCGACTCTTTGCCGACCGTCGCTCGTTCGCTCAATGGAGCTGTCGTATCGGTCGGTGAGGTAGTGGAACACCTGATTACTCGACCCGGCCCAGGCGCGCTCAGTCTCCGGCAGCTCGGCGATGTAGCGGCCGTCGACGAGCACATCGGTGTGGCTCAGGAGTGCTTCGGTTCCGGGGAGCGGGTCGCTGCGAAGCTCGGCAAGGGTGTAGCCCGAGAACACCATCACGGACAGATCCAATAGTTGGGCACCGGCCGCGAACTCGGCGAGCCCTTGCGCCTGGAGCATGGGTTCACCGCCCAGCAGAGTAACGCCCTCTATGTCGAACCGAGTCTTCGCATCCATCAGTCGTTCGAGGAGAGACTCCGATGAGACGAGTTCCCGAGGCGCGATGCGCAGGAAGTTCGGATTGCAGCAGCCTGGGCAGAGAAACTGGCAGCCCTGAACCCAAAGTGCCGCTCGGCGACCGGGGCCTTCGGCCTCGGTCGCGGGCAGCCAGGATGCGAGGTTGATCCAGCTCATTGCACCAATTGGAATCCGAACTCCGGCCCATCGCTGAGCTGCGAGACGCGGAGGGTGCGACCGTCTGCATCGAGCGGCGACGCCAGGTTCTCGAAGAGGAACGTGGCAAGCGGGTCGATGATTCGCTCAGACAGCGCCGCAAGCACGCCGCGACCGCCCGCGGTGTGGTCCATTGTGGATACCACCGCTGTGAGCGCCCGCACCTCATCATCGAACTTGATGTCACGGATGCCCCACTTCTCCTGGAGCCGCAGGCGCAGGGGTGTGAGCTTCGAGCGAGCGATCTGCACGAGGAAGTCGTCGTTGTCGATGAAGTCGAAGGGAATGATGTTGGCCTCCCCGATCCGTCCCAGGAGCTCTGGCCGGTGAAGGTGTTCGACAAAGTGATCGCGGACGCGCTCGATGAACTCGTCTCGGACGTTCGGCGAGCGGCGGTTCACTTCAGCAGCCCCGATGTTGGACGTGAACACGATGAAGGTGTCGGCGAACTGCACAGTCTCGCCGCGGCCATCCGTAAGCCTGCCGTCTTCGAGGATCTGGAGGAACTTGTCGAGGATTCGCCCGTGGGCCTTTTCGATCTCGTCGAACAGCAGAACCGAGAATGGCCGCTTCTTGACAGCGTTGGTGAGCTGCCCGCCCTCCTCGAAGCCGACGTAGCCAGGCGGCGCGCCGACGAGCCGCTGGTCGGCGTGCTCGTGGTTGTACTCGGACATATCGAAGCGAATGCACGCTTCCTCGTCGCCGAAGAGGAACTGGGCGAGGGACTTCGCTAGCTCGGTCTTGCCGACCCCTGTGGGGCCGACGAAGAACAGGACGCCCTTGGGGGTGCGCTGCTTCCGCGAATGCTGAAGGCCAGAGAGCCCGGTGTAGGCGCGGATCAGCACCTTGTTCACGGCTTCGATTGCCCGGTCCTGGCCCTTCACCCGTTCCCGGAGCGTCTGCGTCGTGGTGCGCAGCTTGTCTCGATTCAGTTGTTCCCACGGGCTCGTGTGCTCGCCGAACTTGTACAGGCTGACCAGCGACTCGGCGCTCAAACCTCGTTGGTTGCCGGAGAGCGCGGCGATGTTGTGGATGTCTTTGATCGTGAGCCCGTCGAGCGCGTCGACCAGATCTGTGAGTCCGCGAGTGTTCGGAGCAACCTGAGTAGTGACCTGAAGCGCCGTCCCCAGACCGAGGATCGCTTCCTCGCGCTGCTCGCGATTGGGGAGCGGGACGTTGACTGTCGCCCAGTCGGGATTGTTGACGTACAGGGCGGGTGGGAGGACTGCCAAGCCGTTGCATACCAGCACGACCACTGGCGGGCGTGACGTAGCTGCCGTTCCCGCAAGCGGCGCATCGCGTGTCGCCTTGCCAAGTAGAGTCAGCCAGTCGCGCTCACCGGCTGGCAGGTTGTTCGGCTCGCCGAACATGTACTCGGTCCAGTCGAGGACGAACGCCGGGGCGTCTGCCGTCTCGGACTTGACGGCATTGGCAACGACATTGAGAAACTCAATTGGATCGGCGGCGATCCTGCCCGACGGGGCGCGCTGAGGTCGGGCACCGGCATCGTAGGCTTCGCCATCCTGGCTGGGCTGTGCAGGTGTCGCGGCCGACACAACATCACGCCACTGCGCAGCGGAGACGCCCTGGACACCGTTGACCCGATCCCAGAGGATCACCTGGCGGTAACCGCCCGCTTTCAGCACGTCGACGGTCGCGTCCATCACGCTGATCGGGCCGCGACGACCCTGTGGGTCGCGGGTGATATCCCGGACATTGCCGAAGAGCACCACGCCGCGCCGTACCCGAATCTCACGACTCAGCGCGGCGTGCCACAGTGTCGCCTGGGTACTCATGCTCGATTTGTCCTTCCCGGTTGTGGCCGCGCGGCGGCATCCTGATCGTCGGGATTGCGCCAGGCGACAACCTCCTCCGTGAGTTGGATGCCGTAGATCTCCTGGAGGGCGGGCACAACCGCGTCGATGTCGGCGTCGCAGGTCGATCCCTTGTATCCCGAGAAGTCGTACTCAAGTTTCCCGTCAAGCGTGAGGCTGAATGTTGCGCTGGCACCGCTGGCCCGTGTTCCGACGACGACGACTTCGTTGCTGTCCGGGGAGAGCTGAATGAGTCGAGGATTCTCGACCTGGAATCCGGCATCCTCCAGTGCGCCCATCACGCCGCGAACTGCCTCACGCCGCGACTCCTCGGGATCGTCAAACGTCGAAGCGTCCTCATCCTCGGTATCAGGGACGTCGAGGCTCGGCTCGGGTGCCTCTGCGGCAAGCGACCGCTGCATCTCTTCGACCTCGGCTTCGGCCCGTCTCAGGCTCGCAGCCTCCGATTCGGCCCTGGCACGCAGCGCTCCCAGCGAGGCGATGACGTCCGCTGGCGTCGTCGGGCTGCCGTCGGTATCGAGCGACTGGCGGAGTGCCGCGAGTTCGGTGTAGACGAGATCACGGGTGTAGTGGTCCGTCCATCCGTCCAGTGTTTCGCGCCAGGCAGTCTCCAGTGCGCTCTCGGCTGGTGCTAGTGGCCGTTCGTTCAGGTCGGGGGGCGCTGGACGCCCGCCCGCCCCGCTGTTCGTCTGGCGCTGGTGCTCCGCTGCGCGGCTCTCGCCCCGCTGCTGGCGCGCGGCGCGCGGGAGCGGGCCGACGATTGGGCCAATTGACTGACTCAGCGCCTTGGCCCTGGCAGGGTCCGACGCGCTCAGCGTCCTGGCATGGGCAATCATTCCCTCTGCGGTCTCGAAGTCGTCGCTAACGTAGGCGTCGAGCCCCTGGTTGCGGATGTCATCCAAGATCGCCTGGTAGCGATCGAGGTGCTGCCTGGTGATGGACGCTGAGCGCGCGGCCCACTCTGCGTGGCGACGTTCCGCTTCCGCTCTCTTTGCGGCGTCCGCCGCTGCCGATTGAGCCGCCCGCGCAGCCAGCGCGGCAGCATCCAGCGCTCGCGAATAGTTGAACGACGCTCGACGGCTCATGGGTGTTCCCCTCGTGCTTCACGAATCTCAGGCCAAGTCCTTGCTGGCACCCCAGTTGCTTGCGCCTTGGCGCGGAGGTTGTTGTCCTTCGTGACAAGGATGACGTTGCCCCTGCTGTAGGCGATAGCGACGGACAGTATCTGGTTGTCTGGTTCGTCAACCGAGCCCAGGTCGGAGGGAATCAGTGCCGGGCGGGCGGACTCAAAGCGCAACACGCCGAGCTGCCGCGCCTCGTCGACAGTTCGATGCGCGGCTCGCGCACGCCGAGCAGTGTCCTCGTTCGTGCTGCGCTTTAGCCCGTCTAGCTCTTGAACGACGCGGTTAGGTATGACGCCGACCCTTTCGGACCCTAGATGGCGGAGGCATTCGGGGTCGTCGAGAAGCGAGTTGGAGTCGAACACCAATGCATCCTGCCCCGGAGACAGGGAGGCTGCCATATTTGCGGTCGCGATCTCCCTCCATTTCAGGACACCCGCTCGAAGCGCCACCAGCCCGTCCGGTAGCTGTTCGTCGACAGAACGAGCCAACTCGGGATCGTCCACCGCATGGAGCCACCGTTCGGCGGCCTGGAGAGCGGCCCCCGTTGATGCTGTGGATGCCAACGCACCGCTGCCGTTCGCAAGCGCGGCGTTCTGTCGTCCCAGCGCATCGTCAAGCTCCGTCTGTGCCGCTGCGAACCTGGCGATTGGTTGGAGTGCGTCTGGCACCGAATCACCGAGGCCCTCCGATGGGTCATGCCACAAGTCGGCGAGGAGCGTGGCTCTCACGGGTGCACTGAAGAGCTGCGCTGGCAATGAACCCGCAAGTCGGCCGAGCTGGATTACCTCCCGCATCTCGACGACGGAGCCCGGCTCACTGACACGAGCCAGCAGAGGCGAAAGCACCGTGTCGAGCCGCGCGCTCTCGCCAAGTGCGCTCCTCACGGTCCTTGCCCATCCGCCGAGTGTGCCTATGTCAAGTGGTTCGTGAGTGCCCGCCAGGGCAATGAGGCGTGCCGTCACGTCGAGGAATGCAGGAGCCTGGCTGGAGAGTGCGTTCGGTGCGACCTCACGCGCAGCCGAAACGAAGTCACGCACTCGTCCAAGCACCTCGTCAAGAGTGCCTGCGTTGCCTCCATTGGCCAGGGCTTGCAGTGGACGGGGCGATCCCCACGCAAGGGGCAGTGTGGAAACTTCGACGTCGGGGGAGTGCGTCAGATCAGCGGCCAGCTCCTCGCTGAACGCATTCCACCGAGCGGCCGAGACCTCCGCGTCAAGGTCCGCTCGAACAAGTGCAAAGACCTGCCGCCCAGCCCATGTGAGCGGAAGCGCGCCGGTCTGCTGCCCCGAAGTCGCACGGCCACCGTCGAATGTCACGCTCGTCACGCCGTCCGGCAGGGTGGCAGGCAAGGGCGAGCCCACGACACGCACTGCATCCTCATCTGGTAGCCAGCTCGGCGTGGCGTAGTCCGCCGTGAGCCGAACTCGCGTCCGCAACTCGGGCAGATGGACTACAGCGGAGCGAGCACCAAGCGCGGATTCGACGAGTTCCAACCTCGTGAGACTGCGCATTTCGTCGGTGGAGAAGACCACCTCGCTGGGCGCTTCTCGACTGACGACTGTCTTCAGCAGAGTCGCCTGCACGATGGTTGACTCAAGCTGGGTAAGCCAATCCGTGGCGGCCTTGTTCCCTGCGACGTGAAGTTCGAGGTATCCCTCGGCTGAGACCACCAGATCGACATTGAGAGTCAGCCAGCTAACCGTGTCGTCGACGTCGGCTTCGACATTGACAATGCGCGACTCGCCGCGAAGGAATCTCGGCGGCTGCTCCGTGAGGGTTGCACGAACAAGAGACGATGGGTCGCGTGGCGCGAGCGCGCGAACATCAAAGGCAAGGTCAGGGGGAGAAGCGGCCAGTCTGCTCGGCCGCTCGTTGACGAGCGAGTTGGACCAGGGTAGGTAGTAGAACTCGACTGCATCCCTCGTCGGATGACTCGGGAGGGTATTCCGGTTGTAGAACTCCTGACCGGCCGGGGACAGCGTGAGCGTCCGAATCGGCTGGTCGAGAATCGACGCACTCCTCGATGAGTCCGCACGCCGGACAATGCCAAGGCGTAGCAGCTCGTTCGCGCTGCTTTCCAGGAGTCGCGGTATGCCGTTTGCACCGAGGTGGTCTTCGAATGCTGTGCGGAGCGTTGCACTGCCAACTGCGGAGTTCTCGATGCCTCTTCGGCTCAGCCGCATAATCATGCGCTCGAAGACGGTGGGCTTCCGAACGACGCTGTGCTCGACAGACGCCTGGAGCCAGAAAATCGGAACGCCGACGTGCAGGGTTGTGAGCTTCACTGGCGCCGCCCTTGTCCCGCTGCCGCATGCAGGTCACCGAGCGCGCTCGCCTGCTTCATCGCACCTTTGCGCTCGACCATCTCTGTGATCTCTCGGTACACGGGGACGATACTCGGGGTGCCGTTGGCGTCCATCGGTGGCAGCTCCACCGGATAGGGGGCGAAGGTGTCGAGCGCGCCGAACACCACAAGCAGTTCCTGGGCCCGCGAGAAGGCAACGTTGATGTACTCGAATCGTGCGACGTTGGCCCTCGAGCTGCGCCGCCGCGCCGGGGCACTTCTCCCGAAGTTGCGGACCATGCTCACGAGGATGATCGGCTTCTCCTTACCCTGGTACTTCACGACGGTGTTCAGCTCGTACTTGATCGCCTTGAACGGTCGATCCTTCGTCTCGCGGTTGATCTCCGAACGGATGGTGCGGACCTGCGCCTGGTACATGGAGACGATCCCGATCTCCTTCGGGCCGACTGTGCGCGAGGAACTGCTGAGGATCGCGTCGTCGATGTCTCGGAGCATTCGAACGATGAGTCGCGCTTCGAGGATGTTCGTGCGCTCCTGGCCAGAGCCCGCCTTCGGCTCAGCCCATTCCGCGCCTCGGTCGTCGTTCGTGGTGTCGATCCACACCATGTGCTGATCAGGGCCGATCACTGGAAGGTCGCCGCGCCCACGGATGGTGAGCCCGTGCGCTCGCGCAACGTCAGGCTCAACGATCCCAGACGTGAGCTGTCCTTCGTAGAAGCGGTTGACCGAATCCATGATGTCGGGGTGCATGCGATGCTGCACGGTGAGCCGTTGCTTGATGGACTCGTCCGCACGCTCGAAGTGAGTGCGGAAGAGCGACGCAGTGACGAACTTCTCGTACTTCTTCAGGTTCTCAGGCGTCAGCGCGAGTTCGGCGGGCACGTCCTCGTCCGCTTGCTCCGGGAGACCTTCGGCATCCTGGCTCTCTCGGAACATCGGAGGGAGTTGCCTGTGGTCACCGACGAGTGCCGACCGTCGCGCTCTCATCAGGGGGAGGAGCAGCTCTAGCGGAGTTGCCTTGCTCACTTCGTCAACCACGGCGAGATCGAAGCTGGTTAGCCCCGGCTCGTCTAGCGTCGCCGGGTTTTCATTGCAGGTGACGCCGACAACATTGCACTCGGCTAGCCAGGCGTCGCCGATTGCCACCCAATCCCGCTCGGCCACGCTGGCATCGGACAGATCGGCGATCCATTCGTCCTGGATGTCGCCCCAAGCCGCGCTCTCGTCAGCCAGAGTAGTCGCGCGGTCGATCCTGCTGGCAAGCCGCGCCTCTGCTTCCTGCTGGGCTTGGGCGAGAGAGTCGGCCGTGCTCGGTGGCTCTTCGCTGATGATGCCGAGCGACTCCGCGAACGGTGCGATGAAGTGAGAAGCCGCCTCCCCGAGCGCCTGTTCCAGTCGGGCCTCCGCCCCCTTCATGGCTGACAGTGCTCGCTCACGCTCGCGACGAGCCTCATAGATCGGGGGAGTCATGCGAGGGATCGAGTCGGCTGCTGCGAGCAGTTCGCTGGCGGCATTCCGACGCTTTGCCCTCTTTCCTCCTGCTAGGAACCCCTTCGGCGGGTCTTCGAAGACCAAGCTAGAACTCGGGAATAGGCGAGCCAGGCTCGCAGTGTCGAGTGTGTCGCCGGAGGCTTCGGATTCGAGACCGCCGAGTTCGGATTGGAGCCGCTGGTACTCCGCGACTGCGGTGCTGTCCGACTTCATTTTCTCCAGCACCACGTCGAGTTGCGCCTCAATCTCCAGGCGGCGGGGTGACTTGTGGGCCACAACCACCGCGGGCTTGTCCTCGAGAGCAGCGCGCGCGACATCTCTGAGTCCCGGAGTTGCAGTCAGCAGACGGTCGACCCACAAATCGAGTTCCACGAGGCTGGAGTTATCCTCCGGCGTCAGGCTGAGCGCAGGCAGGCGAACCCCAGTCTTTTCGAGTGACTGAACCTGCTTGGCGTAGCTCGCCAGAGTTGCCCTGTAGGTCTCGGTGGATTCCGCGCTCGCGGCCTCAGCGGTGCGGAGCGCGTCGAGTAGTTGTGCAGACCTTGCTCGGAACGCGCGCATCTGAGCTGCGAAGCGTTGCTCGGCTGCCGCATCTTCCCTTCGCTGCCGGATCTCCGTGCTCAACGAGCGGTAGTAGCGCCCCAGCGCGCGCTCGTTAAGAAACTCTTGACCCTCGTCGCTCAATCGGTCTTCATTGCGTGTCAGACGAACTGCACGAATTGACGGGTGCAACGGAAGCCGACTGAGGGCATTGTCGACTGCGGTATGAGTCTGAGATGCGACGAGCACGGTCTCGTCGCGCGCGACCACCTGAGCGATCGCTTCGGCGATCACCGTGGTCTTGCCAGTCCCCGGTGGTCCCTGAATCAGGCAGAGATCCGGGGCCGCGAGAACCTTCTGCACTGCGAGCTTCTGGGCCTCGTTCAGGCTCGGGTTGTGCCACCGCTCAACACTGCTGAGCTGAGTAGGTTGCCTCGCCTCGTTTGCGTCAAACATGTAGCGCGCCAGGTACGGCGAGAAGCCGCCTTGGTCACTGAGATCTCGCAGCGCGCGGTCCTGGCGGTTCACCTGTGCCATGTCCTGAACGGCGCTCTGAACGATGAAGCCAGCTTCCGGGATTCGGTCGAGCGCCTTCCGCGCTGTGGCCTCTGGATCATCGCTACGTTCGATCCGGGCAAGGGCGTCGTCCGAGAACGCAATGGAGACCTCGGCGGCAGCGGCGTTGCTCCAGGGGGAGGTTGGGGCTACGGACGCTCCGGTGACAATGTTCGGTCGGGTACGCCTCGCGTTGCCCAACTCGCTCCCGCGCGGCTCGCGGCCCTCGCTCGGGAGCTGGAACTGCCACTCGTCCTCGCTGACCGAAACGTCGAAGGCAGCGAGGGCATCGCTCTGCGAGAGTCGCCGAATAGCTTGGGTGAGTGCCGCTTCGTCGTCTCCAATCACTCGGAAGGTCACGGAGCGGTGGTCGTCGCCCGCCTGGCGCGAGTCGTATCGCACCGCGGTGCGGTTGGCCTGGATGAGACGGCGCTTCCACTCCAGGAAGTCGCTCCAATCCTGCAACCGTGCGGCTGTCTCTGCTGAGATCGCTGGGAGGGCGGCCGCGAGGTCTTCCGTCAGAACGTTGCGTTCCTTTCGAACGCCTGGCCCCATTCGAGCTACCTGGCGGCAGGTCACGTCAAGTGCGACCTCGAAATCGCGGGCATCCCCAGCAGGACCATCGTGAAAGCTGAAGACGGTCAGGGAGGGGTTTCGATTTCCGTAGGCGCGCTGCGTTTCTCGATCTGTGCCAGACAGGTTCCAGCTCGCCTTGGCGACGAGTGATACGCCTTTCGGCAGTGGCCAGTTTGGGCGTGCGTCACCAGACAGACGGACAGAGACATTGATGTTCACCGAGCGGCTCCCGCTCGGGAACGTGAGCTTGGATAGCGCGAGTCGGGCTGGCAGCAGGTCGGCGAACATAGCATCCATGAGGAACTGCTCAACGCTCTTACCTTCGGCGCCTGCGGAGTCCGCGAGGGTGGGGTATCGGCGAACGAGGACGTCGCAGGAGCTGCGGAGTTGCTTGCGTCCCCAGTCCCAGCGGTCAGCGGCAAGCTCGACATACAGGTTGCCGCTTCTTGCGCGGATCTGACCGGGAGGATTCGCGGCCGCGATGTCAGCGGAGGATGCTCCCGTCCCGGCTCCAGCAAGGGTGTCGTTACTCACCGGCATCCCTTCTGGTTGACTCCAATCCACCCTACAGACGGCCGGAGACAACCAACGCGGGCACCGCAGGCGGACGTCCCCCAATCCGTGGGTGCCACCGGTTCAGATGCTAGCGCCGACTCCGAGCAGGAAGTTGACCCAGGTGACGCCGAGGCCGGCGAGTGCGGCAGCTCCGACGGAGACGAGGAATCCGGTGCGCGCGCGGACAGCCGAAGTGATGTTGCCGTTCGCCGACGAGATCGCCCACACCGCGGCGCAGATGACGAGCATGAGCACGGCGAGGATGAGCACGACGGTCAGCAGCGCGCCAACGATGGCGCGCAGTTCTGCCTGACCGCCGACGGCTCCGAAGTCGGGGAATATGTCCATGTCATGCGGCCATCTGTGCTGAGCAGAGCGCCGCGGTGCTTGCGGCATCGAGGTTCTGAACTCCGTGGGCGGCAAGCCACGGCTCGGCATCAACCGCCGCTGCGTTCGACCCGCCTGGCCGGATCTCGAAATGCAGATGGGCTCCGGTCGACCTGCCCGCCGAACCGACGTTGCCGATGTGCTGCCCGGCAACGACGCGATCCCCGACGCTGACGAGGACGCCGCTCTGCCACATGTGCGCGTAGGCGGAGGCGATGCGCTGTCCATCGATGGTGTGCTCGATGATGATGAGGTTGCCGTAGCCGCCCGACGGCCCGGCGAAGCTGACCACGCCATCGGCGAGCGCGAGGATCGGCGCGCCGTCGTCGGCAGCCCAGTCCGTTCCCGAGTGGAACGCTCGCTCACCAGTGAAGGGGTCTTCGCGCCACCCGAAGTCGCTGGTGTTCACCCACGTCCCGCTCGGCAGCGGGAAGACGATGGCGGTCGTCTCGGGTACGTTGCCGAGCGGCGTACCGCCCGGCGTGGTTTCGGCGCGGCGCGTGAGTGCAGCGAGGATCGCCTCGGCGACTGGCTGGTAGTTCTGGTAGCGGTCGGGATATGCCGAGACTTCGACCGCTTGCGCTGCCTCGCCAGGGTCGAGGTGCTGCCAGTCGGGTATGTCGAGCAGTCCACGCGGTGATGGGTAGTTCGGCCCGCTCGAACCTCCGTAGAAGGCGCGCGACTGGTAGGTCGCGTTCATCAGCTCGGCGACGGTGCCCCATCCTGCGCTCGGCCGCATTTGGAACAGGCCAAGAGAGTCGTGATCGCTGCCCTCTCCGTCGTTCGGGAAATCGCCCGACTCTGGAATCGCCGCCGAGTTTGCGAGCATCCGTAGCCGCGACTCGGTGAGTGCGGCCATGAGCGCGATGACGATGCCAGCGCGACCAACGCCCTCGGTCTGCGCGCCGACCGTGATGATGGTGGCTGCATGGGTTAGCTGCTCATGGTTGAGGGTCACGGTCTCGCCCGCGCGCGTCGTGGCTGTGAGCGACTCCGGGATCGGCCCGACAACGAGCGAGCTTGACGAGAGACATGCGGCGAATACCGCGGGCGACACGAGCAGACCCACGCCGACCAGGCTCATGGGGAGCACTGCGACGAGGGTGGCGATGACCACAACGAGCTTCTTCATGCGGGTGCCGATCAACGCAGGGGGTTGTCAAGCTCGGAGATGCGAAGCGCGCGGCAGGTATCGAAGGTCGGCTCGCAGGTGATGAAGACTGTGAATGCGACTTCGTGGGAGCTGGTCACGGGCTCGGTGCCGTGGATACCCTCGCGTTGCCGAATGCCGGTGATCGTGTACGCGACGGTGCCTGGAAGGATCTGTCCCTTGGCTGCCTGCTCGAGCGCCGTCGCCCATTCGTCCGGCACGAACACGTCGTTGATGTCGAGCCATTGGCGGGTCTGCATCGTGCGGAGCTGCGCCCAGGCGTCCGCGGTCGGGAGATAGGTGCGCACGTCAGAGGCCAGCCCGGCGGTCTCATTGCCGGAGGGGTCGCCCACATCCACGATGACCTGCGCGTAGTCGGTCGGCCCGAACTCGGTCGCGGTGTCCCATGTGAACAGCGCGATGGCGAGGGCTCGCGCGAACGTCTCGGGGTCGTCGGACTCACGGACGACGGGCGGCGTGCTCGATGTCGGGGACGGTGCGCTGGTGGAAGCGCCTGGTGGGTCGCTCGTGGAGCTACCGCCCGGCGAAGGCTCGGATCGAGGTGCGAGCAGCAACCCGTAGAGCCCGACTCCGACGAGGACGGCAAGCACGGCGGCACCGACGATCAGGAGGATCATGAGGCGACGAGGGAAGCGAGTCTGCGGCATCAGGCACTCTCCTTGGCGAGACGTTGGCGGGCGGTTCGGGCGGCGCGGGCCGCGTCGAAGAAACGGACGGTAGCGTCGAGGATCGTCTCGAAGTGCTCCCACTGGTCATCACTCAGCGCGGTGCCGACCTCAGCAGGGTCGTAGTGTGACCACCACTGATCGAGGTCGCTCCAGGTGAGGCTGAACGCCCGCACCGGATAGCGAACCGGCACGACGCTCGACGCTGGTGCGGGTGCCGGGCCTCGCTTGCGCCCTTGCTTCGCGCGCTCCAGCGCCTCCTGTGCGAGCAACTCCAGCTCGCCGGGTGGTTCGGGTTCCTCCTGCGGGATCGCCAGCATGGCGATCGTGCGGGCGTGCGCCGTGGTGATCGACGAGCCGCGGTCGATGGCGTCGAGTTCTGAGCGGGCGAAGCCGCGCACATCCTCCGGTTGTCGGGGGTCATTGGCGATCCGCTGCAGGTCGTTGATCTGCTCCAGGCTCGTGTACGACTTGCGCCCGGTGACCATGAGCGCAGCCTGCGCGCGGGACTTGCCCGGAGCGCCGATCAGCGGTGGTGCCGTCACGGCACCACCGCTCGTTCCGGCGATCTTCCCGCCAGCACCGAACTGCGTCGCCGCCTGACGACGAGCGGCGTCCTCGGCCATGAGCGTCTTCAGCTCGCGGTACAGCGCCGCGGCCTCGGTCTGCGTGAATGGCTTGTGGAGCACGTTGTCGGCCTGCTCGGCCATGAGCCTCTGGAGCCGGTCGCTGATCCCGGAGCGCACGAAGACGTTGACCTTCTTGTGGCCGAGCTTGCGCAGCGCCGCGATGCGTCGAGCGCCGCACACGAGCACGCCGTCCGGTGTCACGGTCGGAGGCTGGAGAAGTCCGTCACGTTCGATGGATGCTGCGAGTGCGTCGATGTCACCCATCTCCATGCGATGACGGCTGCCGACGACGATTGAGTCGATGGTGCGTTCCAGCTCGATGTGCCCGGTGCTCGCCGCCATGTGCTCACCTCGCCCCCGCCAGAGTGGGCGCGTTCAGGCCGAGCAGCAGCACGAGGTCGTCATCGGTGAGCAGCGCACGCAGGGGCTCGCCGACAAGAAGGCGGAACAGCACGCCGCGGCCGACGGCGGTGTGGGCCTGATCGGGATCGGGGTTGCCGAGGATCGCACGGAGCAGCGCGTTCCAGCTCGTCGACGACAGATCGAGCACGGCCCGAGCGTGTGGGTCTCGCCGAAGCGATTCCGCTGCGCTCGCCCGCGACGGCGCGTCGCCGAGTCGAGTGCAGATGTGCTCGATGGCCGCGCGCGCCGTCTGCTCCGGCCAGTCGAGCAGCGCCAGCAGCTTGATCGCGTCCTCGACTGCACGGACGACGCCAGATACCTCGTCGTCCGATTCGTTCTCGTCCTCACCCGCGGGCGCGACCTGCAACGCTTCGTGGTAGTCGGTGAGTGGGTTCTCCCGGTCGCTGAACCGCTCCGGGTCGTGGAAGCCGCTGTATTGCGGCCTGCGTGCCTGATGCGTCGAGCACAGCAGCCCGTTGCCCCGTTCCTCGGCGATCAGTGTGACCTGCACGGCCCGGGTGACGACGGCCCACGGATCTTCCGCGTTGCGCACGGCCGGGGTGCGCATCGCGTCGAACGCGGCGCTCGCCGCCTCCCACGGGTCGAGGCCGTGCTTTCGCGCGAGGCTCGCGTACCGACCCGCCGTGTACTCCATGAGCGCCGCGACATCCACGTCGCGCCGCCACGCGCCTTTCCCATCGTCGTGAAGACGCTCCAGGAGCGCGCGCAGTCCTTCCGGGGTGCGGAACGACGTGGGAGCGGCCTGGGCAGACATGGCGCGCTCACAGGCGGCGGAGCGGGTCGCGGCTGACAGAGGACTGGTGCGCGGGCGACTGCCCGAACGCGGAGAGCGGCGCGATGCCCTGGGCACGCCCCCTGATGCCGGGCCGGGTCACCGGAGTTGCCTGCGGCGAGGTCTGCCGACGTTCCTCGACGCGGCGCGCCAGTTCGGTGCGCAGGTCGATGCCGCGCCCGATCATGCGGGCCGAGGCGGATGGGAGCAGCTCGGTCGGGCGCACCCACACGACCTGGCTGCGGTCGTGCTCTGCGCTCAGCCGCTCCAGGAGTGGGTGGCCGCCGCGCCACCTCTGCGCGGCGAGCCACGGGTCCGTGTGGCGCGCCAGCTCCGAGATCTCAGCAGCCTCGCTCGGAGTCGGCTTCAGCGTGTGGAGGACATCGGCAAGCCGACGGGCGTGCTCGTCCTCCGGCAACTCATCGTTCACAGCGCGCCTCCTTCCGATGCCGCGGAGAGCGCGGGCGTCGCCAGCCAGCGGCCGACCGTGGACGGATGCACCCCGGTCGCGCGAGCGATGGCCTTGTTCGTCATGCCGTCCTCCTTCAGTCGCAGGGCGAGTTCTCTGGGAGCAAGGTGCGCAGGCGGTTCCGGCGACTGGTACTCGACCGCGTTCGACACCAACACGGCAGGCTGCGCCGACGGCTCCGCACGGAACCGTCGGGTGAGCACGACGGTCAAGTGCGTGATCGCCAGCAGCACGAGCGGCGGTACTGCGGCGACCGATCCTGCGAGTGCCGAAGGAACGTCGGCGTCAGCGGCGACGACCGCGTGGATCGCGTTGGCTGCGACCGAGACCGCGGCACCGGCCATGAGCAGCAGCCACGGATACCAGGCGGCACGCTGGCCCGCGAGCGCGACGACGGACACCGTGGCGACGACGATGATGCCGTCCACGATGAGCGGCCATGCCCACGCCTGGCTCTCATCGACGCCGGAGCGTCGCGCGAGGTCGGCGAGTGCCGTGAACGACAGCCAGAAGGCGGCTGCGGCGATGAATACGGTCCCAGCTACCGCCGTCCACACGGCGATCCGCCCGCGCGGCTGTTGCGTGCTGCCGGGGATCACGAGAGCACCTGACCCGATGAAGGCTGAGCTGCATGGCTGGGCATGGAACTGGCCGTGGGCGCGGACGGTGCGCCCCTCGCTACGCGGTGCGCCGAGCGGATCGTCGTCTCGATCTCCGGCGCGGGCAAACCTGCGCGCTCGGCAGCCGGCCCCAGCGCGGCACGCACGCGGTCTGGCGGGATGCCCGCCTCGATGAGTCGACACGAGGCCCAGAACAGGCCGCGGTTGCGCTCGCCCTCGCCGCGCATCCCGACCCAGCGGGCGATCCGCTCCACGTCAACTCCGTCCGTTCGCTCGACCGGGATGACGGGCATCGGGCGCGCCGGTCGCGGATCGAGGAACTGCCGCAGCGCGCGGGCATCGACGGGAACCGCGTCGCCTCGCCCGGAGCCGATGAGGGCATACGCACTCGGCCCCGCATCGGCGGCGATGATCGAGGGCGGCACGATGACGTAGCCGCCCGATCCCCGGAAGTCGATACCAGCACGCGCCACCTGCCAGGACGGCTGCACCAGCTCGGGATCGGCCGGGTAGTAGGCATGGACTCCGCCCGAGGGCGTGCGGATGAACGCGGCCCAGCGATCCGTCAGCCCCTCGCGTCGGGCCAGCTCGAACGCGGCGAAGCCGCGGATCGCCCCGTGCACGTCGACATCCACGACCTCCAGCCCGGAGATCTGACCCGTCGGCATCCCGATGTTGGCGCGCGGCCACCGCGCCCACCAGCGAGCGACCTGGCGCGGTTCGGCGCTCGCCTCGTGGAATCCCCGCTTGGTCAGCGGGCGCTTGCCTCCTGTGACGCAGGGAAAGACGGGGATGCCTGCCTCGGCGTAGCGATACGCTGCGGCGCTCGGCGACAGCCCGGTGAGCGAGGCGAGCAGTGCGGCGGCATCCAGCGGCTGGCGCTTTCCGCGCGAGGCTTCCGGCATCGTCATCTCGGCACCTCCTCTTGCCTGGTCGTGAACCGTGGGGCTCTTGTCGATCAGGTGCGTCGGGGTTCCCAAGAGACGGTCGCCGTCCGGTGGGCAACGCAGTCAGGCTGCGGGGTCGCGCTGTGCTCATGGAATCGGCGTCTCCTCCCGCTCACCGGGAAGCCGCGTTGAGCATGCTCAAAACTCTCCCGAGATTCCGTTCTAACACCGCACGTTGAGCATGCGCAACGGTTGATTTGTGCATGCTCAACGGGTAGATTGAGCATGCACAACTACCCTTGGGCCTGAGCTACGTCGATGCCTTGGCCCTCCCGAAGGGAAAGGGGGGTCAGCGACGATGACTGAAGACGAAAGTCAGGCTGCGGCTGACGACCTCGCCAAACGCCTGCGACTTCTGATGGATGTCGCTGTCGCCGAGTCCGGCTCCGAACCGACCTACTCGCAGATCGCGGAGTATCTGAGACAACGTGGCATCAGCCTGTCTCGATCACGATGGACGTACATGGTCAACGGCCACCGATACGTCCAAGACACCGCAATCTTCGAGGGACTCGCGGACTTCTTCGACGTTGATGCTGCCTTTCTTGCGGGGGAGAGCGGCGTGGCAACCCCGGAGAAGGTCTCCGCCCAGCTCGACCTCGTGCGTTCGATGCGTGCAGCGAAGGTGAAGTCCTACGCTGCACGCACACTCGGCGATATCTCGCCGAAGGCGCTCCAAGCCATCAGCAAGTTCCTGGACGAGGAAATGATGCGAACACCCGAGCACTGACGGGTGTCGCGCACCACGGAGCCGAGGCCAGTAGTTGCTCGGCCGAGAGGGGGTAAACGTGAATACCGAAGAGACCGTAACGGCCGCCGTCTCCGATCTGCGGCTCGGCAACAGATTCACGCTTGCGCACCTTCTCCAGGCCATACAGGAACGGCGCCATCGTAGGCTCCGCGTCGTCGAACTCGCCGACCTCGACACCCGCGACGGCATCTGTGCGCTCTGGCTGGTCACCGACACCGAGGACTTCGTGCTCCACGCACGCAGCGACTCTGCACTGCACCGCCAGCAGTTCGTCCTTCACGAGTTGGCCCACATGATCCTCGGTCACACGGAGGGCGACGATTGCACAGCCGGGGACGTCTTGCTGCCCAACATCCCTCCTCACACGCGCGGACGCATGCTCAAGCGACAGGACATTGACAGTGAGACGGAGATCGCCGCCGAGTCGCTCGCAGATCGGCTGGCCGCGGGCATCCGAGGATCGGTGTTCGCCGAGTCCCGCTATTCGGAGATTTTCGGGTGATCCAGGCGCTCGTCGCGACGCTCATGTGGGCGCTCGTGGCGAGCCTGCTCATCTTCCGCCGCAAACGGGCGGATCGAAGCATCACCTACGCTTCCTTCACGATCGCGGTCGCGATGACCCTGAACGTCGACGCCATCTACCTCGCCACCGATCCGCTTCTTGGCGGGACGAATGTCACTACCCTCGTTTCGGATGGGCTGCTGATGACCGGGATCTTCTTTCTCGGTCGAGGCGTCATGAAGGCCGACGAGTACCGCCCCAGGCTCGTGCGGGTCGCCGTGGGCATCCCCGTGCTTCTCACCTCGCTTCTTGCGATCACCACGACGTTCGTGTTCATCGACCGAGGCACAACCACGACTCGGTTCATGATCGACCTCGGCGCGCAACCCGCAGCGGCGGCCTACTCGATCATCAACTTCAGCTACTTCTTCCTCGTAATCACGACGATGATGATCCTCGCCGCGCGGCAATATCTGCGCAGCTCCGGCATCCAGCGTCTCCCCGCGGCTCTGCTGAGCCTGGGATCGGCGTTCGGCGGCGCACTGTGCCTGGCCGTGCTCATCATGGACGTCGCACACGTCACAGGACATCTCGATCTCATGCGCGCCGTCCAACCCGCCTACGAACCGCTCTCTCTACTCGCGTTCCTTTTCCTATGCGCGGGCTTCGCCGCGCAGCCTGCCGTCCGCCGCGCACAGCACGACATGCGCCGCAAGCGCACCGTCGGCCTCACGACACAGTTGGAGCCTCTCTGGAAGCGGGCGTCGCTCGTGCGGCCTGGGCTGAGCCAAGCAGACCCGCTCGCTGCGAGGGCGGATGACTTGGAGAGCCGTCTACACCGAGAGATCGTTGAGATCCGCGACGCGATGATCGACCCGCGCGTCACCTTCGACATCAGCGCAGCCGAGCGCGCCCTACTGAATCGCGCCGAGAGCCACCTCCTCGGACTCGACACCAGAGCGACACGGACCACCGCTTCACCAGGAAGCCGGGTCGACCAGGGGGGCAGTTCGTGATGCGACGGGTCGCGCTAGGTGCCGGACTCGTTGCGGCAGGCGCGTTGGGTGTCGGATGGGCGATCGCGCGGCGGCTGACAGCTCCCAGCACGCGAAGATACGATCTGATCGTCCGCGATGTGGAATACGACGGCGACGCCTGTCTCATTGTGCTCGACCGAACTCGCCAGACCGCAGCCGAAGGCGCTTACAACCTCTGGTTCGAGAACGGAGGCTGGGCGCAACTCTCCGAAGACGTGCTCGACCGTGGACCGACTCTGATCGCACGACGGGTGACGAGCACGGCATCGGGGCTCACTCTCAGGGCTGGCGATCACGTCTCCTGGAGCGGCATCTACTACGCGACCCCGCACGACGCCAGCCTTCATGCACACGACATCACCATCGACACCCCCGCGGGGCCCGCCCCAGCCTGGCGCATCGACGGCGACGGTGCCAGGTCGACGTGGGCGATCCACCTACATGGCCTCGGCAGCGTCCGAGCCGGAACGCTTCGCGGCGTGCTCGCCGCGACCGAGCGCGGCTACACCTCGCTCGTCATCAGCTACCGAGCCGACGGCGAAGGCTCGGGAGTCGGCAACGGTCGCGCAACACTCGGCTTCACCGAGGCCGACGACGCCGCGGCCGCCATTGAGTACGCGATGCGGCACGGAGCTCGACAGGTCGTGCTGTTCGGATGGTCGATGGGCGCGGCCATCGCGCTCCAGCTCGCTCACCACCCGTCATATCGACGCAGCATCGCCGGTCTCGTGCTCGACTCGCCCGTGCTCGACTGGACCGAGGTCATCAAGGCGAACTGCACCCGCAGCGGACTCCCCGCAGCCGCAGGCAGCCTCGCGATCCCGTGGCTGACGCTCCGCCCGCTGGCCCGGATGGTCGGCCTGCCCGAGCGCATCCCGATCCGATCCTTCGACTGGACGGTTCGTGCCGAGGAACTCACCGCGCCCACGCTCATCCTTCACGGCACCCACGACGACTCCGTACCGATACGGCTCTCACAAGCACTCCGAGATGCTCGGCCTGGCCTTGTTTCGCTGGAGACCTTCGAGGCCGGACATACGCTCTCGTGGAACTCTGACCCCGACCGATGGCAGAGCGCGGTGATCGCCTGGCTCGCCGCACACGTCCCGTCCTGAACGTCGGTACTCGTCGGTAGTCTCGAAGTCGGGCTTCGAATCGGAAGGGTCGCCGTGCGGCTAGAGGACATCGCCGCGACTGCGCGGCTGGCAGGCATACTGCCGGGGCGTGCCGTGACGGTGCTAGCGGCACAGATGCATGGCGCGAATGCGGTCGAGGTCACCTATCAGGACGACAACGGCGCGCTCGGGCAGGTGGTGTTGTTCCGTGACGACGAAGCGAAGATCGCGCCGCATCTGGAGTCGGGCCGTCCGTTCGATGCCGATCCGCGCAACTTCCGGCTGGCCGCGGAGGCGCAACGCATCATGCTCGCGGGGCTGCACGATCCCATGCTGGCTGTTGCGACGAGCGACGTGCAGCCGCTGCCGCATCAGATCCGTGCCGTGTACGGGGAGCTGCTCCCGCGCACGCCGTTGCGGTTCCTGCTCGCTGACGATCCCGGCGCGGGCAAGACGATCATGGCCGGGCTCTACATCAAGGAGCTGATCCTCCGGGATGACGTGCGCACCTGTCTGGTAGTAGCCCCTGGCGGGCTGGTGGAGCAGTGGCAGGACGAGCTGGCGCTGAAGTTCGGCCTGGAGTTCGAGATCCTCGCCCCCGGCGCGGAGGACACCGCGCCAGGCAAGAGTGTCTTCGATCAGAAGCGGCTGCTCATCGCGCGGATGGATCAGCTCGCCCGCAACGAGGTGCTGCTGGAGCAGATCGAGCAGGCTGAGTTCGATTTGGTGGTCGTGGACGAGGCGCACCGGATGAGCGCGTCGTGGTTCAGCGGGGAGATGAAGGCGTCGAAGCGGTTCCAGCTCGGCGAGCTGCTGAGCGAGCGAGCCCGGCACTTCCTGCTGATGACCGCGACGCCGCACAACGGCAAGGAGGAGGACTTCCAGACCTTCCTCTCACTACTCGACCGCGACCGCTTTGTCGGTCCCGGCGACCGCCACGCGAGGACGGGCACGGCCGACGGGCTGATGCGGCGCATGGTGAAGGAGAAGCTCGTCACCTTCGAGGGGCGTCCGCTCTTCCCCGAACGGATCGCGGAGACCGCCTCATACCGGCTTTCGCCGGATGAGCAATTCCTCTATGAGGAGGTCACGGAGTACGTCCGCAACGGGATGAACCTCGCCGACCGGCTGGAAGGCAAGCGGAAGAACACGGTCGGGTTCGCGCTCACGGTCTTGCAGCGTCGTCTCGCATCGAGCCCGGAAGCGATCTTCCAGTCGCTTCGCCGCCGCACCGACCGGCTGGAGCGCACCCGCGCCGACCTGCTTGACGGCATCCTCGACGCCCCGCCGCGCGACGCTCCCGCGTCCTTGGTCGGCGATGATCCCGACAGCAGCTACTTCGACACCGACGAACTCGAGGCGGCCGAGCTGGAGGAGGCCGAGGAGGAACTGGTCGACGCGGCGACCGCGGCGCGCACCGCGGCCGAGCTGGAGACCGAGATCGTCGACCTGCGTCGGCTGACCGAGCACGCGCGCAGGCTGCTGGACTCGCAGCAGGACGTGAAGTGGCGCGAGTTGCGCGGCGTGATCGAGGGTCAGGTGCTCACGACGGCAGACGGCAAGCCGCGCAAGCTGATCGTCTTCACTGAGCACCGCGACACCCTGAACTACTTGGAGCGGCGCATCACGCAGCTCTTGGGTAGGCGCGAGGCCGTGGTCACCATCCACGGCGCGGTGCCCCGATATGAACGCCGTCGTGTCACCGCCGAGTTCACCTCGAACCCCGAGGTGCAGATCCTCATTGCCACCGACGCCGCAGGGGAGGGCCTGAATCTTCAGGCCGCGCACCTTATGGTCAACTACGACTTGCCGTGGAATCCGAACCGTATCGAGCAGCGGTTCGGTCGTATCCACCGTATCGGCCAGACCGAGGTGTGCCGACTGTGGAACCTCGTCGCCGAGGACACCCGCGAGGGCGAGGTGTTCATCCGCCTACTCGACAAGATCGAGGAGCAGCGCGCCGCCTACGACGGCGAGATCTTCAACGTGCTCGGCACCTCGCTCGGTGACCTCTCGCTGACCCGCGTGCTGCGCGACGCGATCCGCTACGGCGAGCAGCCCGAGGTGAGGGCGAAGATGTGGGAGGTCATCGACGAGGGCGTCTCCGCCGGGCTGAAGGAGCTGCTCGACGACGAAGCCCTCGCCAGCGAGGCACTCGCACCCACCGACCTGGAGGCGCTGCGTCGCCAGATGGAGGACGCAAAGGCCAAGCGCCTCCAACCGCACTTCATCCGCGACGCCTTCCTCGAGGCCTTCGACCGTGCAGGCGGACGCATCGCCCGGCGCGAGAAGGGCCGCTTCGAGATCACCCACGTCCCCGCCAACATCCGCGAACGCGCCGGGCGCGCACCTGTTGCCCGTCGCTACGAGCGCATCACCTTCGATGCCGCCACCATCGACGTACAGGGCACGCCCCGCGCAGAACTGCTCGCACCGGGCCACGCGCTGCACGACGCCGCGCTCCAGCTCGTGATCGACCAGCACGGGCCAGTGCTAGACCGCGGCACCGTGCTCACCTCCGACGCGGTGACCGAGCCGACCCTGCTCGTCGGCGTGCTCAACGAGGTCCGCGACTCCACCGGGCAGACCGTCAGCAAGCGATTTGGGTACTCCGTCGTCGGCGCCGACGGCATAGTGCGCGAGGCCGGCCACGCCCCGTACCTCGACTACGCGCCCGCCGACGAGCCGCAGCGTGCCGCGGGCACGAGCCTGCCGTGGCTCACCCAGCGGGAGAAGGATGCCGTCTCCTGGGTGATCGCCGAACAGCTCCCCGTGTTCGCCGCCGACGTGACGACCCGCCGCACACACGAGTACGAGCGCGTCCGCGAACGCGTCGCCACCCGGCTGACCCGCGAGATCAACCGCCTCTACACCGAGGCGCTGAAGACCGACGCCGATGCCGCAGCAGGGAAGAAGGTGCGCTACTCCGCCGAGACCCTGCGCCGCCGTGCCGAGGAGCTGGAGCAGCGCCGCGAGACCCGGCTCGCGCTCATCGAACGGCAGCTCGCCATGTCGCCCGTCACCCCGCGCATCACCGCCATCGCCCTCGTCATGCCCGCAGCCACCGAACCGAACGCGCCCGGCGATGTGGCCGCGAACGCGCTCGCCCGCGCGGCAGTCGAACGTCGAGGCGTCGACGCGGTACTCGCCGCCGAGCGCACCCTTGGCCGTACACCTGAGGAGCAGTCGCACAACAACCCCGGCTTCGACGTTCTTTCCCGGCCCGCCGAAGGCGCGGGCATTCGCATCGAGGTCAAGGCCCGCATCGAAGGTTCCGACACCTTCACGATCACCCGCACCGAGGTGCTCACCGCGCTCAACGCCGCGCCCGACCACCGGCTCGCGCTCGTGCGGGTCAGCCCGAGCGGGCCGCAGCACGATCAGGTGCGCTACATCGGTAACGCCTTCGAGGGCATCGAACCCGCCTGGCTCACCGACTTCGATGTCGTCTCGCAGAACCTCTCCTGGAACGACTGGTGGGCACGCGGCGGGGGGCCGTTCTGAGGCCAAGTGCCCACTCGCCTCAGCCCGAGGCGAAGATTCTTTCGAATGCCCGCGTGTCGCGCGCCGCAGTGTCGTAGGCGAGCCATACGTTGATCTACTACCCAAAACGCCGCCGGGTGCAACCGGCGGCGTTCTCGGGCCTCGTGGACGAGGGCGGAACCTGGAAAGTTCACCCGACTCTAGCGAGACAAGCGGCAATGTGCCCAAACGGACACGCCGGATGTCGAGCAGCGAGGCCTCCCGACCGCCGGACCCGGTTCCGGCAGAAAGGAGCCGACAATGACGCTCTTGGACATCCCAAACCGCACCAGCATCAGCACCGTGGAGGACGCGCTCAACGAAGCGCGTACCCGCATCCAGGTGACCCCCGAGGAACTCGCCGAGGCGCGGCGACGGCGCGATGCTCTTGCCGCCGCGCTGAAGCATGAGTTCGGCGGGCGCACCTACGTCAACGGCAGCATCGCCCACGGCGACGCGCTCAACCCCCTGACCGACGTCGACCTCGGCATCGTGATCCCCGACCCCGACGGGCTCTACGGGCCGGGCCTCCGTGGTCCCGGCGCACTCCAGGAACGCGCGGCCGATGCGATCCGGCGCGAGCTCAAGGACGAGTATCCGAAGCTTCGGGTCGAGCACCTCAACCGCCGCCGCTCCATCCTCGTGCGGTTCGGTGACCCCGTGACGCCCGGCCAGGCCGACTTCACCGCGGATGTCATCACCGCGATCGACAACCGCACCGGAGCTGGGCTCTACATCCCGAACTACCGCACCTGGGATCGCAGCCACCCGGAGCGCCACACGGAGATGGTGAAGCAGGCGAACGCTGTGACCCGCTCGACGTTCGCGCGCGGCACTCGGCTCATGAAGCACTGGAACCGCAAGCACGACCGGCCGATCTGCTCCTGGAACATCAAGGCCCTCGCGCTCGGCTGCATCACCGGGCCGGTGACCATGACGAGCTACATCAGCACCTGGCTGAACCACGCCATCGCGCAGCTCAGCATCGGCGAGACGCCCGACCCCGCAGGCGTCGCCGGGCCGATCAAGATCAACGAGATGTTCACCCGGCTCCAGGTCGTCGCCGCGTTCCGGCAGGCAAAGGCCGACTTCGACCTCGCCCTCCAGTACGAGCGTGAGGGCTACCCGATCCTCGCGCTCAACCAGCTCGCCATCTTCTTCGGCGACGAGGCTGTGATGCCCAAGCCCGATCAGGACGAGGTGAAGCGCGTCGCGCGGGAACGCTGGCGGGAGAAGAACCCGTCGCTCGTGCCCGCGCCCGCAGCCCCCGCGTCCACGTCCGCTTACGGGGATCGCCTCCCCGTGCGTTCGTGGGCGTGCTGATGCCCGACCCAGCGTGGTACGGCGCGGACGCCGCCTGGTTCGTCCCGTTCGAGCGTGACGCCTTCCGCCTGTTCGGTCGCCGTCTCCGAGTCGACTACACCTGGGAGGTACTACGCCAAGCGAACCCGTGCGCGGTCGTGCTGAGCTGCGGGAGCTGGATCGGGCTCGGCTTCGGGCCACCTCAAATCGAGGCCGTGCCGAGACGGCGATACCACCTCGATGGCGTCGATGTGGTGGGAAGGACGGAGCGCGTCCCGGTCGTCATCGAGTTCCGCCCCCAGCGGTACTTCCCCGGCGGAGGGGTTCGAGACGGCCGGGACTTCCCCGTCGTGTACGCCGGAGAGATGCAGGACTCCCCGCATCGCTATGAGGACGGGACGCTGTGTCTCTATTACCCGGACGACCCCGCCGAGCAGCGATGGACGGCTGACGCGAACCTCGCCGAACTGATCGTCCTCGTGCAGGACCACCTGTTCCTGGAGGATACGTTCGCTGAGACCGGCGAGTGGATCGCACCCCAGGCGGAGCACGGCTTCACCGAGGAAGCGAGGCGCGCCGCATGAGCTGGCTTCTTTCGCTCTTTCCGCCTGCGCCGATCACTTGGGATGGGATTGCGACCATCGCCGCGGCGATCCTCGCGGCGGGCATTGTCGTGCTCGGCTTCCTGCACGAGCGCCGCCAGCGGGCGCGCTCGCGCCGTGCGGAAGCATACGCCGGGGCGCTCCAGGCCGTCAGCGACTATCTCGAAGCGCCGTACCGTGTTCGCCGACGGACGGGCACAGCCGCGGATCGGTTTGCGCTCACGGCGCACGTCAGCGAGATTCAGTCCCGCCTCGACTTCTACTCCGCACACCTCGCGCTCGTCGCTCCCAAGGTTCTCGCCGGCTACGCCGAGCTGGTGTCGGCAGCAAAGTCAGAAGCGGGACCGCAGATGAGCGCAGCATGGAAGGCATGCCCGACACGACGCGACCGTGACGTGCCGCTCGTGGTGGCTTACGCGCATCCCCGCGCCGACGCCGCCCGCTCGGCGGTGCTCGCAGCGATGAAGGCCCACCCCTGAGCACTCGCCGCCCACCGTGGCCTCCAGGCGACATCCGACCCCGCGGGTAGGCTCGAGAACCGCACTACGAACAAGCGCGAGAGCGCACCCGAGAGGAATGCAGTGGCAGTCAAGCGCAAGCTGATCGAGGTCTCGATCCCACTCGACGAGATAAACAAGCAGTCAGCGCGCGAGAAGTCGATCCGCCACGGGCACCCGAGCACGCTGCACCTGTGGTGGGCAAGGCGACCGCTGGCGACCGCGCGGGCGGTGCTGTTCGCGCAGCTCGTCGATGACCCGTCGGTGCGTGAGGACGAGTTCCTCGCCGAGGCTCGTGGGAAGGGCTACGAAGACCCCGAAGGCTGGGCCGGCCACCGCATCAAGCAGGAGCGCGAGCGCCTGTTCGACCTCATCACGCGGATGGTCAACTGGGACAACCTCAACGACGAGGCACTGTTCGACGCCGTGCGCGCCGAGATCATGAAATCCACGAATGGCAACCCGCCCGCGATCCTGGACCCGTTCGCGGGCGGCGGCACCATCCCGCTGGAGGCGCAGCGGCTCGGTCTGGAGGCCCACGCGAGCGACCTCAACCCCGTCGCCGTGCTCATCAATAAGGCACTCATCGAGATCCCGCCGAAGTTCGCTGGGCAGGAACCTGTGTTCCCCGGCGCGGCCGGAACGCGCAACGCCTGGCCAAAGGCGACGGGTCTCGCGGAGGACGTGCGCCGCTACGGCGAGTGGATGCGCGATGAGGCACAAAAGCGAATCGGCCATCTTTACCCGAGGGCGAAGCTCCCGAGCGGGGGCGAAGCCACGGTCATCGCATGGATTTGGGCGCGAACCGTCACTTGTCCGAACCCGGCCTGCGGTATCGAGATGCCGCTGGTGCGCTCGTGGTGGCTCGGCAAGAAGAAGGGCAAGGAGGCCTACGTCGTGCCCCACGTCGCCAACGGGACGGTCGACTATGAGATTGGGCATAGCGCGCAGGACGCGCCTGCGGGTGACGGGGATGGCACGGTTGGCCGCACCGGAGCGACTTGCATCTCCTGCGGCGCGGCTGTTGACCTGGCTTACGTGCGAGCGGAGGGGCGTGCAGGTCGGCTTGGACGCGACCTGATTGCAGTCGTGGCCGAGGGCGGCCGTGCGCGCACCTATCTCCCGCCGAGCGCTACGCATCTCGCGGCTGCTGAGGTGGATCGTCCTGACGCGCTCCCCGAAGGCGCGATCGCTGAACAAGCGCTCGGTTTTCGTGTGCAGGCTTACGGGCTTACTGAATGGGCCGATCTGTTCACGAATCGCCAGCTAGTGACACTCACGACGTTTAGCGACATCGTCAGCACGACAAGAGACCGTGTGTTTGGTGACGCCCAGCTTGCACGTGCAGATAGGGGAGAGCGATTGGAGGCTGGTGGCTCAGGCGCGGCTGCGTACGCGGACGCGGTTGCGACCTATCTGGCGCTCGCTCTTTCTCGGATGACAGACCGACACTCATTGCTGACAACTTGGGACTCCGGGCCAAAGAAGGAGTATGAGCGGAGCGTCTTCTCAAGACCGGCAGTTCAGATGACATGGGACTTCACCGAGTCCAACCCTCTGGGTGGCGCCGGCGCGAGCTTCGACGCAAGTCTCACTTGGCTAGTCAAGGCAGTGGAGCGTCTCCCCGGACGCATTCGGGGCGTGGTTGACTCTGCCGACGCCGCAGCGAGGAGCTTCGATTCGCTAGTTATATCAACCGATCCGCCCTACTACGACAACATTGGCTATTCGGACCTGTCGGACTACTTCTACGTTTGGCTTCGACGGTCGCTGCGGGACATCCATCCAGGCTTGTTCAGTACGATCCTGGTCCCGAAGGCGGAGGAACTAGTAGCTAATCCGTATCGACACGACGGAGCCGACGGAGCCAAGCGATTCTTTGAGCATGGATTTGAGCAAGTTTTCGCACGAGCACGACAGTCAACTTCGGGCGAGTTTCCAATTGCCGTCTACTACGCCTTCAAGCAGTCTGAGACAGACGAAGGGGGCGATGCTTCCACGGGGTGGGAGACGATACTCGGCTCGATAGTGCGAGCTGGGTGGCAGGTTACCGCGACGTGGCCAATGCGGTCAGAGCTGGCTACCCGCATTCGCAATATCGGTAGCAATGCCCTCGCGACATCTGTGGTGCTTTCCCTACGACCGCGCCCAGAAGGCGCTCCTATAACTGACCGCCGTGGGTTCATCGCGGCGATGAAACGTGAACTCGGCCCGGCGCTGCGGGAGTTGCAGCAAGGCAGTATCGCGCCAGTCGATCTGCCGCAGTCGGCGATCGGCCCCGGAATGGCGGTGTTCTCGCGGTATACGAAGGTGATCGAGTCGGACGGCTCCGAAATGACGGTGCGCTCGGCGCTCGCGCGCATCAACGAGGTGCTGGACGAGCTGCTGACCGAGCAGGAGGGCGACTTCGACCCCTCCACCCGGTTCGCCATCGCCTGGTATCGCAGCAACGGCTACGAGGCTGGGGCTTTCGGTGACGCCGAAAACCTGGCCCGTGCCCGTGCCACAGCGGTCTCGACGATGGAGCGCGGCGGCATTCTAAGCGCCCGCGCGGGTAAGGTGCAGCTCTATCGGCCGGTCGACTTGCCCGAGGACTACGACGTGACGACCGATCAGCACGCCTCAGCATGGGAGGCGCTCCAGCACACGATCCGTATTCAGGAGACGAAGGGCATCCCCGCCGCGGGTGCGTTCCTGCGTGACGCGAGCCGTCGTGCCGACGGCTCTGTCGACCTCGACCTCGTGAAGGAGCTGGCCTACCTGCTGTTTCAGGTCGCAGAGAAGAACGGCTGGACCAAGGACGCCATCTCGTTCAACGGCATCGCCACGTCCTGGTCCGAGCTGCTCGACTCCGGTCGGACGGCTGCGCCCGTGAGCACCGCGGCCACGCTCGACTTCGACACGCTCGACGAATAGCAATGGCGATACGCGACGCAGACCGAAAACTCCTCTGGGGACGAGCCCACAATCGGTGTGCGATGTGTAAGCGTCCGCTCACAGCGCAGGCCGAGTCGCCGCATCTGGGTGGGCTCGTGCTCGGCGTAGAAGCACACATCATCGCGCAGAGCGAGGTGGGGCCCCGCGGTGATGCTGGTGCGCGGGACGCTATCGATGCCTACCCGAATCTCATCCTTCTGTGCCCGGAGGATCACAAGCGGGTCGACGATCAACCTGATGTCTACCCCGCTGACCGCCTGCGGGAGGTCAAGAGCGCGCACGAGCGTTGGGCAGAGGATCGGCTCGACGGCGTGCCCGGGTTTCAGCCGATCAAGGTACTTCGTGGAGACGACGAAGACTCGATCCCGTTTACATCTCTCCTGTCTGGCACTCAGGTATGGAACACCGTTGCGGGTGCCGGATTCTTCAACTTCATCCCTATCGATGACATCCATGCGGCTGACCGAGTTGAAGCCGGAGACGAGTTTCTCGACGCGATAAAGGACTGGGGAGAGATTGCGGACGAGATCGACTCCCTGACGCAGCGGCGGGGTGCTCTTCGCAGCATGACCGAGCTTCTTGAAGGGCTGTGGGCTCTCGACGTCTTCGCATGGGGTCGACGCCTGACTCGGATGATTTCCGGGGGAGTCCTCCCGCCGAGTCCGGTCTTTGTCGCTGAGGTCATGCTCCTCACCAAGGAGGACTTTCTCGTCCGCTATGGCTCGGACGGAGAGGAACAGGAGTCCGAGCCTGCTCCTGAATGCTCAGAGGACGGTCAGCAGTCATCGGCGGTCAGTTTCGATGGCTGAGCCTCGCAACCTGCTGAAAGACTGGTGCCCTGTCGGCCGGTCGTTCCCGGACGGCTTGCGAGCGTTCGGAGATGAATCGCGCATCCAAAGTCTCGATGAACACCTCAAGTCGCTCACCGGGCTACGTTCCGGTGAGCCCGGTGCGGCATGGGCACTCGCCGCGCACACGGGGCTCTGGCCGGAGCCGCGCGACGGGGCCGAGGCAGGTCAGCGTCTGATCGACTTCGTGCTCCGGGGAGCGGGCGACTACCTAGAGGCCGCGGAGGTCATGCAGACGACGGACCCAGAGTTCATGCGCCGACTCAGGACGATGAGCGATCGAATTGTTCCCGCAGTTCACGCGGCGTACCGCGGAACCCACGCTTGGGGGCTCCAGTTCGAGCGCTTCATCGAGTTGCCGCCGCGCCAGCGCGACCTTCAGCAGCTGGCCTCAGCGTGGGCGAAGGCGCTTGGGAGCGCCGACCCGGAGGCGGGAACCGTTGAGCTGGGTCCGGGGCTGAGTGCCTGGCCGCTCATCGACGAGAGGCCCGCTGGCGTCTATTTCAGCAGCGCCAACGCAGAGATCGCCGAGCGTCCGGAGACGCCCTACCTGGAGCGGCTCTCCGAGTACCTCGCTACTGACGGCAACATCGCTCGACACATCGAGAAGCTGCGCGCCGAGAGCGTGACGCTCGCTGCTCGCCGGAGCCATCTGTATCTCCCTATCGCCGCGAACGGCGAGAACGGTGACCTACTCGCGCTGTCGCCGAGCCTCTTCACCTGGGGCACGTTCACGCCGATTGAGGGCGTCACCGACCTCTGGCTTGCGAACGGGCTCGACATATTCCACTGGTCGGCCGAGACAGGATGGGTCTATCACCCCGATACCGACGAGCGTGCCGAGAGCGCTCGCGCGCACGTCGCCGGGCCGAACTCGTAGCGGCCCGACACACGCTGACCTCACCTGTGTCTCAGGCCCCCGGTAGCCTGGGAAGTCAGGAGGCTTTCTAGTGGCGACATCAAATCGTGACCGCATTGGGCGGATGTTCGAGATCCTTGCGGAGGCGCTCGACCCGTTCATTGCGGAGGTGCTGGAGCCTCAGATCGGTGATTCCGATTGGGCGCTGGTGGTCAAGCTCGCCGACGAGGAGAAGGGCATTACCGGCAAGGCATACAGCCGGGAAGACCCTGCCGTGCAGCTTCGGATGCTGACCGAGGGGCTGACGGGTCGGGTGAAGAAGGGCTGGTATCCGTTCAAGGGCACGGTCACTCGCGAGCACGAGGCGTATGCGAGCCTGCTGCGCGAGACGCGGAACCAGTGGGCGCACAACGCCACCTTCGATGACGACGCGGCGCTGCGGGCACTCGACTACGCGCGGCTGCTGCTGGCCGCGGTGGGGCAGGCGTATGCGGCCGACAAGGTGGACGCGATCCGGCTCGATCTGCGTCGGATCGCCACGGGCAAGCAGGACTCGCGGGCACTGAAGTCCTCGACCGTGGTGCCTGGCGCGTCGGGGCTGGCCCCGTGGCGGGAGGTGCTGAAGCCGCGCGATGAGGTGGCGACGGGCAACTTCCAGTCCAGCGAGTTCGCCGCCGACCTCTACAAGGTCGCCCGCGACCCGGCGGCGACGAGCGGGGAGTATTCCGATCCGGCGCAGTTCTTCGCCCGCACCTACCTCACCGAGGGTCTGCGCGATCTGATCGGCCGCGCGGTGAAGCGCCTGGCCGGGGATGCGAACGCCTCGCCCGTGGTGAACCTCCAGACGAACTTCGGTGGTGGAAAGTCGCACTCGATGCTCGCGCTGTGGCACCTGGCCGGCGGTCTGCCGCTGGCGAAGTTCCCGCAGGAGGCGCAGGAGCTGCTGACCGCGAACGGCTACCCGACAGAAGGCGTCACCGCGAACCGGGTCGCGCTGGTCGGCAACCACTTCGCGCCGCAGGGCGAGACGAAGGACGACGGCACCCGCGTGAACACGCTGTGGGGCGAGCTGGCGTGGCAGCTCGGCGGGCGTGAGGCGTATGAGATCGTGCGCGAGCACGACGAGAAGCGCACGAACCCCGGCGGTGACCTGCATGTGCTGCTGGCGAAGTACGCACCCGCGGTGATCCTGATCGACGAGTGGGTCGCCTACGCCCGGCAGCTCTACGGCCGCGAGGATCTCGCGGGCGGCACGTTCGACACGCAGTTCACCTTCGCGCAGTCGCTGACCGAGGCGGCGAAGTCGACGCCCGGCGTGTTGCTGGCCATCTCGATCCCCGCCTCGCACAACGGCGACGACCGCGGCGAGGTCGCAGGCGCGGCCGAGGAGGTCGGCGGATCGAACGGCATGGAGGCGCTCAAGCGCCTCCAGAACGTCGTGCGCCGGGTCGCTGACCAGTGGCGTCCGGCCTCCAGCGACGAGGCGTACCGGATCGTGAAGCAGCGCCTGTTCGAGTCGGAGGACGCGCAGGCCCTCGCACAGATCGCCGCGACCGCGAAGGCGTTCAGCGACTTCTACCAAGCCAACGCGGGCGAGTTCCCGAAGGAGGCGCGCGACCCGCAGTACGGGCGGCGCATCCAGCAGACCTACCCGCTGCACCCGGAGCTGTTCGACCGGCTCTACGAGGATTGGTCTTCGCTGGAGCGGTTCCAGCGCACCCGCGGCGTGCTGCGGCTGATGAACGCCGTCATCCATGCGCTGTGGGTCGGCGAAGACCAGGGACCGCTCATCCTGCCCGGCTCGATCCCGCTGTCGGTCGCATCGGTGAACGCGGAGCTGACGCAGTACCTCCAGGACTCGTGGAAGGCCGTCATCGACGCCGACGTGGATGGGACGAACTCCGAGCCCGCCCGCATTGACAGCGACAAGCCCGTGCTCGGGCAACGGTCGGTGACCAAGCGCCTGGCACGCACCGTGTTCTTCGGAGCCGCACCGACCATCGGCACCGCGCACAAGGGCATCGACACGCAGCGGGTGTTCATCGGGACCGCGGTGCCCGGCGATATCGTCGGCAACTTCCACTCCGCGCTCACCCAGCTCGGCGACCGCACCACCTACTACTACTCGTCGGCGGGCAAGCACTGGTACGACACCCAGGCCAACATCACCCGCCGCGCGAAGGATGCCGCCGACGCGCTGCACCCCGAAGACGTGTGGGCCGAGATCGTGAAGCGGCTGCGCGGCGAGGAACGCGCGCGCTCGGACTTCGCGGGCGTCCACATCGGCCCGACCGACTCCGGCGACATCCCCGACACCGACCAGGCACGGCTCGTCATCCTGCATCCGAAGTATCCGCACCGCCGCAAGAAGGGCGACTCGCCCGCGCACGACTTCGCCAGGGCCGCGACCGAGCGGCGCGGCACCGCGAACCGCGCCAACCGCAACATGATCGTCTTCCTCGCGCCCGACGAGGAGCGCCTGGCCGAACTCGACCAGGCCACGCGCTCGTTCCTGGCGTGGCAGGAGATCGCTGAGAAGGCGAACGAGCTGAACCTCACTCCGCAGCAGCTCGCGCAGGCCACCGACAAGCGCGACCAGTTCGGTCGTACGGTCGACGACCGGCTCGCGTTGACTTACCAGTGGGCGCTGAACCCGGTCGCGCCCGACCCCGGCTCGCCGTTCGAGCTGGAGGAGGTCAAGGCCGATGGGCAGGCGGGTTCGCTCGCGGAGCGCGTCGCCAAGAAGCTCGGCAGCGCGGGCGCGTACTCCACCCAGCACGCGGCACGGTCGATCCGGCTCGCACTCGACACGAAGGTGCCTGCCGCATGGTCGGCCGGGCACATCGCCGTCGGCGACCTCTGGAGCCTGTACGCGCAGTACCCCTACATGCCGCGACTGCGCTCCCGCGAGGTGCTGATCGACGCCATCGACAACCAGCCGCTGCTCTGGCAGAGCGAGAGCTTTGCCCTCGCCGACGGCTATGACGAGGCGACCGACCGCTACAGCGGACTCTGGCTGCCCGGCGACACCGGGCGTGCACCCGTCACCGATGCCACCCTGATCGTCAAGCCCGCACCCGCCGAAGCACAGCGCGCCGAAGACCTGGCCGCGACCGCGGCCAGCAGCACGTCCGCGCCGGAGGCGGACTCCCCGACGACCGCGGCGGCAGCAGCAGCGAGCACGACGGGGGGCGCTGCGACCACCGCTCCCGCGCCAGCGCCCGCGAAGAAGCCCGCGGCGACCCGGTACGTTGGCAGCGCGCCGATCAGTGCAGAACGCTACTCCGCCGACTTCGCCAAGATCGCCACCGAGGTGCTGACCAACCTCGCCGCATCCGGCGCGAAGCTCACCATCTCGCTCTCCATCGACGCCATCCACCCCGACGGCTTCACCGAGCAGCAGCTCCGCACCATCCGCGAGAACGGCACCACGCTGAAGTTCACGACCAACGAGTTCGAGGCGGAGTAGAGGTGGCAATCGACCGTGAGATCAACCGGCGTCTGCTCATCCTTGCAGTCGTCCAGTCGGTAGGCGCTGACGGATGGGGTGCGGAAGAAGAAGCGGTGAGGGAGCGCCTTGCTGACCTGGGCGGTGATCCGTCACAGCTCGACCATTCCGAACTCCAGGAGCTTGCGCGGCGAGGCTGGGTAAGCACTAAGGACATGTCCTTCGGCGACTGGATCGGTGCGGTCACGCCCGCAGGGCGAGACGCAGCGGCGAGAATCGAGCAGGATCGCGCTGACGTTGCCGCACGTCGCATCGCGCTCCGCGACGTCCTCCTGCGCTGGCTGTACGACCGCATTCACGTCCACGATGCGCTGATGCCAGATCCCAAGGGCGTTCTCCAGTCCGGTGCCACGTACTTCGGGGTCGCGTTCACCGATACCGATGTCGAGAAGGCAAGTGGCGCGTTGAGGGACGCTGGCTATATTCGGGGCACGACTCTTGCTTCCGGCGAGATCACGCTCGTAGAACTGCTCCCGAAGGGAGTCCGGCTGATTGAACGCGGCGGCAGTGTGCGTGATGATGAGGCCACGAGTGGTACGACGATCACCACGACAGTGCATGGCCCCGCAAACATCGCGAACCAGAGTTCAAACGTCAGTCAGAGCATTGACCTCAGCTCGACGTGGCTGGTCAAGGCTGCCGAAACCCTGGACGGCATAGAGCAAGCCCTGCCCGCGCTCGGTCTCGCCGATGAGCACGAGGTGTCTGACGCGATAGCTGATGCACGCAGTGGCGTGGCCACAGAAGACCCTTCACGAACGAAGTCGGCTCTGGAGCGGCTCTTGCCGTTCCTCTCAGCAACGACAGCGGGAGCACTCGGAAATCTGGTCTCAAGTGGCGTCGTGACGCTCCTCGGGTTGATCCCGTAGCCGAAGGGGCAGTCATGGCTCAGGGACTGACCAGCACCCAGGAGATCGTGGAGGTGCGCGTCGACAACTTCATGCGCGGTTCGATCAAGGACGCGCTCGCGCAGGATCTCGCCGCACGGCCGGAGCACCGCATCGTCGCCCTGTCCACGGTCGCGGGCGGCGACGAGTCCAACGGCGTTATCCGCGTAGTGGCCGTCATCGAGTACCTGTAGGCATCGTGGGCAAGCGCGCCGACAGTGATGAGCACTACGTTCTCGACCTCTGCGACGAGGTAATCGGGGTCCGCGGGGAGCGACAGGCGACGTTCCTATGGCTTGTCGGTGACGTGTCGCCGACGACCGGACGGGCTCGCAAGCTCCCCGTCGACGGGTACTGGCCTGCGCTGGGGCTCGTAGTTGAGTTCCAGGAGAAGCAGCACACCGAGGCCGTTGCGTTGTTCGACCGACGCGCGACCGTCTCCGGGGTGCCTCGCGGCGAGCAGCGCCGACTCTACGACCAGCGGAAGGTGGAAATCCTGCCGCAGCACGGCATCCGCGTTGTCGTCATCCACAAGTCGGAGTTCACGACGAAGGCCGACAAGATCGTCCGCGACCACGAACACGACATCGCGGTCGTCCGCGCCCGCCTCGTCTGACCGTCGAAGCCCTCCAGAGGCCAGTACACGTCTTGCACATCGAGGTTGATCGCGCCTGACGGCGGGCTCGGTGGCTCACCTCTCTGACGAGAGAGGCGGTGCCGGGTGTCGGTTTCGATGCGGGTCATGGGCGCGGGGGACGGCTACAAGTACCTGCTGCGCTCCGTGGCGTCGGCTGACGGCGAGCGGGGGCTCTCGACGCCGCTGACCCGGTACTACGCCGAGCAGGGCACGCCGCCGGGCCGCTGGATGGGCGGCGGGCTCGCGGCGCTCGGGGAGGGTGAGATTCACGAGGGCGCGCCGGTCTCGGAGGCGCAGCTCCAGCTTCTGCTGGGGATGGGGCGCGACCCGGTGACGGGCGATCCGCTGGGGAAGGCGTATCCGGTGTTCCCGAGCGTCGAGGATCGGATCGCGGCGCGCATCTCGCGGCTCGATCCGGCGTTGGGCGCTGATGAGCGGGCCGAGGCCGTTGTGGTGATCGAGGCGGAGGAGGCGGCGCGCACCTCGCGGCGGGCGGTCGCCGGGTACGACTTCACCTTCTCGCTGCCGAAGTCCGCCTCGGCGCTGTGGGCGGTTGCGGACGCAACGACGCAGGCACGGATCGCGGAGGCGCACCATGCGGCGGTTGCGGAGGTGGTTGCGTTCATGGAGCGCGAGCTTGCAGCGACGCGCTCCGGCGCAACGTCCCGCGGGGGAGCTGTTGCGCAGGTTGAGGTATTCGGGTTCATCGCTACCGCGTTCGATCACTTTGACTCGCGGGCGGGCGATCCGCAGTTGCACACGCATGTCGTTGTGAGCAACAAAGTGCGCACCCTATTCGACGGCAAGTGGCGGTCGCTGGATGGCCGGCCTCTGCACGCGGCGACCGTGGCGCTGAGCGAGCTGCACACCGCGGTGTTCGCCGATCACCTGACCCGCGCGCTCAGCGTCGGGTGGGAGCGGCGCGACCGGGGCGCGGATCGCAACCCGGTGTGGGCGGTCGCCACGGTGCCCGAGGAGCTGATCGCCGAGTTCTCGTCCCGGTCGCGGCACATCGACATCGAGAAGGACAGGCTGATCGCCGAGTACGAGCGAGCGCACGGGCACGCGCCGTCACGGGAGACGATCATCCGGCTGCGGCAGCAGGCGACGCTGGCAACCCGGCCCGACAAGGAAGTCCGCCCGCTCGCCGACCTCGCCCAGGAGTGGCGCACCCGCGCGAGCCGACTGCTGGGCCGGGACGCAACCGAATGGGCGCGAGAAGCCGTCGCGGTCGAGCCCGCGAAGCTGCTGCGCGCGGAGGACGTTCCACTGGAGCAGATCGCCAGGCTCGGCGCCTCGGCGGTCGCCGCGGTTGCCGAGAAGCGCACGACGTGGAGCCACTGGAACCTGTACGCGGAGGCAGCACGGCAGACGATGGGCTGGCGCTTCGCCGCCACCGAGGACCGCGAGGCGATCACGGGGGTGATCGCCGACGCCGCGGAGCAGGCGTCCATTCGGCTCACCCCGCCTGAGCTGGCCTCCAGTCCCGCTGCGTTCCGGCGCGCGGACTGGACGAGCGTGTTCCGGCCTCGCAACGCCGCCCGATACAGCGGTGCCGCGGTGCTCGCTGCTGAGGATCGGCTGCTTGCACGCTCCCGCGAGCAGGTTGCACCGCGCCTGGCCGACGCAACCATCGCGCACGCGCTGCAACCCCGCAGTTGGCGCGCGCTCGGCGACGACCAGCGCGCGGCACTCGCAGCGATTGCGTCGTCAGGCCGGATGCTCGACCTGCTCGTCGGCCCCGCGGGGGCGGGCAAGACCACCGCGCTGCGCGCGTTGCGTCGCGCATGGGAGGCCGAGCACGGGCACGGCTCGGTCGTCGGCCTGGCACCATCCGCGGTCGCGGCCGAAGTGCTGGCCGGTGACCTCGGCATCCCGACAGAGAACACCGCGAAGTGGTGGCAGACCTACCGCGACCACGGCACCGGGTTCACCGCTGGGCAGCTCGTGATCGTGGACGAGGCATCCCTCGCCGGGACGCTCGCGCTCGACCGGCTCGTGCGCGTCGCGGCAGACGCCGGAGCCAAGGTGCTGCTCGCGGGCGACCCCGCGCAACTCCAGTCCGTCGACGCCGGGGGAGCGTTCGGGCTGCTCATCGCCCACCGCGACGACGTGCCCGAGCTGACCGACGTGCGCCGCATCGCCGCAGCCTGGGAGAAGGATGCAACCCTCGACCTGCGCCACGGATGCATCGAAGCCATCGACACCTACCAGGCCCACGGGCGCATCCGCGCGGGAGAAGCCGCGCGCATGGCGGACGCCGCCTACCAGGCATGGCAGCGCGACCAGGCCGCGGGGCTGGCAAGCATCCTCATCGCCGAGTCCAGCGCGATGGTCACCACGCTCAACCAGCGCGCCCGCGCCGAGCTAATCCTCGCCGGAGCTGTCGCCGCCCGCGCCGAGACGCGCCTGCACGACGGCACCGAGGCATCCGTCGGCGATACCGTCATCACCCGCCGCAACGACCGCTCGCTGCGTGTCGGGCGCGGATGGGTGCGCAACGGTAGCCGGTGGACGATCATTAAGGTTGGTGACGATGGATCGCTGCGGGTTCGCCCGGCCGGACGGCGCTGGGGTGCCACGCTCCGACTCCCGTCCGAGTACGTCGCCGAGCACGTCGAACTCGGTTACGCGGTCACCGCGTACCGCGCGCAAGGCGTCACCGTCGACACCGGCCACACGCTCGTCGAGCCCGGCGCGACCCGCGAGAACTTCTACGTCGCCATGACCCGCGGCATCCACAGCAACACCGCCTACGTCTCCCTGAACCGACCTGACGACGAGCACATCCACCCGCCGACCGAAGGCACCGCCGCGATAGCGGCGCGCAGGGTGCTCGCGGGCGTACTCGCCCACGTCGGCGCGGAACTCTCGGCCCACCAGACCATCACCGCCGAGCAGGACACCTGGGGATCGGTCGCGCAGCTCGCCGCCGAGTACGAGACCATCGCGGCCGCTGCACAGCAGCCCCGCTGGGAGGCGGCCATCCGCGCGACCCGGCTTACCCAGGCGGAAGCCGACGCCGCACTCGCGTCGACCGCGTTCGGGGTGCTGGTTGCCGAGCTGCGCCGCGCCGAGGCCGACGGGTACGACGCGCAACGCCTCCTCGGTGCGCTCGTCGCTTCACGGCCATTTGATGACGCGGGCGACATCTCCGCGGTGCTCCACGAGCGGGTGATACGAGCCCTGGCTCGCGCGAACGGAGCCGGGCGCGTTCGCCAGCCCGCCACGCCCATCGCAGGACTCATCACCCCCGCACTCGGCCCGATGGGTGACGACGAGCGCACGGCGCTCCGGGAGCGCGCCGCACTCATCGAACAGCGCGCCGACGCACTCGTCACGGAGGCTATCGGGTCGTCGGCGGCGTGGATCGTGGAACTCGGCACCGAGCCCGCCGAACCGCAGCCTGCCGAGCTCTGGCGGCGCGAGGCGCGCACCGTCGCCGCGTACCGCGACACCTACGGCATCAGCGAGACCAGCACGCTGGGACTCATCGGCGACGACGCCCGGCAACGCGCACACGCTGCACGAGCGCGCGCCGCGATCCACCGCGCGCGGCTGCTCGCGGCACGCGCAGCAGAACCGGAGCCGGGATCGTATGTGCCAGAGCGCTCTACGCCCCGCTTGGGCATGTAGCGGCACGGATGCACGTCGTCCCGTGTCCTCCACGTAGGTGCTTTGGTGGCCACGCCTACGCACTGAGTTGCCCGTGATGTCCGGGCCCCCGAGTACGTTCGAAGCGTGCCTCTACTGATCTTCCGCCGTGCAAAGAGACCGCCTGCGCCCGACCCCGATCCTGATCACGCGTGGAAACTGCTGAGCCTTGTCAACGAGTGGATCCGTCACTCGGACGCCAAGGCAGGGGTAACTCTCGCTTTCGTTGGTGTTCTCGGCACGATGCTGTTCAACCTCGTCAGGGAGTTCACGCAGCGCTCTCTCATCTTCGATGTGATTGTCGTCGCTGCGTGCGCGCTCTCGGTGCTGACCGCGGCGCTCTGCGGCTGGACTCTGACTCCGCGCGTCAACGACAAGGACGCTGCCCCCGAAGCAATCAATCGCGTCTTCTTCGCAAGCATCGCCCGACATTTCAAAGGCGACCGTCCCGGCTACACGGAAGTGCTGGGCACGCTAACAGCGGATCCGCGCGAACTCGTCCGGGATCTCGCTGATCAGGTCCACGCGAACGCAAAGATCGCGACGCTCAAGGCGAAGTACGTGAAATGGGCGATCCGGTCGGCCCTAGCGGCTGGCGCGTGCGTCGCGGCGGTCGCAATCATCGTCGGGATTGAAAGCATCTGAGGACGGGAACATGGACGGCAACTACAAGGCGTACAGCTACACGAGCAGTTCCGATCGGATCAAGGCGATCCTGGATCAGCCCGCAGGAAGCTTCGAGGAGGTCGACGGGCTGCCCGACCGGGACAAGCTCACGTTCACGAACGGGTTCTATGGAATGTGCTCGGCGGTCTTCATCGACATCCGAGACTCTTCTGGGCTCACCGCCAAGCACAAGCGTCCGATTCTCGCAAAGATATATCGCGCGTTCATCTCTGAGATGGTGGCGGTGCTGAACTCCGATCTGTACGTCCGGGAAGTGAATATCGTTGGGGACTGCGTCTGGGCTGTGTACAAGACCACGCAGAAGACGCACATTGACGATGTGTTTGGCATTGCCTATCAGGCGAACACACTCATCAAGCTCCTCAACCACCACTACGCGAAGAAGGGGATCGACCCCCTGAAGATCGGCATCGGCGTCGACTACGGCCGAGTGCTCATGATCAAGGCGGGATTCAGTGGCAGCGGAATCAATGATGTCGTCTACATGGGCGACGTCGTCAACCGCGCCGCTCACCTGGCACACGAAGCAGGCAGAGGGTGGGCCGATCCGATCTTCGTAGGCGGCGTCTTCGAGCAGAATCTCAACGACCACAACAAGGCACTGTTGACTTCTCGATATGTGAACGGCCTCGGGACGGTCCACACTGGCAACGTCGTGAGCACTCCGATGAACGATTGGGTCGATACCCTCAGCTGACGGTTTCCGAGCTGATGAGGTTCGGCCGCCGCTCGTCCAGGTCGTTGTCCTCCTCCCAGAGTGACTTGGCGCGGAACCTTCCGTGTGTCCGCGGTCGGGCGTACCCTGGGTGTCGAGGTAGTAGCCACGATTTCTAGGTCGCTTGCGACGGTCCACTCGGGACGCTCACCACATGATCTACCTCCTCGGCGGAGTTACGCACCCTCTCAGGAGGCGGACATCATGCTCCGACTGCTCTGGAATCTCAGCATCCGGGTTCGGCTGTTCCTGCGGATGTACATGCCGACGAACATCCTGCTCAACGCGCTGCGGACGCGCCGCGGACTGAAGTGGGGTGTGCCCGCCATGCTGATCGCCGTGCCGTATCTGCTCGGCGCGTGGCTGCTGACCGTCTGGATCGCCGATGGCGGGCCGGGGTGGCTGAACCTGCTCGTGCTGCTGTTCATCTGGAACGCACTGAAGTTCCTCGTCAACGGCCCGATCACGCTCGTCATTCTGATCCGGGCTCGCCTCGCCGAGCGGCGCGACGGCCGACTCGCCGAGCGTCAGTCGGCGGGATACACGACCCGCAGCGACATCTCCGTGCTGACCGCGTCGCTCCGCTGATCTGGTAACAGCTCTTGAAGCCTCTGCGGCTCGTTCGGTCAGAGACCGGCCGCTACGAGCGCCGTCAGGAGAGCAGCCCCCATTGCGACTCGGTCCTCGGTGTCGACGAGTTCGCCGTCAAGGTCGATCTGCGCGACTGGAAGGTGCGTGTCCGATGTTGCACCATGCTGGGCGCAGATGTCTCGGAACCGTCGCGACAGAGCCGCATCGGCGGGCGGAGCCAGTTCGAATCCATCGGGAACGATACGAATACCAGCGCCGCTGGCCGAGAGAACGAGCCACCGGGGCTGGAACTCGTACCCCGAGAACCACAGAGTCTCGACACCGGACGCGAGCCCGCTGACTCGATACATCGCCCAGAGATAGGGGTCTCGGTATCGTCCGCTCCCGCTGAGGTCAGGGGTGCGCAGCATGCACATGGAGTGTCTCCACTGCCCAGTTTCCTGCAGGTACTCGCCGTAGTAGACGCCCGTCGCGCCCTCGCGCATCTCTGGGTAGGTGGCGAGATACGCGCGCCAGGTGAAGCGTCGAGTTGACCGGGCCTGCTCGACGAACTCATCGGTGACTCGCTGCAACGAGTGACCGACACTGCCACCGCCGTCCGCCGCAACGTCGTCGAGCAGGGAGGCGAGTGCGGCTCGGAGTGCCTGGTTCCGACCGCGTCCTCGATTGGAGAAGACGCCACGCCATCGCGCGCTCTGCTTCGGGTCTCCGGTTCCCAGCTGAACGGCTCTGCCCGCCGTGCGGGGATATCCGTAGTCGCCCTTCGCCAAGAGCGCGCCGGTCAAGATCGGCCAGTGCTGGGGCGCGACGACATCGGGAAACGCAGTCGCGTGGCGCTGGAGCGACTCTGGGTCGAGGTCGAACGCGAAGATCCTGCCGCGAAGGAGTGGATGGTCTTCGAGGGAATGCACTGCGTGTTCGAGCTCTGGGAGGGTTTCGATCAGCGCGATCTTGTCGAGTTCGTCTTGCACGCGGTCGGGGTTGAAGCCGCGGGTCGTGGTGAGGTCGCCGTCGCGAATGAGTTGCTCGACGCTCGGGATGAGGTCACCCATCCGTTCGAGGCGCACTTCGTCGTCGGCGCCATCGACGAGATTGCGAAGGATTCGGAGTCGAGCCGCGATTTCGCGGGTCGCATACTGCCGATGTATGAGCACGGCGAAGAGCATGAGCGTCTCCGCCAGCGAGAAGAGCCGCCGGTTTCCAGTTCGCTTTCCGTACAGCTCGAGACAGCCTTCGAACAGGTTGAGATTCGTGGTGTCGAGCGGTACACGCCCGGTCTGTGATGCGGCGCTGCTGCGGGCGAGGTCGACGAAGTGCTCCTCAAATGCTGCGCGCACGTCTTCGACACCTACCCATGTGTCGAAGGCATGAGTCAAGAAGGCGATGTGACTCGTTGCGTTCGGGTTGCCGACGTCGAAGGCGCGTTCCGCCCGCTCCAGCAGGGTACCCTCAGGGACCACGTTGTCGCGCCACTCGCTGATCTCGATGATGAACTCCAGGTACCGGAGGAACTCGTCGTCGATGAGGTGGTCTCCGCCGTGGAAGCTCCAGAGCACGTCGCTCCACACACCGTCGAGTTTGTGGATGATCGCGTCGAAGTCGTCCTTGGGCAGAGTCTCGTGAAAGAGCTTCTCCAGTCTCGCCTTGAAGTTCTCGAAGTCCGTGAGCGGCTTTCCCCGCGAGTTCATCTTGATGTACAGCTCTTCGCCGGAAGGCATGTCGTCGATGGGAAGAAGGTAGAAGGACACCGCTGGTGTCGACTCGTCCATGAGTCGCTCCCATGCGGAATCGAGATCGATGTTCTCCGCGATGATTCGCTCGTGGACCGCGTCGAGCATGTTCAACATCGATTGGATTGTCGGGTCGTGCCGCCACGCATGGAGATACCACGCCTGATCCGTGATCCACGTCTTTGGCGTGGAGAAGTCTCCGCCGGGGGAGTGCTCGGGCTTGACGAGTTCGCGGCAGAAGAGTTCGGCGCTGGCACGAGTCGCGTACTCGAACCGGAGGACCGCCGCGGCTTCGTGGAGTCGATCCGTTCGCGCGGCGATGTACCAGTGAATGAGGAACAGGGTTGTGAGGCGTTGCTGTCCGTCGAGGGGTCGCAGCGTTCCGTCGCCAATCTCCCCGTACACAAAGTCGAGATCGACAGCCTCGTCGCCTACGAGCGCTTCGATGAGGACGCCGAGGAAGTCTGCGCGGATGCTGTTAACACCGCGTTCGTCTCGGCCCTGCGCGTAGTCGCGCTGGATGAGCGGGATCTCGACACGCTTGATGGTCTCCGCGCCGGTCTCACCCGGCTGGAACATGCGGGCGAATGAGGTCTTGGTGCCTCGCATCTCGGTCACGCTGCGACCTCCGACGTCTGCAGGTACGGGGCGACGGCTTCGAGGATCGCCTTCAGATAGCTCTCGCGGTCGGCGGCTCCCCAGAAGTGAATCTGCTGGTCGTCGGCATCGGTGTAGTACTTGAGAAACACGTTGCGGGTGCACGGCGGAATATATGAGCCGGCTTTGTCCCGAGCGAGAATCTCCCGACGCTTAACCTCGAACGTCGAGTTGCTGAGTGCGCTGTTGTCGCCGCTTGCCAGCAACGCCAGGTTCGCCAGTGAGTGCACGTTCTCTCCCCGGCGAGTCGATTCGTCCGTGAGGGCATCCTCGACGGCGGCCTTCACCGCGTCGAAGCGGACGCCGACTCCGTGCACCTGCTGCTCCGCGATCATCCCGAGCACGTCGTCGATCTCGGAGAGGAGTTCGGCGCGGACGGCGCTCTCGAGCGTCGGCAGGTCCTCCACGACATCGCGCTGTAGCAGGAGCCACTCGCGCCAGATCTTCTCGTCGCGCCGGAGTTCCTTGGCGTTCTGCGCATGGATGTGCTCCAGCGACCAGGAGCCGCGTGAGTGGGCGTTGAAGGAGTACCGGGCAGTGTCGTCCTTACGGGCGCGAACTGTCTCCACGTTCATCAGCAGCAAGACCTCGTTACATTTCGCGCTCCTCGTGTCGTAATCCAGTGCGCCGAGGTCCTCCTCCGTCAGGTCGAGCACATCACGGATTCGGCCGTCGAGGGCCTCATGCAACTGCGGTTTGGTGAGGCCATCGGCCAAATTCACGAGCTGGCCGAAGGTGTCGCTTCCGACCTGGATCAGGAATCCGACCTTGTGGAAGACTTGGCGGTCGTCGTGCCAGCCGAGGATCAGCGAATGCAGCTTCACGACTCGGTCCCAGAATGCCTGCGCACCTGCGGTGATCTCGTTCCTCAGCGTTTCGAACGTGTAGTAGCGAGGGCGGTACCGACCGGAAGGCCTCCCGCCGATCTGATCGGCGAGAGTGTCGAGGACGAGCCCGATGTGGGTTGCCTCGTTCTCGTGTCGGCCTGTGATGAACGACCACACCTCTGGCGCGCGAAGTTCCCGCTCGAACTGGTCCCACTGCGCGGCGATCTGCTCGCTCTTGTCTGAGTATCCAGGACGCGCGCGGCTGTTTGCCAACACGAGCGCCTTGACGAGTTCGGCGTCAGTCAACGGGATCCGCCCGACGTTCAGCCGGGTGAACAGGGTGATGGAGTCGAGATCTTGCGATGCCTCATACCAGATCACTTTGACCGAGTCGAAGAGGTAGCCGTAGAACTTGTTGGCGACGTGCTGAGTGCGATGCTCCCACGCCTCGAACCATGTGCGGATTCGTTCGTACGCTCCGAAGATGTGGTGGAAGTCGATGTTCTCGTCCTTGTGGTCGGCCATCGGCGACCGTAGGAACTCTTGGCTACCGGGGCGTGTCTCGTACTCGATCGAGTAGCCAGCGCCGGCGCTCTGCAGCCCCTGATCCCGCATGTACTGGAAGATCAGGTACAGAGTGGTGAACCGCTGCTGGCCGTCGATGAGTTCCCACCGACCGTCGGCCATCTGCTTTACGACCACGGGCTGGAGGTAGTACGGTGCGCCGTTGCTCTCCCAAATGTCTGCGAGGAGACGGTCCACCTCGTCAGGACCCCAACGGTAGCCCCGCTGATAACCGGGAACGAAGAAGGCTCCTGTGACGTCACCGACTGCTCGCGGTTCAAGAATCGCATCCACTTGTCCACGCTAGTGGAGCCCCCCGACGCTCGGTCGACCAGCTCGCCGACGAGAGGGGAAGCACTTGTGCGCTGCCTGACCTTTGACCACCTGGATCTCCGAAGGGTGGAGGGGTCTCGCTCAAGCAGCTCGTGCGCCGCTGTCCGAAAACCTGTCCGTTTACTCCCCGTAGCCGTCCGTAAACGTCCAGAGATAGACTGAGCCCCAGACGACGATTGCCGTCTGGGGCTCAGTAAATTGCTGGGCTCAGAGACCGGAAGTGTGGCTCTGAGGGCCTCCCGGAATCAGACGCCGAAGTACAGCTCGTACTCGAACGGGTGCGGACGTGCCGCGATCGGCTTGATCTCGTTCTCGATCTTGTACTCGATCCAGGTCTCGATCAGCTCGGGCGTGAACACGCCACCCGCGAGCAGGAAGTCCTGGTCGGCGCGCAGCGCCTCGAGCGAGTCGAGCAGCGAGTTCGGAACCTGCGGGATGTTCTTCGCTTCCTCGGGGGGAAGCTCGTACAGGTCCTTGTCAACGGGCTCGTGCGGCTCGATGCGGTTCTTGATGCCGTCGAGGCCGGCCATCATCTGCGCCGCGAAGGCGAGATACGGGTTGCCCGAGGCATCCGGCGCGCGGAACTCGATGCGCTTGGCCTTGGGGTTCGATCCCGTAATGGGGATACGGATGGCCGCCGAGCGGTTACCGGCCGAGTAGACCAGGTTGACCGGGGCCTCGTAGCCCTTGACCAGACGCTTGTACGAGTTGATCGTCGGGTTGGTGAAGGCGAGCACGGCGGGCGCGTGCGCCAGCAGGCCACCGATGTACCAACGGGCGATGTCGGACAGGCCGCCGTAGCCGTTCTCGTCGTAGAAGAGGGGCTTGCCGTCGAGCCACAGCGACTGGTGCGTGTGCATGCCGGAACCGTTGTCACCGAAGAGAGGCTTGGGCATGAAGGTCGCGACCTTGCCCCACTGCTCCGAGGTGTTCTTGACGATGTACTTGAACTTCAGGATGTCGTCCGCCGAGTGCACCATGGTGTCGAAGCGGTAGTTGATCTCCTGCTGACCGCCCGTACCGACCTCGTGGTGCGAGCGCTCGAGGATGAAACCGGCCTCGATGAGCTTCAGCGTGATGTCGTCACGCAGGTCGGCCGTCTTGTCGACGGGGCTGACCGGGAAGTAACCACCCTTGTACGGGGTCTTGTTGGCGAGGTTTCCGCCCTCTTCGGCGCGACCGGTGTTCCAGGCGCCTTCCTCGGAGTCGACGCTGTAGAAGCTGGAGTTCTGCTTCACTTCGTAGCGCACGTCGTCGAAGATGTAGAACTCGGCCTCGGGGGCGAAGAACGCGGTGTCGGCGATGCCGGTCGAGGCGAGGTACTTCTCAGCCTTCTTGGCGACCTGACGCGGGTCCTTGTGGTAAATCTCGCCGGTGCGCGGGTTGTAGATGTCGAAGATCATGATGAGCGTCTTCGCCTCGCGGAACTGGTCGAGGTACGCCGTCGACACATCCGGAATCAGCTGCATGTCCGACTCGTGGATGTTCGCGAATCCTCGGATGGAGGAGCCGTCGAACAGCTGGCCGACGGTAAAGAATTCCTCGTCGACCGTGGAAGCGGGGATGTTGAAGTGCTGCTGAACACCAGGAAGATCCGTGAACCGGATGTCGAGGAACTTGACGTCCTCGTCCTTGATGAACTTCAACACCTCGGATGAGTCTTTGAACATTCTGGCTCCAGAGGTAGGGCATTCGGGAACTGCCGCCCGCGATGCGGGCTGTCCTAGCAACCTATCGAAGAGGAGTTGCTCGACCATGACACTAATGTTTCCGGCATGTTACGCGCGGCTGGATACGCTGGTCCGGTGACATCGACTGCTCCCGACGCCTATCCCGGTCAACGCCTCGGTTTGCCGCGGGATGGTGCGGGTTCCGTCGCCCGCGTCGGACGCCGTATCGGGGCCCTCGTGATCGACTACGGCGCCGCATATCTGATTTCAGGTTTCTTCGCGTTCGACGCGCTGGCGATCTTGGCGATCTTCGGCGCAATCCAGATCGTGTTCCTGCCCACGCTGCAGGCGAGTCCCGGCCATCGCATCTTCGGCCTGCGGCTGCAGATGGTCGGCGGGGGATGGGTGGGCCTCTGGCGTCCCATCATCCGGACGCTGCTGCTGATCGTCGTCATACCCGCGGTCATCTGGGATGCCGATCAACGCGGCCTGCACGACAAGGCCGTCGGAACGATCCTCGTCCGCCGCTAGATCACGCCGCCCGCGATCAGCGGGGGCGCGGCGAACGAACCTTCGTGGGGTCGATCCCCTTCGGAATCGGCAGCGAGGCGAGCGACTGCGAGACCGAGTCCACGCGCTTCATCACGGCGACCATCGTGGCCTTGTCGAGCTTGCGGGGGAAGGACTTGATCGTCTTCGCGAGGTCCTTGATCGGAACCTCGCCCGTGCCGTGACCGACGTAGATGACGTGGACCGGCACGCCGTTCGCAACACGGTTGACCTTCGAGCGCTCCTCGTTGACGAGCCGCTGCAGGCGCCCGTGCGAGCCCTCGCCGATGACGACGACGCCGCCGCGGCCGATGGCGCGGTAGACGGCATCCTGCGTCTTCGGGTTGACGCCCACGGGAGTCTCGGATGCGGTCCAGCTGCGTCCGAGGAACGTGGTGATGACGTGGCCGACGGCCCCGGGCATCCCGTCGATCTGGTTGTACATCGCGCGCGTCGAGAGGCGCGTCATGGTCATGAGGGCGGCCAGGACGCCCGCGAGGAAGCCCGTGACGCCCCAGAGCAAGATGTTCCACCACTGTGGCTGGATCAGGAACGCGAGCACGATGCCGAGGCCCGTTGTCACGGTGAAGATACCCGCGAGCAGCCACGGAAGGAAGCCGAACGCGCGACGCGTGTAGCTGTAGAGACTCTTGATCTGGGAGAAGAACCCGGGACGCTTCTCGGGTGCCGCGCTGCGTGCTGCCATACCTTCCAGCCTACTTGTCGCGAGCCCGCAGTTGCTCCCGGCGGCGTCGCTCCGTTTCCGGTTCTCGGCCCTCCACAGCCCGCCGAATGCGGGGTTCGGCCACCGATCCGTGCAGGGGGACTCGATGCCGTACGTCTCTGGGACAACGTTGAGGGATGACATCCGCCCCGGTGACCGAGGACCCGCTGACGGGCGCTGTGCTCCGGATGCGTCGGGTGAGCGAGCCCGAGGCGCCCTTCCCGGGATGGTTGGCACGCGTGGACGACACCGTGGTTCAGCTCGTCGACACGGCTGACCTACGCGGATGGCCGGGTTGGCGATCGCGCGGAGGACACATCCTCGCTGTCCACGATGTCGTGCGTACTGTGGCGGGCGATGAGGGACTCCGCGACGCTCGGCGAGGCGAGCGCGGTCGAGGCGGACACGAGGCCGTCCTGCCCTGGTGCGTCGAGCGCGTCGACACGTTCTTGGCACGCAGGAGCGCGGGTGGCGCCGAGCTGAGCGCGGGCGAGGTCATCACGATCGTCGTGAGCCTCTTGCGGGGGTGCGGGGCTGCGCGCGGCACCATCCTGAACGGTGCCTGGTGGCTGACACAAGACGGCACGCCGACCTTCGTCTGCGATACCCAGGACTCGGACGACTCGATCGGCCATTCGGCGGCCTCGATCCTCGAGCGCTTGGCGCAATCGCGAATCGTCACGACCCCGTGGCGTCTGGATGAGATCGCCGGGGTCCTGCGCGCTGATGACGACAGCGGGGATGCCGAGGCGCACCTGTTCGCGATAGCTCAGCCCGAACCCCTCGTGCTCGCGCCGCTGATCCCCCGGCGGGCGTCCGATGCGCGCCGGGCGGCTTCGATCGATGTCATCGAGCCCGAGCGGCGGGCGTCCGCTCTCGGTCGCCTGCTGCGTCGGCACGTCGACTCCGGCGTGGGCGAGATGGTGTCGGACGCGCTCGAGGCGGCGCGCCGCGGCACGGAGCGTGCGCGCGGCAGGGTTGCTCGACCGTGGCTGGTCGCGGCCGGCATCGCGGGTGTGATCGTCGTGGGCGGGCTGGCGTGGCCGACGTCCACCGCACCGCCCGCGAACGCCCGGCCCGTCGCATCCGATTCGCCCGTGACACCGTCACCGGACGCCCTGACATCGGGCGCGGCGACTCCGGATGCTGTGGGTGAGGCAACATCCGATGATCCGGTGCGGGCACTCGAAGCTGCCTTGGACGTCCTCGGCGCCTGCGCCGAAGAGTCGTGCGGGGCGGAGTGGTTCGAGGATTCACCCGCTCCGCAGGTGCCGCCCGGTGCGGTCGACCTGCCCTCCGCCGACCGGACGGTCGAGCTGCTGGACGACCTCGGGGGAGTGGCGATCCTGAGCGTCACCGGTGTCGATGGCACTGTTCCTGCTCAGCTCGTCGTGCTCGTGCGCACAGACGAGCGGTGGGTGATCCGTGATGTGCGAGATGTCGAAGGACCATGAACGCGAAACGCCCCGACATCGCTGTCGGGGCGTTTCGGCGAGAGAACCGCGTGCTTCGGCGCAAAAACGCCGAGCGCGCGAGAACGCGTTTGCTCAGATGCCGAGATTCGCGGCGAACTCCGCAGCCTCGAGGCGCGCCTTGACGGCACCCAGGAATCGAGCGGCGTCGGCTCCGTCGATGATGCGGTGGTCATACGAGAGCGCGAGGTACACGATCGAGCGAACGCCGATCGCCTCGACACCGTCGACCTTGACCACGCCCGGGCGCTTGACGACGATTCCCGTACCGAGGATCGCCGACTGCGGCAGGAACACCACGGGGGTGTCGAACAGGGCGCCCCGCGATCCGGTGTTGGTCAACGTGAACGTGCCGCCACCGAGCTCGTCGGGCTTGAGCTTGTTGTCGCGCGTGCGGGCTGCCAGATCCGCGATCTCGTGAGCGATCTGGGCGATGTTCTTCGAAGCCGCATCGCGCAGGACCGGCGTCAGCAGGCCCCGTTCGGTGTCGACCGCGATCGAGAGGTTCTCGGACGCCGGGTACACGATCGTGTCGCCGTCGACCGTGGCGTTGACGATCGGGAACGCCTGCAGCGCCTCGGCCGAGGCCAGAGCGAAGAAGGGCAGGAACGACAGCTTGTCGGACGTCTTCTTCTGGAAGTCGACCTTGACGCTGTCGCGGAACGCGGCCAGCTTCGTGACGTCGACCTCGACGACCGTCGTCAGCTGCGCCGTGGCCTGCATCGACGCAACGGCACGCTCGGCGAGGACCTTGCGCAGGCGCGACATCTTCTGAGTCGTGCCGCGCAGCGGCGATACCTCGAGGGCGGGTGCCTTCTGGGCGGCGGGAGCGGCCGGAGCTGCGCTGGCCGACTCGGCGGCCTTCAGGACATCCTCCTTGCGGATGCGTCCTCCCACACCCGTGCCGGTGACGCTGGCCAGGTCGACGCCCTGCTGCTGCGCGAGACGGCGCACGAGCGGGGTGACGTACGTGCGGTCGTCAGACGAATCCGACGACGGCGCGGGGGCAGCCGGAGCTGCCGGCGCTGCCGGAGCGACGGCCGGCGCAGCCGCGGCCGGGGCCGGCTCCGGCTCGGGTGCCTGCTGTGCGGTCTGAGTCGCGGGAACGTCTGCCTCGACCGGCTTCTCGGTCGAGGGGGCCTCAGGCTCGGTCACGGGCTCAGCGGCGGGAGCCGCCGGAGCGGCGGCGGCGGGAGCACCACTGCCGATCTTGGCCAGGACGGCGCCGACGGCAATTGTCTCGTCCTCGGCCGCAACGATCTCCTGCAGGATGCCGGCCACGGGGGACGGGATCTCGGTGTCGACCTTGTCGGTCGAGATCTCGAGGAGCGGCTCGTCGACGGCGACCTCGTCGCCGACGCTCTTGAGCCAGCGCGTGACCGTACCCTCGGTCACGGACTCGCCGAGCTCGGGAAGCACGACGGACGTGCTCGACTCGCTCGACGCACCGACAGCGGCGGGCTGCGCGGCGGCGTTGCCGGCCGGTTCGGCGTCAGCAACGAGCTCGGGCTCAGCCGGAGCTTCGACGACCTTCTCCTCGGCGGGCGCCTCGGCCTCCGCGGGAGCGGATGCCTCGGGTGCTGCGTCCCCGGAAGGCTGGGCACTGCCATCGCCGATCTTGGCGAGCAGGCCGCCGACCTCGACGGTCTCGTCCTCCTGCACCAGGATCTCTTCGAGGATGCCGCTGACGGGGGAGGGGATCTCGGTGTCGACCTTGTCGGTCGAGATCTCGAGCAAGCCCTCATCGGCCTTGACCTCGTCTCCCACCTGCTTCAGCCAGCGGGTGACCGTACCCTCGGTAACGCTCTCGCCGAGAGCGGGGAGGACGACGGATGTGCTCATGACGATGTCTCCTTAAGGACGAAACTGTCGTTGTCTAGCTTAGTGAGGCCGCGGACCGGCATTGCTAAAGCGCGTGCAAGGGTCGGCCCGCGAGTGCGAGGAATGCTTCGCCGAGCGCTTCGCTCTGCGTGGGATGGGCGTGCACGTACGGCGCGACATCGTCCGGGTGCGCTTCCCATCCGACGATGAGCTGCGCCTCGGCGATCAACTCGCCGACGCGTGCACCGATCATGTGGACGCCGATGACGGGCCCGTCGACAGCTCGCACGACCCGGACGAGTCCGCCGGTGCCGATGATCTCGCTGCGCGCATTGCCGGCCAGGTTGTAATCGAACGAGGTGACCTTCTCGGCGCCCAGCTCGGCGATCGCTTCGGCGAGTGTCGACCCGACCGACGCGACCTCGGGATCGCTGTACGTGATGCGAGGAATGTGACGCTCGGGCACGGTGACGGCGGGAAGTCCGGCCATCCGCTCGGCGGCGAAGATGCCCTGCGCGAAGCTGCGGTGCGCCAGCTGGAGACCACGCACGATGTCTCCGACCGCCCACACACCGGGAACGGATGTCTGCAGATCGTCGTCCACGACCACGAAGTCGCCCTCGAGCGTGACTCCCGCCTCTTCCAGCCCGAGGCCCGCCGTGCTCGGGCCGCGTCCGATCGCCACGAGCAGGTAGTCGGCCTCGAGTTCGGTGCCGTCCTCCAGCCGCACGGTCACCGCATCATCGCTCTGTGTCGCCGAAGCGAACCGCGAGCCCAGACGCATCTCGATCCCGCGCTTGCGGAACGCACGCTCGAGCCCCTTGCTCATCGCCTCGTCCTCTTGCGGGACGAGCCGCGGGAGGGCCTCGACGATGGTGACGTCGACACCGAACGAGCGCCACAGGCTCGCGAACTCGACGCCGATCACGCCGCCACCGAGGATGATCACGCGGCGGGGGATCTCGGGTAGCTCGAGCGCGTGCTCGCTGGTGAGGATCCGGCCGCCGATCTCGAGCCCCGGGATCGTCTTGGAGTATGCCCCCGTCGCGATGAGCACGTTCTTGCCGCGGTACACGTCCGCACCCACGCGTACGCCGAGGTCGTCCTGCAGGTGACCCTCGCCGTCGATCACAGTGATCCCGCGCGCCGAGATGAGGCCCTTGAGTCCGGCGAACTTCTTGGCGACGATCTTCTCCCGGTACGAGCGCAGGCCGTTCGCATCGATTCCGGTGAGGGATGCATCGACGCCGATCTCGCTCGCCGACCGCACCGCATCGGCGACCTCGGCGGCGTGGAGAAGCGCCTTCGTGGGGATGCAGCCGCGGTGCAGGCAGGTGCCGCCGAGCTTGTCGCGCTCGATGATGGCGACCTTCGCACCGAGTTCGGATGCGCGGATCGCCGCGGAGTATCCGCCGCTGCCGCCGCCGAGCACGACCAGGTCGAATGCGTGCTCGGCCATCAGCGGGCTCCTCTCGCGACGAATTCGATCAGGGAGCTGACGCTGGCCCCCGTCGGGCCCTTGTCGGTGGCGCCGTACGCCCCGCCCTTGTTCATGCCGACGCCGGCGATGTCGAGGTGCACCCACGGTATCGTCGGCGCGCCCTCGTCATCCGAAACCGGTCCGATGAAGTGCTGCAGGAACAGCCCGGCGAAGAGCGAACCGCCCGCGGGGTCACCGATCTTGGCGTTCACCAGGTCGGCGATGGGGGAGTCGAGATCGTCGCGCATGTGGGCGGGCAGCGGCAGCCGCCAGGCGAGTTCACCGGCGCGCTCAGCGGCCGCGAGATATTCGGCGACCGGTGCGTCATCGCCCATGACCCCGGCGTAGCGCGTGCCGAGCGCAACGCTGATGGCGCCGGTGAGCGTCGCGACGTCGACGATGACGTCCGGGTGCTCACGGGATGCAGCGACGAGGCCATCGGCGAGAACGAGGCGACCCTCGGCATCCGTGTTCAGCACTTCGATGGTCGTTCCGTCGAGTGCGGTGAGCACGTCGCCCGGGCGCGTCGCGCGGCCCGACGGCATGTTGTCGGCGATGCAGAGGTAGCTCGTCACGCGAACCGGAAGAGCGAGTTCGGCCGCGGCTCTGACGACAGAGAGCGCGACGGCCGCGCCGCACATGTCGTACTTCATTCCGACCATCGATCCGGCGGGCTTGAGCGACAGGCCGCCGGTGTCGAACGTGATGCCCTTGCCGACGATCGCGACGTGTCGCGACGCGTCGGCGGGCGCGTAGTCCATCCGGACGAAACGCGGCGGGCGGTCCGAGCCCTTGCCGACCCCGAGGATCGCGCCGAACCCCTCGGCCCCGAGTGCCTCCTCGTCGAGCACCGTGACCTCGACGGGCAGGTGTTCGACCTCTGCGACCGCTCGGGCCGCGAGATCCGCGGGGCCGAGGCGGTCGGCGGGAATGGCGACGAGGTCCTTGACGAGCGCCACCGCGTCGACGACCACCTGGGCGGCGCGGACATCCGCGTCCCCCACCTCCTCGGTCGAAACGATGATCACACGGACGGCGCGGCGCTTGCCGCCGCCCTTCTTGTAGGACGCGAACGTGTACCCGCCGAGGCCGGCGCCCTCGGCGATCGCTCGCCACGTGCCTTCGGGGGCGCCCGGTGCGTGCACGGCGACCGATTCGACCTGACCGAGCGCGCGGATGCCTGCGCCCGCCGCATCCCGGTAAGCGCTGCTCTGCGGTGCAGAACCCATACCCGCAACGGCGAGCGAACCGCCCGCCGCGCCCGCCAGGGGCACTCGGACGAATGACCCGGGAGCGCCCGAGAACTCGATCGAACGCAGCGCGTCGGCGAGCCCGGGCCAACCGGAAAGGTCGGGGCCGTCGTCGGTCAACGGGGGAAGGATGAGGAGCGAGACATCCGCATCGAGGTCTGTCGCTGAGGCGGGAAGATACGAGATCTGCGGCGTCGGCATATGGACCATCCTAGGTCGGCCTCCGGGCCGGGGCCGATGCCCCGCGCGGGGCGTCGCGGTGTTCGCTGTGAGCGCGACGGCTCAACGCGACCCGACGCGCCGACGGCTCGTAGAGTGGAGGCATGCCACCGTTCGGACCTCTTTACGCGTCGTCTCCTGACGTTCCCGAGGTGCCGCGCGGCTTGCCCCTGGTGGTCGCGCTGACAGGCTTCACGGACGCGGGAAGTGCCGTCGCTCAGTCGATTGACGTGCTGCGCGACAGCGTCGACAACACGCCGGTCGCGACTTTCTCGAACGACGCACTGCTCGACTACCGGGCCCGACGTCCCGTGGTGTCTTTCGATCAGGATCATCTGACGGACTACGTGCCTCCGCGCCTCGAACTGGCTCTGGCCCGCGACGTCATCGGTCAGCCGTTCCTGACGCTGACGGGGTACGAGCCGGACTTCGCGTGGGATGCGTTCACCCACGGTGTCATCGAGCTCGCCACGTCGCTGGGCGTCTCGTCCGTGACGTGGGTGCACGCGATCGCCATGCCGGTGCCGCATACCCGACCCATCGGCACGACGGTCAGTGGCAATCGGGCCGACCTCATCTCGGCTCACTCGGTCTGGCAGCCGCACACGCAGGTGCCCGCGACCGTCGGTCATCTGCTCGAGATGCGATTCATCGAGCAGGGCATCAGCACGTCGAGCTTCGTGATGCTCGTGCCGCACTACCTCGCCGATGCGGAGTTCCCGGCCGCCGCCATCGCTGCGCTCGAGAGCATCACACTCGGCAGCGGGATCGCCCTGCCGACCGAGGATCTGCGAGAAGAGAATCTCGGATTCCTGGCGAAGGTCGATGAGCAGATCGCCGCGAACGACGAGCTCGCCACGATGCTCGAGAACCTCGAAGCGCGCTACGACCAGTACATGGCCGGATCGCCGTTGCGCTCCTCTTCAATCGGTGAGTTCGACCTGCCCAGCGCGGACGAACTCGCTGCCGAGCTCGAGCGGTACCTGGCCTCGCGCCCGGCGGGCGACGACGAGAAGCACACCGGCCTGTCCTGAGGCTCGGAACTGTCGTGCCATGAGTGCGAGACCCCTCAGGCGTTCACTCGGGGTTTGCGGGAATGCGTGGGTGCGCTCTCGCGTTGACATGAGTGTCCTAACCTGTGGCTCGCGCCTTGCGCGCAATGTGCCATAATGGACAATCGGACCCGTTGTCAACCATGAGTGATTCGCTCAGGACTTGACAAGGGTCTTACTCGTGCCCGCAAACGACCGGGTGCATCGCATCTCCCAGATGGCGAAGCGTCGGTGAAAGGCGAATTGTGACACCTCCTCGTACCTCCACGAAGGATCCCGTCGAAGAGACGGAGACCACGGCGGTCAAGGCTGCTCCGCGCGCCCGCAAGGCCCCGGCGGCCAAGGCCACAACCAAGGCCCCCGCAAAGACGGCTGCCAAGCCCGCTGCTGCCAAAGCAGCGCCCGCCAAGGCCAAGGCGAAGACCTCGAAGGCCGTCGACGAAGACGTCGACGACGATATCGAGCCCGACGAAGAGATCGACGTCGAGGTGGATGTCGCCGACGACGACGAGACCGCTGCGCCGGCGGCCGCCAAGGCCGAATCATCCGATTCTTCCGATGACTCCTCCGATGACGACGACGACGAAGAGGGCACCAAGAAGCCCGCGTTCAGCGAGCCGCTGCCCACGGGCGCGATCGTCATCTCGTCGAGCGACGAGGACGACGTTCCCGTGTACTCGGCGCAGATCACCGGTGCGACCGCGGATCCCGTCAAGGACTACCTGAAGCAGATCGGTAAGGTTCCTCTGCTGAACGCGGCGGAAGAGGTCGAACTCGCCATGCGCATCGAGGCGGGCCTGTTCGCCGAAGAGAAGCTGTCGGTTCTGAGCGACGTCGAGAAGCGATCGCAGCTCGGTCGCGACCTGACCTGGGTGGCGAAGGACGGCCAGCGTGCCAAGTCGCACCTGCTCGGCGCGAACCTGCGTCTGGTCGTCTCGCTGGCCAAGCGGTACACCGGTCGCGGCATGCAGTTCCTGGACCTGATCCAGGAGGGCAACCTCGGTCTGATCCGCGCGGTCGAGAAGTTCGACTACACCAAGGGCTTCAAGTTCTCGACGTATGCCACCTGGTGGATCCGTCAGGCGATCACGCGCGCCATGGCCGACCAGGCCCGCACCATCCGTATCCCGGTGCACATGGTCGAGGTCATCAACAAGCTCGCCCGTGTGCAGCGCCAGATGCTTCAGGACCTGGGTCGCGAACCCACCCCCGAAGAACTCAGCCGTGAGCTCGACATGACTCCCGAGAAGGTCATCGAGGTGCAGAAGTACGGTCGCGAGCCGATCTCTCTGCACACTCCTCTCGGTGAAGACGGCGACAGCGAATTCGGTGACCTCATCGAGGACACCGAGGCTGTCGTGCCGGCGGATGCCGTGGGGTTCACGATGCTGCAGCGTCAGCTCGAGTCGCTCCTGGATTCGCTCAGCGAGCGTGAGGCCGGTGTCATCCGGATGCGCTTCGGCCTGGGCGATGGCATGCCCAAGACCCTCGACCAGATCGGCGACACCTTCGGTGTCACCCGCGAGCGGATCCGCCAGATCGAGTCGAAGACGATGGCGAAGCTGCGGCACCCGTCGCGATCGCAGTCGCTGCGGGACTACCTGGAGTAGGGCGTGCGCAGCGCGATCGGCATCGCCGCCGGGCGGGCCGTGCAGTGGTTGCTGCGCGTGCGCGGGGGCAAGGGCAGCGGTGCGCCGGGGCTCGTCACGAACAAGATCGCTCCGGCGCTCCTGCCACGGGTTCTGGCGTCGTTCCCCGAAGGGCTCGTCGTCGTCAGCGGCACGGCCGGCAAATCGACCACCACGAAGATGGTGGCAGGTCTGCTGCGCGCGCACGGGATGCGGGTCTTCACGAACTCGTCGACCGCCAACCTGCCGCAGGGCATCACCTCGGCGGTCCTCGATCAGGGTGACTGGCGCGGCCGTGTCGACGCAGACATCGCGGTGCTCGAGATGGACGAGGCGTTCGGTGCGCTGATGTCGTCGAGCTTCGCGGCGCGCGTCGTCACGCTGACGAACATCAACCTCGACGACATCGCCCGGTTCGAGTCATCCGACCGGGTCACCCGCCTGCTCACCGCGATCGCGCTCAGGGCCCGATCGGCCGTCGTGCTGAACGCGGACGATGCCTCGCTCTGCACCGTGGCCGAGGCCGTGACGGAGGCGGCACCGACCGTGTCCGTGCGCCGGTTCGGTGTCTCGGCGGGCGTCATGGAGATGCACCCTCACGGGTTGGGTTCGGTCCGCACCACTCAGCATCGGTTGGGTGACGGGCTCGGAACGCGTGTCGCGAGCGTGTCGGGCCGCGATGCCGTCATCGACATCGACCGGGCGCCTCAGCACGTCACCCTCCCCGCGCGCGGAGTGCACTTCGCCGTCGACGCGGCGGCCGCCCTCGAGACAGCGCAGGCCGTACTCGGCGCAGCTTTCGACGCATCCCTCGCCGCCTCGACGCTCTCGACGCTCGACCCCGTTTTCGGGCGCGGCGAGACCGTCGAGATCGCGGGCCAGCAGATCGAGTGCGTGCTCGTGCAGAACACCGCGAGCTTCCAGCTGAACATCCACGCGCTCCGCCCCGGTCTGGAGCGCGTCTTCGTCGGGATCGGCGACGAAGAAGAAGACACCTCGTGGCTCTGGACCGTACGGACACACGCGCTCGGCCGTGTCGACATCGTCGCTGGGCCGAAGGCCGACGCGATGGCGAACCGGCTCGCGTACGACGGTGTGCCCTTCGAGGCCGTCGACGTCGACCTCATCCGCGGGTTCGAGACGTTCCTGGCGCTGCCCGCACCATCGAACGGGGTCAAGACGGTCGTGTTCACCTCGCGCAGCATGCGCAAGATTCGCGGCCACTACGGGCTGACCTCCGAAGAGGTCAAGAAGGCGGGCGTCCGATGAGCACCGTGCTCTCGATTGCATCCCTCTTTCCGGAGCGTCTCAACATCCACGGTGATGCCGAGAACGCGGACGTGCTTCGCGTGCGCGCACGGTGGCGCGGCCTGGATGCCACCGTCTCGACGATCACGAGCGCAGCGGATGTCGCGGGTCTGGTCCCGGACGCGATCACCATCGGCGCGGGTTTCGACGCGGATGCACCCGAGGTCCTCGCTCCGCTGCTCGAGATGCAGGACCAGTTGCGTGCCTGGGTCGAGTCCGGAACCGTCCTGCTCGCGGTGGGACTCGGCTGGGAGATGATGTCGCGCTCGCTCGAGCTGCATCCGGCTCGCCCGCTCACCGGCGTCGGGATCTTCAGCGGGCGCACGATCGTGTCGGAGCGGCACGTGGGCCGGATCTCGATCGACAGCGAATGGGGCGCGCTCACCGGGTACGAGTACCACCTGCGTGACTACGTACCCGGCTCGGACGAGCGGCCCCTCGGGACGGTGGCGTCCGGAACGGGCAACGGCGCAGCGGCCGGTAGCGGTGCCGGCGCGGCGGAGGGCGCCGTGCGAGGAACGGCCTACGGAACGGGCATCCGTGGTCCCGTCCTGGCGCGCAATGGGGCCTTCGCCGACCACCTGCTCGGCCTGGCTGCCGCGCACGCGGGCCTGCAGCTCTCGAACGCCTCTCCTGACGAGCGGTTAACGACAGCGGACGACCATGCCGCAAGAGCGAACATGATCGTCCGTCGCGCGCTCGGCCTGTCGGCCTGAGCGTCGGAGAACTGTTTAGGCCTCGACCAGACGCGCCGTCTCGTCGTGCCACGACGTGGCGATGCTGCGGAGCTTGTCTTCGTACTTGCGGCCGTGGTGGGCGCAGAAGAGAAGCTCGCTACCGTTGACCTCGGCGGCGATGTACGCCTGCGCTCCGCACGAGTCGCAGCGGTCCGCGGCCGACAGACGGTAGGCGATCGTGGCTTCTTCGGTGGGTGTCATGAGCGTGTTCATCGCAGTGCCTCCTCGTGATCGCCAATGTCGTGCAAGTCCTTCATACAACCACGGGTTTGTTTCGATGAGGGCGTGATTCGATGACATTTCGCTGACCGCGTACGGCGGCCCCCGCACGGCGAAAGGCTGTCCGTGTGTCGGCGAAGGAGGGGCTCTGCCCGCTTGTACGCTGGGAGATTGTGACGTCCGAGTATTCTGCGCATCATCTTCAAGTCCTCGAAGGGCTCGAAGCCGTGCGCAAACGGCCCGGCATGTACATCGGGTCGAACGGTTCGCCGGGGCTCATGCACTGCCTGTGGGAGATCATCGACAACGCGGTCGACGAGACCCTCGGCGGCAACGGATCCAAGATCGATGTGGTGCTGCACGGTGACGGCAGCGTCGAGGTGCGAGACAAGGGGCGAGGCATCCCGGTCGACGTCGAGCCCCGTACCGGGCTGTCGGGCGTCGAGGTCGTCTTCACGAAGTTGCACGCCGGCGGCAAGTTCGGCGGCGGATCGTACGCCGCCTCGGGCGGCCTGCACGGTGTCGGAGCATCCGTCGTCAACGCCCTGTCGGAGCGTCTCGACGTCGAGGTGGATCGGGGCGGCAAGACGTGGGCGATGTCGTTCCACCGGGGGGAGCCCGGTCTGTTCGCCGACACGGGCGAGCCGAGCCCGTCGGCACCCTTCACGCCGTTCGAGGACCGCAGTGAACTGAGGGTCGTCGGCAAGGCGCCCCGAGGCGTCACGGGCACGCGCGTGCGCTACTGGGCCGACAAGCAGATCTTCACGCCCGACGCGGCCTTCCAGGTCGATGAGCTCGCGACACGTGCGCGCCAGACGGCATTCCTCGTTCCGGGGCTCGAGATCGCGGTGCGCGACGAGCGCGCGGGTGTCGAGCCGACGGATGTCTCGTACCGCTTCGACGGCGGTATCTCGGAGTTCGTCGAGTTCCTCGCGCCGGACGCTCCGATCACCGACACCTGGCGGCTGACCGGAACGGGTACGTTCACCGAGACGGTGCCGGTGCTCCAGGCATCCGGTGCCATGGTGGCGACCGAGATCGAGCGCACCTGCTCCGTCGACATCGCCCTGCGCTGGGGCACCGGATACGAGACGGTGACGCGTTCGTTCGTGAACATCATCTCGACCCCCAAGGGTGGTACGCACCAGCAGGGTTTCGAGCAGGAGATTCTGCGCGTCATGCGCCAGCAGGTCGAGGCGAACGCGCGGCGGCTGAAGGTCGGCAACGACAAGCTCGACAAGGACGACGCTCTCGCGGGCATGACCGCGGTGCTCACGGTGAGCCTGCCGGAGCCGCAGTTCGAGGGTCAGACGAAGGAAGTGCTCGGCACGCCCGCTGTCCGTCAGATCGTCGCGCAGGTCGTCCGCAAAGAGCTGGGCGCGCTGTTCTCGTCGACGAAGCGCGACGACAAAGCGCAGACGTCGATGCTGCTCGACAAGGTCGTCTCCGAGATGAAGGCCCGCCTCTCGGCGCGCGCACACAAAGAGACGCAACGTCGGAAGAACGCCCTCGAGTCCTCGTCGCTGCCCGCGAAGCTCGTCGACTGTCGCTCGAACGATGTCGCCCAGTCCGAACTGTTCATCGTCGAGGGCGACTCGGCGCTGGGGACGGCGAAGCTCGCCCGCAACAGCGAGTTCCAGGCGCTGCTGCCCATCCGGGGCAAGATCCTGAACGTGCAGAAGGCATCGATCAGCGACATGCTGAGCAACGCCGAGTGCGCCTCGATCATCCAGGTGATCGGCGCGGGCTCGGGGCGCTCGTTCGATCTCTCGCAGGCACGCTACGGCAAGATCATCCTGATGAGCGACGCGGACGTCGACGGCGCGCACATCCGGACGCTCCTGCTCACGCTGTTCTTCCGGTACATGCGGCCCCTGATCGAGGACGGCCGGGTGTTCGCGGCCGTTCCGCCCCTGCACCGTGTGATCGTCAAGCACCCTGGCAGCAAGCCCAACGAGATGATCTACACCTACAGCGAGGCGGAGCTCAACGCGCTGCTCGGCAAGCTCTCGAAGGCCGGCCGTACGTGGCAGGAGCCGATCCAGCGCTACAAGGGTCTGGGCGAGATGGACGCGGATCAGCTCGCGACGACGACCATGGACCGAGGCGGACGGATGCTCCGCCGGGTACGCATCGAGGATGCCGAGGCCGCCGAGTCCGCCGGTCGCACCTTCGAGTTGCTCATGGGCAACGAGGTCGCCCCGCGGCGCGAGTTCATCATCGACTCGTCCGCGCGTCTCGAGCGCGACCGCATCGACGCCTGACCCCACGTCGCTCGGGTCTGGTCAGGTCCGTTCCGCCGGCAGTCGTTGTCGCTCGATGAGCCCCGTGACGGCATCTACTGCCAGGGGAGCGGTTCCGTTGGCGACGCAACGTCCGGGCTACAGGGCGCGACCGACCGAGCCGACGGCGGCGTCGAGCACCTGGCCCGAGGCATCCCGCTTCGCCCCGGTCTCGGGGAGCGTGCGAGCCGAGCCATCCGTGCCGACAGCGCGCGGGGGAGCGGTCCCCACCCACGCGAGCGTCAGTTCGTCCTCGCCCTTCAGGAAGGCATGCGCCCGCACCCCGCCCGTCGAACGGCCCTTCGCGGGGAACTCCGCGAACTCGGACACCTTCGCGCGCCCCGCATCGGTGCCCGGGAGCGCCCCGGCGGTGCCCGAGATCGTCACGACGACCGCCTCGGGATCCGCCACCGCACCGAAGAAGATCGCGCTGGCCGATCCGAGGTTCATGCCGGCCATGCCACCCGCCGAAGCGCCCTGCGGGCGCACGGCGGATGCCGTGAAGCGCAGCAGCCGTGCGTCGTCCGAGACGAAGACGAGTTCGGATTCATCCGGCGCCGATGCCGCACCCACCACGCCGTCGCCGGGCTTGAGGGCGATGATCTCGATCTCGGGTTTCGGGGGCAGGGCCGACGGGATAATCCGCTTGACGACTCCCTGCCGGGTGCCGATCGCGAGCGGAGTGTCGACGTCGAGCCGCGTCAGGGCGATGACCCGCTCGGCCTTGTCGGGCAGCGCGAGGTAGTCGCGCAGCGCAACACCGGCCGCGAGCTGGACGGATGCCGGGGGCACCGAAGGCAGGTCGACCGGGCTGAACCGCAGCAGCCGCCCGCGGTTGGTGACGGCGCCGAGCTCGCCCCGCACCGTCGTGCGTACCTCGGCCAACAGCGCATCGTGCTTGCTGCGACGGGCCGGCGAGACGATCTCGGTGCCCTCGGAGAGGTCGACGCGCACGGCCCGGCCGGTCGTGGAGAGTACGACGATCGTCGGGGCGTCGACGATCTCGAGCACGGGCGCGTTGCGTGAGGGCCGGGCGACGGCGGGAGCTGCATTCGTCAGCAGCGTGCGCCGCGGTGTCCCGAGCTTCTCCGCGATCGCATCGAGCTCGGTCGCCACCTGCTTGCGCAGCAGCGCGTCACTGCCCAGCAACTCTTCGAGCTGGGCGATCTCGGCGAGCAACTGGTCGCGTTCGGCCTCGAGCTCGATGCGCGAGAACTTGGTGAGGCGTCGCAGGCGCAGCTCGAGGATGTACTCGGCCTGCAGCTGGCTGAGGTCGAAGACCTCCATCAACCGCGTGCGGGCCTGCTCGCCGTCATCGGACGCGCGGATGACCTGGATGACCTCGTCGATGTCGAGGATCGCGATCAACAGGCCCTCGACCAGGTGCAGACGCTCGCGCCGGCGATCGAGCCGGTACCGACTGCGGCGGGTGACGACCGAGAGGCGGTGGTCGACGTACACGCGCAGGAGTTCGCGCAGCCCGAGCGTGCGGGGCTGCCCCTCGACCAGTGCGACGTTGTTGATGCTGAACGAGTCCTCGAGCGGGGTCAGGCGGTACAGCTGCTCGAGCACCGCCTGGGGGTCGAAACCGGTCTTGACGCCGATGACCAGGCGCGTGCCGTGCGTCCGGTCGGTCAGGTCGGCGACGTCGCTGATGCCCTGGAGCTTCTTGGACTGAACGGCATCCTTGATCTTCTCGATGACGCGTTCGGGGCCGACCAGATACGGCAGCTCCGTGACGATGATGCCGGTCTTGCGAGGGCCGAGGCTCTCGATCGAGGTGCGCGCGCGGGTCTTGAACGACCCGCGACCGGTCTCGTACGCGTCCCGAATGCCGTCGAGGCCGACGATCACGCCGCCCGAGGGCAGATCGGGCCCCGGCACGTAGGCCATGAGGTCCTCGAGGGTCGCGTCAGGGTTTTCGAGCAGGTGAATGGCGGCGCCCACGACCTCGATCAGATTGTGCGGCGCCATGTTCGTGGCCATGCCGACGGCGATGCCGCTCGCGCCGTTCACCAGCAGGTTCGGATAGGCCGCGGGCAGGACCTCGGGCTGCTGGAACTGGTTGTCGTAGTTCGGGATGAAGTCGACGACGTCCTCGTCGAGTCCCTCGGCCATGGCGAGCGCCGCGGGTGCGAGGCGGGCTTCCGTGTACCGGGATGCTGCGGGCCCGTCATCGAGCGAGCCGAAGTTGCCGTGGCCATCGACCATGGGCACGCGCTGCGAGAACGGCTGGGCGAGCCGCACGAGCGCGTCGTAGATGGGCGCGTCGCCGTGGGGGTGGAGCTTTCCCATGACCTCGCCGACGACCCGAGCACTCTTGACATGGCCGCGGTCGGGCCTCAGCCCCATTTCGGACATCTGGTAGACGATGCGACGCTGAACGGGCTTCATGCCGTCGCGGGCGTCGGGCAGAGCCCGAGAGTAGATCACCGAATAGGCGTACTCGAGAAAAGACCCCTGCATTTCGCTGGAGACGTCGACATCCTCGATGCGCTCGGCGGGGGGCTCGGATACAGGTGCGGGCATGGGGTCCTTCGGGCGAGAACGAGGGCCGTCCGCACGTGTGCGAGACTGGCCCCGATGTCATCCATGCTACCGGCGGAGCCCGCTCACGCCCGGAGCCTCACCGCTCTGGTGCCGGATGCGATCGCCTCCCTGAGCTCGTCGTCCGCGTCCCGTGCGCTCCCGCCCGCCCGCAGCGCAATCGTCGTCGTCATCGACGGTCTCGGTGCCGCGAACCTCGCCGCACGGGCCGGGCACGGCAGGTTCATGACATCCGCGATGCGCAAGAAGGATGTCGCGCGCTCCGTCTTCCCGACGACCACGGCGTCGGCCCTCACGAGCCTCATGACCGGTAGCGATCCGGGTGCCCACGGCATCGTGGGCTATCGCGTGCGCGTGCCCGAGTCGGGCGTGCTCTCGAACCAGCTGACGGGCTGGGAGTCGGACGGCCTGGATCCGGCCACGTGGCAGCGGTGTCCGACGCTCTTCGAGACCGCCGCCTCCGCAGGCGTCGAGGGGTTCGTGGTGAGCCGTGAGGAGTACCGGCACACGGGATTCACGCGCGCAGCGTTTCGTGGTTCGACGTTCGACTCGGCCGCATCCTTCACGGACCGCCTCGCGCTTGCCCTCGAGTACGCCACGGCGCGCGAGAACCGCCTCGTCTACGCATACGCCCCCGAGCTCGATTCGGCCGGTCATCGATACGGATGGGAGTCCGACGAGTGGATCGCGGCGCTCGAAGACGCGGACGCGGCTGTCCGGTCCCTGGCATCCGCGCTTGCCCCGGACGTCGGCGTCCTGGTCACGGCCGATCACGGGATGGTCGACGTCCCGCGGACCGGCCACGTGCTGTTGCGCGAAGACGATGCCCTCGTCGAGGGCGTTGCGGCGGTCGCGGGTGAACCGCGGATGCTGCATCTCTACGCCGAACCGGGCCACGCGGCGAGCGTGCTCGAGCGTTGGCGCGCATCCGAGTCGCGCCGCTCCTGGGTGTTCGCTCGCGACGAGGCCATCGCCGCGGGACTCTTCGGCCTCGTCGACCCCGAGGTACGGGATCGCATCGGCGACGTCCTCGTTGCGGCGCGCGGGCGTGTGGCGTACTACGACGACCGTTTGGCCGACAAAGCCTCGCAGCGGATGATCGGGCAGCACGGATCGCTGACGTCAGACGAGAGGATCGTTCCTCTCATTCGCCTCGGCGCGTACGCCACGAACTGACCCGCTGGACGAATGCTCGCGGCGAGTGCCGTGGGGCTACTGGTCTCCGTCGCCCCGCGCGCCGAAGACGATCTCGTCCCACGACGGCATGGTGTTGCGCCCGCGTCGACGCCCCTGGGCATCCGCGACGACCGTCTCTTCGCGCGTCTCGGTCGGAGCGGATGGATCGTCGTATCCGGGCTCGAGCGCATCGAAGAGCGCGACCGGCGCAGCCGGGGTCGCGTTCTCTTCCGCCATGCCCGGGGCGCTCTCACGCTGGCCCCTGCGGCGCCGCAGCGCCTCAAGCAGGTCGGCGGTCTCGGCGCTCGTGTTCGACTTCTCGGTGGCGCGGTTGACCGCTGCCTCGGCGGCCGCGGGATTGGCGGTGGGGTCGAAGTCGCGACGGGGTCCGAATGCGCCGCTGTCGAAGCGGGTCTCGTCCTTGATCGACGGCGCGGAGTCGAGTGCGCGGAGGCGTGGAATCAGGCCCTCGGGGAGCGAACCCTGGCGGGAGAGCTGCTGGGCATCCGCGTTGACCGGCGAGAGCGCGCTCCGTCGGGGGTCGAAACTCCAGCGCGCGTCGTGCTCGATGTCGCCGACCTGGAACTGCAGCTTGACGATCCATCCGGACGGGTCTTTCCAGCTCGTCCAGCGTTCACCGGCTGCGGCGACCTCGCCGAGCTTCGCGCGCATGGCCGCGCCGAAAGTCGGCTGTGCCTCGGCGTCGTCCACGGCCCCGAGGAGCACCGGCACGGCGAGCGCGAGCCCGACGATGTGCTCGCGCTCGGCCAGCACCGGGCCCTCGTAGCGGACGACGTCCTCGAGCCGTGCGCCCAGCAACTGCGCGACCTCGTGCGCGGACAGCCCCGAGCGAATCTGAGCCTGGATCTCGCGAGGGCTGGGTCGTGCGCCGCTCGATTCGGGCGCCGTTTGGGCGCGACGAACCTCAGCGCGCAGGACATCATCGATCACCAGGGCGAATGTCTCGCCCGAGTCCGTCGCTACGATCAGTCGCTCATCCTCGGTGCGGATGACCTTGAGCTCTTTCATGCGACACGCCTTCTTCCGCGTTTCCGGTTCCGCCATGCTTACACGGGCGGGGGGCGGTCCCGGGAATATCCGGCGCGCGCCGCCCGTTTGCCTCCGAGCGGATGTCGGAACGCAGCATTTGCTAAATGAGCTGCGGTCGTGCAAACTAGCGCCGCCTGTTCGGCACCGCTCCACAGCACGAATGAAAGAAGTGACCTCAACCCCATGGCTACGGACTACGACGCTCCCCGCAAGACCGACGACGACAGCGAGTCGATCGAGGCCCTGAAGGAGCGCGTTCCCGACAAGCTTTCCGGTGCCGTCGACGTCGAGGATGCGGACAACCCCTCGGGCTTCGAACTGCCCGGCGCCGACCTGTCGGATCTCGAGCTCGATGTCGTCGTGCTGCCGCCCCAGGAAGACGAGTTCACCTGCGTGAGCTGCTTCCTCGTCAAGCACCGCTCACAGGTCGATCACGAAGATTCGATCGGACTCATCTGCCGCGACTGCGCGTAACCGCGCGCGCGGTTGATCGCCGCGGCCAGTCGATCGGGCGTGCGGGTCGAAACGACCCATGAGACGACGGGATCGTCCTCGTCCGCGAGGGGGACGACGACCAGTCCGGCGATTCCTCCGCGGATCACGAGCCAGGAGTTCCGATCGAGGCCCGGGCCACGGGCTTGCCGCGCCTCGTCGCCCATCAGGGCGACGGGTTCGCGCAGCCACTCGGCGCCGATGTGCGCCCGGCCGGCGCGCAGGACCCCGTCGCGCACCTCGACGACGGGTGACAGCGCCACGAGAGCGAAGATGAGCAGTGCCCCGACGACGGCTCCCACGATCAGCGCGAGTGTCGCGTCGAGGGGCGCGAGAACGAGCGCGGCCATCGGCCCGACGACCGCAGCGGACACCAGAATCCAGAGCGAGGGCGTGAGCCGCTCGCGATACTCCGTGCGTTGCTTCTGCATTACCCTCGATGAGTGACCGATTCCGTGGACGTTCTCATTATCGCTCCAGAACCTCCGACCTACGCTCACCCCGGCGATGCCGGTGCCGATCTGGTCTCCGCCGAGTCCCTGCGTCTCGAACCGGGACAGCGCGCGCTGGTCGGAACGGGTGTGGCCATCGCGCTTCCCGACGGCTACGTCGCTTTCGTCGTCCCGCGCAGCGGCCTCGCAACGAAGCACGGCATCACGATCGTGAACTCACCCGGAACCGTCGATGCGGGTTACCGCGGTGAGATCAAGGTGACACTCTTGAACACGGATGCCTCCGAGCCCTACGACATCGCCGTCGGCGACCGGATCGCGCAGTTGATCGTCATGCCCGTGAGCCGGGCGAACTTCGTCCCGGTCGAGTCACTGCCCGACAGCGTTCGCGGAGCAGGCGGCTTCGGATCGACCGGATACCAGGCACCCCGAGCACAGGAGGTCGGCGCATGAGCGATGACAGCACGACCGGAGATCCCGCGGGCAAGTCGGCGCCCCTCGACCGCGCGACCGGTGGGCCGTTCGACGAGTCCGAGGCCAATCCGGTGCGTCCCTACATCGACCTGGGTGGCATCAAGGTGCTGCCGCGCGAGGGCCTGAATCTGCGTCTCGAGATCGAAGAGCAGTCGAAGCGCATCGTCGCGGTCGGACTCGACTACGCGGGCTCGACGTTGCAGGTGCAGCCGTTCGCCGCGCCGCGGACCGGTGGCCTGTGGCACGAGACGCGCGCACAGATCCGCGAGCAGGTTCGCCAGCAGGGCGGGCGCGTGGAGGAGCGCGAGGGGCCGCTCGGGCCCGAGTTGCTCGCCGAGGTTCCCGTCATCGCGGGTGCCGAGGGGACCTCGGGCAAGCGCCTCGCGCGCTTCGTGGGTGTCGACGGGCCGCGCTGGTTCCTGCGTGGCGTGATCGGCGGGGCGGGTGCATCCGACATCGCCGCCGCCGCGCAGGTGGAGGATCTCTTCCGTTCGATCGTCGTCGTGCGAGGCGGTACGCCCATGCCGCCGCGTGAGTTCATTCCCCTGAAGATGCCCGCGACCCCGGGGTCGGCGTGACCGATCAGCAGTCCTCGCCACAGGAGCCGGATCCGGCGCTGACGCCGCCCTCCGCGTCCGAGGCGTTGAGCGCTGCTCTGGCGGGTGCCGCGCGCCGTGCGGGTCTCGATCCGAACGCCGAGCGCTCGACGGGGCATGTCGTCTGGCACGCGATGGGCGGATGGCGAGGGATGGCCGAGGCCGTCGTGCCCGGCATCGTGTTCATCGCCGTGTACACGCTGACGATGGATGCCTCGACGGGCGACGGCAACCTGGGCTGGTCGCTCGGACTGTCCGTCGGCATCGCCGCCGTCTTCACCGTCGCGCGACTCATCGCCCGTCAGCCGGTGACCTCCGCCGTGAGCGGGCTTCTCGCGGTCGCGGTCGCCGCCGCTTTCGCCGTGTTCACCGGCGAGGCGAGCAATAACTTCATCCCCGGTTTCATCACGAACGTCGTCTACGGTGCAGCCTTTCTGATCTCTGCCCTCTCGGGTTGGTCGATCATCGGCCTTGCCGTGGGGTTCCTGATGGGGGAGGGCACGGCCTGGCGGCGCGACCGACGCAAGCGGCGCGCGTTCTTCTGGCTCGCCATCGCCTGGGCCGCGCTCTTCGCGGCACGCCTTCTCGTGCAGTTTCCCCTGTACCTCGCGGACAATGTCACGGCGCTCGGCACGCTCAAGCTCGTGATGGGGATTCCGCTCTTCGCGCCGCTGCTCGCCGTCACGTACCTTGCGGTGCGAGCGCTCTATCCGCCCGCCGCCAAATCGGACGGCGAAATCTCTGAGTGACGTCCACCCGGTGGTAGGATTTATCTCGACATCAAGATAAATTGACCCCCTTCCCCCTCGCCCCAGAGCGGCGCACACTGGTTAGGGTCGCCTTGCTAGCCTCGCCCGGAACGCCCCGGGAAGATGGAGGCCGGTGAGTGGTCAGCTACCTGAAGGAGACGGCATCGTGGCATCGGTCAACAGCTTCGGAGCGCAGAGCACTCTGACAGTCGGGGGAACCGACTACGAGATCTTCCGGCTCGACGCGGTCGAGGGATACGACAAGCTTCCGTTCAGCCTCAAGGTGCTGCTCGAGAACCTTCTTCGCACCGAGGACGGCGCGAACGTCACGAGGGCGCAGATCGAGGCTCTCGGCTCGTGGGATGCCGCTGCCGAGCCCGACACCGAGATCCAGTTCACGCCCGCCCGCGTCGTGATGCAGGACTTCACGGGCGTTCCCTGCATCGTCGACCTCGCCACGATGCGCGAGGCCGTCACGACGCTCGGGGGCAACCCCGACAAGATCAACCCGCTCTCGCCCGCCGAGATGGTCATCGACCACTCCGTGATCGCCGACCTGTTCGGGTCGGAGAACGCCCTCGAGCGCAACGTCGAGATCGAGTACGAGCGCAACGGCGAGCGCTACCAGTTCCTGCGCTGGGGCCAGACCGCCTTCCACGACTTCAAGGTCGTCCCTCCGGGCACGGGCATCGTCCACCAGGTCAACATCGAACACCTGGCCAAGGTCATCTATGACCGCACCGTCGACGGTGTTCTCCGCGCTTACCCCGACACCTGTGTCGGCACCGACTCGCACACGACCATGGTCAACGGTCTCGGCGTTCTCGGCTGGGGAGTCGGTGGCATTGAAGCCGAGGCCGCGATGCTCGGGCAGCCCGTGTCGATGCTCATCCCGCGTGTCGTGGGCTTCAAGCTCACCGGGGACATTCCCGCCGGAGTGACGGCGACCGATGTCGTGCTCACGATCACCGACATGCTCCGCAAGCACGGTGTGGTCGGCAAGTTCGTCGAGTTCTACGGTGAGGGCGTCGGCGCCGTGCCGTTGGCCAACCGCGCGACCATCGGCAACATGAGCCCCGAGTTCGGTTCCACGGCCGCCATGTTCCCGATCGACGACGTCACGATCGAGTACCTGCGCCTGACCGGCCGTGACGAGCAGGCCGTCGCCCTCGTCGAGACCTATGCCAAGGAGCAGTCGCTCTGGCACGACGCCTCGCGCGAGCCCGCCTTCAGCGAGTACATGGAGCTCGACCTGTCGACGGTGGTCCCGTCGATCGCCGGTCCGAAGCGTCCCCAGGACCGCATCCTGCTGTCGGAGTCGAAGGCGCAGTTCGCGAAGGACATCCTCAACTACGCGACGCCCTCGACCTCGGAGTCGATCGTCGATCTCGAGTCGCAGGGCTCGTTCCCGGCCTCCGACCCGGGCGGAGCACCGGGCGAAGAAGAGGTCGAGACGCACGACGTGTACATCTCGAGCGGTGGCCCGGCCGCGGCATCCAAGCCCGTTCGCATCACTCCCGCCGAGGGCTCGCCCTACACGATCGACAACGGAGCGGTGACCCTCGCGGCGATCACGTCGTGCACCAACACGTCGAACCCGTCCGTCATGATCGCCGCCGGTCTGCTCGCGCAGAAGGCGGTCGAGAAGGGCCTGAAGAGCAAGCCCTGGGTCAAGACCACGCTCGGCCCCGGGTCGAAGGTCGTCACGGACTACTACGAGAAGTCCGGACTCGACAAGTCGCTCGAATCGCTCGGCTTCTACACGGTCGGTTACGGCTGCACGATCTGCATCGGCAACTCGGGTCCCCTCATCGAAGAGGTCTCGGCCGCGATCAACGACCACGATCTGGCCGTTACCGCGGTGCTCTCGGGTAACCGCAACTTCGAGGGCCGCATCAGCCCCGACGTGAAGATGAACTACCTCGCGTCGCCCCCGCTCGTCGTCGCATACGCCCTCGCCGGGTCGATGAACTTCGACTTCGAGACCGACGCGCTCGGCAAGGACGAGGCGGGACAGGATGTCTTCCTGAAGGACATCTGGCCGACGCCCGACGAGGTCCAGGACGTCATCGACTCCTCGATCTCGCGTGAGCAGTTCATCACGCAGTATGCCACCGTCTTCGAGGGTGACGAGCGCTGGAAGACCCTGCCGACGCCCACCGGCCCCATCTTCGAATGGGACGAGGACTCGACCTACGTCCGCAAGGCGCCGTACTTCGATGGCATGACGATGGAGCTGACACCGGTCGCCGACATTCAGGGCGCGCGCGTCATGGCGACGCTGGGGGACTCGGTCACGACCGACCACATCAGCCCTGCGGGAAACATCAAGATCGGTACGCCGGCCGCGAAGTACCTCGAAGAGCACGGTGTGCGCCAGAAGGACTTCAACTCCTACGGCTCGCGACGCGGAAACCACGAGGTCATGATCCGCGGCACGTTCGCGAACATCCGCCTCAAGAATGCGCTCGTGAGCGCCGTGAACGATGGTGCGGTCGTCGAGGGCGGCTATACCCGCGACTTCACGCAGCCCGGCGGGCCGCAGTCGTTCATCTACGACGCCAGCCAGAACTACGCCGCGCAGGGCACGCCCCTGGTGATCTTCGGCGGCAAGGAATACGGCTCGGGATCGTCCCGCGACTGGGCGGCCAAGGGCACGAGCCTGCTGGGCGTGAAGGCCGTCATCACCGAGAGCTTCGAGCGGATCCACCGCTCGAACCTGATCGGCATGGGCGTCGTTCCGCTGCAGTTCCCCGCGGGTGAGAGCTGGGAGTCCCTCGGACTCGATGGCACCGAGATCGTGTCGATCACGGGCCTCGAGCAGCTGAACGAGGGCGTCACGCCCAAGACGGTCACCGTCACCGCGGCTCCGAGCGAGTTCTCGGCCGAGGGCAAGGCGACCGTCGAGTTCGAGGCCGTGGTCCGCATCGACACGCCCGCCGAGGCCGACTACTACCGCAACGGCGGCATCCTGCAGTACGTGCTGCGCTCGCTCGTCTGACTCTCGCTCCCGGCGAGCGGCGGGTCACCACCCGTCCGCTCGCCGGGCACCGGGCTAGACTTTCGAGAGGGCCGCGCACGCCCGCGAAGGGAGTGGCATGGGTCTTCTGGAGACGATTTCGAGTCCGCGCGACCTCGACGCGCTCACGGTGGAACAGCTCACGGAGCTCTCGGCCGAGATCCGCACGTTCCTGATCGAGAACGTGTCGCGGACGGGCGGACATCTCGGCCCGAACCTCGGTGTGGTCGAGCTGACGGTCGCGTTGCACCGGGTCTTCGACTCGCCGAACGATCCGATCATCTTCGACACGGGGCACCAGTCCTACGTGCACAAGCTCCTGACGGGTCGTCAGGACTTCGACGGCCTGCGCACGCGCGGAGGGCTCGCGGGTTACCCGCAGCGCTCCGAGAGCGAACACGACGTGGTGGAGTCCTCGCACGCCTCGAGCTCACTCAGTTGGGCCGACGGCGTTTCGCGGGCGTTGACCCGAACCGGCCGTCGCGATCGTCACGTCGTCGCCGTCGTCGGCGATGGGGCTCTCACGGGTGGAATGACGTGGGAAGCACTCAACAACATCTCGGACGACAACGATCGCAACCTCGTGATCATCGTCAACGACAACGGGCGCTCGTATGCCCCGACGATCGGTGGCATGGCGCGGTACCTCAACCGCGTCCGGACCAACGACGCGTACCAGACGCTGTACCGTTCGTCCGGCTCCTTCTTCTCGCGGCTCGGACCCGCGGGGCGCGCCGTGTATCGCGGGCTTCGCGGAGGCGCGCACGGGTTCCTCTCGCGCTTCACCAACAATGCGGCGCTGTATTCGAATCTCGACATCAAGTACCTCGGCCCGGTCGACGGGCACGATCTCGAGACGCTCATCGAGACGCTGCGTCTGGCGAAGGCGTACGGCGCTCCGGTCATCGTGCACGCGATCACCGAGAAGGGCCAGGGGTTCGAGCCGGCTCGCAACGACGAGGCCGACCAGTTCCACGCCGTGGGTCGTATCGACCCGCTGACGGGCGTCACGCTCGGCGGCGAGGCAGCGATGGCCTGGACGGATGTCTTCTCCGACCAGCTGGTGAAGATCGGTGACGAGCGTGAGGACGTCATCGCGATCACCGCGGCGATGCTTCGCCCGGTCGGTCTGCTGCCCTTCGCCCAGAAGTACCCGGATCGCGTCTACGACGTCGGCATCGCCGAACAGCACGCCGTCGCGTCGGCTGCCGGGCTCGCATACGGCGGGTTGCACCCGGTCGTCGCGATCTACGCCACGTTCATGAACCGCGCGTTCGACCAGGTGATGATGGATGTCGGTCTGCACCGCGCGGGAGTGACTTTCGTCCTCGACCGCGCCGGAGTGACGGGTCCCGATGGGCCGAGTCATCACGGCATCTGGGACCTGGCGATGCTGCAGCTCGTGCCCCACATCCGCATCGCGGCCCCGCGCGACGCGGCACGGTTGCGCGAGTCGCTCGACGAGGCCGTCGCGGTCGATGACGCCCCCACGGTCGTGCGCTTCCCCAAGGGTGAGGTCGGAGCGGACCTGCCGGCGCTCGAGCGGCTGGCCGATGGCACCGACGTCCTCGCGCGCGGTGCGAGCGAAGACGTCCTGCTCGTGGGTATCGGACCCATGGCGCACATCGCGATGGACGTCGCGGCACGTTTGGCGGCCCAGGGCATCGGTGCGACGGTGATCGATCCGCGCTGGGTCGTGCCCGTGGCCCCGTCCGTCGTGGACTTCGCCGCGCGCCACCGCCTCGTCATCACGATCGAGGACGGCATCCGCGTCGGCGGGATCGGCACCCGGATTCGTCAGGTGCTGCGCGAGGCCGGGGTCGACACCGCGGTCGACGAGCTCGGCCTGCCCGATGAGTTCATCGATCACGCATCCCGCGGGCAGATCCTGGCAGATGCTGGACTCACCGCGCCGAAGATCGCACAGGACGTCGTGTCGCAGGTGCTCGGCACGCGAATCCCCGTGGCGCGGCAGCCCGAGGACCAGCCGGTGTGGCTCAGCGACGTGCGCCTGCGGGACGACACCCGCGGCGCCTGACCGCGCCGCGCGGTCGCGCACCCCGAGGACTTAAGCGCGAGGAGAGGACCGATTCAACAATTCGGTCCTCTCCTCGCGCTGTTGTCCTCTGGTCGAGACGAGATGCTCCGCGCTCAGCGCGAGGCGATGCCGCGGATGGGCGGCTGGTGGAACGTCGCACCGAACGCGCTCTCGGATGCGCCCACTCGATCGAGATAGGGCGATGCTCCGCCGTCGATGAACGGCCACGCGGCCCCGAGGATCAGGCACAGGTCGATGTCTTCGACCTCGGGCACCACGCCCTCGTCGAGCATGATCTTCATCTCCTGCGCGAGGCCCGTCTGCACCCGATTCAGGATCTCGTCCTCCGACACGGGGGTGGATCCCGTGGCGAGCACCTTCTGGGCGGCCTTCGTCCAGCCGGTGACCTTTCCGTTCTTGTCCTTCTCGACGACCTCCGGCAGCTCGGCGAGCTGGTGGAAGTTCTCGGAGGCGAAATAGCGGTCCGGGAACGCGGCCGCCATGGTGTCCTGCACGTGTGCCGCGACCTTCCATCCGACCAGGTCGATCAGCTGGAACGGCGACATCGGCAGACCGAGGGGCGCGAAGGCCTTCTCGACCGTGAGGATCGGAGTTCCCTCGTAGACCGCGCGCGCGGCCTCGCCCATGACCTTCGCGAGCAGTCGGTTGACGACGAAGCCCGGCGCGTCGGCCGTCAGGACGGCGTTCTTGCCGAGCCCCTTCGCGACGACGAAGGCGGTCGAGAGCGCGGCATCCGTGGTCGCCTCGGTTCGCACGATCTCGATGAGTGGCATGACCGCGACCGGGTTGAAGAAGTGGAACCCGACCAGACGCTCCGGATGCTTCAGCTTCGACCCGATCTCGGCCACCGACAGCGACGAGGTGTTGGTTGCCAGGATCGCGTCGTCTGCGACGACGGCCTCGATCTCTGCGAACACCTGCTGCTTCACGCCGACCTCTTCGAACACGGCCTCGATGACGAAGTCGCAGTCCGCGTACTCGGTCTTGTCGGTCGTGCCTCGGACGAGATTGCGCAGCTTGTTCGCCGCGTCGCCGTCGAGGCGACCCTTCGCCTCGAGCTTGCTGATCTCGTCGTGGATGTGCGCCACGCCCTTGTCGACACGAGACTGGTCGAGGTCGGTGATCAGAACGGGGACCTGGAGTTTGCGGACGAACAACAGCGCGAACTGGCTGGCCATCAGACCGGCGCCGATGATGCCGACCTTGGTGACGGGCTTGGCGAGCGCCTTGTCGGGCGCACCGACCGGACGCTTCGCCCGCTTCTGCACCAGATCGAACGCGTACATCGAGGCAGCGAACTGGTCGCCGGCGATCAGATCGGCGAGCGCCTCGTCCTCGCGTGCGAAGCCTTCAGCCTTCGTGCCGGACTTCGCCTTATCGAGCAGGTCGAGCGCGACGTAGGGGGAGCGGGGCACCGTGCCGATCCGGCTCTCGAGCATGTTGCGAGCGACCTTGACGGCGATGGGCCACTTCGTGAGCCGCTCCATCTTGCCGGGCTGGTTCTTGCGCGCGACCTTGACGGAACCCGACAGCACGCCATCGGCCCACCGCAGCGAGCTCTCGAGGTAGGTCGAGGCCGGGAAGATCGCATCCATGATGCCGAGATCGAACGCCTGCTGGGGCTTGAGCATCCGGTTCTGCTTGAGCGGGTTCGAGATGACGACCTCGAGGGCGTTCTCGATGCCGATCAGGTTCGGCAGCAGGTACGCGCCTCCCCATCCGGGGATCAGGCCGAGGAACACCTCGGGCAGCGCGATGGCCGCCGCGGAGGCGTCGACCGTGCGGTACGTCGAGTTCAGGGCGATCTCGAGCCCGCCACCGAGGGCGAGCCCGTTGACGAACGCGAAGCTCGGCACCCCGAGTTCGGACAGGCGTCCGAGCGTCTGGTGGCCGCGCTGGGCGATCAGCAGGGCGATCTCGCGGGACGGCAGCTTGGAGACCTCGGAGAGGTCCGCGCCGGCGGCGAGGATGTAGGACTTGCCGGTGATCCCGACCGCCTGGATCTCGCCCGCCGCGGCGCGCTGCGCGAGGAGGTTGAGCGTCTTGTCGAGCTCTGCCAGGGTGGCGGGCCCGAGCGTGTTCGGCCGGGTGTGATCGCGACCGTTGTCGAGTGTGATCAGCGCGAGCACCTTGCCGCTCGCGAGGCGCACGTCGCGCACGACCGAGTGCGTGACGACCTCGTCGGCACTCAGCGCCTCGAGCGGGGAGAAGTCGATGGAGTCGTAGTCGGTCATTCCGGTCACTTCCGCTTCTTGCCGTCGAAGTAGGGGTTCTCCCAGATGACGGAGCCACCCTGGCCGAGTCCCACGCACATGGCCGTCAGCCCGTAGCGCACGTCCGGACGGGTCTTGAACTGTGCCGCCAGCTGGATCATCAGGCGGACGCCGGATGCGGCGAGCGGGTGTCCGACCGCGATCGCGCCGCCCCACGGGTTGACCCGGGGGTCGTCATCGGCGACGCCGAAATGATCGAGCAGCGACAGCACCTGAATGGCGAAGGCCTCGTTGAGCTCGAACAGACCGATGTCGTCGATCGTGAGCCCGGCCTTCTTGAGGGCCTTCTCGGTCGAGGGCACCGGACCGATGCCCATGATCTCGGGCTGCACACCCGCGAAAGCGAACGATACGAGCTTCATCTTCGGTTCGAGCCCGAGTTCTTTCGCGGCGGCGCCGCCGGCGAGGAGGCTGACCGTGGCGCCATCCGTCAGGGGCGACGACGTTCCCGCCGTCACGCGGCCGTGGGGGCGGAAGGGCGTCTTGAGAGCCGCGAGTCCCTCCATCGTGGTCTCGGGACGGCGTCCCTCGTCTTCCGTGGCGAGCCCCCAGGCGCCGTCGGCGTCCTTGATAGCGACGGGGACGAGGTCGGGCTGGATCAGACCCGCGTCGTACGCCGCTTGCACCTTGTGCTGGCTCAGCATCCCGAAGCGGTCCGCCCGCTCCTTGGTGAGGTGCGGGAACCGGTCGTGGATGCGTTCGGCGGTGACACCCATGTTGAGGGCGTCCGCCGAAACGAGGCGCTCGGTGAGGAAGCGTGGGTTCGGGTCGGCCCCGATGCCGAGGGGGTGCCGACCCATGTGCTCGACGCCGCCCGCGATCGCGAGGTCATACATCCCGATGCCGATCGAGCCGGCCAGGGTCGTGACGCTCGTCATCGCACCGGCACACATGCGGTCGATCGCGAAGCCGGGAACGGATAGCGGCAGACCCGCGAGGATCGCCGCCGAGCGCCCGAGGGTCAGGCCCTGATCGCCCTGCTGCGTCGTCGCCGCGATCGCGACGTCATCGATCCGCTCGCCCGGCACCCCGGGGTTGCGCTCCATCAGACCGATCATCGCCTTGACGATGAGGTCGTCGGCGCGGGTATTCCAGTACATGCCCTTTTCGCCGGCACGTCCGAACGGGGTACGCACACCATCGACGAAATAGACGTCCGAATTCACGGCCACACTGCCTCCAGATTTGGGGTTTTCCTCAGCCTACGAATGTGCCTCGAGCGACCCGAATCGGTTGGCCCGAATCTACGAAGGGACTTCCGGTGCCTCGACGGGCGGTTGTGCCGCAGCGACAAAGGCATCGGCGATAGCCTGTGCGGTCTCTTCAACTTGCCAGGCTCGTGCTCCGAGCGCGCTCAGTGCGGAACCGATGCTCTCGGCGTCGGCGACGTCGGGCGGAGTCCACGCGACACGACGCAGCAGATCGGGGGTCAGCAGGTTCTCGACGGGCATGCCGAGCTCGGTCGCGATCGCGTCGACCGCGACTCGCGCGGCCTTGAGACGAGCGTCGGCCTCGGGGTTGCGATCCGCCCAGGCGCGCGGGGGAGGAGGCCCTTCGCCGGGAACGCGCTCGACAGGCAGAACGGTTTCGGCGCGTCCCCGTTCGAAAGCCGCCCACCACCGGTCCAGCTGGCTGCGGCTCGCGCGACCGGTGAAGTCCTTCAGCGCAGCCAAAGCGGACTTGCTGGCCGGATCCGCGATGACAGCGGCGACGATCGCTCGATCGGGCAGCAGCCGGCCGGGCGACGTGTCGACTTCTTGCGCATACTCCTCGCGGGCCTGCCAGAGTTCGCGTGCCACGGCGAGCGAACGGCGCCCGCGAACCGTGTGGAGGCCGCTGAGGCGACGCCAGGGGTCCTCGCGCGGAGGTCGGGCGGGACGATCCAGGACGGCCTGGAACTCTTCCTCTGCGATGCGGGTCTTGCCCTGTTCGGCGAGTTCGTCGACGAGGGCGTCACGCACATCGATCAGGTGCAGCACATCGAGGGCGGCATACTCGAGCCAGGAGTCCGGCAATGGCCGGGTCGACCAATCGGCCGCGGAGTGCGCCTTGGCGAGGGTGATACCGAGCACGTCCTCGACGACGGCGCCGAGCCCGACGCGCTCGCGCCCGAGCAGCCGTGACGCGAGCTCGGTGTCGAAGATGCGGGGCGGTAGGAGCTCGGCCTCGCGCAGCGACGGCAGGTCCTGGCTCGCGGCGTGCAGGACCCACTCCTCGGAACCGATCGCATCCTGCAGGGACGAGAGATCGCCGACCGCCGGCGGATCGATCAGGTGCAGCCCGCCATCCCGGCGGAACACCTGGATCAGGTAGGCGCGCTGGGAGTAGCGGAAGCCCGACGCCCGCTCGACGTCGACGGCGACGGGACCGTGACCCTGCGCGAGCAGCGCGGATGCCTCGGCAAGGCCCTCTGGCGTGTCGATCACGCGATGAACGGCGGTCGTCGAGGTACTGGCACTCACGTGTTCAGTCACGTGACCCCCTGTCGTTCGCGAGAAATCGGTGCGCCGCGAGAAGTTCGATGTTTTCTGAGCCCGGAGGCAGGCCCGCAAGCATGCAGAGTAGCTCAGCCCACGCCTCGATGTGCGCGGTGAGGTCGCCGGGTTCGGGCGACCAGGATGCACGTAGCTCGATCTGTGCGCCGTCCCCTTCATCCTCGAGTCCGCCGAATCCCTTGGAGAGGATCTTCGTCGCGGTGCCGGATGCGGCCGTGTAGCGCGCGTGGCGCGAGTCGAGGGCATCCACGAGCCACGACCAGGTGACGTCCGCGAGCATCGGATCGACGCCGATGTCGGTCTCGAGGGGGGCCTGCGCGAAGCAGACGATGCGCAGCGGTCCGCGCCAGGCGGGCGGCTCGGTGGGATCGTGCAGCAGGATGAGCCGACCCGTGCCGTAGGGGGAGTCGGCATCGTGATCCTGCTGACGCACGTCGCCGGACAGGGCGATCGCCTCGGGCGCGAGGCCCTGTGGTGCGGGGATCTCACGCACCGTCAGGTCGTCACGGAACAGCGTTCCGCGCACATCAGCCACAGCACGTTCGAAGAGCGGCGAGAGGGGCGGAGCGCCGGGGTCGGGGGGATCGGCGATCACGTCGACAGACTAGAGTGGGGCCTCGATGATCACCCCCAGGCGCGCCGCGCGCGCGAACGGACGCCTAGCAGTGGCCCTGCGGATCGTATCGGCGATTCTGACGGGTTCACTCGTCACGCTGGGCGTCGCATCCGCCTTCGTCGCCAGTCGCCTGGCTCGTCGGGTCGTGACGCCAGCGGCACGCGTCGCGGACACGCGAATCCTCTCGCTCGACACGGCGGCGCAGACGATCACCCTGTCGCGAACGGACGACACCTCTCTGCCCGGGCGGTACGGTCTGTTCACCTCGGGAACCGAGAGCTACCTCAAGCTGGGCACGGTTCTCGCGCAGTCCGACACGGCGGTCACCCGCAAGCTGCTCACCCACATCGACGTGGACGCGAAGCTGGACGCCGAGGCCGCCTTCAGCGGGTGGTATTTCGATCGTCCCGAGCAGCTCCAGGTTCCGTTCACGAACGAGGTCATCGGCACGTCCATCGGACCGTGCCCGGCGTGGCTCTTCCCCGCGCCAGGCGATACGGACCGCTGGGTCATCCAGATCCACGGACGCGGTTCGGCCCGGTCCGAGGCGCTCCGCGCGGTGCCGGTCTTCCGCGACCTCGGGTACACCTCGCTCGCGGTGTCGTACCGCAACGATGGAGAAGCGCCCCGCAGCAAGCAGGGCACCTACACGCTCGGGGCGACGGAGTGGCGGGATGTCGACGCCGCTGTGGCCTTCGCCCTCCGGCGGGGCGCGCGCGAGATCATCCTCATGGGATGGTCGATGGGCGGCCAGATCGCGCTGCAGCTCGATCTGAACTCGGCCCACCGCGAGAAGATCGTGGGGCTCATCCTCGAATCGCCCGCGATCGACTGGCCGGAGGTCCTGCGCTACCAGGCCGGTCTGCTGCACGTGCCGAAGCCCGTGATCAGCTTCGCGATCAGCGCGCTCTCCTCCGATTGGGGCGGACCCGTGCGCGGCCCCAGCGAGCGCATTCCGCTGGATCGTCTCGACATCGTCAGCAGGGCGGACGAGCTCAGGCATCCGATCCTCCTCCTGCACAGCGATGAGGACGGCTTCGTGCCGTCGGGCGGGTCTCACGCGCTCGCGCTCGCGCGACCGGACCTCGTCACCCTCGAGGTGTTCGATACGGCCCGTCACACCAAGCTGTGGAACTACGACCAGGACAGGTGGACGCGCGCCATCACCGAGTGGGTCGAGGCTCTGGACGTCAGGTCCGCCGCAGGCGCAGGTAGCTGAACCCGGCGCCGTCCACGAGCATCCCGTGCACGGATGCCTGGGCACCGCTCTCGATGCGGAGGAACGGGCTCGGTGCCGGGCCGACGACGGGCGCCACGGTCACGCACAGTTCGTCGATCGCTCGCGCGTCGACGAAGCGCGACGCAAGCGTCGGTCCGCCCTCGCAGACGACCCGCTCGAGCCCGTGCGTGCCCAGGGCGTCCAGAATCGCGCTCGGATCGAGGTCGGCGTCGCCCGGTACCGCGATCACCTCGGCGTCGACGCCCTGCGCGTCACGTTCGGCCACGACCGCCGACTTCCGGCCCGCGGGGCAGACGAGCAGGATGCGTCCCGCGCGGCCATCCTCGGCACCGAGACGGTGCCCGTCCAGGCGTCCCGTCGTCGTCACGATGGCGAGCGCGGCGGTGCGCGGCGCGAGGTATCCCTCGGCGCGCACGGTGGACGCACCGACCAGGACGACGTCGGCGGCGCCCCGGATGATCCCGAGGATCGCGCGGTCGACAGGGCTGGTGAGGGTCTCGCTCGTCCCATCGGAGCCGACGGCCGACCCCGTGAGGCTCGTGATCATGTTCAGACGCACGCGGTTGGCGGGTTCGGGGGAGTAGACGGCCTCGAGCCACGCGCGGCCATCGGCGGTCGAGACATCCGCTTCCGCGAGCGTCCGAGGGACGAGCTCGGTGACCAGCGCGTTCTCGGATGGGGGCACGCCCTCGGGCATGTTCAGCGTCTCGGTCATGTTCACGCCGCGAGCTTCGCGCGGACCTGGCGCTTCGCGCGGATCAGCATGCCCGTCATCCCGGCGATGCGAAGCGGCGACACGGCCCGGGTCAGCCCGATGCTCTGGGGGTAGTCATCCGGAATCGCGAGCACCTGCTCGGGAGTGAGCCCCGAGATTCCCTGCACCAGGATGCTCGCGAAGCCGCGTGTCGTCGGGGCCTCCTGCGGCGCCGTCGCGTGCATGGCCACGAGTCCGTCGTCCTCGATGTCGAGAATGATGTAGACCGGCGACTGGCATTCGGCGACCCGCTCGGCGAGCTCGGGGTGCCCGTCGTACTTCTCGGGCACCGCCGGGAGCTCGTTCGAGAACTCCAGCAGCAGTTGGAGCCGCTCGGGTTCGGGCAGCCCGAGAAAGTCCTCGCGGATCTCGGCGAGGGTCTCGGGAAGGTTGTCGTCGCTCACCCCGAAAGTCTGCCACGGTGTGTGCCGTGGGCGGCCGGTCAGCGCCGCGCGGGAACCTCTCCGGGCTCGGCGCCGGTGGCGATCGGGACGCGCACCGCGCTGCCCCATTCGGTCCACGAACCGTCGTAGTTGCGCACGTTCTCGAAGCCGAGCAGGTGCTTGAGGACGAACCACGTGTGACTCGACCGCTCGCCGATGCGGCAGTACGCGACGACCTCGTCGCCGGGCGTCAGACCGGCGCCGGCGAGGTAGACGTCCTCGAGTTCGGCGCGGGAGCGGAACGTGCCATCCTCTGCCACGGCCTTCGCCCACGGGACGCTCTGCGCCGACGGGATGTGTCCGGCGCGCAGCGCGCCCTCTTCGGGGTACGCGGGGGCCGAGGTGCGCTCACCCGAGTACTCCTCCGGCGAGCGGACGTCGATGAGCGGGTTGCCGAGGTGCGCGAGGACATCGTCCTTGTAAGCGCGCAGCGTCGAGTCGTCGCGCTCGACGACCGGATAGTCGGTCGGCGTGATGGCAGGGGCATCCGTCGTCATGGGCCGGCCCTCGGCGATCCACCGATCGCGACCGCCGTCGAGCAGACGCACGTCTTCGTGGCCGAACAGCGAGAACACCCAGAGCGCGTAGGCGGCCCACCAGTTGTTCTTGTCGCCGTAGATCACGATCGTGTCGTCTCGGTTGATGCCCTTGCGGCTGAGCAGCTCGGCGAAACCGGCGCCATCGAGGTAATCGCGCACCACCGGATCGTTCAGCTCGGTGTGCCAGTCGACTTTGACCGCTCCCGGGATGTGACCCGTTTCGTACAGGAGCACGTCTTCGTCCGACTCCACGACGACGAGTCCCGGCTGCCCGAGGCGGTGCTCGAGCCAGTCACCCGTCACGAGGCGTCCGGGGTTGGCGTACGCCTGGAACTTCGGGTTCGACGTGTCGGTCTCGGCAGTCATCTCATGTCTCCTCTGTCTCGGGGACGGGCACCACTATCGTCGCGGGGCGGATGGCCGCCGCGGCGGGGATAGGGTGGAAACCGTCTCCAAGAACCCTAGATCGGCTGGCGGGGGCGTGGATGCTCCTCGTCGGTATGTGACACGACGCATGCTGCCGTGCCGCTTCTGACACACACCAAGGACCGGATGTCTGCTTCGACCGCCACGGGCATCGTTCACCTGGCCGACCGCGAACCCGCGCTGACGGGCGCCGAGATGGTTTCGCACCTCGTCCCGCCGCCGCAGTTCGATCGGGCGACGTTCGAGACGTACCGCGTCGATCCGGACTATCCGTCGCAGCAAGAGGCCAAAGACACCCTCATCGCATTCTCGGGGCTGTCCGAAGCACCGAAGCGCGGGGGCCTGTTCTCGCGGGCGAAGAAGCTGCCCGAGGTCAAGCCCGGCGTCTATCTCGATGGCGGGTTCGGTGTCGGAAAGACGCACCTTCTCGCGGCGATCTATCACGGCATGCGCGCGCGGCGGAAGTACTTCGGGTCGTTCATCGAGTACACAGCACTCGTCGGGGCCATGGGCTACAAGAACACGGTCGAGCTGTTCCGGGGTGCGGACCTGCTCTGCATCGACGAGTTCGAGCTGGACGACCCGGGTGACACCATGGTCATGACGCGGCTGCTCGGAGAGCTCGTGGCATCCGGCACCAAACTCGCCGCGACGAGCAACACCCCGCCCAATGCGCTCGGTGAGGGTCGGTTCGCGGCGCAGGACTTCCTGCGTGAGATCCACGCCATGGCCGCGAGCTTTCAGACGATCCGCATCGACGGCGTCGACTACCGTCAGCGCAAGCTCGACGGGCACGCCGAGGTGCTGGCCGATGCCGCGTACGAAGCGGCGATAGCGGATGCTTCGCGCAGCGGCGTGGTGTCGGATGACGACTTCGAGGCGCTGGTCGCGCATCTCGCTCGCGTGCACCCGTCGCGGTACATCCGCCTCATCGAGAACGTCGACGTCGTCGGCCTGCGAAACGTCGCGCCGCTCACCGATCAATCGGCCGCGCTGCGCTTCGTGGCTTTCATCGACCGGGTGTACGACGCGCAGGTGCCGATCCGGGCCACGGGCGCCTCTCTCGACACGGTGTTCCCGGACGAAATGCTCGCCGGTGGGTACCGCAAGAAGTATCTGAGGGCCGTTTCGCGCCTCATCGCCTCCACAGCGGCATAAAGACGGGCCCCTGGAGGGCGATTCACCGTTTTCTGGAAGATCTGCGAAACGCGATGTTTACCGGGGAGCGCGTTGCGTAACCTGCGCGAAACATCGATCCCACCGCGGCCGTAACCATCTCTGTCCAGACTGGGGACACCCGACGCTACAACTGCGTCCCTGCAGAGAGGTTCACTTCGAGATGGATCAAGGCAACACCGCATTCATCCTCATAGCAGCGGCACTCGTCCTGCTGATGACGCCCGGACTTGCATTCTTCTATGGCGGTCTGGTCAAGGCCAAGAGCGTCATCAGCATGATGATGCTCAGCTTCGGCGCTATGGGACTTATTGGCGTGCTGTGGGTGGTCTACGGCTACGCCGTGGCATTCCCCGGTGCAGAGGGCATCGTGGCCCCGTGGGCCATCGACTGGTCGGCTATCGGCCTCGACAGCCTCCTCGAGACGCCTGAGGGCGCCGCGTACCCGCCGCTGGCATTCGTCGCCTTCCAGGCCACGTTCGCCATCATCACGGTCGCACTCGTCTCCGGAGCCATCGCGGATCGCGCGAAGTTCGGAGCATGGATGGTCTTCGCCGCAATCTGGGCGACGGTCGTCTACTTCCCGGTCGCGAGCTGGGTCTTCAACTTCGGCCTGGCCGACGATGGAAGCTTCGCTTATGGCGGCTGGATCACCTACGGCATGCAGACCTGGTTCGGAGTCGGCGCGATCGACTTCGCCGGTGGAACTGCTGTCCACATCAACGCTGGTGCGGCGGCTCTGGCCCTCGCCCTGGTGCTCGGCAAGCGTGTCGGCTTCCAGAAGGGCGTTCACGTCCCCCACAACCCGCCGTTCGTCCTCCTGGGCGCGGGGCTGCTGTGGTTCGGATGGTTCGGCTTCAACGCCGGTTCGGAACTGGCCGCTGACGGAACCGCTGCGCTCGCGTTCGTCAACACGATCGCTGCTCCCGCCGCCGCATTGCTCGCGTGGCTGATCGTCGAGAAGATCAAGGACGGCAAGCCGACGTCGGTCGGTGCCGCCTCCGGTGCCGTCGCTGGTCTCGTCGCCATCACCCCCGCCTGCGCCGCGGTCGACCCGATCTGGGCAATCCTGCTCGGTGTCATCGCCGGTGCCGTCTGCGCCCTCGCGGTGGAGCTGAAGTACAAGCTCGGCTTCGACGACTCGCTCGACGTCGTGGGTATCCACCTCGTCGGTGGTCTCATCGGAACGCTGTACATCGGCTTCTTCGCCACGAGCACGGGCCTGTTCTTCACGGGCGATGCGACGCAGCTGCTGGTTCAGGCGATCGCCGCGTTCTCGGTCATGATCTACTCGTTCGTTCTCGCGTACATCATCGGCTTCGCGATCCAGAAGACCATGGGCTTCCGGATCAAGAACGAAGACGAGATCGCGGGCGTCGACACGATCGTTCACGGCGAAGAGGGCTACGTCCTCGCCGACACCAGGGCCTGACACTCCGGTCTGACACAGCACGATTCGGAGGGGCGTCGCGAGCGATCGCGGCGCCCCTTCGGCGTGCCCGGTGTCGGTAGAGTTCCCGGATGGCGGAGCGCAGAGGCATCCTGGGCGCGCTGAGGCGTCTCTTTCACCGTCCGGCAGGGCGGAGTGGCTCGGGCCGCGTGGGGGCGCCAGACGCGATCCCCGGGAGCGCAGGAGCGTTCGCGACACGGGCAGTCGTGCCACCCCGCACGCTCGTGCTGGAATATGCGCCGGATTCGGATGGCGCGCCCGACGCGGGAGAGATCGTCTGGACCTGGGTGCCGTACGTCGAGAACGACGGGCGGGGCAAGGATCGGCCCGTGCTCGTCATCGCGCGGGCAGCGGGGGACTGGTTCTACGCGCTTCGGCTGACCGGCACACCGCGCGACGGTGACGCGAGCTACTTGGCGCTGGGGCCGGGACCGTGGGATGCGCGCGGGCGACCGTCGTGGCTCGATCTGGGCAAGGTGTACGCGGTGCACATGGACGGAATGCGGCGCGAGGCCGCGGCGCTCGATCGTGCGCGCTTCGCGAAGGTCGCGGGCGTCTTGCGCGTGCGTTACGGCTGGACGGTGCCGCAGTAGTTCGTCGGGTCTGGGCGTGCTGGCAAACGAAAGAGCCCCCGAGTTCATCGGGGGCTTGACGTGGGCGATGCCGGACTCGAACCGACGACCTCTTCCGTGTGAAGGAAGCGCGCTACCAACTGCGCCAATCGCCCCAGGACTCTTGGGGCCGGTTCACGATGATACCGGATCGCGGTGCGCCCGACCGAACGTGCCGCCGCGACACGCGTGTAGCCGGTCTGGTTTGTCGAGGCGTCGACGATCAGCTAAAGTCATTGAGGCGCCCCGCACGATGGGGCCCACGCGGATGTAGCGCAGTTGGTAGCGCACAACCTTGCCAAGGTTGGGGTCGCGAGTTCGAGTCTCGTCATCCGCTCGAGTGCAGTGTTCTGTCCCGGAGAAATCCAGGGGAGCGTACGGCACGTGGGGTCAAACCACACGGTGGCGTGGCCGAGCGGCTAGGCACCGGCCTGCAAAGCCGTTTACACGGGTTCGAATCCCGTCGCCACCTCCAAGCACTCCATTCACAACTGAATCCCCTTGTGGGCGCGATTGGCGCAGCGGTAGCGCGCTTCCCTGACACGGAAGAGGTCACTGGTTCGATCCCAGTATCGCGCACTGAGAAAACCCCTGGTAACTCGGGGGTTTTCGCGTTTACGGGAGAGCGTGTGTCCTAAGCGTGCCCTTAGGTGCGACGATCGGACTCGATAGAGGGCCTCTCCCTCCGCCCTCTCGTTAGGGTGGCCACGACGCATAGTTACGAAGCAGCGGCGCCACGACGAGCCCCGCTCGAGCTCCCCTCCGCAGCACTCCACGGGCGACAGTGCACACGGCGCCGCGCGAGCCGGCGGAAACGCCCTGCGCTAGTTTCGGCGGATCTCGGCTCTTAGCGACAATCCGCGTGTTTCCGGGGTTCTAACGGTGCTCACCACGCTTGCCACACTTCTCTAGGTAACTTTCCTAAATAAATCCTTCGTGTGAGGAAGTACCAGATGAAGTGTGGCAAGCGTGGTGAGGTCATTTCGGGGCCCTCGTGACGACCTCTAACGATCGTCTCTCGGCCACTAGCCGATAGGCCCTCTGACCGGGTACTTTTCTCGGCGCGTTGGTTACATGTCGGGCCGCATCGTGCTACGGTGTGAGCATGGATCAGGTGACGGTGTACTGCGGCAAGGGGCACAAGCCCCGCCGCGTCGGCATCGTCACGTCCGAAGCGCAGGGGTTGCCTTGGCTTCGGCAGGATGCAACGGCTGAGGCCTGGACGACGGGCGACTTGTTCGCGCAGCCGTCGGGCGTCAACTATCGGCACCGCTTCGTGTGCCCGTGCGGCTCCGACTATCGAGTGCGCGGCGCGTCCCTGTATCCCGAGCTCGAAGCGCGACGCGAGTCGCGCGGACGTCTCGTAATCCGATAACCGAATAGCCGGGGGGCAGAGCCCGGGATATAAGACGCTCGGCCACCTAAGCCCTTAGGCGGGGAGAGATTCCTCACGCCTAGGGGCTTTCCCTTGTCACACACACCTCCCGCTCAGCGTCCCCGATGGGGGACCGTCGAAGATGCCGCCGCCGAGGCGACAGTCTCCGCCCGGACGATCAGACGCGAGATCTCGCGCGGCGCTATCTACGCCGAGCGGATCTCGCCGCGACGTATCCGCGTTGACCTCGACTCAATCGCCGGGCGTCCGCTCAGCGTCGCGAGGGCCGCTCGATGAGCGCCCGCGCCGAGCGCCGGCATCCGGAGAAGGCCGCCGTCGATCCCGCCGTCTGCGAGCCGCGCCGGAAGCGGACCCGCGAAGAGATGCGCGCCCTCGGCGTGATCGGCGGATACGCCCGCGCCGCGAGTCTGACTGAGGACGAGATGCGGGAGCAGATGCGCCGCGTCCGCGCAGCGCGCACGGCGAAGGATGACGCACGCCGGGCCGAGCAGGGCCTGCCGCCTCGTGTGTCGACGCCGAAGCCGCTCAGCGACGAGGAGGAGGCCTTCTGGCTGACCGTCGTCGACGAGCGATTCCCCGGCCGTGTCTACGACAATCGGATGCAGAAGAAGCGCCTCGCCCTGCGTCTGGCACGCGAGGCGGCCGCCCGCGCAGCCGAGGCCGCGTTCCGGAACCGGGGCGCCGAGTGACCGCCGACCGCGGCGCGAAGGTCGCCGCGCCCTCGAACACGATCGACGTAGCCGTCTCCCTCGCGAAGGTCGGCTGGCCTGTCTTCCCCGTGACGATCTACGAGGCCCCCGACGGCAAGCGCTCGAAGGTGCCCGCCGTCCCGAAGGGCACCTCGTGGAAGGACTGGGCGACGACCGATGAGACGAAGATCCGTGCGGAGTGGCGTCGTGGACAATGGATCGGCGTCTACGCCGGAGCGGCCCGCATTGTCGTGCTCGACGTAGACCCCGGCGGCGACGACAGCCTCGCGGCGAAGGGACTCACCCCGCCGGACACGTTCACCTATCCCACGCAACGCGAGGGCGCCCGTCACCACGTCTACGCCGCCCCCGAGGGCATCGACCTCACGATCACGGCCGGACTCGTCTACGAGGGCGACAGGCTCGAAGGGATCGACATTCGATCCGGCGGCGGCCTCATGGTCTACTACGGTCCCGCGCTCAAGAAGGCGCCGAAGCTCACCGCGGCGCCCGACTGGATGCTCGTCACGAAGGCACAGGGCGGCGCGCCCGGTGCCGACGGCATCGATCGAGCACCATCGGCCGACGAGAACGCGCTGCGCGAACGCCTCGCCGATGGGATGCCGTCGCCAGAAGTGCAGGCCGCGCTCGAGACGATCACGAGCGAGGGCATGCAGCACCCCGACATGCTCGCGGCGGTGACGGAGCTCGTCGGGCTCGGCGTGAAGGGGCATCCCGGCGTAGGAGTCGCCCTCGACGCTGGCCGCGAGACGTACGCCGCCGGCTGGCCGGATGCCGGCCGGCACTGGGACAACGCGCTGCAGGGCTCGATCCGTCGTCTCGGACTCCCGCCGAGGACGATCGCCCTCTCGAAGGCGGAGCGGAAGGCGATCCGTCGACGGAACAAGCCCGAAGCGATCGAGAAGCGCAAAGCGGAGCGCGAGAGTGTGGCCGATCCGATCGGCTCCCTCGACGACGCGAACCTTCCGGTCGTCGTCGCCGATCACTTCCGCGACGTGCTCTCGTTCGTCGCCGGCGGCTGGCTCAAGTACGACGGGATGCGCTGGGCAGACGTGAGCCATGAGCACGTCCTCGAACTCGTGCGCGCGTATCTGGAAGACCTCGGCGCCGATCACTACCGGCGCCGCGAGGACCGCGTGGCCGTCTGGCTTCGCCGGAAGACAACGATCGTCAACGCGGCGCAACTCATCCGAGGCATTCTCGAGCGCAGCGCCGACGCCTTCGACGCCGATCCCGACGTCCTCAACACGCCGAGCGGCATCGTTCACCTGCCGACGGGCGAGGTCCGCCCGCACGACCCCGCCCTTCTTCTCACGAAGGTCACGCGCGCCCCGTACAAGCCGGGAGCGGCGCATGAGGACTGGGAGACGGCGCTCGAGGCGCTACCGAAGAAGACGCGGGACTGGATGCAGATCCGCGCCGGCCAGGCGGCGACCGGGCACACGCCCGACGACGACCGTCTCATCATCGGCCAGGGCACGGGCGAGAACGGCAAGTCGACGTACTTCGCCGCGCTACTCCGAGCACTCGGCGACTACGCGATCGTCGCCCCGGAGCGTCTGCTGCTCGCAGCGCCGGGAGATACCCCGCTCGAGATCATGAGTCTCCAAGGCGTACGCCTCGCGATCTCGGAAGAGCTTCCCGAAGGGCGGCGGCTCAGCGTCAAGCGGCTGAAAGACACGATCGGAACGCCGACGCTCAAGGGCCGGCGGCTCTATCGCGATTACGTCGAGTTCATCCCGACGCACACGCTCATGATGAGCACGAATTACGAGCCGGAGATCGCCGAGACGGATCACGGGACGTGGAGGCGGCTCGCCTTCGTGCGCTTCCCCTATCGCTACGTGAACGAGCCGGTCGGCGACGGGCAGCGTAAAGCCGACCGTCGCCTGCGCTCGCGACTCGAAAGCGGCAGGGGCGGCCGTGACGCCGCGGTCCTCGCGTGGGTAATCGAGGGTGCCCGTCGCTGGTATGACGCCGGCATGCGCACGCCTGAGCCGCCGGCGCGCGTCCTCGACGACACGGACGCACTACGCGCGACGTCGGATCTCGTCATGGCCTTCGCGAACGACTCCCTCGTCTTCGGGCCCGACGCGATCGTATCGACGACAGGGCTCGCCGAGCGGTTCCGCGCCTGGCTCTCGTCCAACGGTCACACGGCATGGTCGCAGCGGCTCATCACGTCGCGCCTCAAGTCGCACGAGATCTTCACGCGAAACCGCGTGCAGTACGCCGAGCGCACGATTGGCGGCACGTCCGCCCGCGTCTGGCTCGGCGTCGGATTGCGGCCGAACGAGGCCGTCCTCGATTCATTCGTCACACCAACCCACCACACCAACTAGGAGAACGAAGTGCACACTCAGGATCTGACCTACACCAGCCACGGCGGCATGCATAACCGCGTCCCCGTCATCGTCGGCGCCGACGTCAAGGCGGTCACCGCGGCGAGCGAGGCCCTCTTCGAGGCGCACGTCGCGTTCGTCGCGATCAACCGCGAGCGCGCGGCCGCGCAGGGTGACCCCGTGCGCTACGCCGAGGACGCTCGGCTCGCAGCGGCCGAAGCCGGCCAGAAGGGCGGCGACGCAGGGGAGGCCAAGAAGCTCAAGAAGAAGGCGCGCGCAGCCGAAGAGCGCCTCGGCGACCTCGATCTCGACTGGGAGGTCGCGATCGCGAACCTACAGGCGAAGCGGTTCGCATACGCGAGCGCCGTCGAGCATCACGCGCCGGCGCTCGCGGCCGAGGCCCGGACGGCCGCCGACGCCGCGGTCCTCTCCCTCGCGAGTGCCGCCGGCATCGCCCGGAAGGCCGAGACGCAGCTCAGCGGCTCCCTCGCGATCCTCGCGGCACTCGGCCACGTGCGCGCTGGGGGTGAGTTCGCTCCCGTTCCGCCGACGGCACGGTCGGGCGGCATGGGCGGCGCTCCCGGCCTGTACGTCGCCGAGGCGCAGTCGAACCTCAACACGGCGATCGGTTACGCGACGGAGATCCTGGACGATCTCAAGGCGGACGAGAAGGCCGCCGCGCAGGCCGCAAAGGCGGAAGCCGAGGGCGACGACGACAGCCTCGATGATCTCGGCGACGAGGACGAGGACGACGAGGTGGAAGCGTGAGTGCGCTCGGCCGGCGCGCGCTCGCCATTCTGCGCGCGAACGGCTACAGCCGGTGCCGGTGCGCGTCAAAGCATCGGACGATCGAGGCGTGGGTGAAATGCGCGCTCGCCGATCGTCATGTCCGCTTCGGCTGGGAGGGCGGCACGTCGGGGCGGTTCGCGTATCACCACGTCTGCGTCGATCCATACGGCACCGTGTGGAACAACGTCGACCTGTTCCCGACGCTCGAGGCGGCCACGGAATGCCGCGAGCGCGAGCGCGTCGCACACTCCCACGGCAAGTGTTCGGGGACGTGCACGGGCCTAGGCGCCGTCGTCGCGCTGGGGGTGACCTCGTGAGCGGCAAGAAGAAGGCCGGCGAGATCGAGAAGGCCGCCGCGCGCATGCGCGAACGCGACGTAGAAGACGCGGTCCGCGCGATCGCCCTCCGGCGCACCGGGACAGGATGGGGCACGATCGCTCGCTCGCTCGGCCGTACCCAGGTCGAGGTCGAAGAACTCGCGCGCGTCGGATACGAGCACCTTCTGGGGCAGCAGGATCCCGACCTCATCCGCGCAGAGGTCGAGGATCGCCAGGACCAGATCATCCGGCAGGCGAATATCGACCTTGCGAGCGCGGAGACGATCGCCGAGCGCAACGCCTGTTACCGGACGATTCTCGCCGCGGATGCCGCGCGGGTGCGGATGCTCGGCCTCACGATCAAGGCCGGTGCGGACGATGCGTAAGCCGAGTAGCAAGAGGGAGGAAGAGAAGCCGGACGAGGCCCTCCAGCAGATGCTCGAGACGATCGCCCTTCTCGACCGGACGCGCCTCGCGCAGCCGGGGATGACGCAGGCGAAACTCGACGCCGAGAAGGCCCGGAGCGCCGCGAAGTGGGATCGCCGCAAAGCGAAGGCGCTCGCGAAGTGGGATCGGATGACGGTCCTCGAGCGCAAGGCGTGGGCGGATGCCTACTACCTCGAGGCGCGACGGCAGCGCCCGAATGCGAAGCCGGCACCGGTCGCCGAGCTCCCGCTTCTCTTCGCGATCATCACAATCGCCGAACGCGACCGCAGGAAGGCGGCGAAGCGCCCGGTCGTCGACCGCTACGCCCTCCACCGCGCAGCAGCCGGCATGGGAGACGACCAGCCGCGCGCCACGCGCCCGTCTCCCGCGCCCGAAGCGCCGCCCGCGGATATCGAGCCCCCGAAGCCGGAGAAGCCGCGCAGACGTCGCCGAGGCCCCGCCGTCGGCCCCGCCGGCTACCAGAAGGACGGCGTGTTCTACCCATACATCACGGACGGAGACGACGAATGACCTCCACGAACCCCTACGCGCACCCTCCCTTCTTGTGCGTCCTATGCGATCGCGAGATCCCGGCGAGGGCGTGGCATACGGTCCTCACGCCTCTCTCCGCGCTCCCGCCCGTCTCGTCGCCGGAAGAGCGCGAGGCGGCGACCGGCGCGATCGTCTGCGGGAAGTGCCGCGATCTCCCGGACGCCCACTCGCGCCTCTTCCCCGAATGCGCGGCCGCCGGCTACTGCGACCTCTACGACCACGGCCACACCCTCGCAGCGAACCGGGCGGCGGCCGTCGTCTGGCTCACTCAGCACGGCCGCCTCAACCCCGAAACACCGATCACCCCTACGAAAGGAATCCGACCGTGACCACGCGAGATGCACTCGAAGACCGTAAGAACGCCCTCGAGAGGGAGCTCACCCGCCGACAGGCGAAGAAGTCGAATAGCGAGCGCCAGGCCGCGCTCGTCACCCGCGCGGAGGAGGTCGCCGAGGACCGCGACGACGAGCGCGAGCCGGCATACGGCGACGACGAGGGGCGGTCCGGCCGCGGCTCGTCGGCCTCTCGCCGGCAGGCCTCGCTCGTGACGCGGCGGGGTGACTCGTGAACGCCGCGCCCGCGCTTCTCACGGAGCCGAGTCGCGCCGATCTCATGGCCGCCTTCGAGCGCCTGGAGGCGTCGCTCGTGCGACTCTCTGACACGCTACGCCGTGACCTCGAGATGAGCACGGCCGATGCGTAGCTCGCGACAGGGCGCGATCCCCTCCGAGCTTGGCTGGCTGATCGACGAACTCGACAGCACGTCGGAGCGGCTTCGCACTCTCGAGGCCCCGTCGGGGGAATCGCTCGGATCGACGGTCGCGAAGTTGCAGGCGCTGATCGCGAATATCCAGGCGCAGATCGACGCCTGGGCGGCGACGCGCTGGACGAATATCGAGATCCAGAACGCGATCAACTCGACCGTGGCGGCCTACGTCGCTTCGTATCTCGCCGGGAACGTCACGATCGGCGGCTCGCTCAACGTGCTCGCCGACGCGCAAGTCAACGGCGCGATCCGCGCGCCCGGCGTGCGCGCAACCGACCTCACGGCGGTCGGAAGCCGCATCGTTGTCTGGCAGGGCGGCCCGGCCGACCCGCGCCTCGGCCACACCTGATAGACCCCTGGGGCACGCCTTTCCGGCATCCTTTCACCGCCCCAGGTTCCGCGCCTCGCGCGATGAGAGAGCCCCCTCGACGTTCCACTCGTCGAGGGGGCTCTTGCTGTGTCGGAGGGGCGTGCTAAGCCGTCGTCGACCGGCGACTCATCCGCGCCGCGAGCTCGTCGTCGCGGTTGCCGCCGTGCTGATATCTCATCGCAGCGCCCGGCGTCGAGTGTCCGAGCCGCTTCATCGTCTCGGCGAGCGTGGCGCCCGTCTGGGCGTATCTCGTGCCGGCGTAGTGCCGCAGCGCGTGAAACGGCATGTCGCCGCGCCCGGCGGCCGTTCGCGCCTCATTCCAGTGACGCCAGAACGCGGACTGAGCGAGGAACCCCTCGCCGTCGGCCGCCGGGAAGAGCAGGGCATCGCCGATCTTCTCGCGCACGTGCTCGGCGATGATCGCGGCATCCGGCCCGAAGATCGCGACCGGGCGCACGCCGGCGTCGCTCTTCGTATCGCCGGACACGATGCCCCTGGACGTGCGCACGACACCACGCTCGACCTTGATCCGTACGACGTCCGGCTCGACGACGACGTCCTTCGCGCGCAGGGCGGTCGCTTCGCCGTAGCGAAGGCCGCCGATAGCGGCGACGATCACGAGCGCCCGATAGCGGGGCGTGATCGCCTCGAGGATCACGTCTAACTCTTCGTCGGTGGGAGGGATAACCTTCCGCCCGGTGTGGGTGGACTGGCCGCCGCGGATGCCGACGCACGGGTTGGACGCGAGCAGCCCGTCGAGTACGGCCGTCGCGCAGATCGCATTGAGCAGACCGTACGCGCGCGACGTCTGCGTCTTCTTGCCGGTGTCCATCTGCGCCGTGCGCCACGTCCGCACCTTCGCCGGCGTGAGCGCCGAGAGCGTGAGGGCGCCGAGATCCGCGAGGGGGCCGGCGGCTAGGCGTGTGTACTCTTCCCGCGTGCGCGGCTTGAGCTTGTCTCCCTTCGCGTTTGTGCGCTCGGCGATCCACGTCTCGGCGTACTGGCCGAGCGTCTGCGCCTTCGCGGTGGCAGCGGCAGCGCCCGCGCCCGGCGACGTCCACGAGCCCGACGCCATGGCCGCACGCTCGCCGCCCAGCCACGTCTCGGCGTCGCCGCGGGTGTCGTACGTCATCGGGGCGTTGTGGCGCACGCCGTCGGGGCCGACGTAGCTCGCGTGGAATCGCTTCCCGCCGGCCGTCGCGCGGATCTTGCCGAACGATGCGCGCTCGGCCTTGCGTGTGCGACCGAGCGAGTCTGTGATCTCCGCGGCCTTGCGCTTCGTCGCCATGCCGTGCCCCTAACGTCGTGTCCTAACGTGTCCTAAGGGCTGGCAATTCGTGTCCCTTAGTGTCCGCTACTGACCTTAACACGATGGGGCGCGATCCCGCTCTATGACTGGCATCGCGCCGGAATGACGGGGTAGTGGCGATCCTCCCGCATTCTGGTTCGATCCCAGTATCGCGCACAGAGAAACCCCCGGAATTCCGGGGGTTTTCTGCATTCGGGGTGTTGCTTGTCCTCGAACTGTCACATGTCGCTCGATCCGTGGCGCGGATGAAGCCGTTCGCGACCGTTCGCTGGCGCGAGGCGAATCCCGAGCACGCGTGCGGACCGTGTCAAGGCCCCTGACTTTCGGTGCGGCTTCTGATCGGCTGACAACATGACAGATCCGAACGAGCCCGAAATGACAGATCCGAACAAGCGCGAATCAGCACCCGAGCCGACCGCACCCCACCAAACGGACCCGGGGAACAGGGAAGCGACGGCGGAAACAACTGCGGACCCCATCGAGCAGGACGCGGAGCCGCGGGGAAGTTTTGGCGCGGTCCGACCCGATCTCGCCTGACCACCTCAGCTCGCCGGGCCGCGCCGTGATCGTCATCGGAGCGTCAACGGGATGACTGCCAGCCCCACGATCACGGGCGCGCCCACGAGGCCGAGCAGCACGTAGCGGCGCCAGGGAACGTCCACGCCGAGTGCGTGCAGCCGCTGGTGCCAGAGCAGCGTCGCGAGTGAGGCCCAGGGAGTGATCAGGGGCCCCGCGTTCACTCCGATGAGCAGCGCGGCGAGACGAACGGGTGATCCGGCAGCTGACTCGAGGGCGAGATACGCGGGCAGGTTGTTGGTGACGTTGGCCCCCAGCATCCCGATGCCCGCGACCTGCCATAACGAGAACAGATCGTCGCCCGTTCCCGTGAGCGCCGTGACGATCGCGCCCGACCCGAGGGCCTCGACGGAGCCGACCGTCAAGAACAGGCCCGACGCGAACACCACGAGCTGCCACGGAACGAGGCCGACGCGCAGCGTTCGCGGCGAGCGCCAGAGGAAGACGGCGCCGAGCACGACGGCTGCGCCTACCGCCGGAACCCACGGCTCCAATCCCGAGACGAGCAGCGGAAGCAGAACCGCGACGACCATCCCGGCGGCGATGAGCAGTGACCGATCGTGCACGCGTGGCGGGGGAGCGGTGCCGTAGCGCCCAGCGAGCCCGCCGCGGAAGAAGAGCCCCAGCAGCACGACGGATGCCACGATCGCGACGAGCGCGGACGGCCCGAGCAGTGCCACGAAGGCGGGGGTGCCGAGATCGCCGAGGCGATGCGCCGCGAGCAGGTTCGTGAGGTTCGAGACCGGCAGCACGAGCGACGCGGTGTTCGCCAGCCACACGGTCGTGAAGGCGAACGGCAAGGGGTCGAGGCGTCGCGCTCGAGCGACCGAGATCACGACCGGCGTCAGCAGGACCGCCGTCGTGTCGAGGGAGAGGAAGGCCGTCGCCGCTGCGGCGAGCGCGACGACGAGAAACCAGAGCGCCCAGGTTCTGCCCCGTCCGAGCCGCGCGAGGACGGATGCCGCGATGTCGAAGACGCCCGCAATCGACGCCAGCTCCGCAACGACTGTGACGGCCACGACGAACAGCAGGATCGGCCAGACACGGTCGAAGATCTCGAACGCGTCGCCCGCGGGCAGCACCCCGGTGACGATCGCGAGGGCACCCGCCGCGAGCAGGACGGCGCCCATGATCGCGAGTTTCACATGGTCCATCTTGCGGCCCCGAGATGTCACCCGATGTTGGCGACCACGCGCCGTGTCGTGTCTCCCCCGCGCGCGGGCGGGCGATAGCTTGTGGTCGTTCACGCTCCCCGATCCACTGCACAACGCCGCGGATCGCGTGACACTCGCCACGTCGCCTCGGGACCCCGGCTGTCCCCCGAGGGTCAGACGTGGACCCGACGAGAGGATGACCATGGCCCATGACCTTCCCGACACCGACGCCTTCCGCGACAGCCTCGCGGTGTCCCAGAAAGAGAACCTCGCCGCGCTCGGCCTGGGCGACACCGTCGCGGTCTGGGAGGACGGCTACCGCGCCGCCGACGCGGCCGACAGCACGTTCGAGTGGTGGTACTTCGACTGCCAGCTCGACGACGGGTCCACTCTCGTCGTGACCTTCTCGAACAAGCCCCACACAGACCCATCCGGTCCTCTCACGCCGACGCTGCTCGTGATCCGTCAGCTCCCGGATGGCACGCGCCGCCACCTGACCCCGACGTTCCCGGCCGACCAGTTCAGCGCGTCGAAGGATCGCTGCGATGTGCGGATCGGCAACAGCACGGTGACGGGAGATCTCGATACCTACGAGCTGCATATCGAGGCCGACGACCTGGTCGCCGACGTCACGATCACGCGCGCCGCACCGTCCTGGCGTCCGGGTGCCGGTATCACCTACTTCGACTCGAAGCGCACCCACTACCTCGCGTGGGTCGTGCCGGTGCCTTACGGCACGGTCACCGCGCGGATCACCGAGGGCGGCACGACGACCGAGACGTCGGGCAGCGCGTATCACGATCACAACTGGGGTAATCACCTGATGGGGTCGTTCCTCGACCATTGGTTCTGGGGCCGTGCCCACGTCGGCGACTACACGATCGTCTACGTGCGGATGACGACCAAGGGCCTGCTCGGGCTCGGCGAGATGAACATCCCGACCTTCTTCCTGGCCAAGGGCGAGACCGTGATCACGGACGACCTGCTGCCGCTGCGCCTGGTGACGAGCGGGGATGTCCGCGGCCCGGGACACCAGTCGTACCCCGAGCGGCTCGAATGGACGTGGCAGACCGATCGCGGCAGCATCGCGATGACCGTCACGAACCCGACACTCATCGAATCGCTCGACATGTCCACTCCCCGCCACGGTCTGTCGGCGCTGCTGCACGCAGGCTCACATCCGATGTACTACGACTTCAACGCCGATCTCGACCTGAAGATCGATCTGGTCGACCTGAAGGACCACGTCACGGGGCGGACGCTGTACGAGAAGATGATGTTCCGCTGAGCGACGCCGAGTTCGGATGACGGGGCGCCGGTTCGCGGGAGGATGCCTCCGCGGACCGGCGTCTGTCCGCCCCGGTTAGAATCGGGCCATGGATTTCCACGCCGCTGCCTGCGTTCGCGTGCATCTCGACGGGCGAACGCGGAACGCCTGAGCGGGCGGGGCGCGGTGCGCCCGAAGCTGAGTAGCCTGAAATCCGAGCCACCTGGAGAGTTCCCGTGACCGACGTCGCCCCATCGCCCGACGTGTCCTATCCCGCCGACGGCTTCGCGCTGTTCCCCGACCGCTCCGTGGTGGCGCTTCGCGTCAACGGTGAGCTGAAGGATCTCGCGACGCAGGTATCCGAGACGGATGCGATCGAGCCCGTCACGATCGACAGCCCGGAGGGCCTGTCGATCCTGCGACACTCCACCGCCCACGTGCTGGCACAGGCCGTCCAGCGCATCGACCCGCAGGCGAACCTCGGCATCGGTCCGCCGATCGAGGACGGCTTCTACTACGACTTCGGTGTTGCAGAACCGTTCACGCCCGAGAAGATCAAGGCCATCACGAAAGAGATGCAGCGCATCGTCCGCGAAGGCCAGCGCTTCGTGCGTCGTGTGGTGACGGATGACGAGGCTCGGGCAGAACTCGCATCCGAGCCGTTCAAGCTCGAGCTGATCGATCTGAAGAGCGCGTCGAATGCCGCCGACGGCGCGAGCGTCGAGGTCGGGGCCGGAGAGCTGACGATCTACGACAACGTCGATCGCGACGGCGTAACGGTCTGGAAGGACCTCTGCCGCGGCCCGCACGTGCCCGGAACCCGCATGCTCGGCAACGGGTGGGAGCTGACCCGCATCGCCGCCGCCTACTGGCGTGGCAGTGAGAAGAACCCGCAGCTGCAGCGCATCTACGGCACCGCGTGGCCGACGAAGGACGAGCTGCGCGCCTACCAGGAGCGCCTGGCCGAGGCCGCGAAGCGCGACCACCGAAAGCTCGGCAAAGAGCTCGACCTGTTCTCGTTCCCGGACGAGATCGGCTCGGGTCTGTCGGTGTGGCATCCGAAGGGTGGCATCATCCGTGGCGAGATGGAACAGCATGCGCGCCGCCGCCACATCGCGGGCGGCTACACCTACGTGTACACCCCGCACATCTCCAAAGAAGACCTCTTCCTCCAGTCGAACCACTTGGTGACCTATCGCGAGGGCATGTACCCGCCCATCCGCATGGACGAGGAGCGCGATGCCGAGGGTGTGGTGACCAAGCAGGGCACCGACTACTACCTGAAGCCCATGAACTGCCCGATGCACATCCTGATCTACAAGGAGCGTGCGCGCAGCTATCGTGACCTACCGATGCGCCTGGCCGAGAACGGCACCGTCTACCGCAACGAGCTCTCGGGCGCCCTCCACGGCCTGACCCGCGTGCGCGGATTCACCCAGGACGACTCGCACCTGTTCGTCACCCCCGAGCAGCTCGAGTCCGAGGCCACCCGCGTGCTCGAGTTCGTCATCTCGATGCTGCGCGACTTCGGCCTCGACGACTTCGAGCTCGAGCTGTCGATGCGCGACGACGAGAGCTCGAAGTGGATCGGCACCCAGGAATTCTGGGACTACTCCACGAACGCCCTGCGAAACGTGGCGTTGGCGAGCGGGCTCAAACTGACCGAGGTCCCGGGCGAGGCGGCGTTCTACGGCCCGAAGATCGACCTGAAGACGAAGGATGCGATCGGCCGCACCTGGCAACTGTCGACCGTCCAGGTCGACCCCAACCTGCCCGACCGCTTCGACTTGGAGTACACCGGGCCGGACGGTGAGAAGCACCGGCCGATCATGATCCACCGGGCGTTGTTCGGGTCGATCGAGCGTTTCTTCGCCATCCTGCTCGAGCACTACGCCGGCGCGTTCCCGATGTGGCTCTCGCCCGTTCAGGTCGTCGGGATCCCCGTCGCCGAGGACTATGCGCCGTACTTGGAGGACGTGATCGCGCGTCTGCGCGAACGCGAGGTCCGCGCCGAGGTCGACAACTCCGACGATCGGATGCAGAAGAAGATCCGCACGCACACGACCGCCAAGGTGCCGGTGCAGCTGATCGTCGGCGAGGCCGACCGCGCCGGCGGAACGGTCTCGTTCCGGTTCCGCGACGGCACGCAGACGAACGGTGTGCCGGTGGACGAGGCGATCGAGCGGATCGTCGCGGCCATCGCGTCGCACGCCCAGGTGTCGACGGCCGAGGACCTCGCGTGACGGATCCTTTCCCGGGCGCAGATGACCCGGACCTGATCGCGGCATCCGATCTCGCGGGGGTTCCCGACGAGTTCCAGCGTCTCTGGACCCCGCACCGGATGGCCTACATCCAGGCGGGTCCCGAGCCGCTGCGCCTGGACTGCCCGTTCGATGCCGCCCCGCAGATGAGCGACCAAGAGGGGTTGATCGTCGCGCGTGGCGAGACCGCCTACGTTCTGCTCAACCTGTTCCCGTACAACTCCGGTCATCTGCTCGTGTGCCCGTACCGTCACGTCGGCCTGTACGACGAGGCGACGCGCGAAGAGGTCGACGAGATCGCCGCGCTCACACAGACCGCGATGCGGGTGCTGCGCGAGGTCTCGAAGTGCGACGGCTTCAACATCGGCATGAACCAGGGCCGGGTCGCGGGCGCGGGGGTCGAGGGGCACCTGCACCAGCACATCGTTCCGCGCTGGGCGACCGACGCGAACTTCTTCCCGATCATCGCGCGCACGAAAGCGCTTCCGCAGTTGCTCGGCGACGTTCGCCGGGCCATCGCGGATGCCTGGCCCGCTGCGTCCTGAGCCGCTGCTCCCACCGCCGCGCCGCACGCATCGCGTGCGATAACGTGCGGACTCAGCGCACCCGGGTGACCTCGAACTGCATCCGCGGGTGCGCGTAGGCCTCCTGGGCCTCGACGAGTTGCAGCTCGCGCTCTCCGGCGTCGTGCGTGAGCTGGAGCAGGTCGAAAACGCTCGAGGTCGTTCGCGCGAGTGCGTCCGCGGCGTCGCCCGTGCGAGTGAAGTGGGCCGTGAAGAGTGCCGCGGTGACGTCGCCCGAGCCGTTGGCCTTCATGGGGATGCGCGGGGTCCGCACGATCCAGGCACCGTCGTCCGTGACCGCCAGCATCTCGATCGTGCCCTCGGGTCGGTCGGGTCGCTCGACGCTCGTGACGAGCACGGTCGAGGGACCCATCGCACGCGCCGCGTCGACGGAAGTAAGCGTCGAATCCAGGTCGCTCGGCTCGGTGCCGGTGAGGAATCCCAGTTCGAACTGGTTGGGGGTGATGATGTCCGCGGCGGGAACGACGCGGTCGCGCAGGAGGATGGGGATCGCCGGGGCGACGAAGCATCCGGACTTCGCGTTTCCCATCACGGGATCGCACGCGTAGATCGCGGCGGGGTTCGCGGCCTTCACCCGCGCCACGGCGTCGAGGATCACGTCGCCGATGCCCTCGCCGCCCTGATAGCCCGACAGGACGACGTCGATCTGAGGCAGCACGCCGCGCTCCTCGATGCCGAGAATCACGTCGCGCACGTCATCGGGAGAGATGAGGGGCCCGCGCCACGCGCCGTACCCGGTGTGGTTGGAGAAGTTCACCGTGTAGACCGGAAGCACCTCGACGCCGATGCGCTGGAGCGGGAAGACGGCGGCGGAGTTGCCGACATGACCGTAGGCGACGGCGGACTGGATGGAGAGCACCTTCATCGAACGATCATCGCATTCCGTCGGTGCGTGAAGCCGCGCAGACCGTCTCGTCGAGGTCGGCGGCGAGCCTCTCGGCGTCCGTATCGGACAGATCGTGCACGGTGAGACGCAGGTGCCGGGCCGCAGCGGGATCGCCCAGCACGAACTCATCGCCCGTGCGGACGAGCCATCCGCGCTCCTGCATCCCCGCCGCGACGGATGACGCGGGTACCGGCAACGGCACCCACAGGTTCAGGCCGTCCGTGCCGACGGAGGTCAGACCGACGTCGCGCAGCAGGCGGGCGAACGCGGCGTTGCGCTCCGCGTAGTGCGCGGCGGCGGCCGAGACCGTTTCGCGCGCCCCGTCGTCCGTGACGAGGGCCAGGACGAGCCGCTGCAGCAGATGACTGACCCACGTGGTGCCGGGACTGAGCCGAAGCGCGAGACGATCGGCGGTGCGCGGGTCGGAGGCGACGATCGCCAGGCACATGTCCGGCCCGAGGAATTTCGAGACCGAGCGGACCAGCGCGAACCGTCGATGGTCCGGCCCGACGAGCGAGTGGAAGGGCTCGCGCGAGAGCAGCGAGAAATGGTCGTCCTCGATGATCAGAACGTACGGATGCTCGGCGAGCACCGCGCGCAGCTGCTCCGCTCGCGTGGCGCTCAGGCTCGTGCCGGTCGGATTCTGCGCGCGCGGCGTGCAGACGACGGCCCGCACGCCCTGCTCGAGCGCCGCGCGGAGGCCGTCCACGGTCATCCCCTCGTCGTCTACGGGCACCGGCACGGCGCGGTAGCCGCCCAGGCGCACCGTCTGGATGCTGGCGAGAAAGCACGGGTCCTCGAGCGCCACCGCGTCATCGCGCGTGAGCGCCTGCGCCAGGATCCGCTCGACCGCGTCGACCGCGCCGCTCGTGACGGTGAGCCGATGCGGACGATCGCCGAGGTCGGCGCGCATCCACTCCTCGGCCCACGCGGCGAGGCCGGGGTCGATGACGGGCTCGCCGTACAGGATCGGACGCCCGGCCATCGCGGCCAGCGCGGCGGACGGATCGGGGATGAAGCGCGGGTCGGGGTTGCCCGTGCCCACATCGCGCAACGAGCCGCGTTCGGCGAAGCCCTCCTGCGCGACGGGGGAGCGTTCGACGACGCGCGTGCCCGCCCGCCCGCGCGTGATGACCAAACCGGCGCCGGCCAGCTGCCGGTAGGCCGCCATGACCGTATTGCGATTGACGCCGAGCTCGTCGGCGAGAGTGCGCACGGGCGGGAGGAGGTCGCCCGGCGCGAGGTCCGCGCGCTCGAGCAGGGCGCGAACGCTGTCGGCGATCTCCGCCGCCGTGCCGCCACTGATCCGTTGTGCCACCTGCATCCTCTGCTCGCGCGTCGACCGTATCAACCTCATGCTATCTTTTGGCCTATGCCAAACCGGCCGGCACCCGCTCCGGCCGGCTGCACCGCGAAAGGACCCCGACTGTGACCTCTGCCACCACCGGAACGGCCCGCGTCAAGCGCGGCCTCGCCGAGATGCTGAAGGGCGGCGTCATCATGGACGTCGTCAACGTCGAGCAGGCCAAGATCGCCGAAGACGCGGGAGCCGTCGCCGTCATGGCCCTCGAGCGCGTGCCGGCCGACATCCGCGCCCAGGGGGGCGTTTCGCGCATGAGCGACCCCGACATGATCGACAGCATCATCGCCGCGGTGTCGATCCCCGTCATGGCGAAGGCCCGCATCGGACACTTCGTCGAGGCGCAGGTGCTCCAGCAACTCGGCGTCGACTACATCGACGAGTCCGAGGTTCTTTCACCGGCCGATTACGTCAATCACATCGACAAGTGGGGCTACACGGTTCCGTTCGTCTGCGGTGCGACGAACCTGGGCGAGGCGCTGCGTCGCATCACCGAGGGCGCCGCGATGATCCGTTCGAAGGGCGAAGCGGGCACGGGGGATGTCTCCGAGGCCACCAAGCACATCCGGACGATCTCGGGCGAGATCAATCGTCTGCGTTCGATGACGAAGGACGAACTCTACGTCGCCGCCAAAGAACTGCAGGCGCCCTACGACCTCGTTGCCGAGGTTGCCGAGACCGGCAAGCTTCCGGTCGTCCTGTTCGTCGCCGGCGGTGTCGCGACTCCCGCGGACGCCGCCATGATGATGCAGCTCGGCGCGGACGGCGTGTTCGTCGGCTCGGGCATCTTCAAGTCGGGCAACCCGGCCGAGCGAGCCGCGGCGATCGTCAAGGCCACGACCTTCTACGACGACGCTCAGGTCGTCGCGGATGTCTCGCGCGGGCTCGGCGAGGCCATGGTCGGCATCAACGTCGCCGATCTGCCCGCACCGCACCGTCTCGCCGAGCGCGGCTGGTAGTCGCCGCGGCATGAACGACCGTCCTCGCGTCGGTGTGCTCGCGATCCAGGGCGACGTGCGCGAACACGCGCGCGTCCTGACCGAGCTGGGTGCCGAGGTCTCGCTCGTCCGCCGCCCCGCCGAACTCGCGGCCGTCGACGGACTCGTGCTGCCCGGCGGCGAGTCGAGCGCGATCGACAAGCTGTCGCGGGCGTTCGGGATGCAGCAGCCCATCCGGGATGCGATCGCGGCCGGGATGCCGATGTACGGCACGTGTGCCGGACTCATCCTGCTCGCCGATCGCATCACCGACGGGATCGTCGGGCAGGAGACGTTCGGCGGGCTCGACGTGACGGTGCGCCGGAATGCCTTCGGCGGGCAGACCGAGTCGTTCGAAACGGAGCTCGAGGTGCCCGTGCTGGGTGCGCCACCCGTCCACGCCGTCTTCATCCGTGCGCCACTCGTCGAGCAGCACGGTCCGGCCGTGGAAGAGCTGGCCGCGCTGCACGACGGTCGCGTCGTCGCTGTCCGCCAGGGGGCCCTGATGGGCACCGCGTTCCACCCCGAGGTGACGGGCGAGCGCCGATTCCACCAGCTGTTCCTGGAGGCTGTGCGCGGATCCGCGTGATCGGGGTGCGGTGTGCGTTCGGCCGGGAGGTCGTGGTCATTCGGGAGGGCCGAAGCCTGGCATCCGGCCCTCCGTCGTGACAAGACCTTCCGAACGGACGGATGTCGTGGCCCGAGGCTAGGGTGACGACGTGACCGAATGGGTGGCGCTGCTGCGCGGAGTGAACGTCGGCGGGATCACGATCCGCAGCGCCGAGCTGCGTGACGTGCTCTCCGGTCTCGGGCTGGCCGAGGTGCGCACCGTCCTCGCGAGCGGAAACGCCGCGTTCGCATCGGAACGCTCGCGCGACGATCTCAAGCCGGCGATCGAGGCGGCTCTCGGTGATCGGTTCGGCTACGACGCCTGGATCGTGCTGGTGGCGCGTGCGGAGATCGAAGCGGCCATCGCATCCTTCCCCTTCGATGCGACCGACGACACGCGGCAGCCCTGGGTCGTGTTCTGCGTCGACTCCGTGACGCGGAATGAGTTGACGGTTGCCGCGGCGTCCCTCGATTCCGCGATCGACCCGGTTTCAGCGGGCCCGGGTGTCGTGTACTGGAACCCGCCGAAGGGCAGCTCGACCGACACCCCGTTCGCGAAGCTCCTCGCGAAGACGACGTACAAGACCCGCACCACGAACCGCAACCTGCGCACCCTCCAGAAGATCGTCGCCTCGCGGGGTTCGGTGCAGGATCCGTCCGCGTCGTAAACTGGAGGAATGTCCGGCCATTCCAAGTGGGCCACGACCAAGCACAAGAAGGCGATCATCGATTCGCGCCGTGCCAAGTCGTTCGCCAAACTCATCAAGAACATCGAAGTCGCCGCCAAGATGGGCGGCGCCGACATGTCGGGCAACCCGACGCTGGTCGACGCGGTCCAGAAGGCGAAGAAGACTTCTGTTCCGAACGACAACATCGATCGCGCCATCAAGCGCGGCGCCGGCCTGACCGGCGAGTCGATCGAGTACACGACGATCATGTACGAGGGCTATGCCCCGAACGGCGTCGCTCTCTTGATCGAGTGTCTGACCGACAACAAGAACCGCGCCGCCGCCGAGGTGCGCACGGCGATGACGCGCAACGGCGGCACGATGGCCGACCCCGGCAGCGTCGCCTACAACTTCCACCGCAAGGGCGTCATCGTCGTTTCGGCCGACAGCGCGAGCGAGGATGACGTGATGCTCGCGGTGCTCGACGCCGGTGCCGAAGAGATCGAGCCGCACGGTGATGGATTCGGTGTCATCACCGAGGCCACGGACCTGGTCAAGGTCCGCACCGCTCTGCAGGACGCGGGCATCGACTACGAATCCGCCGACGTGGAGTTCGTGCCGAGTCTCAAGGTCGAGGTCGACGCCGAGACCGCACGCAAGGTCTTCCGGCTGATCGACGCGCTCGAAGACAGCGACGACGTGCAGAACGTGTACTCGAACTTCGACCTGACCCCCGAGGTCCAGGCAGAGCTCGAGAACGACGAGTAGGGCGCGCCTCGACGCGCGTTGCATCCAGCGCGCCTAGCGTGGGGGAGTGCGCACCCGTTCCCTTCGCGTGCTCGGTATCGACCCCGGGCTGACTCGCTGCGGCGTGGGCGTCGTGGACGTGGAACCCGATCGGTCGGGTCGACTCGTGCACGTCGGCGTCATCCGTTCCGGCTCCGACATGCCCCTTCCGGAGCGCCTCGCGACGATCGCGGCGGGGATCCGGGCGGTGCTGACCGAGCATCGGCCCGACGTCGTCGCGGTCGAGCGTGTCTTCGCGCAGCACAACGTGCGGACGGTCATGGGCACGGCGCAGGCGAGCGGGGTCGCCCTGCTGCTCGCGGCCGAGCACGGTCTGCCCGCCGAGACCCACACCCCGAGCGAGGTCAAGGCCGCGATCACGGGCTACGGCGCGGCGGACAAGCGGCAGGTTCAGACGATGGTCGCGCGGGTCCTGCGGCTCGATGCGCTGCCCCAGCCCGCGGACGCGGCGGATGCCCTGGCCCTGGCGCTCTGTCACGCGTGGCGATCCGGGGGGTCCACAGGGGGTCAGGGCTCGACGCCGCTGACCCCGGCGCAACGCGCGTGGGCCCACGCCGAGCGCCTGGTCCGCAGCTCGCGCTGACGCATCCGCCATCGCCTCTGCGTGTCGCTCGAACATACCTACGACTATCGATCTAGGATCGACACATGATCTCGTCACTGCGCGGCGTCGTGCTGCATGCCGGTGCGGACTCGGTCGTGATCGAGGTCGGGGGAGTCGGCCTGAGCGTCGCGGTGCCCGTCGATATCGCTCGAACCGCGCACGCCGGTCAGACCCTGGCGCTCCACACCAGCCTGATCGTGCGCGAGGATTCGCTCTCCCTCTTCGGATTCACGACGCGTGAAGAGCTTGAGGTGTTCTCGCTGCTCCTGCAGGTCACGGGTGTCGGCCCGAAGTCGGCTCTCGGTGTTCTGTCTCAGCTCACGGTCGAGCGCATCGCCGAGGCCGTGCATGCCGAAGACGACGCACCGTTCCGCAAGGTATCGGGCATCGGCCCGAAGACCGCCAAGCTCATCGTCCTGCAGCTCTCGGGCAAGATCGCCCCGGTCGCGCCCCGGTCGGCTACGTCCGCGACTCCCAGCACCGACATCGTGACACAGGTCGCGCAGGCGCTCGTGGGGCTCGGCTGGCCCGAGCGGGTTGCCGCCGAGGCCGTCACGACGGCGGCGGAAGAGGCAAGCGAGGCCGACCGGGCGAGTGTTTCGGCGCTCTTGCGGGTCACGCTCGCGGCGCTCGGACCCGCACGACAGGGTGGCGTCCGTGGCTGATCCCGGAGCGGAGGATGGCGCGTTCCGCGAGGTCGATCCGGTCGCTGAAGAGTCCGAGTTGGCCATCGAGGGTGCGCTGCGCCCCGGTTCGCTCGCGGATTTCGTCGGTCAGCCGAAGGTGCGCGGGCAACTGCAGTTGTTGCTCGATGCCGCGCGGATTCAGCAACGACCGGCCGACCACATCCTGCTGTCCGGTCCTCCGGGACTGGGCAAGACCACTCTCGCGATGATCGTGGCGCACGAGAGCGAGCGTCCGTTGCGGCTCTCGAGCGGACCCGCGATCCAGCATGCCGGTGACCTCGCGGCGCTGCTGTCGAGCCTGACGCCCGGCGAGGTGCTCTTCATCGACGAGGTGCACCGGATGGCGCGCTCCGCGGAAGAGATGCTCTACCTGGCGATGGAAGACTTCCGGATCGACATCATGGTGGGCAAGGGCGCCGGGGCCACGAGCATCCCGCTCGACCTGGCTCCGTTCACGCTGGTAGGCGCGACGACCCGTTCGGGGCTGCTGCCGAACCCGTTGCGCGACCGGTTCGGTTTCACCGGGCACCTCGAGTTCTACGAGGCATCCGATCTCGAACGCGTCATCGAACGGTCATCGGGGATGCTCGGGGTGGACCTCAGCCCCGAAGCGCGCGGCGAGATCGCCAGACGCTCACGCGGAACCCCACGCATCGCGAACCGTCTGCTGCGACGCGTCCGGGACTTCATGCTCGTGCACGCCGAGGCCGGCGACCTCGCTGCCGTCCGTGCCGCGCTCGAGCTGTACGACGTCGACTCGATCGGCCTCGACCGCCTCGACCGCGCGGTGCTCGACGCCCTCGTCTTCCGTTTCGGCGGCGGGCCGGTCGGTCTCAGCACGCTGGCCATCGCGGTGGGCGAAGAGTCCGAGACCGTCGAAAGCGTCGTCGAGCCCTACCTCGTGCGGATCGGATTCCTCGGCCGCACCCCGCGTGGCCGGGTGGCGACGCCCGCGGCCTACGCGCACGTGGGCGCCCCTCAGGCGCAGGACGCGCTCAGACTCGATGACCTATAATCGCTGAAGGCTTCCGGCCACCTGTCGCCCGGCCCCCCTTCGCGTGCTCGCGCGCCCCCGAAAGGCACCACTCTTCATGGACATCCTGCTCATCGTCGTCCTGGTCGGCTTGCTCGGCTTCATGTTCTGGAACTCGCGTCGACGGATGCAGCGCGCCAAGGTCGAGCAGGCCGAGAAGGCCCGCCAGACCGTGCCCGGCGCCGAGGTGCTGCTGCAGGGCGGTCTGTACGGAACCATCGTGGAGTTCGACCCCGAGAACCTCGACCAGCCCGCCCTGATCGAGATCGCCCCGGGCGTCGAGATCAAGGTGCACAGCCAGGCGATCCTCCGCGTCGTCGACCCCGCAGAGGGTGTCGTGTCGGAGGACGAGTTCATCGAGGCCGAGGCGTCCGAGGCGGAGTACGTCGCGGGTGTCGCGGATGGTGAGATCTCGTCGCTCAGCGACGACCACAAGGCCGAGTTGCGCGCGCAGGCCGAAGCCGACCAGCGTGCCGCCGAACGAAAGAACAACCCCGAGGCCTGACTCCCACCGCGCGGACCCCCGTTCTTCTTCGAGAAAGCTGAGCCCCGGTGGCGACTTCTTCCCCTGTCCGCCACGCCTGGCGGGCCCTGATCGGCCTGCTGGCGATCATCGGCGTCCTGTTCGGAATCAACGCGCTCGGCGTGTACGTGTTCCAGCAGAGCACCTGGGCCCCCGAGCTCGCGCTGGACCTGCAGGGCGGCACCCAGATCATCCTCGCGGCGCAGACCGAGGACGGCGCGGCGCCGACCTCCGAGCAGCTCGAACAGGCCGTCACGATCATGCGTCAGCGTGTCGACGCGTCGGGTGTCGGCGAAGCGGATGTCGCCACCGAGGGTGGTCGCAACATCGTGGTGCAGATTCCGGGCACGGCCGACGAAGAGACACGCGAGCGGATCCAGGCCAGCGCGCAGCTGCAGTTGCGCCCCGTGATCTTCAGCGGCAGTCCCGCGACGGAGTTCGTCGGCGAGGACGGCGCGACGACGCCCTACCCGACGCCCGACCCGGCTCTGCCGTCCACTCCGGCGACGCAGCCCTCCAACGCGAGCGACCCGGCCTGGATCACGGATGCGCTGCAGGCCCAGTTCTTGGCCTACAACTGTGCCGATCCCAACAACGACCCGGCCAACGCCCCGGCCGATCAGCCCCTGATCACCTGCGAGGCCGACGGGAGCGCGAAATACATCCTCGGACCCGTCGAGATCGACGGCACCGCGATCGACGACGCCACCTTCGGGCTCGACACGACCAACAACCAGTGGTCGGTGCAGCTCACGCTCGACGCGGACGGCACGAAGGTCTTCGGCGAGGTTAGCCAGCGGCTCTTCGGCGCCACGGCGCCGCTCAACCAGTTCGCGTTCGTGCTCGACGGCAAGGTCATCTCGGCACCGTCGATGAACGGTCTGATCCTCGACGGTCGACCGAGCATCACCGGGAACTTCACCCAGGAGAGCTCGAAGTCGCTCGCGGATCAGCTCAAGTACGGCGCCCTGCCGCTGAGCTTCACGGTCGTCAGCTCCGACACGATCTCCGCGACGCTCGGCTCGCAACAGCTGCAGATCGGCCTGATCGCGGGGCTCATCGGCCTCGCGCTCGTCGCCCTGTACTCGCTCATCTCGTACCGGGCGCTCGGCTTCGTCATCATCGCCTCGCTCATCGTCATGGGCGTGCTGACCTACGTGATGCTCTGCATCCTGTCGTGGCGTATGGGCTTCCGCCTCTCGCTCGCCGGTGTCGCGGGTTTGATCGTGACCATCGGGTTCACGGCGGACTCGTTCATCGTCTACTTCGAGCGGATCCGAGACGAGCTGCGTGACGGCAAGAGCATCACGGGCGCGGTGGAGGATGGCTGGGCTCGGGCGAAGCGCACCATCTACATCTCGAAGTCGATCAACATCCTCGCCGCTGTCGTGCTGTACATCCTGGCCGACGCCACGGTGAAGGGCTTCGCCTTCACGCTCGGCCTCACGACCCTGATCGACATCCTGATCTTCGTGATCTTCACGCATCCGGTCATGCAGTTGCTCGCGCGCACACGGTTCTTCGGTCAGGGTCATCCGCTCTCGGGTCTCGATCCGATGGCGCTCGGTGCGGTCTATCGCAACAGGTCGGAGTTCAAGGCGCCGACGAGCTCCGAGGGGGCGAAGGCTTCCAAGCGCGTCGCCCGCTCGCGCGGCGAGGCCGAGCGTCGACAGACGATCGCGGAACGCAAGCGGGCCGAGCTCACGGGCTCGTCGAAAGCCGCGCCGAAGAACCCGGGAGAGAACGACTGATGCGCTCGATGAGCCAGTTCGGCAATGACCTCTACACGGGCAAGCTGTCCGTCCCCTTCGTCGCGCGTCGCCGCCTGTGGTTCATCCTGGCCATCGTGCTGGTGCTCGGGTCCGCGGTGAGCCTGCTCGCGAAGCCGCCGCAGTTCTCGATCGAGTTCACGGGCGGTTCGCAGTTCACCGTTTCGGGTCTCGAACAGCCCGACCAGCTCGTGGCGACCGACGCCGTGCACACGGTCGTGCCCGATGCGACGACCAAGGTCACGACGATCGGGGGGACGGCGATCCGTGTGCAGACCGATCAGATGAGCGCTGACGACACTCTCGCGGTGAGCGCGGCGCTCGCGACCGCGTATGACGTCGCACCCGAAGAGGTCACGACCTCGTTCATCGGCCCGACCTGGGGCCAGGACGTCACACGCCAGTCGCTGTGGGGGCTCGCGATCTTCCTCGCGCTGACCTTCCTGATCCTCGCGATCTACTTCCGTACCTGGAAGATGTCGGCGGCCGCGATCCTCGGCCTGGTCGACGTGCTCGTGATCACGGTCGGCATCTACGCGCTGGCGGGATTCGAGATCTCACCGGCGGCCGTGATCGGCTTCCTGACGATCCTCGGTTATTCGCTGTACGACACCACGGTCGTGTTCGACAAGATTCGCGAGAACACGAGTGAGGACGGGCTCACAACGGGCCGGACCTTCGGCGAGTCCGTCAACCTGGCGGTCAACCAGACCCTCGTGCGCTCCATCAACACCTCTATCGTCGCGGTGCTGCCGGTGGCGGCGATCCTGTTCATCGGCGCGCTCTGGCTCGGTGCCGACACGCTCAGCGACATCTCGCTGTCGATCACCGTCGGCATCATCGTCGCGGCGTATTCGACGCTGTTCGTCGCGGCGCCGCTGTACTCGTTGTTCCGCGAGGGCGAGCCCCAGCTGCGCGAGCGCGACGCGCGAGTCCGCGCCGCCCGCGAACTCGCCGCGGTGGAGAGCTGAGCACGGCGCCCATGCCGGCGATCGCGCCCGTGCACGGGCGTAGGATGGTCCGATCCGGCGGGGTGGTGCCACACCGCGCTATCGAGGCGGAGGGGGTATCGGCATGACCGAAATCCTGCCGCCCGCCCCGCAGGCATCGAGCCTTCGTCGGCTCGTCCCGCGGATCTTCTCGCGCTCCACCCGCCGCGGCGGGGTCGAGCACCTGATTCGCACGGTGCGGGCGAATCATCCGAAGGGTGACTTCGCGCTGATCGAGCGCGCATACGTCGTGGCCGAACGTGCGCACCAGGGCCAACTGCGCCAGAGCGGCGAGCCGTACATCACGCACCCGGTCGCCGTCGCGCAGATCCTCGCCGAACTCGGGCTCGGTCCGAAGGCGATTGCCGCTGCACTGTTGCACGACACCGTCGAAGACACCGCGTACGGCCTCGACCAGCTGTCCGCCGACTTCGGCGATGAAGTCTCGATGCTCGTCGACGGCGTCACCAAGCTCGACAAGGTCAAGTACGGTGACGCGGCTCAGGCCGAGACCGTGCGCAAGATGATCGTCGCGATGTCCAAGGACATCCGCGTGCTCGTCATCAAACTGGCGGATCGCCTGCACAACGCGCGCACGTGGGGCTTCGTTCCTCCCGAGAAGGCCCGCAAGAAGGCCACCGAGACGCTCGAGATCTACGCGCCGCTCGCGCACCGCCTCGGCATCCAGGCCATCAAAGCCGAACTCGAAGACCTGTCCTTCGCCGTCCTGCACCCCAAGCTCTACGCCGAGATCGAGAGCCTCGTCAAACAGCGCACCCCGCAGCGCGAGGAGTACGTCGACAATGTCATCGGCTCGGTCGAGGAAGACCTGCGCGAGCTGCGAATCCGCGGCCGTGTCGCCGGGCGGCCGAAGCAGTTGTACTCGGTGTACCAGAAGATGGTCGTGCGCGGCCGTGAGTTCGACGACATCTACGACCTGATCGGCATCCGGGTGCTGGTGTCGACCGTGCGCGACTGTTACGCCGTGCTCGGCGCGATCCATGCGCGCTGGACCCCCATTCCGGGCCGTTTCAAGGACTACATCGCGACGCCCAAGTTCAACCTCTACCAGTCGCTGCACACGACCGTCATCGGCCCCGGCGGCCGCACGGTCGAGATCCAGATCCGCACGAACGAGATGCATCAGCAGGCCGAGTACGGCGTCGCGGCCCACTGGAAGTACAAGGAGCGCGTCAACGGCGGCAAGGCCGACCCCAAGGCTCCGGACGCCGATATGGCGTGGCTCGCGCACATCTCGGACTGGCAGGCCGAGACCGCCGATCCGGGCGAGTTCCTCGACTCTCTGCGTTACGAGATCGGCGCGAAAGAGGTCTACGTCTTCACGCCGAAGGGTCGCGTCATCGGGCTGCCCGCCGAGGCCACGCCCGTCGACTTCGCCTACGCGGTGCACACCGAGGTCGGACACCGCACGATGGGAGCGAAGGTCAACGGACGCCTCGTTCCGCTCGACTCCTCGCTGTCGTCAGGTGACGTGGTCGAGGTCTTCACCTCGAAGAACCCCGACGCCGGCCCCAGCCAGGACTGGCTGAGCTTCGTCAAGAGCACCCGCGCGCGCAACAAGATCCGCGGTTGGTTCACCAAAGAGCGGCGCGAAGAGGCCGTGGAGCAGGGCAAGGAAGCCATCGCCCGCGCCATGCGTCGGCAGAACCTGCCCCTGCAGCGTCTGATGAATCAGGACTCGTTCGGCGAGGTCGCCCATCAGCTGCGCTACGAGGATGTCTCGGCGCTCTACGCCGCCGTCGGCGAGGGCCACGTTTCCACCCAGTCGGTCATCGAGAAGGTCACCGCGCTCGTCGCGACGGAAGAGGACACGTCGACCGGGCCGGTCGAGCTGCCTCACCTCGGTCGTCCCCGCACGCCGCGCGCGAACGACACGGGCGTGCTCGTGCGGGGTGCCGCCGACATCCTGGTGAAACTCGCGAAGTGCTGCACGCCCGTCCCCGGGGACGAGATCGTCGGCTTCGTGACGCGGGGGAGCGGTGTGTCGGTGCACCGCACCGACTGCCCCAACGTCGATTCCCTGACGGCCGATCCGGATCGCATGATCGAAGTGTCGTGGGCTCCCACGACCAAGGGAATCTTCCTGGTGCAGATCCAGGTCGAGGCTCTGGATCGCTCGGGTCTGCTCTCGGACGTCACGCGGGTGCTCACCGAGCACCACGTCAACATCCTGTCGGCGACCGTCGCGACCACCCACGAGCGCCTGGCGCTCAGCAAGTTCGTGTTCGAGATGGGGGACATCGTCCATCTCGACCGCGTGCTGAATGCGGTTCGACGGATCGACGCCGTCTACGACGTCTACCGCGTCACGACCGGCTGAACGCCCGCACATTCGCATTCGCGCGGCTGCTCAACTGTTCATGCGGTCGAGAGCCTCTTCTCGACGTGGTGGACCAGTTCGCGACGCGCATCCTTCGAGCCGGTGAGCCGGATGTGGGCGTCGATCCGGGCGAGCCCGTCCCGGGGATCGACCAGCCCGGACTCGATCAGCGCCCCGACGACGAACTTCGCGCTTTCGCGATGCTGGGGCTCGCGAATGCGCCGCGCCACGTCGATCAGGGTTCGTAGTGGAGACGTGATGAGCACACCCGCGACATCCTTCACGTCGTCATCCTCGACGCCGACATCGTGGAAGATCGCCCGGCGATCGATCAGATTGCCGACGCGATGCGCAGCCCCGCGCATCACCGTGTGGCGCGATGGCGGGTCGCTCAGTGCCCCGTAGACCCACGCGGCGCTCCACGAACATACGATGAGTCGGCCTCCGCAGATCGACCGCAGGGACGCGGCTCGCATAGCGGTGCTCTCGACGGCATCCGCCGGCATGTACCCGTCACCGATCTCGACGAGATCGCCATCCAGGCGCGCGGCCGACAGCTCGGCAGTCGACAGGCGCTCGTCGGGCAGGTAGACCAGGGGCCAATGCATGGCACCGATTGAATCGCACGCGCGGTGTGCCGACGGATGCCGCGGGCACATCTGTGGAGAAGGTCTAGCCGTCGACGACCTGGAGCCAGGCGCGGCGGGTGTCGAGATCCGCTGAGATCCGCTTGACGGCCGCGTTATCGCCCTGGGCGGTCGCGGCGGCGAGTTCGGCCTCGAGTTTGGCGATCGCATCCGCGAGCTGGCGCGCCATGTCGCCGGCGCGGGCCTTGGTCTCGGGGTTGTTGCGCTTCCAGTCGACCTCTTCACGTGCCTTGAGCGCCTGCTCGATCTTGCGCATCCCGTCATCGAGCGAGCGGTCCCGCTCGCGCGGCGACACGCGCCCGATCTCGTCCCAACGTCGCTGAATCGACGCGAGCAGCGAACGGGCCGCCGTCAGGTCGCGCTCGTCGGCGACCGCGGCCGCCTCGGTGAGCAGGGCCTGCTTGGCCTCGATCTTCGGTGCGGACTCGGCGACCTCGGCGGCTTCCTTCTCCGCGCGCGTGGCGTACAGCGCATCGCCCGCGGCCTTGAACTTGGCCCACAGCGAGTCGTCGACCTTCTTGCCCGCGCGACCGGCGGCCTTCCACTCGTCCAGCAGGGCACGATACAGCGGGATGCCGTCCTCGCCCTTCGGGAGGAGTGCCTCGGCGCGCTCGACGAGACGCGCCTTGCGGTCGCGGGCGCCCTTGTGCGTCTCGTCGAGCTCCGCGAAGAACTCGCGGCGGTGCTTCTCGACCGTGGCGCGCGCGTCGCGGAATCGCTTCCAGAGGTCCTGCGATTCGCGCTTGGGAAGTCGCGGCCCGTTCTGCTGGTGTGCCTGCCATGCCTCGAACAGGTCGTTCAGTTCTTGCGTGGCCTGCTTCCACTGCACCGACTTGGGGTCGCGGGCCGCGAGCGCTTCGGCCTTGATGACGAGTTCGGTGCGTTCGACGACGGCCGCATTCACGGCCTCCTTCGCCGCGGCGGCCTCGGTGGCGGTCGCGGCGCTCAGCGCCTCGAGCAGCGCGTCGACGCGACCCGTCAGGTTCGCGAGGTTTCCGACAGCCGAAGCTCCGTCGATCTCGGAGCGCAGGTGCTTCGCCGCTGTGGTCAGATCGGATGCCGAAGCACCGCCGCCGCGCTGGCGCTGTTCGAGCAGTCGCACCTTGTCGGCCAGGTCGCTGAACTTCCGCGCGAAGTATGCGAGTGCCTCGTCAGGGGTTCCGTCGGGATACTGACCGACGACACGCCACGTGTCGGTGCCGTCCTCGGCAGAGACCTCGCGGACAGAGACGGTGCCGTCGTCGTCGACGCGGCCCCACGCCAGGTCAGGGGTGGAAGCAGACTCGGGGGACACGGTGCACCTCTTGCTGTGGGGAGCGGAAACTCCCCCAGCCTAGTACGACGGTCCGAACGGGTCAGGGGGTGGTCGTCGGCCCGGGAACCGGATCGGACGAGACGCCCGGCGTCGACGACGGGGCCGGGGAGGGGGAGTCCGCGGGGAGCAGGGCGCCAGGGCCCGCCGAGTAGAACGCGAACTGGCCACCGATCGCGGCCAGGATGACGATTCCCCCGACGACGGATGCGACGACCGTGTCGCGTCGGCGGCGACGCACCTGTGACTCGCGCAGCTGCAGGCGTGCCTGGTAGACGCGTGCTCGCTCGCGCTCTGCGCGCTCTTTGTCTGGCTTCGCCATCCGTATGCTCCCGAGGTCGATCGCCTGAACTCTACGCACGGGCGAGGCGGGCGACCAAACTCGTGAACGGACGCAACATGCCGTGTGGTCGGAGCGTCGAACGGCATGTCGCGACCGCTCGCGGCAGTGTGTCGGCTCGTGTGGGGTCGGGGTCGCCAGGCGGAGGCGGGCGGAATGGGCGCTGGAGGGGATCGGGCTGGTCGGGCGGAACGCGTGGGGGAGGCCCCGACTAGCCTGGGACGGTGACGGGTACGCAAGCGCTGTTCCAGGGGTCGACGCCCCTCGCCGTCCGCATGCGCCCGTCGTCGCTCGACGAGATCGCGGGGCAGGAACACCTGCTGCGTCCCGGTTCGCCCCTCGTGGCGCTGGCCGACCCGAATCGCGCCTCGACCGGTGCCGTATCGGTCATCCTGTGGGGACCCCCCGGCACCGGCAAGACGACCCTCGCGCAGGCGATCGCACGATCGTCGGGTCGTCGCTTCGTCGAGCTGTCGGCGGTGACCGCGGGCGTGAAGGACGTCCGCGAGGTCATGCAAGAGGCGCTGACGCAGCGAGACCTGTACGGGACATCCACGATCCTGTTCCTCGACGAGATCCACCGCTTCACCAAGGCGCAGCAGGACGCGCTGCTGCCGGGCGTCGAGAACGGCTGGGTCGTGCTGATCGCCGCGACGACCGAGAACCCGTCGTTCTCGGTCGTGTCGCCGCTGCTCTCTCGCTCGCTCCTGCTCACGCTCCGTCCGCTCTCGGACGACGAGCTCGGGTCTCTGCTCGACAGGGCGGTCGCGGATGCCCGGGGTCTCGCGGGGGCGGTGACCGTCGATCCCGCCGCCCGGGCGGCACTCGTGCGTCTGTCTTCGGGTGACGCACGGCGTGCCCTGACCGCGCTCGAAGCGGCGGCCTCGATGGTCGGCGCGGAGGCCACGGCCGAAGACGATGATGGCGATGACGACGAGGCGGATCGAGAGAAGCCGGTCATCACGGACGACGTCGTGGCCCAAGCCGTCGACCGAGCCCTGCTCCGATACGACCGGCAGGGCGACGAGCACTACGACGTCATCAGCGCGTTCATCAAGTCCATCCGCGGTTCGGATGTGGATGCCTCGCTGCACTATCTCGCCCGCATGATCGAGGCGGGCGAGGACCCGCGGTTCATCGCGCGGCGCCTGATCATCTCGGCGGCCGAAGACATCGGCCTGGCCGACCCGCAGGCGCTTCCGATCGCGGTCGCCGCGGCGGACGCGGTGCAATTCATCGGGATGCCCGAGGGGCGTATTCCGCTGGCGGAAGCCACCGCCTATCTCGCCACCGCCGCCAAGTCGAACGCGGCGTACCTCGCGATCGACAAGGCGATCGCCGACGTCCGCGGCGGTCGGGCAGGCACGGTTCCCCTGCACCTGCGCGACGCGCACTACGCGGGAGCCAAGAAGCTCGGCCACGGCAAGGGCTACATCTACCCGCACGACACCGAGGTGGGCGTTGCGACGCAGCAGTACCTGCCCGACCCCCTGCGCGGCGTCCGATACTACGAACCGACCCCGCGGGGTGCGGAACGCGACATCCGGACACGACTGGACAAGATCCGCCGGATCCTGGGCTCCCAGGACTGACGTGCTAGGATTCTCGCTGGCCTAAGTTTCTGTCGAGCGTGCGGCTGCGCGAGAAGAAGCGACGGGTGTCGTCCTGTAGCCGGACGCCCCTGGCACACCCCTCTTCACTTCCCTCGGTCCGCTGCGCGCGAGCCGGGGTACTCCACGTTCGTACGTCACGAAAGGTAAACGTGTCCACTAAGTCACGGACCCGCAGCAAGACCCGTCTCTCGCGCGCGCTCGGCATCGCCCTCACCCCGAAGGCCGCCAAGTTCCTCGAGAAGCGCCCCTACGCTCCCGGCGAGCACGGCCGCTCCAAGCGCAAGCAGGACAGCGACTACGCCGTCCGACTGCGCGAGAAGCAGCGTCTTCGCGCCCAGTACGGCATCCGTGAGGCGCAGATGCGCAACACGTTCAACGAGGCGCGTCGCCAGTCCGGCCTGACCGGTGAGAACCTGGTCGAGCTGCTCGAGCAGCGTCTCGACGCTCTCGTCGTGCGCTCGGGCTTCGCCCGCACCACGGCGCAGGCCCGTCAGCTGGTCGTGCACCGCCACATCCTCGTCGACGGCCAGCTCGTCGACCGCCCGTCGTTCCGCGTCAAGCCGGGACAGATGATCCACGTCAAGCCCAAGAGCGAGGGCACCGAGCCGTTCCAGGTCGCCGCCGCCGGTGGTCACGCCGACGTTCTGCCCCCGGTTCCGGGGTACCTCGAGGTCGACCTGTCGACACTCCAGGCCCGCCTGGTCCGTCGCCCGAAGCGCGCCGAGGTTCCCGTGACGTGTGACGTCCAGCTCGTCGTCGAGTACTACGCGGCGCGCTGAGCACCGCGACTTCGCGCAGCACAGCGAAATCACCGAAGGGCGTCCGATCCGCGAGGATCCGGGCGCCCTTCGTCGTCGGACACTACGATGTATCAGGGCCGCGCGTGCGGCCCACGAGCGCGAGGAAGTGGTGACATGAAGAGCCTGCTCTGGTTCCTGATCGGTATCGCCGGCGGTTTCGCCGCTGCCCACGTGATCAACAAGAATCCGACCGGTCACGAGCTTCTCGCCGAGGTCGACGCACGCATCGGTGAGTTCACCGACCGCATCGGCGAGGCCTACCGCGGCCAAGAGGCGAAGTTCGACGAGTTCGTGAGCGGCGCGAAGGATGCCGCGGCGACTGCCGTGTCCGCCGCCTCGGATGCCGTGGACGCGGCGAAAGCCGCCGCATCCGATGTCGTGTCCGGTGCGTCGGCGGCCGTCTCCGACGCGGCCGAAGACGTCGCCGACACGCCCAAAGACTGACCCCCGTTCCGTGTCACGGCCACTCTGACCCGGTGGCCGATCATTCACGCGCTCACCCCTGCGAGGAATCCCGCTCATGAAGACCGCCGAGATCGCTCAGCGTTACCTCGACTATTTCGAGAAGAACGGTCACGTGATCGTGCCGAGTGCCTCGCTCGTGACCGACGACCCGGCGCTGCTCTTCACCGTGGCAGGCATGGTGCCGTTCATCCCGTATCTGAGCGGTGACGTCCCGGCGCCTTTCCGGCGCGCGGCGGACCTGCAGAAGTGCATCCGCACCCTCGACATCGAAGAGGTCGGTCACACACCCCGTCACGGCACCTTCTTCCAGATGCTCGGCAACTGGTCGTTCGGCGACTACTTCAAGGAAGGCGCGATCCGATACGCGTGGGAGCTGCTGACGACCCCCGACGCCGAGGGTGGCCTGGGTTTCGACCCGAAGGACCTGTGGGTCACGGTCTATGAAGAGGACGACGAGGCCTACGACCTCTGGCTCTCCCTGACGGATCTGCCGGAGGAGCGCATTCAGCGCCTCGGCAAGGACACGAACTACTGGTCGACGGGCCTGCCGGGCCCGGCGGGCCCGTGCTCCGAGATCTTCTTCGACCGCGGTCCCGCATACGGCATCGAGGGTGGGCCCGCGACCGACGACGACCGGTACGTGGAGATCTGGAACCTCGTCTTCATGCAGTACGAGATCACCAACGTGCGCTCGAAGTACGACTTCGACATCGTGGGCGAACTGCCGAACAAGAACATCGATACCGGCATGGGACTCGAGCGCGTCGCGTTCATCAAGCAGGGTGTCGACAACATGTACGAGACGGACCAGGTGCGTCCCGTGCTGGACCGTGCCGTCGAGCTCTCCGGTCGCACGTACGGTGCGGATCACCGGGACGACATCCGCTTCCGCGTGGTCGCCGACCACGTCCGTTCATCGCTCATGCTGCTCTCGGACGGGGTGACGCCCTCGAACGAGGGCCGGGGTTACATCCTGCGCCGCCTGATGCGTCGTGCCATCCGCTCCATGCGGCTGCTCGGCGTCGACGGCCCGACGTTCGCGGAGCTGTTCGCCGCATCGCGCGACGCGATGAAGGAGTCGTATCCGATCGTCGCGACCGATTACCCGCGCATCGAGCAGTACGCCCTCGCGGAAGAGGCCACGTTCCTGCGGACGCTCGCGGCGGGGTCGAGCCTGCTCGACGACTCGGTCCTTCAGATGAAGGATGCCGGGGGCACGATGATCTCCGGAACAGAGGCGTTCCTGCTGCATGACACATACGGGTTCCCCATCGATCTCACGCTCGAGATCGCGGAGGAGGCCGGATTGTCGGTCGACCGCGCCGCGTTCGATGCGCTCATGCTCGAACAGCGCACCCGCGCGAAGACGGACGCGAAGTCGCGCAAGCGGCAGCTCGCCGACACGAGCATCTACCGCGAACTGCGTGCGCTCGGTGAGACGTCGTTCACGGGGTACACCGATCTCGAGACCGAGACTCGCGTGCTCGGCATCCTCATCGACGGCATGCCCGCCGATCGAGCCGGCGCGGGTCAGATCGCCGAGGTGATCCTCGCCGAGACCGCGCTCTACGCCGAGTCGGGCGGACAGGTCGCCGACAAGGGGGTGATCGTCGGCCCCGGCTACGAGCTCGAGGTCCTCGATGTCCAGCGTCCGGTGCCGGGGCTCATCAGCCACACGGTCGAGGTGACGACGGGTGAGGTCGGCGTCGGCCAGGCCGCGACGACCGTCGTCGACGCCGTGAACCGGCGCGCGGCCCAGCAGGCGCACTCCGCTACACACCTGATCCACGCGGCGCTCCGCGACACCCTCGGGTCGTCCGCGTCGCAGACCGGATCCCTCAACCGTGCGGGTTACCTCCGGTTCGACTTCGCGTGGGGACAGGCCCTGTCCGACGCCACGAAGTCCGAGATCGAAGAGATCGCCAACAACGCGGTGCGCGACAACCTCGAAGTGACCACCCGGGTGCTCTCGCTCGACGAGGCCAAGGCCGCTGGCGCCCAGGCGCTCTTCGGAGAGAAGTACGGCGACGTCGTGCGCATGGTCGACATCGGCGGCCCGTGGTCGCGCGAGCTGTGTGGTGGTACCCACGTGTCGACGAGCGCTCAGATCGGCCTCATCAACCTCGTCGGCGAGCAGTCGGTCGGGGCATCCAACCGTCGTGTGGAGGCGCTGGTCGGCCTCGACGCGTTCCGCGAACTCGCCGCGGAGCGCGCGATCGTCGCACAGCTCACATCGACACTCAAGACCCCGCGTGACCAGCTGCCCACGCGCATCGCCGAGCTGGCCGCAAGTCTGAAGGCCGCCGAGAAGAAGATCGCGGCTTTCGAAACCCGCGCCCTGCGCGACCGGGTTCCCGCGCTCGCCCAGACCGTCTCGACTGTTTCCGGCACGGCCCTGGTGGCCGAATCGGTCGGTTCCGTCGCGTCACAGGACGATCTGCGCCAGCTCGTCACGGCCGTGCGCGACCGCCTGGGGACCGAGCCCGCGGTCGTCGCGCTCGGGGGAGACGTCGACGGCCGGGCCGTCGTCATCGTCGCCACGAACGAGGCCGCGCGCACAGCGGGAGCCAAAGCGGGTGCCCTCGCGAAGGGCGCTGCGGCGGCCCTCGGCGGGGGAGGCGGCGGTCGCGACGACGTTGCCCAGGGCGGCGGAACGGATCCCTCGGCGATCCCCGCGGGTCTTGCCGCGGTTCGCTCCGCCCTCGAGACTCGCCCCGCGTGAGCGGTTTCCGGCCGGGCGTACGACTCGGAGTCGATGTCGGCACTGCCCGTGTCGGTGTCGCGCGCTGCGACCGTGACGGGCTGCTGGCGACGCCGGTCGAGACGGTCCCGCGCGCGAGCGGTGATCCCGTCGCCCGGGTGGCCGCGATCGCGGTCGAACTCGACGCGGTCGAGATCGTCGTCGGGCTACCGATCAGCCTCGCCGGGCGCGAGACGGCATCGACCATCGATGCCCGCGACTTCGCGCGCGCGGTGGCCGAGGCATCCGCTCTGCCCGTCAGATTGCTCGACGAACGCCTGACGACCGTGACGGCAAACGACGCCCTGCGCCGCTCCGGGCGCTCACAGCGTGGTTCACGTAGCATTGTGGACCAGGTCGCCGCCGTCGTGCTCCTGCAGCAAGCCCTCGATGTCGAGAAGCGAACGGGGCTTCCGGCCGGTCAACCCGTCCTGCCCGAGGAGTAGTTGATGTCCGACGACAAGCGTCCCGACGATAATCCGGGCGACGACGACCTCGCCGCCCTGTTCGGGCGCCTGCCCGATCCGCGCCGGCGCGCGGTCGAGGAGCCCACGGAATCCGCTTCCCGTGATGCGGCCGAGCGCGGAACCGCAACCCCGCCGCTGCCCTCGTCCTCCGCGGAGGATGCCGCGGCGCGCCAGGTTCCCCTTTCGCGCCGCGAGATGCGTCAGCGCGCCGCCACGGGCGAGAGCCCGACCGTCGTACCGCCCACCCGTCGTGCGCAGGCTGGCGCGGACCCCGTTTCTGCGCCGGTTTCTGCGCCGGCTTCCGGTGCGCCCGTCACGCCCGACCCGGTGCCCGCGTCCGAGGCCACGCCCGAGCCGATGGCGACGTCGCGCGCCGCACGTGCTTCCGAGGGCATTCCGGGCGGCATCGCCACGGATGCCGCGGCTGCTTCGCGCCGGCACACGAGCCGCTCGGGCACTCCCACACTCGAGCAGGTCGCGACCGGCGGTCACGCCGCTTCGACGATGACCCTCGACGAACTGTTCGCCGAGGAGAAGCGCATCGTCCCGTCGAAGAAAGAGAAGCGCCGCAACCGTCGCATCGGCGGCTGGATCGCACTGGGCGTCGTCGTCCTGCTGTTCGGCGGTATCGGTCTGGGAGCCGCCTGGGCGTGGAGCAACTACGAGGGCCCGATCCGGGCCCTGATGGGGTGGGAAGAGCCGCGCGATTACGCCGACGGCGAGGCAACGGGCGAGGCGCTCGTCACGATCGCGTCGGGCGACGGGGGACAGGCGATCTCGCAGACCCTCTTCGACGCCGGTGTGACCAAGACTCCCGGTGCTTTCTATTCGTGGTTACTCGACCTCGACGCGGTTCCGACGTTCTACCCGGGCGTGTACAAGCTGCAGCAGAAGATGACCTCCGCCGCCGCGCTGGCGGCGCTGGAGAACCCGGAGAACAAGCTCGAGAACTCGGCTCTCGTCCGTGAAGGGCTGACGGTAGAGCAGACTCTCCCGTACCTTGCGGAGGGCATCGGCCTGCCCATCGAAGACTTCCAGGCCGCGGTCGCGGACCCCGCCGCTTACGGCGTGAGCGCGGCGAGCCTCGAGGGCTGGTTGTTCCCGGCCACCTACACCTTCGACCCCGGCATCACGGCGCCGCAGGTCATCCAGGCGATGGTGGATCAGGCCGTCCGCTCGTTGGACGCGGCAGGGGTGCCCGTCGACGATCGCCAGCGGATTCTCACGATCGCTTCGATCATCCAGCGCGAGGCGCGCGAGACCGAGGACTTCTACAAGGTCTCGCGCGTCATCCAGAACCGTCTGCAGCCGGGAAACCCCGAGACGTACGGCAAGCTGCAGATGGACTCGACGGCGCAGTACGGCTACAAGGAGATGCACGACGGCACCGTCAGCACATCTGCCGAGGCTCTGGCGGACGACAACGCCTGGAACACGTACGTGGTCGAGGGGCTGCCCGTCGGGCCCATCGCGAACCCGGGCGATGTCGCCATCGACGCGGCGATGCACCCGGTCGACGGCACGTGGCTCTACTTCGTGACGGTGAACCTCGAGACGGGCGAGACGGTGTTCACCGACACGTATGCCCAGCATCAGAAGGCTGTCGAGCAGTGGCAGCAATGGTGTGCCGACAACCCCGACGGCGGTTGCTGACGTGACGGATGCCGCCGGCCCCGCGACGCTCGCCGTGTGGGGCAGCCCCGTCGCGCACAGTCGCTCGCCCGAGCTGCACTCGGCCGCGTACGCCGTGCTGGGACTGCCCTGGAGCTACACGCGACGAGAGGTGGACGCCGACGGATTCGACGCGGCCCTGGCGGGTCTCGGTCCCGAGTGGCGTGGTCTGTCACTGACCATGCCCCTCAAGGAGCGCGCTTTCGCGGCCGCCGCTCGTCGCGATCGTCGTGCCGAACTCACGGGAGCCGTGAACACACTGCGGCTGAGCCCGGACGCCGGACCGCACGGGGTCAACACCGATGTCGGCGGACTCGTCGGCGCGTTGGGTGAACTCGGCGTCTCGTCGCCCGAGGTCGCACGTCTGGTCGGCGCGGGCGCCACCGCATCGTCGGCCATCGTCGCGCTGGGCGAACGCGGCACGCGCCGCGTGGACGTGTGCGCCCGTCGCCTCGCGGCGATCGCGCCGCTCGTCGACCTGGGCGATCGCATCGGCGTCGACGTGCATCCCTATCCACTCGGCACGACACCGCACGGCACCGCGGACGTCTCGATCAGCACGCTGCCGGGCGGGACCGTGCTCTCTCCCGAGATCGTCTCGTCGCTCGTGGATGGCGGTGGAGCACTGCTCGATGTCGCCTACAGCCCCTGGCCCTCCGCACTGGCGGAGGCGTGGTCGGCGACGGATGCGCGCGTGATGTCGGGACTGTCGATGCTGCTGCACCAAGCCCTGCTGCAGGTCCGGTTCTTCGTCGCGGGGGATGTCGAGGCCGTGCTGCCCGACGAGCACGCGGTGTTCGCCGCTATGCGCTCCGCGCTCATGGGAGACTAGGAGGATGCTCCGCGTTCTCACCGCCGGCGAATCGCACGGCCCCGAACTGATCGCCATGATGGAGGGTCTGCCCTCCGGCGTCCCCGTTTCGACCGCCGCGATCCAGGCCGATCTTCAACGCCGCAAGCTCGGGCACGGCCGCGGCTCGCGCATGAAGTTCGAGCAGGACGAGCTGACGATTTCGGCCGGAGTGCGCCACGGCCTGAGCCTCGGCAGCCCGATCGCTCTGCGCATCGGCAACACCGAGTGGCCGAAGTGGGTCGAGGTCATGAGCGCCGAACCTGTCGACCTGACCGAGATGTCGCGCGGGCGCGGTGCGGCGCTGACGCGTCCACGGCCCGGACATGCCGACCTGGTCGGCATGCAGAAGTACGACTTCGACGAGGCACGTCCCATTCTCGAACGCGCGAGCGCGCGTGAGACCGCCGCCCGTGTCGCGCTCGGTGCCGTCGCCCGCGCATTCCTCGCCGAGCTGGGCATCCGTCTCGTGAGCCACACGCTCTCGATCGGCCCGGTGCGGGTTCCCGAGGGGTCCGCCCTGCCCGGTCCCGATGACGTCGACACCCTGGATGCCGACGACCTGCGCTGCTTCGACCCCGAGACCTCCGCTCGGATGGTCGCCGAGGTGGATGCCGCGCGCAAGGACGGCGACACGCTCGGCGGGATCGTCGAAGTGCTGGCGTACGGTCTGCCCCCGGGGCTCGGATCGCACGTGCACTGGGACCGGCGTCTCGACGGCAAGCTCGCCCAGGCGCTGATGAGCATCCAGGCGATCAAGGGCGTGGAGGTGGGCGACGGCTTCCTGACGACGACCCGCCGCGGTTCGGCGGCGCACGACGAACTCTTCGCCACCGAGGCCGGCATCTCGCGCGCGAGTGACCGCGCGGGCGGCACCGAGGGCGGCATGTCGACCGGAACCGTGCTGCGCGTCCGCGCCGGCATGAAGCCGATCGCCACGGTCCCGCACGCGCTCCGCACGGTCGATGTGGCCACGGGCGACACGGCCGCGGCGCATCACCAGCGCTCGGATGTCTGCGCGGTTCCCGCCGCGGGCGTCGTCGCCGAGGCCATGGTCGCCATCGTTCTCGCGGACGCCGTGCTCGAGAAGTTCGGCGGCGACAGCGTCGGCGAGACGCGCCGCAACCTCGAGGGCTACCTGGCCGCGATTCCCGAGACGCTCCGCACGACCCCCGCGTCCGAGGCGGCTCTCGTCGAGCATGAACTCTTCGGCTGACAACCGAGCCATCGTCTTCATCGGTCCGATGGGCGCGGGCAAGACGAGCATCGGAAGACGCGTCGCGCGCGGCCTGCACGTGCCCTTCGTCGACACGGATCGTGTGATCGTGCGCGACCACGGCCCGATCCCGAAGATTTTCGCGGAGTTCGGCGAGGCGCACTTCCGCGCGATCGAGCGGGAGGCGGTCGCCGATGCCCTGGCGAGCGGCGCCGTGGTCTCGGTCGGCGGGGGAGCTGTGCTCGACCCGGACACACGAGCGGCGCTGAAGCAACACCGGGTGGTGTACCTGACGGTGTCACCGGAGACGGTGGTCTCACGCATCGGTGACGCCAACCGGCCGCTGGTCGCGGGAGACGACCCCGTGGGCGCCTGGGAGCGCATCTACGCCGAGCGGCGTCCCCTGTACGAGGAGGTCGCCGACGTGACCTTCGACACATCCTCCGGCCCGATCGCGCACGTCGCGACGGCCGTTCTGGACTGGCTGAAAGCAGACGAATGAACGACGTCACCACCATCACCGTCACGGGCGAACCCGGCTACGACATCACGGTGGGTCGAGGGATCCTCGATCGCGTCGGTGCGGCCCTCGCCCCGACCGTGCGCAAGGTACTGGTCGTGCACCCGCCGACGCTGGGGGCCCGTGCCGCCGAACTCCGTGAGCGCCTGATGGACGACGGCGCGCGCGAGGTGCTGCTGGCCGAGATCCCGGATGCCGAACAGGGGAAGCGCGTCGAGGTCGCCGCGTTCTGCTGGCAGATCATGGGCCAGGCCGACTTCACGCGCACCGATGCCGTCATCGGATTCGGCGGGGGTGCGGTGACCGACCTCGCGGGGTTCGTCGCGGCGACGTGGCTGCGCGGCGTCGACCTGGTGCAGGTACCGACGACGGTGCTCGGGATGGTCGACGCGGCCGTCGGAGGCAAGACCGGCATCAACACGGCCGAGGGCAAGAACCTCGTGGGGGCGTTCTGGGCTCCGCGCGCGGTGATCTGCGATCTCGATCTGCTCGCCTCGCTGCCGAAGAACGAGGCCGTCGCCGGGTTCGCCGAGGTCGTCAAGGCCGGCTTCATCTGGCATCCGCAGATTCTCGATGCGATCGAGGCCGACCCCGCTGCGGCGACGGATGTCTCGAGCCCCGTCTTCCGTGAGTGCGTCGAACTCGCCATCGGCATGAAGGCGAAGGTCGTGAGCGAGGACTTCCACGAGTCGGGTCTGCGCGAGATCCTCAACTACGGACACACCCTCGGACACGCGATCGAGCACGCCGAGCGCTACCGCTGGCGTCACGGCGCGGCGATCTCGGTGGGGATGGTGTTCGCGGCCGAACTGTCACGTCTGGCGGGACGGTTGCCGGATGCGGCGGCGGCACGTCACCGGGACATCCTGAACCTGTTGGGTCTGCCCACGACCTACCGGGCGGGCGCCTGGCCGACGCTGCTCGCGTCGATGCAGCGCGACAAGAAGAGCCGCGGGGGTCTGCTGCGCTTCATCGTGCTGGACGATATCGCGCGCCCGACGGTGCTGCAGGCTCCGGATGACTCGCTCCTGTTCGCCGCGTACCAGGAGGTCGCGGGCGGCTGAGCGGCCGGTCGATGAGTCTGCGGAAGCGATGCGCCCGCTAGTTTGGTGAGCATGACCGTGCCCCGCCGCATCCTGCTCGTGAACGGCCCGAACCTCAACCTGCTCGGCACGCGTGAGCCGGAGATCTACGGCAGCTCCACACTCGCGGACGTCGAGCGGATCACCGCGGACGCCGCGGCCGCGTTCGGCTTCGAGGTACGCGCGCTCCAGAGCAACCACGAGGGTGTGCTGATCGACGCCATCCACGCGGCGCGCGACGACTGTGCGGGCATCGTCATCAACCCGGGCGGGCTCACGCACACCTCTGTCGTGCTTCGCGACGCACTCTCGGGTGTCGGTCTGCCCGTCGCCGAGGTGCACATCTCGAACGTGTACGAGCGCGAAGAATTCCGTCATCACTCCTATGTGCGCGATGTCGCCGCGGTGCACGTGATCGGCGAGGGCGCCGAGGGGTACTCGAGGGCCGTGTGGCTGCTGATCGCCGTCATCACGGGCGCGGCGGACGGCTGAGCAGCCTCATCCCGTAGAATCGAATGTCGGCTCGCCTGTCGCGGGCTCAGCGTGCACGAAGCGCGCCCCACATACGAACGGAATCCCTCTCTCATGGCATCCACCGCAGACATCAAGAACGGCGTCGTCCTCAGCATCGATGGACAGCTGTGGAACGTCATCGAGTTCCAGCACGTCAAGCCCGGCAAGGGTGGCGCTTTCGTGCGCACCAAGCTGAAGAACGTCGTCTCGGGCAAGACCGTCGACCGCACGTACAACGCCGGCGCGAAGATCGAGATCGAGAACGTCGACCGCCGTGACTTCACCTACCTGTACAGCGACGGCGACAACTTCGTCTTCATGGACACGGCCGACTACGACCAGCTCACGGTCGCGGCAGCGACCGTCGGCGAGGCGAAGAACTTCCTGCTCGAGAACCAGCAGGTGCAGATCGCGCTGAACAACGGCAACCCGCTGTACGTCGAACTGCCCGCATCCGTCGTGCTCGAGATCACCTACACCGAGCCGGGCCTGCAGGGTGACCGCTCATCGGCCGGCACCAAGCCCGCCACGGTAGAGACCGGCTACGAGATCCAGGTTCCCCTGTTCCTCGAGACCGGCACCAAGGTCAAGGTCGACACCCGCACGGGTGACTACCTCGGCCGCGTGAGCTGACCGGGTGAGCGCTCGGACCAAGGCGCGCAAGCGCGCCCTCGACATCCTCTTCCAGGCGGATGTGCGCGGCGACGCGCCCGGAGTGATCCTGGCTGCCGAGGCTCAACGAGCCGCGAGCGAGCCCGCCCGCGAGGCATCCTGGCTCTACGCCCGCGAGATCGTGGACGGCGTCATCGACCACAGCGAAGAGATCGATGAACTGATCGCGACGCACAGCAAGGACTGGAAGATCGAGCGGATGCCCGCGGTCGATCGTGCACTGCTGCGGATGGGCGTGTGGGAGCTGCTGCACAACGACGAGGTTCCGACGGCCGTCGTGATCGACGAGGCCGTGGAGCTCGCGAAGGAGTTCTCGACCGACGACTCGGGCTCGTTCGTGCACGGTGTGCTCGCGCGAGTTTCGCGCTCGGCCTGATCGGGTAGATCCGACGACGTGACCTCTCCCTCCGTCGATCGTCCCAGATTCGACGCGCCGTCGGCGTCCACGTGGCGCAGTCTCGTCGAGGTGGGAGATGCCGCCGGCGGTATTCCGCTCGCGCTCGGTATCGAGTTGCGCCAGCGCACGCCCTATCGTTCGGACGACTGGGCGCCACGACGCATCGACACCGTCCACCCGCGCGGCCTGATGGGCCGCCGTGACGATCTGTCATTGGGTGTGCGTCCGCTCATGCGCAGCGCGAACACGGGTGCCTGGATCAAAGGACGGGTTTCGTGGGATTCGGTGCGGCGCCCCGGACAGGACTTCGACGCCGCTCACGTCCGCTGGTTCGCCGAGCTCGCGACGCTCCTGCTCGGCGTGCGAACGGTCGGGCCCTTCGCCGACCCGGGGGAGTGGCTGACACTCGACCCTGTCGAATCCAGCCTGTTCTGGCCGCACCTGCGGGCCGCACGCGCGGTCGGGATCCCCCTCGTCTCGACGAGCGAGCAGCAGACCGTGCTCCTTGCACACGAGGCCTCGGCGGCGATCGACGTGACGAATGCCGGCGAGGCGCTGCGGATCCGCGCTCGGGTCGTCGTCGACGGCGTTCCTGCCGAGGACTCGGTCATCCGCCCGATCGGGCACATCGGCGTCTACGTCGCCGGGCTCGATCGCGACCCGCTGCCGCTCGTGCTCGCCCCCTGCCGGCTGCCGGAGGCGACGCGCGCCCTCCTCGGCCAGGACGAGGGCCTGCTGATCCCCGGTGAGGAGCGCGAGGAGTTCCTCGCGGACGGACTGCCGCGCCTGGTGCGGCGCGCGCGGGTGACCGCGGGCCGAGGCATCACGGTCCCGACCCCGCCGAAACCGACCGCGGTGATCACGACGGACTTCGGTGACGATGACGTCGAGTACCGGATCGAATGGTCCTACCCCGGGCTCACGCGCCTTACGTACGCGCCCGCGCCGCACCCCGACCGCGAGCTCGACGCGGAGGTCGACATCGGGTCTGATCTGGAGGCCGTCTGGCGCGGCGCATCCGATGCGCCCTTCGCACCGACCGGGCGCCTGCGGGGCGTCGACGCCGCCGAGTTCGCGACCAGCATCCTGCCTGTCTGGTCGGCGCTCGACCGGGTCCGGGTCGAGGGGAACGCGCCCCGTCGCGTCTACACAGAACTGACCGGGGATCCCGCGATCAGTGTCAGCACGCTCGAGACGACCGATCCGGACTGGTTCGAACTCGGGGTACTCGTGACGATCGACGGGCGCGCGGTGCCCTTCGGCCCGCTGTTTCGCGCGCTCGTGCGGGGACGCAAGAAGATGCTGCTCTCGGACGGGGCATACTTCTCGCTCGCGCACCCGGCGCTGCAGCGGCTGCGCGACCTCATCGACGAGGCCGGCGAACTGGCGGAGTGGGAGACCGCGCCGCGCATCAACCGGCACCAGACCGATCTGTGGAGCGAGTTCGAAGACCTCGCGGACCAGTCCGTGCCCGCCATCACCTGGCGCGAGCTCGCCGCGGGACTTCGCGGCACCGAGACCGTGCCGCACACCCCGCCGCCGATCGGGCTCGAAGCGACGCTGCGCCCTTACCAGCAGGCGGGCTTCGACTGGCTCGTGTTCCTCTGGCGCAACCGTCTGGGCGGGATCCTCGGCGATGACATGGGCCTCGGCAAGACCGTGCAACTGCTCGCTCTCGCCGCCCACACCCGCGAGCGGGGCGAGCGGCGTCCCCTGCTGGTCGTGGCTCCGACCTCGGTGGTCGGGTCGTGGGCCGCGGAAGCCGCACGGTTCACCCCGGATCTGCGCGTGCGGGTCGTCGATGCCACGAGCGCGAAGCGCGGCTCGTCTCTGGCCGAAGCGGTGACGGATGCCGACATCGTGCTGACCTCGTACGCCCTGGTCCGCCTCGACCGCGAAGAGTTCGAGGGCATCGTGTGGTCGGTCGTGATCCTGGACGAGGCGCAGTTCGTCAAGAACCCGCGCACCCAGCTCCACCGAGCTGTGGCCGAACTGCGCGCCGACTCCGTCTTCGCCGCCACCGGGACTCCGCTCGAGAACGGGCTGTCGGACCTGTGGGCCCTGTTGGCGCTCACCGCCCCGGGCCTGTTCCCGTCGGCCCCGCGGTTCGCCGAGGCGTACGTCAAACCCATCGAGCAGGGCAAGGTCCCGGAGAACGAGGAGGGAGGGCAGTTCCGCGCCGCGCGGCTCGCGCGGTTGCGCCGACGCATCCGTCCTCTGCTGCTGCGGCGCACAAAGGCGCTGGTCGCGCCCGAACTCCCCGAGAAGCAGGAGCTCGAGCTGCGGGTGACGCTCGATCCGCAGCATCGCGAGCTGTACGACCTGACCCTGCAGCGCGAGCGTCAGAAGGTGATGGGGCTGCTGCAGGACCTCGACCGCAACCGCGTCATCGTCTTCCGGTCGCTGACCCTGCTGCGAATGCTGAGTCTCTCGCCCGCGCTGATCGACGCCCGTCACGCCGACATCCCGGCCAGCAAGCTCGATGCGCTGCTCGACCGACTCGTCGAGGTCGCCGCCGAGGGGCATCGGGCTCTGGTGTTCAGCCAGTTCACGTCGTTCCTGCGGCTCGCGGCGGACCGGCTGGACGCCGCCGGCATCGGCCATGCCTACCTCGATGGATCGACCCGGAACCGCACTGACGTCATCGAGCGGTTCCGCGAGGGCGACGCCCCCGCGTTCCTGATCAGCCTGAAGGCCGGAGGGTTCGGCCTCACGCTCACGGAGGCCGACTACGTGTTCGTCCTCGACCCGTGGTGGAACCCCGCGGCGGAAGCGCAAGCTGTCGACCGCGCGCATCGCATCGGACAGGACCGGCACGTGATCGTCTATCGCCTGATCGCCGCGGATACGATCGAAGAGAAGGTGCTCGCACTCCAACGGCGCAAAGCCCGGCTCTTCGACGCCGTGGTCGATGACGGTGCGCTCTTCGCGCAGGACCTGACGGCAGACGACATCCGCTCTCTGCTCGACGGGTGATCGTGCCGCCCTGCTCGCGGCGTCGTTTTGTCACGGCATCGTTTTGTCGCGGCGTCGTTTTGTCACGGTGCCGTTCACCGGGGTCTCAGGACCCCGCGCGTAGACTCGAGGGCTGTCGGACAGGAAGGGCAGACATGCGCATCACGGGCCTCGGCCATGCGGGAATGTTCATCGAGACGCTCGGCGGATCCATCCTCTGCGACCCGGTGATCGGCCCGAGCTTCTTCGGCTCGTGGTTCCCGTTCCCCGACAACCGGGCGCTGGACTGGGAACGCTTCGGCGCCGCCGACTTCCTGTACATCTCGCACCGGCACCGTGACCACTTCGACCCGCGGATGCTCGAACGTTACGTCCGCAAGGACATCGCGGTCCTGCTGCCCGACTACCCGACCGACGACCTCGAGAACGATCTGCGCGCGCTCGGGTACGAGAACATCGTCTACACCCCGAACGGGGAGACACTGAAGTTCGGTGAGCTGAAGATCATGGTGACGCCCCTGCGCGCCCCCAGCGACGGTCCCATCGGGGACTCGTCCCTCAGCGTCGACGACGGCACCGCCAGCATCCTGAACCAGAACGACTCGCACCCGCTCGACCTCGAGAAGCTGCTGTCGTTCTCGAAGCCCGAGGCGTACTTCACGCAGGTGTCGGGGGCGATCTGGTGGCCCATGGTCTACGACCTGCCGCAGGACTCGAAGCAGCACTTCGCGCAGCTCAAGCGCGACGCGCAGAACAAGCGCGCGATGTACTACATCGAGAAGGTCGACGCCCCGCACGTGTTCCCGATGGCGGGGCCGCCCATGTTCCTGCGCGAGGAGCTGTTCCGCTACAACGGCTACGGCGAGCAGGACGACTCGATCTTCACCGACTCGCGCCAGTTCCTCGAGCACATGGCGGAGGTCCGTCCGGAGCAGAAGGGCCATCTCTTCATCCCCGGGACGCAGGTCGACCTCAACCACGGCGAGCTCGAGGTCACGCAGACGCTCTACAGCGAGGCCGAGATCGAGCACATCTACGGCGAGAAGTGGGACTACCTCGCCGAGCAGCGCGACTCCCGCCAGGACGAGGTGCGCGCGGAGGAGGCGTCCCGCGCCCCCGTTTTGCCGCCCGAGGAGATGCTCGCAGCGATCAAGTCCTGGTGGGAACCGCTGCTGCGCCGGGCCCGCACGATCCGGGACGGGGTCGGCGGCAACGTCCGGTTCCGCATCGGGGACCTCGACATGGTCGTGGACTTCCCCAAGGCGAAGGTGCGCGAGTACGCCGGCGAGGAGTGCATCTACTGGTACACGATCCCGGCGGACCTGGTGTCGACGAACATCCGCGATCACGAGATCGACTGGTCGAACTCGATCTTCCTGTCGATGGAGTTCGAGGTCGGCCGCAGCGGCAAGTTCAACGAGTTCCTCACGACGTTCCTCAAGTGCCTCTCGCGCGACCGGATCGAGTACGTCGAGAACTGGTACGCCGAGCAGTCGGACCAGACCGAGGACGTTCAGCTCGGCGACTGGGTCGTGCAGCGCCGCTGCCCGCACCTGCGCGCCGACCTGACCAAGACGGGCAAGATCGAGGACGGCGTGCTCACGTGCAGCCTCCACGACTGGAAGTGGGACCTGACGTCGGGTCGCTGCCTGACGTCGCAGGGTCACCCGATCCGGGCGCACGCGACCCCCGACGCGACCGATGTGCTGGACGCGGACGCTGTTTCTGGGCCCGGAGCATCCGCTCCCGCCGCCGTCTGACCCTCTCATCTCGGCGAAACACCCTTTCTGCGGCGAAACACCACACGACACAGGGTGTTTCGCCGCACGATGGGTGTTTCGGCGTCGGTGGGGCCGTGAGCGAGACAACGGACGCGCGAGGTCCGGTAGGGTAGACAGGCACAGCAACCTTTAACACCGTCCCGTGAGGCGGAGAAGGGAGCGGCACATGAGCACGCGAACCGTGCTGCACGAGGCCGACATCGCACGAGCCCTGACCCGGATCTCTCACGAGATCCTCGAGTCCAACAGGGGAGCGGACGGGTTGATCCTTCTCGGGATCCCCACTCGCGGTGTGACTCTCGCCCATCGCATCGGGACGCTCGTCTCGGAGTTCAGCGGCACGACCGTCCCGGTCGGCGCGCTCGACGTGACGATGTACCGCGACGACCTCTCCCGCAACCCGACACGCACGCCGCAGCCCACGTCGATCCCGGCGGGCGGCATCGACGGCAAGACGGTCGTGCTGGTGGACGACGTACTGTTCTCGGGGCGGAGCATCCGCGCCGCCCTCGACGCACTCCAGGACATCGGACGACCCGCGGCGGTTCGCCTCGCAACCCTGATCGATCGGGGGCACCGCGAGCTGCCCATCCGCCCCGACTTCGTCGGCAAGAACCTCCCGAGCGCCCGCGAGGAACGCGTGAACGTGCGCCTCGCCGAGACGGACGGCATCGAAGAGGTGACGGTCGGCTCATGAGGCACCTTCTCGACACCCAGACACTGGACCGCGCGCTCGCCCTCGAGATCCTCGACGTCGCCGAGGACATGGCCGATACACAGCGGCGTGAGATCAAGAAGCTGCCGACGCTGCGCGGCAAGACGATCGTCAACCTCTTCTTCGAGGATTCGACGCGCACGCGCATCTCGTTCGAGGCCGCCGCGAAGCGCCTGAGCTCCGATGTGATCAACTTCGCCGCCAAGGGCTCGAGCGTGTCGAAGGGCGAGAGCCTGCAGGACACCGCCCAGACCCTGCAGGCGATGGGAGCCGACGCGGTCGTGATCCGGCACGGAGCATCCGGCGCTCCGCGCACACTCGCCTCGAGCGGCTGGATCACCGCGGGCGTCGTCAACGCCGGCGACGGCACCCACGAGCACCCGACACAGGCTCTTCTCGACGCGTTCACGATCCGCAAGCGCACGTTCGGCGACGACAGCCGCGGGCGCGATCTGGCGGGTCTGAAGGTCACGATCGTCGGCGACGTGCTGCACTCGCGCGTCGCCCGCTCGAACGTGTGGCTGCTGTCGACCCTCGGCGCCGACGTCACGCTGGTCGCCCCGCCGACGCTCGTGCCGCAGGATGTCTCGGCCTGGCCGGCGCGCATCGTGTACGACCTTGACGAGGCCATCGCGGCCGGGCCGGATGCGCTCATGATGCTGCGCATTCAACTCGAGCGGATGGGGGCAGCGTTTTTCCCCACCGAGCGGGAGTATTCGCGCCGCTGGGGCCTCGACCCGCGGCGCCTGGCGTCCCTGCCCGCGGATACGATGGTCATGCATCCCGGGCCGATGAATCGCGGCCTCGAGATCTCGGCGGCCGCCGCCGACTCGCCCCGCTCGACCGTTCTCGAACAGGTATCGAACGGCGTGTCCGTGCGGATGGCGGTGCTGTACCTGCTGCTCGCGGGGGAGCGCCCCGGCTTGGACGAACGCACGACGACTGCCATGACGACGAAGGAGGAGAGATGAGCGAAGTCCTCCTCATCGCCGGTGCCCGCATCGAGGGCGGCGACGCCACGGACCTGATCGTCGAAGACGGACGGATCACGGATGTCGGCGCGGGCCTCAGCCGCGCGGGCGCGACGCGCATCGACGCGGACGGCCTCATCGCCCTGCCGGGCCTGGTCGACCTGCACACGCACCTGCGCGAGCCCGGGTACGAGGCATCCGAGACCATCCTCACCGGCACGCGGGCGGCTGCCGCGGGCGGCTTCACCGCCGTCTTCGCGATGCCGAACACCTCGCCCGTCGCCGATACGGCCGGAGTCGTCGAGCAGGAGCTTGCGCTCGGCGAGGCTGCCGGCTACGCGACCGTGCAGCCGATCGGCGCCGTCACGGTCGGGCAGAAGGGCGAGCGCCTGGCCGAGCTCGGCGCCATGGCCGATTCCCGCGCCCGCGTCCGCGTCTTCAGCGACGACGGCTTCTGCGTCTGGGACCCGCTGATCATGCGCCGGGCGCTCGAGTACGTGAAGGCGTTCGGCGGGGTCATCGCGCAGCACGCGCAGGACCCGCGGCTCACCGAGGGCGCTCAGATGAACGAGGGCTCGGTCTCGGCCGAACTCGGACTGACCGGATGGCCGGCCGTCGCGGAAGAGTCGATCATCGCTCGCGACGTCCTGCTGGCCGAGCACGTCGGCTCGCGCCTGCACGTGTGCCACCTGTCCACGGCCGGATCGGTCGACATCATCCGCTGGGCCAAGAAGCGGGGTATAGACGTGACGGCGGAGGTCACGCCGCACCACCTGCTGCTGACCGACGAGCTCGTCCGGGGCTACGACGCGCGCTACAAGGTCAATCCGCCCCTGCGCCGCGAAGAGGACGTGCTCGCCGTCCGCGAGGGACTGGCCGACGGCACGATCGACATCGTCGCGACCGACCACGCCCCGCATCCGGCCGAGAACAAGAGCTGCGAATGGGCGGCCGCCGCAAACGGGATGGTGGGGCTCGAGAGCGCACTGCGGGTCGTGCACACCGCCATGGTCGAGACCGGCCTGTTGGACTGGGCCGATGTCGCCCGCGTCATGTCGTACACACCGGCGCGCATCGGAATGCTCGAGGGACATGGAACGCCCCTCGCCGCCGGCCAGCCCGCCGAGCTGACGCTCTACGACCCCCACGCGCGCGAGGTGTTCGGCGCATCCGATCTGCACGGTCTGAGCGCGAACTCGCCGTACCTCGGTCGGGCGCTGCCGGGACGGGTGCTCTGGACGATCCACCGCGGTCGCCCGACGCTCGCCGACGGCGCGCTCGTCGCCGACCTGGCCCCGGGGGTGTCGGCATGACCCTCGGTGCCGCTCTCGCGATCATGATCGGGTTCGGTGTGCTCGTGCTCGCCGGCATCGCGTGGGGATGGTCACGTCGGATCCGGCGAGACAGGGGCCTCGCGGCCCCCACGGACGTTCCGGCCCGCTTCGTCGCCGAGGCATCCTTCTCGGGCCTGTACGTCGCGACGACACGGCACGAGAAGCCGCTCGATCGTCTCGCCATCCGCCACCTGCGGTATCGCGGACGCGTCGGGATCGAGATATCGCCCGCCGGCATCCTGCTGGCGATCACGGGCGAGCCGCCGGTCTTCCTGGCGGCATCCCGAATCGTCGGCGTCGACCGCGCGACCTGGACGATCGACCGGGTCGTCGAACGCGATGGACTCGTTCGCCTGGCGTGGCGTGTCGAACCCGGCAGCGATCCGGAAAACGATCCCGAGACGATCGCCGACTCGTACGTCCGAATGACGGGTGACGGACCCGGCGAAACCCCTGGTGAACTCGTCGCCGCCGTCACCCGCATCCTTCCCATGCCCACCCCGACAGGGAAAGCCGAATGATCTCGCACCTCACGACAGACCCCGCCGTCCTCGTCCTCGAAGACGGCACCCGCCACACCGGACGCGCCTACGGCGCGCGCGGAACGACGCTGGGCGAGGTCGTCTTCGCCACCGGCATGACCGGATACCAGGAGACGCTCACCGACCCCTCGTACGCGGGACAGATCGTGCTGCAGACGGCGCCGCACATCGGCAACACCGGGATGAACGACGAGGACCCCGAGTCCCGCCGCATCTGGGTGTCGGGATACATCGTGCGCGATCCTTCGCGCGTCGTGTCGAACTGGCGCGCGGACGAGTCGCTCGACGACGCGCTCGTGAACGACGACGTGGTGGGCATCAGCGGCATCGACACCCGTGCCGTCACCCGCCACATCCGTTCGGCGGGCAGCATGCGCGGCGGGATCTTCTCGGGCCCCGCCGCCGCGATCGAGCCCGACGAGCAGCTCCGCCTCGTGCGCGAGGCGCCCGCGATGGCCGGTCTCAACCTCTCGGCCGAGGTCTCGGTCTCGGCCGCAGAGGTCACCCCGGCCACGGGAGAGCGGATCGGCGCCCTCGCGGTGCTCGACCTCGGCGTCAAACAGGCCACGATCCAGAACCTCGCCGACCGCGGGTTCGAGGTGCACGTGCTGCCGCAGGACGTCACTATCGAGCAGCTGCGCGCGATCGAGCCGGTCGCGGTCTTCTACTCCAACGGGCCCGGCGACCCCGCCGCATCCGGCGACCACATCGAGTTGCTGCGCGCCGTGCTCGATGACCGGCTGCCGTTCTTCGGCATCTGCTTCGGCAACCAGCTGCTCGGCCGCGCGCTCGGTCTCGGCACCTACAAGCTGCCGTTCGGTCACCGCGGGATCAACCAGCCCGTCCTCGACAAGCAGACCGGCCGCGTCGAGATCACGGCGCACAACCACGGCTTCGCGGTCGAGGCACCCCTCGACGGTGTTTTCGACAGCCCCCAGGGCTACGGGCGCGTCGAGGTCAGCCACGTCGGCCTGAACGACCAGGTGGTCGAGGGTCTGCGGGCCCTCGACATCCCCGCCTTCAGCGTGCAGTACCACCCCGAAGCGGCGGCCGGCCCGCACGACGCCAACTACCTCTTCGACCGCTTCCGCGACATGGTGCTCGCCGAGCAGAGCAAGGAAAAGAACTGATGCCCAAGCGTGACGACATCAAGAGCGTCCTGGTCATCGGGTCCGGCCCGATCGTCATCGGCCAGGCCTGTGAATTCGACTATTCCGGCACGCAGGCCTGCCGCGTGCTGCGCGAGGAGGGCGTGCGCGTCATCCTGGTCAACTCCAACCCGGCGACGATCATGACAGACCCCGACTTCGCCGACGCGACCTACGTCGAGCCGATCACGTGGCAGGTCATCGAGACGATCATCGCGAAGGAGAAGCCGGACGCGATCCTGCCGACCCTCGGCGGTCAGACCGCGCTGAACGCCGCGATCGATCTGCACAAACACGGCATCCTCGAGAAGTACGACGTCGAACTGATCGGCGCGAACTTCGAGGCGATCAACAAGGGCGAGGACCGCCAGATCTTCAAGCAGCTCGTGCTGGACTCGGGCGCGGACGTCGCCGACAGTCGCATCTGCCACACGATGGACGAGGTGCTCGCGGGCGCCGCGGAGCTCGGCTATCCGCTGGTCGTGCGGCCGAGCTTCACGATGGGCGGACTCGGCTCCGGCTTCGCCTACGACGAGCGGGATCTGCGCCGGATCGCCGGTGCGGGTCTGCGCGATTCGCCGACGACCGAGGTGCTGCTCGAGGAGTCCATCCTCGGGTGGAAGGAGTACGAGCTCGAGCTCATGCGCGACACGGCCGACAACACGGTCGTCGTCTGCTCGATCGAGAACGTCGACCCGGTCGGTGTGCACACGGGCGACTCGATCACGGTCGCCCCGGCGCTCACCCTGACGGACCGCGAGTACCAGAAGCTGCGCGACATCGGGATCGACATCATCCGCGCCGTCGGCGTCGACACCGGTGGGTGCAACATCCAGTTCGCGGTCGACCCCGCGACGGGCCGCATCATCGTGATCGAGATGAACCCGCGCGTGTCGCGTTCGTCCGCGCTGGCGTCCAAGGCCACGGGATTCCCGATCGCCAAGATCGCCGCGAAGCTCGCGATCGGGTACCGCCTCGACGAGATCCCGAACGACATCACCAAGGTCACCCCGGCGAGTTTCGAGCCGACGCTCGACTACGTCGTGGTGAAAGTTCCCCGGTTCGCGTTCGAGAAGTTCCCGGCCGCCGACACGACCCTCACCACGACCATGAAGTCGGTCGGCGAGGCGATGGCGATCGGCCGAAACTACACGACCGCGCTGCAGAAGGCCCTGCGCTCGCTCGAGAAGCGCGGCTCGAGCTTCCACTGGGGCGACGAGGCGCGCACGAAGGACGAGCTCGTCGAGGTGTCGAAGACGCCGACGGATGGCCGGATCGTCGTCGTGCAGCAGGCGCTGCGTGCCGGGGCCACCGTCCCCGAGATGTTCGAAGCGACGGGGATCGACCCGTGGTTCCTCGACCAGATCGTGCTGATCGACGAGGTCGCCGACCTCGTCCGCGACGCTCCCGAGCTCGACGCGGCGACGCTCATGCTCGCGAAGGACCACGGCTTCTCGGACGTGCAGCTGGGGCAGCTCCGGGGCATCCCCGAGATCGAGGTCCGGGGCATCCGTCACGCGCTCTCGATCCGCCCGGTCTACAAGACGGTCGACACGTGCGCGGGGGAGTTCCCGGCCCTCACGCCGTATCACTACTCCAGCTACGACTTCGAGACCGAGGTGATGCCGTCCGACCGGCAGAAGGTCGTGATCATCGGATCCGGACCGAACCGCATCGGTCAGGGCGTCGAGTTCGACTACTCGTGCGTGCACGCCTCGTTCGCGCTCTCGGATGCGGGCTACGAGACCGTCATGGTCAACTGCAACCCCGAGACGGTCTCGACGGATTATGACACCTCCGACCGGCTCTACTTCGAGCCGCTCACGCTCGAGGACGTGCTCGAAGTCCTGCACGCCGAGGCCGCGTCGGGTGAGATCTTCGGCGTCGTCTGCCAGCTCGGCGGGCAGACGCCGCTCGGGCTCGCCAAGGGCATCGAAGAGGCCGGCTACCGGATCCTCGGCACGAGCCCCGCGGCCATCGACCTGGCCGAGGAGCGCCAGCTGTTCAGCGAGATCCTCGACACGGCGGGTCTCGTGGCTCCGCGGCACGGCACGGCGACGGATGCCGAGGGCGCCGTCGCGGTCGCGGAAGACATCGGGTATCCCGTGCTCGTCCGCCCGAGCTTCGTGCTCGGCGGCCGCGGCATGGAGATCGTCTACGACACCCCGAGCCTGTACGACTACTTCGTGCGGACCGCCGGGGAAGTCATCATCGGGCCCGGTATGCCGCTGCTCGTCGACCGGTTCCTGGACGACGCGGTCGAGATCGACGTGGACGCCCTCTACGACGGCACCGAGCTGTACATCGGCGGCGTCATGGAACACATCGAAGAGGCGGGTATCCACTCCGGCGACTCAGCGTGCACACTGCCGCCGATCTCGCTCGGCCGCTCCGAGATCGATCGGGTGCGCACCGCGACGCTCGCGATCGCCGAGGGCGTGGGCGTGCGGGGTCTGCTGAACGTGCAGTTCGCGATCAGCGCCGGAATCCTCTACGTCATCGAGGCGAACCCGCGCGCGAGTCGCACGGTGCCGTTCGTCTCGAAGGCCCTGGGCATCCCGCTCGCGAAGGCCGCGGCCCGCATCATGACGGGCACGACGATCGACGAGCTGAAGACCGAGGGCCTGCTGCCCGCCTCCGACGGCTCGCGGGTGCCACTCGATTCGCCCGTCTCGGTCAAGGAGGCGGTGCTGCCCTTCAAACGGTTCCGGACGAAGGACGGGCAGATCGTCGACTCCGTGCTCGGGCCCGAGATGCGTTCGACCGGCGAGGTCATGGGAATCGACAAGGACTTTCCCACCGCGTTCGCCAAGAGCCAGGCCGCGGCCTACGGAGGCATGCCGCTGTCGGGCACCGTGTTCATCTCGGTCGCCGACTCCGACAAGCGCGCGGTGATCCTCCCAGCCCACCGGCTGCAGGAACTCGGCTTCTCGCTCGTGGCGACCGAGGGCACGGCCGAGATCCTCGCGCGCAACGGCATCACCGTGCGGGTCGTGAACAAGTTCAGCGACACGCAGACGTCGGGTGAGCGGAACATCGTCGACCTGATCAACGATGGAGAGATCGACATCATCGTGAACACGCCGAGCGGGCGTTCCGCACGCGCGGACGGGTACGAGATCCGCGCCGCCGCCGTGGCCGCGGACAAGGCCCTGTTCACGACGATCGCCGTCCTGGGCGCCGCCGTGAGCGCCATGGACGCCGTGCGAGAGGGCTTCTCGGTCAAGAGCCTGCAGGAGTACGCGGCAGATCGGGCGGCACGCGGGTGAGCGCAGCCCCGGCGACATTCGGCGACCGCGTGCGCGCGTCGTTCGGCGTGCACGGACGCCTGTGCGTCGGAATCGACCCGCACGAGCGGCTGCTCACGGACTGGGGACTGGATGTCTCGGCCGAGGGTGTGCGGACGTTCGGTCTGCGTGTGGTCGAGGCGGCGCGTGGCCGCTGCGGAATCGTCAAGCCCCAGGTCTCGTTCTTCGAGCGCTTCGGTTCGGCCGGCTTCGCCGCGCTCGAGGAGGTCATGGCTGCCGCGAGAGAGGCCGACCTGCTCGTGATCGCGGACGCCAAGCGCGGCGACATCGGCTCGACCATGGACGCCTATGCTCGCGCCTGGCTGTCACCCGGCTCGCCCCTCGAGGCGGATGCCGTGACACTCAGCCCCTACCTCGGCGTCGGCGCGCTCGAAGACACGCTGCGCTACGCCGTCTCGCACGGCAAGGGGGCATTCGTGCTCGCGGCCACGAGCAACCCCGAGGCATCCGGTCTGCAAAGCGCTCGGTTGGCGGAGGATACGAGTGGGCAGACCGTTGCGGGTGCCGTCGCGGACGACGTGGCGGCCTTCAACGCCGCGATGACACCGGCCGGCTCGTGGGGCAGCATCGGTCTGGTGATCGGCGCCACGGTGGCCCTCGCCGAGCGCGGTATTCCCGACGGCCTCGAGCCGGTCGCGCCGATTCTGGCGCCCGGGTTCGGGCATCAGGGCGCACGGTCGGAGGATCGTGAGACGATCTTCGGGCGCCTGGCTCCGGCGGTGATCGTGGCCGAGAGCCGCAGCATTCTGACAGCGGGACCCGAACGCGCGGATCTGGCGCGGGCGATAGACGACAGACGACGCACGGAGGAGATGATCGGTGACTGACGCGCCGGCAGGGGACGATCGACGCCCGGGTGAGCAAGCGGCGGTCGAACGACGCGGCGGAACACCGCCCGAGGTGGACCGCGCCGCGGCATCTCGACGCGCGATCGCGGCACGACGCGAGCGCGCCGCACTCAAGCGTGACGTGACCACCCGCGTCATCACACCGCAGGAGCTGCTGCGGCGCGCGTGGGCCGCACCCGAATCGGCCGCTGCCGCGATGCGCGCCCCGGACTTCCTGACGTCGATCCCCGCCATCGGCGAGGGAAAGCGCGACCGCATCCTGGCGCAGCTCAGCATTTCGCCGGTCAAGCGACTCGGCGGCCTGGGTACCCGGCAACGCAAGGATCTGAGCGCCTTCCTCGACGAGCGGCTCCCCGAGCCCGAACCGCGTCCGGGCCGCAGCCGGCTCATCGTGCTGGCGGGACCGACCGCCGTCGGCAAGGGCACGGTCGCCGCGCACATCCAAGAGCACCACCCCGAGATCCTGCTGTCCGTTTCGGCGACCACCCGTCCGCCGCGACCGGGCGAGGAGGATGGTCGCCACTATTTCTTCGTCGACGACGCGGAGTTCGATCGGATGGTCGACGCCGGTGAACTGCTCGAGCACGCCACCGTGCACAACCAGTACCGCTACGGCACGCCGCGTGAGCCGATCGAGCGAGCGCTGAACGAGGGCCGGACGGTGTTGCTCGAGATCGACCTGCAGGGTGCGCGGCAGGTGCGCCGCAGCATGCCCGACGCGATGCTGGTTTTCCTCCTGCCGCCGAGCTGGGACGAACTCGTGAACCGTCTGGTGGGTCGCGGGACCGAGAACGCCGAAGAGCGCGCGCGCCGCCTGAAGACGGCGAAGCGGGAACTCGCGGCACAACCCGAATTCGACTACCTGGTCGTCAACGAGGACGTCGCCACGGCGGCCGATGAGGTCGCGGCGCTCGCACAGGCCTGATCCGGCCGAGATCCTGGCCCGATATAGCACGCAGGGGCGTTCGATTTCGGAAAGTTACGACCGGATGTGCCCTTTGTTGCGCGGTCGTCCACGATGATGACGTGCCCGCAACCGTCCTCGACCTCGCTGCAGCGCGCCTTCCCGAAACCGCCCCGCGGGCGGAAGGCGTGCAGCTCGAGGGCGTGTCCCGTACGTTCCCCACGACACGCGGCTCGCGCGAGGTGCTGCGCAACGTAGATCTCGACGTACGGCACGGCGAGATCGTCGCGATCGTGGGTCCCTCCGGCTGCGGCAAGTCGACCCTGCTCCGTATGCTCGGCGGCCTGGATGCCCCCACGAGCGGTTCGATCCGCGTCGGCGGCGCTCCGGTGACCGACACGGATGCGCGTACCGCCGTCGCCTTCCAGGAACCGCGGCTGCTCGCCTGGCGAACACTCGCCCAGAACGTGCAGCTGGGGCTGCCGCGCGGGACCCGCCGCAGCGCCCGCGCGGGCGCCGATCGGGTGCGCCAACTGCTGGACCTGGTCGGTCTTGCGCACGCCGCGGATCAGAAGCCCCGCGAGGTCTCGGGCGGGATGGCCCAGCGCGCCTCGCTCGCGCGCGCGCTCGCACGCAACCCCGAGGTCCTCCTCCTGGATGAGCCCTTCGGCGCTCTCGACGCACTGACCCGGCTGCGCATGCAGGACCTGCTGCTCGACATCCACGCGGCTCAACCGACGACCGTCGTCCTCGTGACGCACGACGTGGAAGAGGCCCTGTTCCTCGCCGATCGCGTCCTGCTTCTGCGTTCCCTCGACGCGACATCGGACACTGCCGCATCCGCCGGTTCGATCGCCCGAACAATCGATGTCCCGGGGGAGCGCCCCCGCGACCGCGCCGACCGTGCGCTCACAGAGTTGCGCGCCGAACTCCTCCAGGGGCTCGGCGTCGACACCCACCACCACAACAACCCCTCCGAGGAGACCCGATGAGTACCACCATCCGCCGCACCGTTCCCGCGATCATCGTGGCCGGCGCGATGATGATGCTCGCCACGGGGTGCGTCGCGGGCGAGAACGCCGCGGCCTCCGACGCGGAGGCCTCGAGCGGAACGCAGGAGTGGTCGACCGACACGCTGTCGATCGACTTCGCCACCTACAACCCGCTCAGCCTGATCATCAAGGATCAGGGCCTTCTCGAAGAAGCGCTGGGCGACAGCGTGACCGTCGAGTGGGTGCAGTCCGCCGGTTCCAACAAGGCGAACGAGTTCTTGCGCGCCGGATCGATCGACGTCGGCTCGACCGCCGGCTCGGCCGCGCTCCTGGCCCGCGCCAACGGTTCGCCCATCCAGGTCATCGACATCTATTCGCAGCCCGAATGGTCCGCGATCGTGGTCGGCGCCGACAGCGACATCACCTCGGTCGCCGATCTGAAGGGCAAGTCCGTTGCCGCGACGGCGGGCACCGACCCGTACTTCTTCCTGCTGCAGGCTCTCGAGACCGAGGGCCTCACCGTCGACGACATCGAGGTGCAGAACCTGCAGCACGCCGACGGGCGCGCTGCGCTCGACAGCGGCTCCGTCGACGCCTGGGCGGGGCTCGACCCGATCATGGCCGCGGCCGAAGTCGAAGCCGGCGACAAGCTGATCTATCGCAATGTCGACTTCAACTCGTACGGCTTCCTCAACGCGACCGAGGAGTTCATCACGGATCACGCCGACGTCGCACAGGTCGTCGTCGATGCCTACGAAGAGGCGCGCGCATGGGCGCTCGAGAACCCGGACGAGACGGCTGCACTGCTGGCCGAGGTTGCGGGCATCGACCCGGACGTTGCGAACACGGTCATCCAGGAACGCTCCAACCTCGACGTCAGCGGCGTGCCCGGTAAGGCTCAGCTCGCGGTGCTCGAGGTCATCGCGCCCGTCCTCGTGGCGTCCGGCTCGGTCCAGGGCGGCGAGGCAGACGTGAACAAGGCGCTCGACACGATCATCAACGCGACGTTCGCCAAGAAGGCGACCGAGGGTTGATGACCGCCACATCGACCGGTACCCCGCTGAGCCCGGACGCCGCCGTGCGCCCGGGCTCAGCGCGGCGTTCGTTCTGGGAACGTCGATCCGTCCGCATCGTCGGGGGACTGCTGGTGCCCCTCGCGATCCTCGGCGTCTGGCAGGCCGTCACGGCGTCGGGACTCATCCCGTCCTATCGGCTGCCGCCACCCGTGACCGTTGTGCAGGCCGCGATCCAACTCGCGGACAGTGGCGACCTGTGGATCCACATCGCGATCTCCGTCCAGCGCGTGCTGCTCGGGTTCGCCATCGGTTCGGGCATCGGACTCGCGGGTGCAGCGATCGTGGGCCTCACGCGGGCCGGAGACATCCTGCTCAGCCCGACGCTCGCGGCGATCCGCGCCGTGCCGTCCCTGGCTCTCGTACCGCTTCTGCTGCTCTGGATGGGCATCGGCGAGGACTCGAAGGTGACCCTGATCGCGATCGGCGCCTTCTTCCCCGTCTTCACCACGGTCAGCGCCGCACTGCGCCAGGTCGACCCGCAGTCGGTCGAAATGGCGCGCTCGTTCAGCCTGCGTGGCTTCGCCCTGTTCCGCACGGTGCAGCTGCCCGCCGTCGTCCCGTCGATCATGTCGGGCCTGCGACTGGCTCTCGCGCAGTCGTGGCTCTTCCTGGTCGCTGCGGAACTCATCGCCGCGTCCATGGGTCTCGGCTGGTTGCTGACGGACTCGCAGTCGACCGGCCGTGTCGACCGCATCCTGCTCGCGATCGTGTTGCTCGCCCTGCTCGGCACACTGACCAACGGCATCCTGAGCCTGGTGCAGAAGTATCTGCTCCGCCGGTGGATCTGACGTGAGCGCACCGCTTTCCGCCGACGCGGCGGTCATCTCTGAGGCACGTCTGATCGAGGCGCGCGAGTATCCGCCGCCCGCGGCCTTCGCGGCGCAGGCGAATGTGACCGCGGCCGCCTACGCGGATGCCGCGGCGGATCCGCTCGCCTTCTGGGAACGGGCCGCCGAGCGCCTCGAATGGTCCGAGCCCTGGCAGAGCGTGCTCGACTGGCAGCCGCCGGTGCCGGATGCCTCGGGGGAGCTGTCGGTTCCGAGTGCGAGCTGGTTCGTCGGAGGGCGCCTCAACGTGGCCCACAACTGCGTCGACCGGCATGTCGCGGCCGGGCGCGGGAGCAAGGTCGCGCTGCACTTCGAGGGCGAACCGGGCGATCACGTCACCGTGACGTACGCGGACCTCCAGCGCCGCGTCTCGCGGGCGGCGAACGCGCTGCTGGGGCTCGGTATCGAACCCGGCGACCGTGTCGTGGTATACCTGCCCGTGCTCGTCGAGACGGTGGTCATCGCCCTCGCGTGCGCCCGGATCGGTGCCGTGCACTCGCTCGTGTTCGGCGGATTCTCGGCCGAGGCCGTGCGATTCCGCGTGCAGGACACGGGCGCGAAGCTGCTCGTCACGAGCGACGGTCAGTTCCGGCGCGGGACGGCCGTCGCGGTCAAGTCCGCCGCCGACGAGGCCGTCCAGGGACTCGACCACGTCGAGCGCGTCCTCGTCGTCCGGCGCACGGGCCAGGACGTGCCGTGGACGGAGGGTCGCGACGTGTGGTGGCACGACGTCGTCGACGCCGCTTCCGACCAGCACGAACCGCAGGCGTTCGAGTCCGAGCATCCGCTGTTCATCATCTACACGTCGGGAACGACCGGGAAGCCCAAGGGACTGGTGCACACGAGCGGCGGCTATCTGACGCACGCCAGCTGGGCGCACTGGGCGCACTTCGATGCGAAACCCGACGATGTCCACTGGTGTACGGCCGACCTCGCGTGGGTGACGGCGCACACGTACGAGATCTACGGGCCGCTCTCGAACGGGCTCACGCAAGTGATCTACGAGGGGACTCCGGACACCCCGGATCGCGAACGGCACCTCGAGATCATCGAGCGGTACGGCGTGACGGTGTACTACACGTCGCCGACCCTGATCCGCACCTTCATGACGTGGTTCGGCGAGTCGCTGCCGGGCGGACACGACCTGTCGACGCTGCGCCTGCTCGGTACGGTCGGCGAAGCGATCAACCCCGCGGCGTGGGTGTGGTTCCGCGAGACGTTCGGTCGCGGCGAGCTGCCGATCGTCGACACGTGGTGGCAGTCCGAGACGGGCGCCGCCATGATCGCGCCCCTGCCCGGCGTCACGACGCTCAAGCCGGGCTCGGCATCCATCGGGCTCCCCGGCATCGATGTCGGCGTCGTAGACGAGGACGGCCGTCCCGTCGAGGCGGGCCGGTCGGGCACCCTCGTGGTGCGGCGGCCGTGGCCGGGCATGGCACGCACCGTCTGGGGGAACCCGACGCGCTATCGGGACTCGTACTGGTCGCAGTTCGCGGGTCGGGGCGCGTACGGCGGGTTCTACGTCGCCGGAGACGGGGCGACGGTGGATGCGGACGGCTACATCTGGATCCTCGGGCGCCTGGACGACGTGCTCAACGTCTCGGGCCACCGCATGTCGACGATCGAGATCGAGTCCGCCCTCGTCTCGCACGACACCGTGGGTGAGGCGGGTGTGGCAGCCGTCCCCGATCCGGTCACGGGTCACGCGGTCGCGGCGTTCGTCGTCGTATCCGGCGCGGGCGATCTGTCCGCCGCGGACCTCCGAGCTCACGTTGCGCGTGAGATCGGCCCGATCGCCAAACCCAAACACCTGCTCGTCGTGCCCGAGCTGCCGAAGACGCGGTCGGGCAAGATCCTGCGCCGCCTGCTGGCGCAGCTGTGGGAGGCTGAGCAGGATCGCCGCGCGGGGCGCCCATCCGCCGCCCTCGGCGACACCACGTCGTTGCAGAACCCCTGGGCCGTCGACGACATCGCGGCCGCACTCACCTCCGCGTGAGCCGCACGGAACAGAGCACAGCCCTGAGCCGCACCGTAAACACAGCCCTGAGCCCCACCGTAGCTAGAGAGAAGACATGACCGAAGATCACCGGTTCGGATTCCGGACGCGCGCCCTGCACGCGGGCGCGACCCCGGATGCCTCGACGGGAGCCCGCGCGGTCCCGATCTACCAGACCTCGTCGTTCGTCTTCGATGACGCGACGGATGCCGCGAACCTGTTCGCCCTGCAGAAGTACGGCAACATCTACTCGCGCATCGGCAACCCGACCGTCGCGGCCCTCGAAGAGCGACTCGCATCGCTCGAGGGCGGCATCGGCGCGGTGGCCACGGCATCCGGCATGAGTGCGGAGTTCATCACCTTCGCCGCACTGGTCGGTCACGGCGACCACGTCGTGGCATCGGGCCAGCTGTACGGCGGCACGGTCACGCAGCTCGACGTGACCCTGCGCCGCTTCGGCGTCGAGACGACGTTCGTGCCCTCGAGCGATCCGGCCGACTACGCCGCCGCGATCCGGCCCGAGACGAAGGTGCTCTACGTCGAGACGATCGGCAACCCCTCCGGCGAGATCGCCGACATCGAAGGGCTCGCCGAGGTCGCCCACGCGGCGGGCATCCCGCTCGTGGTCGACTCGACCCTCGCGACTCCGTACCTCGCGCGTCCGCTCGAACACGGCGCCGACATCGTGATCCACTCCGTCACGAAGTTTCTCGGCGGACACGGCACGACCCTCGGCGGCGTCGTCATCGAGAAGGGCACGTTCGACTGGGGCAACGGCAAATTCCCGCAGATGACCGAGCCCGTCGCGTCCTACGGCGGCATCAGCTGGTGGGACAACTTCGGCGAGTACGGATTCCTCACCAAGCTGCGCTCCGAGCAGCTCCGCGACATCGGCCCGGCGCTCAGCCCGCACTCCGCCTTCCTGTTGCTGCAGGGCGTCGAGACCCTGCCGCAGCGCATCGACGCGCACCTCGCCAACGCCCGCATCGTCGCCGAGTGGCTCGACACCGACCCCCGCGTCTCGTTCGTGACGTGGGCGGGACTCGACGAGCACCCCCATCGCGAACGCGCGGCCAAGTACCTGCCGCTCGGGCCGGGGTCGGTCTTCGCGTTCGGCGTGCGGCCGTCGGGCGAGTTCGCCACGGAGGAAGAGCGGCTCGTCGCCGCGCGAGGAGCGGGGGAGGCCGTCATCGAGGCTCTGCGCCTGGCCTCCCACCTCGCCAACATCGGGGATGCGCGCACACTCGTCATCCATCCCGCATCCACCACCCACCAGCAGCTGAGCTCGGCGCAGCTCGTCGCCGCGGGCGTGCCCGCGGATCTGATCCGCATCTCGGTCGGACTCGAAGACCCGGAAGACATCCTGTGGGATCTGGATCAGGCCCTCGCGGCCGCGACGGGGGTGCAGCGATGAGCGCGTCATGCGAACTTCCGCAGCGACCGGCTGTCACCGAGCCCGCGGTTCCCGCCGTCGAGACCGGCGCCGCGTGCGCGCTTCCCGGCTCGGTCGTCGCGGGAGCCCCCGAGCGGACCTGGGCGGCACCGGGTGCACAGGACCGGTACGAAATCCTGCGCACGGCGAAGTCGATCGCGATCGTCGGCGCGTCCGACAATCCCGCGCGCGCGAGCTACTTCGTCGCGACGTACCTCCTCGGCAGCTCGCCCTACGACGTGTACTTCGTCAATCCGCGCGCCACGAGCATCCTCGGACGTCCCGTGTACGCGTCGCTCGCCGATCTGCCCGTCGTACCCGACATCGTCGACGTCTTCCGTCGACACGACGACCTGCCGGGCGTCGCACAGGAGGCGGTGGATGTCGGAGCCGCCGCGCTCTGGCTCCAGCTCGGCTCATGGAACGAGCATGCCGCGGCGATCGCGGAGGCCGCGGGCCTCTCGGTCGTGATGGATCGTTGCATCAAGATCGAGCACGCGCGTTTTCACGGTGGGCTCCACCTCGCGGGGTTCGACACCGGGGTGATCAGCTCGAAACGGCAGCTGCGGTCGCGCTGATCCCCGCGAGCGTGGTGCCGTCACGGATCGTGCTCGCGTAGAATGAACGGATGCGTGCGCTCAGGCGCGTGCCGAAATCTTCCGGACCGATTGCGTCCGGGCCCCGATCGAGAGGATCCGCCATGGCTGGAACGAGCGAAGGCATCATCGACCCGTCCCTGGACGCGCTGCTGCAGAAGAAGGACGCCAACGGCGACGCGATCTCGAAGTACCAGCTCGTGATCTATGCAGCCAAGCGCGCGCGTCAGATCAACGACTACTACTCAGACCTGCACGAGGGCAACCTGTTCGACAACGTGGGTCCGCTGGTCGACTCGTCCGTCGAGGACAAGCCGCTCACGATCGCGATGCACGAGATCAACGAAGACAAGCTGCGCCTGCGCGGCACCGAGGCGTAAAGACTCCGCAGCAATCCCGGCCGCCCGCAGAGACCCTTCCGTCCCGGGCGGACGCCGCCGAGCGATGTCGGCGGGCCGCGTCATACTGACCGGCACACTGGTGCGCGAGCACCCGACTGGAGCACCGATGAGCGATCTGCGACTGTTCACGTCCGAATCCGTGACCGAGGGCCACCCCGACAAGATCTGCGACCAGATCAGCGACAGCATCCTGGACGCGATCCTCGCCGAGGATCCGCTCGGGCGCGTGGCGGTCGAGACCCTCGTGACAACGGGCCTGGTGCACGTTGCCGGTGAGGTGTCCACGTCTGCCTATGTCGAGATCCCGGCGATCGTTCGCCAGGTCGTGAATCGCATCGGCTACACCTCGAGCGAGACCGGCTTCGACGGCGACTCCTGCGGGGTGAGCGTCTCGATCGGTGCGCAGTCGTCCGACATCGCCGCTGGTGTGAACAAGGCATTCGAGCAGCGCGAGCAGCGTTCGGTCGACCCGCACGACGAGCAGGGTGCCGGCGACCAGGGCATCATGTTCGGCTACGCGACCACCGAGACGCCGCAGCTCATGCCGATGGCCAGCTGGACCGCGCACCGCATGGCGGAGCGCCTCGCGGACGTTCGTCGTGAGGGGCGCTTGCCTTTCCTGCGTCCCGATGGCAAGACTCAGGTCACGCTCGGCTACGACGGACCGACGCCGAAGACCGTCGACTCCGTCGTCCTGTCCACGCAGCACCATCCCGACATCTCTCAGGAGGAGTTGCGTGCACTGGTGCGTGCCGAGGTCATCGATCCCGTACTGGCCAGCACGGGTCTCGACATGCCAGACGTGAAGTACTACATCAACCCCGCGGGACCGTTCCTGGTCGGCGGGCCCAAGGGCGACGCGGGCCTGACGGGCCGCAAGATCATCATCGACACCTACGGGGGAGCGTCGCGACACGGTGGCGGTGCATTCAGCGGCAAGGATCCCTCGAAGGTCGACCGCTCCGGCGCCTACGCGATGCGCTGGGTCGCGAAGAACGCGGTGGCCGCCGGACTCGCCGACCGCCTCGAGGTTCAGGTCGCGTACGCGATCGGCAAGGCGCGCCCCGTCGGCATCTATGTCGAGTCGTTCGGCACCGGGCGCGTCGACGACGCCGAGATCACCCGTGCGATCACCGCGGTCTTCGACCTGCGTCCCGCCGCGATCATCGAGCAGCTCGACCTCCTCCGTCCGATCTACGCGCAGACGGCCGCCTACGGGCACTTCGGACGCGAGCTGCCCGACTTCACGTGGGAGCGGCTCGACCGCGTCGAAGAACTGCGCACAGCAGCCGGACTCTGACCATGGCAGGACGTCCGGTGGCTCGAGTGCTGCTGGATTCGCCGCTGCCGCAGCTCGACCGCCTGCTCGACTACGCGGTCCCATCCGCAATGGACGACGCCGTCGTGCCGGGCGTGCGGGTGCGGGTACCACTCCGCACGGTCGGACGCCTGGTCGATGCGTATGTCGTCGAGCGCGGCGAGGCTGTCGATCCCGACCGCCCGCTGTCAGAGATCGACGCGGTCGTCTCGGATGTGCGTCTGCTGCCCGAACGCCTCTATATGCTCGCCCGCCGCGTGGCGGACCGCGCGGCGGGGTCGGCCTCGGACATCCTGCGCCTCGCGATACCCAAGCGACAGGTGCGTGTCGAGAAGACCTGGGTCGCGGGGGAGCGACCGACCGTGCCCGAGATCGCCGAGGATCGCGTGGCTGCGGCCGAACGCACCCTGGGCTTCTACCCGGGGCTCTGGCCCGCGATCGACGAGGGCGGGCGGATAGCGCTCGACGCGCCGCCTCGACCGACGCGTACCGCCTCCGGTGAAGCCGTGGGCGAGTGGGCGCTTCTGCTCGCGGCCGCCGCGACACGCACCCTGGCCGCGGGCCGTAGCGCGATCGTCGTCGCCCCGGATCACCGTGACCTCGACCAGCTCGCGCGGGCGCTGGCAGACATCGTGCCCGCGGACGCCGTCCTGCGCGACGATTCGGCCCGCAGCGCGGCGGAACGCTACCGCGGCTATCTGCGACTACTCGAGGATGCTCCGGTGATCGTCATCGGCAACCGTTCCGCCGTGTACGCCCCGGTCTCGCGGCTCGGTCTCGTCGCGATCTGGAACGACGGCGATCCTCTGCTGGAAGAGCCGCTCGCTCCCTACGTCCACGCGCGCGACGCGGCGCTCGTGCGGCAGGGCCTCGAGGGTGGCGCGCTGTTGTTCGCGGGACATACCCGCACGACGGATGTCGAGCGGCTCGTCGGAATCGGCTGGGTACGAGACATCCCCGCAACGCGCCGGACCGCACCGCGCGTCGTGCTGAGCGCGACACGCGAGGGCGAGCGGCCCGGTGTGCGCGTGCCGTCGGCGGCCTTCGCGGCGGCGCGAGAAGCCCTGGCGCATGGGCCCGTGCTCGTGCAGGTCTCACGCCCCGGCTACGCGCCCGTGCTGATCTGCGACGGCTGCCGCCGCGCCGCCCGTTGCGCGCACTGTGCGGGGCCTCTGCAGGCCGAGCGTCGCGGCGCGATGCCGAACTGCCGCTGGTGCGGGCGCGGCGCAACCGGATGGCACTGCCCGCACTGCGAGCAGACGAAGTTCCGGCTCGCATCGGCGGGGAGCATCCGCACCGCCGACGAACTCGGCCGGGCATTCCCCGACACGCGGGTGATCGTCGCCGATGGCACGCATCCCGTACTCGAAGTCGACGATCGACCGGCGCTGGTCATCGCCACCCGCGGGGCCGAGCCTTTCGCGGCCGGCGGATACCGCGCGGTCGTCCTGCTCGACGGCGACCGCATGTTGATGTCGGATGCCCTGCGCATCGGCGAGGCGTGTCTGCGCTGGTGGTCGGATGCGGCGGCGTTGGCCGCCCCCGGCGCCCCGGTCCATCTCGTCGGAGTCGCGGGTGCCGTGGGCCGTGCGCTCGCGACCTGGACACAGGCGGCATACGCACGTGCCGAGCTCGAGGACCGCGCCCCGCTGCGGATGCCGCCGACCTACCGCGTCGCGTCCCTCGAGGGTGATCTCGTCGCGGTGGAACGGGCGGTCACCGAGCTGCGGACAGCGGTTGCGCTGGACCCGGACGCCGTCATCGGGCCCGTCGAGATCCCTGCCGACCCGCTGGCGACGCGGCCCGGTCCGGCGGCGCGCGTCCTGGTGCGTTTCGACTACGCGCAGGGTCCCGCCGTGACGACGAGCCTGCGTGCAGCGGTCGTCGCTGCGGCACTGCGCGGCCGCCGCGGACCGAGGGCAGGTGGACCGGGCACGGCTGCCTCGCGGAATACACTCAGAGTGCGGGTCGATCTGGCCGACCCAGAGCTCTAGGAGGCGTCATGCGGCTCGTATTCGCCGGGACGCCCGACGTCGCGGTGCCCTCGCTCGGGGTGCTCGTGGCCGAAGGGCACGAGATCGTCGGAGTCGTGACGCGGCCCGACGCCCCTCAGGGGCGTTCGCGCAAGCTGACGCCGTCACCGATCGCGTCGGCCGCCGAGAGTCAGGGCCTGCGCGTCATCCGCGCCGCTCGTCTCGACGATGCGGCCACGGCCGAGATTCGCGATCTCGAGCCGGAGCTGGGCGTCATCGTGGCATACGGCGGTCTCGTGCGGGAGCCGCTGCTGAGCACGCCGACGCACGGATGGATCAACCTCCACTTCTCGCTCCTTCCACGGTGGAGGGGCGCCGCGCCCGTGCAACACGCACTCATCGCGGGCGACGAACTGACCGGGGCGAGCGTCTTCCAGCTCGTCGCCGAACTCGACGCGGGCGACGTCTTCGCCGAGCGCAGCTACCGCGTCCCCGCCGATGCGACGGCCGGCGATGTCCTCGTCGACCTGGCGGGCCTCGGTGCCGAATTACTGCGCGATGTCGTCGCGGGCATCGAATCCGGTCGGATGACGGCCGCGCCTCAGGTGGGTGAGGCGACGTTCGCGCCCAAGCTCACGCTCGATGACGGACGCATCCGCTGGGAAGAGTCCGCACGGCAGGTTCTCGGGCGGATTCGCGGGACGACCCCCGAGCCCGGAGCATTCACGACGGTCAACGGGCAACGGCTGAAGGTGCTCACGGCGCGCTCGCACGAGGCGCACATCGCCTTGCGGCCGGGCGAGATCGCGGCGGCGGGCCGAGACATCCTGATCGGGACCGGCACGGATGCGATTCTGATCGATCGCGTCCAACCCGCGGGACGACAGGCGATGGCAGCGGGCGACTGGTGGCGGGGGCTTCGGACCGCCGAGCTGAGGGCGGGCGAGTGAAGATCCAACCGGCACGCCGCGTGGCGTACGAAGTTCTGACGGCCGTCTCGGATTCGGATGCGTACGCCAATCTGCTGCTTCCGGTCGGCATCGGCCGGGCGGGACTCGGCCCCGCGGACGCGGGACTCGCGACCGAACTGACCTACGGCACACTTCGGCGCCGCGGGTACTACGACGCCGTGATCGAGCTGGCCTCGCGCCGGAAGGTCGGCGCGATCGACGCCCCCGTGCTCGACGCGCTCCGGATGACCGTGCATCAGCTGCTCTCGACCCGTGTCGCCTCGCACGCGGCCGTGCACGAGGGTGTGGAGCTCGTCCGGGTGTATGGCGGCAGCGGGGCCACGGGTTTCGCGAACGGGGTGCTGCGCGCTATCGCGCGCGAAGATCCCGGCACCTGGCGCGAACGCGTGCTGGCCACGGCGCGGAACACGGACGAGCGCCTCTCGCTGGAGCACGCGCATCCGACGTGGATCGTCCGCGCTTTCCGTCGAGCTCTGGCCGCCGAAGGCCGCGGGGATGAACTCGAGGCGCTGCTCGCCGCAGACAACGCCTCTCCCTCGGTCACCATGGCAGCCCTCACCGGCCTCGCCGACGTCCCGGCGGATGCGACGCGAACGCTGTACTCGCCTCTCGGCTTCCGTGCGGGCGGCGGGGATCCCGAGCCCTTGGTCATCGGTTCCGGTGGTCGTCTGCGCGTGCAGGACGAGGGCTCGCAACTCGCGGCACTCGCGCTGACCCGCGCCCGCGAGATCCGAGCGGGGGAGCGCTGGCTCGATCTGTGCGCCGGGCCCGGGGGCAAGACCGCGGTGCTCGCCGCCGAGGCTCGGGGCGAGGCATCCGTCGACGCCAACGAGGTCTCGCCCGCGCGCGCGGGACTCGTGCGTCGTGCGCTCGAGGGTGTTCCGGCGACGGTCGAGGTGACAGAGGAGGATGGTCGCACGCGCGTCGATCGCGACCTGGGCGGTTACGACCGCGTGCTGGTGGACGCGCCATGTACCGGGCTCGGCGCACTTCGCCGGCGGCCCGAGGCGCGGTGGCGCAAGGGGCCCGAGGATGTCCCGCAGCTCACGTCACTGCAGGGTGAGCTGTTCGACGCGGGGGTGCGGGCGCTGCGGCCGGGCGGCATCCTGGCCTACGTGACGTGTTCGCCGCATCTCGCCGAGACGGTCGGCGTGACGCGCGAGGGCGTGCGGCGGTGGGCGGGCGAGCTCACGCAACTCGACGCCCGGGCGGTTGTTCGCGACGTGGCACGCGCACCGATCGATCTGCCCGAGGCATCCGACGATGCCCTGCACGTCCAGCTGTGGCCGCACCGGCACGGCACCGACGGGATGTTCATCGCCCTGTTCGAGCGCACCGCCTGACGACCGCGCGGGCTCAGTCGAGGAAGTGCAGGCGTCCGCCGTGCGCCTCGAGCTGACGCCGCAGCAGCTCCAGGGCGGCCGGATGCGCGCGGGCCAGCGCACTCGCATCCACCAGGATCGCGTCGTCGGTGACCGCTCCGTCGGCAAGGTCGCTCAGCACCCCGATGACCCGCTCGGCGCCGCTGAAGGCGAGTTCGCCGCCCAGGTGCACGATGACGCGACCCTTTTCGCGGTCGATGCGGATGCCCGGTTCGGCGATCGCCTCGTGCGGCTCGAAGACGTGCATCCCGAACTCACCCGACATGCGTTCGAGGATCTGGATGCCTCGGACGCTGTTGCCGTGCCGATCCAGACGCGGGCTGAACGTCGCGACCCCGAACTGCGACGGAGCGATCGCGAGCAGCGCACCGCTCACCCCGCTCTTGGCCGGAAGCCCCACGCGTAGCAGCCACTCACCGGAGTAGTCGTACATGCCGCAGCTCGCCATCACCGACACGACGTCGCGCGCCACGTCCTCGCGCACGACGCGTTCGCCCGTCACGGGGTTCACTCCGCCGAACGCGAGGGTCGCGCCCATGACGGCCAGATCCCGCACGGTGACCAGGATGGAACACTGCCGGAAGTATGTCTCGACGACCGTCGGGACGTCGCCCCGGATGATGTCGTGCGAGCGTGTCAGATAGGCGAGCGCGCGGTTGCGGTGTCCGGTTTCGGATTCGCCGCGGTAGACCTCTTCGTCGACCGTGAGCGATCGTCCCGCGAAGCGCGAGAGCCCCTGGACGATCGTCTCGGCGCGTGAGATCTCGTCGCCGGCACGTCCGGTTTCTCCGAGCAGCGACGACGTCACGATCGCGCCCGCGTTGACCATGGGGTTCGCGGGGCGGCCCGTTCCCGCCTCGAGACTTATCGCGTTGAAGGGCTCGCCGCTCGGCTCGACGCCGACCCGTGCGAAGACGGCATCGCGACCGAGTTCTTCGAGGGCGAGGGCGAGCACGAACGGTTTCGAGACGGACTGGATCGTGAACGCGACGTGATCGTCGCCCACCGAGGTCACGCGGCCGCGCGGCCCGACGACCGCGAAAGCCAGGCGCTCCGGGTCGGCCGCGGCGAGGGAGGGGATGTAGTCGGCGACCTGTCCGTCGTCGTGCCCGCGCACGTCGTCCAGCACGGTCTCGAGCATGCGCACGATGGGATCCACGCCCTGACCCTATCGGGCGCGTCGCCGCGCCCGTCGCTCACCGAGAGGACGCGACATGCCGTGCGCGCCCGTGCACGGACGGCATGTCGCGTCCTCTCGCGGGGCACTGGTGTGCTCGACGGGCGCGCAGCACGGCGCCTCGCTGGGCGCGGGGGCACGGGGGCACGTCGGCATAATGAACAGGTGCCCCAGACAGAGCTTCCCCCCGCCCCGCGAATCAACCCGAGCATCCTCGCCGCGGATTTCGTCAACCTGCAGGCGGACCTCGAGCGGATCGCCGCTGCCGATTTCGTCCACGTCGACGTCATGGACAACCATTTCGTCCCGAACCTGACGTTCGGGCCCCAGATGGTGGAGCGGATCCAGGCGACGAGCCCCATCCCGCTCGATGTGCACCTGATGATCGACGACCCCGACAGGTGGGCGCCCGGGTACGCCGAGCTCGGCGCCGCATCCGTCACCTTTCACCTCGAGGCGGCGACCGATCCGGTCGCTCTGGCACGAAAGCTCCGCCAGATCGGGGCGCGCGCCGGTGTAGCGGTCAAACCGGATACCCCGGTCGATGGCCTGTTCGATGTGCTCGACGAGTTCGACCAGATCCTCGTCATGACCGTCGAGCCCGGCTTCGGCGGTCAGTCCTTCCGCGCGGACACGATGCCCAAGCTTCGGCTGTTGTCCGCAGAGGCACGCCGCCGCGGGTCGCAGGTGTGGCTCCAGGTCGACGGCGGCATCGCCGAATCCACGATCGCGCAGGCCGCCGAGGCCGGCGCCGACACCTTCGTCGCGGGTTCCGCCGTGTTCGGTGCGGAGCGTCCGGATGCGGCGATCGCATCGTTGCGCGCCGGCGCTGCCCGTCACATGCATTGACCGATGCGACTGGCGCCCCGAGCCGTCGAGCGGAGGCTGATGCCGCCGGGCTCTGCGAAGCCGGTAGCCTGACAGGGTGAAGACTTTCGACGAGCTGTTCGCGGAGCTGACGGTCACGGCCGCCGAGCGTCCCGAAGGCTCGGGTACCGTGGCGCAACTCGAGCGTGGTGTGCACGCGATCGGCAAGAAGATCGTCGAAGAAGCCGCCGAGGTCTGGATGGCCGCCGAGTACGAGTCCGACGAGGCCACGGCGGAAGAGATCTCGCAGCTGCTCTACCACCTGCAGGTGCTCATGCTGGCGAAGGGCCTGACGACCGGCGACGTCTACCGACATCTCTGATCGCTCCCGTCCGCCGACCCTCGACCCGAAAGCCCGCATCACCATGTTGCGTATCGCCGTGCCCAACAAGGGCTCGCTCGCCGACACAGCCGCCGACATGCTCGCCGAAGCCGGATACACCGGCCGCCGCGACCCGAAAGACCTGCACGTCATCGACCCGCAGAACGACGTCGAGTTCTTCTATCTCCGCCCCAAGGACATCGCGACCTACGTCGGATCCGGCGCACTCGACGTGGGGATCACGGGGCGGGACCTGCTGCTCGATGCCCGGATGCCCGGCGCCCGAGAGGTCGAGGCACTGGGCTTCGGCGGATCGACGTTCCGGTTCGCCGGTCCTCCCGGTCGCTTCGACTCGGTCAAGGATCTCGAGGGGATGCGGGTCGCCACCGCGTACCCGGGCCTCGTCGACGGATTCCTGGACGAACACGGCGTGGCCGTCGACCTCGTGCCCCTCGATGGCGCGGTCGAGTCCGCGGTCCGTCTCGGGGTCGCGGATGCCGTCGCGGACGTCGTCTCGACCGGCACGACCCTGCGCCAGGCGGGCCTGGAGATCTTCGGTCCGATCATCCTCGAATCCGAGGCCGTGCTGATCGCCGGGCCGGACGAGAAGGAGGGCACCGAGACGCTCCTCCGGCGCCTGCGCGGCGTCATGGTCGCCCGTCGATTCGTCCTCGTCGACTACGACCTGCCCGCGGCCCTGCTCGACAAGGCCGCCGACGTCGCCCCCGGCATCGAATCACCGACGATCTCGCCGCTCCGGGACCCGGAGTGGGTGGCCGTGCGTGTCATGGTCCCGCGTCACGGCGTCAATCGCGTCATGGACGAGCTCTACGCGATCGGAGCCCGCGCCATCCTCGTGACCGCGATCCACGCCGCGAGGTTGTGACGACGTGGCTCTGGTCTGCCGCGTCATCCCGTGCCTCGACGTCGCGGCGGGGCGCGTCGTCAAGGGCGTCAACTTCGCGAACCTGCGGGACATGGGCGATCCGGTCGAACTCGCACGGCTCTACTTCGCGCAGGGCGCCGACGAGATCACGTTCCTCGACGTGACCGCGACCGTCGACGAGCGCGCGACGACCTACGACGTCGTGCGTCGAACCGCCGAAGAGGTCTTCATTCCGCTGACGGTCGGCGGGGGAGTGCGCACCGCCGAGGATGTCGCCCGCCTGCTCGCCGTCGGTGCCGACAAGATCGGGGTCAATTCGGCTGCGATTGCGCGTCCCGCGCTGCTCGACGAGATCGCCGATCGCTTCGGCGCGCAGGTGCTGGTGCTCTCGCTCGACGTCAAGCGCTCCGACGCGAGTGCCTCGGGCTTCGTCGTGACGACCCACGGGGGCCGCACCGAGACGACGCTCGACGCCCTCGAGTGGGCGCGCGAGGCCATCGAGCGCGGCGCGGGCGAACTGCTCGTCAACTCGATCGACGCGGACGGCACGAAGGAAGGATTCGACCTGGAGCTCGTCGGGCTGATGCGCGAGATCGCCAGTGTTCCCGTGATCGCGTCCGGCGGCGCGGGGTCTGCGGCGGATTTCGCACCCGCGATACGCGCCGGGGCAGATGCGGTCCTCGCCGCGAGCGTCTTCCACTCGGGGCAGCTCACCGTCGGGGACGTCAAGGCGGCCATGTCCGCGGACGGGATCGAGGTGCGCGCATGAGCGACGCAGAGTCATCCACTGCCGACACCGACGAGCGCATCGCGCGCGTCGCCTTCAACGACGACGGACTGGTCGCGGCCATCGTGCAGCAGCACGACACCCGCGAGGTCCTGATGCTCGGCTGGATGGATGCGGAGGCACTCCGCCGGACACTCACGAGCGGTCGCGTGACGTTCTGGTCGCGCTCGCGCCGTGAGTACTGGCGGAAGGGCGACACCTCGGGCCACATCCAGCTGGTTCGCGGGGCTCGGCTCGACTGCGACGGCGATGCCGTGCTGTTGAGCGTCGAGCAGGTCGGCCCCGCGTGCCACACCGGCACGCGCACGTGCTTCGACGCCGACGACCTCGCGCCCGCGGTCACCGACACGGCCGCGGTCACCGACACGGCTGCGGCGGACGGCGCGTGAGGATCCGTCGGGCGCGGTCCACGACGGTCCTCCTGCTTCTCGCGGCGGGCGCCCTGCTCCTGATCGCGTCGACGCAGACGTGGTTCGTCGTCGTGCTGCGGGAGAGCCCGGACACACCGCTCGAGGTGAGCGGATCGGCCGCGATGCCGGTCCTCGCACCGCTCGCCCTGGCTGCGCTGGCCGTCGCAGCGGCGACCTCCATCGCGGGCCGCTTCCTGTCCTATGCCGCCGCGGTCCTCGCGGTCCTGCTGGGTTCAGCCCTCACCGTCCTGCTCTGGGCGCCCTCGACGGGCCATACGGCGGCCGCGATCGCCCCCACGGTCACCGAGGCAACGGGGATCGCCGGAACGGATGCGATCGCCGCCCTGGTCCGGCGTGTCGACACCACGGCGTGGCCGATCATCGCGCTGGTGCTGTCCGTTGTGCTGCTCGTCGTCGGGCTGTTCGCCCTGGTAACGGCCCACGCGTGGCCCCGAACGGGACGCCGCTACCGGACGAGCTCTCGCCCGCGTGGTGCCGACGCCGCAGGTCGCGGCGCCGAGCGCGGTCAGTCCGTTGCGGCCTCGGGTGAGACATCCGCGACCTCCTCCGCCCCCCTGGACGCGATCGACTCGTGGGACGACCTCAGCCACGGGTCCGACCCCACGCGCTGACCACCGCAGGCGCCTGCCGACACCGCGGAGTCGGACTTGGGGCCCCGCGCGCTCCCGATAGACTGGGGTGCGCATTCCACCGAAGGAGCCCCCATGAGCCACGACATCGACGACCCCGGTCACGGACACTCGCCGGCCGCCTGGACAGCAGTGGTGATCATGCTGCTCGCCGTCACCATCGGCACCGTCGCATTCGTTGTCGACGTGCCATGGATCGTCTGGGCCTCCGCGGGTCTGCTCGTCGTCGGTCTGCTCGTCGGCTGGGTGATGAAGCGCACCGGATACGGCGTCGGCGGCGCCAAGTCGGCTCCGAAAGCGCATTGAGCATGCTGGCCGACCTCACGTCCGGCGCGGTGGAAGATGCGCGCGCTCGTGAGGCCGAGCTCCCTCTTCCCGCGCTCGAGCGCAAGGCCCTGGCCGCGTCACCCGCGATCGACGTCCTCGCGGCGCTGGCCCCGAGCGGCACCGTGCGAATCATCGCCGAGGTCAAGCGCGCCAGTCCGTCGCGCGGCGATCTTGCCGACATCCCCGACCCGGCGCTGCAGGCACGGCTCTATGAGCAGGGCGGCGCGTCGGCGATCAGCGTCCTGACCGAGGGGCGCCGGTTCAAGGGCAGCCTCGCGGATCTCGAAGCGGTGCGCGCGGCCGTGTCGGTGCCCGTCCTCCGCAAAGATTTCATCGCCACGGCGTACCAGGTGTTCGAAGCGCGCGCCGCGGGCGCCGACCTGGTCCTGCTGATCGCCGCGGCACTCGACCAGCCCACGCTCGCGACGTTGCACGAACTCGTGATCGAACTGGGCATGACCCCCTTCGTCGAGACGCACAACCTCGACGAGGTCCGCCGCGCAAGCGAGATCGGAGCACGCCTCGTGGGTGTCAACGCACGTGACCTGAGCACATTCGAGCTCGACCGCGACCTGTTCGGTCGCCTGGCCGAGCACATCCCCGCCGACGCGATCAAGATCGCCGAGTCGGCTGTGCTGCGCCCCGAGGACGTCGCGCACTACCGGAACGATGGCGCCGACGTGGTGCTCGTCGGCGAGGCGCTGGTGACGGGCGACCCCGTTGCAACACTCCGCGACTTCCTGGCGGTGCCGGCATGAGCCTGCGCGCTGCCACGGGGCCGTTCTTCGGCGAGTTCGGCGGGCGATTCATGCCCGAGTCGCTCATCGCGGCGATCGATGAGCTGACAGGCGTTTACGAGGCCGCCATGGCCGACCCCGAGTTCATCCGCGAGTTCCACCACTTGCTCGCGACGTACGCGGGTCGCCCCTCGATCATCACCGAGGTGCCCCGTTTCGCCGAGCACGCGGGCGGCGCGCGTGTCTTCCTCAAGCGTGAGGACCTCAACCACACGGGATCGCACAAGATCAACAACGTCCTGGGTCAGGCTCTGCTGACCAAACGCCTCGGCAAGACGCGTGTCATCGCCGAGACGGGAGCGGGTCAGCACGGTGTCGCCACCGCAACGGCCGCTGCCTTGTTCGGGTTCGAGTGCACGATCTACATGGGCGAGGTCGACACCGAACGCCAGGCGCTCAATGTCGCGCGGATGCGTCTGCTCGGCGCTGAGGTCATCCCCGTCACCACCGGCTCGCGGACGCTGAAGGATGCGATCAACGAGGCGTACCGCGACTGGGTGTCGAGCGTCGAGACGACCAACTACATCTTCGGCACGGCCGCCGGCCCCCACCCGTTCCCGGCGATGGTCCGCGATTTCCAGAAGGTCATCGGCGACGAGGCCCGCGCGCAGCTGCTCGACGAGCTCGGACGCCTCCCCGACGCGGTCGTCGCCTGCGTGGGCGGCGGATCCAATGCGATCGGGATGTTCGATGCGTTCCTCGACGACGCCGACGTGCGCCTGTACGGCGTCGAGGCGGCCGGCGACGGCGTCGACACCCCGTTCCACGCGGCGTCCATCGAACGCGGACGCCCCGGCATCCTGCACGGCGCCAAGACCTACGTGCTGATGGACGAAGACGGCCAGACGACCGAGTCGCACTCGATCTCCGCCGGACTCGACTACCCGGGTGTCGGTCCCGAGCACGCCTGGCTGTCGGCGATCGGTCGCGCAGAGTACATCCCCGCCACCGACGACGAGGCGATGCAGGCCCTGCGCCTGCTGAGCCGCACGGAGGGCATCATCCCGGCCATCGAGTCGGCGCATGCCCTCGCCGGTGCGCTGCGCATCGGCAAGGAGCTCGGACCCGACGGCATCATCGCCATCTGCCTCTCGGGGCGCGGCGACAAGGACATGGACACCGCAGCACGCTACTTCGAGCTGTACGACGCGGATGCGGCAGCTCCCGTCATCCCGGACGAGGTCATCGGCACCGACGACGCCGCGTCGGGCGAGGGGATCCAGCTGTGAGTTCACGCGTCGAAGAGGCGATCGCGCGCGCCCACGCCGAGGGCCGCGGTGTACTCGTCGGCTACCTGCCCGTGGGCTTCCCCGATCTCGAGACGAGCATCGAGGCCGCCGTCGCGCTGGCCGAGAACGGTGCCGACATCATCGAACTCGGCCCCCCGTACAGCGATCCGGTGATGGACGGCGTCGTCATTCAGGAAGCGACACAGGCGGCCCTCGCCGCCGGGTTCCGGTTGAAGCACCTCTTCCCGGCGATCCGTGCGATCACGGAGCGCATCGACATCCCGGTGCTCGTCATGTCGTACTGGAACCCGATCTGGCAGTACGGCGTCGACCGCTACGCCGATGACCTGCTCGCCGCGGGCGGTGCGGGCATCATCACGCCCGACATCACGCCCGAGGCCGCGGGGGAGTGGATCGCCGCGAGCACCCGCACCGGGCTCGACCGCATCTTCCTCGCCGCACCGACCTCGACGGACGAGCGGCTCGACCTTGTCGTTCAGAACTCGACCGGTTTCGTGTACACGGTCTCGACGATGGGCATCACGGGCGAGCGCACGGAGCTGGATGCCGCGGCCCGCACACTCGTCGCGCGGCTCCGCGAACGCGGCGCGAAGTACGCCTGCGTCGGCATCGGAATCTCCACCCCCGATCAGGTGACGGGCGTGATCGAGTACGCGGACGGCGCGATCGTGGGCACGGCTCTCGTGCGCGCGCTCCGCGACGGCGGCGTCGAGGGCCTCGGCGAAGTCGTTCGCGCGCTCTCGGCGGGGACGTCACGCCCCCAGACGGCCTAGCCGGCCGCGCCGCGCCGCACTTCGCCGTTCCGCACCGCCGCACATTGACCCGTGTCGCGCCGCACGACCGGTGCCCTCGGGCCCGTCCCGTCGGCCGTCAGCTCGGCGAGCCCCACGTCGGCGGCTGTTCCCTGCATGCGCGCCACCCACAGACGTAGCGGATGCCGCGAACTGGCGCCAACGTGGTGTCGGGGGTACCTGACGCAGGGCCTCGTCGCTGAGCCGATCGCGAGCCCCTGACCCCGATGCAGGCGCATACCCGGCGTCGTGCCGCCCGGACCCGACTCGGGCACGTCGCCGCGCTGATCTAGACTTCCGCTCATGCCTTCTTTCGCCCTGAGCGTGCACGCGAGTGTTGTCGCGAGCATCCCGAGCCCGTCGATCAGCTTCATTGAGCTCGGCCCGCTGCGCATCCATTTCTACGCGCTCTGCATCATCGCGGGCATCATCGTCGCGACGATCATGACGAACCACCGCCTCACCAAACAGGGTGCCGAGCCGTGGGTCGTGCTCGATGTGACGCTCCCGGCGGTCGTGCTCGGGATCATCGTCGCGCGGGCGTATCACGTGCTCACGCACCCCGGTTTCTACTTCGGCGAGGGCACCGACCCGCTCGCCGTGTTCTACATCTGGGAGGGCGGCATCGCGATCTACGGCGCCCTCATCGGGGGCGCGATAGGTGCCTGGCTCGGGTGTCGCTGGAGCGGCATCCGGTTCTGGACGTACGCGGATGCCCTGGCACCGGGCCTGCTGCTCGCTCAGGCGATGGGACGCTTCGGCAACTGGTTCAACCAGGAACTGTTCGGTCTTCCCACGAATGTGCCGTGGGGTCTGGAGATCGACCCCGACAACGCGGCGTTCCCCCCGGGCCTGGCGCCCGACACGCTCTTCCACCCCACGTTCCTGTACGAGGTCATCTGGAACGTCGCGGGCGTCATCGTCTTGCTTTGGGCCGGCCGCAAGCTGCAGCTGCAGTGGGGTCGCCTGTTCGGTCTGTACCTCATCTGGTACAGCGCCGGCCGGATCGTGTGGGAATCGATCCGCATCGACCCGAGTGAGATCATCCTGGGCCTGCGCACGAACGTGTGGGCCGCGATCCTCGGCGTCGTCGTCGGCCTGTCCATCATGATCGTCCAGAAGCGTCGCCACACCGGCATGGAGCCGAGCCCGTACATGCCCGGCCGCGGCCCGGTCGTCGCGGAGCCGGGCGAAGGTGCTGGGGTACAATCGCAGGACACCACTGAGTTCGTGGACGTGAGCGAGCCGCCCGCGAACGAACTCCAGGGCGGGGCAACGGCCACAAGCACAGTCGCCAGTAAATAGACCGCCACGAAGTAATGCTTCCGGGCCGACGTCGTCCCATGAGATCCACCAGTGAGGACGGTTGACATGGCCGTGAGCCCGAACTACGGCGACAACGCTTCATTCCCGGCAAAGCAGGGGATGTACAACCCGGCATTCGAGAAGGATGCCTGTGGTCTGGCGATGGTCGCCACGCTCCGAGGCACGCCCGGGCACGACATCGTTGCCCAAGCTCTGACGGCGCTGCGCAACCTCGAGCACCGCGGCGCCATCGGCTCCGACGCGGGTACGGGCGACGGCGCCGGAATCCTGACTCAGATCCCGGATGAGTTCCTCCGCGCGGTCGTCGAGTTCGACCTGCCGCCGGTCGGCGAGTACGCCGTCGGTATGGCCTTCCTGCCCCTGGACGAGGACGAGCGGACGAAGCTCAAGGACGGAATCGCCGAGATCGCGGTGAGCGAGAACCTCATCGTGCTCGGATGGCGCGAGGTTCCCACCGACGAACGTCACCTCGGCAAGCTCGCGCACGCGGCACGCCCGGCGTTCGAGCAGCTCTTCATCTCGCGTCCCGCCGTCGGCGACGCACCGCCGCTCTCCGGCATCGACCTGGACCGGCGTGTGTATCGTCTGCGCAAGCGCGCACGGCACGAGCTCGGAGCGTACTTCGTGTCGCTGTCTGCGCGAACGCTCGGCTACAAGGGCATGGTCACGACTCTCCAGCTCGAGCCCTTCTATCCCGACCTGCAGGACGAGCGTTTCGCGTCCGAGCTGGCCGTCGTGCACTCGCGCTACTCCACGAACACGTTCCCGTCGTGGCCGCTCGCGCAGCCGCTGCGGATGCTCGCGCACAACGGCGAGATCAACACCGTGAACGGCAACCGCAACTGGATGCGCGCGCGTCAGTCGCAGCTCGAGTCCGAGTTGCTCGGTGACATCAAGCCCCTGCTCCCGATCTGTACGGTCGGCGCATCCGACTCCGCGTCCTTCGACGAGGTGCTCGAGCTGCTCACCCTGACGGGTCGCAGCCTGCCCCACGCGGTCATGATGATGGTGCCCGAGGCCTACGAGAAGCAGGCCGACATCGACCCGAAGCTGCGCGCCTTCTACGACTACCACTCCATGCAGATGGAGCCGTGGGATGGGCCCGCCGCCCTGATCTTCACCGACGGCACGCTCGTCGGTGCGACCCTCGACCGCAACGGTCTGCGCCCCGGGCGCTGGACCGAGACGACCGACGGTCTCATCGTCATCGGCAGCGAGACGGGCGTGCTCGACTTCGAACCCGAGCGCATCAAGCGTCGCGGACGCCTGCGTCCGGGACGCATGTTCCTCGTGGACACGGCCGCCGGCCGGATCATCGAGGAAGAAGAGGTCAAGCAGCAGCTGGCCGACCTGCACCCATGGCAGGAATGGCTCGACAAGGGCACCGTGCGCCTGTCGGACCTTCCCGAGCGCGAACACATCGTGCATCCGATCGCCTCGATCACCCGTCGTCAGCGCACGTTCGGGTACACGGAAGAAGAGGTGCGGATCCTTCTGACGCCGATGGGTCAGAACGGTGCCGAGCCGCTCGGCGCGATGGGATCGGACACGCCGATCGCCGTGCTGAGCGAGCGGCCGCGCCTGCTCTTCGACTACTTCGTGCAGCAGTTCGCGCAGGTCACGAACCCGCCGCTCGACTCCATCCGCGAAGAGGTCGTCACGAGTCTGAGGATCGGCCTCGGCCCCGAGCCGAACCTGCTGTCATGGGGCGCCGACCACGCGCGCACCGTGACGTTGGACTTCCCGGTGATCGACAACGACGAGCTCGCCAAGATCCAGCACGTCGACACGGCCCTGCCGGGCCGCTCATCCGTGACGATCCGCGGCCTGTACCGCGTCGAAGCCGGACGCAAGGGGCTGGAGAAGCGCATCGCCCAGATGTGCGCCGAGGTCGACCAGGCGATCGAGGACGGCGCGGAGTTCATCGTGCTGTCCGACCGCGACTCGAACAAGGACCTCGCTCCGATCCCGTCGCTCCTCATGGTCGCCGCGATCCACCACCACCTCATCCGCGAAGAGACGCGCATGAAGGTCGGTCTGGTGGTCGAGGCGGGCGACGTGCGCGAGGTACACCACGTCGCGACGCTGATCGGGTACGGTGCATCCGCCGTCAACCCGTATCTGGCGATGGAGACCGTCGAGTACCTCGTCCGCGCGGGGTTCATCACGAACGTCACGCCGGAGAAGGCCGTCAAGAATCTGATCTACGCGCTCGGCAAGGGCGTGCTCAAGATCATGTCCAAGATGGGCATCTCGACCGTGTCGTCCTATGCCGGCGCACAGGTGTTCGAGGCCGTCGGACTCTCGCAGTCCTTCGTCGACGCGTACTTCACCGGCACGGAGACGAAGCTCGGCGGTGTCGGCATCGATGTCATCGCGACCGAGAATGCCTCGCGCCACGCTTACGCGTACCCCGAGGACGCGGCGGTGCACGCGCACGAACGGCTGTGGACCGGCGGGGAGTACCAGTGGCGGCGGGACGGCTCGCCGCACCTCTTCAACCCCGACACCGTCTTCAAGCTGCAGCACGCGACCCGTTCGCGCCGCTACGACCTGTTCCGCGAGTACACCAAACTCGTCGACGATCAGGCCGCCGAACTCAAGACGCTGCGCGGCATGTTCCGCCTGCGCTCGGGAGTCCGGCCCCCCGTGCCGATCGATCAGGTGGAGCCGATCTCGGCGATCCTGACGCGTTTCTCGACGGGTGCGATGAGCTACGGCTCGATCTCGAAAGAGGCGCACGAGACCCTCGCGATCGCGATGAATCGCATCGGCGGCAAGTCCAACACGGGCGAAGGCGGCGAGGATGTCGACCGCCTGCTCGACCCCGAACGCCGGAGCGCCATCAAGCAGGTCGCTTCGGGACGGTTCGGCGTGACGAGCCTGTACCTGACGCATGCCGAAGACATCCAGATCAAGCTGGCCCAGGGTGCCAAACCCGGCGAGGGCGGTCAGCTGCCCCCGACGAAGGTGTACCCGTGGATCGCACGCACGCGACACGCGACCGCCGGCGTCGGCCTGATCTCGCCGCCGCCGCACCACGACATCTACTCGATCGAAGACCTCAAGCAGCTGATCTTCGACCTGAAGCGCGCCAACCCGAAGGCCCGCATCCACACCAAGCTCGTCAGTCAGTCGGGTATCGGTGCGGTCGCGGCGGGCGTCGCGAAGGCGCTGTCCGACGTCATCCTGGTGTCCGGCCACGACGGCGGAACGGGTGCGAGCCCGCTCAACTCGCTCAAGCACGCCGGCACGCCGTGGGAACTCGGCCTCGCCGAGACGCAGCAGACTCTCATGCTCAACGGCATGCGTGACCGCGTCGTCGTGCAGGTGGACGGCCAGTTGAAGACCGGCCGCGACGTCATCATCGGAGCGCTGTTGGGCGCCGAGGAGTTCGGCTTCGCCACCACGGCGCTGGTCGTCGAGGGCTGCGTCATGATGCGCGTCTGCCACCTGGACACCTGCCCCGTCGGCGTTGCGACCCAGAACCCCGTTCTGCGCGCGCGCTTCACGGGTAAGCCCGAATTCGTCGTGAACTTCATGGAGTTCATCGCCGAAGAGGTGCGCGAGATCCTCGCCGAGCTGGGCTTCCGCTCGCTCGACGAGGCCATCGGTCACCAGGAGCTCCTGGATGTCGACGGTGCCGTGGAGCATTGGAAGGCGAGCGGGCTCGACCTGACGCCGATTCTCGTGGGGCCGCCGTTCGCCGAGGACGAGCCGCGGCGAAACGCGCGCGAACAGGAGCACGAGCTCGACGAGCACTTCGACGTGCAGCTGATCGAACGCGCGCAGGACGTCATTGCGCACGGCGGTCGAGTCGAGATCGACCTGCCGATCCGCAACACCGCGCGCGCCGTGGGCACGATGCTCGGCAACCGCGTCACGCTGGCCCACGGCGAGAACGGACTCCCGTCCGGTTCGATCGTGGTCAACCTGCGCGGCTCGGCCGGACAGTCCTTCGGCGCCTTCATGCCCGCGGGGATCACCCTGCGTCTCGAAGGAGACTCCAACGACTACGTCGGCAAGGGCCTGTCGGGCGGACAGATCGTCATCCGGCCGCCCCGCGGAGCATCCTTCGATGCGTCGCAGAACGTGATCGCCGGAAACGTGATCGGGTACGGCGCAACGCAGGGCAGCATGTTCCTGCGCGGCGTCGTGGGCGAGCGCTTCTTCGTCCGCAACTCCGGCGCGACCGCTGTCGTCGAGGGAGTGGGCGACCACGCGCTCGAGTACATGACGGGTGGGCTCGCGGTGATCCTCGGCGCCACGGGACGTAACCTCGGCGCCGGTATGTCGGGCGGCACCGCGTACGTCTACGACCTCGACCGTACGCTCGTGAACCGCGAGGCTCTCGCGTCGGGAGAACTCGAGCTGCTCGAACTCGGCTCGGGCGATGTCGAGATCCTGCGCGATCTGCTCAAGCTCCACGTCTCCGAGACCGGTTCGACCCTCGCGGCCGACCTGCTCGAAAACTTCGACGAGGCGACCGCTCGCTTCACGCGGGTTCTTCCGCGCGACTATGCGGCCGTGCTCGAGACCCGTCAGGCGGCGGTGGCCGAGGGGCTCGACCCCGACGGCGATGTCGTCTGGACTCGCATCCTGGAGGTGACCGGTGGCTGACCCGAAGGGTTTCCTCAAAGTCACGGAGCGCGAACTCGCGCCCCGTCGTCCCGTGCCCGTGCGCATCATGGACTGGAAAGAGGTGTACGAGCCGGGCGACAAGGCCGTCCTGCGTCGCCAGGCCGGCCGCTGCATGGACTGCGGCATCCCGTTCTGTCACAAGGGCTGCCCGCTCGGCAACCTGATTCCCGAGTGGAACGACCTGCTCTGGCGAGGTGAGGGCCGCGACGCCATCGAGCGTCTGCACGCGACCAACAACTTCCCCGAGTTCACGGGTCGCCTGTGCCCGGCGCCCTGTGAGAGCGCCTGCGTGCTGGGCATCAACCAGCCCGCGGTGACGATCAAGCAGGTCGAGGTCGGCATCATCGACCAGGCTTTCTCGAACGGATGGGTCGAGCCCGAGCCCCCCGGACGCCTGACCGGCAAGACGGTCGCCGTCGTCGGCTCCGGCCCCGCGGGCCTCGCCGCGGCTCAGCAGCTCACCCGCGCTGGCCACACGGTCGCGGTGTACGAGCGTGACGACCGCATCGGCGGTCTGCTGCGCTACGGCATCCCCGACTTCAAGATGGAGAAGCGCCACATCGAAATGCGCCTCCGTCAGATGCAGGACGAGGGCACCCGTTTCCGTGCCGGCGTCGAGATCGGTGTCGACATCTCCTGGGACGACCTGCGTGCGCGTTACGACGCGGTCGTGGTGGCCACCGGATCGACCGTGCCGCGCGACCTCGCCATTCCGGGTCGCGACCACGCGGGCATCCACTTCGCCATGGAGTACCTGATCGAGTCGAACAGGGCCGTGGCGGGGGATTCCGTGCCGCACCAGATCTCGGCCGAGGGCAAGCACGTCATCGTCATCGGCGGTGGCGACACCGGAGCTGACTGCATCGGCACGGCGCACCGCCAGGGGGCGCTCAGCGTCACGAACCTCGCTATCGGCATCCAGCCGCCCACGGCGCGTACCGACGACCAGCCCTGGCCGATGATGCCGACGCTCTTCGAGGTCTCCTCCGCGCACGAGGAGGGCGGCGAGCGTGTCTACCTCGCCTCCACCGTCGAGTTCCTCTCGAACGACGCGGGCGAGGTGCGCGCGTTGCGTGTTGCCGAGACCGAGTACGTCGACGGGCGTCGCGTACCCAAGAGCGGGACCGAGCGTGAGATCCCCGCGGACCTCGTGTTGATCGCGCTCGGTTTCACGGGCCCCGAGCAGACTCAGCTCGCCGACCAGCTGGGCGCGCGCTTCACGAGCCGCGGCAACGTGGAGCGCGACGGCGACTACCAGACCACGGCGCCGGGCGTCTTCGCCGCGGGTGACGCGGGTCGGGGCCAGTCCCTGATCGTCTGGGCGATCGCCGAGGGCCGCGCTGCGGCCGCTCGCGTCGACGCCTACCTGATGGGGTCCACCGAACTGCCATTCCCCGTGCATCCCACCGACATCGCGATCGGTCTGCAGCCCGCGTAGGCTTACCCCGGACTGTGAGACCGGTCCCATCTCGACTCGACCCCGAACCCCGAACCCCACCGGAGCATCACACGATGAGACGTGCCAAGATCGTCGCCACCCTCGGCCCCGCCACCTCGACCTACGAGTCGGTGCGCGCGATCATCGACGCGGGGGTGGATGTCGCCCGCATGAACCTCAGCCACGGCGATTACACCGTCCACGAGACGAACTTCGCCAACGTGCGCAAGGCAGCGGAGGATGCGGGTCGCCCCGTCGCGATCCTCGTCGATCTGCAGGGACCGAAGATCCGCCTCGGCAAGTTCGCCGATGGCCCCCACGAGCTCGCGGTCGGTGACATCTTCAAGATCACGATCGACGACATCCCGGGCACGAAAGAGATCGTGTCGACGACCTTCAAGGGTCTGCCGCAAGACGTGAACCCCGGGGATTTCCTGCTGATCGATGACGGCAAGGTCAAGGTCGAGGTCGTCGAGAAGACCGACACGGTCGTCACGACCAAGGTGATCGTCGCCGGTCCCGTCTCGAACAACAAGGGCATCAATCTGCCAGGTGTCGCCGTCAACGTCCCCGCTCTGTCGGAAAAGGACGAGGCGGACCTGCGGTGGGGCCTGCGCATCGGCGCCGACCTGATCGCGCTGTCTTTCGTGCGTGACGCAAAGGACGTCCAGCGCGCCCACGTCATCATGGCCGAGGAGGGCCGCCGCGTCCCGATCATCGCCAAGATCGAGAAGCCGCAGGCCGTCGAGCACCTCGAAGAGATCATCGACGCGTTCGACGGCATCATGGTCGCTCGTGGCGACCTGGGCGTGGAACTCCCGCTCGAGGCCGTGCCGATCGTCCAGAAGCGCGCCGTGGAGCTCTCGCGGCGCATGGCGAAGCCCGTCATCGTCGCAACACAGATGCTCGAGTCGATGATCAACAGCCCCGTGCCGACGCGGGCCGAGACATCCGACGTCGCCAACGCCGTCCTGGACGGCGCCGACGCCGTCATGCTCTCGGGCGAGACGAGTGTGGGGGAGTACCCCGTCGTCGTCGTCGAGACCATGGCACGGATCGTGGCCTCGACCGAGGAGCACGGTCTCGACCGGATCGCCAAGCTCACGAACAAGCCGCGCACGCAGGGTGGTGCGATCACTCTCGCGGCCATCGAGGTCGCCGAATTCGTCGACGCCAAGTACCTCTGCATCTTCACGGAGTCGGGAGACTCGGCTCGCCGGATGTCGCGCCTGCGCCCGAACATCCCGATGATCGCGTTCACGCCCGAGCCGGCAATCCGTCGCCGTATGGCGCTGACCTGGGGCATCCAGTCCGCGCTCGTCGAGCACGTGGCCCACACGGACCGCATGTTCATCCAGGTCGATGACTACCTGCTGTCGAACGACCTGGCTTCGGTCGGCGACAAGGTCGTCGTCATCTCGGGATCCCCTCCGGGGATCGTCGGCTCGACCAACGACATCCGTGTCCACAAGGTCGGAGACGCCGTCCACGGCGCCGCCCCGATCTACCAGATCCGGGAGTAGTCGGGGGACGGGCGGGGCGGCCGATAAAAGTACCGGTGGTGGGACTCGAACCCACACGCCCTCACGGGCAACCGATTTTGAGTCGGTCGCGTCTGCCATTCCGCCACACCGGCCCGCACGTCCGAGAATGACCATACCGTAGGATTCAAACGTGACCGAGCTAGACGAGACCGCAGCGCCCACGCCCTCAACCCCGAGGCGCGTCGTCGTCGCGGAGGATGAGTCGCTCATCCGACTCGACATCGTCGAGATTCTCCGTGACAACGGATACGACGTCGTCGGAGAGGCGGGGGACGGCGAAACCGCCGTTCAGCTCGCGACCGAACTGCGTCCGGATCTCGTGATCATGGACGTCAAGATGCCCATCATGGACGGCATCAGCGCCGCCGAGAAGCTCAACAAGAACCACGTCGCGCCCGTCGTGCTGCTGACCGCGTTCAGCCAGAAGGAGCTCGTCGAGCGGGCCAGCGAGGCGGGTGCGCTGGCGTACGTCGTCAAGCCGTTCACGCCCAACGACCTGCTTCCCGCGATCGAGATCGCGCTGAGCCGCTACCAACAGATCCTCACGCTCGAGGCCGAGGTCGCCGACATGGTCGAGCGTTTCGAGACGCGCAAGCTCGTCGACCGAGCCAAGGGTCTGCTCAACGAGAAGATGGGGCTGTCGGAGCCCGAGGCCTTCCGTTGGATTCAGAAGGCGTCGATGGATCGTCGTCTGACGATGCAGGATGTCGCGAAGGCGATCATCGAGCAGCTGGCGTCGAAGAAGGCGTAGCCCGAGTCCCGAGTGTGCCTCTTCGACACGCCCGGCGAACGGGGGCCTGTCGAAGAGGCCACGCGAGCCTCAGGACGCGGGCATGTCCTTGATGAGATTCGTGATGCGGATCGTCGAGAGCCGTCGGCCCTGATCATCCGTCACGACGATCTCGTGCACGGTCATGCTGCGCCCGACGTGGATCGGTACGCAGGTGCCGGTTACCAAGCCCTGCGTGGCCGAGCGGGTGTGAGTCGCGTTGATGTCCACGCCGACGGCGAGGCGTCCAGGCCCGACGAGCAGATTCGCGTGCATCGAGCCGAGCGACTCGCCCAGCACGACATACGCGCCGCCGTGCATCAGCCCGACGGGCTGGGTGTTGCCCTCGACGGGCATGGTGGCCACGGCGCGTTCACGCGTGAACTCGACCCAGGCCATCCCCATCTTGTTTCCGAGGGCGCCGAATCCGCGACGGTTGACCCACTCGAGCGGGTCCACGGCAACGGCATCGGACATGAGGCCTCCTTCAGGGGCGAGGGCACCATCGCGCCCGTGGGGAGTGTCCGCACCGGTAGCTAGGCTGAGGGGGTGCCGGACTCCGAAAAGCCTACTCTCATGATCGTCGACGGCCATTCGCTGGCTTTCCGCGCGTTCTACGCGCTCCCGGTCGACAACTTCACCACCAAAGATCACCAGCATACGAACGCCATCTACGGCTTTCTCTCGATGTTCGTGAATCTGATCAAGGATCACAAGCCGACGCACATCGCCGTCGCCTTCGACCTGTCTCGCACCTCGTTCCGTACCCGCGAATACGCGGAGTACAAGGCGAACCGGTCCGAGACACCACCCGAGTTCTCGGGTCAGATCCCGCTGCTGCGTGACGCGCTCGAGGCGATGGGCGTCCAGATCGTCACGAAAGAGGACTACGAAGCCGACGACGTTCTCGCAACCCTCGCGGCCCAGGGTGCTGAGCAGGGTTTCGACGTGCTGGTGGTCTCGGGCGACCGCGATTCGATCCAGCTGGTGACCGAAGACGTGACCCTGTTGTACCCGTCGGTGCAGGGCGTTTCGCAGTTGAAGCGATACGACACGGCGGCCGTCATCGAGCGCTACGGCGTGCGCCCGGAGCAGTATCCCGACATCGCCGCGCTCGTGGGTGAGACGAGCGACAACCTGCCGGGCGTGCCGAAGGTCGGCGAGAAGACGGCCGTGAAGTGGCTCAACCAATTCGGCTCGCTCGATGAGCTCCTCAGCAACGCCGACAAGGTCGGCGGCGTGGTCGGCAACAACCTGCGCGAGCATATCGAGGCCGTGCGCCGAAACCGCACGCTGAACCGGTTGGTGCGAGACCTCGAACTACCCCTCGGGCCGGCGGATCTCGCGATGCAGCCGATGGACGCGCAGGCGGTTCGCGACATCTTCGCGCGTCTCGAATTCCGCACCCTGTTGCCTCGCGTTTTCGAGGCGGTCGGGCTGGATGCGGAAGAGTCCGCCGCCGCGGCCGCGCGTGAGCCCGGTGTCGCCGCGCCGACGGTGCGGGAGGTCACCGCGGTCGAGGCCGCGGAGTGGGCCAATTCACTCGCGCCCGAGACACCCGTCGGCGTCACGATCACGCTGCAGTCGGGTCTGCCGTACCGGGTCGGGCTCGCAACGTTGGACGATGCCGTCGAGCTGACGTGGACAGCGGATGCTCCCGGCTGGGAAGCCCTGGGGGAGTGGTTCGCCGGTCCCGCGGCCAAGGTGGCCAACGACGCGAAGCCGCAGGTCAAGGCGCTTCGCCGCGCGGGCTTCTCGCTCGGCGGTCTCGCGTTCGACACCCTGTTGGCGGGCTGGCTGCTACGCCCGAGCTTCCCCGACCGCACCCTCGCGGACCTGGTGGATCGATACCTCGATGAGAAGTTGCCGGAGTCCGATCCGACGCAGCTCGTGCCCGAGACCGAGGGCGCGACCCCCGCGCAGTTGGCCTGGTATACGTTGCGCGTCGCGGATGCGCTGGGCGACGACATGCCCGAGCCTGTTCGAGCGGTTCTCGACGACATCGAACTCCCGACGCTCACGGCGCTGGCAGACCTCGAACTCGCCGGTGTCGCGGTCTCGCACACCAAGCTGTCGGAGTTCTCGGCAGAGCTCGGCGCCCGCGCGGAGGCGATTGCGCAAGAGGCGTACGGAACCATCGGCCGCGAGGTCAACCTCGGCTCGCCGAAGCAGCTGCAAGAAGTGCTCTTCGAAGAGCTTGCGCTTCCGAAGACACGCAAGACGAAAACGGGCTACTCGACGGATGCCGCCGTTCTCGCGGATCTGCAGGAGACGGCACCGCATCCGTTCCTGAGTCTGCTGTTGCAGCATCGCGAGGCGACCAAGCTCCGCCAGATCATCGAGTCGCTGGACACCGCGATCGGGGACGACGGGCGCATCCACACCACGTATCTGCAGACGGGCAGCCAGACGGGTCGGCTCTCGAGCACAGACCCGAACCTGCAGAACATCCCCGTCCGCACCGAGGAATCGCGTCGTATCCGCAGCGCGTTCGAGGTCGGACCGGGGTACGAGGCGCTTCTCACGGCCGACTACTCGCAGATCGAGATGCGCATCATGGCCCACCTGTCGGAGGACCCGGGGCTGATCGAGGCGTTCAACTCGGGTGAAGACCTGCACCGGTTCGTGGGCGCTCGTGTCTTCGGAGTGGAGCCCTCCGAGGTCACCCCCGCGATGCGGACGAAGGTCAAGGCGATGTCGTACGGCCTGGTCTACGGGTTGTCGGCGTTTGGCCTGTCGAAGCAGCTGCGCATCGAGCAGAGCGAGGCGAAGCAGCTGATGATGGAGTACTTCGCGCGCTTCGGCGCCGTGCGCGACTACCTGCGCGCGTCGGTCGAACAGGCGAAGATCGACGGCTACACCACGACGATCTTCGGCCGTCGCCGACCGTTCCCCGACCTGTCGAGTCCCAACCGGGTCCTGCGCGAGAACGCCGAACGGGCCGCGCTCAACGCGCCGATTCAGGGCAGCGCCGCCGACATCATGAAGATCGCGGTGCTCGACATCCATGCCGCCCTGCGCGAGCAGGGGCTCGGCTCTCGCGTCCTGATGCAGATTCACGACGAACTCGTGCTCGAGGTCGCACCGGGGGAGTGGGAAGCCACGGAACAGATCGTGCGCACCCGCATGGGGGGCGCGGCGCAACTCTCCGTGCCATTGGACGTGCAGATCGGGCGCGGTTCGGACTGGAACGAGGCGGCTCACTAGGCTCGAAGGATGACCGAAGCAACTCGCACGCCCACGCAGATCGACGCGATCGCCGAATCCTGGGTCGACACGCTCGTAGAACTGTCGCCGACGCTGGGCACGTACATCGGCCGCATGGAGCACGCGGACCGGTTCGATGACTTCTCGCCCGCGGGCCACGCGCGGTTCGCGGACGAAGCCCGGAGCGCCCTGAGCGCACTCGAGGCCGCCACGCCGACCGATCCGATCGACGAGATCACCCGCACCGACCTGTCGAGCGAGCTCCGCCTCGCGCTCGAGCTGCACGACATCCGATGGAACCTGCGGGACCTCAACGTGATCGCATCGCCCGCCCAAGAGATCCGCGAGGTCTTCGATCTGATGCCGACGGACACGGCCGAAGACTGGGAGGTCGTCGCTCGGCGACTGGGCGCCGTGAAGGGCGCTGTCGACGGCTACATGGAGTCTCTGCGCGAGGGCGTACGCCAGGGGATCGTGCCCGCGCGCCGTCAAGTCGTCGAAGTCATCACGCAGATCGGCCGGTACACGGCCGACAACGGGTTCTTCACCGAGTTCGCCGGCGAAGCGGCCCCCGCCGACGGCCAGCTGCCGGCGTCACTCGCGCGCGAACTCGCAGACCAGGCCGGGGCAGCGCGCGTCGCGTACGATCAGCTCGCCGAGTTCATGCGCACGGAGCTTGCGCCCGCCGCCGGCGAAGGCGACGCCGTGGGGCGCGACATGTACGCGCTGCACTCGCGCCGGTTCCTCGGCGCTGTGATCGATCTCGACGAGACCTACGAATGGGGCATCGAAGAGCTCGCGCGCATGGTCGCCGAGCAGGAGTCCATCGCGAACGAGATCAGCCCCGGCGCGAGCGTCGAAGAGGTGGTCGCGCTGCTCGAGCAGGACCCGTCGCGCAAGCTGCACGGCACGCAGGCTCTGCAGGAGTGGATGCAGGCGACGAGTGACCGCGCGATCGCCGAGCTCGGCGCCACGCACTTCGACATTCCCGAACAGATCCGCACCCTTGAGTGCATGATCGCGCCGACCAAAGAGGGCGGGATCTACTACACCGGGCCGACGGATGACTTCTCACGCCCGGGCCGCATGTGGTGGTCGGTGCCCGAGGGCGTCACCGAGTTCGACACCTGGCGCGAGCTGACCACGGTCTACCACGAGGGGGTTCCCGGGCATCACCTGCAGATCGGCCAAGCGACGTACAACCGCGCGCAGCTGAACTCGTGGCGGCGCCTGCTGGCCGGCACCTCGGGGCACGCCGAGGGATGGGCGCTCTACGCGGAACGGCTGATGCAGGACCTCGGATACCTCGATGATCCGGCCGACCGGCTCGGCATGCTCGACGGGCAGCGGATGCGCGCGGCCCGTGTCGTGCTCGACATCGGTGTGCACCTCGGCAAGCAGCGTCCCGACGGCGCGGGCATCTGGGACGCCGAGTACGCACTGGCGTTCATGGGGCGCAACGTCAACATGCCCGACGAGTTCGTCCGCTTCGAGGTCAATCGCTATCTCGGATGGCCGGGGCAGGCTCCCTCGTACAAGGTCGGTCAGCGCATCTGGGAGCAGGTCCGCGACGATTACGCCACGGCGCGTGGCACGGACTTCTCGATCAAGGAGTTCCACAAGCGGGCGCTCGACATGGGCGGGGTCGGTCTCGACACGCTTCGTACGGCGCTGCTGCGAGACTGAACCGGAGCGGTTTTCGAGAACGGGAATGGCCGAGTGAGGCATCCTGTTACATACGCGTGAATAGAAAGGCGTGTTCATGACGCTCGAACTCGGTCTCGACACCTTCGGAGACATCAGCCGCGGATCCGATGGATCCCTCGTGAGCGATGCACAGACGATCCGCGATGTGGTCGACCAGGCGGTGCTCGCGGATCAGGTGGGCATCTCGTTCATCGGCCTGGGGGAGCACCACCGCCGTGACTTCGCCATCACGAGCCCCGAGATCGTGCTGGCCGCGATCGCGGCGCGCACAGAGCAGATCCGCCTCGGCACCGCCGTGACTGTCCTCTCGAGCGACGACCCCGTGCGCCTGTATGAGCGTTTCGCCACGCTCGACGCGATCTCGCGCGGTCGTGCCGAGATCATTCTCGGCCGTGGTTCGTTCATCGAGTCGTTCCCTCTTTTCGGATACGAACTGAGCGATTACGAGGTGCTCTTCGAAGAGAAGTTGGGGCTGTTCACCGAGCTCCTGAAAGAGAAGCCGGTCACCTGGCAGGGCACGACACGTGCTCCGCTGAACAACGCCGATGTCTTCCCGAAGACCGAGAACGGTCTGAAGGCGTGGATCGGTGTCGGCGGCAGCCCCGAGTCCGTTGTACGCGCCGCCCGCCACGGCCTGGGGCTGATGCTCGCGATCATCGGGGGACCGGCCGACCGGTTCCGCCCCTTCGTCGACCTGTACCACCGGTCGCTGACCGCGCTCGGAAGCGAGATGCTGCCCATCGGCGTGCATTCGCCAGGTCACGTCGGCGAGACCGACCAGCAGGCCTGGGAGGAGGCCTACCCCGGATTCGAAGAGTTGAACAACACGATCGGTCGCGAACGCGGCTGGCCCCCGTACAACCGCATGCGCTTCCAGCACGACGTCGGGCCCGAGGGGGCTGCGTATGTCGGATCGCCCGAAACGGTTGCCCAGAAGATCGCGCAGACCGCGCGCACGCTGGGGATCGCGCGATTCGACATGAAGTACGCATCCGGATCCATCTCGCACGACAAGCTCATGACGAGCATCGAGCTGTACGGCACGCGCGTCCTTCCTCGTGTCCACGAGCTGCTGTCTGAAGATCCGGGACCCGTCGGCAGCGCGGCGTGACATCGCGTCCGCGTACATGGGAGAGGTCTTCTCCGGCATGAGTGGCCCATTCGGACCGCTTCTCCGGGCATCCGGCCCATTCGTTCCTTTCGGATGTACGCGGCGCTCCCTTACTGACGTTGCGCGGGACCGGGCGGTGCGGGCATGTCGGCCCGAGCCCAGGACCCCGGCTCTGTTGCGATCAGCTGCGTGTGCCGCCGCTTAGGCTGAACGGGTGTCTTCCGTGCGTTACGTCGCCATCGGCGATTCCTTCACCGAGGGTGTCGGGGATGAGCTGCCAGACGGTACGACGCGTGGCTGGGCCGACCTGGTCGCGCAAGGCTGGGCGAACGCGACGGCTGAGCCCGTCGAATATGCCAACTTCGCGATTCGCGGCAAGCTCATCTGGCCGATCGTCCGAGAACAGCTCGAGCCCGCGCTGGCCTTGAAGCCCACGCACCTGTCCTTCAACGGCGGCGGCAACGACATGCTGCGGCCGCGGGCAGACATCGAGCACATCGCGGACGCCTTCACCCAGGTGCTCCGTCGGTGCGACGAGGAGGGGGTCGCGTTGATCCTGCTCTCGGGTGCCGACCCGTCGCGGCAGCTGCCGCTGGGCCGCATGATCCGGCGCCGCGGCGACGCGCTGTCGCGCGCTGTGCTCCGGCGCGCGCAGGGACGCACCGATGTCATCCGGGCGCTCAACTGGCCGGATGCCGATCTCGGAACGCCGCCGTTCTGGGCGGAGGACCGCCTACACATGAACGCGCGCGGCCACCACCGGGTCGCGGCTCGGGTGCTCGACGCGCTCGGACTCGCCGCCCCGCACGAGTGGTGGGACCTTCCTCCTCTCGCTGCCGGTGGCCCGAAGGGCCTGGCCTACTACCGCACGCACGTGGGCCCGTGGATGCGCCGCCGCATCACGCGCACGTCGTCCGGTGATGGTCGGGTCGCGAAGTACCCGGACTGGCTCCTGGTCCCGCCGCTCGGATGAACGCGAGCGGCGTCAGCAGCCCGGGCCCGACGGTTGTTCGGCGCAGGTTCGCTGGACGAGCCCGGTTCGCACCTCGACAACACGCACGTCGTAGAACGACGTGGCAGAAGTGACTGAGCCCGTCACCGGTCGCCAGGAGCCCGTTCCGAAGTTCACGGCGGCGCTGTAGACCACGCGAACTCCGGCCCGATACGAGCCCGGCGCACCGTAGACATGGCTCGTCGGTGTGGCCGTGTAGTCGGGGACGCCCAGACGAGCCCAGGTCGCCCCGCCCGTCGCGGCCGTGCGGCTCGTACCGTCGCCGTGGTCGAATCGGTAGCCCGTCGGCGTGAACCGTACGGTCACGTCATATCCCAGGAGCGGTCCGCTCAGCAGTTGGACGGATGCCGCAGCCACTAGGTTCGTCGGCATCCCGACGACGCCGAGGCCGAGCGGCTCACCCGTCACGGTCGGCACGGCGGGCACGAACGAGCGAAGATCTTCCGCCGTTACGTCCGGGAGCGTGACGACGCTGTAGAGCGGGCGGCACAGCGACGTCTCACACTCCTCTTCGGGTGCCGGGGGAGCGGTGCTCGATCCGCCGCCGCCCTTGGTTCCGCCGCCGCTCTGTCCACCCGACCCGTTCGAGGACCCGGAACCGCCGGGTGTGGTCGTCCCGGCTCCCACATCGACCTGACTGCCATCGGTTGTCGCGCTGCAGTGATCAAGCCATCCAAGCTCGTTGCAGCTGCCGGGTGACGCTCCCATGGGAAACGCTGAGAATGAAAAAGCCAGAACCAGAACGGCTGCTGCCCTCAACATTGCGGTCCGCTCGATCGCCCCCCGATCAAGGCGATTGCTGCGCCCGTAGCGGAACTGGGACTTGGCACAGCGACTACGGTCATTGTCTGGACGTCTCCCCGAGTATCGGATACCACGGATGCGCCGCTGCTGTCGAGTACAGCCACCTCAGCAACATCCAGGCAGACAGCGAGCTCCAAGCCGCTCGCGCCGAGTACGAGTGGTTCAACGAGGGTCGGTACAGAGCGACCGGTCACGGCCCATCCGTCAGCATGCATCTGAGTAAGCGTTTCGCGAATACCCGCGTTCGCCTCGCCGGTCGTCCAGGCATACACGGCCTCGAAGGTTTCGGGGTCGGCGAGGTCGACCTGGTTCAGCGCGTCGACGTATGCGCGATAGGTCGCTTCAGCCGCCGCAAAGGCCTCGGCCTCCGACGCGAAAGTCGGAGTGGGGGTGGGCTGCGGCATCGGCGCGGCGGCGCATCCGCTGATCAAGACGGCAAGAGCCGCGACGACAAGTATCCGAACAGGCCGCTGCACGCCCACACGCTAGCGCGCGTCGCGGATCAGCGCCGCGAGTTATCCACAGAGTAGGTCAGCTCGGCGAACTGGCCGACGCGTCGCACCGCCGTGAGCGTGAGGCGATCGGATTCCAGCCGACGGGGGAGAAGCGACCGACCGGACCCGAGCGCGACGGGCGCGACGCTCAGCACGATCTCGTCGAGCAGCCCAGCGTCGGCGAACTGGCCAGCGAGCTCGCCGCCGCCGACGACCCAGACGTCCTTGTCGCCGGCGGCCTCGAGAATCTGGGGCCATGCGTCCGCTACTGAACCCGATCGGAATCGGATGTCGGCTCCCGGTACGGCAGTCCGTTCGCGGCTGGTGAAGACGAAAGTCGGTCGGTCCGCGTAGAACTGCGCCCACTTCTCGGGATGATCGAGCAGCTGATCGTGCCGGACGACCCATTCGTACGTCGTGGAACCCTCGACGAGCACGCCGATCCGATCCATGAACGACGCGATGCCAGCCTCCGCCTCGGCCGCGTCGGGCACCGCAAAGAGCCAGCCGAGGGAATCGAAGGGGTCCGCGATGAACCCGTCGAACGTGGTTGCTGTGTAGTAGACGACGCGAGTCATGCACCAGAGACTAGGGGTGACCTCCGACACGCGACTTCCTTCCACTACCAGGATATGGCCCCGAGGGGGGCTTGCGGCAAGGCCCCCCTGGCGGCGGAGAATCATCGATCGTGACTCCGAACCCAAGTGTTTTCGCCCTTCCCTCCCATCTCTCAGCGAAAGCCGATGCGCGCCTGATCGGTGCCGACGCGGATCACTTTCGCGCGGTCGCTGCCACGATCGACTCCTCGTTGGTCGTGCTGCGGGAGCGGCTCGATACCGCTCGCGCTCAGATCGTCCGCCCGGGGTGGGAAGCCGTCGACCGCGACCTACGGGTACGCCGTCTGACGGCAGAGATGTCCGCGCTCGAGCGCCTGCGTCTCGACCTGTGCTTGGGCAGATTCCTGCGGACGGATGCCGTGAGCCCCGTGTATATCGGACGCTTCGGATTGGCCGACGGCGAGGGTCGTCGTCTGCTGATCGATTGGCGTGTTCCGGCGGCCGCCCCGTACTTCGCCGCGACCCGCGCGCAACCGATGGACGTCACGACGCGCCGCCGGTATCGGTGGAACGCCGCGCGCATCGTCGACTACTGGGACGAAGTGCTATCCGGCGACGCCGATGTCGCGAACGTCGCACTCGACGACGAGTCGGCCTTCATCGCCAGCCTCGGCTCCAGCCGGTCGGCACAGATGCGCGACGTTCTCGGCACGATTCAGGCCGATCAGGATGCGATCATCCGCGCAGACTCCCGGGGTGCGCTCGTCGTCGATGGGGGACCGGGAACGGGCAAGACCGTCGTCGCTCTTCACCGCACGGCGTACCTGCTGTACGCCGATCCCCTGGTCACCGAGAGGCGCGGCGGTGTTCTGTTGATCGGTCCGCACGGCCCGTACCTGTCATATGTGGCGGGTGTGCTGCCGAGCCTCGGCGAAGAAGGCGTGCAGATCTGCACGCTACGAGATCTCGTCGTCGAGGGTGCGACCGCGGGACCGGAACCTGATCACCGGACGGCGATGCTCAAGGAGTCGGGTCGCCTGCTCGACGCCGTCGAGGCGGCCGTGCGCTACTACGAGCATCCGCCGGTCGTGAACCTGATCGTCGAGACGCCGTGGTGCGACATCCCCGTGGGACCCGCGGATTGGGACGATGCGTTCGCCGCAGCGGACCCGACAACGCCGCACAACGATGCACGGGACGAGGTCTGGGACGCACTACTCGATGTGCTCGTCGACGTCGTCGAGGCGGAGGATGCGCCGCCCACCGCGTTGCGTCGGACTCTTGCACGAGACGAGGCGCTGATGCGTGCATTCTCGGATGCATGGCCCGTGCTCGATCCGGTGAATGTCGTGGCGGACCTCTGGTCGTCGCCGGCATACCTGCACCAGTGCGCGCCGTGGTTGACCGAGGACGAGGTCGCGCGCCTGCAGCGGCCAGACCCACACGCTTGGACGGCGCCCGACCTGCCCTTCTTGGACGCGGCGCGCCGACGGATCGGTGACCCAGAGGGTCCACGTCGGGCCCGCGAGCGCGACCGTCTACTCGCGGCGGAGCAAGAGCGGATGACACAGGTCGTCGACGATCTGATCGCCGCCGATGACGATGGCGAGGGGCTCGTAACGATGCTGCGCGGTGCCGATGCGCGTCAATCGCTCATCGACGATTCGCGCGTGCCCACAACGCGCCCGGATCGACTCGTGGGGCCCTTCGCGCATGTCGTCGTCGACGAGGCGCAGGAACTGACCGATTCCGAGTGGCGTATGTTGCTCAGCCGCTGCCCTTCGCGGAGCTTCACGATCGTGGGCGATCGCGCCCAAGCTCGTCGCGGATTCGCGGAGAGCTGGGCGAAGCGGCTCGAGCGCGTCGGATTCCGAGACATCCGAGTCGCACCTCTGACGGTCAACTACCGCACGCCCGAAGAGATCATGTCGGAGGCAGAACCGATCATCCGTGCGGTCCTGCCCGACGCGAATGTCCCGAAATCCATCCGATCGAGCAGTATCCCGGTTGTGCGCGGCGACGTATCCGAGCTGGGAGTAGTCCTCGATGATTGGCTGTCCGATCATGCGGAGGGGATCGCGTGCGTCATCGGTGCTGTCGCCCGGGAGTCCTCGTCCGACAGAGTGCGCTGGCTGACTCCCGAGTTGGCAAAGGGGCTCGAATTCGATCTTGTCGTGCTCGTCGATCCGCACGGATTCGGTGCCGGAGTCACGGGTGCGGTCGACCGCTACGTTGCGATGACCCGCGCAACCCAGCAGCTCGTGATCCTCACGAGCAGGTGCGTAGCGGATTCGACCGCGGGATGAAAGGGGGTGGGAGCCAACAGCCGCGGTTGATACACATGGAGCATGCACAGGATCCACTACGCAGGGGACTCGATCGTGACCGGCTCGGAGATCGCGCGCGCGTTGTTGGACTATGCGCAGGCGCTGTCACAGGTGAGTGCATCGGCCACCGTCGAAGTACCCACGCTCGAGGACGACGGCCGAAGGGGGAACGTAGAGCTTCTGATCGGTCCGGCCAGTCAACTCATCGCGCACGAGGTGCGCTCACAAGACGAGGACGTGGTCGACGACGAACTCGTCGAGCGGATGACCGCAGAAGCACGCCGACTCCGGCAGTTCGGCTGGGATACACCGACAGCGGGCGTGGTGCCCGTCGAGCCGAAATACGATTGGACAGACCTGGACGACTTGTGACCCGCCGCGAGCGATCGACGTAGCGTGTGAGTGTGAAACCGCCATACGAGTTGCCCTCGATGCGGGCGATCATTTCGATCGCCCTGGGCGCGACGGTCGCGGTACTGTCGGCTCCGTTCCTCATGCACCACGCGGCCCCATGACCAGGCCCAGTTATGTATTGACACAGTAATACATACGATGGCACAATGTGGGTGTGAATCAGGGGATGCCGGGGGAGGGGAAGCTCACATGATCGTCATAGATCCTCGATCACCCGTGCCGCCATTCGAGCAGCTGCGCACCCAACTCCTCGATGCGGTGACAGAGGGGGAACTCGCACCCGGGACCCGACTCCCGACGGTCCGGCGGCTCGCTGAGGATCTCGGCATTGCTGCGGGAACGGTCGCGCGCGCTTATCGAGAGCTCGAGGCATCCGGAGTCATTGAAACGCGTGGACGCAACGGCACGTTCGTCTCACCGCACGGCGATGCTGCACACCGCGAAGCACAGCGGGCGGCGACGGTGTTTGCCGACCAGATGCGCGCTCTGCGCCTCGACACGGAAGAGGCGCTCGCACTCGTTTCGGCGGCGCTCCGTAGCGGAACCACGACAGCCCCGTCGGGCTGACCCTCGCGCGTGCGCCTGAGCGTACGGGCGAGTGGATTCGACCTTAACTGACATAATGTGCATTATCGGGGATAACCCATTGCTACACTCCGTCGGTCACGGCCGGCAGCGGATCAGGAACCGCGCAGTTCACCCAGCGACGAGACGACGAGTCTGGGAGGCTCCTCGGCGAACATGATCGTCACCAGCGTGTGTGTGCACGAGTTGCACCGGACGATTGCCGCGGTCTCGTCGATTTCCACCCACGCTTGCGCGATGCGCGCCGCCGCGCCGCACGAGCCGCAAACCGCCACCATGTCGGTCGGCTCGCCACCGAAAAGTCGGCTGAGGGCGCCCGCCAGAACGTTTCCGTCGACGTGGTCCGCGTGCGCCGCACGCCTGTGTGGATCCATCATCCGCCTCCGAATCGTTCGGTCTTGATCCGCGCCGGATCGTGTCCGAGTTCGACGAGTCTGCGCGAGACGACTTCGACGAATGCCGTCGGCCCGCAGACATAGACCGTCGGCGCATCCGTGGCCGGAAAGACCGCGGCGGCGATCGTTTCGGCGTTCAGGCGTCCCACGACGCCCGGCCAGCCCTCGGGCGCGTGTTGTGTGAAGGCCCAGGTGAGCTCGATCCCCTGCTCCCCCAGCGCCATCAGATCATCGCGATATATCGCATCCTCCGGGGATTTCACCGAGTACAGCAGCCGGAACGGTTGCCCGGTTCCCGCCGAGGCCCGGGCGCGTGCGATGGCGCGCAGAGGGACGATGCCCGAACCTCCCGCAATGAGCTGCACGGGCGAAGCATCCTCGCCGCGCCAGACGAAGTAGCCGCCCAAGGGGCCGAGGATCTCGAGGTGGTCCCCCGGCTGCGCCTCGCGCACCAGATAGGGCGAGACTTCACCCTCGGGATGCTCGTCGATAGCGAGCTCGATACGCTCCCCCGTGCCGGAGGAACCGAGAGAGTACGAACGCACTGCCTGGTAGCCGTCCTCCGCGGTCAGGCGGACGTCGACGTGCTGCCCGGGCAGGTTTCCCGGCCATCCGGGCACCTCGACGCCCAGGACTCGGGCGTTCGGCGTAACGGCCGTGACATCTGCGACCTGTGCGACAGCCCAGGTCCGGGGCGTTACCAATAGCGTTCCTCGGTCCAGGGATCACCGTGGGTGTGATAGCCGTTCTGCTCCCAGAATCCCGGGTCGTCGTGGGCCTGGAGGGTGATGCCACGAACCCACTTCGCGCTCTTCCAGAAATACAGGTGAGGCACGAGAAGACGGGCCGGGCCGCCGTGCTCGGGGTCGAGCGGCTCGCCGCCGAACTCGAATGCGATCCAGGATTTGCCACCCAGCAGATCCTCGAGTGCGAGGTTCGTCGTGTAGCCACCGTACGAATGCACCATGACGTACTCGTCCACTGTGTCGACGCCCGCGAACAGCGTGTCGAGCGAAACACCGCGCCAGTTCGTACCGAGCTTCGACCACCGGGTAACGCAATGGATATCGGTGTCGACGTCTTCGATGGGGAGAGCGTGGATCTCGTCCCACGTCCAGGTCGACACGACGCCCTTTTCGGTCGCGATCGAGAAGGACCACTCCCCCGTGTCGATCTGCGGCGTGGGTCCAGCCGAGAGAACGGGAAAGTCATCCGTCAGGTACTGGCCGGGAGGCAACCGCGGATCACTCTCGCGTCGTCGCTCGCCGAACCCTCGCGAGAAGATCGCCACGTCAGCCTCCCGTCACGCCCGAATCGGGCTCTCGAACCACGCCCGATACGGGCTACTCCGTGCCACAGCGTATCCGAGCAGGTCGGTCCGAGGACGCATCGCTTTGTCGCAAATCGTTACGCTCGAGACGTGATCCCTCCCCGCGCACAGCGCCCCCCATGCTCGGGCCGTGCGCGATGAACGGGGTTCTCACGGGGTTCGCCGTCGTCGGACTCGCCATAGCGCTCGGCTACGTCCTCGGCCGACAGGGACTCCTCGGCGAGCACGCACGCTTCGTCCTCTCGCGCCTGACGTTCTTCGTCCTCTCCCCCTTCCTGCTCTTCGTCGTGCTGGCCGAAGCCGACATCCCGACGCTCTTCTCCGCGCTGCTCCCGGTCTCGGCCCTCACCGCGGTGTCGATGTTCGCGGTCTACGCGATGCTCGCCCGTCTGCTCTGGCGCCGCGGGCTCGGCGACACCGTGGTGGGCGCACTCGGTTCGGGCTACGTCAACGCGAACAACATCGGCATCCCCATCGCGCTGTATCTGCTGGGCAACGCCGCGTTCTCAGCCCCGGTGATCCTTGCGCAGCTGCTGGTCTTCATGCCGATCGCGCTCGTGCTGCTGGATGCCTCCACCAGCACCTCCGCACCGTCTGTCGGGCGCATCCTGAAGCAGACGGCACGCAACCCGATGCTGATCGGCGCTGCGCTCGGCGTGGTCGTCGCGCTGACCGGCATCCAACTCCCGCCCGTCGTCTGGGAACCGATCGCCCTCATCGCCGGTGCGTGCGTGCCCATCCTGCTCATCTCGTACGGTCTGTCGCTGCCCGGAGCGCGCGTGCTGACGGCGAAGGGCCGCCGTCGCGACATCCTGTTGGCGAGCGGGCTCAAACTGATCGCGATGCCGCTCGTCGCCTGGGCGCTCGGCCAGTTCGTGTTCGCGCTCCCCCGCGATCAGGTGCTTGCCGTCGTCGTCCTCGCGGCGCTCCCGACCGCGCAGAACGTCTTCAATTTCGCGCAACGGTACGACGTCGGCGAACGCATCGCGCGCGACACGATCTTCCTGACGACGATCGGATGCATCCCGGTGCTGATCGTCGTCGCGCTCCTGCTCTCGTAGTCGCACCAGACACGCCTCGCGGAGCACCTGCGCCGAGCGCGCGACAGCGCTAACCTGGTGTCTCACAGGTATTTCCCAGAAAGGACGCTGCCATGTCCACCGACATCCCCGTCGAAAAGGCTGCCGTCAACGGCATCCGCACTGCCCTCGGTCTGAGCGGCGCCATCGCGCTCATCGTGGGTGTCCTCATCCTCGTCTGGCCGGGCCGCACCGCGATCGTGGTCACGGCCATCATCGCCGTCTACGCCATCGTGGGCGGCCTCGTATATGCCGGTCTCGGCATCTTCTCCAAGTCCATGGGCGGATGGTCGCGGGTCGGTCACATCGTGCTCGGCCTCATCTACGTCGTCGCGGGCATCATCGCCTTCTTCAACCTCGGCATGACGGCCGCCTGGCTCGCGCTGTTCCTCGGAATCCTCGTCGGCATCATGTGGATCGTCGAGGGCGTCGTGGCGCTCACGACGCTCGGTGGCTCCTCGTCGAAGGGGTGGACGATCTTCTTCGCGATCCTCAGCATCGTCGCGGGCATCATCCTGCTGTTCTCGCCGCTCTGGGGTGCACTCGTGCTCTGGTGGCTGCTCGCCATCTCGCTCGTCGTGCTCGGCATCATCCAGATCATCCGCGCCTTCACCTTCAAGTCGCTCTAGGCGGCCGCTGGCACGAGAGAGCGCGCATCCCGAACAACCGGGATGCGCGCTTTTTCGTGCCGTGGATCAGATGAAATCGCTCGTATCGCCGACCAGACGCGTGTTGTCCGCCGGGATCGGGTCGATCGTCGCGCGCGCGATCTCTGCCGCGAACTCGCCCACGTTGTAGAGCTTGCCGGCCGACTCGCGGCGGGACGCGATCGCGCCCGGGTTCGCGCGCTCGAGCAGGGTCGCCGTGATCGTGCCCTCGATCATGTCTCCGGAGACGACGACGAACTCGATGCCTCGGTCGGTCAGATCCGGGATCAGCTCCCTCAGAGCATCCTCACCCGCGCGCTTCGACAACGCGACGGGCTCGTACTCGGCCATCGTCGGCGTGGTCCGGATGAAGTGCGCCTGGTGACTCGTGACGAAGACGACGCGCGAACCGGCGTCCAGCAGCGGCAGTGCGCGCTGCAGCGCCCCGACCTGCGCGTCGCGATTGAGCAGGAGGGCGTAGTCCTCGCCCATCCCGCTCTCCATTCCCCCCGAAGCGTTCAGGACCAGGATGTCGAGGCCACCGAACTCGCGCTCGATCTCGGCGTACATGGTGCCCACCGAGTCGGCGTCGGTCAGATCCGCACCGATCACGAGGGCTCGGACGCCGAGCTCACGCACCTGCGCGGCGAGCTTCTCGGCACGGGGAGCCTTGTTGCGGAAGTTGATGACGACATCGGCTCCCGCCTCGGCGAGGTAGCGGACTGTGTCGGCACCGATACCGCGGGATGAGCCCGTCACGAGCGCCCGCTTTCCTGCGAGAGAACCGGGTGCGAGGGGCTGTGACATGCGTACTCCTGGGATGGCGGGGTGAGACGTCTCGACCCTACCAAGCGGGCGTGGTTCGCCCGTCGTTCCGGCGCATTCCCCCCGCCTTCCGGGACCACCCGCGTGCTAGGTTCGATGAGGAGGAGGCCTACCGTGGAACTCATCCAGAACATCGATCAGTTCGCGTGGATCGGATGGATCGTCCTGATCCTGGTCTTCTTCACGATCGAGACGCTGACGCTCGAGATGACCTTCCTGATGCTCGGTCTCGGCGGTGCCGCCGGTCTCGTGTCGGACCTCGCGGGTGCACCGCTCTGGCTGCAGGTGATCATCGCCGCGGCCGTCGCCGCACTCCTGCTTCTCGTCCTGCGCCCACCGCTCCTGCGGCGCCTGCGCCGCGGTGAGGACCCGGTACTCAGCAACATCGACGCACTCCGCGGGATGCGCGGGGTCGTCGTCTCGACCGTCGGTCCGATGGGCGGGCAGGTGCGTCTGGCCAACGGCGACATCTGGACGGCCCGCGCCGATGCCGACATCGACATCACCCCCGGCATCAGCGTCACCGTCACCCAGATCGATGGAGCGACCGCCGTCGTTCAGCCCGCAGAGCCCACGAACGTCATCCAGGAGGACTCCCCCGCATGATCGAGGACATCATCCCCACGGCGATCGGCTGGACGCTCGCGCTCGCGGTCTTCATCTTCGTCGTCGTCATCATCGTTCGGTCGATCCGGATCATTCCGCAGGCATCCGCTGGCGTCGTCGAGCGCCTCGGGCGATACCACCGCACCCTGATGCCGGGGCTGAACCTGCTGGTTCCCTTCATCGACCGGGTGCGCCCGCTCATCGACCTGCGCGAACAGGTCGTGTCCTTCCCGCCACAACCGGTCATCACCGAAGACAACCTGGTCGTCTCGATCGACACGGTCATCTACTTCCAGGTGACGGACCCGCGCGCGGCGACGTACGAGATCAACAACTACCTCGGCGCCGTCGAGCAGCTGACGACCACCACGCTCCGCAACGTCGTGGGTGGCCTGAACCTGGAAGAAGCCCTGACGAGCCGCGATGAGATCAACGGCCAGCTGCGCATCGTGCTCGACGAGGCGACAGGCAAGTGGGGCATCCGAGTCGGACGTGTCGAGCTGAAGGCGATCGACCCGCCCGCGTCGATCCAGGATTCGATGGAGAAGCAGATGCGCGCCGAGCGTGACCGGCGGGCGCTCATCCTGACGGCCGAGGGAACGAAGCAGTCCGCGATCCTGACGGCAGAGGGTGCACGACAGGCCGAGATCCTCCGCGCCGAGGGCGACAAGGCGGCGGCAGTGCTGCGTGCAGAGGGTGAGGCCCAGGCGATCCAGACCGTCTTCCACGCGATCCACGTCGGCGACGCGGACGAGAAACTGCTGGCCTACCAGTACCTGCAGACGCTGCCGAAGATCAGTGAGGGAGCGTCGAACAAGCTCTGGATCATTCCGAGCGAGTTCACCGCGGCGCTGAGCGGCATCACCAACGCCTTCGGCGTGAGGGCACCCGGCGGCGCGGACAACCCGACCGCGGCCCCGCCCGCGCCCAGTCCCGTTCCTCCGCTCCCCTGAGAGTGATCCGGTGGGCGGCGTTCCCGTGAGCCATCCCTGGTTCTCGGATGCGGGCACGCCCCGCGTTCTCGCACATCGCGGCCATGTCACTGCACGTATGGCGGACGAGGGCATTGCAGAGAATTCGATTGCGGCGATCGCGCAGGCCCACGCTGCGGGGGTCCGATACGTCGAGTCCGACTGCCACCTCACCCGCGACGGCGTCGTGGTGCTCTTCCATGACGACGATCTGCGGCGCGTTACGGGCGATCCTCGTCCGATCGCGGACGTCGACGCTCGTGAACTCAGCCGGCTCATGGCCTCGCGGGGTGGCTTGGCGACGCTCGACGAGACCCTCGACGCTTTTCCGACGCTGCGCTTCAACCTCGATGTCAAGGCACCCGGAGCGGCCGTGCCGGTCGGCCACGCAGTCGCCGAGCATGGTGCACGCGTGCTGCTCACGAGCTTCTCGGATCAGCGCCGCCTCACGGCTCTCGCCGCTGCCAGCGGTGCCACGACGGGCGTGCGCCCTGCCACGTCCGCCGGGACCGGCACGATCGCCAGGCTGCTCGCGGCGGTCGCCCTCGGCTCGGCGCGGGCCGCCCGCCGCCTGTTCGCCGACATCGATGCCATCCAGATCCCGGAGCGTCAGGGCCGGTTTCGCGTGCTCACGCCGCGCCTCATCCGCGCGGCGCACGGGTCCGGGGTCGAGGTGCACGTGTGGACGGTGAACGATCCGGACGAGATGCGCCGCCTCGTGGCGCTCGGTGTGGACGGGATCGTCACGGACCGGACGGATGTGGCTCTCGACGCCCTGGCATGAACCGACCATTCTGACATCCGCAACACTGTGCGTTCACTGGGAATGCCGGGCCCGTACGGCCCGTTCGGATGAACCATCCAGGTCAGGGCGTTATACCGGAAGGAGGAGTCACGAAGGCTCCGTCATACACACGCCGAGGAGACCACACGATGGCAGATCGCAGCCTACGGGGCATGCGTCTCGGCGCCCAGAGCCTACAGAGCGAAGAGGGCGTCGTATTCATGGAACGCACGGAGTACACCTACGCGTGTACCGTGTGCGAACGACAGACCAAGCTGGTGTTCGCGGCCGATGCTGAGGCACCCGAGGCCTGGGAGTGCCGCACCTGCGGTGCCGAGGCCGCACTGGTCGTCGACAACGAGGCCGTGACGATCGATCACAGCGCCGACAAGATCCCGCGCACGCACTGGGACATGCTGCTCGAGCGCCGCTCGCGCGCCGAACTCGAGGAGCTCCTCGAAGAGCGTCTCGCGTACCTGCGCGCACGCCGCGGCGCCGGCCAGAACCCCGACAGCCTGCTGCTCGGGGCCTGAGCCCACACGACGAAGAGAGGGGTCGGATGCCGAGGCATCCGGCCCCTCTCGCATGTCCCGACAAGAAACCGGGCCCGTCGACCCCTCAGGCGATGCGCCGCCGGGGACGCACGACGATCCCCGCGGCAAGCAGAGCGAGCAGGCTGCCACCCGCGATGACGATCGGAACGGCCTCGCCGAGCACGACGGCCGGGGTGAGTCCTGTGCGGAGCGGCACCTCCGTGAGCATGTGCCCCGCCACGTCCACCGGCAGGCCGTCGATCTGGCTCCCGTCAGGTGCGATCACCTGACTCGTGCCGACTGTCGAGAGGTTGACCACCGCACGGCCCGTCTCGATCGCGCGCATGCGGGCGAACGCGAGCTGCTGAAGGTTCTCATCGGTTCCGCGGAAATCGGCGTTGTTCGTCTGGAACATGTATACCTGCGCGCCATCGCGCGCTCCCGTCCAGATCACCTCGTCGTAGATCACGTCGAAGCAGATGGCCAGACCCACCCCGACGCCGTCGACGTCGAACATCGGCGTCGCTGTGCCGGGCGTGTACTCGCGCTGGATCAGATCGATCAGGTCGGGCGCGAACAGGCGGTAGAACCAGCGATCCGGCACATACTCACCGAACGGTACGGGATGCCTCTTGTCATAGGTCGCGACAGCGCCCTCCCCCGCCTCCCAGAGCATCGAGGAGTTGAAGAAGAGTCCGTCCCGCTCGGATGCCGCGTTCATGATCAGGGGCGCGCCGGCACGTTCGGCGACGGCATCGAGCACGCGCGCGGTGTCCGCGTTGTTCCGGGGGTCTGAGTCGACGCCGCCTTCGGGCCACAGCAGCACGTCCAGCTGCTCCCCGTAGAGCGGCCGGGTCGCGGCGAGCTGAGCGTTGAGCACGGCACCGGCCGGGGCACGGTCGAAATACCCCGAGGGACCGTTGCCCTGCACGGAGCCGACACGCATGGTCCCGGCATCCGACGTCGGGAATTGGGGAGCGATCGCGAGGACCACAAGGATCGATGCAGCAGGCAGGGCCGTGCGCAGGTCGGTGAATCGTGCGGCACGCACGTACTCGATGACGGCCGCGCAGAATGCCACGACGAAGAAGCTGAGGCCGGTGACCCCCACCCACGACGCCAGCTCGGCGAAGGGCCCGTTCGTCTGGGTGATCCCCACACGCCCCCAAGGGTAACCGCCGTAGGGCCACGAGCCGACGACCAGCTCGCGTACGCACCACAGGCCCGCCACGATGAGCGGCAGAACGATGAGCCGCGCCCAGAGCGAGGGCACGGCCCGCGGCACCCAGCGGTACGCGAAAGCGATCGTCACCGTGAGCGCGGCCGTGATCACGGCCTCGAAGAGCGACAGAGCGAGCCAGGGAACCGGCCCGAGGTAGCGCGCGGTGAAGACCTGGTTGGTGAGGAAGAACGGCGCCGCGAAAGCGAACCCGACCAGGACCGAACTCCAGGCGCGACGCCCGATGATCGACACGAGTGCGAGAACGACCGCGACGAAGGCGAGGGGCCACCAGGCGACATCCGGGAAGGCCAGATCGAGACAGAACCCGGCGGCGATCGAGGCGGGCACGGCGGCCCAGAGGGGCAGCACAGGGCGCACCTCGACGCGTTTCAGGGGCATCCGACAACCCTACGCGGACGCGATCAGACCGCGCTGTACGCGACGATGCCGCGACGGACCCCGTCGAGCGCGGCACGGGCGGTGCGTCCGAGGTCCCCTTCGGCGACGAGTGACAGCTGATCGAGCAGATCGATCGTCTGCTTGCACCACCGCACGAAGTCTCCCGCGGCCATGTCGGCGTCTTCGAGCACACGGTCGAGCGGCATCCCCCGCGCCCAGGCCCGCATCGCTCGCGCGAGACCCGTCGCGAGCGGTTCCGAACCCGGCAGCCGGTGTTCCCGCTCGAGGTCGTCCAGATCCGACCAGAGCTCCTCGGTCGCGCTCAGAGCGACGCGGAACTCACCGCCCGGCAACCCGTGCTCGCCCGGCCCCGCGGAGTCGCGGCGCGGTTCGTACACCAGGCAGCTCGCCAGAGCGGCCAGCGCCGGCGCATCCAACCGATCCCACAACCCGCGCCGCAACGACTCGGCGACCAGCAGGTCGCGCTCACCGTAGATGCGGCGCATCGTGCGCCCGGCATCCGTCAGTGCCGTGCCGCCGTCCTCACCGACACGCAGGTAGTCGAGCGCGGCGAGCACGTCCGTGACTCGGTCGAACTGGCGCGCGACCGTGCCGGTACGGGTGTCGATCTCACGCCGGGTCTTGTCGACCTGACGCTTGAGCTTCCAGTACCGCTCGGCCCACCGCGCGTGCGCCTCGCGATCGGGACAGGTGTGGGACGGATGCCGCTGCATCCGCGTGCGCAGGTCACGGATCTGCGCCTGTCGGCGTTCGCGCGCGGCCTTGGACCCGAGGAACTCGCCACGGTTCTGCTTCTCGAGATCGCTCAGCTCGCGCCGGATCCGCGAATACTCGGAGAAGTCGCCGCGATCACACGTCATCGCCTTCTCGTAGCCGGCGAGCGATTCTTCCTGCTCACGCACCTGGCGAGCGAGGCCCACGACGGCACGGTCGGCCTGGAACTGGGCGAACGAGGATTCGAGCAACTCCCGAGCGCGTGCCCGGCCGTACCGATCGATCAGGTTCACGGCCATGTTGTAGGTGGGGCGGAAGCTCGAGTGCAGCGGGTACGTGCGCCGCGATGCCAGAGCGGCTACGGCCTGCGGATCGAGCCCCTCGGTCCACTGGATGACCGCGTGGCCTTCCACATCGATTCCGCGCCGGCCCGCGCGCCCCGTCAGCTGCGTGTACTCCCCCGACGTGATCGCCACGCGCGCCTCGCCGTTGAATTTCTCCAGCTTCTCGAGCACGACGGTTCGCGCCGGCATGTTGATGCCGAGCGCGAGGGTCTCGGTCGCGAAGACCGCGCGCACGAGCTTGCGCTGGAAGAGCTCTTCGACGACCTCCTTGAAGGCGGGCAGGATGCCGGCATGGTGGGCCGCGACGCCGCGCTCGAGGTTCTCGCGCCACTCCCAGAAGCCGAGCACGGCGAGGTCCTCGTCGGGGAGCGAACGCGTGCGGTCTTCGACCACGGCACGGATCTCGGCGCGCTCTTCGGGTGTCGTGAGCCGCAGATTCGCACGCCGCACCTGTGCAACGGCCTGCTCGCATCCGGCACGGCTGAAGATGAAGAAGATCGCGGGCAACAGGTTGTTCCGGCGGAGCAGTTCGACGACGTCGGGACGGTCCATCCGTTCGATGCGCTGCACGTTGCTCGGGCGGACCGGGCGCTGACCGCCGGACCGTTGGCCAGCCTTGTGCGGGCGGCCACGCGTCGGTTCGTAGCAACCGGCCTGGCGACCGCTGTTCATGCTCTGAGCGCGGCGATTGTTCTCGAAGTTCGGTCCCTTGACCGACCTGATGCGCATGAGTTCCTGGTTGACCTGCGCGGTCGCGATACCGGCCCGGTCGTCGAAGAGGGGGAGGAGATCGCTGCGCACTAGCACGTGCTGCTCGAGCGGCACGGGCCGCGTCTCGGAGACGATGACCTCGGTGTCGCCGCGCACGGTGTCGAGCCAGTCGCCGAACTCTTCGGCGTTCGAGACGGTGGCGGACAGCGACACGAGTCTCACCGAGCGGTGCAGGTGGATGATGACCTCCTCCCACACGGCGCCTCGAAAACGGTCGGCGAGGTAGTGGACCTCATCCATCACCACGAACGAGAGATCGCGCAGCGCGGGCGAGTCCGCGTAGAGCATGTTGCGCAGCACTTCGGTCGTCATGACGACGACGCGGGCGTTGCCGTTGATGTTGGTGTCACCCGTGAGCAACCCGACCTGGTCGGCACCGTAGACCTGCTGGAGCTCGCGGAACTTCTGATTCGACAGCGCCTTCATCGGCGTCGTGTAGAAGGCTTTGCCGCGCACCGACAGCATCGCCAGATGGATGGCGAACTCGCCGACGATCGTCTTGCCCGCGCCGGTGGGCGCCGCAACCAGAACGCTCCGGCCCTCCTCGAGCGCCTGGCATCCGGCAATCTGGAAGGGATCGAGGTCGAACGGCTGCGCCTCGGCGAAGGCGGACGTCACCGGGTGGCGTTGTGCTTCGCGTGCGGCAGCGAATCGCTCGGCGGGACGGGGAACCTCGGCCGAGGGACTCACCCGTCGATCCCGGGAGTGGGGAGCAGGGGTGGCTCACGCCGCCGACGACGACGGTCGAAGAGCACCGAGAACGCCGCCGCGGCCAGATACAGCACGATCATGATGCCCATCAGCAGCAGCATCGAGGTCACGTCCGCCGCCGGGGTCGCGAGCGCCGCGAAGACGGCCGCGATGAGCACCGCGACACGCCATCCCTTCAGGATTGCCATGCCGCTCATGACCCCCGCGACGTTCAGCGCGACGAGGAAGACGGGCAGCACGAATGCGACTCCCAGGACGATGAAGAACTTGAACACGAAGTCGTAGTAGGTGTCGTAGGTGAACAGCAGCGCTGCACCGTTCGGGACGAAGGAGGTCATCAGGTCGATCACGTGCGGGATGATCAGGAACCCGACGGCGCAGCCGGCGAAGAACAAAGGCACGGCCGCCGCGGCGAACGACCAGGTGTAGCGGATCTCTTTGCGTGTGAGCCCCGGCATGATGAATGCCCAGATCTGCCAGAGCCAAACCGGTGCGGAGATGAGGAGACCGAGAGCGAAGGCGATGCGGATCCGCAGATCGAATCCACTCGTGACCGTCGTGAAATTCAGTGCCGTGAGCGACTGGCCGTCCATCGTCTGACCGCGGCGCTCCGCTGCGGCCAGGATCGGCTCATTCAACAGCGAGATGACGCCGTCCGTGATGAAGAACGCGATGACCATCGCGACGACGACGCCAAGCGCGGCGATCATCAGACGCCGACGTAGCTCGACGAGATGCCCGGCGAGGGACATCCGCTTCTCGCGGCGTGGTTCGTCCTCCGAGACGGTCACGCCCGCGTCGGTCGTGGCCACGCGTTGCTACGGCTTGGGTTCGGGGCTTCCGCCCGATGCGGGCGGCGGCGGGGTGAGGCCCGTGGCCGCCGGCGGATAAGGAGCCGCGCTCTGATCCGCCTTGGCGGAATCCGAGGCCGCATCTTCTTCCTTCATGGCCTTCATCTCACCGCGGAACACGCGGGCCGACTGGCCCATGCTGCGCGCCAGAGCGGGGAGTTTGGCGGCGCCGAAGAGAAGCAGGATCACTGCAAGAAGGATGAGGAAGTGCCACCCCTGAAGGTTGCCTAGCATGTGCTCTCTCCGTCGTATCGCCAGAACGTGCGCAGATTTCAGTCTACCCCCGGCACGCTGGGGCAGCCCTGAAGGCGCGGCGTCCTACGTGTATTGCGCGAGACCCGCGCGTGCCCACTCCACCGCGGCGATGCGCGCCTCGTCCGGGGCGACGATCTCGACTTCGCCCCCGCGACGGGCAGCCAGGCGCTTGAGCTGCGTCGGGTCCGCGACGCGGAGCACCGCACGCGATCGGGCTCCCTCGGACGTCACGACCGCATGATCCAGGAACTGCCCGAGCAGGGGCGCCACGTGCGACGTGAAGCGGATGGTCGCCTCGAGCGGTCCGTCCGCGCCGCTGAAGATGCTGGCCTCGGGATCATCGTGGACACCGGCCGGGACATCGGTGACCACGACATCGCTGATCCGATCGAGATGGAACGTCCGCATGTCGCGGCGCATGTGGCACCAGCCGCGCAGGTACCACTGGTCGTCCTTGACCAAGATCTTGACGGGGTCGACGGTGCGCGTGGTGGGCGAGGCATCCGGCTTCTGATGCGTGAACGACACGGCCATGCCGCGGTCGAGCGCGTCCATCACCGCGGAACGCACCTCGTCACCCGGGTTCGCGGTGACGGTCAACTCGGCCGGTGCGGCGCTCGCACCGCGCGACAGCTTCGCGATGAGCCCCGGCACGACACCCTGAGCGGCGACGCCGGGAGCGGCGCCCGCGAGCTGCAGCCCGGCGAGCAACGCCGCGGCCTCGCGAGCCGTCAGCCGCGGGGCGCGCTCGAAGGCGACGGTGTTGAGCAGTTGCAGCTCGTCGTGCTCGTCGAGCAGGTCCCAGTCGATGTCGAAGAGGTCGTTGTGCATGCCGTCGGGCAGGCCGATGACGACGAGCCCCTCGGCCAACCGTCGCAGCACGTCGGGTGCCACGTCGAGCTCGCGTGCGGCCTCGGCGACCGAAACGGGCCCGCGTTCGACCAGGTACGGCACGAGGTTCATGACGATCGCGACACGGTCGATCGCGAGCAGCGGCTTCTCAGGCGTCATGCGCTCACCCCATGCGCCTCGAGCGTTCGCCGCAGCCGAGCGATGACCTCGGCCCGCAGGGCGGGCGGACCCTCGACCAGGACCTCGGGACCATACGAGGCGAGTTCGTCGGCCAGAACGTGGATATCGACGAACCGCACGCGCAGCACTCCCCCGTCACGTGTTCCCCGCCGCCGCAACCGCACGGCGGCCTCGGTCGCATCCTGAACGCGGAGCTCAGCGACGTTCTGCGCGGAGACGTCCTCGAGACCGAGACGGGCTCGCTCCCCCGCGCCCACACGCACCGCCGGGTCGAAAACGTCCTTCGTCACGATCACGTCTCCGACGATCCGCGACAGCAGAAAGGTCCGTGTCTGGCCCAGGTCGCGATCGATTCCGTGCACGTGCCAGCGACCCTCGAACTCGATCAGTGCGTGCGGTTCGACCGTGCGCAGGCGGGGCACGTCGTCTCCCGGCTTGACGTACGTGAAGCGCACGACCCGCGCCTGATCGTTCGCCTGGCGCAGCGGCGCAAAGGCGGGATCCCGGGCGGAAACGCGCGGGGCGAACCCGATGATCGGTTCGTCGACCTCGATCCCCAGAGCCCGGATCTTGCGCAGTGCGGCGCTCGCATCCGCCGACATCGAGCTCTCGCCCCATACCGCGGCCGCGACGTTCAGGACGGCGACCTCGGCGGGCGTGAAAGTGATGTCCTCCGGAAGCAGGTATTCGGCCTTCGGGATCAGATAGCGCGCCTCCCGCAGATCATCGGGATCCGCGTAATCGCCGACGGTGTGGATTGGTACGCCCAGGTCTCGGAGAGCGTCCTTGTCGCGCTCGAACATCTTCTCGAGGGCGTCCGAGCTGCGACCCTCGGCGCGTGCCTCGCGGTAGCCCGAGACGGACGACAGGATCTGCTCCTTCGTCAAACCGTACCGATGCGCCATGAGCGCGACGGTCAGGCTGAGCAGTCGCTCCTCGGGCGCAATCTTCTCCGGCACGGACCCATCCTAGGCGCGGACACGGATCCCCAGACGGGGCGCGAAATCACTCCGGCAGTTCGTCGAGCCCGAGAATGTCGACCACGAATACGAGCGTGGAGTTCGCGGGGATCGCGCCGTTCGCCGTGTCGCCATAGCCGAGTTCGGGCGGAACGACGATGAGGATCTGTGACCCGACCGTCTGGCCGCGCAGGCCATCGCCGAAGCCCGTGACCACGTTGTCGAGCGAGAACGACACGGGAGCCTTGCCCCACGACGAGTCGAACTCGGACTTGTCGTCCCACAGCACGCCCGTATACGCAACACGGACCGGAACGTCGCCGGTGACCTCGGCGCCGCCGCCCTTCTTGAGCGCCGCGACCTTGAGTTCGGTGGGGGGCGCACTGTCGGGGACGATGATGCCGGGTCGACCGTCGGGCGCCCGCACGACACTCGGCAGGCCGTTGTCCGTCACGAACTGGTCGGCGCCGTCGGCCTTCGCGAGGTAGACCTTCTGCAGATCGACCGAGAGGATCGCCGTCGCGTCCTTCGTGAGGCCCAGGCCATCGGCGGCCTCGGCGGGGAGGGAGCCGCTCGGCAGCAGCGTCAGCACGCGACTGCCTTCGCGCGCGCACTCGAGAGACTCCTCGAGCCCCGGGAAGGTCTTCGTCCACTCGGACAGCAGTCGTGCCTGCTTGACGTCGCCGTCGAACAGGGTCCCGCCCAGGCGCTCCCCCGTCGTTCCGTCGAACAGCACGATGTCGGCGAGCACGAGTTGGTCGGACGCCGTGAGGGCGAGGCCCTCGCCCTCGATGGCGTCGGTCCAGACCGTCTCGTCGGCGTGCACGGGCGTGTACGCATCGAGTTCGGGCTCGGAACCGAACGCCCCCGTCACGCTGGCGGGCAGTTCGGTCTCGGGTGAGACCGGCCGCACGCAGGAGGCATCCGCGGATCCCGACGAGGAGCATCCGACGAGTCCGACGCCGACGAGGCCGACCGCGATCGCGGCAACGAGGAATTTACGCACGGGCATCAGTCTATGGTCGGCGCTTCGGCACGATTGTCGGGGGCACCGTCGGCAGCGGCATCCGGAAGGTCGTCTTCTCCGCCGTCGCCGATACGTCGGGCGTCGGCGGCGCGCTGGGCCTCGCGCACGCGCTTGCGCAGGTTCTTGTCGGTGATCTCACGATCGCCGACGGCCCCCGGCGTCCACAGTTCGACGTCTTCATCGCCGTAGCTCGACTTCGACGCGCGACGCTTCTGCTCGGGAGCGACCGCGCCCGGCGCGAGTCGGCGAGCCGAGATCAGGAAGCCCGTGTGCGCGACCATCCGGTGGTCGGGCCGCACCGCAAGGCCCTCGACGTGCCATCCGCGCACCATGGTCTCGGATGACTCGGGTTCCGTGAACAGCCCCGTTCCGCGCACGAACTCGGCCACGCGCGAGAGCTGTGTCGCCGTCGCGACGTAACAGATCACCACACCGCCGGGTCGAAGAGCCTCCGCGACGACATCGATGCACTCCCACGGCGCGAGCATGTCGAGCACCACGCGGTCGACGGTCGCGGACTCGGCCGCGGCCGGCAGCTCATCCGCCAGGTCGCCGACGACGACCTGCCAGGTCGGAGGCTCCTCACCGAGGAAGGTCTGGACATTCGCCCGGGCGACCTCGGCGAAGTCGGCGCGGCGCTCGAACGACGTCAGCCGACCGGCCGGGCCGATCGCACGCAACAGCCAGAGCGACAGGGCGCCCGATCCGACGCCCGCCTCGACGACCGTCGCACCGGGAAACACATCCGCCTGGGCGAGGATCTGCGCGGCATCCTTGGGGTACACGATCGCCGCGCCGCGCGGCATCGACATGACGAAATCGCGCAGCAGTGGACGGAGCGCCAGGTACTCGTGACCGGCGCTGTTCTCCACGACCGAGCCATCCGGCAAACCGATGAGCGCTTCGTGGCGGAGCACCCCATGGTGCGTGTGCAACTCGCCGCCGACCCGCAGGGTGATGGTGTGCAGGCGACCCTTGGGGCCCGTCAGCTGCACGCGGTCGCCCGCGCCGAAAGGTCCGGATGTCCGCGGACCCTCGTATTCTTCCGTGCCGCTCATGCGACGTGCCCGGCGTGCAGACCGCGTTCGGCATGCATCCGCGCGATGTCCACGACGTCCACCCCGGCCAGAGTCTCGATGATGACCGAGGTGCCCGTTCCCGCGAGCGAGACGAGGTTCGGAACACCGATGACCGTGCACCCGGCGGCCACCGCCGACCGCACCCCGTTCGGGGAGTCCTCGATCGCGACCGTGTCTCGGATGTCTACGCCGAGCAATTCGGCCGCCTGGAGATAGGGGTCGGGGAAGGGCTTGGGCCGCTCGACATCGTCGCCCGCGACGATCAGGTCGAATGCCTCGAACTCGAGCAGATCGACGATCGATGCCGCCATCCGGTGCATCGACATCGTCACGAGCGCCGTCGGGATGCCTGCCTCACGCAGCGCCATCAGCAGCTCGCGGGCCCCCGGCCGGAACGGCACCCCGCCGCTCGCCAGGGAGGCGAGCACATCGTCGGTCAGCCGATCGATGATCTCGGGAACGCTCATCCGCACACCCGCGGCCTGGAAGATGCGGGCCGAATCTTCGAGCCCGAGCCCCACGAGCTGGAGTGCCTGTTCGTGCGACCAGGTTCCCCCGAAGCTCTCGACGAGCGGCGTCTCGGCCGCCATCCAGTGGGGTTCGGTGTCAACGAGTGTTCCGTCCATGTCCCAGAGGACTGCACGCGGATGGGGATGAGTCACCCGCCCCATGCTACCGAGGGCATCCCGCCGAACCTGGACCGCGCCCGAGCGCGAACGCCTATCCTGGAGAGATTCCGCGCGGCGACATCCGTCCTCGCACGGACCGCACGCCGAGGAGGCGCGGTGGGAGGAGGCGCGGTGGAAGGTCTCGGACGCAGAGTGCTCGTCGTCGCATTCGATGGTTGGAACGACGCGGGCGAGGCGGCCTCGGCTGCCCTCGGGGTACTGCGTGGAGCGGGAGAGTTCGAACCTGTCCACTCGGTCGATCCGGAGCTCTACTTCGATTACCAGTACACGCGCCCGCAGGTCGCGATGGATGCCGAGGGACGCCGCTCGCTGCGCTGGCCCGAGGCGACGCTCCTGCGCCCCGCGCAGCGAACGCGAGGCACGCAGCTGTGGCTGCTCACGGGCGTCGAACCGGCGCGAGCGTGGCAGGCCTTCGCCGCAGAGCTGGTGGACGTCGCCCTCCGCGAGGACATCACCGGCATCGTCGGTCTCGGATCGATGATGTCCGACGTGCCCCATACGCGACCCATCTCCGTCTTCGCCGGCACCGAGAACGAGCGTGTCCGCGAGAGCCTCGGCCTCGAGCGCAGCACCTACGAAGGTCCGGTCGGCATCCTGTCCGTCCTCTCCGCGGCCGCGGAAGAGGCGGGGATCCCCGCCGTGGGTCTGTGGGCGAGCGTGCCGCACTACGTCGCGGGGCACACGCCCTCGCCCAAGGCGACGCTCGCGCTGCTGGACAAACTCGAGGATGTCGCGGGCGCGCCCATCGAGCGTGGCGACCTGCCGACCCAGGCAGCCACATGGGAGGCATCGATCGACGCCGCGGCCGCCGACGATGAAGAGATGACCGAGTACATCCGCCAGCTGGAGCGCACGCGCGACACGTGGGACTCACCCGAGGCGTCCGGTGACGCGATCGCCCAGGAGTTCGAGCGCTACCTGCGGCGCGGCGGCGACGGGCCGTCGAAGCCCGGTCGCGACGACCCGCGCCGCTGAGACCCCGGTCAACTGCGCGAGATCCCACAGCCCACGGCGCGACCGACGGCCACGGCACGCCCGACAGCCACGATCGCTCGGGCCCGACAGGACGGCAACGGATACCGTTGACCCGTGGGACACATAGAGCTGCGCGATCTTCGGGACGACGACCTCGACGCCGTCTTCGAGATGATGCGCGACCCGCAGGCGGTCGAGATGGCGGCCTTCACAGCCGCGGACCCCGACGATCGCGCCGGCTTCGACGCGTGGATCGCCCGGCTGCGCGCGTACCCCGACGCCCTCGCCTGGGTCGTGACCGAGGACGGCGCCTTCGCGGGTACCGCCGGCCTGTTCACGACCGACGGTGACCGCGAGGTCACCTATTGGATCGCCCGGGATGCCTGGGGTCGCGGCGTCGCCACCGAGACGCTCGGCATCCTCGTCTCACGCGAACCCGAGCGGCCGCTGTTCGCCCGTGTCGCGTCGCACAATGCGGCATCCCGTGCGGTGCTCGCGCGAGCGGGATTCACCGAACTCTCCCGCAACGCGGAGTTCGCTCCGGGCGTCGGTCGCGAGGTCGAAGAGATCGTCCTGGTCCTCATGCCCACGCTGGATTAGCGCGGGTCCGGGGTCAGTACGGCTGCAGAACGCCGATCGAGAGCAGAACGATCAGCGTGCCGCCGAGCAGCAGACGGTAGATCACGAACGGCAGGAAGCTGCCGCGCTTGAGGTATTGCATGAGGAACGCGATGACCGCGAGTCCCACGATGAACGCGACGATCGTTGCCGCGACCGTGTCGATGAGGCCGTACGGACCGCTCGGCCCCTCGAAGCTCTGCACGAGCTCGTAGAGTCCGGACCCGAACACGGCGGGTACGGCGAGCAGGAAGGCGTACTCGGCTGCCGCGGGTCGGGTGTAGCCGAGCGCGAGGCCCAGCGTCGTCGTCGCACCCGAGCGCGACACGCCCGGGATGAGCGCGAGCGCCTGCGCGAACCCGAGCGCGAGACCGTGCGGGTACGTGAGGTCCTTCAGCTCCCGCGTGCGGCGACCCCAGTAATCCGCGGCACCGAGCAGCAGACCGAACACGATCAGCACGATCGCGACGAGCCAGAGGTTGCGGAAGGTGCCGCGGATGGTGTCCTGAAACAGGTAGCCGAGGACCGCGATCGGCACGGAGCCGATGATGATGAGCCAACCCATCCGCACGTCCGGATCGTTGCGCGGCACCTTGCCCGCGAGCGACTGCGCCCAGCGCGAGATGATCCGCACGATCGTCCCCCAGAAATACACCAACACGGCCGCTTCGGTACCGATCTGCGTGATCGCGGTGAAAGTCGCACCGGGGTCGGTCGCCGACGGCAGGAACTCGCCGAGGATGCGCAGGTGCGCGCTCGACGAGATGGGCAGGAACTCAGTGAGTCCCTGCACGACGCCGAGGATGAGGGCTTCGATGAATTGCATGGGCAGCTTCCGGTGCGGGTTCGTGACGGGGGGATGAGGATGGCCCCTGACCGAGGCATCCGTAGGTCAGTATCGGCGAAGCAGATCGGTGAGCACGCGCTGCCCGAACTCGAGGGACTCGATCGGGACGCGCTCGTCGATGCCATGGAACATGCCGGTGAAGTCGAGATCGGCAGGGAGCCGCAGCGGCGCGAAACCGAACCCGGCGATGCCCAGAGCCGCGAGGGCCTTGTTGTCGGTGCCGCCACCCATCAGGTACGGGATGACGGGGACGCCCGGATCGTGCTCGCCGAGGACCGCGACCATCTCATCGACCAGGGCTCCCGCAAAGGGAACCTCGAGGCCGATGTCCGCGTGCACGATCTCGATTTCGACGTCGTCGCCGATGATGCGACGGATGTCCGCCAGTGCCGCTTCCTCGGTGCCCGGGAGAACCCGCACGTCGATCAGAGCCTCGGCGTGATCGGGAATCACGTTGTGCTTGTATCCGGCGGTGAGTCCGGTCGGGTTCGTCGTCGTCCGGAATGTCGACCGGAGGAACCCCTCGGCGGGTCCAGCGTGCGCGGCGAGGGCATCGGGGTCGGCCGTGTCACCCCCGGTGAGTGCCGCGAGGCCGTCGAGCAACTGCCGCGTCGTCGCCGTGAGCCGGACGGGCCATCGTGTGCGGCCGAGGGCGGCGACGGCCTCGGCCAGACGCGTGACGGCGTTGTCGGGATGCAGACGCGAACCGTGCCCGGCACGGCCTCGGGCGATCAGCCGGATCCAGATCAGGGCCTTCTCCCCGACCTGCAGCAGATAGGCCCGGCGGTCGTCGACCGAGATCGAATATCCCCCGACCTCGCTGATCGCCTCGGTCGCACCCGCGAACCACTCCGGGCGCTGGGCGACGACGAGCTGTGAGCCCTCGACCCCGCCGTTCTCCTCGTCGGCGAAGAACGTCACGATCACATCGCGCTCGGGCTGTTCCCCCGCGCGCAGCAACTCGGCGACCGAGGTCAGGATCATGGCATCCATGTCCTTCATGTCGACCGCTCCCCTGCCCCAGAGCATGCCCTCGCGCACCTCGCCGGCGAACGGATCGACGCTCCACCCCTCTTGCGGGGCGGGTACGACATCGAGGTGACCGTGCAGAATCAGGGCGGTTTTCGACGAATCCCGGCCGACGATGCGCGCGTGGACATTGGTGCGCCGCGCGATCGGCTCGAAGTAGTCGACCACCAACCCCAGGGATTCGAGGTAGGCGCCGACGTACTCGGCGGCCTCGCGCTCGCCGTTCGCCTTGCCGCCGCCCCAGTTGGACGTGTCGAAGCGGATCAGATCGCGCGCGATCCGCGCGACCTCGGGCAATTCGCGCCCCGAGACCGGCGACGATGAGGATGCGTCAGCTCCGGGCATGCCGACCAGGCTACCGGGGTCCAGGTGGACGGCCGAGTCGTGATAGTCTCGATCCTCGGTTGCGAAAGCAATTCACCCATGCGCGGGTGGCGGAATAGGTAGACGCGCTAGCTTGAGGTGCTAGTGCCCTTTAACGGGCGTGGGGGTTCAAGTCCCCCCTCGCGCACAGCGGTAGAGAAGGCCCCGGATCTGGGATTTCAGATCCGGGGCCTTCTTGGTTGTCGGCCGATGCGCGACGCGCACCACCCGTGCGTCGCCTAAAATCGGAGCATCGTGACATCTGAAGAGAACACCGGCCGGGCCGACCATCGCGTGGTCGAAGAAGCGAAGCGGCGACGGACGATCGCGATCATCTCCCACCCCGACGCCGGCAAGTCGACTCTGACGGAGTCCCTGTTGCTCAACGCGCACGCCGTTTCCGAGGCGGGCGCCGTGCACGGCAAGTCCACCCGACGCTCGACCGTCTCGGACTGGATGGAGATGGAGAAGGCGCGCGGAATCTCGATCAGCTCCGCCGCCATTCAGTTCACCGTCGATGACACCGTCGTGACCGTCGTCGACACCCCCGGGCACGCCGACTTCTCGGAGGACACCTACCGCGTTCTCTCGGCCGTCGACACGGCCGTCATGTTGATCGATGCGTCGAAGGGCATGGAGGCCCAGACGCTCCGGCTCTTCGAGGTCTGCGCGAACCGCGGCATCCCGATCATCGTGATGATCAACAAGTGGGACCGCCCCGGCCGCGATCCGCTCGATCTGCTCGACGAACTGCAGCGCGTCACGTCGCGCCAGCCGATGCCCCTCAACTGGCCCGTGGGCGAGGCGGGACGCTTCCTCGGGCTGCGGGACGTCACCTCCGGCGAGCTCATGACGTTCGATCACGTCGACGGTAACGCGCACCTTCCCCAGACCCGGCTCCACCCTGCGACGGATGCTGCGGGCCTGCTCGGCGACGACTGGCGGACCGCGGTCGAAGAGGCCCAGCTCGTCGAACTCGACGGCGGGGACTTCCGCGCCGGGGCATTCGAGGATCTCACCGGCATGCCCGTGTTCTTCGGTGCGGCCGTCCGCAACGTCGGTGTCGAGCAGCTGCTGCGATTCGTCTGCCGTGCCGCGCCCTGGGCAACCCCGCGCGTCAGCGTGAACGGGATGCCTCGGCCCGTCGACGCGCCCTTCTCGGCACAGATCTTCAAGGTCCAGGCCAATATGGACCCCGCCCACCGCGATCGCGTCGCCTTCATGCGCATCTGTTCGGGCGTGTTCACGCGAGGGATGTCCGTCGTGCACGCGCAGACGGGGCGCCCGTTCGCAACGAAGTACGCCCTGCAGATGTTCGGGCGGGAACGCGACACGGTCGACACGGCCTGGCCGGGTGACATCGTCGGACTCGTCAACGCGACGCACCTCCGCCCCGGAGACACGCTCTACTCCGAGGACAAGGTGGAGTTCGAGGGCATCCCCTCCTTCACCCCGGAGTTGTTCGCCCTCGCGTCGCCGGTCGACGTCAGTACCGCGAAGAAGTTCCGCAAGGGAATCACCGCGCTCTCCGAGGAGGGTGTCGTGCAGCTGCTCGACTCGGAGAAGCGAGGACCCCAGAACCCCGTGCTCGGCGCGGTGGGTGCCATGCAGTTCGAGGTGCTGTCGGGTCGGATGGCATCGGAGTTCGGCGTCGAGATCCGCCTGACCGATCTGCCGTATACCGTCGCCCGGCTCGTCGACACCGACACCGCTGCCGCGCTCGCATCCCGCCGCGACTGCGAGATCGTGATGCGCAAGGCGCAGCGTCTCGCCCTCTTCCGCACGGAGTGGCAGCTGCGCTCGCTCGAGAAGGAAGTCCCGGGGCTCGCGCTCGACGCGGAACGCGTCGTCGTCGGCCGATAGGGCTTCAGCCCATCGAGACGCCGAACGCGAGACCGAGCACGTAGGTGACGGCCGCCGCGCCGAATCCGATCAGCAGCTGCCGGAGCGCGCGCCGGAGCGGCGGTCCGCCCGAGAGGAGGCCCACCATGGCGCCCGTCGCCAGCAGCGCGATCCCGACGAGAGCCAGGGCCAGCACGACCGCGGCCACGTCCGACAGACCGAAGATCCACGGGAGCACCGGGATGATCGCTCCCGAGGCGAAGAACAGGAAGCTCGAGCCCGCGGCGGCCCACGCACCGCCCACGACCTCGTGCTCCCCCGCGGCCTCGCGCGGCACCGAGAACGGCGTGGACCGGTCCGCGGCACGCGCGGCCTCGACCGTCTTGCGGGCACGTTCGAGCGCCGCGCCGATCGGCATGCCCCGCGTGCGGTACACGAGCGCGAGCTCGTTCGCGTCGAGATCGAGGTCCGGCAGCACGTCATCGGCGTAGCCGTTGGGCTCGGTCGCGGCGAGGAGCTCGCGCTGCGACCGGACGGAGACGAACTCCCCCGCCCCCATCGAGAGCGCACCGGCCAGCAGGCCGGCGATCCCGCTGAAGAGGACGAACTGGGGCGCGACGCCCGTGGCCCCGATCCCCATGACCAGGGCGAGGTTGCTGACCAGACCGTCGTTGGCGCCGAAGACGGCGGCGCGGAACGTACCCGAGAGTCGCCGACGTCCCCGGGCTGCGAGCCCGCGCACGACCTCGTGGTGGATCTTCTCGTCGGCGCGCATCGCGGCCGTCGCCGAGACCTCGCTGTCGTAGGGCGAGCGGCCCTCGGCGTTCTGCGCCAACGCCAGCACGAAGATCGAGCCGAAGCGCCGGGCCATCCACCCGAGCACGCGCGTCTCGAGGTCGGCCTTCGGAAGCCGGGCGGGCTCGCCGCCGAGCAGCGTCAGCCAGTGAGCCTCGTGCCGCCCCTCGGCCTCCGCCAGCGCCAGCAGGATAGCGCGCTCTTCGCCCTCGCGACGCGCGGCGAGGTGTCGGTAGACGCTCGCTTCCGCCCGTTCGTTGACGAGGTAGCGGATCCATCGTCGGCGATCGGTGGCGGTCGGGGTGGGCGCGGGCGCGCTCATAGGGCCTCCAGGGCGACGGGGACGATGGAGCGGATGCGGCGGGGACCCGTCAACGCTATCCACAGGGGCGAGCGGTGAGCCTCAGATCGTCGGTATTGCCAGCATTTCGGGCCTCCGAAGCAGGTTCCCGAGACGACTCTCGAGCTGGCCCGAACCGCTCACGAGTGAACGCGCCGACGCAGCACTTCGATGCGCGCCTGCAACTGGGCCACCGTCGCGTGCGAGACGGCGGGACCACCGCAGATGCGGCGCAACTCCGCGTGCACGAGTCCGTGCGGCTCGCCCGCCTGACGGGCGTACAGCCCGACCAGGCTGTTCAGCAGTTGGCGCTGCTCGCGGAGCGTTCTGTGCAAGGCCGGCGGCGGCGCATCCGCTCCGGGCTGTTCGCGCGAGGTCGCCTCTGCGGCCTCGCGCACGCTCCTGTGCTTGCCCTGGCGGGTCTGCCGCTGCATCAGCAGTTCGTGCACGTGCTCTGGCTCGAGCAGGCCCGGAAGGCCCAGGAACTCTTCTTCTTCGGGCGTCCCCGGTACCGCGAGCTGACCGAATTCGCGTCCGTCGAACATGACCCGATCGAAGTGCGCCAGCGACCCGAGCGCCTGGTAGGTGAACTCCTGAGTCAGGGCGTCGGAGGCGGACTCTTCGCGTTCGGCCGCATCCATGGCGTCTTCATCGAGCGTCCACTCGTCGTCGGCATCGCTGTCGCGGTCGAGCGCGTGGTCGCGTTCGCGCTCGAGTTCGCCCGCCAGCGCGATGAGCTGCGGCACATTCGGCAGGAAGATGCTTGCTGTCTCGCCGCGACGCCGGGCCCGCACGAAGCGCCCGATCGCCTGCGCGAAGAAGAGCGGGGTCGAAGCCGACGTGGCGTATACGCCGACCGCGAGGCGCGGCACGTCGACACCCTCCGACACCATGCGCACCGCCACCAGCCACCGCGAGGTCGAGCTGGCGTACTGCTCGATGCGTGAGGATGCCTCGGCTTCGTCCGACAGCACGACGGTCGGAGTCTCGCCGGTCAGTCCCTCGAGGATCGCCGCGTAGGCCCGGGCCGCGGTCTGGTCGGTCGCGATGACCAGGCCCCCGGCATCCGGAATCTGCTCGCGGACCTCGGTCAGGCGCCGGTCCGCCGACCGCAGCACAGCGGGGATCCAGTCGCCGTTGGGGTCGAGTGCGGTCCGCCACGCCTGGGCCGTGATGTCCTTCGTGTTGTCTTGCCCGAGATACGCCTCCATCTCGTCGCCCGCGCGCGTGCGCCACCGCATCTTGCCGGCGTAGACGAGGAACATGACGGGACGCACCACGCCGTCCTCGAGAGCACGGCGGTAGCCGTAGTTGTAGTCGGTGCGCGAGAGCCTGATGCCCTTCTCGTTCGGCGCGTACTCCACGAACGGGATCGGGGCCGTGTCGCTGCGGAACGGCGTGCCCGAGAGCAGCAGCCGACGCGTGGCTCGTCCGTACGCCTCGCGCAGGGCGTCGCCCCAGCTCAGCGCATCGCCGCCGTGGTGCACCTCATCGAGGATCACGAGTGTGCGGGCATCCATGATCAGGCGTTCATGGACGGATGCCTTGACCGCCACCTGCGCGTAGGTCACCGCGACCCCGTGGTACTGGCGCGAGGGCATCGCGTGGCGATTGCTGAAGTTCGGATCGAGCCGCAGCGAGACGCGGGCCGCGGCATCCGCCCACTGCGTCTTCAGGTGCTCGGTGGGCGCCACCACGACGATCCGTGCGATGACCCGGCGCCGCAGCAACTCGGTCGCGAGGCGGAGCGCGAAGGTCGTCTTGCCTGCGCCCGGAGTTGCGGCGGCGAGGAAGTCACGCGGACCGTTGCCGACGCCGTCGGGCCCGTCGAGCGCGAAGTAGATGTCGAGGGCCTCGGCCTGCCACGCACGCAGCGCCTGGGCCGTTCCCCACGGAGCCCGCTGCGGGTACGCGGGCGACAGGTGTTCGGCGGCGAAACTGCCGACGTGCGCGCCGGACTGCTCCTCGCTCACCTGCACACCCCTCCCGCGTCGGCATCCGCTCGCCCGAACGCACGACTGACCACGATAGACGACCCCGCGGACACCCGCCCTCCACGGCTTGCGCGTGGACAGGCGGGTGGTGTCAGGACCGCGCGGTATGGTCGGGAACGGCCGACAAGCGAGGAGGTTCGATGCCCGATCACGAGAGCACATCCGAGAACGCAACCGACGCAGCGGGTCAGCCGACGCATCCGTGGAGGCGATTCGTCGCGATCGGCGACTCGTTCACCGAGGGTGTCGGCGACCCCGAACCGCGGCTCGAGGGGGGCTACCGCGGATGGGCTGATCGCGTCGCCGAGGTGCTCGGATCGCAGGTCCCCGACTTCGCGTACGCCAACCTGGCCGTGCGCGGACGCCTGATAGCCCCGATCGTCGCCGAACAGGTCGAACCCGCCCTCGCCCTCAAGCCGGACCTGATCACGTTCTGCGCGGGCGGCAACGACATCATCCGCCCGGGGGCCGACCCGGACGCGGTTGCCGCACAGTTCGAGGACGCTGTCGCGCGTCTGTCGCAGAGCGGCGCGACGATCGTCATCTTCACGGGGATCGATGTGCGTTGGCAACCGGTGTTCCGCACCATGCGCGGCAAGATCGCGATCTACAACGAGAATCTGCGCGCGATCGCCGACAGGTACGACTGCGTGGTCGCCGATCAGTGGGGATTGAAGGAGATCCAGGACGCGCGGTTCTTCGACGCGGATCGCTTGCACCTCAATCCCCTGGGGCACCACGAGGTCGCACGCATGGTGCTGCGGACGCTCAACGTGCCGAACGACCTCGTGCACATGCAGCCCGACCCGCTGCCGACGACGACGTGGCGGACGGCTCGCGTCGGCGACCTGGTGTGGGCGCGGACGCACCTGGTTCCCTGGGTTCTGCGGCGCCTGCGACACCAGTCCTCGGGCGACAACATCAGCGCGAAACGCCCCCAACCGCTGCCGATGACGGTTCTCGCGCCGGGGCAGGATCCAGACGCCCAGCCGAGGCAGACCGTCTAACCCGTCGAGGATTCGGTCGGAGCCGCCGTCGAGGCCGTCAGGAGCGGATGCGCAGGGCCCAGAACGCGACCGCGCTCGCGGCCGCGACGTTGAGCGAATCGATGCCCCCGGCCATGGGGATCGTCACGATCGAATCGGCCGCCGCGATCGCCTGACGCGAGAGACCATCGCCCTCCGCGCCGAGCACGACGGCCACACGATCGGGCGGATCGGCGGCGAAGTCATCGAGCGAGACGGCGTCGTCCGCCAGAGCGAGCGCAGCGATGTGGAACCCGGCCTCGTGCAGCAGCTCGGCCCCCTCGCGCCAGGCCGGCAGGCGGGTCCAGGGCACCTGGAACACGGTCCCCATGCTGACCCGGATGCTTCGTCGGTAGAGCGGATCGGCGCATCGCGGCGAGACGAGCACGGCATCCGCTGCCATACCCGCCGCCGCCCGGAATACGGCCCCGACGTTCGTGTGGTCGACCAGGTCCTCGAGCACGACGACACGGCGGGCCTGCGCGAGGAGCTCGCGCACCGGTGGGGTGACGGGCCGATGCATCGAGGCGAGCAGACCGCGGTGGACGGCATAGCCCGTGACCGCCTCGGCCAGCTCGGCATCGACGACGTAGACAGGCGTCGCCAGAGACTCCGCACCGAGCTCGTCACGCAGCAGGCGCTCGACCTCATCGAGCCACTTCTCCTGGGTCAGCACCGAGCGGGGTCGATGCCCGGCGGCGAGGGCGCGCGCCAGAACCTTCGCGGATTCCGCCAGGTACAGCCCACCCGCGGGCTCGAGCACCCTGCGCAGAGCGACGTCGGTCAGATCGCGGTAGTCCGCCAGGCGCGGGTCCGAAGCATCCGTCACGCGCTCGACTGTCACGATCCCAACCTACCGACCGTGTGGACCCTGTCCTGCTCAAGCTCTGCCCTCGATATGATGGATTCATCATGCCACTATCCCCCGCACAGCGCCCGCTCTACGAGGTCAAGGCCGGGCTCTTCAAGGGCCTGTCGCACCCGCTCCGGATTCGGATGCTCGAGCTCCTCGCCGACGGCGGCGAACACACCGTCGCGTATCTGCAGACGAGCACGGGCCTCGAGGCATCCCACCTCTCGCAACACCTGTCGGTCCTGCGCCGCCACCGCCTGGTGACGTCCGAACGCCGGGGAAGCAATGTCTACTACCGCCTCGCGGACCCCGAGGTCGCCGAACTCCTGGCCGTTGCCCGCCGGCTCCTGGCGACGCTGGTCGCCGAGGACGGCGCGCGTGCGGACGATGTCGCCGACCTGCCCGCGTTCGGCGCGTCCGCATGAGACGAGCGTTGCGAGCCATCCGCTCCCTGCTGCCCACGCGCGATGACTACCGAGGTGTGCGGACCAGTTGGCGGCGTGACCTGCTCGCGGGGGTCACGGTCGGCATCGTCGCCCTGCCGCTCGCTCTCGGGTTCGGGATCTCGTCGGGTGCGGGCGCCGCGGCGGGACTCATCACGGCAATCGTCGCCGGCGTCGTCGCGGCGGTCTTCGGCGGCTCGAACGTCCAGGTGTCGGGACCGACCGGCGCGATGGTGGTCGTCCTCGCGCCGATCGTCGCCGCACACGGCATCGGCGCCGTCGCCGTCGTCAGCCTCATGGCGGGCCTCATCGTCGTCGTCGCCGGTATCTCGCGGCTCGGGCGCGCCGTCTCGTTCATCCCATGGCCGGTCATCGAGGGCTTCACGCTCGGCATCGCCGTCATCATCTTCGTGCAGCAGGTACCCGCGTTGACCGGACCCGCGACGCACGGTGGATCGCACACGAACGTCATCCTCGCGGCGTTCGACTCCCTCGCCTCAGCGGATCTGGGTTACCTGGTCTGGGCGCTGGGAGCCGTCGTCATCGTCGCCGCCTGCATGCTCGTCCTCCCCCGGCTGCATCCGGCGATCCCCGGATCGCTCGTGGGTGTCTTCGTCGTGACGCTCCTCACCCTCGTCGTGGCGGATCCGCTCGCCGTGATCGGCGTGCTCCCCGCATCCCTTCCGGCACCGAGCCTGCCGAGCCTCGACCCCGGCGTCTTGTCGAGCCTGCTGCTGCCCGCGCTCACGGTCGCCGCACTCGCCGCGATCGAGTCGCTGCTCTCGGCGCGCGTCGCGGCCTCGCTCGCAGACACCGGCCCGTACGACCCCGACCGCGAACTCGTCGGACAGGGTCTGGCGTCGATCGGATCGGGACTCTTCGGCGGGATGCCCGCTACCGGCGCCATCGCCCGTACCGCCGTCAATGTTCGGGCAGGGGCACGCTCGCGACTCGCCGCGGTGACCCACGCGCTCGTGCTACTGCTCGTCGTGGTCGCGGTCGCCGGTCCCGTCGGAGCCATCCCGTTGGCCGCTCTCTCGGGTGTGTTGATGGTCACGGCGATCCGGATGATCCATCTGGCGACCGCGCGTTCGATCCTGCGTTCGACGCGCGCGGATGCGATCGCGTACATCGTCACCGCGGTCGTGACGGTCTCGGTCGATCTGATCGTGGCCGTCGTGATCGGAATGATCGTCGCCGCGATCTTCGCCCTCCGCGGGTTGTCGCGGGCGACGGGGGTCAGTCGGGAACCCATCGCCGGAGAGCCGCAACCGGGTGATGAGCGCATCGCCGTCATCCGCCTCGACGGTCCGCTCTTCTTCGCGGCCGCCGACCGGGTGCTGGCAGAGGTCACGTCCCTCGACGATGTCTCGGTGGTGGTGCTGCGGATGTCGCAGCTGGAGCTCGTCGACGCGACCGGCGCCCACGTGCTCGGCGAGATCGTGCAGCAGCTCGAGCGCCGCGGCGTCACCGTGCTGATCAAGGGCGTCCGCGAAGGGCATGTCGAACTGTTCCGCACCGTCGGCGTGCTGGGGTCGCTCCGCCACCAGAATCACCTGTTCGTCGACCTTCCCTCGGCGATCGCCCATGCGCGCAGCCACGTGCTCCGCGAGTCCTGAGGCCCCACACCGCCGGGGAGCGGTCACGTCGCGCACGTCAGTAGGCTGGACGGATGCCGCGGGCGCCAGCCGCGCGTGCGGCACCCATCGCCCACGACCCACGGGAGTAACGCTGTGCCTGGAGAGAACCTCACCCGCATCGAGGCGCAGGAGCGCCGCGCCGTCGTCGAAACGCACGAGTACGAGGTGACGCTCGACCTCACGCGCGGAGCCGAGGTCTTCGGCTCCCGCACGGTCGTCCGATTCACGGGCACGGAGGGCGCCGGCACGTTCATCGACCTGATCGCGCGGGACGTCCGCGAGATCACCCTGAACGGCCGCTCGATCGACCCGACCACGGCCTTCGCCGACTCGCGCATCGCACTGACGGGTCTCGAGCGCGACAACGAGCTCGTGATCGACGCCGACTGCCTGTACACGAACACGGGTGAGGGCCTGCACCGATTCGTCGACCCGGTCGACGGCGAGGTCTATCTCTACTCGCAGTTCGAGGTCCCCGACTCGCGCCGCATGTACGCGGTGTTCGAGCAGCCCGACCTCAAGGCCACGTTCCGGTTCACGGTCACGGCGCCCGAGCCGTGGGCCGTCGTCTCGAACTCCCCCACCCCCGAACCGAAGCGGCACGGCGACGGCACGGCCACGTGGTCGTTCGAGCCGACCCCTCGCATCTCGTCGTACATCACGGCCCTCATCGCCGGCCCCTACGAGTCGACGTTCTCGCAGCTGACGAGCGCCTCGGGCCGGGTCATCCCGCTCGGGATCTACGGCCGCAAGAGCCTCTGGCAGCACCTCGACACCGACTACGTCTTCGAGAAGACGCGCCAGGGCTTCGCCTACTACGAGGAGAAGTTCGACTTCCCCTACCCGTTCGCCAAGTACGACCAGCTCTTCGTGCCCGAGTTCAACGCCGGCGCCATGGAGAACGCGGGGGCCGTCACCTTCACCGAGACGTACGTCTTCCGCAGCAAGGTGACGGATGCGGTCAAGGAGCGCCGCGTCGTCACGATCCTGCACGAGCTCGCCCACATGTGGTTCGGCGACCTCGTGACGATGAAGTGGTGGAACGACCTGTGGCTCAACGAGTCGTTCGCGGAGTGGGCGTCGACCATCGCCACGGCCGAGGCCACCGAGTGGACCGAGGCATGGACGACCTTCAACGCCATGGAGAAGACCTGGGCGTACCGCCAGGACCAGCTGCCCTCGACGCACCCCGTCGTCGCCGAGATCCGCGACCTCGACGACGTGCAGGTCAACTTCGACGGCATCACCTACGCCAAGGGCGGGTCCGTCCTCAAGCAGCTCGCCGCCTGGGTCGGCATCGAGAAGTTCTTCGCGGGCGTCGCGGCGTACTTCGACAAGCACCAGTGGGGCAACACCGAGGTCGGCGACCTGCTCGTCGAGCTCGAGAAGACCAGTGGTCGCGAGCTCGGATCGTGGGCCAAGCTGTGGCTCGAGACATCCGGTGTCAACACGCTCACCCCGGTGATCGAGGAGGACGCGGACGGCACCATCACGCGCTTCGCGATCGCGCAGACCGCCGCGGCCGACTACCCGACGATTCGCCCGCACCGCCTCGGCGTCGGCTTCTACGCGCTCGAGAACGGCGCGCTGAAGCGGGTGCACAAGGTCGAGCTCGACGTCGACGGCGAACTCACGGAGGTTCCTGAGCTCGCCGGGCTCGCGCGTCCCGACCTCGTTCTCTTGAACGACGACGACCTGGCGTACGCCAAGATCCGCCTCGACGAGCGTTCGCTGGGCACCGCGATCGCCCATCTGCGCGACATCGCCGATCCCCTCGCCCGCTCGCTCGTGTGGGGCGCGGCGTGGGATCAGACGCGGGATGCCGAGGCCTCCGCGACCGACTACGTCGACCTCGTCCTGCTCAACATCGGATCCGAGACCGAGTCGACGACCGTGCGCACGACGCTCGCCCAGTTGCAGCTCGCCGCGAACTCGTACGTCGCACCGTCGAAGCGGAAGGCGACCCGCGAGCGGGTTGCGGACGGTCTGTGGGCGCTCGCAGGTCAGGCCGAGCCCGGCAGCGACAGCCAGCTGCAGTTCGTGACGGCATTCGCCACCGCGGCCTCGACGGCGACGCAGTGGGAGCAGGTGCGCCGTCTGCGGGACGGCGAGACCGTGCTCGAGGGACTCGAGATCGACACGGACCTGTCGTGGCAGCTGCTGATCTCGCTCGCGGCCGGAGGTTTCGCCACGGCGCGTCACATCGAGGACGCTCTCGCCCAAGACAACACGTCGAAGGGGGGCGAGTTGGCCGCGCAGGCCAAGGCCGCCCTGCCGAACGCCGAGGCGAAGCTCGCGGCCTGGGACTCGCTCGTCGTGCGCTCGGACCAGCCGAACACGATCGTGCGTTCGACGGCGCTCGGTTTCACGCATCCGGCCGGCGTCGAGCTTCTCGAAGAGTTCGTGAAGCCGTACTTCGAGATGCTGCTGCCCATCTGGAACGCCCGCAGCTACCAGATCGCGCAGTACCTGATTACGGGTCTGTACCCCGCACCGCTGGCGAACGCCGCGCTGCGCGATGCGACCGTCGCCTGGCTCGACACGAATGCGGATGCCCCGGCGGCGCTGCGGCGTCTGGTGCAGGAGAACCTCGCCGGAGTCGAGCGCGCCATCGCGGTGCAGGAGCGCGACGCGGCCTGAGGTCGCCCACTCACGCAACTGACGCAACTGACGCAACTGATGCACGTCACGCGAGTCACGCACGTCACCGGGCGTCAACACGCGACTCGGGGCGTCGAAGCACCGTTGGGGCGTGGGATCCCACGCCCCAACGGGATTTCGACGCCCCAGGGACGTACTTCTCGCGCCCCAAGTTCGTCCTTCAAGCGCTTCGGGTGTGGAGTTCTCGCGCCCCGGGTGTGGAGTTCTGGCGCCCCCAGGTTGAGGCCGTGCGGTACCGAGGTACCACTCGGCAGCTCGGAAGAACCCTCGCCCGGCTGACGCGCCGCGGGAGGGTTCTTTCGTAGCGTGGAGCACATGATCGTTGCAGAGAATCTCAGCAAAGACTTCGGGGCCAAGCACGCCGTCTCGGATGTCAGCTTCACCGTCCAGCCCGGAAAGGTCACCGGATTCCTGGGGCCGAACGGCGCCGGCAAGTCCACCACGATGCGCATGATCGTCGGGCTCGACCGCCCCACGCATGGTCGCGTCACCGTCAACGGGCACGCCTACACGGGCATGCACTCGCCGCTCACCGAGGTCGGCGTGCTGCTCGATGCGAAGGCCGTGCACACGGGCCGGAGCGCCAAGAACCACCTGCGTGCCATGGCGGCCACCCACGGTATCCCCCGCTCGCGCGTCGACGAGGTGATCGAGATCACCGGTCTCGCGTCCGTCGCCAAGAAGCGCGCCGGAGGGTTCTCGCTCGGCATGGGGCAGCGCCTCGGTATCGCCGCGGCACTGCTCGGCAACCCGCACACGCTGATCCTCGACGAGCCGGTGAACGGCCTCGACCCCGAGGGTGTCCTGTGGGTACGGCGCTTCGTGCGCCACGCCGCGTCCGAGGGGCGGACCGTCCTGCTCTCGAGCCACCTGATGAGTGAGATGGCCGTCACGGCCGACCACATCATCGTGCTCGGTCGCGGCAAGGTGCTGGCAGATGCTCCCGTCGCCGACCTCGTCGCACAGTGGACCCAGCACTCCGTTCGCGTGCGCAGCCCCCACGCCACCGCACTCGCCGAGGCGCTCGCCGCTGACGGCGTGACCATCACGACCTCCGAGCCCGGGCTGCTCGACATCGTCGGCGTCACGGCATCGACGGTCGGCGATCTCGCGGCCGCCCGCGGGTTCGCGCTGCACGAGCTGACCCCCGCTTCCGGCACGCTCGAAGACGCATACCTGCGCCTGACGGGTGACTCCGTCGAATACAAGACCGTCGGGTACGACGCATCCGAGAGCACGAGCAAGGACTTCGCATGAGCACGCTGACCAACACCACCCCGTCCGTGAAGACCCCGGCGGCGGCCGATCCCCACCTCCACCTCAGCTTCGTGCGACTCGTGCGTTCCGAGTGGATCAAGTTCACGACTGTGCGTTCCACCTGGTGGTCCATCGCACTCGTCATCGTCCTCTCGGTCGGGCTGAGCCTGCTGATGGCCGCGTCGTTCGCGAGCTTCGCGACCGACAACGCCGAGGCCAGGATGCCACAGGGCAATGCCATCGCCGTCCAGGTGATCGTCTTCAGCACGGTTCTGACGCAGCTGCTCGCCGTGATCCTCGGCGCCATCACCGTCACGAGCGAATACTCGACCGGGATGATCCGCTCGACCCTGACGGCTGCGCCCGGGCGCGACGGCGCGATCCTCGCCAAGGCTCTCGTCGTCGGCGTGACGATGTTCGTCACGAGCGTCGTCGTGTTCGCCATCACGGCCATCGTGACGGGACCGATCCTGACCACCAATGCGCTCGACCTGAGCCAGCCCGACACCTCGCTGATGCCGCTGCTGGGCGCCGCGTTGTACCTGAGCCTGGTCGCGATGATGGGTGTCGGGATCGGATTCGTCATCCGCAACGGCCCCGGCGCGCTCGCCGTCGGCATCGGACTGATCTTCGTCGCTCCGCTGCTGGTGAGCTTCTTCCCCCGGGTCGACAACTTCGCCTGGATCCACGACTTGGCGAGCTACCTCCCCTCGAACGCAGGCCAGTCGCTGTTCCTGACGGGTGGCATGTCGGGCACCGCGCTCGAGACGATTCCCGCGCTGATCACGATCGTGGCGTGGGCGGTTGCCGCGCTCGTCGGCGGAATCGCCGTCCTGAAAATGCGCGACGCGTAGAGTCGATCGATGCCCGCAGCACGCGAACTCGTCCTCGGCCCGGGCACCCGCCCGGCCGAGGACGAGTTGCGTCTGCCACGGCCGCCGGGGGTCTTCCGTCGCTTCTGGGCGAGGCATCCGCTGTTCGCGGACATCCTGATCGCGATCGTCGCCTTCCTGCTGTCGGTGCCGACGCTGACGATCCGCTCGGCCCGCGCCGACCCGCCGACGGGCGCCCTGCTCGCACTCATGATCGCGCTGGCGATCCTCGGATGCGTCGTTCTGCTGTGGCGCCGGCGCTGGCCGGTCGCCGTGTTCATCGTGACCTTGACCCCCGTGCTGCTCCTCGGTCCGGACGAGATCAACACGATCAACGGTCCGGCGACCGTCGTCGCCATCTATTCGGTGGCGGTGTACCGCAGCTCACGCGCGGCCTGGATCGCGCTCGGATCGGCCGCGATCGCGCTCGGCCTGAACATGTTCCTGCGTTCGCTGATGGGCTACAGCGACTTCACGCTTCTGCTCAATATCGCGATCAGCTTCGGCGTGAGCCTGCTGCTCGGGACGCTGATCGGCGTGAACGTCGGCAACCGCAAGCGTTATCTCGAGGCGCTGATCGACCGTTCGCGACAACTCCTCGTCGAACGCGACCAGCAGGCGCAACTCGCCGCCGCCGCCGAGCGCACCCGCATCGCCCGAGAGATGCACGACGTCGTCTCGCACTCCCTGACCGTCATCGTCGCCCTGTCCGAGGGCGCGAGCGTGACCGCCGACCCGCAGCGCTCGCGCGAGGCATCGCGCGCCGTTGCCGCAACCGCGCGCGATGCACTCGTCGAGATGCGGATGATGCTCGGCGTGCTCCGCGACGAACGCCCCGGCTCCGCTCCCCTCGCGCCGATCGAGGACGGGTCGCTCGATGACCTCGTCGAATCGGCACGCAACGCGGGCTTCCCCGTGAGTCTCTCGGTGACCGGCGCGCCCGACTGCCCGCCCGTGGTGCGTCAGGCGGTGCGCCGCATCGTTCAAGAGGGGCTCACCAACGCGATGCGCTACGCACACGACCCCCGGTTCATCCGCGTCGAGGTCGTGCATACCCCGAATGAACTCACCCTGACGGTCGACAACGACGGCTCACGCCCCGACGAGCCCTCGGGCGGCGGCGGCCTGGGGCTGATCGGCCTGCGCGAACGCCTCGCACACCTGGGCGGAAGGCTCGAGGCCGGCATGAACTCACCCGACCAGTGGCGCCTCCGCGCCCGCATACCGCTGCATCCCCTGGAGCCCACACATGAGTGACCGCGCGCCCATCCGCATCCTTCTGGTCGACGATCAACAACTCATCCGGATGGGCTTTCGCATGGTGCTCGAGGCCGATCCCGGCTTCGCCGTAGTGGGCGAGGCCTCCAACGGCGCGGAGGCCATTGAGGCCGTACGCGATCTCTCCCCCGACGTCGTGTTGATGGATGTACGGATGCCTCGGCTCGACGGCATCGCCGCGACAACCCAGATCGTTCAGCAGCACCCGGCGTCGCGCATCATCGTCCTGACGACCTTCGACCTGGACGAATACGCCTTCGGCGCGCTCGCCGCGGGGGCGAGCGGGTTCTTGCTGAAAGACGTGCAGGCGACCGAGCTGACCGCCGCCATCCGGGCCGTTCATTCGGGCGACGCGACCCTGTCGCCTCGCGTGACACGCCGGATGCTGGAACTGTTCGGGCGACGCCTGCCGAACGCGGTCGGCGCCGGTGCCGATGACGCGGCACTCGCTACCCTGACGGACCGTGAACGCGATGTATTCGCCGCAATCGGCGCCGGGCTGACGAACACCGAGATCGCCGCCGCGCTGTTCGTGAGCGAATCGACGGTGAAGACCCATGTGGGGCGGGTGCTGGCCAAGATGGGCGCCCGAGACCGGGTCCAGGCCGTGATCCTGGCGCACCGTCTCGGTGTCACGGCGATCTGATCCCGAATCGGGAGAGCGGCCGTCGATAGAATCGGGACGATGCTCACCTCAGTCGACGAATCTGCCACCGGCCCGTGGGCAGACATCCTGGCGGATCTTCTGATCCTCCTTCGCGACATCGGGCTGGACCTCCTCGCGGTCGCCGGGGTCATCGTCGGCGCGCTCGTCCTAAGTTGGCTCCTCCGACTCGTCATCCGGCGGGTGGTGAACCGGATCGTCAACGGCGCGAAGGACAAGGCGAACGTCGATGACACCCAGGCGCTCGAGCGGTCGCCGCTCGCCGCCGTGCGCGTGGTACAACGCACGCGAACGCTCGGATCGATTCTCCAGAACATCGTCAATGTCGCGATCGGAATCGTCGCGATCGTCCTGATCATCAACATCCTGGCGCCGGGCGTTCTGGGTTCGATCGCCCTACTCACGGCGGCCATCGGCGCGGGACTCGGCTTCGGCGCGCAGAACATCGTGAAGGACGTCCTGAACGGCATCTTCATCGTCGCCGAAGACCAGATCGGCATCGGCGATGTCGTCGACCTCGGTCTCGCGACGGGCATCGTCGAGTACGTCAGCGTCCGGATCACGCACGTGCGCGATGTGAACGGAACGCTCTGGTACGTCCGCAATGGCGAGATCACGCGCATCGGCAACATGTCGCAGGGCTGGTCGCGTGTCATCATCGACCTGGCCGTACCCGTCGACGCGGACATCGACGAGGTCGAGACGGCCATGCTCGAAGCCGCCAAGGACCTCGCGAAGGAACCGAAGTGGCGCACCCGCATCATCGAGAAGCCCGAGGTGTGGGGACTCGAGTCGGTGTCCGGCGATGCCCTCGTCATCCGGCTCGTGATGAAGACGCGAGCCAACGCGAAGGACGATGTCGCGCGCGAACTGCGTGTTCGGCTCAAGCGCGCCATCGACGCGATGGGCCTGACACTGCCGCAGCTCAACTCGATCGTGCTGACCGGACTCGAGGGTGCGCAGCGCGTGCGCGGGGCGAACCCGCCCAAGACCCGTCCGACCCCGATCGCGGGCGAAGCCGCCCCCGTGCCGGAGCGGCCCGTGTGGAAGCCGAAGCGCACGCGCAAGTCAGCGCCCGCCACCGAGACGCCGTCCGCGCCGTCGCCGGGCGACAGCGCGCTCCCGGATGGCGCGAACCCCGACGACGACACGACCCCGAAGACAGGCGGCACGATATGACGGACGACACGGATGCTCCACCCCTGAGCTTCTACGACGAGGTCGGCGGTCACGAGACCTTCGTGCGCCTGGTCGACGGCTTCTACCGCGGTGTCGCCACCGACGACGTCCTCAAGCCCATGTATCCGGAAGAAGACCTCGGCCCCGCAGCGGAGCGTCTCACGATGTTCCTCGAGCAGTACTGGGGCGGACCGACGACCTACAGTGAGCGTCGCGGGCACCCGCGCCTGCGCGCCCGCCACAACGCCTTCCACGTCAACCCGGACGCGCGCGACCGCTGGCTGCGCCACATGCGGGCCTCGCTCGACGCGCTGGACCTGCCGCCGCTGCACGAAGCAACCCTGTGGGACTACCTCGAGCGCGCCGCGATGGCTATGGTCAACACATTCGAGGCCGCACCGATCGGGCCGCCGAGCGGCGGCCGCACGGGGCTCACCGCGAGCGTTGCGGGCCCGCACCATCCGCCCGTCCCGAAACCGCCCGCGACAGACTGATCCACCACCACCCCGCTCACCCATCGACGAAGGAGTCGCCATGGCCGGGACACCCCACACAACCGATGTTCTGGTGATCGGCTGGGGACTCGCCGGGCTGGTCGCGGCGGCACAGGCACTGGATGCGGGAAAGCGCGTCACGATCATCGATCAAGAGCCGCGCAGCAATCTCGGAGGCCAGGCCTGGTGGTCGTTCGGTGGCCTGTTCCTGGTCGACTCGCCCGAGCAGCGGCGCATGGGCATCAAGGATTCGCTCGCGCTCGCGCGCCAGGACTGGTTCGGCACGGCCGGGTTCGACCGTGATGAGGATGCCTGGCCGCGGCGCTGGGCCGAGGCCTACGTGGAGTTCGCCGCCGGCGAGAAGCGCTCATGGCTGCGCGAGCTCGGCATCGGGCTCTTCCCGGTCGTGGGTTGGGCGGAGCGCGGTGGCTACACGGCCCTCGGTCCCGGCAACTCCGTGCCCCGGTTCCACATCGCCTGGGGTACCGGCCCGGCCCTCGTCGCCGCGTTCCAGACGCGGATCGAGCGTGCCGAAGCCGAAGGACGCGCCACGGTCTTCGCGCGCCACCGAGTCACAGACCTGGTGGCGCACGACGGCGTCATCGTCGGCGCGGCCGGCGAAGTCCTCGCGCCCTCGGGCTCCCCGCGAGGCGTGGTGACGTCCCGAGAGGTGACCGGATCGTTCGAGATCACCGCGGGTGCGACGATCGTCGCCTCGGGCGGAATCGGTGGCAACCACGACCTCGTCCGCAGCCGCTGGCCGGAACGCCTCGGCGCTCCCCCGGCCCACATGCTCTCCGGCGTCCCCGTCTACGTCGACGGCGCAATGCTCGAGGTCTCGGAGCGCGTCGGTGCCCGCCAGATCAACGGGGATCGCATGTGGCACTACGTCGAGGGGATCCAGAATTGGGATCCCATCTGGCCCGATCACGGCATCCGGATCCTTCCCGGACCATCATCGGTGTGGCTGGATGCGACGGGTCGGCGACTCCCCGCACCGCTGTTTCCCGGTTTCGACACCCTCGGAACGCTCGCCCACCTGCGCGCCACGGGACACGATCACTCCTGGTTCGTGCTCTCGCGCCGCGTCATCGAAAAGGAATTCGCCCTCTCGGGCAGCGAGCAGAATCCGGACCTCACGGGCAAGGATCTGGGCCTGCTCGTGCGTTCGCGCCTCGCGAAGGGTCCAACAGATCCGGTGCAGGCGTTCATGGATCGGGGCGCGGACTTCGTCGTTGCGGACACACTGGATCGCCTGCTCGCCGGAATGAATGCTCTGCCGGGCGGAGATGCTCTCGACCTCGCTCACGCGAAGAACGAGATCGAGGCGCGTGACCGCGAGATCGCCAACGAATTCACGAAGGACGCTCAGATCGCGATGCTCCGGTCCGCCCGCGCGTATCGCGGCGACCGGCTGATCCGTACGGCGTCACCCCACCGCATCCTCGACCCCGCCGCCGGGCCGCTCGTCGCGGTCAAGCTGCACGTCGTGACGCGCAAGTCACTCGGCGGGATCGAGACGGATCTGCAGTCGCGGGCGCTCGGAGCGAGCGGCGAACCGGTTGCGGGCCTGTTCGCCGCGGGCGAGGCCAGCGGGTTCGGCGGCGGCGGCGTACACGGGTACCGCGCGCTCGAGGGCACGTTCCTCGGCGGATGCCTGTTCTCGGGGCGCGCGGCGGGTCGGGCGGCCGCGGCGTCCGTGTGACACTGCCGCCGCGGAACGCTGCTTCGTCAGACGGCGAGCGTCGCGCCGCGCACCAGAACGTGGCCGCGCGCGAAACTCAGTCGAGCCCATGCGCCCGACGAGAGCAGCTGCACCTGTTCGGATCCCACGATGAAGCCGAGCGCGACGGCGGCGAAACCCGCGCCGAGCGGAACGCCCGCCCAGGCTTCGACAGGTTCGCCCCAGACGGACGAACGGACGCGCTGGATAGCCTCGGCGCCCGCGTCGGTCGGCACGAGCTCGGCGACCCGGGCCATCCCCTCGTGTGCACGAGCCGCGACATCCGCGCTCTCGATCGTTCGCACGGGCGTCCATCCGCCGCGCGGGGCCGAGATGCCCGCCCACGTGGCGCGCACGGCTGTCGGGGGCAGCTGAGCCGCCGTTGCGTCGGCCCCGTCTGCCGTGACGCTCGACGCCGTGACCACGAGATCACACACGAGTTCGGGATCGACCGGGAGCGCGCGCAGCGCGAGGATCGTCGGCGTCCGGTCGAGCAGACCGCGCGGCACCAGAATCGGCGCCCACATCGCGAGTTTGCCGCCGGATGCCTCGAGCCGCACCTCGGGGTCGCTCAGGCGAGAGGCACGAGACGCAAAGGTGAGGAAGTCGTCGCGCGCCTCGTAGTCGGGGAATCTGAGGGTCTGCGGCATCCCCTCTAAGCTATCAACGTGGCGGCGCCCCGGCCGCCGGAGGACTTCTCGTGACCGATCCCGCCGTTACCGCACCATCCACCGGCGACCCGGTCGACCGCTTCCTGAGCGTCATGTCGCTGCGCGGCGGCGAGGCCCGGACGACCGAGGACATCTTCGTCGGGCAATCGGAGCCGATGCCCGGCGGCCGCGTCTTCGGCGGGCAGGTGCTCGGTCAGGCCGTGATCGCCGCGCAGCGCACGGTTCCCGAAGAGCGGGTCGCGCACTCCCTGCACGGCTATTTTCTGCGGCCGGGCGACTCGCTCAGGCCCATCACCTTCTCTGTCGATCGCATCAACGATGCACGGTCGTTCTCTGCCCGCCGCATCCAGGCATTTCAGGAGGGCGAGCCGATCTTCTCGATGATCGCATCGTTCCAGACGCCCGACGCCGGGCTCGAACACGCCACCCCGATGCCCGAGGGCGTTCCAGAACCGGAATCACTGACCGAGTTTCCGCCCGGCGCCGACCTGGTTCATCCGATGTCGACGCGAATGCTGACGGATCGCCCGGTCGAGGTACGGCACGTCCTGCCCGCGATCTATGCGCAGGCGGATCCCGACGCACGGCCTCAGAACTCCGCGTGGGTGAGGATTCGTCGACGACTGCCGGATGACCCCGCGCTGCACCGCGCGGCGCTCGCCTACATCTCCGACCACACGATTCAGGAGTCGGTCCTGCGCGCCCACGGAATCGCGTGGACGCGGCCCGGCATCAAGATCGCGAGCCTGGATTCTGCACTCTGGTGGCATCGACGCGCCCGCGTCGACGAGTGGTTGCTGTACGTGCAGGAATCGCCGAGTGCGAGCAGCGGCCGAGGACTCGCGACCGGGCGCATCTACACACGCGACGGGCTCCTCGTGGCGACATGTGCGCAAGAGATCGTCATCCGGGTCCCGGCCGAGCCCTGACTCACCGCTGCGACAGGCTCAGCGACCGAGCCCACGCTCCCTGAGCCGACGCAAGAAACCTGAGCGAAAACGCGCTCCCTGAGCTCGCCACAGGGAGAAGCCGGGCTCGTCTGCGTCAGCCTCGGCGCGCGTAGACGATCGGATCGTCGAGCAATGGCGTCCAGGCCGCGCGCTGTTCGTCCGTGAGCCGCCGCGGTCGGCCGGTCTCGGCATCGACAAGCACGAGCACCGCCGTGGAACGGGCATACAACTCCTGAGGTTCGACGTCTTGAGAGTCAACGTCGAGAGGGCTGTACACCTCGTAGCAGATCTCGATGCTCGAGCCACCGATGCGACCGAACCACAGCTGCACGTCCAGCGGTCGGCGCTGGTACGGCACCGGTCGCAGGTACTCGATCTCTTGGCGGGCGATCAATGAGAGCACACCGTGCTCGATGCCCGAATCGAGTACCGCGGTGGCCGGAGCATCCTGACCATCCTGGCCGTTCGCGCGCCAGAACGCGCGGATGCGTGCCTCTTCGAGCAGCTTGAGCATCGAGGTGTTGTTGACGTGGTTGAACGCGTCGAGGTCTCCCCAGCGGAGCGGCATCGGGACGTGCAGCCGTTTGCGGCCCGCGCTCGCGTCGATGTCAGTCACGCGTGAGCTTGCGGTACGTCGAGCTCGACCGGTTCAGCGCGTCGGGGCCGAGGCGTTCGATCTTGTTCTCTTCGTACGCCTCGAAGTTGCCCTCGAACCAGTACCACTTGTCGGGGTCCTCTTCCGTGCCTTCGTAGGAGAGGATGTGCGTGGCGATCCGGTCGAGGAACCACCGGTCGTGCGTGATGACCACGGCGCAGCCGGGGAACTCGAGCAGAGCGTTCTCGAGGCTGCCGAGCGTCTCGACGTCCAGGTCGTTGGTCGGTTCGTCGAGCAGCAGCAGGTTGCCACCCTGCTTCAGGGTGAGCGCGAGGTTCAGGCGGTTGCGCTCACCACCGGAGAGCACACCGGCCTTCTTCTGCTGGTCGGGGCCCTTGAAGCCGAACTGCGACACATAGGCGCGCGAGGGGATCTCGACCTTGCCGACCTGGATCCAGTCGAGGCCGTCGCTCACGACTTCCCAGAGCGACTTGTTCGGGTCGATCCCGCCACGGGTCTGGTCGACGTAAGAGATCTCGACGGTCTCACCGACCTTGAGCTCACCCCCGTCGAGCGGTTCGAGACCGACGATCGTCTTGAAGAGCGTCGTCTTTCCGACACCGTTCGGGCCGATGATTCCGACGATGCCGTTCCGCGGCAGTGAGAAGCTCAGGCCGTCGATCAGGCTGCGGCCGTCGAAGCCCTTCTGGAGGTTCTTCGCCTCGAGCACGATCTGCCCGAGTCGCGGTCCCGGCGGGATGACGATCTCATCGAAGTCCAACTTGCGGGCGCGATCGGCTTCGGCGGCCATCTCTTCGTAACGAGCGAGACGCGACTTGGACTTCGTCTGGCGCCCCTTGGCGTTGCTGCGGACCCATTCGAGTTCGCTGGCCAGACGCTTCGCGAGCTTGGCGTCCTTCTTGCCCTGGACCTGCAGACGTTCCTGCTTCTTCTCGAGATAGGTCGAGTAGTTGCCCTCGTACGGGTAGAGGCGGCCTCGGTCGACCTCGCAGATCCATTCCGCGACGTGGTCGAGGAAGTACCGGTCGTGTGTCACGGCGAGGACGGCACCGGGGTATTTGGCCAGGTGCTGTTCGAGCCACTGCACGCTCTCGGCGTCGAGGTGGTTGGTGGGCTCGTCGAGAAGGAGCAGGTCGGGCTTCTGCAGCAGCAGCTTGCAGAGTGCGACGCGGCGCTTCTCGCCACCGGACAGGTTCGAGACGAGTGCTTCGGACGGTGGTGTGCGGAGAGCATCCATGGCCTGCTCGAGCTGGGAGTCGAGGTCCCATGCGTCGGCGGCGTCGATGGCTTCTTGCAGGGTTCCCATCTCGGCGAGCAGCGCATCGAAGTCGGCATCGGGATCGGCCATCAGGCCCGAGATCTCGTTGAACCGGTCGAGCTGGGCCTTGATCGGCCCGACGCCCTGCTGCACGTTCTCGAGCACGGTCTTGTCTTCGTCGAGCTCGGGCTCCTGCATCAGGATCCCGACGCTGAAGCCGGCCGACAGCCGTGCCTCACCGTTGGATGGCTGGTCGAGCCCAGCCATGATCTTGAGGATCGTGGACTTACCGGCGCCGTTGGGGCCCACCACGCCGATCTTCGCACCGGGGAGGAACGCCATCGTGACGTCGTCGAGGATTACCTTGTCGCCGACCGCTTTGCGGGCGCGCACCATCTGGTAGATATATTCAGCCATGTCCCGTCCAGTCTACGGGCGGTGCGCCCCTCGGTCAGCGCTGCGTCTTGCGCTCCGCGCCGACGCCCGCGCTCAGCGCGAAGGTGTGTGGCGGCGCGGGCGCGCCCTCGACAGTGACGCTCTCACCGCTGCGCTCTCACGAGCGGCGTTCTCACCAGCGGTGCTCTCACCAGCGGCGCTCTCACCAATCGATCGGGCGCGTATCGCCGATGAGGCACGTGCCACCCTCAAGGATCGGCAGCACGACAGTGGCCGGTTCGGGAAACGCGGCTCCCGCCTGGCCGATCAGACACTGGTCATCCCAAACCACCGAGAACTGGATGCTATCTGCCGCGTTGCCGATCGCGGTCTGGTCTCGCGTCACCTGCATCCGACTCTTGTCGAACCCCGCCGCCACGAGCGCGTCTATGTAGGCGCGTCCCGCCATGCGCTCGGGGCCTGCCCAGACCTGCTGGGTCACGAGCGCGAAGTAGGGCAGGTTCTCGTCGGCCGTCCCGTCGGGATGCAGGGCCGGAGCCGGAGGCGTCGTGGGTGTCGGCGACGCGGACACCGACGCGCTGGGGACGGCCGACGTCGGGACGTCCTCCGGCTTCGGGGCCTGCGCACACGCCGCGAGCACGAGCGCAGCGACGACCGTGGTGAGTCCGCCGCCGATGACGAGGAAGGATCGACGCGGCTGCACGAGCAAAGTCTAAGCGCGGGCGCCGGGCCGACCTCGCACGTGCCTACGCCGATCCTCTGGGCCGCTCCCCCGATCCTCCCGCCTTCGGACGCAAGCACGCCTGCTGGACCGCTCGACGTCCCAGCACCGGGGCCATCACCAGCGCTTCACCGTGTCGCGAGTGCCGCACCGTGTCGCGAGTGCCGCACTGTGTCGCGAGTGCTGCACCGTGTCCCGAGTGCTGCACTGTGCCGCGAGTGCCGCAGCGTGTCACCAATGCCGCGGCGTGTCGGAGGAACGCAGCCGAATAGTCAGAAGGGAACCGGCTCCTGTTCGCGGTCGCGGGCGATGAGCGCCTCGTCGCCCACCGATTCCTCGCCTGCCAGCCCCGCTCCCGCTCCGACGGATCCGCCCTGCGTGCCAGGCGCGTACCACCCCGCTTGTTCCGCCGGGCCGGAATTCGATGCGGCGGGTGCCGCGTCGCGCGCGCCGGACCGCTCGAAGCGCGACGTTCCCCACAGCAGATCATGACCGATCGCTTCTGCGTCGATTTCGGCGGTCGTCCCACTGCGGTCGCCCTTGTCCCAGTTGCGAATCCGCAACCGACCGCTCACGATGACGCGCTCGCCGCGCTGAAGCGATGCGGCCGCGTTGAGGGCCAGGGCGCGAAACGCCGACACGGAGTACCAGTTGGTTTCGCCGTCCACCCATTTCTCGGCGGTGCGATCGAATCGTCGCGGAGAGCTCGCGACGCGGAACATCGTGATCGGGATCCCCGATGGGGTGTGCGTGTGCCGCGGATCCCCCGCTATGTTGCCGACGATCGTGATGTGGTCGCTCATGACCCGACTCCTTTCGTAGGGGAGTTCGCCCTCCCCGCGGAGGGCACGGTGCCCTCTGCTCCCAGCCTGCTGTGCGGACGCGACGCCGGACGAGACAGGGCCGCCTTCCGGGGAGAAGTTCCTCGCGGTCGCGGATGGGGAGGACGGGCCACGGACTGGAGGGAACACCTCGGGCGAATGTCGGACGTCGAACATAAATTCGTTGCAGAAGGGAGTTCCCACCATGACCGACGCCGTGCCCACCGACACGCGAACCGTCTTGCGAACCGACGCGACCCGAACCACGCAGACGCTTCACCCCGCTGTCCCGCCCCCGGCGCCCTCGTCCGGACTTCGGGTACACCTGATCCCCGTCGGCCCGACGCTCTGGCGTGTCGTCGACATGACGGGGCGCATCATCGGTCATCTACAGCACCGCGATCATGCGCTCGGCTCGCGATGGGCGGCGCGCCGCTATCGCGACGGCGTCGGCGGGTTCCGCACCGTCGGCGAGTTCTGGACCGTCGACGAAGCAGTCAGCGCGCTGCGCAACGGCTGAGCGGTCCGACGATGTGGCGAGCGTCCACGACAGTGGCGCGCGGGTCGGCGCCGATCAGACGACCGCGGCCAACACGGTCTCCGTCACGGGGCGCCCGCGGTCACGCGCTTCGGGCCAAGCCTCGGCGAGGATCTGCACCGCTCGCTCGAGCTCCGTCACCGGCGCGGTGAACGGGATGCGCATGTGGCGTTCGTGCCCGCCATCCACACCGAAACGGGGACCGGAAGAGAGGATGAGGCCGCGGCTGCGAACCGCGAGGGCCAGTGGCGAACTGACGGGTGCACCAAGCCCGACCCAGAGCGACACTCCGCCGTGCACGGTCGGCACCGTCCACTCGGGAAGGGCTTCGGCGAGTGAACGGACCAGCGTGTCGCGCCCGACCCGCAGAAGCTGCGCTCGCTGTACGAGGATCTCGGGCAGACGCTCGAACGCGAGGATCGCGACTTGCTGTTCCAGTTCGGGGGTGCCCAGCTCTCTCCGCGGTCGGGCGGCGATAAGTCTCGGCACAAGGTCCAGGTCCGCGCGGATCCATCCGATCCGCAGGCCGCCCCACACGGTCTTGCCCAGCGACCCGATGGTGACGATGTTGCGCTGCACCGCCGGCCCTAGTCCGACACCGAACGGCACGCTGTCACGGGGCCGGTCGATGTCGAGGTCGGCCGTCGTCTCGTCCACGAGAACCATGGCCCCGGCGTCCGCCGCGGATTCGGCGAGCAGGCGACGTGCGTGCTCGTCCATCGTCGCTCCAGTCGGGTTCTGGAAGTCCGGCATCAGGTACGCCATGCTCGGTGCCGCGCGCCGCAGCACGTGATCGGCGCGCTCGAGATCCCATCCATACGCCGCATCCACGGGAATCGCGACGAGCCGCGCGCCCGCCTCGCGAAGGGCATCCGCGGCGTGGGGATACGTCGGCGTCTCGATCGCGACACGATCCCCGCGGCGCACGATCACATCGGTCACGAGAGAGATGGCGCTCTGCGCGCCCGTCGTGACGACGATCTGGTCGGGAATGGTCGGAAGCCCCTGCGCGGCGTAGCGGTCGGCGATCGCGGTGCGGAGCTGGACGGCGCCCACCAGGTCGTAGCCCGAGCGGCCGACCCAGCGCGGAGCATCCGAAGCCGCCTCGACGAAAAGTGAACTCAGACCGGGCCATGCCGCGGGACTCGCGCGGTGCAAGTCGATCGTGTCTTCATCACCCGGTTCGGGGACATCCGCAATCGGGCCGACCGCGCGGACGACGCTGCCCGACCCTCGCAAGCTCGCGATGTGGCCGGACTCGCGAAGATCCCGATAGGCCGCGGCGACCGTGGTCCGGCTCAGCGAGAGACGCATCGCGAGGTCGCGCTCGGCGGGCAGAGCGGTACCCGGCGCGATGCGGCGGTCGAGGCACAACATGCGGACGGCATCCGCGAGCCCCCGGTATGCGGGGGCACTGTCCCGCCACTCGCCGAGCAACTGAACGAGCGCGCGCGAAGAGAGTCGAGAGTCAGCCATCCATCCACTTTACGAGGATTGGACTCTACCGAAAAGTCCAATCTTCCGATTGGCTCCCACTCATGTTCTTGTCTACCGGCCGACCCTCGCGCACGTCGACCGGGCCACACGACTCATCGGCGTCGCCGATGCCCCTCGGGGTGCGCCGTGTCACCCAGCTGATGATCGGCCTGATTCTCTACGGCGTCGGGGTCGCTGTCGTGGTGGTGGCCGGACTCGGGGTCGACCCCTGGACGGTTCTTGCCGAAGGACTGGCGCTCCGAACGGGCATCGGGCTCGGCTGGATGACGAACATCATCGGACTTGCTGTCCTGGCCCTCTGGATTCCCCTGCATCAGAAGCCGGGAGTCGGAACCGTCGCGAACATCCTCGTCGTCGGCACGGCACTCCAGTTCGCGCTGCCGCTCGTGCCGACGCCGGAGAATCTGCTTCAGGCGAGCGGGATGCTCCTCGCCGGCGTGGCGCTCGTCGGTGTCGCGGGCGGCCTCTACATCGGGGCGCGCTTCGGCGCAGGACCTCGCGACGGCCTGATGACCGGTATTTCGGGGCGCTGGGGATGGCCGCTGTGGTTTGCCCGTACCGCCGTCGAGATCACGGTCCTGACGATCGGCTGGGCTCTCGGCGGAACGGTCGGCGTGGGAACCGTCGTCTACGCGCTGTCGATCGGCCCCGCGAGCCACGCGGCGCTGCGCGTGTTCGACACCCGAGGTGCGGTCCGCATCGGGCGGACATGACTTCGGTTGGGTCAGTGCTCCTGGAAGCGCGGCCAGTCGCTCCCCGGCCGCATTCTCGCGTAGAGCGCGGACTTCGCGACATCCATCGACGGATAGACACCGGCAGATGCCTCGGCCCCGGCCATCGTGACCGTGTATCCGTCGACATCCTTGCGGATCGTGCCGACCACGCCGGATGCACCGAACGCCACCCAGATCGTGCGCGTTGTTGTCGCCTGACTCATCATCGAGCTCCTTCCGACACCCACGACGTTACGCCCGCGCGCGGCCCGACACCACCCTCTGGTCGAGCTTCACAATGGAAGGGCGAGCCTCACGGGCACCGGCATCGTGCACCCTCTGCCCGGGTGCCCCCGACTGGACTCGAACCAGTAACCGTCGGATTAGAAGGCCGATGCTCTATCCATTGAGCTACGAGGGCGCCCATTCAGGTTATCGCCTCGCCGCCGAGGACGCGGAGACGGTCCATACCCATGGATAAGATGACGAAATGTCAGCGCACGAGAACGACCGGCTCGTTTGGATCGACTGCGAGATGACGGGACTCGACCTCGACCAGGACGAACTCGTCGAGATCGCGGTCGTCGTCACCGACTTCGAGCTCCGCGTGCTCGACCCGGGATTCCAGATCGTCATCAAGCCCGACCCCTCTGCGCTCGAGCATATGAACGACTTCGTCACGGGGATGCATCAGAGTTCCGGTCTACTCGACGAGATCCCCGACGGGGTGAGCGTCGCCGAGGCCGAGTTCCTCGCACTCGAGTACGTTCAGCGCTTCGCCACCGAGGGCAAGGCGCCCCTCGCGGGCAACACGATCGGCACCGACCGGGCCTTTCTCGCCAAGTACATGCCGCGGCTCGATCGTTTCCTGCACTACCGCAGCGTCGATGTGTCCAGCATCAAAGAGCTCGCGCGCCGCTGGTACCCCCGCGCCTACATCCACGCACCCGCGAAGGATGGCGGTCACCGTGCCTTGGCCGACATTCGCGAATCGATCCGCGAACTGGCCTACTACCGGCAGGCAGTCTTCGTGCCGCAGCCCGGGCCCACCAGCGACGGCGCACGGGCCGCCGCCTCCGCCGCCGTGTCCGCGTTCGCCCCGGGCGTGTAATACAATTGGTGGGTTGCCCGCAGATGTGGGTACATGGTGGGTATAGCTCAGTTGGTAGAGCACCTGGTTGTGGTCCAGGGGGCCGCGGGTTCAAGTCCCGTTACTCACCCCAAACGGGTCAGGTGTGAACTTGCGACCAAGGGGCCACCCTTGGTCGCGGTTCGCGCCTGGCCCATTTTCTTCGCCTCGGCGGCCCAGCTCAGGGCGTCGGCGTGGAGGCCGGAGAGGCTCAGTCCGTCATACGGGTTCCGGTAGCCGACGCGCACGTCGTTGTCCTCGTCGATGTAGATCGCCCTGAACAGTGCTTGGTTGCACAGTCGGCGGTTCGCGTCGTCGGCGTGCTCGTAGAGGTCGGCTGCGTTGGACAGCAGTTTCAGCGAGTCGTCGAGGTTCGCCCGCGCGTCGGCATAGTGGCCGTGGTGAGCGGTGATCCGGTGCTCGATGGTCTCCAACGACGCGGTGATCCGGTCCTGCTCCTTCTTGAGCAGGTCGAGCGGGATGGCTCCGGCGTAGTGGGCTTGCAGCAACTTCTGCTGCTCGCCTTCGAGTTGGGTTCTCCGGGACGCGAGGTCGGCAAGTTCGGCGGCTCCTTCGGCCATCATCTCGTCGAACCGGGCATGGATCATCGCCGAGACCGCCTGCGTCGTCTCGGGATCGAGCTGCACCTTGGCATAGAAGCGCTCGATGAGCCGTTCGACCTGCTCGATGAGCATCGCCTGCCGGGTGCAGTCGCCTCTGCCACCATGCCTGCTCGCGCACACGAAGTACGGGTAGATCGTGCCCTGGCTGCTCTTGGCGTTGCACACCAGTAGCCGCGAGCCGCACTGGCCGCAGAACACCGTCCCCTTCAAGTAGTGCTCGTGGACTTGCGTTGCATCTGCTGCCGAGCGGTGCGTGCCGAGCACGGTCTGCACCTGGTCCCACACCTCGTTGGGGACGATGGCCTCGTGCGCTCCGGCATAGGTCACGCCCTGGTAGCGGACGCTGCCCTTGTAGTACGGGTTCGTCAGCATCCGATGCACCGACGACTTCCCGATGGGTCGGGACGGTCGCCGCGGCGACGCCGCTGTCGTGAGCCCGCGCGCTACGAGCTCCTGGTGAAGCTGGCTCGTCGTCCAGTCGCCGGATGCGAACACCTGGAACGCCCACCGCACCAACGGGGCTCGCTCCTCGTCGATCTCGACGGTGCGTACTTCCCGCCCGAACTCGTCGCGCACGCCGACGTTGCGGTAGCCGATGGGTGCCTTCGTCACGGTGCCGCCCTGCGCGGCCTTCTGCGACAGACCCTTGACGACCTCGGTGGCGAGGTTGCGGGAGTAGAACTCCGCGATCGAGGACATGATGCCGTGCAGCAGCATCCCGGACGGGGTCTCGTCGATGTTCTCCGTGGCCGACACCAGCGTGACGCCGGCGTCCTTGAGGGCGAGGTGGATGGTCACGTCGTCGGCTCGGTTGCGGGCGAGCCGGTCGACCTTGTGGACGATGCAGTAGTTCGTCTTGTGCTTCGCGACGTACTGGATCATCCGCATCAGTTCGGGCCGGTCGGCCTTGCGCGCGGACTCGCCCGCGTCGACGAACTCCTCGATGATCGTTGCTCCGAGCTGGTCGGCCTTGCGCTGGTTCGCCTCGCGCTGGGCCGGGATCGAGAAGCCCTCCGCCTGGCCGCCCTTCTCCGCCTGCTCCTTCGTGGAGACCCGTAGGTAGGAGACGGCGAATGATCCGGGGAACGGGGTGGGCGCTACGAGGCTGTCTATCGCGGTTCGGTCCGCGTCGATGATCGTCATGGCTCTTCTCCACAGTCACTGGTCCTGCCGACGCGGACTTGTGAGAGCGGATGTTGATCGTGAGAAGAGCCCGAAGGCTGTAGGACTAGGCCGAGTCGGCCACGTTTACTTTGCCTCGCCGTGACGGCGAAGCGCTAGGACCACAACATCCGCCATCCGCGACGGATGCCTCCATTCTACGACGACGCGCTCGCGGAGGCACGAGGGCGCTTCGGTCGCGTCGATCCCTCCGAACGGCACGCTCCCGACTGTTGGAGCGCCAGGCGGATCAGCAGCTCGCAGAGCTTGTCCAGGTCGGGCGGCTCGTGGAACTCGGCGCGGATCGTCAGCTCGCGCTCGCTCTGTTGACGCTGCCCGGTCTTCCGTTCATAGCGGCGCGCCACGATTCACACCTCGCCCGTCTCCGGGTCGATGCCCGCGAAGAAGGCATCCTCTGCTTCCTGGCGCGCATCCACCATGTCGATCACGAACCGAACGAAGTCTTCGTCGCGATCCGTGATCGGTGAGTCCTCGATGGGCTGAGTGGGGTCTTCACCGGGCCAGCTCGTCTGGCGAGTCGGGCGGTCTCGGTCGAGCCGCGTACCGCAGGCCGACACCCAATCACGAAGGCGGGCACGGGCATCGGCGAAGTCGCGGTGCCAGCCGAGCGGTGCCGACCCATTCTGCTCGGGGTCGTATGCGCACAGCCAGTGCAGGTGCAGCGCCGACAGTTCCCAGAGGAGCTCGGGGTGACGGTGCCAGTAGGGCGGAACGACGCTGGCCGGAAGTCCGTAGGTGTGGCGAAGCCAGTCCACCCAACGGTTCAGTTCGAGCAACTCGGCTTCGAGATCGTTGGCGGTCAGCAGATTCCAGTTGACCGGATGCGGCGGCTCGGGCACGTCGAAACGCGGGGACGCGAGACCTGCCTCGGGTGGCATGTCGTCGTGCTCAGGGTGGAACTGATCGCTCATGGCGGGATCGCTCACATTCCGATGGCAGCCGCGGTGGACGGCGCGGCCTGCTGAGGTCCGGTGAACGCCGCGGCGTCTCGGCCGGAAGTGCGTTCGCTGCGGTCCACCTCGTAGCGGGTGCGGGCGAGGTCGTGTCCGATGCGCGTCGCGATGAACTCCTCGCCCTCGTACCGCTGGCCGTTGCGCTCGTAGGAGTAGTCGCGCACCCGTCCGTCGGCGATGATGTTGTCGCCCTTGGCGAGCCGCTCGGCTCCCTGCTCGGCAGCACCGCGATACGCAATGAGGTCGTGGAACGTCGTCTCCAGTTGCGTGAAGGAGTTGTCGGGCTCCTTGCGGTAGTGCTCGATGCCGACCTTCATGTAGAGCCGTGCGTCGCCGCGGTCGGTGTAGCTGAGCTGCGGGTCCGAGGCGACAAAGCCGGAGATGGACTGGTGGGTACGAATGGCCATGATGGCGTCCTCCTGAACTCGAGCGACCAGCCGTGTGTGGCCGCTGTGTCAGGCAGGTGCGCTTCGGCACCCAGACGCAGCGTCAGGTGACGGGGCGGTGGCGCAGCAGTGTTTCGAGTTCGTCGCGGTCGCTGCGGAGTTGCGCGGCATCGGGGCGAGTCGGCCAGGCGCGGAGGTCGGTGACGATGGGCGGCGCGGAGCGCAGCATCGCAATGCCGGTGCCGAATGGCAGGGTGCGGATGCGGTCTGGCGGCAGGATCGGGACGCGGCGGATCGAGCGCTGGTTGGAGCGGGTGCCGTGGTCGCCGAGGGTCACGCTGTCGGTGTACTCGTCGCGCTCTCCGATGAGCGTGGAGAGGTCTTGGAGGTCGCGGCTGTTGGATGCGCCGCCGAGGATGATCTTGACGATGCTAGCGTCCCAGATCGCGCCGGCCTGGTGTTCACTCCACCTGTCGCGAGCCTGTGCGAGGGACTGCAAGACCGGCATTGTCGTGATCCCGGTGCCACCGCCTTCGGCCATGAGCGTCGGAAGTGACGGCAGCGGGGCGAGATTCCCGATCTCGTCGAGCGCGAGCAGTAGCGGCGGGTCGAGCCGTGCTCCGGGCGAGCGGGCGGCAAGTCGGCGGGCGGTTTCGATGAGGTCTTCGACGAATGCCGCGACCAGCGATGCCGAGGCTCCTGCTCCTGCTCCGGTGGCGAGCAGGTACAGGGTGCCTTGTTCGGTGAGGAAGGTCTCGGGGTCGAAGTGCTCGTGCGGGCCTGGCGTGACGGCATCGAGTACGCGCGGGTCTGCGAGGGCGGCGAGGGCGAGGGAGACGCCTTGCCAGATGCTGTCGCGGGTCTTGGGGTCGGCGTCGATCATCGCGGCCAGTGAGTCGTCCCAGCCCATCGCGGCGTTCGGGTGTGAGTTGAGGATGGCGACGGCTTCGGACGCGGCGCTGGGGTCGAGGGTCCATCTGAACAGCTCGGCTGGCTGGCGGCCGTCGAGCGCGGCGGCATGCAGCAGGCTTTGGAGTGCGGTGCGGGTTTTGCCTTCCCAGAACCCGCCGGACTCGACCCCTCCGGCGCTGAGTCCTGTGGCGGCTGCGAGGCCGTTAGCGCGGATCATCGCGGTCAGCGGATCGTCACAGCCGCGAATGGGCGACCAGCGCAGCCCAGCCGGGATGCCTGCGGCGAGGTGTTGAGGGTCGAACACCGCGACCGGGCCGCCTTTACGGCGTCGGGCGCGGAGGGTCGCGGTGAGGTTGTCGGGCCTCGTGCTGGTGGTCACGACCGCGCCGGGTGCGTCGAGGATCGCGTTGATGACGACGTGCAGGCCCTTGCCTGAGCGGGGCGGGCCGATCAGCAGGATCGAGTCTTCGACCGATGCCCAGACCTTCGTGCCACGGCTGGCACCGAGGAGGTAGCCGACATCCTGCGGTGCGGGCGACTCCAAGGAGGGTCGCAGCGTGGCCGCGCGGTGCAGTAGCGCCTTGGCGGATGCTGCGGTCTTGACCTCGTGGCTGGTCGCGATCCCGGCCAGTCGGTGCGGGTCGGTCTCTGTCTTCCGCGTGTGTCGCCGTAGCACGATCCAGACCCAGACGATCCCGGCGGCGAGTCCGCCGAGCAGCGCCGTGCTGACGAGCCAGTAGACGACCGGGTTGAGCCCGTCGGCACCGAGCGCGGTCGCCGGGTCGGCGGGGTTGAACAGCACGGCAAGCCCCGCCGCTGCGCCGGCGTCGGGCTGCGGTGTGCCGGTGAGGAACGCGGTGACGCTGCCAGCGGCGCGGAGGACGAGGGCGATCCCGAACATGCCCATCAGGCCGATGAGGGCGGCGTTGGTGAGTTCGTCGCCCATGCCCCCGGCCTGCCGCTGGTTCATGTCAGCCGCCGCACCGCGAGCGTGCCCGAGATGCGCCCTAACAGGACCACCTCGTGTGTGCCGTCCGATAGCTCGTCGAGGTCGATGAGCGACCGCGCTTCGCCGGTCCCGGTGGCGTCGGTGTGTGCCACGATCGTCGCGACGGCGACATCCTCGCCGGGCACGAACCCATCGGCGGTGACTTCCGCCAGACGTGGCAGTCGTCGGGCGTGGCGACTCCGACGTGTCTCCGGCGCAGGGGTCTCGGACGGTGCGACTGCGCGTCGGGGTTTGCGGGTGCGGAGGATGTCGGTGAAGACGCTGCCGTCGTTCTCGCGCACCTCGACTCGGACTGCGATGGTGCGGTCGTTGGTGATGGCATCCATGAGCGGCCCGAACGTCGCGCGCGTCCAGTCGCCCGCGTCCGGCGACGCGAACGGTGTTCCATCGACCGTGGCGGTGAGGGTGCCGTCTGCGGCGACGGTGACGAGGACGTGCGGCAGCTCGACGGGAGCCGCGGCATCGTCTTCGTTCGGGGTGGATCGGCGCGGGCCGGTGAGGTTCATCGGTGTCCTCCTGCGGCGCGGCTGCTGGTGTCGAACAGGGCGAGTTCGTCGGGGTGGAGTTGGTGCTGGCAGACGAAGCTCCTGGCCTTGATCCGCCACAGCCCTTGGCCGACGCCAAGGTTCGGCAAGAGCTGCTGCTCCGTGCCGGTCAGACCGAGGGCGGTCGCGGTCGGTCCGAGCTGGTCGGACTCCTGCCGGTACACGATCCGCGTTTCCGCGTTCGCGAGTAGTGAGTTCGCCAGGGAGCGCATGGCTGAGCCTTGGTCGCCCACGTTGTCGAGGTCGGTGAGCTTGTGGAAGATCAGCATGTTCGCGATCCCGTAGTGCCGCGCGAGTCGCCAGTGCGCATCCATCCGCCGCAGCAGCGCGGGATGGGACATGAGCCGCCAGGCCTCGTCGTAGATCACCCACCGCTGCCCTCCGTTCGGGTCGAGCAGCGCGGACTCCATCCACGCCGACGAGCACGTCATCAACACCGAAATGAGCGTCGAGTTCTCGGTGACGCGCGAGAGGTCGAGCGAGATCATCGGCAACGACGGATCGAACGCGACCGTCGAAGGGCCGTCGAACAGCCCGGCCAGGTCACCTGCCACCAGGCGACGCAGCGCGTGACCGACGAGCCGGCCGTCCTCGGCCAACCGGCCGTCGGCATCCGCGCTCGGGGCGAGGATGCGGTCAACGACCATCGGCAGGATCGGCACATCGTTCTCCCGCACCGTCTGGGTCAGGGCGATGTCGATCGCGGTGTGCTCCAACGGCGACAAACCCCGCGCGAGCACGGTCTCCGCGAGTGCGCCGATCAGGTCACGCCGTCGGGCTGCGACAGTGGACGCCCATTGCTCATCCGAGAGACCGCTGGGCCGGTGGCCTTCATCGAGCGGATTCAGGCGAGTGTTGAGTCCGTGACCGAGGACGATGGCACGTCCGCCGACGGCGTTGGCGACGGCGGTGTGTTCGCCCTTCGGGTCGCCGGGCACGTACACGCGCCGCCCGAACGGCAACGACCGGGTGTAGAGCGACTTGGCCAGCGAGGACTTGCCGGAACCGACGATCCCGGCCAGCACCACGTTGGGTGCGGTGATGATGCCGCGTGCGTAAAGCACCCACGGGTCGTAGACGAAACTCCCGCCCGAGTACAGGTCCTGACCGACGAACACGCCATCCGCGCCGAGACCGCCCTCAGCAACGAACGGATACGCACCCGCCAGCGTCGCCGACGTGTCCTGATGCCGCGTCAGATGGAACCGGCCCGGAGTGCGTAGTCGCGCAGCACCAGGCTCACCCGCCTTCGGCAAGTAGACCGTGGAGCGCCGCTCGGCACGCTCATCCTCGGCCTTCGCCTTCGCTGCGACGAGCGCGGTCTTTCGCTGCTCGGCGTGGAGCCTGGCCTCTGCCTTGCGGCGCTGCTTGCGGAGCTTCCGCCGCTCCTTCGACGGTGCCACCAGGACAGCGGTATGCAGCCGCGCGCGATCCTCGGTCACCGCACCAGCCCCCGCGACTGCTTGACCGCCGTGATCTTGGCCGGCTCGAACCACGACCCATCCCGCTTCGGGGTCGGCGGGTCGGCTCGCTTCGGAGCGCCCGGCGACGAGTACGACACCAGAAGCTCCGGCCCCGGCTGCACCGGAGCCGGTTCGACCAGCTCGGCATCCTGGGGCTCGGCCTCTGGTTCGGTGTAGCGGCGCAGCAGCGAGACGTAGCCGATATGCGGGTTGACGACCAGCGCGTAGTCGCCCGAGAGCGCAACCCGATCGTTGGTGCCCTCGCCGGGCTTGTCGTAGACATACCCGTTCTCCAGCGCGGCCTGCGTGGTCTCGTCGCCGTAGTCCCACTGCGCGAGGAAGTCCACCGCATCCACGTGTCCCAGCTCGCCCAGGATGTGCAACGGCCGGTCGGCCTCCTCGCCCTGGAGGAACACCACGCTGACCCACCGCGACGGCATGACCTCCTCGACGGCGGGCTCGGGGTGCCAGGCGATCCGCCCCGCGGCGATGAAGCCTTCCGCGAGCCGGTCGTGGGCCCGGTCGACGAGGTTCGCGGCCTGACGCAACTCTTCCGCAGCAGCGAGCGCCTCCCGCACGCCTGCCTCGTGGCTTCCGGCGTCGTTGAACGCGTGCGCGGCCTTGCGCTCGTGAACATCGGCGATCTGGTCGAGCGCCTGCCGCAGCGAGCGCATGCCCGAGGACAGATCACCGATCACCCCGTACATCTCGGCGGGCTGATGGAAGCCCCGGCTCGCGTGCGCGAGGCCGCGCAAGGCTTCGGACGCCTCGGCGGCGTCGGCAGTCGAATCGAAGAACGTAGGCATGGTGACCTCCTGGTGCCGTATGACGGGGAGGTGCGCACCAGCGAACGGAAAATGTCGGTGGTGCGGCCTAGCGTTGTAGATGACACGAGGGCAAACGAGGCAGGAGCACGACAGAGTGAGCGCAAGTCAGTACCGAGGACAGCTTGACCGCAAGCGCAAACAGCGGATCGACGCGGACAAGAAGGCGGGTGAGTACCGGTCGAAGGAGTCCTCGAAGCGAGCCGATGCCGCCAAGGCGCGGCAGGCTGCCGCAAAGACGACGAGCAGTTCCACCCGCAGCAGCAAGTTGCGGGACGCCGAGCGCCGAGAGAAGGAAGCGGAGACTGTGGGCAAGGAGGCCAGCCGCTGGCAGACACGGGCAGCCGGCTACGCGAAGGACGAGGCCGCGCTACAGACCAAGCTCTCCCGCGCCGAACAGTCGGAGGCCGATGCCGCCGAGAGACGCCGAAAGAGCGAGCAGCAGCGTGCCGACCGGCGGGCGGCGGCTGAACGTGCCCAGCTTGAGTCGCGGATCAGCGGTGCCGAGGTAGCCGTCAGCCATGCGCTGCGTCAGCTCCCAGCGCCCAAGCCGGAGAAGCTCAGAGTGCTCATGCTGGGTGCTTCGGCCGAAGGTGACCTCCGCGTTGGAAGGGAGCAGAAGCGCATCCGGGCAGCGGTCGAGTCGGCTTTGCATCGTGACCAGATCGAACTCGATGTGCGGCCAGCAGCAACCACGGCTGACTTGCTGGACGGCATCACGAAGTTCCGCCCTCACGTGGTCCACTTCTCGGGCCACAGCAACGACGACCTGATCGTCTTTGAGGATGAAGCAGACGAACCCCACGAGGGAGTGATCGTGACGGCGCGAGCCTTCGCTCGGGCGATCAGCGCAACCGACGATCCTCCGCTCCTCGTGCTGCTGAACTCGTGTCGCTCCGCAGCCCAGATCGACGACCTGGTGGCTCAAGTCGTGCCGTTCGCGATCGGGATGGCCGACAGCATCGAAGACGCCGATGCGATCAACTACGCCGCACAGTTCTACGCGGCAGTCGCAAACGGGCAGTCCATCAACTCTTCGCATCTGTCGGGACAGGCTGCGCTCGAACTCGCGGGACTGGAAAGCGCTGACCTGCCGACCCTTGCTTGGGCACCCGATGTCGATCCATCAGCCACGATCCTCGTCAGCCCTGAAGGCTGAACTCAGACCCGCCGGCAGAGCGGGAGCGCGGCGGCGGTGAAGGCGGCGGCTTGCTGGCCGACGAGGAGCCGGGTTTCGCAGGAGGCTTGGATCGCGGCTTGCTCGATGGCGGCGACGGCGGCATCGAGCTCTTCGATGGTGGGTGCGGAGACGGCGATGAGGCCGGTGTAGCGGAGGATGCCGTGGCCTGCGGTGAGGTCGGCTTCTTGCTGGAGCACGTCGTGGTACTCGGCGGTCTGTGAGGCGTCCTCGATCTGGCCGATCTTCGCGCGCTGGGCCTGGTCGGAGATGTGCTCGACCTTCTTCTTGCGGATGTCACGAGCAGCAGCGTCGGACCGCATAGGGGTGCAGATCAGTGAGAACGATCGCTGGATGCCGGTGGACAGCAACACCGGTGACAGGAACCCCGGATACACCAGCGATCGCGGCCACTCGCTGACCCAGAGCACAGCGTGGTGAGCGGAGTCGGTGCGTAGTCTGCCCCAGGTCTCAGTGACCGCAACCGGCCCCGCGGTCGCAAGCGACTGGCCGAGCCTCCCGTGCCGTTCCAGCGTGGCAGCGATGGCCGGGTCGTAGGCGGAGCGCAGCATCACCGCGATGTGCCCTGGTGTCAGCCATCCCGACGGCGAGAGGTCGGCAGAGCGGAGCGCGGCGACGAGGGTGTTCATCTCTTGGCGCAGCACGGCGGCAGCACCGCGTATCCCGCCTCCCGCAGTCCTGATCTGCCGAGCGCTCGTCTTCATGTCCAGTGACAGCGAGAGTGTGGTGGCGTGGCGTTCGCCGGCGGGTCCGGCGCGGTCGATGAGTTCTGCGTAGGTGTCGGCCGCCCATGATCCGTCCGGGGTGCCGTGGGTGGCCCACCATTCCGCGAGTCCGGTGCCGGAGTCCGGCAGAGTCCGCTCCAAGACCTGAAGAGTCGCGATCCGCCCGGAGCGGCAGACGGTGGCCAGCACCCGGCCCCAGGAGCTGACGCGGCGTTCCTGCTCGCCGGGATCGAGGAGCACGAACGCGGGATGCGTGACCTCGCACACCACCGTCAACGTGGCGGCGTGGGGGTCGTGGATCATCCCGACTCCGGTCTCGGGGTCGGTGTACTCGCGCAGTCGCGCCATGTCGCCGGGCAGTGCGAGGGTTCCGACGGGGCGTGGGATGACGATCCTGCGTCGGTACAGCAGTTGTCCGCCGGTGGTGCGCCACAGCCACCAGCAGGCGATGGGCAGCCACTCCACGATCGGCCGGCCTGCGATGGGTATCCAGGTCAGCGCGGCGGCGAGTACCCAGATGGGGGCGGTGTAGGCGAGCAGCATGCCGCCGCCGGCGTAGAACGCGCCGATGAGTGTGGCTCCGCCGATGGCGAGCGTGATGAGCTGGGTCAGCGACAGGCCGAGGAGGATGCCGCGGCGGGTGAGGCGGGAGAACTTCACCGGCACGAGTTCGCCCGCGGTGGGACGGTCGTGGTTCGTGCTGCTCATCGTCTACTCCTTCGGTGGGCGTGGCGCGGGCGGCGGGGGCTGCTTCGGTGGCGGTGACGGGTCGGTGCTCGGCGGTCGTGGTGCCGGGCTCGACGGAGGTGCCGCAGGTGCGGCTGCGGGCGGTGGCGGTGTCTGCGCGGCTGCGTCGGCGGCGTGCTCACCCTGGGCTCCCAGCGCGGTTCCGGCCTTCGGCCCGGCGGTCGCGGCACCCTTTGCGATGCTCGCCCCGACTACCACCCCTGCGGCTACGGGACCGGCTGCGGCTGCGCCGCCGCTCGCTGCGGCACCTCCACCAGCCGCGCCTCCGCCGCTCGCGGCGGGTGCCGGTGCCGGGGTCTTCGGCGGTGGCGGTGCGCTGCTTCCTCCGCCGGAGCCTCCGCCCGCGCTCCCGCCGCCGGTTCCGTCGAGCACCTTCTTCGGGTCGCCGCCGCCCTGCGGCTTGGTCGGGACGGGGATCGGGCGGTTGAGGGCGCTCTTGGCGTCCTGCTCGGAACCGATCGCGTGGTACATGTCGAACCCGACGAACGCGATGAACTTGTAGGTGAGATACGGGGCGAACGCGGCCATCGCCATCAGCACGATCCCCGCGATGGGATCACTTACCGAGGCGAGGTCGGCGTCGATCGGTGCGGAGACCTGGGTGATCGCGACGAGGAACATCACGACGAGCACGAGCTTGGAGCAGATCAGCGCGACGACGAACATCGCCCACTTCCCGATCCAGCCTCGCGAGGCGTCCCACGAGGCACCAGAGAAGGCGAGCGGCGCGAACGCGACCGCAACCAGCAGGAGTGCTTTCCTGACGAGGAGGGAGAGCCACACGATCGCGGCGGCGGTGATCGCGAGGCCGGCCATGAAGATCGTGATGATGGCACCGACGCCGGGTGCGGCGATGTTGATCCCGACCAGTCCTGCGGCGAGGAGTGCGATCTTGTCGCCCATCGACTCGGTGGTTTCGCCGGCGGCCTGCACGATCCCGATGCACATCTGGTCGACGACTTCCAGCAGCAGCGCGGTCAGCGTGATGACGACGAACGACCCGAGGACGGACTTCGCCAGCCCGAGTGCGGCGCGGGTGAGGGCGGTGGGGTCGCGTCGGATCAGGCCGGTGATGAGTTGGAGGCAGAAGAAGATCAGCATCACGAAGACCGCGATGCCGAACAGCAGGTTGTAGACGGCGATGTAGCCGGGCTTGGTGACATCCACGAGGGTCGTGGTGTCGAAGACCGACCAGACGGCCTCGAACAGCCACCCGGCGGCGGCACCCATCGCTTGGGCGAGCCAGTCGAATGGGGCCGCGACCAGAGAGGCGGCTCCTTCGCCGACGGCATCGCAGACCGAGGAGATCACGGGAACGTCGCACACGCCCATCACGGACACCAGCTCTCGACGACAGGCGGGGTCAGACGGACTGGCCGACGTTCCAGAAGAAGTTGATGAGCGTCACGCTCGCGCCGCAGATCACCGCCGCGCCGCAGGAAACGAGGACGCCGATCTTCCCGCGCGAGGCGAGGTGCGGGTTGGAGGAGTTCGCGCCGAAGCCCCACACGATCGCGGACACGATCAGCGCGAGCACGCTGAGGATCAGGCCGATGGTCATCACCGCGCCGACGATGGTGCGCAGCTGGTTGATGCCCGGCAGGCCATTGGTATTGGGGTCGATGTTGATGTCCATCGGCACCAGCAACGGCGCGGACATGACGGTAGTGAGCAGATCGAACACGGTAGGTCTCCTTGGCGACGGGCGGCCCGCCCACGAACTCGCAGACGGGGTACACGCGACAGGTGCGCGCTCGTCGCCGTCCCGTCCCCGCGGTGGCCGCCCGTAGCCTTGGAGTATCTGTGCGTCGCTCGCCCGCACGGGACCGCCGGACGAGAGGTGCAAGGAACATGAGTCAGTACGGGGTGGATTACCTCCAGCGATTGCGTGCCGCTGTTGAGAAGTTCGAGGAAGCGTTCGACGCCTGGATGAGCACTCAGGTTGAGTCGGATCACATGTCGGCGCGCGGACTCTTTCCCACTGTGTGGACAAAGGAAGGCCAGGATCAGAGCGAGGTTCAACGGCTCGAACTCGGTGTCGCGGAGGCTGCTGGCCTGGCGGCGAGCGCTGTGTCAGTGACCGGCGCCTACATTGGGATCGCTGGACTCGGAGCGATCGACCCGATCTCCAACTGGTCATTTATGTCTGCGCCCAAGGCCCCCATCGCGCCTCGGGATATTCGGACTACGACCGCCAACGTCAAGGGCAGGCTCGACGCGATGATCGTCGACGCCGAGTCACGTACGGACTCTGACATTCCGACCTTCGCTCCCGCACAGTTTCACCCCGTGGTCTGGGCTGGTGCTTCCGCCCATTGGACGACGCATCAGTACCGAGTTGCAGTTCGTGAAGCGGCCGAAGGCCTCACGGTCCACTGGAAGGAACGTCTCGGCCGGAACGATGTCGATGACACGGTCTTCTGGCAGCAGACGTTATCGCCGGGCGCTCCTGAACCGGGCAAGCCGAAGCTCACCTGGCCGGGAAGGTCGGATGACAAGACGGTGAAGAGCATGCGCGGTGGTCTTGAACCGCTCGCTAAGGCCCTCAACGCGCTGGCCACTGGTCTGAACCTCACGGTCCGCAACGTGACGACGCACACGCGCACCGAACTGTCCGAGCAGGAAGCGATGGAGCGCCTCGCGGCATACAGTTACCTCGCGCGCCTGCTCGACCAGTGCGAGACAGCGAGCGCCGACGCGGAGGAATCGGACCGATGACCGCGACGCCGCAGCTACAAACTTGAACCGACTGTGAGTAGCCAGTTCATCCAGGCCACGCCACCTCCGGCGAGGACTGCCGCGCCGACGGAGACGAGGACACCGATGCGGCCCTTGCTAGCTGTGGCGTAGTTGCCGTGGGCTGTCGCGATGGCCCAGACGATCGCGGAGACGATGAGCATGAGGACTGCGACGATCAGGACGAATGTCAGGAGCGCGCCGACGACGGCGCGGAGGTCGCCGATGCCGCCGAGCCCGTCGAAGTCGGGGAAGACACCCATCGTCGATCACCCCACCTTGACGGTGACATGGAGGTGGTCGTAGTGGCCTCCGGTGATGGAGGCGGGGTCGTGCATCCCTCCGCCGTTGTAGGGTCGCCAGCCCTCGGCGTCACGGGCGACGGACCAGATTTGGCCTTGCCAGGTCAGGTACTCGACGCCGAGCACGTCGGCGTTGTCCTTCATCCAGTTGGTGACCTTCCAGCCGGCGTCGAGCTGGGCCGGGGTGGGGCGCTGGCCGATGCGGTTGCCGAAGGTGATGTCGCACGCCCTGCCGAGGGGATGCTCGGACTTCGTGCCGGGGCGGGGCGAGTAGCAGCCCCAGCCGGTGTCGGGGAACGCGGCGAGGGTCTGCTGGTAGAGGTGGAGCATGCGGGCGGTGATCTTGCCCGAGCTGGTGGGATCGTCGACGAGCCGGTCGGGGTCTCCATCGACACCGGTCGGCGTGCCCGCAGTGGCGTTGTTGCAGGCGGTGGGTGATCCGCTGGTCGCCGTCGGCAGGTTCGCGGCCCCGTGCTCGTTGAGCCAGGCTGCGGCGTCGATGGCCTCGCCGTTGGTGCCGCCGGGCCGGACCTCGAAGTGCAGATGTGCGCCGGTGGACATGCCCGAGGAGCCGACATCGCCGATGTGCTGGCCCGCGCTCACGCGGTCGCCGGCGCGGACGTGGATGCCGCTCTGCCACATGTGCGCGTAGGCGGTCGCGACGGTGTGGCCTTCGATGGTGTGCTCGATGACGATGAGGCCGCCGTATCCGCCGGAGAACTCCGCGACGGTGACGGTGCCGTCTGCGGCGGCGAGGATCGGGGTGCCGTCGGGGGCGGCGAAGTCGGTGCCGGTGTGCATCTTCCGTTCGCCCGTGATCGGGTGCACGCGCATCCCGAACGGCGAGGTCAGCACCCAGGTGCCCTCGGGCAGCGGGAACACCACCCGCGACGACGAGACCGCCGGGCCACCCACGCCACCAGCGGCACTGCCGACGTTGGTGAGGGCGGCCAGGATGCTGTCAGCGATGGCCGCGTAGTTGCGGTATCGGTCAGGGTAGGCGGACACCTCGACGGCTTGGGCGGCTTCGCCGGGGTCCATCTGTTGCCAGCCGGGGATGTCGAGCAGGCCGCGCGGTGAGGGGTAGTTCGGTCCGGTCGGCCCGCCGAAGAACGCGCGCGCCTGATACTGCGGGTCCATCAACTCGGCGACCGTGCCCCACCCGGATTGCGGGCGCATCTGGAACAGGCCGAGGGAGTCGTGGTCGCCGCCGTTGCCGTCGTTCGGGTAGTTGGCCGACTCGGGGTAGGTGCCGGTGTTGGTGAGCATCCGCAGCGTGGACTCGGTGAGCGCGGCCATCAGCGCGATCTTGATTCCTGGCCGGCCCACGTCGGTGATGCCGTTGCCGACCGTGATGATCGTGGCCGCGTGCGTGAGCTGCTGACGATTCAGGGTGAAGGTCTCGCCGTTCGCGGTGGTCACGGTGAGCGCGTCCGGGATCGGGCCAAGATTCACGGTCCCGGCGGGGATGGCGCAGTAGGCGGCAGCGGGGTTCATCAGCACCCCGATCCCGAGGAGGGCTGCGGCAGGTGCGAAGAACAGCAGCGCCAGGGCTGCGATGGCGGCTTTGCGGAACACGACGTCAACCCCTTCATCGCAGCGGGTTGTCGAGCTGCGACAGCCGCAGCAGGTGGCAGGTCGGATAGGTCGGGGCGCAGACGACGAACACGGTGAACGCGACCGGATGCTCACTGGTGACCGGCTGGCCGTTCCAGACCCCGGCTCGGCGGCGGGTGCCCTCGATCGTGACGGCCGTCGTTCCTGCCGCGAGCTGCCCCGGCTGAGCCTGCGCGACGGCGTCGGCCCAGGCGTCGGGGACGTACGCGCTGTCGATGGTGAGGTGCTGGCGGGTGGCGTACTGCCGCAGCTCGATCCAGGCGTCGCGGGTCGGCAGGTAGACGGCCACGTCGGAGGCCAGCCCGGCTTGCTCGTCCCCGCTGGGGTCACCGACTGCGAGGATCGCCGAGGTGTAGTCCAGCGGCCACAGCCCCGACGCCGTGTCCCACGCAAACAGCGTGGACGCGACGCCCTGAGCGAAAGTCGCAGGATCGGCCGAACGTGGAACTGCTGGAACCCGCGGCGGCGTGGGCGTGCTCGGTGCCACGGTCGGCGGTGCTGTGGTGACTGGGCCGGGCTCCGGGTCGGGATCGGGGCTGGTCTTGCTTCGGGGGCCGGTGAGGAGTCCGTAGACGCCGACGCTGGCGAGGAGTAGCAGGACGATGCCGACAGCGATGAGGGCGACGAGTCGGCGGCGGTGGCGGGGATCGGTGGGTGCAGGGCTCATGCCGAGCAGGTGCGCACCATGCACCGGGTGTTGTCGTCAGAGTGCGCGGAGGCGTGGCCGCTCCGTCATGCCTTCGCGGGCGGCTCGGAGTGCGTCGGCGAATCGGAGGGTGCCGTCGGTGGTGGCGAGGAAGTTCTCGAACTGCTCGTCGGTCAGCTCACGCGCGAGTGTGTCGGCGTCATAGTGGGTCCACCAGTTCGTCAGTTCGCCCCAGGTCTGGACGAACGCGCGCAGGGGGTAGCGGACGGGTTGCCCGTCACCGCTGACGAGCGGCAACGGCTTGGGTGGGGTGCGCTTGCCCTTCTTGATCGACTTCGCGTGGGCCACGGCGGCTTCGGCGCGGGCGTGCATCTCGGCCTCGCGCCGCTCCCGTGCGGTGGTGTCGGCATCGCGGATCGCTTGATAGATCGGGTGCACCGGATCGCCGGCCTCGATCCGCTCCAGCCCTGCAGCGGCCTCCGCACGCAACGTCTCGGGCTGAGTGGGGTTGTTGGCGATGTCTTCGAGGTAGCCGATCTTGTCGAGTGTCTTGTACGACGCGCCACCGGGAATCATCGCTGCGGCTTGCTCGTCGGCTCGCCCGCGCGGGGTGTCTGACGGTGCGGGAAATTTTCCCGCACCGTCGTTTCCGGGCTGGTTCTCGCTGCTGAACTGCGTGGCGGACTTCCGTCGGGCGGCGTCTTCGGCCATGACCTGCTTGAGTTCGCGGTAGAGGCCGGCGGCTTCGAGCTGGGTGTAGGGCTTGTGGAGCATGTTGTCGTCCTGCTCGGCGAGGAGCTGCCCGAGCCGGTCGGATAGGCCGCTGCGAACCCAGACGTTAACGGTTCGCCAGCCGAGCTTCTTGATCGCGGCCAGGCGTCGTGCTCCGCACACGAGCACGCCGTCGATGGTGATCGTGAGCGGTTGCAGCAGGCCGTCGCGTCCGATGGACGCGGCGAGTGCGTCGATGTCGCCGAGGTCGGCGCGGTGCCGGGTGCCGACGAGGATCGAATCGACGGTGCGGTCGAGCTGAATGCTGCCGATCAGTGGCTCGGTCACGACGACTCACCGCCTCCACTACTCGGCGCGGCCAGAGCGAGCGCGAGGATCAGATCGTCGTCGCGGAGCAGCAGGTCGAGCGTCTCGCCCAACAGAAGCCGGAGCAGGACGCCGCGACCGCTGCTGGTAGCCACGTAGGCCGGGTGCGGGTTCCCGAGTAGCGCTCTCAGCAGGGCGGCCCAGGAGCGGCGCGGGAGGTCGAGCAGTGCCCGCGCGTGCCGGTCGCGGCGAAGCGTCTCGTAGGCGGACTGGCGGGTGCCGGCCTTCATCAACGCTCCACAGATGTGCTCGACCGCGGCCCGTGCGGTGTCGGTCGGCCAGTCGAGCAGGCACAGCATCGCGATTGCGTCCTCGGCCGCCGACCCGGCGGACATGCACGCCTGCGCCGACCCGAGACTGTCGCGCGGCTCCGGTTCGAGGTCACTGGGACGCAGGTCGGTGGTGTGGAACGCGGGGTGGTAGTCGGCCAGTGCGGTGTCGCGTTCGGAGAATCGTTCGGGGTCGTGGAACGCCGAGACGTGCGCGCGGCGGGCCTGGTGCACGGAGCAGAGCAGGCCTTGGGCGCGTTCCTCGTAGACGCAGGTGATCCGCACGGCGTGGGTGATGATCGCCCACGGGTCGTTGGCCTCGCGGGTCGAGCGGTTCTGCATCGCGTCGAACGCCGCCGTCACTGCTTCCCAGGTGTCGAGCTTGTGTTTCCTCGCGAGAGCGCGGTACTTGTCGGCGGCGAACTCCATCAGGTCGCGGGCTACCGGGTCGTGAACCCAGGCATCCTCGCCGCCCTCGGCGAGGCGGTTGAGCAGGGCGCGTAGGCCCTCGCCGGTGGTGAAGTCCTCAGCCCCGTCGGCCATCGGAGCGGTGTTCGTGCTGGTGCGGGTTGGTGTGGTCATGGTGTCGGCACCTCCTGGCAGGCAGGTGCGCACTCGCTCCCACGAGCGCGTCTCGCATGCCGATGCCTTCGCAGCCATGACCTGTCACCACCGTCAACTCATCGAGACCCCAGGGCGGGACATCTGCGACGCCGGTGCGGTGCTGCGTCCGAACGCCGAGATCGGCGGCAACCGCCGGGCACGATCCCCGAGACGACGAAAGCCTGCCCCAATCGGGGTGCGCGTGCGGCGTGCTAGCTCGGCCTGAAAGTCGAGGCCACGACCGGCCGCGTGCGCCGAGTGCCGGGCGATCAGGTCGGTGGGGCGCACCCACTCCACGCCCCGCCCGCGAACGATCGCGTGCTGCTTGTCGTCGCGGGCGACCTGCGCGGCCCGCACCGCTTCCGGCGTACTCGTCACCTCGACGGGCTCGGGGCGCTCCCGCGTCTCCTCGGACAGCAGCCGTGCCGGATCGGGCCTCGCGGGATCGATGTGCTGTGGGTTGTCGGTGGTGTTCATGGGGTGGTCTCCTCCCGCTCGGCGGCGGTGTCGGTGGTGTCAGTGAGGTGCGCGACGGCGAACCAGCGGCCCACGGTCGAGGGATGCACCCCGAGCTCGCGGGCGATCCGCTTGTTCGACCAGCCCGCCTCTCGCAGCTCCCACCCCATCGCGCGCCGATCCGCCACACCGTCATCGCGACCGGTGGTCTCCGGCTCGCCAGCGGGCAGCTCTGGCATGGACTCGACGGTGACGGCCCCGCTTGCGGCGGCGGCAGATTCGACGTCGGTGGTGCGGGTGAGGATCACGGTCAGGTGCGTGATGGCCAGCAGAACGACGGGCGGCACTGCGGCGACCGAGGCCGCGAGCATCCTTGGCACGTCGGCGTCTGCGGCGACGACGGCGTGAATGGCATTTGCCGTGACCGAGACGAGTGCGCCGCCGACCAGCAGCGCCCACGGGTACCAGGCCGAGCGTTGCCCGGCGAGGGCGACGACGGCGACCGTGGCGACGACGATGATGCCGTCCACGATCAGCGGCCACGCCCACGCCTGCCCAGCCCCGATCCCGGAGCGAGCGGCCAGATCGGCCAACGACGTGAACGATAGCCAGAACGCTCCGGCGGCGATGAACACCGTCCCCGCGGCCGCTGTCATCGCTGCCCAGCGCCGCCCGTCCGATTCTCGCCTCACAGCGCTGCCCTCCCGAAGGCTGCGGACGGTGGGCTCGCCGCGCGACCGAACCACCGCCCCGCGCTCCGGGTCTGGCCGCCTGACGTGGCCTCGTGCGCGGGCTGGGTGGCTCGGTAGGCCGAGCGCACGGTCGTGGTGATCTCGCGATCGCCCAGACCCGCCGACTGCGCCGCAGCACCCAAGGCATCGAGCGCGTCGGAGAGCGAGACGCCGTTCTCGGCGAGGCGGCAGGCGGCCCAGAACAGACCCCGGTTCCGCTCGCCCTCACCCCGTCCAGCGACCCAGGCCGCCAACCGCTCAGAATCCAGATCCATCGAGCCGCTGCTCGCGCGTGGTGGAGCGACGGGGCGCGGATCGATGAAGTCCCGCAGCCGGGCCGCATCCACGGTGCCGACCGAGTGAGCGGCGATGTCGGCGACCTCGTAGCGGCGGACGTTGCCGTCGATGATTCGCCGGGAAGGCGGAGCGATGATGTAGCCGCCGTCGCCCCGGAAGTCGACGCCCGCGGTGGCTGCCTGCCACGACCGCTGCTCGCGGCCCGGGGTCGCCGGGAAGTACACGTGCGCGCCTCCGGTGGGTGTGCGCACGAGCAGACCCGCGCCATCGACGAGCCCCGCGTCGGTGGCGCGCTGGAACGCCGCGCGGCCGTCGTGGGGGCCGTGGACATCGACATCGACGACGACAACGCCGGATGGAGCGCCGGTCGGGATGCCGATGTTCGCGTTCGGTGTGCGCGACCACCACGCGGCAACCTGTTCCGGGTCGCTGCTCGCATCGAGGAACCCACGGCGGGTCAGCGGACGCTTCCCCTCGACGACGCACGGAAACACGGGCACGCCAGCCGCCGCGAGGCTCCGCGCCGCGAGCCCCAGGCTCGGTGAACGATCCACGCGAATGAGCGCCGCCAGGACATCGAATGCTTCGGGCATCACAGCCTCCGCCCTGCCAGCGCTGGCGCCGACGCAGCACGCGGACGATCGGTCTCCACCGAGTTCGCAGCCGTACGGGAGGTGCGCGGACTGGGAGCGTCGCGTTCGAGTCCGGGCGGGGTGCCGTCGCCGACCTGGAGCGTGTCGAGCTGGTCGAGGATCGCCAGCGCGGTCTTCCGCACCCGCTCGCCGGTGGACTGCACCACCTGGACGGGCTCTTGGCCGTCCACGCGGGCGGCCCAGGTCGAGACGTACGGGATCGTGTACCCGGTGGTGTCCATGCCGTGCGCGGCACCGATCATCAGCGCGACGGACTCGGCTTCGACCTCGCGGATGCCGCGATGCTGACGTGCTTCCTCGTCGTCGGGATCGTGCATCAGCACGTGCGCCAGCTCGTGCGCGAGCGTCTTGACCTGCGCAGCAGGGTCCATGTTCTCCCGCACCGCTACCGTGCGCTCCTCATAGTCGGTCATGCCGTTCGCGCCGGAGATCATCCCCTCGTGTGGCACCCGCAGCACCTCGAACCCCGCGCCGCGAATCTGCCCGGCCAGCCCGTCCCACAGCCCCGAGGGTGCTTCGCCTTCCAGCAGCGTCGGAGCGGGCGGAACTGGCAATGGTTCTCCGTCGGTCTGGGAGGCATCCCACACGTAGGCCGGCCGGGCTCCGACCATCCGCGAGCGCACCACCTCGCCGGCCTTCGGCGTCTCCCTCGGCCCGAGCCGCCGCCACGAGCCCGCATCGGCAGGGGTCGCGGTGGCGAACCGGCCCGTCACGGGCGCGAAGATCATGTAGCCCGGCTGGCCCTTCATCACCTGCCGACCGAGCCCCTGCCACTGCCGGTACCCGGCAACCAGGGTGGGGAAGGGTTCGGGCACGCGGCCTGCCTCGAACGCGGCTTCGTGCTGCACCCAGATCAGCATCGTGTTGTTGAACGACCGCGACCGGAACCGCGCCGCGAAGGCGAGCGCCTGGCGCCAGTCGTCACCCGAGACCAGCGACTCGACCGCGCCGGTCAGCTTCTCGTGCAGCTCGTCGAGCTTCGCCTCTCGCGCCGCGCGGGCGTCCTCGTTCGATGCCATGCTCCGGCCTCCTCTTCGGCGGGCCGCGACGCGGCTGCGCGCGGCGGTACACCTGGCAGGTAGGCGCGAACACCCGCGCCCAGACCGTGAGCTGGACATCGTTCACCTCCTTGAGGCAGCCCGAGCCGAGACCGGGACGCAACATTGAGCATGCTCAAAATGCCCCGGAGTCCTGTTCTAACACTGACCGTTGAGCATGCGCAAGCCTTGATTTGTGCATGCTCAACGAGTACGGTTGAGCATGCACAACCACCTTCTGGGTGGACTACATCGATGCCTTGCCCGTTGCGAAGGGAAGGGGGTCACCGTCATGACCGAAGACGAGAGCCAGGCTGCGGCCGAAGACCTCGCCAAACGTCTGCGGCTCCTGATGGATGTCGCCGTCGCCGAGTCCGGCACGGAGCCGACCTACTCGCAGATCGCCGGCTACCTCCAAGAACGAGGCACCAACCTGTCGCGGTCGCGCTGGACGTACATGGTCAACGGCCACCGCTACGTCCAAGACCCCGCCGTCTTCGAAGGGCTCGCGGAGTTCTTCGACGTGGACGCCGCGTTCCTGCTCGGCGAGGACGGTGCTGCCACTCCCGAGAAGGTCTCTGCGCAGCTCGACCTGGTTCGGTCCATGCGTGCCGCGAAGGTGAAGTCCTACGCTGCCCGCACCCTCGGCGATATCTCGCCGAAAGCACTCCACGCCATCACCAAGTTCCTGGACGAGGAAATGACACACATGCCCGAGCACTGACCGGTACCGCACGATGGAGCCGCCACCGGTCCCTGCTCCCTACAGAGAAGGGGCGAACCGTGAAGATCGAACAGACCGTATCGGCGGCCGTCGCGGGCCTTGAGCTCGGCAATACCTTCGCCCTTGACGATCTCCTCCACACCGTCCAAGACCGGCGGCACCGTAGGCTCCGCGTCGTCGAACTCGCAGACCTCGACACCCACGACGGCCTCTGCGCGCTCTGGCTCTCCACCGATGCCGAAGACGTCGTGCTTCACGCCCGCAGCGACTCCGCGCTGCATCGCCAGCAGTTCGTGCTCCACGAGCTCGCCCACATGATCCTTGGCCACGGCGAAGGCGACGGCTGTGCAGTCGGGGAGGTACTGCTGCCCAACATCCCGCCGTACACCAGAGGTCGCCTGCTCAGGCGGCAAGACCTCGACAGCGAAACCGAGATCGCCGCCGAGTCCCTCGCCGACCGGCTCGCCGCCGGCATCCGAGGGTCGGTGTTCGCAGAGTCCAGATACTCGGAGATATTCGGATGATCCAGACGCTCGTCGCAACGCTCATGTGGGCGCTCGTGGCGAGCCTGCTCATCTTCCGACGCAAACGCACCGACCGAAGCATCACCTACGCCGCCCTCACCATCGCCATCGCGATGACGCTCAACGTGGATGCCGCCTACAGCGCCGTCGATCGACTGCTCGGTGGCACCAACCTCGCCACCCTGATCGCGGACGCGCTCCTGATGACCGGGCTGTTCTTCCTCGGCCGCGGCGTCATGAAGACCGGCGAGTACCGGCCCAGGCTCGTCCGAGCCGCCGTCAGCATCCCCGTCCTGCTCGTCGCGCTGCTCGCGATCACCGCATCGTTCCTGCTCATCGACCGCGGCACCACTACCACACGATTTATGATCGACCTCGGCGCACAGCCAGCGGCGGCGGTCTACTCGATCATCAACTTCACCTACTGCCTCGTCATTGTCGTGGCGATGCTCGTCCTCGCCATAAGGCAGTACCGGCACAACACCGGCATCCAGCACCTCCCCGCGGCACTGTTGAGCCTGGGGTCGGCGTTCGGCGTCGCGCTCTGCCTCGCCGTGATCGTCATGGACGTTGCCCACGCCACGGGCCACCTCGACCTCATGCACACTATCCAGTCCGCCTACGATCCGCTCTCCGTCCTGACCTTCGTGTTCCTCTGTGCCGGGTTCGCGATCCAGCCTGCCGTCCGTCGCGCTCAGCACCGCGCCCGGCAGAGGCAGACCGTCGCCCTCACAGCGCAGCTGGAGTCGCTTTGGCACCAGGCGACGCGCGCACGGCCCGGGCTGAGCCAGGCCGACCCCCTCGCCGCCAGTAGCGAAGACCCCGAAGGGCACCTCCACCGAGTGATCGTCGAAATCCGCGACGCGATGATCGACCCTCGCATCACCTTCGACATCAGCACCGACGACCGCGACCTGCTCGAACGCGCCGAGAGCCACCTCGTCGGAAGCGACAGTGCCCTCGCGACGACCTCGCCCGTTCCCTACGTCGAGGAGCGGGAGTCGTGATAGGCCGCATCGCTCTCGGCGCTGGGGCCGCGGCGGCAGCGGTTGCCGGGGTCGGGTGGGCCATCGCGCGGCGGCTCACCGCACCCGTCGGCCCACGAATGTTCGACCTCACCGTTCGAGGCGTCGAGTACACCGACGACGGCGACCTGATCGTGCTCGACCGCACCGACCAGGCCGCCGCGCCAGGCATCTACAATCTCTGGTTCGAGCACGGCGGCTGGGCGCAGCTCGCCACAGATACCGTCGATCGAGGACCCACCCGCGTCGCTCGCAGGATCACGGGCACCACATCGGGTTTCACTCCGAAGACCGGCGATTGCGCCTCCTGGAGCGGCATCTACTACGCCACCCCAGCCGACGCCGGACTCCACACACGCGACATCACCATCACGACCCCCGCAGGACCATGCCCGGCCTGGCGCATCGACGGCGACCTCGCGACCTGGGCCATCCACATCCACGGCCTCGGCAGCACCCGCGCCGGCACCCTCCGCGGCGTCCTCGCCGCAACCGAACTCGGCTACACCTCCCTCGTCGTCAGCTACCGCAACACAGCAGAAGGGCCGCGAGTTGGCACCGGCCGGACGACCTTCGGCTACGCAGAGACGAGCGACGTTGACGAGGCCATCGGGTACGCCGTCCGACGAGGAGCCGAACAGGTCGTGATCTTCGGCTGGTCGATGGGTGCCGCTGTCGCTCTCCAGCTCGCCGACCACCCGCGACATCCGGGACTGATCGCCGCGCTCGTACTCGACTCCCCAGTCCTCAACTGGACCGAAGTCATCAAGTCCAACTGCGCCCGCAGCGGATGGCCTGCAGCAGCCGGGCACCTCGCGATCCCGTGGCTCACCCTCGACCCACTGGCACGCACAGTCGGCCTGCCAGGACGCATCCCACTTCCCACCTTCGACTGGACATCCCGAGCCGTAGAGCTCAACACGCCGACCCTGATCCTCCACGGCACCCGAGACGACTCCGTGCCGATCCGGCTCTCACAAGCACTCCGAGACGCTCGCCCGGACCTCGTTGAGCTTGAGACCTTCGATGCCGGCCACACCCTCTGCTGGAACAGCGATCTGGACCGCTGGCGGAACACGGTGACCGCCTGGCTCAAGGTGCGCATCCCACGCTGATCGGCAGAACGCAGCGGCCACTCTCGAAACCCGTCTCGTTCGGCCACGCCCGGAGAAACCCAACTCAAGCCGTACCTCAGCCGGTATCATCGTGGGTGTTGGCCTGCCTGGGCCATTGAGCGAGGGAGGACCAACGTGGCTGAGCCGTGGCTGTCCGCAGACGACATCGCCGCCCACCTCGGGGTCACCAAGGACACCGTCTACACCTGGATCGCCGAGAAGGCCATGCCCGCCCACAAGGTCGGACGCCTCTGGAAGTTCCAAGCCAGCGAGATAGACGACTGGGTGCGCGCGGGTGCGGCGGCCAGTGACCAAGAGCTCCACGTAGCCCATCCCGGTGTCGGTGGACGCTCCTACGCTCATGACAACGACGAGCACGGGGAGGGGGGAAGATGAACCTGAAAGACGCCCAGCGCTTGGTGAAGTCCAAGCAACGCGTTGCGGACCACGGCGAGGTGTTCACGCCGGCGTGGATGGTCGAGGACATGCTCGACCTCGTTAAGCACGAGTCTGAGCGGATCGACTCCCGCGTACTCGAACCCGCCTGCGGCTCGGGCAACTTCCTCATCCCCGTCCTGGCTCGCAAGCTCGCCACGGTCGAGCTTCGGCACGGCAAGAGCGAGTTCGAGAAGCGCCACTACGCATTGTTCGCGCTCATGTGCACCTACGGTATCGAACTTCTCGCAGACAACGCCGAAGAGTGCCGCCACAATCTCGCCGAGGTGTTCAACACATTCTTGGGTATCGGCAACGATGACCAGTGGGCGCGAGCGGCCCGCGCGGTTCTCGCCGTGAACATCGTCCAGGGCGATGCCTTGACCATGACCGTGCCAAGCGGCCAGCCGATCACCTTTCCTGAGTGGGGCTACCTCGGCAAAGGCAAGTTCCAGAGGCGCGACTTTCGCTACGACGACCTCACTCAGCGCGCCTCGTACGAGGGAACCCTATTCGGCGAGCTCGATGACGAGGACCTGTTCGTCCCCGCGCAGACTTACCCGACGATGACCGTCAGTCAGATCGCCGAGGCCGCCGCGTGACCCTTGCACCTTTCACCCTCCGAGGGCACAACCCGGATGTGTTGACGTGCATCGCGAACCTCTCCAACGATGAGGTCTTCACCCCGCCGGAGTTCGCGAACCAGATGCTCGACACGCTTGCCGCCGCGTGGGCAGACGCCAACGACGGCGCCGACATCTGGACCAACCCCGATGTCACGTTCCTCGATCCTTTCACCAAGTCGGGGGTCTTCCTTCGCGAGATCACTCGCCGCCTCACCGACGGACTGATCCTGACGTTCCCTGACCTCGCCCAGCGCGTCGATCACATCCTCACCCGTCAGGTTTTCGGCATCGGGATCACACAGCTCACTGCACTGCTGGCTCGCCGGAGTGTCTATTGCTCGAAGTTCGCCAACGGCCCGCACTCGATCGCCAGGTCGTTCACGACCGAGGACGGCAACATCTGGTTCGATCGCACGGACCACGCCTGGGGCGGTGGCAAACGCGAGTTTCGGGTTGATCCGCTTACGCGCGAAGAGATCGCCGTCTATACCAACCGCAAGTGCACCTACTGCGGTGCTAGCGAAGGCAGCTACGCACGCGGTGACGACTTGGAAACTCACGCCTACGCATTCATCCATACCGACGACATCAGAGCTCGGATCGCCGAGCTGTTCGGAGACAACATGCAGTTCGACGTCATCATCGGCAACCCGCCCTATCAGTTGGGGGATGGAGGCGGTGGTGGCGGCGCGTCGGCCACGCCCATCTACAATCTCTTCGTCGAGAAGGCACTCGCGCTCGACCCTCGCTATGCCGTGATGATCACCCCGTCGCGATGGTTCTCGGGCGGGAAGGGTCTGGACGATTTCCGGGATCGGATGCTCGCCGACCACCGCTTTGCGAAACTCATCGACTATCCGCAGCTGTACGACGTCTTTCCTGGCGTGAAGATTCGAGGCGGCGTGTCGTACTGGTTGTGGAGTCGAGACCATGAGGGACCGTGCGAGGTCACCACCAAGATCGGAGACGAGGCTATCGGCGTACCCGCACTTCGGATGCTTGACGCCTATGACGTGCTCGTGCGTCGCAACGAGGGCGTGCGGATTCTGGACAAGGTGAGGGCGCACAGAGTTGACGGAGAGTCGGAGCCTCTCCTCGGCGATGTGGTGTCTGCCAGGAAGCCATTTGGGCTGACGAACCAAAGGGGCAAGGCGACTCCGGTCGGGTTGAATGATCCAGTCCTGGTGTATGGAAACCAGACTGAGTCGTACATGGAGCGATCTGCGATTACGAGCAACGTCGAATGGGTCGACAAGTGGAAGGTCTTATTGGTCAAGGCCCACGGAACGAGTGGCCGCGATGACGTTACGATTCTGGGCGAACCGGTCGTGGCCGGCCCAGGTACCGCGTGTACCGAGACCTACCTCGTGATCGGGGTTGTGGACTCCGAAACAGAGGCTCGGAATCTGGCCATCTACATGCGGACGCGCTTCGTTCGATTCCTCGTCTCGCTTCGCAAGATCACCCAGAACATCACTCGCGACTCCTACCTGTTTGTCCCAAGGCTCTCGATGGATCGAGTCTGGACTGATCGTGACCTCTATGAGCGCTACGACATCGATAGTGAGCAGGTTTCATTCATAGAGTCGTTGATCGCCGAGCGTCCGAGCAACGACGTGCCTGGTTCCGATGAGGACGGCGATGAGTAGAGACATCGATCAGCTTCTCCCGGAGAAGCCCGAGGCACGACTGCGTATCTATGCGTGGTCGCCGAACGATCCACCAGTCGGCTACGCGGGCCTTCTCAAGGTGGGACAGACGACGAAGGCGGATGTGAACGCGCGCATCCGCGAGTCTCAGGGGCAGATGCAACAGGCATACACGCTGCACGTTGATGAGCTCGCCGAACGAGGCGACGGGACGGTGTTTCGCGACTCAGATGTGCGCCAACGGCTGATCGACAAGGGCTTCGAGAACCCGATCTTCGGCTCAGCGCGAGAGTGGATGCGGTGCACCCCAGACGATGTGCGCACGGCGATCACTGAGCTTCGCACAGGCGTGAAGCTCAGTGGAACCCATCATGAGAAGTTTCCGATGCGCCCGGAGCAAGCCAGCGCCGTGGACAAGGCCGAGGGCTACTACGAGTCCATCTGGGCCGAGGACTCTCACGCGGTGCCACGGTTCCTGTGGAACGCCAAGATGCGCTTCGGGAAGACCTTCGCCTCCTACCAACTCGCGAAGCGGCTCGGCGCCAAACGCATCCTCGTGGTCACCTTCAAGCCCGCAGTGGAGGACGCCTGGCAGACCGACCTGGAGTCTCACGCCGACTTCGACGGCTGGCAGTACCTCTCCTCGGCCGCCGGGGGCAACCCAGATGAGGCGGACAAGACTCGGCCACTGGTCTACTTCGGTTCGTTCCAGGACCTACTCGGGCGAGATCGGAAGACCGGCCTCATCAAGGCGAAGAACGAGTGGGTCCACACCACCAACTGGGACCTCGTCATCTTCGATGAATACCACTTCGGTGCGTGGCGAGAGTCCGCCAAGGAGCTGTTCGAGGGCGAGGACGAGAAAGTCAAGCAGAAGGAACTGGCCGCGGAGTACAACGACGGCCTCGTGGCTTTCGACGAGGAGCTTGACGAACTCGGCAACGACGAGGACGACTTCCTGCCGATCACCACCCGCGCCTACCTGTACCTGTCGGGCACGCCATTCAAGGCGCTGGCAACCGGTGAGTTTATCGAGGAGCAAATCTTCAACTGGACCTACACCGATGAGCAGCGCGCCAAGGCCGAGTACGCCGTCGCGCAACCGGACGCCTGGAACCCGTACGGGGCACTCCCGGAGATGCGTCTGTTCACGTACCAGATGCCTGACGAGTTGATTGCCGTTGCGAATCAGGGAGAGTTCGACGAGTTCGACCTCAACGAGTTCTTCGAGGCAAAGGGCGCCGGCAAGGACGCCGAGTTCACCCGCAAGACCGACGTGCAGAAGTGGCTCGATCTCGTCCGCGGCGCTCACCTGCCCACCCAGGTCGACGCGATGCGAATGGGCACCCGCCCGCCATTCCCGTACTCCGATGTCCGACTCCTGCCGTACCTTCAGCACTCGTTCTGGTTCCTGCCCAACGTTGCTGCCTGCGAGGCAATGTCGAACCTGCTCGCGGAGAAGCAGAACGTGTTCTGGCACGACTACAAGGTCCTCGTCGTCGCGGGTCCCGGCGCGGGCATCGGGCTGGATGCTCTCCCGCCAGTGCGGGCGGCGATCGGCGACGGCCACGACACGAAGACGATCACCCTGTCGTGCGGCAAGCTCACCACGGGCGTCACCGTCAAGCAGTGGTCCTCGATCCTGATGTTGCGCAACCTCAACTCACCCGAGACCTACTTCCAGGCAGCCTTCCGTGTGCAGTCACCGTGGTCGATCAAGAACCCCGACGGCGACAACCCAAGCGCCGAAGCCGTCCTCAAGCCGGTGTGCTTCGTGTTCGACTTCGCGCCGACCCGCGCGCTGCGTCAGATCGCCGACTACGGCGCGGGCCTCTCACCGGAGACGCCGAACCCCGAGCAAGCCGTAGAGGAACTCGTGAAGTTCCTGCCCGTGTTGGCCTACGACGGGTCGAACATGACCCAGGTCGATGCCGGCGGCATCCTCGATATCGCCATGTCGGGCACCTCCGCGACCCTCCTGGCCCGCAAGTGGGAGTCCGCGATCCTCGTCAACGTCGACAACGAAACCCTGCGCAAGATCATGAACAGCCCCGACGCCCTCAACGCCGTCATGAACATCGAGGGTTTCCGTGCACTCGGCAACGACATCTTCGAGACCGTCGTGAACAAGAGTGACGCCGTGAAGAAGGTGAAGAAGGAGAAGGGCGAGGACATCACTCCGGCGGAGAAGAAGGAGCTGACGGCGGAGGAGAAGGAGTACAAGTCCAAGCGGAAGCAGATTCAGGAGAAGCTGGTCAAGTTCGCCACCCGCATCCCTGCATTCATGTACCTGACCGACTTCCGTGAGAACACTCTTACCGACGTCATCACCAAGCTCGAACCCGGCCTGTTCCGCACCGTCACCGGACTGACCGTCGAGGACTTCCACCTCCTCGTGAATCTCGGCGTCTTTAACGCCACCCATATGAACCAGGCCGTCTTCGCCTTCCGCCGCTACGAGGACTCCTCCTTGTCCTACACCGGCATCGAGTCCCACAAGGGCCTGCGTCGCTACGGCCTCTACGACACCGTCGTCGCCGTCAACGACGAGACCGTAGTCTGACCACCCGTCAGCCCGTATCGAGAGAGCCGCATGTCCTTCCAGACCCGGCGCAGCATCGAGGAGATGCTCACCGCCATCCACAAGCGCGAGTATCTGATGCCAGCTATCCATCGTGAATTTGTCTGAAGCACGGATACCCTGTCGGCTCCTTCCTGCTCTGGAACTTCAAGCCCGAGACCGCGCAGTCGTACACGTTCTACGAGTTCCTGACGAACTACCACGAGCGCGACAACCTTACGCGGACAAGACAACGGTTCCCTCCGGGCAGCAAGACCCTTCAGCCGATTGGTCAGAGGTACCGGCAGATCGACTCGGGTGTGCAGGCCTCCGGCGACGTCTGTGCTGCGTTCGCGCGGAGCTCGGCGACGCTGGTACGGAGCAGGCGGAGATGCTCAAGCTGCTCGTCGATCTCGACCAGTCGCCGGTCGAGGAGGTCTCGAACATGACCGCACGGCGACCCGCCCGCGTCACGTACTTCGAGGATCTCGGCGGTTTGCGCGAGGGTGACCCCTGCTGCGCGGGCCCGGTCGATGAACTCGAGCCGCTGCACCGCCTCGTCGCCGTAGTTGCGGTACCCGGCCGGGGTACGCTCCGGAGGTTGGAGCAGCCCGCGCTCCTCGTAATACCGCAGCGTGGACGCCCTCGTCTTCGCCTTCCCCGCGAGTTCTCCGATCCGCATCGTCACCTCCGCCACCGACTTGACCTTCAAGCATACTTTAAGGTCCATTCTTTCAGGAGTGGCCGCATGAGTGGCCGGTTCGAACTTGAGGAGGCATCGTGACACAGCACACAGAGGTTGATCTCGTGGTGATCGGGACGGGCGGGGCGGCGATGTCCGCAGCGATCCACGCGCGCCTCGAGGGGGCCAGCGTGGTCGCCATCGAATCGGGAACCCTCGGCGGTACCTGCGTGAACGTGGGTTGTGTGCCGTCCAAGACGCTTCTCGCGGCCGCGCACACCCGGCACTCCGCCCTCACGAACCCGTTCTCAGGCGCCCCCAGCTCTGCTGGGATGGTCGATCTCAGCGCGCTCATCGAGCAGAAGGATGATCTGGTTGGGATGCTCCGCCAGACCAAGTACGCCGACATCGCCGCTGCCTACGGGTTTGACATCCTCCCGGGCACTGCAACGTTCACAGACGCGGGAACCCTGCTCGTGGATGGACGACCGGTGCGCGCGAAGTCGTATCTCGTCGCCACCGGCGCCGAGCCGCACGTGCCGGCAATCCCTGGGCTTGAGCAGGTTGATTACCTCACGTCGACCACAGCGATGGAACTGACGGAACTGCCCGCGTCGCTCGTGGTGATCGGCGGTGGCTTCGTCGGCCTGGAACAGGCGCAGCTGTTCGCCCGGCTCGGAGTAGAGGTCACCGTCATCGGTCGGCTCGCCCCGCACGCCGAACCGGAACTGTCATCCGAGCTCCGCAAGGCCTTCCTGGCCGAGGGGATCAGCGTCATCGGCGACCGCGCAGCCACGATCACCCAGCACGAGGGCCTGGTCCAGGTGACGACCCGCAACGGGAAGGACGCGACCGGTGAACGTGTCCTCGTTGCCACCGGTCGCACCCCGCGCACCGAAGGGCTCAACCTTCCTGCTGCGGGTATCGCGACCGACGAGCGCGGCTTCGTCATCGTAGACGAGCAGCAGCGGACCACGAACCCGGCTGTGTTCGCCGCCGGTGACGTCACTGACGTGCCCCAGTACGTGTACGTCGCCGCGAGGACTGGGAAGATCGCCGCGCACAACGCCCTGGGTCACGACGAGCGAGTCGACTACACCGGGTTGCCGTCTGTGCTGTTCACCTCACCCCAACTGGCCTCCGCCGGGATCACCGAAGCCAGCGCCATCGCCGCCGGATACCGGTGCGCCTGCCGATTCCTACGACTTTCCGACGTGCCCAGGGCCATCGCCAACCACGACACACGCGGCGGCATCAAGGTCGTCGCCGACGCCGACACCGGCAAAGTCCTCGGTATCCACGCCCTCGCCGACACCGCTGGGGAGATGATGCTCGCCGCAACCTACGCCATCACCGCCGGATTCACCGTCACCCAACTCGCCGACACCTGGGCCCCCTACCTCACCATGGCCGAAGGCATCCGCCTCACCGCGAACCTCTTCCGCAACGAACTCCCCACCTCCTGCTGCGCCTGACACAAGAGCCGGGCCCAGCGATGTGGTGATCCAAGTGATATCCGCGACGCCTTCAACACCGGCACCGACCGCGTGATCGACGCCTACGCGGTCAGCGTGGGCTCAGTTGAGGCAGCGGCGCCGAGCACGTCGTCTGGGCCGCTCACACGCGGAGCGCACCGGGACACTCAGCCGCCAGGTAGCAACCACAGCACGCTGCCATCTACGCAGTCGGCTACGAGTTCAGAGGCCGAAGGCACCACCACTGACGAGGATGAAGATGCCCAGGCCGATGAGCACGATCGGGAACAGGATGTGTTCCCAGCGTTCCAGGAGTTCGGCGATCGGTCGGCGGGTGGCGACGAACTTGCCCAGGCCGACGAGGGCGGCGACCAGGGCGAGGAACACGATGCAGTACGCCACCACGGCCGCTGGGCCCACGCTGAGGAAGACCGGGACGTAGACGCCGATGTTGTCCCCGCCGTTGGCGAAGGTCACCCCGGCCACCGTCCACACCCCAACCTTCTTGCCCTCGACCTTTGCCTCATCGTCATCGTCGGCACCGCGGTTGCGCCAGGCTTGCCACGCAGCCCAAAGTCCCAACCCCAGCGGAATGAGTCCGAAGTAGGGGATGACCTCCGGCGGCAGGAACGCTCCCGCCCCGAGCGTCACCAGCACGGAAGCGCCCAGGATGCCAGCGAACCCGAGGTACTGTCCGACCAGGATTCGGGCGGTGGTCCCGCGCCGGCCCGCGCCTCGGGCGAAGAACAAGGAGAGCACGATGATGTCATCGATGTTCGTGGCGATGAATAGGCCGATCGCCTGCAGGACGGAGGACAGGATCATGCGCCCACCGCCGCGTTACAGCCGCCTGGCGGCCCAGCGGTTCCGGCAGCCGCGTGCCGTTGATACTCTGCGACCATCATTGTCCGTTCCTGGTGTGGTTTGGGCCTCGGAGGTAAAGCAGTACGCCCAGGGCGACGCCGAAACCGAGGATGACGTCGGCAAGGTTGCCGATGAACAGGTTGCCGTAGGCGAGGAAGTCGGTGACATGACCGCGGCCGAATCCGGGAGGGGCGAACAGCCGGTCCAGGAGGTTGCCGACTGCGCCGCCCCACACCAGGCCGATCGCGACCGCCCACCCGGCCGATGGAGCGCGCGCGGCGGCGATGAGCAGGGCGATGGACGCCGCGGTCGCGATGACGGTGAGCAGCCACGTTGAATCGGACCCTAAGGACATGACGGTGCCGGGGTTGAACGCGAGCTGTAAGCCGAGCCAGTCTCCCAAGAGCGGGATTGCGGTCATCCTCGCTGAGCTGAGCTGAGCGAGGGCGAGTGCCTTGCTGCCTTGGTCGATCAGCACCGCGCCGGCGGCGACGGCGCACGCGAGCAGGAACCAGCGGAGCCGGACGCGCGCCGCCGCCGGGCCGGCAGAACTCGCTTCCACGGCATCCGCTTTTCCCGGGGAGGGAGCGGAGCCGTCAAGGGGATCGGTCATGCCTTCGTGCGCCGCGCCGCGCGGAGCCCGTTGAGGATGACGACGACTTCAGCGACCTCGTGTACAAGCACGACCGCGGCGAGCCCGAGGACTCCGGTGATCGCGAGCGGCAGCAGCGCCACGATGATCGCGATCGACAACACGACGTTCTGGTTGATGATGTTGCGGCCGCGGCGGGCGTGGGCGAGGGCCTGTGGGATGAGGCGCAGGTCGTGGCCGGTGAACGCGACGTCGGCCGACTCGATCGCAGCATCGGCGCCCTTGGCTCCCATAGCGATCCCCACATCCGCGGCCGCCAGCGCGGGAGCGTCGTTGATGCCGTCCCCGATCATGGCAGTGGGCTGAGACTTCGACAACTTCGCGACGGCGGTGGCCTTGTCCTCGGGGCGCAGCTCGGCGCGCACGTCCCTGATGCCGGCCTGGTCGGCCAGCGCTGCGGCGGTGCGGGCGTTGTCGCCGGTGAGCATCGTCACCCCGATCCCGCGGCGGTTCAGCGTGGCGATGACCTCGGGAACCTCTGGGCGCAGTTCGTCACGCACCCCGATCGCCCCGGCCGGCTGGTCGCCTCGGTGCACGATGACGACGGTCATCCCCTCGGACTCCATCGCCCGCACCTGGTCGGCCAGTGATCCGGCATCCAGCCAGCGGGGGCTACCGACGGCGAGACGGGCACTACCGAGCGTGCCGGTGATGCCGCGCCCGGCGGTCTCGGTGACGTCGTGCGCGGTCGGGGCGTCGGGGACGGCCTTCGTGATCGCGGCGGCCAGCGGGTGCGTGCTGTGACCTTCCAGGCTCGCCGCCCACGCCAGCACCTCATTCTCGGTCGCGCCGGTGGTGACGACGCGGGTCACCGTGGGCTCGTTGCGGGTCAGCGTGCCGGTCTTGTCGACGGCGAGGTGGCGGATGCCGCCGAACCGCTCGAACGCGGCCCCGGACTTCACGACCACACCGAACTTCGACGCCGCGCCGATCGCGGAAACAACGGTGACCGGGACGGCGATCGCCAGCGCGCACGGCGAGGCTGCGACCAGCACCACCAGAGCGCGGGTGATCCACAGCTCAGGGTCGCCGCTCAACAGCGACCCAAGCACGCCGACCAGCACGGCGAGGATCATCACGCCGGGCACCAGCGGGCGGGCGATCCGGTCGGCCAGGCGGGCACGGTCGCCCTTCTCGGCCTGCGCCTGCTCGACCAGCTCCACGATGGTGGTGAGCGAGTTGTCGGTGCCGGCGGCGGTGGCCTCGACCTCGAGCACGCCGGTGGTGTTGATTGACCCGGCCGAGACGTCGGTGCCCGGTTCGACCTCGACCGGGATCGATTCACCCGTGATCGCGGACGTGTCCAGGCTGCTTCGCCCGGCCCGCACGGTGCCGTCGGTGGCGATCCGTTCGCCCGGCCGGACCACCAGGACATCCCCGACGCGCAGCTCCTTCGCCTCGACCTCGGCGGTGGCGTCGCCGCGCTTGACGAGTGCGGTGTCGGGCACGAGCTTCAACAGCGCCCGCAACCCTGCGCGGGCGCGGTCCATCGCCTTGTCCTCCAGCGCCTCCGCAATGGAGTACAGGAATGCCAGCGCGGCGGCCTCCTCGACGTAGCCGAGGATCACCGCGCCGGTCGCGCTGATCGTCATCAGCAGCCCGATGCCGAACTTGCCCTTGGTGAACAGCTTGCGCAGCGCGCCCGGCACGAACGTGTAAGCGCCCAGCAGCAGGCCGATCCAGAACAGCACCAGGCCCGCGGTCTCCGCGCCGGTCCACTCGCACACCAGGCCGGCGGCGAACGCGACGCCGGAGGCGATCGGGATCAGAACGCTCGGGCTCCGATACCACGGCCGGTCATCGTCATCATCGTGGTCGTCGAGGTCGACGTGCTCGACCTGCGAACCTGTGACCGCGCTCACGCCCGCACCTCCCCCGCCTGGCAACCCTCGACCCCGCAGTCCGGGTCCATGCACGGCACGCTCTCGTCGACCGCAAGCGTGACATCCACCAGCGCCGTCAGCGCGCGGGCCAGGTGCGGGTCTGCCACCTCGTAGCGGGTCTGTCGGCCCTCGGGCTCGGCCACCACGATCCCGCACCCGCGCAGGCATGTCAGATGGTTCGACACGTTCGAGCGCGACAACCCCAGCTCGCGGGACAGCACCGCCGGGTAGCTCGGCCCGGCCAGCAGGGTCAGCAGAATGCGGGAGCGGGTCGGGTCGGCCATAGCTCGGCCGAGCCGGTTCATCACGTCGAGTCGATCGGAAATAGTCAGCATACGATGACTATACACTGTACGATGTATATTCGGCGCCAGGTGTCCTCACGAGCGGCGAGTCAGTTGACAGCTCCCTACCAGCGAGCGTGGCGAAGTGCTCGAAGATCCGTCGTGGAGAATATGTCCCGTTCCTCGGTGCCGGCGTCCCGCTCGATTAAGGTCGACGACTACTTGGCCGCCGCATGCCTGCTGCCGAACCTTCAGTTGCTGGGTGGGGCCGCCAACATCGAGAAGCAGGATGGACTGCCTGCGGAGTGGATGGACACCGCCTTCCCGAGCGAGAACAAGCGAGCTACGTACCTTGCCGAGGACGACCTCGACGGCCTTCCGCTCGACTTGGCCGACTTCACCTCGTTCTTCGAGCAGCGCAAGCAGCGAGTCCGGGTCCGCCTGCTCGCCGCTCTGGGAACGACACCGGGAGCACCGGAGGACGCCGCTCTCGCGTAGCCCATGTTCACGCGGCGAGCAGTGACAGCGCGGACACAGCCTGGAGGGGTAGCACTCCGTTGCCGAGGGCGGTGATCTGTTGATTCTGCGTCAGGTCGCCGCTATCGGTGACCCATCCAGTCGGCAGGCCCATGAGCCATTCGACGAATGCCGGTGCTGGGCGGGGGCCGTCGGCGTCGTTCAGGAGGGCTGGCGCTTGCGCGGGTCGCCCGGTGATGTGTTCCCAACGAGTGATGGCGTCGGCGTAGCGTCCCCATCGCTGAACAGTCCGTCGATCAGCGACCACAGCGTCTCCGATTCGGCTCTCCTGTTCGATGAGCCACCCGGTCCGTGGAGGGCGAAGTCGATGATCTGGTGCGACAGCGCAATCGTCCCTCGTCTCGCTCGCACCTGGTCGAGAGTCTCTCCACCGCGCGATGAGTCCGTCGCCAGCGGGGTGCGGAACAGTGCGCCGGGCGAGGGCGAAGATGCGGAAGCGTTGGTGAGGAGCGCCGACAAGGGAAGCCGGTAAGCCGATCCATCCTGCATCCAGCCGCAAGTCGGCCAGATCGCCGAGAACGGCGCCGAGAGCCCGAAGAGGTCGAGTTGCGTAGTCTCCCAGATGCCACGGGTCGGGTTCCACGTTGCGAAGGGTTGCGCCGTCGGGGGATGCATCGCCTGGGTTGCGTCGGTCATGGTTATCTCCTTCTGCGGATGGCCGCGTCGCGGGTGAGGACAGCAGCCCGCGGACGTTCTCGATGACGACCCATTCGGGCTGGAGCGCGTCGATGGCTACGGCCATGTGCGCCCAGAGACCCGAGCGCGTACCCGGAGCAAGGCCGGCGCGCTTGCCTACCGTGGAAACGTCTTGGCACGGGAATCCGCCGATGAGGATGTCCACGGGCTCGACCTGACTCCAGTCGATGGCCGTGATGTCGCCAAGATTCGGAGCTTCGGGCCAGTGGTGCGAGAAGACGCGGGCGACGGGCGCGTTGAGTTCGGAGAACCACACGGTCGTGGCGTTGAATACGTGCTCGACGGCGAGGTCGAGGCCGCCGTAGCCGCTGAACAGCGACCCGATCCTGAGTCGTGGTTCGCCGCTGATGTCGAGGTCGTGCATAAAGTCTGCTCCGGTGAAGGTCGTCCCCGGCATCCGTGCCTCGTTGAGCACTGATGCCGAGCTGGCCAACTGTCAGGTGCACAACTCCGGCACGCCCGCAGCTCGTCGAGCCACGCGAGCGACACCGCCCGACGCCCCCATCTCCGGCCTTCGCTCTGACCGCCATCCGAGGTCACACGCGTCTTGCAGATCGAGGTAGCCGGGCATTACCGCGGCAGAGGTCACCGGGTGAGGGTGCTCACCTGCCCGGCAGGAGCGGAGGTGAGCATGACGGTTTCGATGCGCGTGATGTCGGCAGGTGACGGCTATAAGTACCTGCTCAAGACCGTCGCGGCAGCCGACGGCAACAGGCCGCTCTCGACGCCACTCACTCGCTACTACATGGAAGTAGGCACCCCGCCCGGCCGCTGGGTCGGCGCGGGCGTAGCGGCCCTCGGCAAGGGCGAGATTCAGTTGGGCGACCGAGTATCAGAACACCAACTCCAGCTACTGATGGGGACTGGCCATGATCCGATCACCGACCAGCCGCTCGGTCGTTCCTTCCCGACCTACAGGAGCCAGGCGGAGCGGATCGAGGCGCGCATCGCCGACCTCGAACCGACGATGACGCCTGGCGCCAAGGGCGAGGCCGTCGCGCAGATCGTTGCCGAGGAGACTGCCCGGAGCACACGACGCGCGGTAGCTGGCTTCGACTTCACCTTCTCGATCCCGAAGTCCGCGTCAGTGTTGTGGGCGGTCGCAGACGCCGGGGTCCAAGCGCTGATCGCGGAGGCGCATCATCGAGCGGTTGCGGAGGTGGCTGCGTTCATGGAACGCGAGGTTGCAGCCACCCGCACGGGCGCAACCGCCGGTGACGGCGCGGTTGCACAGGTCGATGTCACCGGGCTCATCGCAACCGCCTTCGATCACTTCGACTCCCGCGCCGGCGACCCCCACCTCCACACGCACGTCGTCATCAGCAACAAGGCCAAGACCGTCCTCGATGGGAAATGGCGATCGCTCGACGGCAGACCGATGCACGCCGCCGTCGTCGCGCTCTCCGAACTGCACGAAGCTGCGTTCGCCGACCACATGACGCGCACCTTCGGCGTCTCGTGGGAGGCCCGCGAGATGGGGCGGGACCGGAACCCAGCGTGGGCTATCACCGGCGTGCCGGAGGAACTGGTCGCGGAGTTCTCCACCCGCGCTCGCCACATCGACGCCGAGAAGAACCGGCTCATCGCCGAGTACGTTGCCCAGCACGGACACCAACCATCGAACGCGACGATCCTCAAACTGCGAGCCCAGGCCACGCTGGCTACGAGGCCTGAGAAGCAGGTCCGATCCTTGGCTGACCTGACCGCTGAGTGGCGGGATCGCGCGTCCAAGACCCTCGATCGGGACGCGACGACGTGGGCACGCGAGATGACCGACAACGACAAACCGCTCCTGCTGCGCGCCGACGACGTGCCGCTCGACGTGATCGGCGAGATTGGGCGTTCAGTCGTCGAGGTGGTCGGCGAGAAGCGCTCGACCTGGCGACGGTGGAATCTCATGGCCGAGGCATCCCGGCAGACAATGGGTTGGCGATTCGCCACCATGCAGGATCGGGAAGCCATCGTCGCGATGGTCACCGACGCCGCCGAGCTCGTCTCGCTTCGGTTGACCCCGCCCGAACTCGCGGCCTCGCCGGTCGTGTTCCGTCGGCCTGACGGCACCTCAGTGTTCCGTCCGAAGAGCTCTACCGTGTTCACCTCCGAGTCCCAGCTTGCTGCCGAGGACAGACTCCTCGAACGAGCTGCCAACCTGGCCGGGCCGACGGTGCCGCTTGCCACGGTCGAGAAGATCACCGCCAGACCCGACGCGGACGGCCTGATGCTCGGCGACGACCAAGCCGACGCCTTGGCCCGCATCGCGGTGTCGGGACGGGTGCTCGACGTGCTTGTCGGTCCCGCCGGGGCGGGCAAGACCACCGCCATGAATGCGCTCCGTCGCGCTTGGGAAGCCGAGCACGGCCCCGGCTCGGTCGTCGGCCTGGCCCCGTCAGCGGTTGCCGCCCAGGTCCTCGCCGACGATCTCGGGATCGAGACTGAGAACACGGCGAAGTGGTGGCAGAACCACCTCCTCCACGGCACCACCTTCGAGGCGGGTCAGCTCGTCGTCATCGACGAAGCCTCCCTCGCCGGCACCCTGTCACTGGACCGCATCACCCACCTCGCCCAGGAAGCGGGCGCGAAGGTGCTGCTGGTCGGCGACTACGCCCAACTGCAATCCGTGGACGCCGGCGGCGCTTTCGCAATGATCGCCAGAGACCGGGCCGACACCCCCGAACTGGTCGACGTCCACCGCTTCACCCATACCTGGGAGAAGACCGCCTCACTCGAGCTACGTCACGGACGCACGGCGGCTATCGACACCTACCTCGCCCACGAGCGCATCACCGACGGCGACTCCGAGGCCATGACCGACGCCGCCTACAACGCCTGGCGCGCCGACCGCGACGCCGGACTCGTCTCGGTGCTGATCGCCGAAACCCACGAAGACGTGACCACGCTGAACCGTCGCGCCCGCGCCGACCTGATCCTCAACAAGACGCTGAACCCCGACCGCGAAGTCGAGCTGCGCGACGGCACCGCCGCAGGCGTCGGCGACACCATCATCACGCGACTCAACAAGCGCGAACTGCGCACCCTGGCCGGGCGGGACTGGGTGCGCAACGGCGACATCTGGACCATCACCGCCGTCGGCGACGACGGGACCATCACCATCGCACGCGACTACGGAACCGGCACCGTTGTTCGCGACGACGGCACCAGCAGGGCTCGGAAGCGAAGGAGCAGGTTCGGCGGCAGCATCGTCCTCCCAGCCTCGTACGTGGCCGAGCATGTCGATCTCGGCTACGCAGTCACCGCCTACCGAGCGCAAGGCATCACGACCGACACCGCACACGTGTTGGTCGAACCGACCTCGACGAGAGAGACCTTCTACGTCGCGATGACCCGAGGACGGCACTCGAACCACGCCTACGTGACTCTCGACCGCGCAGACGACCATGCCCAGCCGCACCCTGGCGACGACCCGCATGCCACCGCGCGAAGCGTGCTCTACGGCGTTCTCCAGCACAGCGGAGCCGAACTCTCGGCGCACGAGACCATCGTCGCCGAACAGGAACAGTGGGGCTCGATCGCCCAGCTCGCCGCCGAGTACGAGACCATCGCCGCCGCAGCCCAACACGACCGCTGGGCAACCCTCATCCGCTGCTCCGGACTCACCGACGAACAGGCCGAGAACGCCATCGAGTCCGAAGCGTTCGGCCCGCTCACGGCCGAACTCCGACGCGCCGAGGCCAACCATCACAACGTCGACGTACTGCTGCCACGCCTCGTCGCAGCGCGCGGGTTCGACGACGCCGACGACATCGCCGCCGTACTCCACTACCGGGTCGAACGGGCGACCGCCCGGCCCGCAGGCTCGGGCAGGACTCGCAAGCCACCGCGACTCATCGCCGGCCTCATCCCACAGGCGCACGGAGTCATCGACCCCGAGATGTACGCGGCGCTCGACGAGCGAGAGGAGCTGATCGAGGCGCGCGCCGATGCCGCGCTCGAAGCTGCGCTCGCCGAGAACGCGCCGTGGACGGACGCTCTTGGAGCGCAGCCGAACGACCGGCGACGAGCCGCCACCTGGCGCAAGGCCGCCCGCGCGGTCGCCGCCTACCGAGACCGCTACCGCATCACCGACGACGCACCTCTCGGTGCTCCGCCCGAGTCAGCCGCCCAGAAGATCGACGCCGCGCGAGCGCGATCCGCCTACGAAGGAATGCGCAGACAAGTTGGGGGCGTGGAGAGCATGATCGCCTCCGCCACTTCAGTGCAGCGCGATGCACCTAGGAGTCTCTGACCTCGCCATCGAGACCCGACCGTCGAAGGTCGACGAGCTTGCTCGGTGTCGGTGCGTCGCCTCCGCCGACCTGGAGGAGCGTGGGACCATTGAGGCGTCATGACAACTACTCACTAGGCGCAGCACTCTGGTCGGTCGCCTGAGAACAGGGACGCTCGGTGACGACCACCACTCAGAGACCCAAGAAGATACCGCCGTTCCCCACGGAGATGGTCAAGGGCGTGTGTGATGTGCTCGCGCAGACGGACTTTCCTGGCCTCACAGGTTCAGAGATCGACTCCCTTCTTCGCATGGTTCGAGTCGATCAGCGGGAGACTGGCGCGAACAAGCGCGAGAGTCTGTACGTCACTCTGCACAATGTTCAGGCCCGACAGCAGGCAGGCAACGTTGTCGGTGCCTTCATCGCCAGGGCCATGAGTCCAGGCAGGTACGTGACTCAGCCGAACCGGTTCAACGATCTGCGCGATCGGCTCAATGAGTTCCTCGTGTTCTATGGCTATTCGATCAACGAGACCGGCAAGCTCGTGACGGGGAAGAAGGCATCCACAATCGAGGAAGGGGCAGCGCTCGCGGGGCGTCTTCAGACCGAGCTGAAGCGTCGCGGCTGTCACTCCGAACTGCTCCGCTATTGCGATGAGGAACTTGTCAATCGCTCGCTGTTCCACGCGATGTCTGAGGCGTCGAAGAGCATCCCGGCCAGGGTCCGGGCGATAACAGGGCTCGCCGGCGACGGCGCAACGCTCTACGACGGGGTGTTCGGCACCAATCGCGAACGACCCATCTGGTCGATCAATGGTCACGGATCGGAATCCGAGATCAGTGCGCACCGAGGATTTAAGAACCTGCTGGTAGGCATCCACGGGCACTTTCGAAACCCGCGAGCGCACTCCAACAGAATCCTGATTGACGAAGAGCTCGCTGACTTCTACGACGCCTTCTCCTTCTTCTCCTATGTCCATCGTCAACTCGACGCCGTGAAGCGGCTGACCAGCGAGGAGCCAACGCCATGACTGACTCCGCGACACTGCGGCTCTGGGACGACAACCCTAGCCTCGACGACTTCCTCGGATTTGACGCTGTCGTCGACCCAATCGTGAAGGCGATCGGTACGGCCAACGTCGATCCGCTCGCGATCGGCGTTCACAGCCCCTGGGGCGGCGGCAAGTCCACGGTGCTCAATCTTCTAGAGAGTCGCTTGGAAGCCGCGGGGCGGTACGTCGTCATACGAACGGACCCTTGGCAGTACGACAACCACGATGACGTACGCGGCTCACTGATTGCCGAAGTGCTCGACCAACTTGGGGCCGCATTCCAAGCGGATAGCACCGTGAAGGATCGCGTCGCGGACCTCCTGAAGCGCATCAGCTGGACCCGCGTTGGGCTCGCCCTTGGCAAGGGCGCCCTCACCATGCAGTGGAAACCGGACGAGTTGATTGACGCGTTCACCCCGAAGGCACGCTCGGATGACAAGTCCATGAGCGGATTCAAGGACTCCTTCGGCAAGCTCATAGGCGGGCTACCAGACGTTGATCGAGTAGTCGTGATGGTTGACGATCTGGACCGTTGCCTGCCTCCTGCCGTCATGGCAACACTCGAAGGAATCAAGCTGTTCCTCGCTGTGCCCAAGATGGTGTTCGTCGTGGCTGCCGACCAAGAGATGGTCCGGGACTCCATCGCGGTCAGCCTCGGCGAGACCAACCGCAGCGGGGCTTTTGCCACCCGCTATCTAGAGAAGATCGTTCAACTTCCAGTGACCCTACCGAGGTTGGCAACAGCCGACGCCGAGGCATACATCGGCCTGCTGCTCACTCAAACCGAGGGAGCAACCCCAGACGAGATCGAAGCACTCGCAAACCACTGTTCCAGTCGCCGTCAACTGGGTCTATCGCCGCTGCTGGGAGACCTTGGCAAGCTAAGCCCGAAGCCGAGCGAGGAGAGCCTGAGCTTGGCTGCCCAGTTGGCCGAAGGGCTGTCCGCCGACCGATTGGCCAACCCTCGTCAGATCAAGCGCTTCCTCAACGCCTTCGGGGTGCGGTCGATGGTGGCTCACTCCCGGAAGGTCTCCATCGCTCCCGCAGTTCTCATGAAGATGTTGCTACTGGAGGACCTCCACCGATCCTCCTTCGAGACGTTGGCCGCAACTCCGAGACCTGAGAGGACTGCGCTACTTACCGCATGGGAAGGGTGGGCGCACGGTGAAGACGGTGTGACCCGCCCAGACAAAATCGGCGAAGACACCCACCACTGGGCGGCGAGCGAACCATCGCTCGCGGAGCTTGACCTAAGCCTCTACCTGGACCTCGCCGCATCGCTCCTAAACGTCCGCGCTGGCGAGGACACAAGTGACACAGTGATCCGTCTCGTCACGGACCTCCTTGGCACGGGTACCGCAGCTCGCGAAGCAGCACTCGTCGAGCTGACTGCGCTCGGTGAAGCCGAACAGCGAGCAGCGATGGAGCTGAGCCTCAGGCAAGGCCGACGACTCGACGACCTCGACGTCTTGTTCGAGATGACAATCCAGTGGGCCGACAAGACACCCAGCCTCGTCGAACTCGTCATCGAGGCCGCCGGCGAACTACTCCGTCGGCTGACCACGGGAACGGTAGTCAACATGAACGGCGCCACACTGAAAGCTCAGTACCAGCCGATCCTCCAACGACTTGCCACCGAAGACGGCATAGACGACATGGTGGCACAAGCGGCCAAGATGGAGATAGAGAGCACCAATGGGCACTAACGGAGCGTTTGGCGGGAGTGGCGCCGCCGCTTGGGATCAGGTACGTGACGAATGGACCTCATTGGGGGGCCAGTCCACTGATGCACCGAGTAATGACGCCCCGGGAATCGATGGCGACCCGGCTTACGACGCACTCCTCTCTGCAATCGCTGGAGCTCTGATTGGCGAGGACCCCGATGCGCGCCGTCCCTCTGTCCCGTCGTTCGCACTGTCGGATACCCTGCCGCGTCGCGGTGGTGGCCGAGGAGGCGGCGGGGGCTCGTCAGGCGGCGGGGGTGCTTCAGGAGGTGGCGGCTCATCGGGTGGTGGGCGCCGGGTCACGGCACAGGCAGCTCGGGGCGGCAGCGCTATCGGTGCCGCAACGGCGTACCGAGATCGCGACTCCGCAACGCTCGCTGGCTACGGACTGACGTTGGAGGAGTTGGACGCGCTGTCACCGCGAATGCGGTGCGCGCGGATTCTCGATGTCGCGATCGGGCAGGCCGGGCACCCAGATGAGCAAGCGATGCGCCAGGCGTCTCTGGAACAGATCAAAGTCCTGCTCGCAAGCGGCCCCGAGTCCAGCAATCTCTCAGGGCTTGAGGCGATCCGCAACTTCATAGGTGAACTGACCGTCCGACTCGGTTTGATAGAACTACGAGACCAGATACTCGCTAACTCCGTTACGGCAAAGCAGGCGCACCAGCGCGAAACAGGACTTCGACAGTGGGTCAAAGCCAAGGTCAACAAGCTCGACCTCGGCAGCTACGGCACCGTCACGACGCGAGACTTCCACCAAGTCGCACGCCAGATGAGCGCCGACGTGCTGCGACTCCTGAAAGGCGAGCGATCGTGACAGCATCCGGGGCCTATGTCGTTAGGGCTCAAGGCGACAAGAAGTCACGGCTCCAGGGATACGACACCCTCAAGTGGCCAACCGCGCCCGGCCACACGAAGTCCGTCGTGTCAGACCTCGCTTGGAACCTCGCACCTCTGCAAGACGTTGCCCCCGCAGTGGCGGACCTTGTCCACATCGCCGCCGGCGCATACATGGCCGATCGCAGCACCAGGCGCGGAGCCCGCTTCAGCCGAGACATCGCGCTCCACGTTACGGTCGTGGCCCCAGAACTGTGGACCGAGGAGCTCCTCGACACGACCTCGGAGCTTCTAGGCTGGCTTACCGGCGACACCTGGAACCTAACCGTGGCCGGAGGAGCCGAGGTCGACTTCGAGGAGACCCTGAAGGTCGGCGAGAACGGCTCGGTTGCGCTCTTGAGCGGCGGGCTGGACTCGTTCCTCGGTGCGATCCAACTGCTGATGTCGGGCGCCGAGACGATCTTCGTTGGGCACAAGGACAGCGCCACGTCGATCCGCGGTGCGCAGTCCACTGTCGGAACCTGGCTGGGCCAGTCTTTCGCTCCTGCACCGTCCTACACGCGAGTCCAACTCGCACAAGCAATCAGGCGCCGTGAGCCGAGCAGTCGCAGCAGGGCCTTCATGTTTCTGAGCCTGGGCGTCGCTGTCGCGAGCAGCCTTGGTTCACGGAGCTTGATTATCCCCGAGAACGGCTACACAGGAATCAATCTGCCACTGAGACCCAATCGAGGCGGCGCCTTGTCAACCCGCTCCACCCATCCCGAGACGTTCAGGCGCGTCGCAGAGATTCTGACCGCACTGAACATCGACGTCACCGTCACGAACCCGTTCGAATGGATGACGAAGGGCGAAATGATGCAGAGCATCCGTGGCCTCCGCCCACCGTCCGGCTGGCAGGAGACTGCAGCCGCCACGCTCTCGTGTAGCAAGCTCGGCGGCAACTGGTTCGGAGGATCGCCCAATCTCAACTGCGGTCTCTGCGTGCCTTGCATGGTGCGCCGCGCAACGTTCATCAAGGCCGAGGTTCCGGACAAGACTCAGTACCTCTGTCACGCGATATCCGGAACCCACCTCGCCGAACTCATTGACGCCCGACGGGGCGATATCGAGGCCGTCCGATATGCAATCGAGGCTGGAGCGGACGCGGACGCAATCGACTCCGGAACCTGGCCACCCGACTACGATCTCGATCGCGTTGAGGGCCTTGTTCAGCGGGGACTGGATGAGCTCGCGATGTTGGAGCTCCCATGAGCAATCGCCAAGACCGACTCCCGACTCTGGACTGCCATGCCCACGTCGCACCAGACGTGACTCACAGCCAACTCGCCACTCTCGGTCACTCTCACGTCTTCGCGGTTACCCGCAGTCTCTCCGAGGCACGACTTGTCATGAACCGCGACGACCGCGGTCTTACCTGGGGTATCGGCGTCCACCCAGCGGTCGCGACTGCGCGTGCGGAGTACAACCCAGAAGTGTTTCGTCAGCTCCTTCCTCGGTTTGCGCTTGTGGGAGAGGTCGGTCTGGACCGTCGCGGCGCTCGCGACGAGCAAGAGCAAATACTCAGTGACGTCCTCGACGCCTGCGACGGCAAGCCAGTCATGATCTCCATCCACTCCACCGGGCGCACACGCGAAGTCCTCGACCTGGTGAAGCAACGCGCCCATCCCGGCGTCATTCTCCACTGGTTTCTTGGTACGTCTAGCGAGTTGACTGAGGCAATGAGACTTGGGACCTACTTCTCGGTGAACAGCGCGATGAGTGACGCTCTGCTAACGGCTATGCCTCGTGACCGAGTGCTGCCCGAGACCGACTTCCCGGCACGGCAGGTACGTGCGCGGACACCCGGTGAGACGACCGCATTGGAGAAACGCCTTGCTACCCTGTGGCGGGCTTCGAACCAGGAAACTCGCCATCAGCTTTGGACGAATCTGAAGCGCCTCGCTGTCGTGACCGGCGCTATCGACGTAGTGTCCGAGTCGCTAGCCGACACCCTTCTGACCGTCTGAGGCGAGGGCCTACCGGGGCTCCACTACCGCAGGGTCGGAGTCGTGACAGCGCCCTCCGCGCGCTCCCGGCGCTCAACGAAGCCGCCACCTCTCAGCACGCCGCAGGGGCTGAAGGCTTCCCACATGCGGGTCGCGCCCGGGCCCTTCGGAGCCTTCCAAATGTCGACACCTCGGCGTACCCTGGAAGGCGAGGCGGATTTCTCCTTACCTTTGGGCCGCTCGCGGCAGACCTTCGGGTCACTCTCCACGCACCGTCTCGACAATGACTCGCGTGTTGAGAGGAGCCCATCATGATCCGCCTACTGTGGACGGCCAGCGCCGAGGTTCGCTACTTCCTGCGCCGCTACATGCCGAGCAATGTCCTGCTCGACCTGATCCGCACCCGGAAGGGACTGAAGTGGGGCGTGCCAGCGATGCTTCTTGCCGGCCCCTACCTGGCCGTCGCCTTCTGGTGCACCACGCTCATCGAGAGTGGCGGCCCGGGGTGGCTCCACCTCGTAGTCCTGCTCTGCATCTGGAACGCTCTCAAGATGCTGGCCATCGGCCCTGTGAGCGTCGTTCTCCTCACGAAAGCTCGCGCCCGTGCGTACCGCGCGCAGCGGCAGGAACGCTCCGATATGACACTGCGCGAACTCACTCGAAGCCCTCGCTGAGTTCAAGTGCCAGGCGGCCTGTGCCGACCCGGCGCGCTACAGCGTGCGCGTCGGAGCAGGCGAAGGTGGGCGGACCTGCTCCATGTCGAGTCGCTCTCGTGACACCTGGCCTGGTCCAACCAGACTCGCGAGGTCCGAAGTATCCGCCACCAGGGACGCTATGCCATCGCGCAGCAAACGATGCGGCCCAACGCTCGCGGCACTCGTGACCGGGCCAGGGACGGCTCCGACACGTCGGCCGAGTTCGGCGGCTCGCTGGGCAACCACAAGTGAACCTGACCGACCGCCTGCCTCGACGATGACCGTCGCAGAGGACAGCGCAGCCATCAGCCGGGCGCGGGCGATGACCCGGTGCCGAGACGGAACGGCGCCGGGCGGAACCTCGCTTGCAAGAAGACCGACATCAGCGACGCGATCAAGCAGGTCGCGATGGCCGACGGGGTACGGACGATCGACTCCGTTGGCGAGGATGGCGATCGTGTCGCCACCCGCCGCGAGGGCTGCCAGATGTGACGCGCCTTCGATCCCGTAGGCGCCTCCCGCAACGACAACTCGTTCGTCTGCGGCAACGGAACTGGCGAGTTCCCGAGCTACGTAGTCGCCGTAGGACGTGCATGCCCGAGCGCCGGCGATCGTGACGAAATCGCTCATCGGACGGGAGAGGAAGGATGACGCGCCGCGAGTCCACAGCAGGTAGGGCGCAACTTCACCAAGATCGTCGACGGCGGTAGGCCAGTCGCTATCGCCTGGGACGAGTGCTCGAACTCCCGATTGCTGCACCTGGTCGATACGCGCGGCGAGTTCCTTCGCGTCTGGCACGCTGAGGTGGTCGCGCCAGACCTGCGCGTCCACAGGGCTCAGCCCGACTACTGCACCGTCGTGTTCAGCGAGCCAAAGCGTTTCAACTGCGCCGAGCCGGGCCAAGATGCGTCCTGTCACCGGGTCATTGGGCTCGACGAGCATCGACAGCACCATCCTCGCAGTGCGCTCATCGCTCGCGACATCACTCAAGCTGGCCATCATCGGTTCCTCTCGGCGCTCGTTACCGACGAGGTGCGCAGAGCGCTACCGACGGATCAGCAACTCGGAACCGCAGCTAGGAGTCATCGCTCGCTTCGTCCACGATGAGTCCGGCCTCGACCAGCGCCGCACGTACGGCCTTACGATCCACGCCCATCCGGCGACCGATCGCGCGCATCGAGACGCCCGCTCGGGCGAGTCGCACCGCCTCCGCCTTCTCGTCGATCCCCAGCCCCGGGCGGCGGCTAGGCACGTTGCGGCGACGCAGGTGCGCGAACACCGTGGCGCGATGGATGCCATACCTCTCGGCGAGTGCCTTGACGCTCATCCCTGCCAGGTAGTCGCCGACGAGCGCGTCCACCTCAGCGGCGGTGAGGAAAGTTTGAGCCGTCTCGACAGTCCTCACAACGGGGCCACGATCGTCCTTCGGAGCGGTATCCTGGGGGCGTCGAGAGACCTCGTAGACCCCACGGTCTAGGCGGTTGACCAGGGTCTTTGTCTTGGGGGCGGAGTTGCCGAACGTACTACTCAGGCACCCCAATGATTGATCTGAATGCCGAGGCGTTCGAGGCGCTGGTCGTCTCAGAACTCGATGCGCTCCCCGACGAGATGGTCGAGGGGCTCGACAATGTCGTCTTCGTGGTGGAGGACCGCCCCGAGGACGGCACTCTCGATCTGCTCGGACTGTACGACGGCACGTCACTCACCGAGCGGGACCGCTACGGGATCGGCGAGTTGCCCGATCGCATCATCGTCTATCGCGAGCCCCACCTCGCGGCCTGCGAGAACGAAGACGAGCTTCGCGACGAGGTGCATACGACCCTCGTGCATGAGATCGCCCACTTCTACGGCATCGATGATGAGCGTCTGCACGAATTGGGCTGGGCATGATGTCGACCGCCCTCCCCGACATCGACCGAGACGTGCGGCAAGAGCAGAACCCCCAGCATCCGGCCGTCTGGCAGACCGTCGTCTGGAACGACCCGGTCAACCTGATGAGCTACGTCGTGCACGTGTTCCGGACCTACTTCGGCTTTTCGGTCGATCGCGCTACCGCACTCATGATGGATGTCCACGAACGTGGACACGCGATCGTGGCCGAGGGCCCACGCGAGCAGATGGAGTTGCACGCGCAGGCGATGCACGACTACGGCCTGTGGGCCACCGTTCGGAGGGTTCCCCAATGACCGACAATGCGCTCATTCTGACGATCTCGCGCCTCGAGGCTCAGCAACTCGCCGACCTCGTCGCCCAGTTCTCGGAGTTGCTCGAGCCCCACGCCGTCGCGGATGCCGAGGCGTCCGACGCGGCCGATGATCCGGCGCTCGCCCGCCTGGCGCCTAACCCCTACCCCGACGACGAAGAGGCCGCTGCCGAGTTCCACGACGCGACGCGCCACGATCTGCTCGAGCGCCGCCAGCACGACGCCCTTCGGGTGCTGGCCGACCTGGCGCCGTCGTTCGCCTCCGGCGACCCGCACGCGCTCCATCCGACCATCGCCCCGCAGGACGACACGATCGATCTCGCGATCGAGGGTGACGCCGGGTGGGCCTGGATGCGTACTCTCACCGCCATTCGGCTCGTGATCGCCACACGACTCGGCGTAGTGGGCGACGACGACGACCACGATCCGAACGATGACCGCTTCGCCGTGTACGACTGGATCGGCTTCCGCCTGGACGGGATCGTCCGCGCTCTCGAGACCGCCGACTGACGGACCGCGGAGTGCTCGTTACGGGATGACCGCCCGCCATGCTCTCGCGGAGCGGTCGCTCAGGGCATCGAGACGATGAGCGTCGCCCGCCCCTCGGGATCGTCCGCGAGGATGTGCGCACGCTCCTGAGCCGCCCACCGGTCCCAGTGGGGTCGGTAGGTATCACCGTCGCGTTGCAGTGCGCGTCGCTTGCGGGCCTCGACAGGGGCGTCGACCCAGACGGCGATATCGCACAGACGCCGTGTCTGGGCGGTGATGATGCCCGAGCCCTCGACGATGAGCGGGAGCGATGGATCGACCGCGTGCGCCTCGGCCGGCGCATCCATCTCCCAGTCATGGCGACGCCACACACCCATCAGCCCTCGGGCGTGGGGCACGAGGATGTCCTGGCGTGCGATCTCGACCCCGGACCCGAGGCCGTCCCACCCGGGATAGATGGAATCGAGCGCCACCAGTTGCACTCGACCCGCGGATGGCCACTGCCGCACGAGTGCCGCCGCCAAGCGCGACTTCCCTGCACCGCTCTGACCATCGATGAGCACGACGGGGTTGAGGGCGTCGAGGCCGCGCACGTCGCGCACGATGCGCGCGACCGCGGCTTCGGACGCCGCGACGAGAGGGTCGTCCGGCGTCTGCCTACTTCTTGAGGGCGCGGATGACACGGCTGAGCGCCCGGCCGGCGACCCACAAGAAGGGGATACCGACGCCGAGCAGCGCGATGATGTTCGGCTCGAAACGCAGGTCGTCACCCCGGCGGATGTACGCGCCGAAGGGCATCGAGTAGCCGCCACCGCCGCCACCCTCGTTGCCCTTCTCGTCCGACCCGCCGCCGAAGCCGTGCCACGTCGCGGCGACGGGGATGATACGCACGCCGTCGACGTCCTGCTGATCGCCGTAGGCGCTGCTGACGCCGAAGTGAACGGACTGCTTGGCGAGCTCCTGTGCAATGTTGGGCATCCCCCCACGCTAGCGCGCGATCCCGTCAGTGACGAGAGGTTTGCGGATGCGATCAGTCGTGGGACGCGGGTGGACGGGGGTGCGACGGAAGGGCCGTCGGCCGCTCCGACCGGCCGACGAAGGTGGCACGCATGACGGCGGCGCCGCCGAATCGCGCGGACGCCGCATCGAGGGTGTCTTCGAGCTTTCGACGATCTTCGTCGTCATCCCACAACGACTGCCCTCGCGCCGCTGGACGGAGGTTCTCGGCGCGCACACCGAGCAGGCGAATCGGTTGCCGTGCGTCGATCGAGGTGAAGAGATCACGCGCCTCGTCACCGATTCGCTGACCGACGTCCGTCGGTTCGGACAGTGTGCGAGACCTGCTGATCGTCGTGAAATCCGCAAAGCGGACCTTGATCGCCACGGTCGCGGCGTCCCATCCCCCCGCGCGCAGCCGCCGGGCAACGCGATCGGACAGGCGCAGGAGTTCGGAACGGAGGAATGCGGGGTCCGAGACATCCTCGTGAAAGGTCTCTTCGTGGCCGATACTCTTCTCGACCCGGGTCGTGGACACTTCGCGGGGATCGATCCCTCGAGCCAACTGTGCGAGCCGCTCGCCCGAAGCAGCGCCCACGATCCGATCGAGGACGTCGCGCGGGGTCTCGACGATGTCGGCGATCGTGCGGATGCCTCGCGCCTCGAGCGCCTCGGCGGACTTGGGACCGACACCCCACATGGCGCGCACCGACCGCGGTCCCAGGAAGGCCGCTGTCTCTGCCGCCGGGACGATCAGCATGCCATCGGGCTTGCTGATGGTCGACGCCATCTTCGCGACGTGCTTGGTCGCGGCGACCCCGACGCTGCAGGTCAGGCCCGTCTGTTCCTTGACGCGCTGGCGCAGCATCCGGGCGATCTCGCCGGGGCTCCCCCAGAGTCGTCGGGCGCCGCGGACGTCGAGGAACGCCTCGTCGATCGACAGCGGCTCCACGAGCGGTGTGACGTCGTGGAAGATCCGCATGACATCCGCCGAGAGCGCGAGGTAGCGGTCGAAATGCGGCGGGACGACGATCGCGCGGGGGCACAGGCGCAGCGCCTGTGAAACGGGCATCGCGGATCGGACACCGAAACGGCGTGCCTCGTACGAAGCGCTCGAGACGACCGACCGCCCCTCGGGCGCGCCGATGATGATGGGCTTGCCGCGCAGCGCGGGATTGTCGAGCACCTCGACTGCTGCATAGAACGCGTCCATATCGACATGCAGGATTCCCGTGCCCGAGTCGTCGGCGTCGTCGGCGGAGACGATCCGCCCGCTCCCGTCGCCGCGTCCCATGCTCCCATTCTCGCCTGGGGCACCGACACTCGCTCGCCTGCTTGGCGTTCTCACCGTTTCCATAGGCCCTGAAGAGACAACCATCACGCGCCGTACATACCCTCGGGGGTATTGCAACGGAGGTAATGAGATGAACACCGGACCCACCCGAACGCGGTCGCTGACGACACTCGCCCTGTCGTTCGTCGCCCTGTCCACCCTCGTCCTGGCGGGCTGCTCAGCAGACGACACCGCGGCAGAAGGGACGGTCGCAGCGACCCAGGAGCGCGTCGAGTGTGCCGCGCAGGACACCGCGCCCAGCGAACCGACAGATCCGGCCGCGTCGGCCGAATCACGGCTGCCGTACCTGATCGAAGAAGAGAAGCTCGCACACGACGTGTACACCGCGCTCGGCGAGATGTGGGACGTCAGGGTCTTCTCCAACATCGCCGCATCCGAGACCACTCACGAGGGTGCGGTCGCCGAAATCCTCCCCGCATACGATCTCGCGGACCCTCGTACCGACGAGCTCGCAGTCTTCACCGACGCATCGCTCCAGGCGATGTACGACGACCTGATCGCCCTCGGATCGCGGTCGCTGGCGGACGCGATCCAGGTGGGCATCACGATCGAGAAGACCGACATCGCCGACCTCTCCGCCACGATCCCCGGAGCGCCCGCTGACATCGCCGCCCTGCTGAAACGGCTGCTCACCGCCTCCGAGAACCACCTGGCCGCCTTCGAGCGGCAGGCATGATCGCTACAGCTGGGCGGCGCGCTCCAGGACCAGTTCGCGCACGCGGGCCGCGTCGGCCTGACCGCGCATGGCCTTCATGACCGCGCCGATCACCGCACCGGCCGCCTGAACCTTGCCGTCGCGAATCTTCTCCAGAACATCGGGCTGCGCCTTCAGCGCCTCGTCGATGGCGGCGATCAGGGCGCCGTCGTCCGAGACGACGGCCAGGCCACGCGCGTCCACGACCTCTTGCGGGCCCCCCTCCCCCGCGATGACGCCCTCGAGCACCTGGCGCGCAAGTTTGTCATTGAGGGTTCCGGCATCCACGAGAGCCTGCACGGCCGCGACATCCGCGGGTGCGATCAGATCGGATGCCTCTCGCCCGGCGACGTTCGCGAGACGCGTGATCTCGCCCGTCCACCACTTGCGTGCCGCGGTCGGCGAAGCGCCGGCCTCGATGGTCGCGGCGACCTCGGCAAGAAGACCGTTGTTGGCAACATCCTGGAACTCGAGGTCCGTGAAGCCCCACTCGGCCTTCAGCCGACGGCGCCGAGCGGGCGGAGCCTCGGGCAGCGCGGCACGCAGCTCTTCGATCAGCTCGGGCGCGGGCACCACGGGAAGCAGATCGGGCTCCGGGAAGTAGCGGTAGTCGTCGGCATCCGACTTCGGACGACCGGGCGACGTCGTGCCGGTGTCTTCGTGCCAGTGTCGCGTCTCCTGCCTGATCGTGCCGCCCGAGGCGAGGATCGCGGCCTGACGCTGGATCTCGTACCGAACGGCACGCTCGACCGAGCGCATCGAGTTGACGTTCTTCGTCTCGGTGCGCGTGCCGAGCTTCTCTTGACCGCGCGGGCGCAGCGACACGTTCGCGTCGCAGCGGAGGTTGCCGCGCTCCATCTTCGCGTCCGAGATATCGAGCGCCAGCACGATGTCGCGGATCGTCTGCACGTACGCCTTGGCGATCTCGGGCGCGCGGTGCTCCGCCCCGTAGATCGGCTTGGTCACGATCTCGACGAGCGGGACGCCCGCGCGGTTGTAGTCGACGAGCGAATACTCGGCACCCTGGATGCGTCCGGTCGCGCCCCCGACGTGGGTGAGCTTGCCCGCATCCTCTTCCATGTGCGCGCGTTCGATCGGCACGACGACCTCGGTACCGTCCTCGAGCTCGACGGTCACGCTGCCCTCGAAGGCGATCGGCTCGTCGTACTGCGAGATCTGGTAGTTCTTGCCCAGATCGGGGTAGAAGTAGTTCTTGCGCGCGAAGCGGCTCGATGGAGCGATCTGGCAGCCGAGGGCGAGACCCAGGCTGATCGAGTAGCGGACGGCCTGCTCGTTCACGACCGGCAGCGAACCGGGCAGTCCCAGGTCGACCGGTGCCAGGTCGGTGTTCGCGGGGCGACCGAACGAGTTCGGTGCGGTCGAGAACATCTTGGTCGCGGTGTTGAGTTCGACGTGCACCTCGAAGCCCAGTACGGGCTCGAACAGTTCGAGAGCCTTGTCGAAGTCCATCAGCGGGGCCTTGGCCATCAGGAAACCCCTCCTCGGGTGGTGAGCGCGGGCGCCCGATCGAGCAACGGTCCGCCCCAGGCATCCTCGAGCAGCGCCTCGAGCGCCGCGCCGACGCGGTACAGACGCGCGTCCTCGCGGACGGGCGCGAGGAACTGGATGCCGACGGGCAGGCCGTCTTCTTCTGCCAAGCCCGACGGGATCGAGATGCCGGGCACACCGGCGAGGTTCGCCGGAATGGTCGTGACGTCGTTCAGATACATCTGCAACGGGTCGTCGACGCGTTCCCCGAGGCGGAACGCGGTCGTCGGGGCCGACGGGGTCGCGATCACGTCGACGGTGCCGAACGCCGCGTCGAAGTCGCGCTGAATCAGCGTGCGGACCTTCTGCGCCGAGCCGTAGTATGCGTCGTAGTACCCCGCCGAGAGCGCATAGGTGCCGAGAATGATGCGGCGCTTGACCTCATCGCCGAAGCCCGCCTCGCGGGTCGCGGCCATGACATCCTCGACCGTCGAGTTGGCGTGCGGGGTGACCCGCATGCCGAAGCGGACCGAGTCGAACTTGGCCAGGTTGCTGGACGCCTCGGCCGGCAGGATCAGGTAGTAGGCGGCCACACCGTACTCGAAGTGCGGGGCGCTGATCTCGACGATCTCGGCCCCGTTCGCCTCGAGCAGCGCGAGCGATGCGCGGAAGGATTCCGAGACACCTGCCTGGAATCCGCTGTCGGGCAACTCGCGGACCACGCCGACGCGCAAACCCTTGAGAACGTCACCGCGGGCGCCGCTGCGAGCGGCCTCGGCGAACGACGGCCAGACATCCGTCAGCGAGGTGGAGTCACGGTGGTCGTGCCCACCGATGACGTCGTGGAGCAGGCCCGCGTCGAGCACCGAGCGCGTGACGGGACCGACCTGGTCGAGGCTCGAGGCGAGGGCGATCGCGCCATACCGGCTGACCCCGCCGTACGTCGGCTTCACGCCCACGGTGCCGGTGAGGTGTGCGGGCTGGCGGATGGAGCCGCCCGTGTCCGAGCCGAGCGCGAGAGGCGCCTCGAACGCCGCGACGGCCGCGGCGGACCCGCCACCCGAGCCGCCCGGAACGCGCTCGAGATCCCACGGGTTGTGCGTCGGCCCGTAGGCGGAGTGCTCGGTCGACGACCCCATGGCGAACTCGTCCATGTTGGTCTTGCCGAGCGGCACGAGTCCCGCGGCGCGCGACCGCGCGACGACGGTGGCATCGAAGGGTGACATGTAGCCCTCGAGGATGCGCGAGCCGCTGGTCGAGGGCATGTCCGTCGTGACGAGCACGTCCTTGATCGCGAGGGGCACACCGGCGAGGGGGCCGAGCTCCTCACCCGCCGCGCGGCGGCGGTCGATGTCGGCGGCAACGTCCAGGGCGTGATCGCTGACGTGGAGGAACGCGTGAACGTCACCGTCGACGGCGGCGATCCGATCGAGGTGTGCGCGGGTCGCGTCGACGCTCGAGACCTCGCCCTTCGCGAGGGCGTCGGCCAGCGCCGCGGCGCTCAGCCGCGTGAGATCGCTCACTGCTCCTCCCCCATGATCGCGGTCACGCGAAAACGCCCGTCTGCTGCATCCGGGGCATTCTGGAGGGCCTGCTCGAGGGTCAGCGTCTCGCTGACGACGTCGGGACGGAAGACGTTCTCGAGGGGAACGGGGTGACTCGTCGCGGGGACGTCCGGGGTGGCGACCTGCGACACCTTGGCGATGTTGTCGACGATGACGTCGAGTTCGCCCGTGAGGCGGTCCACCTCCTCGTCTGTCAGCTGGATCCGGGCGAGCACGCCCAGATGGCGCACGAGTTCGGGGGTGATTTCAGACACTGCCCCATTCTAGGCGTCGGGCCTGCCGCTCCCCTGCGCCTGCGCTAGTACCGGTGCCCTGACCCCGCATCCCCCAGCGAAACACCCATCCCGCGGCAAAAACACCCCGCGCCACAGGGTATCGCGCCGCACATGGGGTGTGTCGCCGGACCGCACCGCGCGGCCCACCCGATCGACGCACGCACCGCAATAGGCTGGCGACGTGACGACGACATATGAGCCGCCCAGGCCGTGGATCCAGAGCTACGCCGACGGAGTCCCGCACGACCTCGAACCCGTATCGGGCTCGCTCGTCGACATCGTCGAGGCGTCCGCACGGGACTATCCGGATGCTCCGGCCCTGCAGTTCTTCGGACGCACCACGTCCTACCGGGAGCTGCAGCAGCAGATCGAGCGCGCCGCCGCGGGACTCCGCGCCCGGGGCGTGAAGCGGGGCGACCCCGTCGCGATCGTGCTGCCGAACTGCCCGCAGCACATCGTCGCGTTCTACGCCGTACTGCGCCTCGGCGCGGTCGTCGTCGAGCACAACCCGTTGTACACACCGCGCGAGCTGCGCAAACAGTTCGAAGACCACGGCGCGGTGCACACCATCGCCTGGAACAAGGTCGTCCAGACCCTGCAGGAGTTTCCCGCCGACCTGGAGCAGCAGACCATCGTCTCGGTCGATGTGACGCGCGCGATGCCTGCGCGCACCCGGATCGCTCTCAGGCTTCCGATCAGCAAGGCACGCGAGGCACGCGAGGCGCTCACGACACGTGTTCGCGGCACGGTGCCGTGGGAGACCCTCGTGTCGGCCGATCCGCTGCCCTCGACCGTCCCGAAGCCCGAAACCGACGACCTCGCGATCATCCAGTACACGAGCGGCACCACGGGGACCCCGAAGGGCGCCTCGCTCACGCACCGCAACCTGCTCTCGAATGCCGCGCAGTCGCGCGCGTGGGTCCCGTCGATCCGACGCGGAGAGGGATGCGTCGTCTACGCCGTCCTGCCGATGTTCCACGCCTACGGTCTGACCCTGTGCCTGACATTCGCGATGTCGATGGGCGCGCGGCTCGTCCTGTTCCCGCGCTTCGATCCCGACATGGTGCTGGCCGTCACCAAGAAGCATCCGGCCACCTTCCTGCCGCTCGTGCCGCCGATTGCGGAGCGTCTGTTGAAGGCCGCCCTCGAGAAGGGCGTCTCACTCGCCGGCACCGAGGTCGCGATCTCGGGCGCGATGGCCCTGCCCCATGAGCTCGTCGTGCCCTTCGAGGCAGCCTCCGGCGGGTACCTCGTCGAAGGATACGGGCTGAGCGAGTGCTCCCCCGTGCTCATGGCCAACCCGGTGGCCGACAACCGCGTCCCGGGCACGGTCGGCCTCCCGCTCCCGGGCACCGAGTGCCGGGTCGTCGACCCGGACGAACCCACGCGCGATGTGCCCGCCGGTGAGCGCGGCGAACTGCTCGTGCGCGGACCGCAGGTCTTCTCGGGCTACTACGGCAAGCCCGAAGAGACCGGCAGAGTGTTCGTCGACGGATGGTTTCGCACCGGCGACATCGTGACGATCGACGAGGCGGGGTTCGTCCGCATCGTCGACCGGATCAAGGAGCTCATCATCACGGGCGGCTTCAACGTGGCGCCGACCGAGGTGGAGATCGCGCTGCGTCAGCACCCCGATGTGGAGGATGCGGCCGTCGTCGGGTTGCCGAACGAGCGCTCGGGGGAAGAGGTCGTCGCCGCCATCGTGCCCGTCGCGGGCGCGACAATCGACGAGGAATCCGTGCGCGAGTTCGCGCGCGGCATCTTGACGCCCTACAAAGTGCCGCGCCGGATCTTCGTCGTCGACGAGCTGCCCAAGTCCCTGATCGGCAAGGTGCTCCGCCGACAGGTGCGCGAGTCGCTCCTGAAGCTGAACGCGGGGCGCTAGATGTACCGACCCGGATCGTTGTTGACGTAGGAGAGACCTCCGGGGTCGAGTTGGAGCTGTCTAGTTCTTCAGCTCGAACCCACGGAGGTCTCTCTTGTCTCACGCTAATGCCCGGCTGACTCCGGCCGGCCGGTTGATCATGGTCCAGCGCATCCAGTCGGGGCGTGCGGTCGCGCATGTCGCGGCGGAGATGGGCATCTCCCGCACGACCGCGTGGCGGTGGTGGCGGCGGTTCCGGGAGGCGGGCGTCGCGGGACTGCAGGAGCGTTCCAGCGTCGCTCACACCCATCCGCACCAGACGGGACCCTGCCAGGAGACGCGAGTGAGGATCATGCGTGAACTGACCCGTCGCGGCCCGGTCTTCATCGGCGCACGGCTGGGGATGCACGCGTCCGTGGTCGGTCGGGTGCTGCGCCGCCATCATGTTCCGCTGCTGCGGGACCTCGACCCGGTCACCGGCGTCGTGATCAAGGCAACCCGGCGGTCCGCGAACCGCTACGAGCACGCCCATCCCGGGTCGCTGATCCACATCGACGTGAAGAAGCTCGGCCGGATCCCCGACGGCGGCGGATGGCGCGCTCACGGTCGCAGCGAAAAGGTCCGCGGCCGCGGGATCGGCTACGACTACATCCACACCGCGATCGATGACCACTCCCGCGTCGCTTACGCCGAGACCCATGACGATGAGAGGGGCGTCACCGCTGCCGGGTTCCTCGAACGGGCGATCGCGTTCTACGCCACCCTCGGCGTCACGGTCGAACGCGTCATCAGCGACAACGCGTTCGCCTACCGAAAGTCTGCAGCATTCCACCGCGTGATCGACGCGCACCACATCACGCAGAAGTTCATCAAGCCACACTGCCCCTGGACCAATGGGAAAGTCGAGCGCCTGAACCGCACCCTCACCACCGAGTGGGCCTACGCCCGCCCCTTCACCTCGAACGCCGAACGCCGCGCCGCCTTGCGGGCCTGGCTCGACTACTACAACCTAGACAGAGCCCACCTCGGCATCGGAGGCCGAACCCCATCGACCGAATCACCAACGGTCGAGGTCAGTACAGCTAGACCCGCTACCCCGCGTCGGGATCGAGCGCGTCGAGCGCCGCCGGCCCCTGCGTCACCAGCAGCCGGAACTGCTCGGCGTCGATGATGCGCACGCCCAGCTCCTCGGCCTTGCCGAGCTTCGAGCCCGCACCCGGACCCGCGGCGACGAAGTCGGTCTTCTTCGAAACGCTCGAGGCGGACTTTCCTCCGGCCGCGATGATCGCCTCTTGCGCGCCCTCGCGGGTGTAACCCTCGAGCGACCCCGTCGCGACGACGGTGATGCCCTCGAGTACCCCGCCCGCCGCGACCGCGGCGCCGGGACCGGGGTGACCCGGCGTGGCGAACTGGGCGCCTGCGGCCGCCCACCGCTCGACGATCTCCTGGTGCCAGTCGACCTCGAACCAGTCGATCAGTGCGTCCGCGATGATGTCGCCGACGCCCTCGACGGCAGCGAGCTCTTCGTGCGAGGCCGCACGGATCTCGTCGACCGAGCCGAACCACTGCGCCAGTGCACGCGCTGCGACGGGACCGACGTGACGGATGTTGAACGCCACGAGGAAGCGCCACAGATCTTTCGACTTCGCTTTCTGCAGCTCCTCGAGAAGCGTGATCGCCTGAGCGGATGGCTGAGGCCCGGTGAGTCCCTGCTTCTTCTCGGCGGGAGAGGGATTGCGGCGGAACGGCGCGCGGCGGACCCGCTTCCCCGTTCTCTCGTCGACGCGCGGCTCGCCCGTCTCGGCATCCCGGACGATCACCTCGATCGGCACGAGCTGCTCGAGGGTGAGGTCGAACAGGGCCGCCTCGGTCTCCAGAGGTGGGGTTCTCGGCTTCGACGGCTGCGTGAGCGCGGCGGCCGTCACCTCACCGAGCGCCTCGATGTCGAGCGCCCCCCGTGATCCGATGTGCTCCACCCGGCCGCGGACCTGCGCGGGGCAGGCCCGGGTGTTGGGGCAGCGCAGATCGACGTCACCCTCCTTCGCCGGGGCGAGCGGCCAGCCGCACTCGGGGCACTCCCGGGGCATCACGAACGCGCGCTCCGACCCGTCGCGAAGTTCGACGACGGGCCCGAGCACCTCGGGGATGACGTCGCCCGCCTTCCGCAGAACGACGGTGTCACCGATCAGAACACCCTTCGCGCGGACGACATCCTGATTGTGGAGCGTCGCCTGACGCACGACGGATCCCGCCACGCGGACGGGGGCCATCACCGCGAACGGGGTCGCCCGGCCCGTGCGTCCGACCGAGACGACGATGTCGAGCAGTTTCGTATTGACCTGTTCGGGCGGGTACTTGTAGGCGATCGCCCAGCGCGGCGCGCGGCTCGTGGCGCCGAGCTCGTCATGCAGCGCGAGTTCGTCTACCTTCACGACGATGCCGTCGATCTCATGCTCGACGTCGTGGCGGTGTTCGCCGTAGTGCTCGACGAAGGCCGTCACCCCGTCGATCGAATCCGTCGTCCGGAAATAGGGGCTCACGGGAAGCCCCCACTCCTTCAGCAGGCCGTAGATCTCGCTCTGGGAGCCGACGGGCGGGCTGGCCCACGCCCCGATGCCGTGCACGAAGAGGCGAAGAGAGTCCAGGCGTGCCTGACCCGCCTCGAGTTCGAGTCCGTCTTTCTTGTCGAGTTGCTGACGAAGTCCGCCGCTGGCCGCGTTGCGCGGATTGGCGAAGGAGGGAAACCGCCGTTCCGCGCTGACGAGTGCCTTCTCTTCGTCGAAGGCGCGCGAACGCGCGCGTGTCTCTTCGACCGCGCGATCACGCATCTCGGCCTGCAACGCGTTGAGTGCCGCGAAAGCAGCGACCGGGATGAAGACCTCACCGCGGACTTCGACGAGGGGCGGATGCCCGGTGCCCGCGAGACGCATCGGGATGCCGTGCACCCGCACGGCGTTGAACGTCACATCCTCGCCGACGCGCCCATCGCCGCGTGTGGCCGCCGACGTCAGGACGCCGTTCTCGTAGCGCAGGCTGACCGCCAGGCCGTCGATCTTCAGCTCGGTCAGCCATCTCACCGCACGACCGGCCCCCGCCTGTGCCTTCGCACACCACTCGCGGAGCTCGTCCAGCGAGAAGACGTTGTCGAGGCTCAGCATCCGCTCGGCATGTTCGACCGGCGCGAACTGCGTCCCCTGCGCGGCTCCGATCGTCAGGGTCGGCGAATCCTGGCCCTGCAGTTCGGGGTACAGCCGCTCGATCTCCTCGAGCCGACGCATCCAGGCGTCATACGTCGCGTCATCGACGAGTTCCGCATCCCGTCCGTAGTACGCGTCGCGCGCCCCCATGATCCGCTCGGTGAGGTCTCGCGACGCGTCACGCGCCTGCTCGAGGGTCAGATCGGGAAGCTCGGATGCTTCGGGCTGCTCGGAGATATCGGATGCCACCGGTTCAGTTTAGGTTCGGCCCCCGACATCCGTCCTCCGCCCGGCGCGACCCGCCCGTCTCGCGTCCCGTCCCGCCAGACCACCCCAGCCCGCGCTCCGCGAGCGGTCGCGATACGACGTCACACGGCGACGTCACACGGCGAATCGCGACCGTTCGCGGCGTCTCGGGTGCCCGGGCCACACGACGGCTACGGTTCGCGGCATCCGCGCGATCGATCGAAGGAGCGGATGCGAGAATGCGCAGCCGAAGCGGGTCAGACGCCCGCGGGGACCGCCGAAACCGTTCGGTCGATCGTGAACTGCCCGAGCACGCGTGTACCGCTGTACAGCACAGCGGTCTGGCCGGGAGCGACGCCGTCGAGCGGCACATCCGGATGCACGACGAGACGCGGCATCGGCTCGCCGTCGATCTCGTCCCCCTCGACGAAGCTCAGGGTCGCGGGCACAGGGTCGGCATGGGCGCGGATCTGCACATGGCAGGCCAGATCCGACCCGACGGACAACGCCGCGGATCCCGCCCAGGTGAACCGTGCGCCGGAGATCTCGCCGATCGCCAGCGCCTCGCGCGGCCCGACGACGACCGTGTTGGACACGGGACGCACCTCGAGCACGAACCGGGGCTTGCCGTCGGCCGCGGGCACACCGAGTGCGAGGCCGCGCCGCTGCCCGACCGTGAACGCATGAGCGCCCTCGTGCGCGCCGACGACGGCACCGGATGCGTCGACGATGTCGCCGGGCGCCGCGCCGACGCGGTCGGCCAGCCAGCCGCGCGTGTCGCCGTCGGGGATGAAGCAGATGTCGTGGCTATCGGGCTTCTGCGCCACGGTCAGCCCGCGCGCCTCGGCCTCGGCCCGCACGAGCGCCTTCGAGGGGGTCTCACCCAGCGGGAAGAGCGTGTGCGGCAGTTGCTCCGCCGTCAGCACGCCCAGCACGTAGGACTGATCCTTCGCGGCGTCGCTCGCGCGGTGCAGCTCGAGTTCACCGGATGCCCCGGTCCGAACGATCGCGTAGTGACCCGTGACCACGGCGTCGAAACCCAGGTCGAGCGCCTTCTCCAGTACCGCGGCGAACTTGATCCGTTCGTTGCAGCGCATGCACGGGTTCGGCGTGCGACCCGCGGCGTACTCGTTGACGAAGTCCTCGATGACGTCGTCGCGAAAGCGCTCCGAGAAGTCCCAGACGTAGAAGGGGATGCCGAGACGGTCGGCCGCGCGACGGGCGTCCATCGCGTCCTCGATCGTGCAGCATCCGCGACTCCCCGCGCGCAGCGTCCCCCCGGCGCGCGAGAGGGCGAGGTGAACGCCCGTGACGTCGTGTCCGGCATCGACGGCGCGCGCGGTGGCCACCGCGGAGTCGACACCACCGCTCATCGCCGCGAGAACACGCATTCGTCGATTCTACGCGGGCCTCCTGTGCGCGGGCCGCTCCGCTCGTCGAACATCGACGCCCGGCCGGGTCGGGAGCACCGTTGTGTGACAGCCGAGCACGATGCGCGCGCGTCAGCCGCGCGGAGTGCGGGACGACAGACCCGCGCGCCGGGCGCGGTCGTACGCCGACGGGAGCGCCGCGAGCAGCGCCGCCACGTCTGCCGGCGTCGACGTTCGGCCGAGGGTGAACCGGAGCGCACCCGCCGCGATGTCCGGCGCGACGCCCATGGACAGCAGGACGTGGGATGGCTCGGGCACGCCGGCCTGACATGCCGATCCGGTCGACACGGCCACGCCTGCGGCGTCGAGCAGCAGCAGCAGCGAGTCGCCCTGCGCGCCCGGCAGCACGACGTGCACGTGCCCCGGAAGACGATCCGCGCCGCTCGCCGAGACGACCACATCGGGAATCGTGGCCCGCAGACCGGCCTCCAGTTCGTCACGCAACGCGCCGATCCGGACGGCCTCCGCCGACAACTCGGCGACCGCGAGCTCGGCGGCAACGGAGAAGGCCACGGCGCCCGCGACATCCTGCGTGCCCGCCCGCAGCCCCCGCTGCTGCCCGCCGCCATGCAGCAGCGCCTCGAGCGTGACGTGCCGCGACACGACAAGAGCCCCGACCCCGACCGGCCCGCCGATCTTGTGCGCCGACGCGCTCAGCGCGACGAGCCCCGCGCCACCCTCTGCCCCGCCGCGCAGCTCCCGAAACGACAGGGGCACATGCCCGAAGGTGCCGACCGCGTCGACGTGCAGGGGAACGCCCGCATCGGATGCCGCGACGGATGCCTCGGCCACCGGCTGCAGCGAGCCCACCTCGTTGTTGGCACCGAGCAGCGTCGCGACCGCGACCCGCTCGTCCGCGAGAGCGACGCTCCATGCGTCCCGGTCGATGCGGGCATCGGCGTCGATCGGCACCGACCGCGCGTCCGCCTCGCCGCTCGTCTCGAGCCAGCGGACCGTGTCGAGGGTCGCGTGGTGCTCGCCCTCGGGCACCACGAGGAGGTTGCGCCCGGTCGCAGCACGCCGGGCGCGCAGCAGTCCCGTGAGGGCCAGGTTGATCGATTCGGTCCCGCCCGAGGTGAAGACGACCTCGATGGGCTGGCAGTCGAGGGCGGCGGCAAGCCGATCACGGGCGTCCTCGAGCAGGCGCCGCGCGGACTGGCCGGCACCGTGGATCGACGACGCGTTGCCGACGACCGCGGATGCCTCGAGCCACGCCGCACGCGCCTCGGCCCGCAGCGGGGTCGTCGCCGCGTGGTCGAGGTAGGCGTTCACCCCACAACTCTCACATATCGGCGGCACGGCGGCTTCAGACGCACGCGTGCGCGCCGAGCCCCGACGAACGCCTGTGCGCCGAGAGGACGTCCCCCTCCGCGTAACGCGCAGGACTCACGCGCTGGTTAGGGTTGTCCCCATGGTCAGCCCGACACCGACGACCGACGCGCCCGCCGGACTTCTCTCGCCCGCGCTCGATGACCTCGGCGTCACGTATACGTCCGACGGCGGTCGGTTGCGCGTGTGGTCGGGGCATGCCGACGGCATCGAGCTCGTGATCTTCGACGACACCGACCTCGACTGGATCATTGACACGATTCCCCTGCGCCTCGTCGGCGGTTCGGTGTGGGAGGTCACCACGCCGCTGCTCCGACCCGGCACGCGCTACGCGATTCGCGTCAGCGGCCCGACCGGCCCCGGCAACACCTTCAACCCCCGCACCCTTCTGCTCGATCCCTACGCCCGTGGCCTGGTGTCCGGCGGGTTCAGCGACTGGCGCTCGGTCGCAATCGACGGATCGTTCGACTGGGGCGGAGTCCAGAAACCCCGCGTACCTCTCGACCGCACCGTCATCTACGAGGGACATCTCAAGGGTCTGACCAAGCGCCATCCCGCGATCACACCCGCACTCCACGGCACGTACGCGGGCCTCGCCAACCCGGCGATGATCGAGTACCTCCAGGGCCTGGGCGTCACGAGCGTCGAGTTGCTGCCCGTCCACGCGTTCGCGAGCGAACCCCGCCTCCACCAGCTCGGGCTCAGCAACTACTGGGGATACAACACCCTCAACTTCTTCACCCCGCACGCCGCGTACGCCACCGAGGCCAGCCGACGCGAGGGCCCCGAGGCGATCCTGCGCGAGTTCAAGGGCATGGTGCGCCTGCTGCACGAGGCCGGACTCGAGGTCATCCTCGACGTCGTCTACAACCACACGGCGGAAGAGGGCGTGGGCGGACCGCGGTCGAGCTTCCGCGGCATCGACAACCGCTCGTACTACCGCCAGCTCGATGACGGCACCTACGTCGACGAGACGGGCTGCGGCAACGCCGTGAACACGGCGACGGATGCCTCGGCGCGCCTCATCCTCGATTCCCTCCGCTACTGGGCGAACGACCTGCAGATCGACGGGTTCCGTTTCGACCTCGCCGCGACCCTCGGCCGCGACGCGCAGCATCACTTCACGCCGGACCACCCGCTGCTGCGCACCATCCTGGACGACCCCGCGCTCGCCGACGTCAAGATGATCGCCGAGCCGTGGGATGTCGGCATGGGCGGCTGGCAGACCGGCAACTTCGGCGCCGGCTGGAGTGAGTGGAACGACCGCTATCGCGACCGGGTCCGCAACTTCTGGCTCTCGGACGTCGACTACGCCAGACGCGCCTCGACGGCACCTGTCGGGATCGGTGGCTTCGCGACACGCCTCGCCGGTTCGTCCAACACGTTCTCGCACGAGCGCGGGCCCCTCGCGAGCGTCAACTTCGTCACGGCCCACGATGGGTTCACACTCCGCGATCTCGTCTCGTACGACGTCAAGCACAACCTCGCCAACGGCGAGCAGAACCGCGACGGCGCGGACACCAACCGCTCGTTCAACCACGGCGCCGAAGGCCCGACCGACGATCCGCACATCCTCGCGACGCGACGCAAGGCGATGCGAAACCTACTGGGCACGCTCCTGCTCTCTTCGGGCATCCCGATGCTGACCGCCGGGGACGAGTTCGGGCGCACGCAGCGCGGCAACAACAACGCGTACTGCCACGATTCCACCCTCACCTGGTTGTCGTGGGACCACGCCGATTGGCAGAAGGACCTGCAGGCGCACGTCCGTCGTCTGATCACGCTGCGTGGCGAGAACCCCGCGCTCCGTCCGATCCGCTTCGCGGTCCAGGACCGGCCGACCCCCTCCGCGTCGGTCATGGACTGGTACGACGAGAGCGGCGCCATGATGTCGATCGATCGCTGGACGAACCCGGCGCACCGGACGCTTCAGTACGTCGCGGCGTCGACCCCCGAGCACGAGGCGTTCAATCGGATCCTGCTCATGGTCCACGGCAACGAGTCGCCCATCGACGTCACGCTGCCGGACATCGAGGGGGTGACGCGTTACGTCGAGCTCTGGTCGTCGATCGACGAGCGTCCGGCCGAGATCGCCGAGACCTACGAACCGGGTGATCTCGTGCCGTTGCCCGGTACGTCGATGCGGCTCTTCCGCGCCGAATAACACCGTTCGCCGGGCGGCGCAAGGCGTATCGTCGCCTGGGCACGCACGGTAGGTTCGGGGTGTGGCTGCCCCTTCTGCAAATGCTGTCCCCCGAGCGTGGCGGAGCGCCGCCGCCCTGCCCGTCCGCCCCGCCGTCGCGTGGCCCGATGAGGGCACGACCGCGGCTGGTCGTATCCCGATGTTCCACCCGCACCCGGCGGTTCCGGGCGACCTGTACCGGCCGAAGGCTTATGCGACAGAGGCCGTCCCGTTCGTCGTGACCGCGTTCCGCGAGGGGCACGATCGCATCGGCGTGCACCTGCGCCTCTTCTCCCCCGGCGGTGACGAGTCGTTGCACCGGCTCACGGCTCTCGACGACGGCTTCGACCGTTGGCGGGTTCTCGTCGCGCCGCTCGAACAGGGCGTGTGGACCTTCCGTTTCGAGGCCTTCGCCGACGAGTACGCGACGTGGCACCATGCGGCCGGGCTGAAGATCGCCGCGGGCGTCGACGCACCGCTGATGCGTCGGATGGGCTCGGACCTGTTCGAGCGGGCCGCGTCGGAACGCAGCCGACCGGCCGGCGAGCGTCGTCTGCTCCAGGCATCCGCTGCCCGTCTTCGCGACACGGATGTGACGGATGTCGAAGCGCTCGAGATCGTCGAGGACGCCTCGATCGCGGCATCCTTCGCGGCCCGCCCCGTCGCCTCGCTCGTGACGATCGGCGCGACGCGCGAGCTGCTCGTGGAACGCCGCCGCGCGGGGGTGGGCGCCTGGTACGAGTTCTTCCCCCGTTCGGAGGGCGCGAAGCGCCTGAAGAACGGACGCGTCAAGAGCGGTACGTTCCGCACCGCGATGAAGCGCCTGCCCGATGTCGCCGCGATGGGCTTCGACGTTCTCTACCTGCCGCCGATCCATCCGATCGGCGAAACGCATCGCAAGGGGCGCAACAACTCACTCGAGACCGAACCGGGTGATCCGGGCTCGCCGTGGGCGATCGGCGGCGCCGCGGGCGGGCACGACACGATCCACCCCGATCTCGGGACGCTCAACGACTTCCGCGCGTTCGTGCGCGCGGCACGCGCCGAGGGCATCGAGGTCGCGATCGACTTCGCGCTGCAGGCCTCGCCCGATCACCCGTGGGTGACGGAGCATCCCGAATGGTTCACGACGCTGCCCGATGGCTCGATCGCGTACGCGGAGAACCCGCCGAAGAAGTATCAGGACATCTATCCGATCAACTTCGACAACGACGGACCCGGCATCCGCGCCGAAGCCCTGCGGCTGCTTCGGCACTGGATCGCGCAGGGCGTCGAGATCTTCCGCGTCGACAACCCGCACACCAAACCCCTGCAGTTCTGGGAGTGGCTGATCCGCACTGTGAGTGCCGAACACCCCGGTGTCGTCTTCCTCGCCGAGGCTTTCGCGCGCCCCGCGATCATGCAGGGACTCGCGATGGCCGGATTCCAGCAGAGTTACACCTACTTCACGTGGCGAAACACGAAGAAGGAGCTCGAGGAGTTCCTGACGGGGCTCGCGACCGAGACGGCCGACTTCCTGCGTCCGAACCTGTTCGTCAACACCCCCGACATCCTCACCGAGTACCTCCAATACGGGGGCCGGGCCGCCTACAAGACGCGTGCCGCCATTGCCGCCACCGCCGCCCCGACCTACGGCGTCTACGCGGGATACGAGCTGTACGAGAGCGTTGCGCGACCGGGCTCGGAAGAGAACATCGACAACGAGAAGTACGAATACAAGACGCGCGATTGGGCCGGTGCCGAGGCATCCGGCAATTCCCTCGCGCCGTATCTCAGGATGCTGAATCGCGTCCGTGGCGAGCATCCCGCGTTGCAGCAACTGCGCAATATCCGTATCCACTGGAGCGACGACGAGGCGATCCTGGTCTACTCGAAGCACCTCGATGCGGCGCTCACCCCCACGGGCGAGTCCGACACGCTCATCGTCGTCGCGAACGTCGACCCCCACTCCGCGCGCGAAACGACCGTCTATCTCGACACCCGGGAGTGGGGCGTGGTGCCCGGCGAGACCTTCGAGGTCGAAGACCTGGTCTCGGGAGCCGTGTGGACCTGGAGCGACCGCAACTACGTCCGTCTCGATGCTTTCTCCGAGCCGGTGCACATTCTGATGGTGAGGAGCCCCCGATGACCGAGCACGAGACACGTGGGCACGGAGTACACACCGTGTCGCAGAACGACCTCGACCTGGTGGCGACGGGCTCGCACTATTCGCCCCACAGTGTGCTCGGGCATCACGCCGGGCAGGATGCGTCGGGCCACGCGATCACGACGATTCGCGTTCGTCGTCCCCTCGCCGAGACGGTGACCGCGATCACGGACGGCGGTCGCACGGCTCTCGATCACGTGCGGAGCGGGATCTGGGAGGGCACGCATCCCGGCGCCCCCGTGCCGTACCGCATCGAGGCGACCTACGCCTCCGCACCCGCGTGGACCGCCGATGACCCCTACCGTTTCGTTCCGACCGTCGGCGATCTCGATCTGCACCTGATCGCCGAGGGGCGGCACGAAGAGCTCTGGCGCGTACTCGGTTCGCACCTGCGCGATCACCAGGGCGTTGCGGGCACCTCATTCGCCGTCTGGGCGCCGAACGCACAGGCCGTGCGGGTCGTCGGGGACTTCAACGGCTGGGACGGCCAGAGTCATCCGATGCGCTCGATGGGTGGATCGGGCGTGTGGGAGTTGTTCGTCCCGGCGGTCGGCGAGGGCTCCGCCTACAAGTACGAACTCCTCACGGGAGACGGACGCTGGATCATCAAAGCCGATCCGATGGCACGCTGGGCCGAGGTTCCGCCGGCAACCGCCTCGGTCGTGACCAAGGCGCGCCACGAGTGGCGGGACGACGAGTGGATGGAACGCCGCGCGCGCACGACGCCCGTCGACCAGCCCATGTCGGTCTACGAGATCCACCTCGGTTCATGGCGCCCCGGCCTGACGTACCGCACCGCCGCCGACGACATCATCGGCCACGTCACCTCACTCGGCTTCACCCACGTCGAATTCCTTCCGCTGGCGGAACACCCGTTCGGGGGCTCGTGGGGCTACCAGGTCACGGGGTACTACGCCCCGACCAGCCGATTCGGCACGCCGGACGATCTGCGACACCTGATCGATCGGCTGCACCAGGCGGGAATCGGCGTGATCATGGACTGGGTCCCGGGGCACTTCCCCAAGGACGAGTTCGCGCTGGCCCGATTCGACGGACGGCCGCTCTACGAGCACGCCGATCCCCACCGCGGCGAGCACAAGGACTGGGGGACGTACATCTTCGATTACGGTCGCCGCGAGGTCCGCAACTTCCTGGTCGCGAACGCCCTGTACTGGTTCGAGGAGTTCCACGTCGACGGTCTGCGCGTCGACGCCGTCGCGTCCATGCTCTACCTCGACTACTCCCGCAACGAAGGCGAGTGGACGCCGAACATCCATGGCGGGCGCGAGAACCTCGAGGCGATCGGCTTCCTGCAGGAGGTCAACGCGACGGCGTACAAGCGCTACCCCGGTATCGCGATGATCGCCGAGGAATCCACGAGCTACCCCGGTGTGACGGCCCCGACCAGCCAGGGCGGACTGGGCTTCGGACTGAAGTGGAACATGGGCTGGATGAACGACACGCTCCAGTATTTCGGGCGAGACCCGATGTACCGGGCGCACCACGAGGGCGAGATCACCTTCACCTTCGTCTACGCGTTCAGCGAGAACTTCGTGCTGCCGATCAGTCACGACGAGGTCGTGCACGGCAAGGGCACTCTGGTGTCACGGATGCCCGGAGACCACTGGCAGAAGCTCGCGAATGCCCGCGCATTCCTCGGGTTCCAGTGGGGCCATCCGGGCAAGCAACTGCTCTTCATGGGCCAGGAGTTCGGGCAGATCTCGGAGTGGTCCGAGGGACGCTCGCTCGACTGGTGGATTCTCGACCAACCGCTGCACGCCCAGCTTCAGGCATTCGTGTCGGTGCTCAACGCGACCTACCGCGAGCACGCACCGCTCTGGTCGCGCGATCACGACGGCGCCGCGTTCCGGCGGCTGTTCGGTCCGCAGCACAACCCGAACGTCGTCGCCTTCGCGCGCACGGACTGGCACGGCAACACGGTCGCTGTGCTGTGCAATTTCTCGGGCGTGCCCGTCCACGACTTCGAGCTCGAGATGCCGGAAGCCGGCGTCTGGACCGAGATCCTCAACTCGGACGCCGTCGAGTATGGCGGCTCGGGCGTCGGCAACTTCGGCATCGTCAACGCCGCGCCCGCGGGCGACGGTGCCGCTCGCGCAAGCATCACGCTGCCGCCGCTCGGCGTGATCTGGCTCCATCACTCGCGGTGAGTGCACGGCGTCCGGTGCGGCGTATCGACCCGCCGCCCCGGACGTGGCGCGTTCTCAGAAGAGCAGCGACGCCAGGCGGCCACGCGCGCGGATGACGCGCGGGTCCGGATCGCCGATCAGCCCGAACAGCTCGAGCAGACGCTCGCGCACGGGCGCACGCTCGTCGTCGGGCAGCGCCGCGAACAGGTCGAGGAGTCGTCCGAACGCGTCATCGACGTGTCCCCCGGCGATGTCGAGATCCGCGACCGCGAACTGCGCTGGCACATCCGTGGGGGCGGCCGCCGCGGCGGCGCGCGCCGCTTCGAGCTCGAGACCCGACACCCGACTCAGCAGGCGAACCTGACCGAGGCCCGCGCGCGCGTCCTCATCCCTCGGATTCTCGACCAGCGCCTGCTCGTAAGCCCGGACGGCGGCGTCGTAGTCGCCCTCTTCGATGGCCGCGAACGCGGCGGCGTGTAGCGGAGGGAGCGGCGGCTCGGACGGCTCGACGGCCTCACCGTCGGCGTCGCCGGCTTCGGCATCCGTCACGGAGAGTGTCCCCGTCACGCCGTTCTGGGCTGCGAGCTGCAGGAGCTGGGCGAACACCTCGCGCACCTGCTGCTCGGGAACCGCACCGGTGAACAGCGGAACCGGCTGTCCGCCGACCAGGGCCACGACGAGCGGGATGGACTGTGCACGAAATGCCTGGGCGAGCTGCGGGTTCGCATCCACGTCGACCTTCACCAGGACGAGGCGTCCGCCGAGCTCGGTGATCACGGACTCGAGGATCGGGCTCAGCTGCTTGCACGGCCCGCACCACTCGGCCCACAGATCGATGACGACGGGGACCGTACGCGACAGCTCGAGGATCTCACCGAACGTCTCGTCCGTGGCGTCTCGCACCAGCCCGGCACCGCCACTCGCAGCGGCGGGGCCCCCGGCGCCGGAAGCCGCGGCGGCCGCGGCGCCCGGAGCGGGCGGCTGCGGGCGGTTGCGCAGCGATGACAGGTCGACGGCGCCGCGGAGGACGGCGCCGGGATTGGCGTTCAGACTCATTGGATGACTCCCGCGCTGAGGATGTTCGAGGCATAGCCGAGCAGCCGGATCTGTCCGCCGTCGGCCTGATTGGGTACGTAGAAGAAGAGCTGGTCGGAGAAGTTCGTCTGGAAGCCGGACGCCGAGCTGGCCGTGCCGGCGAGGGCCTCCACCGTCGGGTTGCCGTCGAGCTTGATCACGGCGTCGCTGTTCGTCGGTTTGACGGTGTCGGTCTCGGTGAGGCTGACGGCGACGATCGCACCGGATTCGAGAGTCGCCAGGCCGATCGCGGGGTACGCGCCGGCGGCCGACGAGAAGGTCAGACTGCCCGTCTCCGCGCCGGTCTGGTTGAACTGATCCAGACGGGTCCGGCGGTCCTCCGCGACCTTCACGCGGAACTGATCGCCCTCTTCCTCGAACAGGGACGCATAGCTGCTGTTCTCTCCGTTGTTGAGCACGTCCGCGTACGCCGCGGCCAACTCCTGGGGTTCCAGAATCAGGAACGGAGAGTCTGGCGGCACGAGCGCCGCACCGATCGTGGCGGGCGCGACACCACCCGGGAACTCAGCGGATGCGGCCAGGCTCGCGAGGTAAGTGAGCTTGTATTCCGACCAGGCATCCTGCTGCGTCAGGACGGCCACGGTCGGGGCAACCGTCGTCTCGCCCTCTTCGCCCACGACCGTCATGATCGTCCGCGGCCAGAGGTCGTATGCCTGGGGAAGCACGATCTGCAGCGGTTCGGTCGGGATCGCCGGCAGCGCCGGGTGATCGGCGACCTTGCTGCGGATCAGGTAGTTCGCCTTGCGCTCATCCAGTACGGCACCCGCGAGTCGCGTCGCCGCGAGATCGCCGTTGGCCGCGACATCCGCTTCGGATACCGTCTGCGCGACCTTCGCAAGAATGCGCTTCGCCTGCGTCTCGGTGACGGCCGGTGCGTCCTGCTCGTCCGCCGCGATCACGCTCGCGGACGGCGAGGGGGTGGCCGACGCCGCCAGCTGCGGCCAGGATTCGGCGGTACAGCCGGTGAAGAGCAGCCCGGCGATGGCGATGCTCGGAATGACGACGAAGCCGCGGGTGCCGCCACGCAGTGCACGACGGGAGGGAGCGCCCGAGCTGATCACGCCCTTCGCCTCGGCATCTCCGGCGGGAATCGTGTCGAGGGGCTGCGTCACGGGCTGCGGCAGCCCCTTGCGCCGCGGACCACGCGAGCGGCGCGCGTGCCGGATGCCCAACAGGTACAGGAGCACGCCGAGCACCATCAGGATGCTTCCGGCCACGATGAGCGGACCCGCCCAGGGGGTCGAGTTGTCGAGGGGCCAGCGGATCTCGATCGACTCCGGCGCCGCTGCCGTGCCATCCGCGGCGAGCAGAACGCTCATCGTGTCGGGCAGCTGCAGCTGGGCCGTGAGCGTTCCCTCGTCGGTGAACTCATCGAGCCACAGGTCGGACCCGGCAGGGTTGCGCCCTACGGCGGTCCCCGTCGCGGCCTGGTCTGACGTCGTGTCGCCCTCGGTCGCTGCATCCGCAGCGCCATCCGCGGCGGGACCGTCGGTTGCGGGGCCCTCCTTCTGCGGATCAACCGTTTCGGTGACGATCTCGCCCGTGTCATCCAGCGTGACACGCGTATACGAGACATCCGAGAGCCAGGCCGTGACGTCCGCCGTGCGCCCGTAGGCGGCGTACACGGGGCCGGTGTCGACCGATGCCGTCAGCGTCTGCGAACCCGGTGCGCTTGTCAGGACCGCGCCATCGATCAGCGTGTACGGAAGACCGTCGGAAGCGCTGATCTTGGTCTCGGTCGTATCGGCGCCCACGAACACCGTCCGCTGCGCGATACCCGCGCCGATCAGTACGGCGGCGAGCACGAATGCCGCGACAGCCCAGACAAAACGCAAACGAAAACTCCTCCATCGACGCGCCCGGGAGAGTTTCGGCGCGGAAGCGGACATCCCAGACTACCGAAGTACGCCTGAATGTCAGCCCCACGCGCGTGAAACGCGTGAACAGGGTGGTCCGCCCGTATTCTGACGTGACGCGCGTCGGGCGCGTCGCAGCCGGAGGTGCACGTGAAGATTCACAACCCGTTCCGCGTCGCATTCATCGCGACGCTCGGTGTGGGGCTCGGGATCGTCCTGATCTCGAGTATTCAGACGCTCTCGACGATTCTGCTGTACGTCGGCACGGCGCTCTTCCTGTCGCTCGGCCTCGAGCCCGCGATCTCGTTCCTCGAACGTCGGCGGATGAAGCGCTGGGTCGCGGTCCTCATCGTGATCCTGGTCGTGCTGGCGGCCTTCGCCGGAATCGTGCTGATGGTGCTGCCAATCATCGCTGCCCAGATCAGTCAGCTCGTGGCCGCGATCGAGACGATCATCACCCGGGGCACGTTCATCGACGATCTCCGGAATTGGCTCCAGACCACATTCCCAACGCTGAAGGTGGATGACGTCTTCACCTACGTCAATGACTGGCTGACTTCGCTCGACTTCGCCGCGATCGGAGAGAGCGTGCTGGCGTTCGGCGCGGCCATCGTGGCCGGCCTGACGGGCGCATTCATCGTCCTGATCCTGACGATCTACTTCACGGCGTCCACGCCGAACCTCAAGGCCGCCGTGTACCAGCTCGTTCCCGCATCGCGTCGCGCCCGCTTCATCGACCTGTCGGAGCAGATCACGGACTCGGTCGGCTACTACGTCATGGGCCAGGGAACGCTGGGCATCGTCAACGGCATCCTGAGCGCCATCCTGCTCACGATCATCGGGGCGCCGTTCCCCGCCGTCCTCGCGGTCATCGCGTTCTTCTTCTCGCTGATCCCGCTCGTCGGCACGCTGACGGGCTCGACGATCATCGTCCTGACCTGCCTGATCCCGGGGCTCGGCAGTCCGGGAACCGCCCTGATCGCCGGTATCTACTACCTGATCTACATGCAGATCGAGGCGTACGTGCTGGCGCCGCGCATCATGAACCGAGCCGTGTCGGTGCCGGGTGCCGTCGTCGTGATCGCGGCCCTCGCGGGTGGCTCGCTGCTCGGACTCCTCGGCGCGCTCGTTGCGATCCCCGTGGCAGCCAGCATCCTGATCATCTATCGGCAGGTCATCATCCCGCGGATGAACGAGCTGTAATCCAGCCTCGGCGTCGCTGCTCAACGATCGGACCGCGCCCGTACGGGACCGTCGGGGTTCACGATTCGTGGCTAGAGCGGGCCGTCCCACTCGGTCGGCAGCGGCAACGCCGCCGGGTTGACCGCGGCGACGATCTCGGTCAAGACCCGCCGTGTCTGCGTCTCGCCGACCCACAGGTGCCGCCCGCCCTCGACCGGAACGACGACGACGTGCGGGATCTGCGCGAAGCGCTGGACCGCAGCATCCGGACGGAGGTAGTCATCGAACTCGGGAATCACGGCGATCAGGGGCCGGTCGTCGCCCGCCCACGCGGCGAGTTCTTCGTCGGTCGTGCGGTGCAGCGGCGGCGAGAGCAGGATGACTCCCGCGATGTCGTGATCTCGACCGTATTTCAGGGCCAGCTCGGTGCCGAACGACCAGCCCACCAGCCACGGTTTCGGCAGACCCCGCTCCCGGACGAAATCGAGCGCTGCGGCAACGTCGAAGGCCTCGTCGTGCCCGCCGTCGAACGACCCCTCGCTCGTCCCGCGCGGTGACGTGGTGCCACGGGTGTTGAAGCGCAGCACGGCGAGATCGGCAAGGGCGGGCAGACGGCCGGCCGCTTTGCGCAGGATGTGCGAATCCATGAACCCGCCCGCCGTGGGAAGCGGATGCAGCGTCACGAGCGTTGCGACCGGCTCCGTCTCGAGCGGTTGGGCCAACTCCCCCACCAGCGTCACGTCGTCGAGCGTGTGCAGCTCGATGTCTTCGCGCCGGGCGGGCAGCTGGATCGGTCCACGAATCTCGGTCATGCGATCCTCCAACAGTGCGTGTGCCAGTGACGGCGGGCCGCGAGATCGGCCGCCTCACCGAGCACGCCGTCCGCGCGCCAGACGACCAGGTGCGCGGTGTGCGCGGCAACCGGGCGCCCGCAGCCGGGACAGGTGTACGACTTGACGGCCTGATGAGCAGACACGGGCTGGACGGTGTATTCGACGCCTCGTCGCGTCTCGGGCCTCTTCCAGCCGCCGATGAGGCGCTCGAGCCCGTCACCGGGAGGGTCGGGTCGGCGTCGGTTCGACCGCGGCATCGCGGTCAGTACCACCCGCGGGCCTGCGAGTGGCCCCAGGCACCGCAGGGCGTACCGTACCGGCCACCGATGTATCCGAGTCCCCAGGCGATCTGCGTCGCCGGGTTGGTCTCCCAGTCGGCGCCCGCAGACGCCATCTTGGTGCCGGGTAGAGCCTGCGGGATGCCGTAGGCACCGCTGGACTTGTTGTGCGCGTTCACGCGCCAACCCGACTCCTTCTTCCAGAGGGCGACGAGGCAGTCGAACTCGCCCGTCCCCCACCCGCGCGACGCGACCATGTCGAAAGCGATCGCCTGCGCCGAGCCGGGATCGGGAACGACGCTCGGCGGCGCCCACCCGCTGGCGGCCTTGGTGCTGCTTGCCGCGACGGGTACCGGCTTCGGCTTGGGTTTGACGAACACCTGATAGCTGCCCCGCGACAGCTCGGGCGCGCTCGTCTCACCCGCGATGTCGACGATGAGCGACTGGGCGTCGCTCCGCGCAGCCGCGTAGAGCGTGGTTGCACCGGCATCCTGCGCGGATGCCTCGGCGAGGGCGGCCCCGGTCGGAACGACGACATATGCACCGAGGAACCCCACGGCGGCCACCGTCGCGAAGACACCGAGAACCCCGCGACGCCGGGACCAGCGCACCGGCCGAGCAGCGGGCGTACGACGCGCGAGGGTCGACGACACGCGACCCACAGACGTGCGGGTCGGCGCCGGAATGATCTCGTTGCCCTGGCTCACAGTGCTTCGAGTTTAGCCGCGACCCCGGCGACGTGCCACGCTACCGGCGCGCTCGGCACGGATCCGGCGGACGAACTTTCAGCGAACGGCGAGCATGACGTCGATCACGGCGTCGAGCAGCGCGTCGACCTGCTCTTCCTGATACCCGCGACGCTGCATCCGGAATGCGACTGCCCGCACCTGATCGACAGTGATGGGGCGGCCTGTTTCGAAGTACTCGACGAGACGGTCGGCGACGAGATCCACTTCGTCCGTGCGATAGCCGAAGCGCAACCACCCGGCGCGGGCGAACCGTCGCCGCCGCGGCCGCGAGAGGTGATCGAGCAGGACCTGCGCATCATCGCGTGCCCGTTCCACCCACACTCTCGTGCCCGTCGTCGCCACCGCCGCTTCGCGGTCGCGTGCGGCAAAGGCGTCCTCGATGCGCGCGAGTGCCGCGTCGACGGGCTCGATCGCGTAGCCGCGCTTGACCAGGGGGAAGGCTGCGGTACGCACCGACGCAGCATCGAGGTACGGCGTGCCATCCGGGGACGGCTCACCCTCGAACTCCTGCCGGGCGCGCTCCAGGAACGCATCGACGGCAGCCTTGTCGTACCCCAGGACGCGACGCGGCGCCTCGGGAAAAAGCGAGGAAGTGCCCCGCGTCTCGGTCTGATCAGCACCGGCGGCGGCCATGTCGGCGACATCCACGGATGCGTCGGGCTCTGCGGGCGTGGTCGGGTCGGTCATGCAACTCCCAGCGGCGAAAGCAGGTAGAAGAGGGCGAGCGCTGCGGCGGCGGACGGGAGGATCGAGTCGAGCCGATCGAGCACACCGCCGTGGCCCGGCAGCCACGAGCTCATGTCCTTGATACCCAGGTCGCGCTTGAGCATCGACTCACCCAAGTCACCGGCAGTGGCCGTGACCACGATGACCGCTCCCATGATCAGGCCGGCCCACCAGGGCAATCCGATCATCAGCCAGGCGAGCAGGACTCCCGCGATGAGGGCAGCGGCGACGGCGCCGGCGAAGCCTTCCCACGTCTTCTTCGGACTGATGCGGGGGGCCATCGGGGTGCGACCGAGAGCGAGACCCGTCGCGTACGCGCCCGTGTCGGAGGCGACGGCGATGATGATGAACGCGAGCACCCACCACTGTCCGCCCTCTTGCCGCAGCAGCACCATTGCCAGGCTGCCGAGGAAGGGGACGTAGAGCTGCACGAGCGCGCCGATCAAGACGTCCGAGAGCACATCACCGTAGCGTCGGCCGTCCTGCGCGATCATCTGTCCGAGCACACGCCAGACGACCACGACGACGACGTCGACGAAGACGAGAACCCACAGCGCCCACAGGTCGAGGAAGAACCCGCCCGCGACGAGCACGAAGACGAACCCGATCTGCGGAACCATGTCGACCTTGCGGCCGGAGACCTGCAAAGCGCGACAGAATTCGAACGTTCCGAGGACCGCGACAGCCAGCGCGAAGATCGCGAAGACCCACTTGAGGAAGATGAGCGAGGCGATCACGACGGCACCGATGGCGAGACCGATCATGATCGCGACGATCAGGTCGCGTCCGGTGCGCTGCTTGATGCGCTCGTTCGCCTCGCCGAACTGATCGCGGGCGTGTGCGACCTGCTGTTCGAGGTCGCTGCGCGCCTGACGAACGTGCTCCTGGAACGCGGCGGCGGATTCGTGTCCGCCCGCCCGGCCCGCGCGCGTCGGCGGGGACGGCGTTTCTCGAAGCTCTGACTCGTCGGGTGCGTCACTCATGGTCGGATGCGGCTCAGACCTCGAGCAGCTCTGCCTCTTTGCGCTTGAGGGCATCGTCGATCAGGTCGACGTGTGCCTTCGTCAGCGCGTCCAATTCCTTCTCGCCGCGGGCGATTTCGTCCTCGCCGACGTCGCTCTTGAGCGCGTCCAGGTCGTCCTTGCACTTGCGGCGGATGCCTCGCACGTGGACTTTCGCGTCCTCGCCCTTGGTGCGGACGATCTTCACGAACTCCTTGCGGCGCTCTTCCGTCAGCTCGGGCATCGTGACGCGAACGAGGTTTCCGTCGTTCGTCGGATTCGCGCCGAGGTTGGGCGTGTTGCGGATGGCCTCTTCGATCGCCTTGAGTGCCGACTTGTCGTATGGGGTGACGACGATCGTGCGCGCTTCGATGTTGTTGAGCGACGCGAGCTGCGCGAGCGGGGTCGGTGTGCCGTAGTAGTCCACGAGGATCTTCTGGAACAGCTGGGGGTTCGCACGACCCGTCCGAACGGTCGCGAAATCATCCTTCGCGGCCTCCACGGCACGGTCCATGCGGGTGGCGGCATCCGCCAAGACGTCCGCGATCACGGTGACTCCTTCAGGGGTTGAAGCGTTCGCTCAGTCTAGCCGCGGGGTCGCGGTCAGACCGTGACGAGCGTGCCGATCTCGTCACCGAGAAGCGCTCGCGTGACGTTGCCGGCGGGTTCCATGCCGAACACGCGCATGTCCATGTGGTTGTCCATGCACAGGCTGAAGGCGGTCGAGTCGACGACCTTCAGACCGCGCTGGAGCGCGTCGTTGTAGGTGACGCGGTCGAGGCGTACCGCGGTGGGATCCGTGCGGGGGTCGGCGGTGTAGACGCCATCGACCCCGTTCTTGGCGACGAGCACCTCGGTTGCGCCGATCTCGAGCGCGCGCTGCGCCGCCACCGTGTCGGTCGAGAAATACGGCAGGCCCGCGCCGGCACCGAAGATCACGACGCGCCCCTTCTCCATGTGGCGCTCGGCGCGACGCGGGATGTAGGGCTCGGCGACCTGCATCATCGAGATCGCGGACTGCACGCGCGTGGCGGCCCCCGCCTGCTCGAGGAAGTCCTGCAGCGCGAGGGCGTTCATCACGGTGCCGAGCATGCCCATGTAGTCGGCCCGGCCGCGATCCATGCCGCGCTGGCTGAGTTCGGCACCGCGGAAGAAATTGCCGCCGCCGACGACGATCGCGATCTCGACGCGATCCACCGCCTCGGCGATTTCGCGCGCGATCTGGCTGACGACATCCGGATTCACTCCGAGCGATCCACCGCCGAACGCCTCACCCGACAGTTTGAGCAGGACGCGTCGGCGCCCGGTAGCCTCGTCGATCACTCAGCATCCTTCCGTCAGCCTCCAACCTAACGGCAGAGGCGTCGTGTCGCGCGCCCAGAGTCCCCCTGCGGGGGACGGACGCAGAGAAAAGGGGCCCGGTGCGATGCACCGGACCCCTCACGTCACAGCGTCAGGCGCCGACCTTGAACCGAGCGAAGTCGGTCACGGTGATGCCCGCGTCCTGCGCGACCTTGGCGACGGACAGCTTGTTGTCCTTCGCATAGTCCTGCTCGAGCAGCGCGACCTGCTTGAAGAACGCGTTCACACGGCCCTCGACGATCTTGGGCAGAGCCGCCTCGGGCTTGCCCTCTTCGAGCGAGATCTTGGTGACGATGTCGCGCTCGCGCTCGACCTCGGCCTCGGGGACATCCGCCTTCGCGAGGTAGCTCGGGTTCGCGAACGAGATGTGCTGGGCGATGCTGCGCGCGGTCTCGGCGTCGTCACCCGAGTAGGCGACGACGACACCGATCTGCGGCGGCAGGTCCTTGCTCGTCTTGTGGAGGTAGATCTCGAAGTGGTCACCCGTCAGCGTGCGCACGCGGCGCAGTTCGACCTTCTCGCCGATGATCGCAGCCTCGTCCGAGATGAGCTGGTCGACCGTGCCGTCGCCCGCAGGGGCGGCGAGAGCGGCCTCGACCGAGTCGGCCGAGACAGCGGCCGCGGCATCCGCGACCTTGTCCGCGAGGGCGATGAAGCGCTCGTTTTTGGCGACGAAGTCGGTCTCGCAGGCGAGCTCGACGAGCGTCACCTTGCCGCCGACCTCGCGGGCGACGACGAGTCCCTCGCTCGTGGAGCGGTCGGCACGCTTCGCGTTGCCCTTCGCTCCCTTGAGGCGGAGGATCTCGACGGCCTTCTCGACGTCTCCGTCGGCCTCCTCGAGTGCCTTCTTGGTGTCGACCATGCCCGTGCCGAGCTGTTCGCGCAGCGCCTTGATGTCGGCGATCGTGAAGTTTGCCATGGTGTGTAAACCCCTTGCGTGTCTTTCGATGTGTCGTGTGTGGCGGGGTGAGGGCTCGCCGGACGCAGTACCGCCCGGCGAGCCGATGCGCTTATTCGGCGGATGCCGGGGCGGCTGCGTCTTCGGCGGCCTTCACGTCCGCGGCGTCGAGGCCGGCGGCCTCGGCGATCGTCTGGTCATGAGCGGCGGCGCCTTCGGCGTCAGCGGCGGACTCGGTGGCGGAAGCACCCTCGATGGCCTGCTCGTCCGCGACCAGCTCGTTGGCGACGGCCTCGGCGAGGGCGGGCTCGGCGACCTTCGCGGTGTCGGCGGAGGACTGCTCGGGGGCAGCCTGCTCGAGAAGCTCGCGCTCCCAGTCGGCGAGGGGCTCGGCCGTCTCGGCCTCACCCGAGGGCTGGTGGCGCTGGATCAGACCCTCGGCTGCGGCGTCCGCGATGATGCGCGTGAGCAGGCCCACCGAGCGGATCGCGTCGTCGTTGCCGGGAATCGGGTACTGGAACTCGTCCGGGTCGGCGTTCGTGTCGAGGATGCCGATCACGGGGATGCCGAGCTTCTTGGCCTCGTTGATCGCGAGGTGCTCGCGCTTGGCGTCGATGACCCAGATCGCCGAAGGCGTCTTGGTCAGGTTCCGGATCCCGCCGAGCGACTTGTGCAGCTTGTCGAGCTCGCGCTTCTTGATCAGCAGTTCCTTCTTGGTGAAGCCACTGTTCGCGGGGACCTCGTAGTCGAGCTCTTCGAGCTCCTTCATGCGCGCGAGGCGCTTGGAGATCGTCTGGAAGTTCGTGAGCAGACCGCCGAGCCAACGCTGGTTGACGTAGGGCTGGCCGACGCGGGTCGCCTGCTCGGCGATGACGCTCTGGGCCTGCTTCTTGGTGCCGACGAACAGCACCGTGCCCCCGCGGGCGACCGTCTCCTTGACGAAGTCGTACGCCTTGTCGATGTACGACAGCGACTGCTGCAGGTCGATGATGTGGATGCCGCTGCGCTCGGTGAGGATGAAGCGCTTCACCTTCGGGTTCCACCGACGCGTCTGGTGTCCGAAGTGCACGCCCGAATCGAGCAGCTGGCGAATGGTAACGACGGCCATGGCCGACTCCTGTCTTGGCACCACGCGGTGCCTCTTGCGGTTGTGTGATTCGTCGCTCCGGTCGGGCGACGTGTCCTGGTGACCGGCACACTCCCACCCGCCGTGAGGCGGGACCGTGGGGAGGGATGCCACGCGCGATCCTCGGATCGCAACGCTCTGGGCACGCGAAGTCACCCCGTAAACGAGGTGCTCTGCCAGTGTATCAGTCACCGACGGGGGCATGGTGGCCAACCCGGATGGCTCCTCCCCCGCTGCGGCGGATGGACGGCGTCCCCCGACATCGGTGCGCGACGCGAGGTGTCGCTCGGATCGGCGCATGCTGATCGGATGCCTCGTACCGTCGTGTTTCGCTTCGCGCGCGCGGCTGGCCGGGCCACGGTGGCGGCGGTGGCCGCGGCGTTCCTCGCCGGGTCGCTGGGTGCCGCCGCGGCGGGAAGCGAGACGGGCGGCGGCGGGGCGAACGGCGGCGTGGCTGCCTGGTCATGGCCGGTGGCGCCACCGTTCGGGATCGTCCGCGACTATCTGGCTCCGGCCCATGCCTATGGTCCGGGACACCGGGGCATCGACATCGCCCTTCGCGGTGAGACATCCGTTCGTGCGCCCGATGACGGGGTCGTCGCATTTGCGGGGCGCGTGGTCGATCGGAGGGTACTGACGATCGATCACGGCGAAGGGATCGTCTCGACACTCGAACCCGTCGAGGCGCTGGTCGTGCCGGGCGAGCGCGTCATGCGCGGTGAGGTGGTCGGGGTGCTGTCGGTCGGCGGACACGCAGAGCCCGGGGCCCTGCACCTCGGCGCACGGCTCGACGGCGAGTACCTCAATCCGCTCGTGCTGCTCGGGGCGATGCCCCGGGCCGTGCTGCTCCCCTACGCCGACCGCTGAGCCCGGCCGGGCACCGCGGTCACCGATCCTGTCGAGGCGACGCCCCCGGCAGGCAAACGCCCGCCGTCGGGCACCCACGAACGGTCGCGACATGCCGGCCCTCAAGCGCGCGGGTGCGCCAGGCGGTAGGCCGCGCGCAGACGTTCGCTCGAGACGTGCGTGTAGATCTGCGTCGTACCGAGGCTCGCGTGCCCGAGGATCTCTTGCACCGTCCGCAGATCAGCACCGCCGTCGAGCAGATGAGTCGCCGCCGAGTGGCGGAGTGCGTGGGGGCCGATGTGCTCCACGCCGAGGGTGGGAGCCAGGCGGTGCGAGACGACGTCGTAGACCGTCCGCGGTGAGATCCTGCCCCCGCGTGAGCCGAGGAACAGCGCGCTACCGCTCCCCCGGGCCGCCGCCGCACCGTCACCGAAGTGCTCCACGACGAGTTCGGGCCTCCCTCGCGTCACGTAGGCCTCTATCGCGCGCCGAGCGGGAACGCCGAACGGCACGACGCGTTCCTTGGAGCCCTTGCCGAGGACTCGCGCGGTGCCCCGATCGAGGTCGAGGTCACCGATGTCCAGACCGCACAGCTCCGAGACACGGATACCCGCGCCGTACAGCAGTTCGAGCATCGCCCGATCACGGAGCGGAAGCGGGTCGCCGCCCTCGGCGAGAGCGGCCAGCCCGTCGAGCATTTCGGCGACGGCAGGAGCGGTCGCGACTGTCGGCAGCGTCCGTCCGCGCTTGGGCGCGACCAGGCGCAGGCTCGGATCCTGCGTCACGATCCCCGCTTCCAGCGCCCACGCGAAGAACGACCGGATGGCCGCGGTACGACGCGCGAGGGTCGCCCGCGCATCGCCGCGCTCGCTCGCTTGCCCCTGCCATTCGCGCAGCAGTCCCAGGTCGGTCTCGGCGGGCGTCTGCACTCCGGTGAGCAGCGCGACCTCGATCAGGTCGCGCAGGTCGGCGCGGTACGCACGCGTCGTTGCGGGAGACAGGCGGCGCACGGTTCGCAGGTGCGTCTCGAACGCCTCCGATGCATCGTGCCAGTCCACCCGCCCAGCATGCGCTCATCCCCGGGCCGACCGCGCGGCGGCGCGCCGCCATCCGTCGTCCTCACGCACCACCAGCCCCTCGAGTTCCCATAGACCGAGCTGCGCCTCCACATGCGCGGGCGTCGTGCCGGCCCTCCGCGCGATCTCGTCGCTCGATCTGCGTGCCCGCCTGTCGGTCGCCTCGAGCACACGCGTTTGTTCGGCGCTCCGGTCGCTGCCCGCGGCCGCCGCAACGACCTCTCCAGCCCCGGCGACCGCACCGGGTGCCCCATCGGCGGGGACCCCGCCCGCCGGTGCCGGGAACCGATTCGGCGCAGCATCCCAGCCGGTCAGCTCGATGATGTCCGCCGCCGAGGTGACGCACGTCGCGTCGAACTCCCGCAGCAGGCGATGACAGCCCGCGGAGGTCGCGGAGGTGATCGGCCCCGGCACGGCGCCGAGCGGGCGCCCCAGGGCCGCCGCGTGACCCGCCGTGTTGAGCGATCCGCTGCGCCAACCCGCTTCGACGACCACGGTCGCCTCGGACATCGCGGCGATAACCCTGTTCCGCTGCAAGAAGCGTGACTTGGTGGGAGCGGCGCCGGGCGCGATCTCGCCGATGACGGCACCGGTCTCGGCGATGCTCTCGATCATGTCCGAGTGACTCGACGGGTATGGCCGGTCCACGCCACCTGCCAGCACAGCGATCGTGGTTCCGCCCGTACCGAGCGCGGCGCGATGCGCAGCCCCGTCGATACCGAAGGCTGCACCGGACACCACGCTCACCCCACGGTCCGCCAGATCAGCGGCGAGGTCCCCCGCGACGAGCTCACCGTATGCCGTGCACGCGCGCGCTCCCACCAGCGCAACGCGAGGCTCGCCCGTGAGCAGGGCGCGCCCCGACCCCCGAACCCACAGCACGAGCGGGGAATGCGCGCCGAGATCGGCGAGACCACGCGGCCACTCGGGATCGGCTGGCGTGATCAGCCGGAGCCGTGCGAACCGTGCCGTGCGGAACATCCCCTCGACCGCGATGGGGTTCAGGCGCGGCAGCCAGCGCTTGAGCCCCGCCGTGAACGCAGGCGATCGTGGGCGAGATCGTGAGGATGCCCGAGCTCGGACCTCGCGCAGCGCGCCCTCGGCCCCCAGAGCAGCCACCAGGTGCCCCGCAACGCCGTCGCCCGGTTCGCTGATCCGGCTCCAGATCGCCCGCGCCCACGCATCCGATATTCCCTGGTCGTCTCGGCCCGGCGAGACGATCGCGCCGAGCTGAGCGCGGCGATCATCGGCGTGCTCCGGCAGCTCCGCGTTCACGCGTGAACTCCCTTGCGCAGAAACAGCGCCCGACCGATGTCGTCGAGCGTGGGACGATCACGTCCGCCGAGGTCGGCCAAGGTCCACGCGACGCGGAGGGTGCGGTCATACCCCCGAAGCGTGAGGGCTCCTCGTTGCAGCGCCCCATCGAGCGGGCGGCGCACCTCGGGCGCGAGCGCGAGCGGACCCTGGCGCAGCCACGATCCGGACGCCTGCGCATTCGTCTGCCAGGGAGTCTCGCTCAGGCGCCGCCGCGCACGATCCCGTGCCTCGGCGACGCGCTCCCGCGCGACCGCCGTCGTGATCGTGTCGGCCTCGGCTCGGCCCGGAACGCGCGAGACCCGCACCAGACCGAAGCGGATATCGACCCGATCGAGCAGCGGGCCCGACAGGCGTCCGACGTACCGGCGGATCGCCTGCGGCGGGCACGTGCAGGACCCGCCCGGCACGCCGTGATGCCCGCACGGACACGGATTGGTCGCCAGCACGAGCTGGAACCGTGCGGGGAAGGTCGCCGACACACCCGAGCGATGGATCGTGATCTGTCCCTTCTCGAGCGGAAGTCTCAGCGCATCGAGGACGGATGCGGGAAACTCCCCGGCTTCGTCCAAGAACAGCACGCCTCCCGAAGCCCGCGCGATCGCGCCGGGGCGGACGAGCCGACTGCCGCCCCCGACGAGGGCCGCCATCGAGGCGCTGTGATGCGGGGCTTCCAGGGGAGGTGTGCGGCTGAGCGCGTCGACGGCCTCGCCGGAGAGCGAACGCAGCGCCGCGGTCTCGAGGGCTTCGGCGTCACCGAGCGGAGGGAGAATTCCCGGCAGCCGTTCGGCGATCATCGTCTTTCCCGCCCCGGGCGGGCCCGACATCAGCAGATGGTGCCCTCCCGCCGCAGCGGCGATCAGCGCCTCGACGGCCTCGCGCTGACCCACAACCTCGGCGAGTTCGGGCGGTCGATGCGAGGCCACCGGCGCCGCGGTGCGCGGCACGGGCGCCAGGTCGAGTTCGGGCACGTCCACGCCGTGGGCGCGAGCCACATCGACGAGCGAGACGGCACCGAGCACCCGCACTCCCTCGATCAGCCGCGCTTCGTCGACGTTCGCGTGGGGCACGACGACGCGGCGGATACCCGCTCGTGCGGCCGCGAGCACCGCGGGCAGAATCCCGGGCACCGGGCGCAGCCGACCGTCGAGCCCGAGCTCGCCCAGATGCACGGTCTGGGTCAGAGACGCGGGATCGAAACCTCCGGCCGTCGCGAGCGCTGCGACGGCGATCGCCACGTCGAATCCGGATCCGTGCTTCGGCAGGCTGGCGGGCGAGAGGTTCACCGTCAATCGACGGGCGGGCAGGGGCATCCCGCAATTCGCCGTCGCGTTGCGAACGCGCAGCTGCGCCTCACCGAGTGCCTTGTCGGGGAGCCCGATCAGCCGGAATTCCGGCAGTTGGCTCGACAGGTCTGCCTCGACTTCGACGAGCGATCCGTCGATTCCGCTGAGCGCGACGCCCCACGTGCGCGCGATGGTCAACGGAGCGCCTCGAGGTGCTCGAGCGTGCCCGTCGTCGGGTCGTCTCCCACGATGCCGATCGCATCGATCCGGATGCTTCGTCCCCACCCGGAACCCGGATGCGCGATGATCCACGCGATAGCGAGTCGATGCAGTCGCGCGAACTTCTCGGGAGTGATCGCTTCGAACGGATGCCCGTAGCCGATTCCGCGACGGGTCTTGACCTCGATGAAGACGAGGTCGTCGCCCTGACACGCGACGATATCGAGCTCGCCCTGATCACAACGCCAGTTGCGATCGACCACGGCGTAGCCGAGGCGCTCGAGATACTCGGCGGCACGTTGCTCTCCGGCTTTTCCGCGCTCGTCCTTCTGCGCCACTGACCGCCCCTTCCGCTCGACCGGCGGTCGATGCGGGTCAACCCTCGCAGGGCGGAGGCGCCCCGCAACGCACGCAGGGACGATCCGGGGATCACCGGAGACAGGAGCCTCTGTGGAGGATCGAGCGAACTACTCGCCGTCGAGCGAGAGCTCCTGCGGCAGTTCGAAGTCGCGGCGCGAGAGCTCCTCGACGTTGACGTCCTTGAAGGTCAGAACGCGCACCGACTTCACGAACCGGTCGGCGCGGTAGATATCCCACACCCACACGTCGTTCATCGTGATCTCGAAGTAGAAGTCGTGCTCGGTGTCGCGGCGCACGACATTGACCTCGTTGGCGAGATAGAAGCGCCGCTCGGTCTCGATCACGAACTGGAACTGCGAGACGACGTCGCGGTATTCGCGAAAGAGCGCCAGCTCGAGTTCGCGGTCGTAATCCTCGAAGACATCGTCATCCATGGTTGTTCCATCCTAGTTACCCCGGCGCCCCGCGTCCGGATCGTGCCGGGCCGCGCTCGCCGGAGGGGCGTTGTCGGCTGAGGGCGCGCGGTCGGCGAGCGCCTCGGGTCTCAGAAGAGCGTTGCGGGTGCGATCGCCCACGACGCGCGATGGTGGGCGCTGAGCCCATGGAGGTCGATCGCCTGGCGATGCTCAACGCTCGCGTAGCCCTTGTTCCGCGCCCATTGGTAAGCCGGCAGATCGTCGTGCAGCCCGGTCATCACGGCGTCGCGCGCGACCTTCGCGATGACGGATGCCGCGGCGGCACTCGCGCAGTCCCGGTCGGCCTTGATGACGGGCTGCACCGTCAGGCCTCGTGCTCCGGCCGCCGTGATGTAGTCGTAGTTGCCGTCGAGAATGACGATCCCGTCCTCGACGGCGATGCCGTGCGTCCGCAGATCGTCGAGTGCGCGCATAGCCGCGAGGCCGAGAGCTCGCATGATGCCGAACTGATCGACCTCTCCCGCCGATGCCCAACCGACCCCGCTCGCGCAGACCCACCCTTCCGCCCGCGCCGCGACATCCGCTCTCCGTGCCTCGGGAACGAGTTTCGAATCGCGTAGCCCCTGCGGTACTCGTTTGCGCGCGCCGGCTGCATCGACGGCGGTCGCACCCACCGCGACCGGCCCCGCGAGGGCCCCACGCCCGACCTCGTCGCACGCGATCACGATCGGCCGTTCGCGCAGCAGTCGACGCTCCAGCGTCAGACGCGGCTCGATCACCGTCATCGCTCGAGTGCCCCCGCGGTATCCGTGGGATCCGGAACACCGGCGAAAACCCCGTGATGGAAGTCGATCGGGCCGAAGCGCGAGAACGGGAACGTCACGAGGAACGCCCGGCCCACGACATTGTCGAGAGGCACGAAACCGCGCCCCGGCTGCTCCTGGTTGTAGCGCGAGTCCTTCGATCGGTATCGGTTGTCTCCGAGCACCCACAGGCTGTTCTCGGGGACGACGACATCGAAGGCGTCTCTGGACGCCGCGGTCTCGCCCGGAGGCATCAGAAGGTACTCGGACTCGTCGATCGGCACGCCGTTCACCGTGATCTGACCGAGGGCGTTGCAGCACGCGACATGGTCGCCCGGCAGACCGATAACGCGCTTGATCAGGTGGTCCTCGCTATCGGGAGCGGCAAGACCGACGAGCGACAGCACCCATTCCCACGCCTCGACGACGGGCGGACGATCGGGCTGCGTCGAGGGCGGCAGCCACCCGCCCGGATCGCGAAAGACAACGACATCGCCATGGTCGTAGCCGCCGAACCGCGGCGTGATCTCGTCGACGAGGATGCGGTCGTTTATGAGGAGCGTGTTCTCCATCGACCCCGAGGGAATGTAGAACGACCGCACGAGGAACGTCTTGACGAGGAACGACACGAGCACCGCGACGAGCACGATCACCACGATGTCGCGCAGCAGCGCAAACGCACCGCGGCGCCGGCTACGACTGCGCACGAGCGGCGCGGGTTCAGGGGTGTCTGTTGCGGGGCTGCTCACGGTCTCGTCCTTCACGGCTCGCAAGTGTCGTGCGCCCGTGCCTCAAGCGTCGCACATCCGGGGGCATGCGGGTGGCGGGCGCGCACACATCCGTGCATCGATTGATCACCCGGCGAAAGAGAAAACCCCGCAGCGCGAGCCACGGGGTCTTCTCGGAAAAGGCGACTCAGTTGTCGCGCTTCTCCTTGATCTTCGCCTTCTTGCCGCGCAGGTTGCGCATGTAGTAGAGCTTCGCGCGACGAACGTCACCGCGGGTGACGACCTCGATGTGGTCGATCACCGGGCTGTGCACGGGGAACGTACGCTCCACGCCGACCTGGAAGCTGATCTTGCGGACCGTGAATGTCTCGCGCACACCGTCGCCCGACCGACCGAGCACGAAGCCCTGGAAGACCTGGATACGCGAGCGGGTGCCCTCCGTGATGTTGACGTGCACCTTGACGGTGTCGCCGGGGCCGAACTCGGGAATGTCTGTGCGCAGCGATGCTGCATCGACGGCGTCGAGGATCTGCATGATCTGTCTCTCTGCGTCCGCCACAGGTCGGGCGCGGGTGAAGGTTGTGAAAAGGATGAAAGACGTGCGGTGCGGGATCGGTGCGATCCGCGGACTCCCCTGCGGCAGAGTCGGTCACGGCACAAGGGACCATTCTGCCACGGATGCCGGGGGTGACCAAACCAGTCGGGTCACCCGGCAGACGGCGAGGGCGATGGACGCTTCGCGCCGAGCCTCAGCGCGAGACGCGACCCTCACCGGGTTGGCTGACCTCCGAGAGGACGATGACCTCACCATCGCTGTTCGCGGACTCGCGCGCCGCGCGTACACCGTCCCAGGCTGTGCCGTCAGCTGCAGCGGCGCCAGAAGCACTCGAATAACGCAGCACGATGCGGCCGGTTCCGGAGCGAGCTTCACTCCAGAGCTGCCAGAGGCTCAGCCAGAACAGCGTGATGGCCACCACGATGGCGCCGACGAGGAGCGGGACGAACCACGCGCCGAAGAAGCCGACGGCGATCGTCAGCGCATGCCAGAGCGTGAAGCCCGCGACATCCCACCACGAAACGGCGCGCTGGGCGCGCACGGTCGGACGAGCGCGAACCAGCAGCGTCAGAAGCAGCTGACCGAGGAACACGGATGGCACGGCGATGAACAGCACCCAGAGGAAGGGACCGGCCCCGCCCTGGAAGACACCCCAGCCGACCAGCAGCCAGACGGGCAGCAGAAAAGCGGCTGGGATCAGCCAGTGGAAGAATGCACGCCGCAGCCACATGTGAACGATGGTACGCCTCGACGGGTGCCGCGAGGGCGCTCAGACCGCTGCGCTGGGCAACCTCCCAGCGCTCACGGGGAAGGACGGCCCGGGAGTCGGACACAATGGACGTGACGGCAGGAAAGGAACACGATGATCGAACTGCGCACACCCGCCGAGATCGAAGCGATGCGTCCCGCGGGACGGTTCGTCGCCGAAACGCTCGCGACACTGCGCGACGAGACGAAAGTCGGCACCAACCTGCTCGCGATCGACCGTCGCGCGCACGACCTGATCACGCGCGCGGGAGCGGAATCCTGCTACATCGACTACCACCCGTCGTTCGGCGCGAGCCCGTTCGGCAAGGTCATCTGCACGTCGATCAACGATGCCGTGCTGCATGGACTCCCCCACGACTACGTCCTGCGCGACGGCGACCTCGTGTCGCTCGACTTCGCGGTCTCGGTCGATGGCTGGGTCGCAGACTCCGCCGTCTCGTTCGTCGTGGGCACGCCGCGCGACGAGGACTTGCGTCTGATCGACACCGCGGAGCGTGCGCTGGATGCCGCGATCGCGACCGCGACCGTCGGGCACAGGATCGGCGACATCTCCGCGGCGATCGCCGCCGTCGCGCACGGCGAGGGCTATTCGATCAACACGGACTTCGGCGGACACGGAGTGGGACGCATCATGCACGGCGACCCGCACATTCCGAACGACGGCAAGGCGGGACGCGGCTACCCGCTGCGCGCCGGCCTGGTCGTGGCGCTCGAGCCGTGGTTCCTGCAGACGACCGACGAGCTCATCACGGATCCGGATGGCTGGACGCTGCGCAGCGCGGACGGCTCGCGCGGTGCTCACGCCGAGCACACGGTGGCGCTGACCGCGGACGGCCCGATCGTGCTCACCGACCGTTCGTTCCTCGGGGTGCGCTGAGGGCACGCACGTCCTCGTTCGTTCCGAGGATCTGATTGCTCGGGAGGATCGCACCGCGGTGGAGGATCCTCCGGAGCAACCAGGCCCTCCGCGCTGAGCGCGCCTCAGCTCAGGCGAGCGGTGCCGCGGGAGCGCGCGCCGCGAGATCGGCCGCGAGAGCCGGTCCCACTCCGTCGCCGACGCGATGCACCCGCACGTTGTTGGTCGAACCCGCGATGCCCGGAGGCGAACCCGCCGTCACGATCACCCGGTCGCCCGGCAGAGCGCGACCGGCCTGCAGAAGGACCTCGTCGACGATGCGCATCAACTCGTCCGTCGTCGGTACGCGCGGCACGAGGAACGTCTCGACGCCCCACGAGAGGGCGAGCCGCGAACGGGTCGCCGCCAGATCGGTGAACGCCAGGGTCGGCAAACGGAAACGCAGCCGGGCCATCCGTCTCGCGGAGTCCCCGGACTGGCTGAAGACGCAGACGTACTTCGCGTCGACGAAGTCGGCGATGCTCGCCGCGGCGAGTGTCAGAGCTCCGCCCTGCGTGCGCGGCTTGGTGCCGAGCGGCACGATCCGATCGAGCCCCTGCTCCTCGGTCGAGGCGATGATGCGCGCCATCGTCTCGACGACCGTGATCGGATGCGCGCCGACGCCCGTCTCTCCCGAGAGCATGACGGCGTCGGCTCCGTCCAGGATCGCGTTGGCGACATCGGACGTCTCGGCGCGGGTCGGCACCGGATTCTCGATCATCGACTCGAGCATCTGCGTCGCCACGATCACGGGCTTGGCCCATCGCCGCGCATCCTCGACCGCGCGCTTCTGCACGATCGGGACCTGCTCGAGCGGCAGCTCGACCCCGAGATCACCGCGCGCGACCATCACGCCATCGAACGCGTCGACGATCTCGTGCAGGACGGCGACGGCCTCGGGCTTCTCGATCTTCGCGATGACCGGGATGAACCTCCCCTCCTCCGCCATCACGCGGCGGACGGGATGGGCGTCCTTCGCCGAGCGCACGAACGACAGCGCGATCATGTCGGCGCCGAGGGCCAGAGCCCACCGCAGGTCGGCCTCGTCCTTCTCACTCAGCGCCGGTACCTTGACGTCCACGCCGGGCAGGTTCAGTCCCTTGTTGTTCGAAACGGCTCCCCCGACGACGACCTCGGTGCGCACGCTCACGCCATCGGTCTCGAGCACGCGCAGCCGCACCTTGCCGTCGTCGATCAGGATCGAATCCCCGACCTGCACGTCGCGCGCCAGCGGCGCAAAGGTCGTGCCGACGATCTCGCGGGTGCCCACGACATCCTCGGTCGTGATCGTGAAGACGTCGCCGGGATCGAGCACGTGCGGCCCGTCCGCGAAACGGCCGAGGCGGATCTTCGGCCCCTGCAGGTCGACGAGGATCCCCACCGCTCGACCCGTGCTGTCTGCAGCGCGTCGAACGTTCGCGTACGACTCCTCGTGCTGCGCGTATGCTCCATGACTGAGGTTCAGGCGAGCGATGTCCATCCCCGCCCGTACGAGCCCCTCGATCACCGCGTACGACGACGAGGCGGGTCCCAGGGTGGCAACGATCTTCGCGCGGCGCATGTGTGTCCCTTCGAGCCCGCACCTCGGGCACCGCTCGATTCTTGCGTGACTGGCGCTGCGTGAGATGAACGGCACGTAACGAACTGTGGCTGTGCGCCCGGATGCTCGCATCTGTCAGGATCGGGGCATGAACGAGGTCATCGGCGACATCCTGCCCCTCGCTGTCGCCGCAGGCCTCAGCCCGATCCCCCTGATCGCCGCCGTGCTCATCGTGATGTCCGTCAGACCCCGTCTGAGCGGCAGCGCGTTCGCGGCGGGATGGATCATCGGCTGCGGGGTCGTGGTGCTGATCGGAGCATTCGCGGCGGGTCTGTTGAGCGGAGCAGGCGCGGGGAGCACGCCCGCGATCTTCGGATGGCTTCGGATCGTCTTAGGTGTCGTTCTGCTCTTCCTCGCCGTGCGGAAGGCGATCACGACGCGCGGTGCCGACGCCGAACTGCCCGCATGGATGTCGGGGCTCATGTCGGCCGGTCCGGTCCGCAGCGTCGGGCTCGGACTGCTGCTCTCGGCCGCCAACCCCAAGAATGCCCTGCTCGGTATCGCTGCAGGCATCTCCATCGGCGCCGCCGGAGTCGCTGCGGACGTCGCCCTCACGAGCGGTGTCGTCTACGTCCTGGTCGCCTCGGTCGCCGTGCTTGCCATCGTCCTTGCCGCCGCCCTCGCGCCGCACAGGACGGCAAAGGTGCTGACGCGGCTGCGGGACTGGCTCACCCAGCACAACGCCGCCATCATGGCCGTGCTGCTGCTCGTATTCGGCTTCGTCCTGATCGGCAAGGGAATCGAGGGCCTGTAGCGCTCGGGCCGCTGGGTCAGGGCAGGAGGTCCGGACGTCGCTCGCGCGTGCGCTCGACGCTCTGTTCGCGCCGCCACGCTTCGATGGCGGCGTGGTGTCCACTGAGGAGTATCGGCGGCACGTCGAGACCCCGCCAGGACGAGGGCTTGGTGTACGACGGATACTCCAACAGCCCGTCCTCGTGCGACTCTTCCACGAGACTCTCGGGGTTGCCCACGACGCCCGGGATGAGACGGCCCACGGCCTCGATCATGGCCATCGCGGCGACCTCACCACCGTTCAGGACGTAGTCGCCGAGGCTCACCAGCCTGACTTCACCGAGGCCGGCGGCGTACGTGAACACGCGCTCGTCGATGCCCTCGTAGCGGCCGCACCCGAACACGAGGTGAGGACGCTGCGACAGCTCGCGCGCCGTGGCCTGGGTGAAGAGCTCGCCAGCGGGCGAGGGGAAGATGAATACGGGTCGGCGCGATGCATCCGATTCGGGGTCAGCGGCATCGCCCGAAGTCGTCGCGGACTCCGCGACGATCGCATCCAGCGCCGCACCCCACGGTTCGGGCTTCATGACCATTCCCGCGCCGCCACCGTACGGGGTGTCGTCCACGGTGCGATGGCGATCGTGCGTCCACTCACGGAGGTCGTGGACACGGATGTCGAGAAGGCCAGCGCCTCGTGCACGGCCGAGCAGCGAGACCTCGAGGGCATCGAAGTAGCCGGGGAAGATCGAGACGACGTCGATGCGCACGTCAGGCCTCCGGCTTGTCGTCCTCGTCAGCTGCGTCGCTGTCGGCGGATGCATCCGGTGCTGCGTGCTCGTTCGGCTCGTGCTCGGGCAGCTCTCGATCGGCCTGATCGTCGTCGACGAGCTCCTCGAAGAGTCCCGGGGGCGGTGTGACCGTCACACGGCCCGCCTGTACGTCGACCTCGGGAACGATCGCCGCGACGAAAGGCACCATGATCTCGTTGTCGCCCGCCTTGACGATCAGCAGGTCCTGGGCGGGTAGGTGCTCGACGCGGACGATGGTCCCGACGACGGATCCGTCGCGGACCACATCGAGTCCGACGAGCTGGTGGTCGTACCAGGCGTCATCCTCCGTCGGCTGAGCCGAGGCATCCGCATCGATCCAGAGGATCGCCTTGACGAGGCCCTCGGCTGCGTCACGATCGTCGACGCCCTCGAAGAACGCGACGGGGTGCGTGTTCATCCAGCGGAATTCGCGGACGGTCAGCGTCTTCCCGTGCCAGGCCGACGATTCGGGCACCTGGAGCGTGAAGGATGCTCCGGGCGCGAACCGACCGGCGGGATCGTCGGTGTACAGCTCGAGCTTGAGTGCGCCCTTGAGGCCGTGCGCCTTCACAAGGCGTCCGACTCGCAACTGCGTCTTCGCGCCCTCGGGCGGCGTGGCCTTCTCGGCCACGTCAGTCGTCCGCGACATCAACGCGGACGCGTCGGCTTCCCGCGAGAGCGCCGATGAGGGTACGCAGTGCCTTGGCGTTGCGTCCGCCGCGCCCGATCACCCGCCCGCGATCGTCGGGGTGCACGCGCACCTCGAGGACCTCCCCGCGAGGAGAGGTTGCGGACGTGATCCGGACGTCGTCGGGGTGATCGACGATGCCCTTCACGAGGTGTTCGAGAGCGGCGGAAAGCAACGTACTACTCAGCCGCGTTCGCGTCGACGTCGGCGTCAGCGGCGGGAGCGTCGGACTCTTCCGCCTTCGGAGCCTTCTTCTCGGCCTTCGGCACGAGGACGGCCTTCTTGGCGGCATCCGCCTCGAACGGCTTCTTGGGCTCGGCGACCTTGACGGTCGACACGGCGTTCTTGTCGCCCTTGAACTTGCCCCAGTCACCGGTGAGCTTCAACAGCGCGGCCACCTGCTCGGTCGGCTGCGCGCCGACGCTCAGCCAGTACTGTGCACGGTCGGAGTCGACCTCGATGAACGAGGGCTCCTCGGTCGGGTGGTACTTGCCGATCTCTTCGATGACACGGCCATCACGCTTGGTGCGCGAGTCCGCGACGACGATGCGGTAGTACGGCGCCCGGATCTTGCCCATGCGCTTGAGACGAATTTTGACAGCCACGATTCTCCTGAATGTGAATTACGAAAAAGACGAACCGATCGCCTGGAGAGTGGGGTGCACACCCGGCGGAAGCTCAAATGGAAGGGACCGGGCGCTGGATAGAGGGTCGAGCGCCCACCCGACCCACCATTCTGCCAGATGACGGGGTGCGTCGCGAACCATCCGGATGTCACGGGCCCGGCGCGGACCGCGTGTCAGACTGAGCGCATGACTGTGACCTTCGCGTCCTCCGGTCGGTCCACGGTGGGCCTCGAGTGGGAGATCATGCTCGCCGACGGGGACTCGGGCGATCTGGTCGGGCGTGCGGCCGAGGTGGTGGGACCCGTCGGCGAAGCCACGAAGCACGAGCGCTACACCGTCACGGAAGAGCTGCTCACGAACACCGTCGAGGTGACCAGCGGCGTGGGAGACACCGTCGCGGCGGCCGTCGACGACATCGCCGACGCGATTGCGGCGGTGCGCGAGATCACGAACCCCCTCGGTGTCGAATTGCTCTGTGCGGGCAGCCATCCGTTCGCCCAGTGGTTCGAGCAGAGCGTCACGGACAAGACCCGCTACAACACCCTCATCGAGCGGACCCAGTGGTGGGGACGCAACATGATGATCTGGGGCATCCACGTCCACATCGGCGTCAACGATGCCGACAAGGTGCTGCCCATCGTGAACGCGCTGGCGGTCTATCTGCCGCATCTGCAGGCTCTCTCGGCGTCGAGTCCGTTCTGGGCCGGAGAGCGCACGGGGTACGCGTCGAACCGCTCGCTCGTCTTCCAGCAGCTGCCGACCGCGGGTCTCCCCTGGCCCCTCGCGAACTGGGCCGAGTACGAGCAGTACCTCGCGGACATGGTCGGCACCGGGGTCATCGAGGATGCGACCGAGGTCCGGTGGGACATCCGTCCGGCCCCGAGGTGGGGCACGATCGAGGTGCGCGCCTGCGACGGCATGTCGACTCTTCCCGAGCTCGCAGCGGTCGCCGCGCTCGTTCAGACCCTGGTCGAGCATTTTTCGCGCGAACTCGACGCGGGCCGGGATCTCACGATCATCCAGCCCTGGTTCGTGCGCGAGAACAAGTGGCGTGCCGCCCGCTACGGCCTCGACGCGCGCGTGATCGTCGACCGCCAGGGCACCCAGGTGGCGGTCGCCGACCACATCCGCGAGACCATGGAGCGCCTCGAGACGATCGCCGAAGAACTGCACTGCGCACGCGAGTTCGCCGGGCTCGACGCGATCCTCACCGGTGGTGCGAGCTACTCGCGCCAGTTGCACGTCGCGGATGCTGCGGGTGGGGATCTGCGCGCGGTCGTGCAGCACCTCATCCGCGAGTTTCGCGCGGGCCCGACCCTGCGCGAACATCTGGCGCAGGGCGGGAGCTGATCGTGCGAGCTCCCCACGCGTGGATGGTTGTGGTGCAGTTCGCGCTGTTGCTCCTGTTGCTTCTGCCTGGCGGGCCCCTGTGGAGCACGCCGATCGTGACGGCGATCGCCGCCATCGTGGGCCTGTCCGGCCTGGCCGTGTCGATCGCCGGCATCGCCGCTCTGGGCCGGGACATCGTGCCGTGGGTGGCACCGAAACCGGGAGCGCCGCTGAGGACGACGGGCGCCTATCGCTACACCCGCAATCCGGTCTACCTCGGTCTGATCGTGGCCTCCGCCGGCTGGGTGCTCTGGAGAGCGCGCATTGAGCTCATCGTCGTGTGGCTCTTGCTCACCGCGTTGCTCGTCGCGAAGGCACGCGTCGAACAGCGGTACCTGCGCGCGGCATTCGGATCGGAGTACCTCGACTACGCGGCGCGCACGCCGCTCGTGCTTCCCGGGCGACGCCGGGGCTGACCCGCGCGGTTCGGCCCCGGCTCCGCACCGATCACCCGCGGCCGAACAGCTTCTGGATCTCGGCGAGATCCGCCTCGGTCGGCTCCTTGGCCGCGCCACCGCCGCCCAGACCGAAGCCCGAGCCCGTCGGCGCTTTCGCGACGACACCGGATGACTCGGCCGCGCGTTTGGCCGGATTGCCCGATCGCGATCCACCCTTGGCCTTGGGCTGCTTGCCGCGCTTGGACGACGCACCCGGGCGCGCTCCCGGCATGGGTCCCATCCCGGGGATCTGGGGGGTGCCGCCGCGCGCGACGGTCTTCATCATCTTGGCCGCCTGGTCGAACCGCTGCACGAGCTGGTTGACGTCGGTGACGGTCATGCCCGAGCCTCGCGCGATGCGCAGGCGCCGAGACCCGTTCAGCACCTTCGGGTTGTGACGCTCGCCCGGCGTCATGGACCGGATGATGGCCTCGGTGCGGTCGATCTCGCGCTCGTCGAAGTTCTCGAGCTGGTCCTTCATCGCACCCATGCCCGGGAGCATCCCGAGCATCTTCTTCATCGAGCCCATCTTCTTCAGCTGCTGCATCTGCTGAAGGAAGTCCTCGAGGGTGAAGCTGTCGGTCGCGATCTTCTCGGCGACCTTGCGGGCTTCCTCCTCGTCGAAGGCGCTCTGCGCCTGCTCGATGAGGGTGAGGATGTCTCCGAGGTCGAGGATGCGCGAGGCCATCCGGTCGGGGTGGAAGACCTCGAGATCGTCGAGCCCCTCACCCGTCGACGCGAAGATGATCGGGCGACCGGTGACGGATGCGACGGACAGCGCGGCACCACCGCGCGAGTCGCCGTCGAGCTTCGACAGCACGACGCCGGTGAAGTCCACGCCCTCCTGGAAGGCCTTGGCCGTGTTGACGGCATCCTGTCCGCTCATCGCGTCGATGACGAACAGGACCTCGTCGGGGTTCGTGCCGCGGCGGATGTCTGCGGCCTGCTTCATCATCTCGGCGTCTACGCCGAGGCGTCCGGCCGTGTCGATGATGACGACGTCGTGCTGCTGACGGCGCGCGGTCTCGACACCGTCGCGTGCGACGCGAACGGGGTCGCCGACGCCGTTGCCGGGCTCGGGCGCGTAGATCGCGGCGCCCGCCTGGCCGGCCACGACCTGGAGCTGGTTGACGGCGTTGGGACGCTGGAGGTCGGCGGCGACGAGAAGGGGCGTGTGACCGTCCTTCTCGAGCATCTTGGCGAGCTTGCCCGCGAACGTCGTCTTACCCGAGCCCTGCAGGCCCGCGAGCATGATGACGGTCGGAGCGGTCTTCGCGAACTGCAGACGACGCTGCTGTCCGCCGAGGATCGCGATGAGCTCTTCGTTGACGATCTGCACGACCTGCTGGGCCGGGTTCAACGCCTTGTTGACCTCGTCGCCGAGCGCCCGTTCGCGCACCTTCGCGGTGAAGTCCTTGACGACGACGAGCGCGACGTCGGCCTCGAGCAGGGCGCGCCGGATCTCGCGAACGGTGCCATCGACATCCGCCGGTGTCAGTTGCCCCTTCTTACGAAGGTTGCGGAACGTATCGGTGAGCCGATCGGAGAGGGTGCCGAAGGTAGCCATGATGCGTCGAGTTTACGCGAGCGGATGCCGGGGCCGATGCTCGGGGCCGATCCTCTCGGTCCGGCCGCGAGAGGACGCGACATGCCGTGCGCGCTGCCCCGCCGACGGCATGTCGCGTCCGTTCGCTGAAGCGTCGGATCCCGTCGACGCCTTCAGGCGGAGCGAAGGTCGATGACCGCGAGGGCGCGATCCAGCACATCGCGGAGCGAGGCGCGTCCCGGCCCGAGGCGCGCCCACTCCTCGACCGAGGCGAGGACCGCTCCCCCGAAGGCCGACCCGAGGACCGCGGCACGCAACTCATCGACGCCGGCCCGGCGCAACCTGTCGGCGACGAGTCGCGCGATCCGCGCCTGACGGACGGATGCCTCGCGCTCGAGTTCGTCGTCGAGGCCCATCTGACGCGCGTTCATGAGCGCGAGCGCGAGGCTGTCGGGGGCGAATCCGTGCACCATCGCCGTGAGCGCGAGGCGCACATCGGCGTCGGCCTCCGCCATCCGCGCGCCCGCCAGCACTTCGCCGAGTTCGGCGATCCTCTCATCGAGACCACCCCACAGCACATCGGCCTTCGAGGGGAAGTAGTTGAAGAAGCTCGAGCGGCTCACCCCAGCACGGCGGGTGATGTCCGACACGGATGTCGCGGCATACCCCTGCTCGAGGAAGAGCTCGCACGCGGCCTCGGCGAGCACCTCGCGCGACGACGCGCGCGGCCTACCGCTGCGGGGCTCGGACGACATGCCTCCAGGGTAGGGGTGGCGCGCCCTTTCTCCGGCGGTCGGGGGTATTGTTGGACGCGATCCATAAACACGTTCCACGAACGAGGGAGTGCGCGTGCTCGAAGTGCAGACGGTCGGGCTCGCCCCCGACTACGTCCCGTATGTGGAGGGGTGGGAGCTGCAGCGGCAGGTCCACGCCGACGTTCTCGGGGGCATCCGCCCCGACACGATGCTGCTGCTCGAACACGAGGCCGTCTACACCGCCGGCAAGCGCACAGAAGCGCACGAACGTCCGATCGACGGCACACCCGTCGTCGATGTCGACCGTGGCGGCAAGATCACCTGGCACGGACCCGGCCAGCTCGTCGGCTACCCGATCGTGCGCCTGCCCGAGCCGATCGACGTGGTTGCGCACGTGCGGCGTCTCGAAGGCATCCTCATCGAGGCCCTGAGCGCCCACGGTGTCGACGGCTACCGCGTCGAGGGCCGGAGCGGCGTCTGGGTGCGTCGGCCCCTCTCGGAAGACAAGGTGGCCGCGATCGGCGTTCGCGTGCAGCGCGGCGTGACCATGCACGGCTTCGCGATCAACTGCAACAACTCGCTCGCCGCCTTCCGCGCCATCGTGCCCTGCGGGATCACGGATGCCGGGGTCACCACGGTCAGCGAGGTGGTGGGAGCGGATGTCTCACCCCGCGACATCCTCGACACCGTCAGCCGAACGTTCCAGACCGAGTACGCGGGAGTTCTGGCGTGAGCGGCTGCGGACCGGCCTGCGGGTCGGGCTCCCACTCGCACGGAGCAAGCTCGACGCCCGCGACTGCGCCCAATGGCCGCAAGATGCTGCGGCTCGAGATCCGGAACGCGGAGACCCCCATCGAGCGCAAGCCCGAGTGGATCAAGACCAAGGCGAAGATGGGCCCCGAGTACACGGCGCTGCATTCGCTCGTGAAGGACGAGGGCCTGCACACCGTCTGCCAGGAGGCCGGCTGCCCCAACATCTTCGAGTGCTGGGAGGACCGCGAGGCCACGTTCCTGATCGGCGGCTCGCAGTGCACGCGGCGCTGCGACTTCTGTCAGATCGACACGGGCAAACCCGCCGACTACGACACGGACGAGCCTCGCCGCGTCGCCGAGAGCGTCACGCAGATGCGGCTCCGTTACGCGACCGTCACGGCAGTCGCTCGTGACGACCTGCCCGACGAGGGCGCCTGGCTGCACGCCGAGACCGTTCGGCGAATCCACGCCGCCAACCCGAACACGGGAGTCGAGATCCTCGCCGTGGACTTCTCGGGCCGGTCGGACCTGCTGAACGTCGTGTTCGACGCGCGCCCCGAGGTCTTCGCGCACAACGTCGAGACCGTTCCGCGCATCTTCAAGCGCATCCGCCCGGCGTTCCGGTACGAACGCTCGCTCGACGTGCTGACCCAGGCGCACGACGCCGGACTCATCACCAAGTCGAACCTCATCCTCGGCATGGGCGAAGAGCCCGAGGAGGTCGTGCAGGCCCTGCAGGACCTGCACGACGCCGGAACCGACATCATCACGATCACCCAGTACCTGCGACCGACGCCGCGGCACCTGCCGGTCGCGCGCTGGGTGAAGCCCGCGGAGTTCGTGGAGTTCAAGGAAGAAGCGGAGCGGATCGGATTCCTCGGCGTGCTCGCGGGCCCGCTCGTGCGCTCGTCGTACCGCGCCGGACGCCTCTGGGCGCAGTCGATGCGTTCGAAGGGCCGCGAGATCCCCGCGCACCTGTCGCACATCGCCGAGGCCGCCGACCTCGGGTTCGCTCAGGCAGTCTGAGCCGCGCCCGAGCCCCGCTCGGGAGGGAATCTCCACTTCGGAGGATCGCAACTCACGGCAGCATCCTCCGAACCGGGGATCTCCTCCGTTAGCGCGCGCGACGGCGCTACTCGGCGCTGGTCACCGACTGCACGTCGCCGTCGCTGCTCATGTTCACCAGCAGCACGTCGTCGGTCGCGTCGGGATCGAGCGCGTACTCGAGGACGGCGAAAGGATCGCCCGTGCCCATCTCGTCCGCGAGGATCGTCATGCTCATCAACTGCAGGGAACGGATGACGTCCACGGCGATGTCGCCCGAGATGTCGGTGAGCATCCCCTCGATGTCGTCGCCCAGCGTTTCCTGCTGCTGAATGATGTACTCGGTGACCTCGCTCGTCCGGTCATCGAACAGAGACAGCATCGCGTCGCGCGCGCGGCGGTCGACCTCTTCTATCGATGACACCAGGGTCGCCGCCATGTCGAGTGCCGCCGACGACACGTCGTCCTGGTCGGGCGCGGTGAGGTCCACCGTCACCGACTGGTCGCCCAGTTCGATGTTCTCGGACCAGAAGATCGATCCATCCGGTCCGGACTCGAGTACCCCGAAGAAGTCGTGCTCGATCGCCATGTCTCCATGAAACCAGCACGCGGCACCGTCCGGTAGCCAACACGACGCTATTGCGGCGCATCCGCTGACAGCGTAGGGCCGCGGCTCAGTCGACGAGCGCCGCCGCGAACACGTGGGGGGTGAAGCCCGTCAGGTCGCCGATGCTCTCGCCCTGGCCGAGGAGCTTCACGGGGATGCCCGTGCGCTCCTGCACGGCGAGCACGAAGCCCCCGCGGGCCGAGCCGTCCAACTTGGTCAGGACGAGGCCCGTCACGCCGGCGTGCTCGAGGAATGCCTGCGCCTGCATGACGCCGTTCTGGCCGGTCGTCGCGTCGAGCACGAGCAGCACCTCGCTGATCGGAGCCTGCTTCTCGATCACACGCTTGATCTTGCCGAGCTCGTCCATGAGCCCGCCCTTGGTGTGCAGGCGTCCGGCGGTGTCGATCAGCACGATCTCGGTCCCGGTGCGCTGCGCGTACTCGACCGTCTGATAGGCGACGGATGCCGGATCCTGCCCCTCTTGCTGGGGGCGCACGATCGCGGCTCCCCCGCGCTCTGCCCACGTGGCCAACTGGTCGACGGCCGCGGCGCGGAAGGTGTCCGCCGCACCCACGACGACCGAGCGACCGTAGCGCTGCAGGAACTTCGCGAACTTGCCGATCGTCGTGGTCTTGCCCACGCCGTTGACGCCGACCACCAGCACGACGGCGGGACGCTCGGTCAGCTTCAGCGTCGTGTCGAACTTGGCGAAGTGCTCCTCGAGCGTTTCGCGGAGCATCCGCTGCAGATCCTTCGGATCGGTCGTGCGGTAACGCTCGACCTTTCCGCGCAACTCGTCGACGATGCGTTCGGTGATCTCGGGGCCGAAGTCGGCCTGGATCAACGCCGTCTCGAGGTCATCCCACGTCGTCTCGTCGATCGTGGGTTTGACGAACATGCCGCGCAGGGCACGACCGAGCGACCAGGAGCTTTCCGCCATCCGTCCAGCCTACGCGGAGGCGCGCTCGCCCACACGCTGACCGACGACGGCTGACACGCCGTCCTGACGCATCGAGACGCCGTACAGCGCGTCCGCGATCTCCATGGTGCGCTTCTGGTGCGTGATCACGATCAACTGGCTGTTCTCACGGAGCTGCTCGAACACGGTCAGCAGACGACCGAGGTTGGCGTCGTCGAGCGCCGCCTCGACCTCGTCGAGGATGTAGAACGGGCTCGGGCGGGCCTTGAAGATCGCGACGAGCAGGGCGACGGCGGCGAGGGACCGCTCGCCGCCCGACAACAGTGACAACCGTTCGATCTTCTTGCCCGCCGGTCGCACCGAGACCTCGATACCCGTCGTGAGCATGTTCGCGGGATCCGTCAACGAGATGCTCCCCGCGCCTCCGGGGAAGAGCACCGGGAAGACCTCCGCGAACGCGGCCTTCGTATCGTCGAAGGCCGCGGCGAAGATCGTCTGCATCCGCTCGTCCAGGTCGCCGATGATCGTCATCAGGTCCTTGCGGGTCTGCGTCAGATCGCCGAGCTGCTCGACGAGGAACGCGTGCCGCTGCTCGAGCGCGGCGAACTCCTCGAGCGCGAGCGGATTGACTCGACCGAGCTGCGCGAGAGTGCGCTCCGCCTGCTGAAGTCGGCGCTGCTGCCGTGCTCGATCGAACGGTTCGAATGCGTCTTCGCCCGCCTCGGGGGTCGGCACCTCGCGATCCGGACCATATTCCTCGATGAGAATATTTTCTTCGAGTCCGAGCTCGGACCGCGCCCGATCGAGCAGGCCGGATACGTGCAGGCGCTTTTCGTGAATCCTCAACTCCAGCGAGTGCACGCCCTCCGTCAGGGCGGCCAGACGCTCACGAAGTCCGATGTCCTGCTCGCGGAGCGTTGTGAGTTCGGCGTTCTGCTCGGTGCGTTCGCGTTCCGCGTTGGCCAGATCGAGTCCCGCCTGAGCGACGGACCTCTCCACCGCGTCGAGCACGTGCGGCACCCGCGCGATCACTCCCGCGGCGGCCTCGCGCTGGGCGCGGCGGATGACGGCGCGACGCGCGGCTTCTTCCGCGGCGGCGCGTTCGCTCTCTCGACGCCGCTCGAGCGACACGACCCGCGCCTCCTGCGCGCGGACGCGTTCTCGGAGCGTCTCGACCTCGAGCCGCGCACGCATCTCGGACTCGCGGGCCGCCTCCACCTCGCCAAGCACACCCTCGCGGGCCGAAGCGTCGAGGATGGGGCGAGGAGCCTCGAGCGCCGTGTCGCGCTCCTTCGCGGTGCGGTGGGCCGCGGCTTCCGCATCGCTGACGGCGGACTGAGCCTGCGCCAGACCCGCCTCGAGGCGCTCGCATTCGGCAACGGCGGCCTCATGCTGCACCGTGACGCGGTTGACGTGTTCGGCGCGAGCCGCGAGGGCCGCATCGTACGCCCGCATGTCGTGCAACGCGGTCGCGGCCTTCTGGCGGGCCTCGGCAAGGGCTTTCTTCGCATCCGCCGAGGCATCGCGCAACGAGTCGACGATGACGGTCAACTCGCCCAGGCGATCGGCCGCCGCATCCCGCTCGGCGACGAGCGCCAAGCGCGACGGAGAGCCGCCGCTCCCCCCGCGCAACAGGTAGGCGGTCGCGACCTCTCCGGCGCGCGTCACCAGCGTCAGGGGTGTCGAGCCGACAGCGGCCTGCAGGCGCGGCCACGCGGCACGTGCGGCATCGAGGTCGTCCGCGATCGCGACGTGCGCGAGCATGCCGAGCACACCGCCCGGTGCGGTGACGACGTCGAGAGCCGGCACGATTCCGTCAAGCGACGGGAAATCAGTGGATGCCGGAGCATCCGCTCCGCCCACGACGATCTCGACGGCCCCGAGGTCCGCGCGCTCGGCCTCGGACAGGGCATCGAACGCCGCGTCTCGCGAGTCCACGAGAAGACCCTCGGCGATCGATCCCAGCACGGCGGCGATCGCGGCCTCGTACCCGGGGCGCACCTGCATGCCATCCGCCACCAGACCCTGGACACCCGCGATGCCCCGCTCGATCAACGCCGATGCACCGTTGCGCACATCGAGCGCCCGGGTGAGCGCGGCCGTCTGCGCCGTCAGGGCTCCCGCCTCACGCTCCGCCGCGTGCAACCTGTCCCGGATGCCCGCCAGCTCGGCATCGGCGTCCGCGACGGCCCGCTGGGCCCGGTCATAGGCGGCCGGATGATCGACGTCCCCCGCGGGCAGTGGCAGGGGCTCCAGCGCCTCCAGCGCCTCGGCGGCGGCGGATCGCCGAGCCAGAGCGGCGTCGAGGGCGTTCTGCTGACGGAGCACGGCACCGCGCACGGCCGCCAGAGCGGATGCCGCGGCATCCGCGGATCCGCGCAGCGCCGTGATGCGCATCTCATGTTCGGAGACCAGGGCGCTCTGGGCGGCGATGTCGGTGTCGAGCGCGTCGAGTTCCGCCCTCGCGTGCGCGACGGCACGTCCCGCGTCGGTCGCGATCTCGGCCGCGGCGTCGACGGCGTCGCGCAGTTCGATGATCTCGGCACGCGCCTCGTCGATATCGGCCTGCGAAACGCTCGATCCGATCTCGGTCTGCTCCTCGGCCGAGCCGAGCAGCGCGATGCGCTGGTTCGCGAGGGTGAAGAGCCCGCGCAGGCGTTCCCGCACCCGCTCGAGTTCGAACAGCACGCTGCGCGCGGCGTCGACCGCATCCGATCCGCGGCGCTCGGACTCCAGAATCTCGATCCTTTTGCGGACGTCGTCCGCTCGCTCCTGCAGCACCAGACGCTCGGAATGGCGTTCGTGCTCGCTGCGCACGTGTGCCGCGAGCTCGTTCCGCAGCCCGACGAGCTCATCCGCAACGAGTCGCGCTTTCGCGTCGCGGACGACTGCGGCGATCGTCTGCGCCTCGCGCGCGATCTCGGCCTGGCGCCCGAGCGGCTTCAACTGCCGACGGATCTCACCCGCGAGGTCACTCAGGCGGGTGAGGTTCGCCTCCATGGCTTCGAGCTTGCGAAGGGTCTTCTCCTTGCGACGACGATGCTTCAGGATGCCTGCGGCCTCTTCGATGAACCCCCGCCGGTCCTCGGGACTCGCCTGCAGAACCGTGTCGAGACGGCCCTGTCCGACGATCACGTGCATCTCGCGCCCGAGGCCGGAGTCGCTCAGCAGCTCCTGCACGTCCAGCAGCCGACACGTGTCGCCGTTGATCGCGTACTCGCTCGCGCCGTTGCGGAACAGCGTGCGGCTGATCGTGACCTCGGAGTACTCGATCGGCAGAGCGCCGTCCGCGTTGTCGATCGTGAGCCGGACCTCGGCACGGCCGAGCGGCCCGCGCGTCGAGGTCCCGGCGAAGATGACGTCGTCCATCTTGCCGCCGCGCAACGTCTTGGCACCCTGCTCGCCCATGACCCATGCGAGGGCGTCGACGACATTCGACTTGCCGGATCCGTTGGGCCCGACGATCGCCGTCACGCCGGTCTCGAACGCGAACGTCGTGGGTTGGGCGAACGACTTGAACCCCTTGAGCGTCACGCTCTTCAGGTGCATGAATTCAGCCTCCGACCCAGCATTACCGTGCGGTTCAGGCTACCCGAGCCGAGGCGTCCCGCCCGTCAGGCAACGCCCGACCCCGCTCGAATTCTGTGAATCGGCTTGACGCCGTGGGCGAGCGCGCGCTAGCGTCACTCTTCGCGTCAGAGATAGATTCGTCGCTGTTCGCGCCAGAGGTTTGAAAGGAGGTCACCATGTTGATGAACATCACACGCACAGGCGTCGCCGCCACTCGCTCCGCTCGCGGAGGAGTCGTCGCGTTCTCCCTGGTGACCGCTTCCCTCGGCGCCTTCTCGCGCGGCCGCGTCCACACCGGCCGCTGACCGCCGCATAGGAGCACTCCGCCCGCATCCGGGCGGGGCAACTCCACGCCTGCGACAGCCCTGCTTCGGCTGACCCGCATCCTCCCGCCTCACCGCTCCGTTCGCGCATGCGTCGACGAGCGGGACGCGGCTCCGGATGCCTTCTCACAGGCATCCCCAAAGACCCTTCTCGTTCGACACCTTTCCGAGGAAACCCCATGAATACGCAGCTGACCCAGCCGCAGACGTCCCTGTCCCATCCGCCCGATACGCTCGCGCAACTCGCCCCGCTCGCACCCGTGGCGAACCGCATCGCCCGCACGTCCCTGCTCGACCGCACGGCGATGCGCGTCGGGCTCTGGCTCGTTTTGTGGGGCTCACGCCCCGCGAGCGACGCCGATGCCCTCGAACGTCACAGGCGTCGCACCTTCCACGCCGAACAGCGCGAGCGTCACGAGGCCGACGCGGCCTACGCGACGCGGCTCTGGATGCACGGCGCCTGACCCGGCGTCGTGCATCCGCACGCATCACCCACCCACATAGGAGACTTCCGATGAGCGCAACCCGTGATCACATCGAATACCGACCCCTCGTCATCCCCGAGTCCGTCGACTCGGACGACGCCGCGGACTTCCGCGCGATGACCGACATTCGAAACGCTGTCTACCGGCACACCTCCGGCCACGACGACCACTCGATGTCGGCCGCCGAGCTGCTGCCCAGCTACCGTCCCGAACCCTATGAGATCCGGTTGTCGTGGCTCGTCCTCGACGATGACCGTCCCGTCGGGCGCGTCGGCCTGGATCTTCCGATCGAGACCGACTCGCGTATCGCGTACATGCTGATCGAGCTGCTTCCGGATGTCCGGGGCCGCGGCATCGGCACCGGCGCGCTCGAGCTGGTCGAGCGCGCCGCGCGCGAGCACGGGCGAACCGTCCTGCAATCGTGGGCGGAGCACCCCGACCGACCCGGTCCGAGGCTCGAACCGCCGACCGGGTTCGGGAGCATCCCGGCCGACGATCCGGGCGCCCGGTTCTTCGTGAGGCACGGCTTCTCACTGGAGCAGATCGACCGGAACAGCGCCTTCGACCTGCGGGCACCGTTCGACGAGATCGACCGACTCTTCGAGCGGGCGTCGGCAGCGGCCGACGGCTATCGGCTCGTGTCGTGGCAGGCGCCCACTCCCCCGGAGTTCGTCGAAGGCTACGCCTGGATGAAGTCACGGATGGTGACCGATGCCCCGTCCGCGGCCATCGAGTACGACGAAGAGACCTGGGACGCGGAGCGCGTGGCACGGAACGATGCGCGCGCCATCGACGGGGGCCGCCTGCTCCGGGTGACGGCGGCCCAGCACATCGCGACGGGCGAGCTGTGCGCGTTCAACGAGCTGGCGATCGGGCCGGACCGGACCGCCGCGTCTCACCAGGAGGACACCCTCGTGCTGAGGGAGCACCGTGGGCACCGCCTGGGGATGCTCGTGAAGTGTGCGGGCCTGCGCGCCTGGAGGGATCTCGTGCCCGCCTCGCCACGCGTCCTCACGTACAACGCCGAAGAGAACCGCCCGATGCTCGACATCAACGAGGCCATCGGGTTCGTGCCGATCGCCTACGAGGGTGCGTGGAAGAAGATCCTCGAGCCCTGACCCCGGGCATCCGTTTCCCCCGTCCGCTCCCACCACCTTCGCTCCCCTCCGGCACCTTCGCCGAAAACACCCCTGATGCCACGAAAACACCCTCGCCACGGGGTGATTCGTCGACGAAGGGTTGTCTCGGCGCCCGGAGCACCGCGCCAGGTTCGATGGTCGGGGTCAGCGCGGCGGCGGGACGCGCTGACAGCGCGGGCAGAAGTGGCTCGACCGGTTCATGAACGAGGCGCGGACGATAGGGCGACCGCACCGCTCACACGGCTGGCCCGCGCGACCGTATGCCCGCAGGCTGTGTGCGAAATAGCCGGCCTGTCCGTTGACATTGACGTACTGCGCGTCGAAGCTCGTGCCCCCCTCGGCGAGTGCCCGGTTCAACACGGTTCGCACCTCGGTGAGCAGCCGACCCGCGGCCCGCGTCGACAGCGTACGAGCGGATGTCTCGGGATGGATGCGCGCGGCCCAGAGCGCCTCGTCGGCGTAGATGTTGCCGATGCCGCTCGCGACGGTCTGATCGAGCAGCACCCGCTTGACGGCCGAGTCCTTGCGCGCCAGCGCGTGCACGAACGCCCGGTCGCGAAAGGCAGGGTCGAGGGGGTCCCGCGCGATGTGCGAGACCTGGCTCGGCAGCAGCGGATCCGCGGCTCCCCACCCCGCGGCCTCGCCGTCCGCGGTGGGAACGAGCGGGTCGATCGCGAGTGACCCGAACGTTCGCTGGTCTGCGAAGACGACGTCGAGCGGCCCGTGCTCGGGATGATCTATCGAGAGTCGGATGCGTTCGTGCCGCTCGATCGGCGCGCCATCGGCACGAAGCAGCATCTGCCCGCTCATGCCGAGGTGGACCAGGATCGCCTCGGCGCCGTCGGTCGCGTCACCGTCGCCCTCGGGCATACCTCCCGCGAGCGGCAACCACAAGAATTTGCCGCGCCGCGCGGCCCCGATGATCCGGCGTCCTGGGAGGCGCGTCTCGAAATCCAGAGGTCCGCCCGTATGCCGGGTCAGAGCGCGAGCATCACGTGCGTCGACGGCCACGATCCGGGCCCCGGTCACCGCCGGGAAGAGCCCCGCGCGAACGACCTCAACCTCGGGGAGCTCAGGCACGTGCCGAAATGTCGTCGCTCCCGACATCTCGGGTCGTGATGTCCCGCCATGCCGCGAGAGCAGCGGCCATCTCGGCGGCCTTCTTGCTGGATCCGACGCCCTGGGCGGCCGTCGCACCCACGCGCACGGTGGCGGTGAAGATGCGGTTGTGATCCGGGCCCGCGGCCTGCACCGAATACGCCGGCGGGGATTCCTGACGGCGGGCGGCGAGCTCTTGCAGACTCGTCTTCGGGTCCATCGCCGCGCCGTAACGCTCGGGATCGTCGAGGAGTGGTTCCATCAGACGAAGCACGAGGTCGGTGGCGGCGTCCGCGCCGGCCGACAGGTACGTGGCGCCGATGATCGCCTCGGTCGTGTCGGCGAGGATCGAGTCCTTGTCGCGTCCGCCGGTCTGCTCTTCACCGCGGCCCAGCAGCACATGGCGTCCGAGATCGATGTAGCGCGCCGCCTCGGCAAGCGCGACCGTGGAAACGAGACTCGCCCGTCGCTTCGCGAGCGAACCCTCATCGAGTTCCGGATGCCGGGTGAACAGCATGACCGTCACGGCCTGCCCGAGGATCGAATCCCCGAGAAACTCGAGACGTTCGTTGTGCGGCGTGCCACCGTTCTCGTACGCGTACGAGCGATGTGTGAGGGCAAGCGTCAGCAACCCAGGATCGATGACGACCCCGAGTCGCTGGACGAGAGCGCGTCTCCCCCCCGGAAGCACTGCCACGGCTACGGTGAGCCGATCAGACGTCTGCGACCTTGCGGCCCTTGTACTCGAGGAAGAGTTCGGTTCCCTGCGAGTCGGTGACGACCTTGGCCTGGTGGGGGCGGCTGTAGACGACCTTGCCGTTTTCGACCGTCTTGACGAGCGCGATCGGCTCGGCCTTCCACTGCGCGCGGCGCGAACGGGTGTTGGAGCGCGAAACCTTGCGCTTCGGGGGGTTACCTGCCATGGCTCTATCTCTTTCGTTCGAGTCTTAGGGGTTCTGATCTGGCTCGCGGGCGCTCGCCGAGGCGTCGTCCTGGCCCAGGTGACTGAGCGCCGACCATCGAGGATCGAGGTTGGAGCTCAGTGAAGTACTGTCCGAATCGGCCAGTCGCTCGCCCGTTACCGGGTCCAACCCGGGGCAATCCGGCTGGCATACCGGTTGAAACGGAAGCGACAGAATGACCGCATCCCTGACCAGAGTTTCAAGATCCACGTGATCGTCTTGAACCTCGAAGTCAGATGTCTCGTCTCCAGGGTACGCGAAAAGCTCCTGGAATTCGACTTGGAGGGGTGCGGCGATGTCGATCAGGCAGCGTCCGCAGATACCGACGTACTCCGCGTTCGCCTCGCCGCTGGCCAGAATGCCCTCGTGCACGGACTCCAGACGCACGTCCACCTCGACGGTGCCGCCCTGCTCCAGGTAGACGAGTCCTTCGCCCCACCGCTCCGCGAGTGTCACATCGAACTCGTGCTCGCGCATCTCGCCGGGGCGGAGCTCGATGTCTCGAACATTGATGGCGAATGGTCCTGGCCGACGGTTTCTCACGGGGGACCATGCTACCCGCGCCACGGCGCGCCGGGGCGAGGCCCACCGCGCAGCTCGCGGACGTACCGAAAATCGGGCCCGATCAGGTCGTGCTGGAACCGGTGGTGAGAAAACGCGCGACCGGCGCGGGGACATAGGGGGAGACATCCCCGCCGAGGCCCGCGACCTGGCGTACGAGCGAACTCGAGACGAGAGCGTGCGACGGATCGGGCAGCAGGAAGACGGTCTCGACGTGTGCCAGGTGCCGGTTCACGATTGCCATGGGCGTTTCGTACACGACGTCGATCTGCGAGCGGATGCCCTTGACGAGCACGCCCGCCCCCACATCGGTCGCGTAGTCGACCAGAAGGCCCATGCTCCACGACGCCACGACGATATCGCCCTCGATCTCGCTCTCGGCGATCGACTGCTCGAGCAGCTCCAGGCGATGCGCGATCGGCAGCATCGCCTCTTTGTCGGGGTTGTGCACGACGAGCACGTGCACGGAGTCGTAGAGCGATGCCGCGCGACGGATGACGTCGAGGTGGCCGAGGGTCGGCGGGTCGAACGACCCCGGTACGACCGCGATCCTGTTGTTCACCCAGCCAGCCTATCCGGGCGCGCCGTCCTACCGAGCCAACCGGTGTCCGGACACGCTTCGCGGCGGGCTCCCCGGTCAGTTGCGCGCCATCGCGGCGCGATCCTCGACGTCGAGACGGCGATCGATCGCGCGGGCGAGCCCGCTGTGCGCGCTCAGGTCGGGATCATCGGCCAGGATCGACTCGGCCTCGGCGCGCGCCTCGGCGATGAGCGGAGCATCCGTCACCACGCGCAGCAGTCGCAGAGACGAGCGCGCGCCCGACTGGATGTCGCCGAGCACGTCGCCCTCGCCGCGCAGCTCCAGGTCGACCTCGGCCAGCTCGAATCCGTCGAGCGTTCGCGCCACGGCCTCGACGCGCGCACGGGCGGGTGTTCCCTGTTGCGCCTCGGTCACGAGCAGGCAGAGCCCCGGTACCTCGCCGCGGCCGACGCGACCTCGCAACTGGTGCAGCTGAGACACACCGAACCGGTCGGCTTCGAGGATGACCATGGTCGAGGCATTGGGCACGTCGACGCCGACCTCGATCACCGTGGTGGCGACGAGCACGTCGATCTGCCCCTCGGCGAACGCCCGCATCGTCGCGTCCTTCTCGTCGCCGGGCATGCGTCCGTGCAGGATCGCGACGCGAAGGCCGGCGAAATCGGGCCGGGCGGCGAGCAGTCGCTCCACCTGGACCACGCCCCAACGCTGGCGCGCCGCCTCGCCTTCGACGGGCGGAGCCTCGACCGTGTCGTCGGTTGCGGCCTTGCCGGTGGCCTCGACATCGATCGCGGGGCAGACGACGAAAACCTGGTGGCCCTTCGCGACCTCTTCCGCTCCGCGCTGCCAGACCCGCTCGAACCAGGCCGGGCGCTCCCCGACGGGCGCCACGAACGTCTCGATACCGGCGCGTCCGACGGGCATCGTGCGGATCGTGGAGACATCGAGGTCGCCGAAGACCGTCATCGCGACCGTGCGCGGGATCGGTGTCGCCGTCAGAACCAGGGCATGCGGACTGGACCCCTTCGCGCGCAGGGTCTCGCGCTGTTCCACGCCGAAGCGGTGCTGCTCATCGACGACGACCAGGCCGAGATCGGCGAAGGTCGTCGTGTCGCTCAGCAAGGCGTGCGTGCCGATCACGATGAGCGCCTGCCCCGACGCGACACGAAGGGCGGCACGGCGACGATCGGCGGCGCCCTGCTGTCCGGTGAGCAGCGTGGGCATCAGCTCGGGCGCGAGATCGGGCCCGAGCATCCGGGCGATCGACCGCAGGTGCTGACCGGCGAGCACCTCGGTCGGCGCGATGAGGGCGGATTGTCCGCCCGACTCCGCCACCTGCAGCATCGCGCGCAGGGCGACGAGCGTCTTGCCCGACCCCACCTCTCCCTGCACGAGCCGGTTCATGGGCCACTCGCCCACCAGATCCGCGGCGATCCGGTCGCCGACCTCGTGCTGGTCCGGCGTGCGCGCGAACGGCAGCGTCGCGTCGAAGCGCTCGAGGTACCCGGCGCTCTGCGCGGGGCGCGGACGCGCCGACAGAGCCCGCACGGCGGCGCGCTGCTGCAGCAGTGCGGTCTGCAGCACGAGAGCCTCGTGCATCCGCAGCGTCTCGTGGGCGATGTGGACGTCCGCGTCCGATGCGGGCCGATGGATCTTCTCGAGCGCATCCCGCGCCGGCACCAGGCCCTTACGCAGCCGCAACGCGTCGGGGACCGGATCCTCGACGGCGCCCAGCACATCGAGGACCGTGGCGACGATCTTGCCGAGCTTCCAGCTGGGAATCGTCGACGTGGCGGGATAGATCGGTATCGGCAGGTTGGCATACTCCTGAGCGCTTCGGCGGGCGGCCTCTTCGTCGTCGAAGAGCTCGTAGTCGGGATGCGCCAGTTGCTTCGTGTGGCGGTATTCGCCGACCTTGCCCGCGAAAATACCGCGTCGACCGACCCGGAGCTCCTTGAGGCGGCCGGACTGGTTGAAGAAGGTCAGGGTCAGATGTCCGCGACCGTCGCTGATCACGACCTCGAGGATCGAACCGCGCCGCGCCTGCATGCGACGCTCACCGGCGCTGACCACCTCGGCGACGATCGTGACCGACTCCCCCACCGGCAGATCGCGGATGGGTGTGAGTTCACCACGATGGGCGTAACGCCGCGGGTAGTGCGCCAGCAGGTCACCGACCGTGCGCATGCCGAACGCGCGCTCGAGGGCCGTGGCGGTCTTCCCCCCCACGACGCCCTCGAGGCGGGTTTCGAGATGCACCGACGACATGCCACGACTCTAGTTCGCGGCTACGACGTCGCCGTTCCGGTCGGGTTCTCGGACGCGGACGGGCGTGCAGACCCGCCGACGTGTACCCGCGGGCCTCGCGGTTTGTAGGGTGAGGGGATGACCCGGATCATCGCCGGCGGAGCCCGCGGCATCCGGCTCGCCGTTCCCGCACGCGGAACACGCCCCACGAGTGACCGCGTGCGCGAGTCGCTGTTCGCCGGACTCGAGTCGGCCGGCGCGCTGGACGGCGCGCGCGTCCTGGACCTGTACGCGGGGTCGGGCGCGCTCGGGCTCGAGGCGCTGTCGAGGGGCGCTGCCTCCGTCGACCTCGTCGAACTGTCCCGCCCGGCCGCGGCGATCGCCCGCGACAACATCGGCCGCGTCGAGCGATCCCTGGGCGGTTCAGGGCTCGGACGGGTTCACGCCGTCTCTGCCGACGCGTTCCTGCGCGGCTCGGTCGCGACCTTCGATCTGGTGTTCCTCGATCCCCCCTACGAACTCGGCGAGGCGGACCTGGCCGCGACCCTCGCGCTGCTCGCGCCGCGCAGAGCGGACGACGGCCTGGTCGTCGTCGAACGCTCGCGACACTCGCCGCAGCCGAGCTGGCCCGCGGGGATCGAACTCGCGCGCGAGCGGGCATACGGCGACACGGTCATCTGGCAGGCGCACTGACACTGGCGGGCGTTCGCGACCGGCCTCAGCCTCGCCCCGCGTCCCAGTCGCGATACGGGTCCCACCCGTGCGGCTCGCGCGGCTCGCCGTCGAGAAGCAACGGATTCGCCCCCGCCGCGGTGACTTCACCGATCGCCCGGAAGCCCTCGGGCAGATCCGCGTCGCGCGGGAAGGTCGCGAGCAGGGCGTGGTCCTCGCCGCCGTCGATCGCCCAGCGGGCGACCCCGCCGACCGATGCGGAGCGGATCGCGAGCGTCACACCGGATGCCTGGGCCAGGCGCGTCGCATCGAGCGCGAGGCCGTCCGAAACGTCCATCATCGCCGTGGCCCCCGCGTCCGCCGCGGCGATGCCCAGCGCGATCGGCGGCGACGGGCGCAACTGAGCGTCGAGCGCCTCGAGGTCTGCGGCGTCCAAGCTCGCCCGGTCGACGGCGACCGGGCCCGAGGCATCCGTGAATCTCGAGAACAGCAGGTCGATCCCGCGCGCGGCGAGACCCGCCGCGCCGGCCAGCGCCACGATGTCGCCCGGTCGCGCGCCCGAGCGAAGCACCGGCGCACGACCCTCCAGTGATCCGAGGGCCGTCACGGCGATCGTGAGCGTCGACGAGATCGTCAGGTCACCACCGATGACCGCGCATCCCGGCGCGAGCGCGTCGCAGCACGCCGCGAGGCCGTCGGCGAAGTCGCGAACGAAGGACAGCCGAGTATCCGCCGGCATCGCGAGGGCGACCAGAAGGCCCGTCGGTCGCGCCCCCATGGCGGCGACGTCGGCGAGATTGACCGCGGCGGCCTTCCAGCCGAGGTCCGTGCCGGACGACCAGGCCAGGCGGAAGTCCGGACCGTGCACGAGGGTGTCGGTCGTGGCCACCACACGACCGTCGGGAGCGCGCAGCACGGCCGCGTCATCGCCCGGCCCGACCTCCGAACCCTCGGCCGTGCCGATGCGGTCGAGGATCACGCGGAGGATGGCGGCCTCGGCGAGGTCGCCCACGCGCGGATCGCCGGGGTCGGTCATACGTCCACGCTATCCCGTTCCGTATTCAGTCCCGCCGCGGGCGCGACCCGAACCCGCTCCGGAGAACACGCGCGGATCGTCGGGGGCGGGTCGTCCGGGGGGGGGGTCGTCCGGAGAGACCGAATTGCGAACGCTCCGCGCCGCATCTCGGCCGCGGACGGCCTCGGTAGGCTGGAGGGATGTCCGTCCGACGTCTGTTCGCCGCAGCGGCCACCGCCATCATGGCCGCGGGCGTTCTGAGCGGCTGCACCGCGCCCGTGGCCATGGAACCCGGCCCGGACGCGAACGACCCGCTGTGCGCCGAGGTGTCCGTGCGGCTGCCGGACACGCTCGACGGCAAGGAACGGCGGCAGACGGATGCACAGGCGACAGGCGCGTGGGGCGATCCGGCGGCCGTGCTCCTCACCTGCGGCGTCGAGCCGCCGGGACCCACGACGATCCCGTGCACGTCCGTCGGCGGTGTCGACTGGATCATCGAGGACGAGGGCGACTTCCGATTCCGTGTCACGACGTTCGGGCGTTCCCCCGCGGTTCAGCTCTACCTCGACACGAACGTGGACACGGGCGTGTCGAGCGCCGCGGTGCTCGAGGCCCTCGCCGCGCCGGTCGGGCGACTTCCGATCGACGGCGCCTGCACGGACATCCCGGCGCCGTAGCGAGGGCCGTGCCCGGGTACCGTCCGCGCGTCAGGCGCGCTCGAGAGCCGTATCGACCAGTTCGGTGATGAGTTCGGCGTAGGTCATGCCCGACGCGATCCAGCACTTCGGGAACATCGAGATGGGCGTGAACCCGGGCATGGTGTTGAGCTCGTTCACGACCAGCCCGTCGGCCGTCAGGAAGAAATCCACGCGCGCGAGCCCGCGGCCGTCCACGGCCTCGAAGGCTCGAGCACCCAGCGCCTGGATCGCCTCGATATCGGATGCCTCGAGCTCGGCCGGGCAGCGCACGTCGACACCGTCGCCGCCGAGGTACTTGCCCTCGAAGTCGTAGAACTCACGGGTCGTCAGCACGACCTCGCCCGGCAGCGACGCCCGGGCGGACGCGCCTCCGCGCCCCTCCAGCACGGCGACCTCGATCTCGCGCCCGACCAGGGCCGACTCGATCAGCACCTTGTCGTCTTCGGCGAAGGCGAGCGCGAGCGCGGCGTCGAGTTCGCCGAGGTGATGCACCTTCGAGACGCCGACGCTCGATCCGGCACGAGCAGGCTTGACGAACAGGATGTCGCCGAGCGCCGCGGCATCCGTTCGCACGCCCTCGGGATCGACATCCCAGCGCGCGCGACGCACCGTGACCCACGGGGCCACGGGCACACCCTCGGCCTGCAGCGCGATCTTCATGAAGTGCTTGTCCATGCACAGTGCGGAATCGAGCACCCCACCGCCCGCGTACGGCAGCTGCAGGGTATCGAGGAAGCCCTGAATGGTGCCGTCCTCGCCGTGCAGACCGTGCAGGATCGGCAGGACGACGTCGACGGTACCGAGGTCTTCGACCGTCCCGTCGGCACGGCGCACACGCAGTTCGCGCGCGCCCCCGCCCTCGGGCCAGACGATGCGCGTGTTGTTGTCGACGACCTCCGGCAGCATCGCGGCGTCGAGGGCGAACTTGTCGGGATCATCGTCCTCGAGCACGAACACGCCGTCGCGGGTGATGCCGACCGGGATCACCCGGTACCGCTCGCGATCAATCGCCCGCAGCACCCCGCCCGCCGTTGCGGAGCTGATCGAGTGCTCGCTGGAGCGACCGCCAAAGAGCACCGCCACCGCCGGTTTGTGCATTCTGCGTCCTCTCGCCCCGAGGGGTGTCATCGTCGGTGGTCAGGTGTGGCGCGATCTCCTGCGGCTTCATCGTTCCATCGAGCACGCGTTTCACCTGCTCCACGATCGGCATCTCCACACCGACCTCTCGGGCCAGCTGGAGCACGGGAGCCACGGATGCGAGGCCCTCGGCCGTCTGCTGCATCTGCTTCACGACATCCTGGAACGAGTATCCCTGACCGAGCAGGCGACCCGCGGTGTTGTTGCGCGAGAGCGGGGATTGGCAGGTCGCGATCAGGTCGCCGAGTCCCGCGAGACCCTGGAGGGTCTCGGGCTGCGCGCCGTAGGCGACGGCGAAGTCGGTCATCTCGACCAGGCCGCGCGTGATGATCGATGCCTTCGTGTTCTCGCCGTAGCCGACACCGTCGACGATGCCGATCGCTACGGCGATCAGGTTCTTGAGCACCCCGCCGAACTCGGTGCCGATGACATCCGTGTTCACGAACGAGCGGAAGTACGCGTTGCGTGCCCGGCGTGCGACCGCGTCGGCGGTCTCTTGACTCGTGGATGAGATGACGGCCGCGGTGGGCTGCTCCCGCGCGATCTCGAGCGCCAGGTTCGGACCGGATGCCACGGCGATGCGATCGGGATCGCACGCGAGTTCCTGCTCGATGACCTGGCTCATCCGCATTCCCGATCGGCGCTCGACACCCTTCATCAGACTGATGAGCAGGGCGTCGGTGTCGGTCACGAGCGGACGCACGGCCTTCAGACTCTCGCGCAGAGCCTGACTCGGCACCGAGAGATAGATCTGAGTGGCCCCGTGCAGGGCCTCGGAGAGGTGCGCCGTCGCCGTCATCGAGCGGGGCAGGTTCACGCCCGGCAGGTATTCGCTGTTGCGCTTTCCCTCGGCGATCTCGTGGGCGAGTTCGGGGCGACGCGCCCACATGGTGACCGACGCACCCCCGTCGGCGAGGATCTTGCCGAAGGTCGTGCCCCAGCTGCCCGCGCCGACGACGGCAACCTTGGGACCATCCGGAGCTTTACGACTCAAAGCGACCCGTCTCTTTCTGCGCGTGTGTGGCCGGATTCCACCGGACGGGGGGCGCCTTCTCGTCGCGCAGCTCTTCCAGCAGGGCGGCGATCGCGTTCATGAGGCGCTCGGTCGCCTCGACGAGCGCGCCGGGCTGATGGTGGCGCCCCTCGAAGTCCGACAGATCCACGGGATCACCGATCACGAAGTCCACCTGTTTGCGCGGGGGCCAGAAGCGGAGCTTGCCCCCGTACCTCGGCATGATCTCCTGCACGCCCCAGTGCGCCGCCGGGATGAGAGGTGCCCCGGATTCGAAGGCCAGGCGCACCGCACCGGTCTTGCCGCGCATGGGCCAGAGGTCGGGGTCTCGCGTGAGCGTGCCCTCGGGGTAGACGATGATGCTGCTCCCCGTCGTCGCCAGGCGCTCGGCGCCCGACAGGGTCGACTTCGCCGATGACGACGTCGAGTCGCGTGAGACCGGAATCATGCCGGTGGCCCGCAGCGCCCAGCCGAGCACCGGCACCCGGAACAGGCTCTCCTTGACGAGGAAGCGCGGCGCGCGGCCGATGTCCCAGACGGTGACGGCGACGACCAGCGGGTCGAACTCGCTGTAGTGGTTCGGCGCGAGAATGAACGATCCCTCGGTCGGGATCTTCTCGGCACCATGGATCCGGATGCGGGCGAAGTACTTCGTGAACGGCTCGACGATGCCGCCGAGCAGCCAGAAGACGCTCGGTCGTGACTTCTCGCTCGATCGCGGGCGGGTCCGGCTCACCGCGTCACCCGACGATGTCGAAGTCGGCGCCGAGCGCGGTGAGCTTGTCGAAGAACTTCTCGTAGCCGCGGCTGATGATGCCGACGCCCGACACGCGCGATTCGCCCTGCGCGGCGAGGGCCGCGACGACGTACGAGAATCCGCCGCGCAGGTCGGGCACCTCGATCACCGCCCCGCTCAGCGGCGTGGGTCCGTTGATGACCGCGGCCTGCTCGAGAGCACGGCGCGGCACGCGGCGCTTACCCCCCTCGAGCCCGTTCGGGTGCACGACGATGTCGGCGCCCATCTTGACCAGGGCCTGCGTGAATCCGAGTCGGTTCTCGTACACGGTCTCGTGCACGGTCGACTCGCCCTCGGCCTGCGTCAACGCGACGATGAGAGGCTGCTGCCAGTCGGTCATGTATCCCGGGTGGACGTCCGTCTCGACGACGACCGGCGTGATCGATCCGTCGCGACGGAACAGGATGCCGTCCTCGCGGATGTCGAACCATCCCCCGGCCTTGCGGAACACGTTGAGGAACGTGAGCAGATCCTGCTGCTTCGCACCCTGCACGAAGATCTCGCCATCGGTCGCAAGGGCGGCGCAGGCCCACGAGACGGCCTCGTTGCGATCGAAGATCGAACGGTGGTCGTAACCGCGCAGCGACTCGACGCCCTCGATCAGGATGACGCGATTCGGCTCGTACGAGATGATCGCGCCCATCTTCTGCAGCACCGCGATCAGATCCATGATCTCGGGCTCGATGGCCGCGTTCTTCAGCTCGGTGATGCCCTTCGCCTTGACGGCGGTGAGCAGCACCTGCTCGGTGGCTCCCACGCTCGGGTAGGGCAACTCGATGTTCGCGCCGTGCAGGCCGTTCGGGGCCGTGATGCGGATGCCCTCGTAGCTCTTGTCGACGATCGCGCCGAAAGCACGCAGCGCATCCATGTGGAAGTTGATCGGCCGGTCGCCGATACGGCATCCGCCGAGATCCGGGATGAGCGCCTCGCCGAGCAAGTGCAACAAAGGACCGCAGAACAGGATCGGGATGCGCGAGGCACCGGCGTGCGCGTCGATCTCTTCGAAGTGCGCCGAGGCCGCACCGCTCGGATCGAGAACGAGACTGCCCGGCTCTTCGCCGTCCGTCACCGTGACGCCGTGCACCTCGAGCAGCGAACGGACGACCGCGACGTCGCTGAGTTCGGGGACGTCGCGCAGGATGCTGGGGCTCTCACCGAGCAGCGCCGCCACCATCGCCTTGGTGACGAGGTTCTTGGCGCCCTTGACCTCGATCGTGCCGCGCAGCGGCCTGCCACCCCTGATCGCGAGCACCTCTGCGCTCACTTTGGCGCTCCGTCCTGGTCCCGACTTCTTGTTGCCCGCCGTGTCGTTCAGGAGAGTCGTCATGCGGTGCAGCCTCACTGTGCGGGAAGCGGCGGCACCGGTAAAGTGCGTGGCCTCCAGGATTCGCGTCGCGCTTCGTAGGCGGCGATCTTGTCTTCGTTCCGGAGGGTCAGCCCGATGTCGTCGAGTCCCTCCAAGAGACGCCACCTAGTGTAATCGTCGATCTCGAAGGGGACCCGGATATCGGCTATCTGCGCCTCGCGCGCCTCGAGATCGACCGTGATCCGCACACCGGGATCCGCCTCGATCGCTGCCCACATGCGCTCGATGTCGGCTTCGGAGACCAGACCTGTGAGTAGGCCTTGCTTTCCCGCGTTGCCGCGGAAGATGTCGGCGAACCGGGGGCTGAAGACGACCTTGAAGCCGAAATCGCGGAGCGCCCAGACGGCGTGCTCGCGGCTCGACCCCGTACCGAAGTCGGGTCCGGCGACGAGGATGGATGCTCCCTGGTACGCGGGCTGGTTGAGCACGAAATCAGGATCCTGGCGCCACGAGGCGAACAGAGCGTCCTCGAAACCGGTCTTGGTGACGCGCTTGAGGTAGACGGCCGGGATGATCTGGTCGGTGTCGACGGCGGACCGCTTCAGCGGCGCGGCGATCCCGGTGTGCGTGACGAACTTCTCCATGTCAGGCCTCTCCCGCCTCGACGCGCGCATAGATCGGTGTGTCCTCGACGGCGATGACGTCGTCTTCCAGATCGCTCGGGCTCGACAGCGTGCCGCGGATGGCCGTTGCCGCTGCCACGAGGGGCGAGACCAGGTGGGTGCGCCCACCCTTCCCCTGACGTCCCTCGAAGTTGCGGTTGCTCGTCGAGGCGCACCGCTCGCCCGGGGCGAGCTGATCCGGGTTCATGCCCAGGCACATCGAGCAGCCGGCGAAGCGCCATTCGGCACCGAAGTCGGTGATGATCTTGTCGAGACCCTCGGCCTCGGCCTCGAGCCGCACGCGCGCCGAGCCCGGCACGACCATGACCCGCACCCCGTCGGCCTTCTTGCGACCCTCGATGATGGATGCGAAGGCGCGCAGATCCTCTATGCGGCTGTTCGTGCACGACCCCATGAAGACGGCGTCCACCGGGACATCCTTCATCGGCGTTCCCGCCTTCAAGTCCATGTACTCCAGCGCTCGCTCGGCGGCGGCACGCTCGTTGGGGTCGGCGATGTCGGCGGGCGTGGGCACGACGTCGCTCAGCGACACGCCCTGGCCCGGGTTCGTGCCCCATGTGACGAAGGGCTCGAGCTCGTTCGCGTCGAGGAAGACCTCGGCGTCGTACACGGCGCCCTCGTCGCTCGGCAGCGTTCGCCAGTACTCGACCGCCGCATCCCAGTCCGCGCCCTGCGGCGCGTGCGGCTTGTCCTTGACGTACGCGAACGTCGTCTCGTCGGGGGCGACCATGCCGGCGCGCGCACCCGCCTCGATGGACATGTTGCACATCGTCATGCGGCCCTCCATCGAGAGGGCGCGGATGGCGCTGCCGCGGTATTCGAGCACGTAGCCCTGGCCGCCGTTCGCACCGATCTTCGCGATGATCGCGAGGATGATGTCCTTGGCCGTGACGCCGGGCTTGAGTTCGCCCTCGACCGTGATCGCCATGGTCTTGAAGGGCTTCAACGGCAGCGTCTGGGTCGCCATGACGTGCTCGACCTCGCTCGTTCCGATCCCGAATGCCATCGCGCCGAAAGCGCCGTGGGTGCTCGTGTGCGAATCGCCGCACACCACGGTGATGCCCGGCATCGTCAGGCCCAGCTGCGGGCCGACGACGTGCACGATGCCCTGTTCTTTGTCGCCCAGCGAGTGCAGGCGCACGCCGAACTCCTCGGCGTTGCGGCGCAGGGTCTCGATCTGCGTGCGGCTGGTCAGGTCGGCGATCGGCTTGTCGATGTCGAGCGTCGGGGTGTTGTGGTCCTCGGTCGCGATCGTCAGATCGAGGCGTCGCAGCGGGCGCCCCTCGGCGCGCAGGCCGTCGAATGCCTGGGGGCTCGTGACCTCGTGCAGCAGGTGCAGATCGATGTAGATGAGATCGGGTTCACCGTCGTTGCCCTTGACGACGAGGTGGTCGTCCCAGACCTTCTCGGCCAGGGTGCGCGGCGCATCCGGAATTCGGGCGGCGATCTGGGCGGCCGACGGCTCTAATGAGCTGGACGCGGTGAACGTGGATTCAGGGTTTGTCATGACAGTCGTTCTCTCCTGTGAGGGTGATCAAGCCCGCGACAGACTCCGCGACGAGTGAGGCCTGGAACTAGGACTCGTCGCGGCCGCTAAGGAGAAGGCGAGCGATCAGCATTCGGCCAGGCTACCACCGCGGCGCGCTCCCCCGGCGTCGCGCGCGGCCCCGGGCTTCTCCTGACCTCTTCCCCCGAACGGTCGCGACTCCCCGTGCGAATCCGCTGGCGTGCGGCGAGTCGCGACCGTTCGCAGAAGACCGGACGAGGGGTGCGGGTTCCTCCCCACCTCGCCTACGCCGCGCTGATGTCGGGCTCGCACGTTTTTTCACACCTCAGCGCTGCCCGACTCCACGCCATCCCGCTGCCGACGAGACTCGAGACCGACGAACGGGTGCACGTCACGCTGGTGCGGGGACGTGCACCACGGGGGCCCGGAGTAGTGGGCCACACGACAGGCCGAACTCCGTCCACCCGCCTACTCGGACGTCTCCGCGTGACGAATCCAGCCCGCACCTGGGCGGATCTGGCCGCACCGCTCACCGTCGACGAACTCGTCATCGCGGGAGATCGACTCCTCGGGCGGCCGGGGGCGCTCGCGACACCCACCGAGATGTACGACGCGGTCGCCGATGCCTCGGGCCAGCGCGGCAGGAGAAATCTCGCTCAGGCACTCACTCTCGTGCGCGCCGGTTCGAGCTCACCCCGCGAAACGCGCGCTCGGCTGACGCTCGTGCGCGCGGGGCTTCCGGAACCTGAACTGAACGCTCCGATACCCGTGCGCGGGCGCACCCTTCACGGTGACCTGGCCTACCGTCCGTGGCGCGTGCTTCTGGAGTACGAGGGCGATCAGCACCGCACAGACCCGTGGCAATGGGCGCATGATCTCGAGCGCTACAACGATCTGGCTGAGGCCGGATGGCTCGTCATCCGAGCGTCCAAGAAGCTGAGCGACATCGGCCTCGCCACCCGCACAAGGCGTGCACTGATCTCACGCGGATGGGAGCCATGACGAACGGTCGCGACTCGCCGCCTGAGGTGTATCGCTTGCGGCGAGTCGCGACCGTTCGGGGACTGGTCGGGGTCAGCGGGCCGACCGGGTCAGCGGGCGTCGGGTGCGGGGGGCTGCTCGACCGTGGGCGGCGTGCCCTTCTCGTCCGCAACGACCGCGGCCGCCGCGGTGGGCGTGCCGGCGGGCCCGTCCGCGACAGCAGGAGTCCCCGCATCCGTCGTCCCCGCGCCGCCCGCTGCGACGACGCGACGGTCGCGCGCCGAGGCGATGAGGCTCGCGACGGTCGCGACGACCATGGACGCGACGATCACGCCGAGCGACGTCCAGGTCGAGATCTCGGGGGCCCACTCGATGTGCTCACCGCCGTTGATGAACGGCAGTTCGTTCACGTGCATCGCGTGCAGCACGAGCTTCACGCCGATGAACGCCAGGATGAACGCGATTCCGTAATGCAGGTACCGCAGGCGATCCAGCAGGTCGCCGAGCAGGAAGTACAGCTGCCGCAGTCCCATCAGGGCGAAGATGTTGGCCGTGAAGACGATGAACGGGCTTGTCGTGATGCCGAAGATCGCCGGGATCGAGTCGATCGCGAAGAGCAGATCGGTCACACCGATCGCCGCGAACACGATGATCATCGGCGTCCAGATCTTCTTGCCGTTCACGACCGTGCGGATCTTCTTGCCGTCGTACTCGTCGCTGATGTCGATGGTGCGACGGAGCATCCGCACGATGAAGTTCTCGCGCTTGACCTCTTCGTCGTGGTCGCCCGGGAACGCCTGACGGATCGCCGTCCAGACCAGGAAGGCGCCGAAGACGTAGAAGATCGGGCTGAAGTTCTCGATCACCGCGGCGCCGACGAGGATGAACGCGCCACGCAGCACGAGCGCGATGATGATGCCCACCATCAGGACCTCTTGCTGGTACCGACGAGGCACCGCGAACTGGCTCATGATCAGCACGAAGACGAAGAGGTTGTCGATCGACAGGCTGTACTCGGTCAGCCAGCCGGCCACGAACTGGCCCGCGTATTCGCCGCCCGCGAAGACCCACATCAGCCCCGCGAAGATCAGCGCGAGCGTGACGTAGAAGACGACCCACAGGGTCGATTCACGTGTGGAGGGGATGTGGGGGCGCTTGAGGATCAGCAGCAGGTCGGCGGCCAAGATCAGCGTCAGCGCGACGAGCGAGCCGATCTCGAACCACAGGGGCAGTTCCAGGTCCATGGAGGGCCTTTCAAGAAAAAGGGAGGGTCATTCGAAGACGAAAGTCTCTCCCTCGCCCCCATCGTGCCGGGCGGCGCACACCCGGGGCCGCGTCGTCGGGGCCCGTGATGACGGATGCGCGCTGTCGGGATACTCCCTCTCGCGTCGGCAAGCCTAGCCCCCGTTGAATCTCTTTGAGACGATCCGCGAGATGTCGACACCTGCAGGGTGAGAGACAATGAGCGGCAGCCGCGCCACGCCGACGAGCAGGGAGCGAGGAGCGGCACACCGAGACGACATGGCCGGGATGGTGGACGTGAGCGACAGGATGCTGGTGGCACAGGCCGCCGCGGGCAGTGAGCACGCTTTCCGTGCCCTCTACGCGACGTATGTGAAGCCCGTGTACTGGATCGCGCACCGCCTGCTGCAGGATGCCTCGGACGCCGAGGACGTCACGCAAGAGACGTTCGTGGTGGCCTGGCGGAAGCTGCCGGCGCTCGAACTGGCGAGCGATTCGCTGCTGCCCTGGCTCAGCACGATCTGTCGCTTCCAGGCGGCGAATCGGATGCGTGCCCGTCGGCGCGATCGTGAGCACGCGGGTGCCGTGGCCGACGAGACGCTGCCGGACACGATCGACGTCGAGCAGCAGATCATCGACGCCGAGGTGGCCGAGCGGATCCTGCGCGAGGTCGAGGGGCTCTCGCCGCTCGACCGCGAGATCTTCGTGCTGTGCGCCTCGGGCGGGTACGCCTACCAAGCCGCCGCGGATGAGCTGGGCGTGCCGCACGGCGTGGTCCGCAATCGTCTCTCGCGAATCCGCACGCGCATGCGGACGGCGATCGGAGAGACCACATGAACACGACGCAGGATGCCTCGGACCGAGACGCACTTCCCGAGGTGACGGACGAAACCATCGCGCGGATCGAATCGGCGATCTTCGCCGAGATCGGTGCGGACAGACGTCGGCGCAGCGCTCGTCGGGGTCGGGTGTGGGCCGGAGTCGGCGCGGCGGCCGGTGTGGTCGTCATCGCGGCGCTGGTCGGGTCCTCGATCACGGGCGGACTCCCGGGCTTCTCGGGGGCGTCGAACGAGGCCGGGCAGCCGCTCATCGGACAGGTCCAGGAGGGCGATATGTCCGTCGTTCCCGAGTCCGCGGAGGACGTGACGCTCGACGGGGATGCCCTCAAGGGCGCCGTCGACGGCAACGCGACATCCGGCGGCATGATCGCGCGCGGCGGCGCGGACAGCGCCGCCGACGCATCCGACGCCCGCGAACTGATCGCGTCCGGCTCGCTCAGCCTGCGCGTGGACGACATCGACGCGGCGGCGGCCACGGTCGCCGATGTTGCCGCAGCCCGCGGCGGCTACGTCGAGAGCCTGAACGTCGGGTCGAACGGCCGGGTCATGGATGCCGACGGCACGACGATCCCCGCGTCGCCGAACGGGGCATGGGTTCAGGTCCGGATCCCGGCTGATCAACTGACCGAGACGATGGACGAGCTCGGGGCGCTGGGCGAGGTGACCGCGTCGAGTATTTCGCGGCAGGACGTGACCGATCAGGCCGTGGATCTGCGCGCGCGAATCACATCTGCGGAGGCATCCGTCGCCCGTTTGACCGAGCTGATGTCGCAGAGCGCGACGGTCGCCGACCTGATCGCCGCCGAATCGGCGTTGGCCGAGCGCCAGGCGACGCTGGAGTCGTATCAGCAGCAGCTCGAGATGCTCGAGAGTCAGGTCGCGATGTCGAGCCTGAGCGTCGAGCTGATGCTTGACCGAGAGACCGTCACGGCAGACCCGGCGGGGTTCGGCGACGGGCTGGTCGCGGGTTGGAACGGCCTGATCGCGACGCTGAACGGCATCGTGATCGGACTCGGATTCCTGCTGCCGTGGATCGCCGTGGTCGCAGTGGCGGGGGTCCTCGTGTGGGGGATTCGTCGCGGCATCAAGGGTCGCAGGGCGCGGCGGGCCGAGCAGCGCGTTCGCGAGGCTGCCGCGGCCTCGACCGAGCGGTCCGAGGACGGCTGAGCCGCGACGAGCAGACGACGCTGGGCCGCGGCTAGGCTCGCGGGGTGCCGAGGAATCATGCCCTGCCGGACGGTGAAGACGTGCCCGAGCCGCGCGACCGCACGGTCCGCCTCGGAGACCAGGTGATCGTCTACGAGGCGACGGGCACGCTCGGCGGCCCGGACTTCGTCCTCGTGCACGGCATCGGCATGGGTCACACCGTCTTCCGCGGCCTCGCGAGAGAACTCGGCACCGTCGGGCGCGTGTTCGCCCTCGACCTGCCCGGGTTCGGCGAGTCCCCCGAGCCATCGACCCCGCGCTCGATGGCGGAGTCGGGCGACCTGATCGTCGCGTTCGTGGAACAGCTCGGCATCGACGAGCCCGTGCTCGTCGGGCATTCGATGGGTACGCAGGTCGTCGCGGGGCAGTGGCGAGGCATCCGGCCGTCTCCGACCGCATCGTCTTGATCGCTCCAACGGTGAACGCCGCCGAACGAACCGCTCGGATCCAGGCGTGGCGGATGCTTCAGGATCTGATCGACGAGAACCCCCGCGTGATCTGGCTCGGTGCCGTCAACTACATCAAGACCGGGCCGCGCTGGTTCTTGCGCAAACTGCGCGTGATGCTCGACCACCGGCTCGAGCAGACGCTGCCCGAGGTGCGCGCGGATGCGCTCGTGCTACGCGGCGCCGACGACCGGGTGTGCCCGCACGACTGGGTGGCCGAGGTCACCCGGCTGCTTCCCCGCGCGCACATGCGCGAGATTCCCGGCCGCGGTCACGAGGCGATGATCACGAAGCCGGATCCGGTGGCTCGGATGATCCTCGCCCACGCCCGGGGCGAGTTCGACTAGGAGACCTGCAGGTTGCCAGTCTGCTCGAAGATGATGTCGAACATCTCGCCCATGATCATGCCGGCGTAGACGACTCCGACGATCACGCTCAGCGCCGAGACGGCGATCCAGACCCACACCGGCGCCAAGCCCTTGCCCGTCTGCCGACGCAGGATCACGCCGCGGCCGATCACGTAGACACCGTTCGTGACGACGAGGGCGAGGAAAGCCCAGGCCCAGTGGAACGGCTTCTGGATGCCGCGGCGCTTCAGCTCACGCCAGTCGAGCCAGGCGAACAGGACGCCGATCCCGGCCACGACGAAGCCCGCGATGCTCAGGCCCACCGATGTGAGCGTCATGCCGACGGACGGCAGCATCGGGTTGGCTGTGTCGAGCGAGGACATGTCGAGGCTCGACTCGAGGTATCCCCGCCAGTCGATGAGGAAGATCGTCGGCAGCATCACCAACGGCAGCAGCACCACGAGCCAGATCCACACCGTGTTGGTCTGGATGTCGGGCCGCAGCGGTGTGCTGGGCGCGGCGGGTGCCTGGGGGTACTGCGCCGCGTCCGTCTGGGCCGGCTGCACCGATCCGGATGCCGCGGGCACCGCGTGTTCGGTCCAGCCCAGGCCATCCCACCAACGCTGCCACGAGGAGTCCCTCGGATCGGGGTACCAACCTGCGGGGACGTTCGTGGGGGTGCTGTCCGACATCGTCGCCTCTCGTCGTTCGTATCGAGTTCGTTCGTATCGAGTTCGTTCGCTCCCGCGCGCGCACGGTCGCCGCGCCCGCGCGGGAACCAGCGAGTCTACCGAGAGCTCAGGCGAGGAGCTTGGCCTTCGCGGCCTGGAACTCGGCGTCGCTCAGGACTCCCGCGTCCTTCAGAGCGGCGAGCTTCTGCAGCTCACCCACCAGGTCGATCGTCGGCGCGGTTGCCGGGGCAACTGCCGGCGGCGCGGCGGCCGGAGCTGCCGGAGCCTGCGCGGCGACCTGGGCCGCGGCCGCCTGAGCTGCGGTGTCGATCTGCGCCTGCTGCTGCGCGGCCCGGTACTGGTCCTGCTCGTACTGGTCCTGCGCGCGACGCTGCTGGCGCCCCGACATCGCACCGCTCACGGCCGACGCGGTACCCGCGACGACGGCCGTGCGGGCGGCGAGTCCGAGCAGTCCGGGGCGTCCCATTCTTCTCATCACAAGCATCCGTTCCTACTGTCGATCGACACGACTGGTCGATCTGCTCATTCGTGATCGGCGCGGTCGAGTGAACGCGCCGGGGTCGCCGTCAGTCCTCGTCGATCGATTCGATGAGGGCGTTGACGACCGGCGCGGGGATGCGCTCGACGCTCAGCAGCTGGCCGCCCGAAGCGGCGAGCTTTTCGGAGAGCCGACGCGCCCACGCGAGTTCGAGCGCGACCAGAACCGCGGATGTTCCGGGTTCGACGAGCTCCGAGAGCTCGGCGATGTCCTCGTCCCCGACGATGCCGACCGCGGCGAGTTCGACTCCCCCGAATCCGTAGTCGTCGGTCTCTTCCTCGATCTCGACGACCGTGAGGTTGCCGTCGTCATCGCGCGACATCAGCACGAGGTCGAGAAGGCGCACGAGTCCCGCATCCAGCACCTCGGCCAACGCGTCCACGACGCCCGGCGCGGGACGTTCATCCTCGAGACCGACGAGGTACAACTCGACGGGACCGTATGCGAACGCAACCATGGCAGCGCCTTCCAGATAGGGGTGTTGTGCTCATCCTGACACCCCGTCGACCCCCGCCGCCACCCGACATCCGGGCACGCATCGACCGACGTTCACCGGGCCGCATCCGTCGTGCCGCCCGCGCGAAGAGAGAGCAGCGCGCTCGATGCCGCGACCGCACACATGATGAGGACGCCGACCACGAGTCCAGCCCACCCGAGAGCCGCGAAGACGAGCCCCAGACACCAGCCGAACAGGCTCGAACCGCCGTAGTAGCCGAGGTAGTAGAGCGATGACGTCTGTGCGCGGGTGATCGGATCCGCCCGCGCGGGCGCCCATCCCGAGGCGATGGCGTGCGCGGCGAAGAACCCGGCCGTCATGATGACCAACCCGACGAGCACGGCGGGCGCCCAGGGCACGAGCATCAGGGCCGTGCCCGCCGCCATCACGCCGATCCCCGCCAGCAGAACCGGCAGCCGACCGTGTCTGGTCGCGAGGGCCCCCGCCCACGGCGACGAAACGGTGCCGGCCAGATAGGCCAGGAACAGCAGCGTCACGACGGTGTGGGACAGGGAGAAAGGCGGCGCCGACAGCTGGAACCCCAGGTAGTTGTAGACCGCGACGAACGCGCCCATGAGCAGGAAGCCCTGCGCGTAGAGGGCGAGTTGCCCCGGTGCCCGGAAGGCTGCCCAGAGGCGGACGAGGATGCCGGGGGCTCCCGCCGAGGCGACACCGGGAGGCTCACTCGCCGGGCCACGGGACTGCGTGCCACCGAGTGCTCGCGCGCCGGGTTTTCGGGATCGTCCGGGCGCGAAGCCGCGCGCCCGCGGGACGAGCCAGACGAACAGCACGGCCGCGACGGCGCAGAGCGCGGCGGTCGCCCACACGCCCGTTCGCCAGTCCACGACATCCCCGATGGGCCCGGCGACGATCCGGCCGGAGAGCCCACCAACCGTCGTCCCCGCGATATAGCTGCCCGCCGCCGCAGCCGCGTGGCGCACGTCCACCTCTTCACTGAGGTAGGCGAGCGCGATAGCGGGGACCGCCCCGAGCGCGATGCCTTCCAGCAGGCGCACGAGGAGCAGCACCGTGATGTCCGGGCTGAACGGCGCCGCGACGCCGAGAGCGGTCGCCGCGCTGATGCCGATCACCATCGCGGGCACCCGGCAGATCCGGTCGGCGACCATCGACCACGGAATGACCGCCGCCGCCAGTCCGAGCGTCGCGGCCGAGACCGTCAGCGCAGCGGTCGCCGCCGAGACATCCGCTTCCGCCGCTATCTGAGGCAGCACCGCCTGCGGTGCGTAGAGCTGAGCGAACGTCGCGACGCCGGCGAAGAACAGTCCCGCCAGAAGGCGCCGGTACTCCCGAGTGCCGGGCAGATGCCCGGTGAACACGCTCACCGGATTCGCGTGAGACACCGTTGCCGCGTACCCGTCAGCGCAGGAAGTCGCTCGGGTCGAACTCGTCGATCGGAATGACCCGGATGCGCGGGAGCGGCGCATCGAACACGTGCGCGTCGTACTCGAGGTCGAATTTCTCCAGGCCCGTGAGCGTGCCGAAGCCGGCGTTGCGGAACTCCGAGAACGCGGCGACCCCGACGCGGCGGTCGGCGGCGAGCAGCGATCCGAGATCCTGCAGGAAGTCCCCGTCGTGGCTGACGAGCATGACGTCTTCGGGACGCGCGAGCAGCGCACGCAGGGTGCGCTGGATGGCGATGTCGACGACCTTCTCGTCGGGCGATCCCGACAGCGGCACGACGATATAGTCCATGGCCTTCAGCGCCTGGACGAACGGCATCGGGATACCCATCGAAGCGTTCAAGAAGAACACGCCCCGCGCGGACTGGGCCCACTGGCGTTCCGCGAAGTCGAGCAGGCGATCCCAGCGGGGACGTTCGTCGGGTTGCGGGCGACGTCCGAGGATGGAGCCGCCGAGGGTCGCGTCGATGTTCTCGCCATCGACGAGCACCCAGGTCGTGCGGGCATCGTTGTCGTTCACGGTGGCTCCTCGGTCGGCTCCGGATCGGACGCGGGCGCCCGCTCCCGATCCTAGGCGTGCGGATGCCGCTCCCCCCGTTCACGCCTCCGCGGCGCGCGATCCCGTCGTCGTCCCACGCCGCACAGCGCCGTGAAAGGACGCGACATGCCGTCCATCACGAGGGGCAGACGGCATGTCGCGTCCGTTCGATCCGACGGTCGCTACGGGGTCGGCATGCCGCCGTTGACGTTGAGCGTCTCGCCGATGACGTAGCTCGACTCCGCGGATGCCAGGAAGACGTACGCCGGTGCGAGCTCGGCGGGCTGCCCCATGCGTCCGAGCGGCGTCTGCTCACCGAAGGACGGGAGCTTCTCTTGCCGCTGTCCGCCGCTCGGCTGCAGCGGGGTCCAGATCGGGCCCGGCGCGACCGCGTTCACGCGGATCCCCTTCGGGGCGAGCTGCTGCGAGAGCCCCTTCGTGAAGTTGTTGATCGTCGCCTTGGTCGACGCGTAATCGACGAGCGTCTCCGACGGGCTGTACGCCTGGATCGACGTCGTGTTGATGATCGTCGCACCGGGCTTCAGATGCGGCAGGGCCGCCTTGGTGATCCAGAACATCGCGTAGACGTTCGTCTTGAAGGTGTCGTCGAACTGCTCGTCGGTGATGTCGGTGAGATCGTCGACGGCGACCTGCTTACCGCCGTTGTTGACCAGGATGTCGAGGCCACCGAGTTTCTCCACCGCCTTCGCCACCAGGTCGCGGCAGTACGCCGGGTCGCGCAGGTCACCCGGCAGCTGCAGGACCGTCGCACCCGCGTCGGCGAGGATTCCGGCGATGCGATCGGCGTCCTCCTTCTCTTCGGGCAGATACGACATCGCGACGTCGGCGCCCTCCCGGGCATACGCGATCGCGGTCGCCGCCCCGATGCCGGAGTCGGCGCCGGTGATGAGCGCCCTGCGCCCCGTCAGACGGCCGGTGCCACGGTACGAGTCTTCGCCCAGGTCGGCCTTGTCGGTCAGATCCGCGTCGAGGCCGGGCTCAGCCATCCGCTGCTTCTCGGGCTCGATGTCGGCATACAGTGCGGCGGGATCCGTGAGGGTGTATTGATCTCGTGACATGCGTTGTGCGTCCTCTCGATACGTCTCGATACGGTGCGCGGACCGCGAGCTCCTGCCGGTCGTTTCACGGTGCGAAGACTCCCGGCGCGAATCCGTCTGTCGTCCGACGCGAGCAACGGTACGGATGACATGGCGCATCCGAACCGGGGTTGCGCAATCCCGTCCGCGTCGCTACGGAGCCCGGCTCATTGCGCCGCGCGAAGACCCGCGCGTTAGGCCGCCCGGGAGACGAGGGCACGCTCGCGCCAGATCGGCGCCGTCCGCGCGAGCACCTTGCCCCAGGGGGTCGGGGTGACGCCCAGGATCTCGATCGTGTCCGACGCATCGACGGCGAAGGGCGCGTCGAACTGGTAGAGGATGCCGCACAGCTCCCGAATCGTGGGCACCACCAGCCCCGCCGCCTGCAGCGCGCCGCGCGGGATGCGACGCAGCCGTGGTTCGCCCGCGCCAGCGATCTGTGCGAGCTGACTCAGCACCGCGCGTGTCGAGATCGCCTCGCTCGAGGGCACGATCCAGGGCGAGCCCCACGCGCGAGGGTCCGTGCCGAGGGTGATGAGGGTCGCCGCGATGTCGGTCACGGCCGTCCACGCGTGCGGCTGATCCGGGTCGGCGAAGACCCAGGCGACCCGGTCCGCCAGTGTCGCGTTGGCGTACAGGGCGAGGATCGAGCTGCGGGCCGGCGCGGTGGGTCCGATGTAGTCGGATGCCCGTGCCTCGGTGGCGCGGACTCGCCCCGCGTTGTGGGAGGCGAGCGCGTCCTCCCACATACGGGCCCGCAGGGCGCCTTTCGGATCGCTCGGTCGCAGCGGCAGATCGCGGGTCATCGGCTCCGAAACGGGACCGTAGCCGTAGAGGTTGCCGAGTGTCACGAGCACCGCTCCCGACGACTCGGCGGCCTGGAGGATGCACGCCGCGAGAGGCGGCCACACGCGCTTCCACTGCGGATACGCGCCCGGGTTCGCGCAGTTGTAGATGACGGTGGCACGTTTGGCGATGGCCGCCAGGGTGCCGGCATCGGATGCATCGGCGCTCACCCGCTGAATCAGCGGGTGCTCGGGTCCGGAGCCCGACCGCGTCACGAGACGCACCCGGTGTCCCGCGCGAGCAAGCCGGTGCGCGACCGTAGTACCGACCGGGCCGGCTCCGACGACGATGTGCAGCTCCGCGGGCACATGCCCATCCTGGCATGTGAGAGACATGGCGCGATAGTGGATCGGTGCGATGCTTGATCGTCGCCTGTTCGCGGCACGGAGAGGAGTTCTCGTGGTTCGCGCCGTCGTCGCCGCCTTTCTCGCGGATGTCGTCCTGGTGATCGTGTTCGCCGCGATCGGGCGGGCGAGCCACGACGAGGGCGTCCTCGGCCCAGGCGGAACCGGGTTGGTCGAGACATCCTGGCCCTTCCTCGTCGCGCTCGTCCTCGGGTGGCTGGTGACCCTCGCGTGGCGACGCCCGTTCGCGCCGCTGCGCACGGGACTCGGGGTGTGGGTCGTCACGGTCGCGGGTGGGATGCTGCTGCGCGCCGTCAGCGGTCAGGGCACGGCCCTCGCGTTCATCGTCGTCGCGTCGGCGACGCTGCTCCTCCTGTTGGTCGGGTGGCGGGTCGTCGTTGCTCTCGTGGCGCGAGCGCGGGCGCGGGCGAGCCGCACCGAGGGCTGAAACGCAGACACACGAACCGTGGCGACGAGTGGCCGGCCCCTCTGCGAGGATCGTGCCGTGCCCCGCAGCTTCTCCGTGACGACTCGGACCACCGCCCGCGTCGAGGAGATGTTCGATGCATCGCTCAGCATCGACCATCACCTCGACTCCATGCGCAGCTCGGGCGAGCGCGCCGTCGCGGGGGTCACGAGCGGTCAGATCGGGCTCGGCGAGTCGGTCACCTGGCGGGCCCGGCACTTCGGCATCCGTTTCACGATGACGAGCCGCATCACGGCGCTCGATCGCCCGCATCGCTTCGTCGACGAGCAGGTGCGCGGGCCCTTCCGGGTATTTCGACACGAGCACGTGTTCCGCGCTGCGGGGTCCGCCACGATCATGGTCGACACGCTCACGGTGGGCTCACCGATCTTCGGCGTGCTCGCCGAGCGTCTCGTCCTCGTGCCCTACCTGCGCCGACTCATCCGGCAGCGGAACGCCCACCTCGTCGCGGCCGTCGCGCCGACCCCGCCGACGCACACCCACCCGGCGCTCGCGGACTGGCCGGACGCGTCGCATCCCGGGTTCCGCCGGGCCGAGGCATCCGCCCGCATCGGCCGCGGAGCCGCGACCTGGGCCCGGACGACACGAGAGGTGCTGAGCTGGTCGGTCAAGACCCGCAGCGGGTTCGTCGTCGGCTCCCCCGGTCCTGTCGCGGTCGGCGACCGCCTGATGATTCGCGCGCGGGTCCTCGGGATCACCGTCACGGAGCCCGTCGAAGTGGTCGCCGTCGTGAGCGAACCGACGCGCGTCGGCTTCGCCTATCGCACGCTTCCCGGACACCCGGTGCTCGGCGAAGAGGCCTTCATCGTGAGTCGCGACGATACGTCGGAGGGCGCCGGCATCACGTTCACCGTCCGCTCGCTCACGGCCCCCGCACCGCATCAACCGTGGCGGATCCTTCACCCGGCCGCGCGTGTCGCGCAACGCATCGCGCGGCGACGGTATCTGCGCGCCCTGCGCTGAGCTCTCCCGCTTGCGCACTCGGTCTGGATCACGGCTCCAGCGGCAGCTCGCGTGCGGCGTCCCACGGTTCGGTCCAGCCGAGCAGATCGAAGAGCCCGTCGAGCAGCGTGCCCGTGAATCCCCAGACGAGATGCTCGCCGGTCGCATGCCGAACGAGGAACCCCGGCCCGCGCCATTCCTGACCGTCGCGACGGATGACGGTGGTGCCGCGGTTCGCGGGGTTCAACAGATCCGCCACCGGCGCGCGGAACACCTCCGCCGACTCGGCATGATCGACGGCGTGCACGGCAGACGGCTCCCGCCACCATCCGAGCACGGGCGTCACGGCATGCCGTGAGAACGAGAGCGGAATCGTGCCGAGCGAACCGAGCACCTCGACGCCCGCCGGGTCGAGGCCCGTCTCTTCGCGTGCTTCGCGCAGCGCCGCGCCCACCGGGCCGTCATCGTCCGGATCGACGCGTCCGCCGGGGAACGCCACCTGCCCGGGGTGCGAGCGCAGGGTCACGGCACGCGCGAGCAGGAGGACGTCCAGGTCGCGCGATACTGCGGTGCGGTGGGCATGATGATCGCTCGGCAACGCATCCAGCACGCCGAACAGGATGAGCACGGCTGCCGCTCGCGCGTCGTTGACGGGCGGTCCGAACCGGGCGGCGATCTGCGGCGCGAACCTGCCGGACGCGACGACCTCGGCCAACGCGGCGAGCTGGGATCGCGCGTTCCGGGGCGTGGGCGAGGCGGGCACCCGCCCAGCGTACGACGCGCCCCGGTCGGGCCGGGGAATCATCACTTCGCGGGCATCAGACCGCGGACCATCTCCTTGAGCTCGGCGATCTCGCGACGGAGGGTCTCGACGTGCTCCTCGGTCGCGGCCGGCTTCTGCTTCGACGCGGCATCCGAAACCCGCTCGACGATCCATGAGGCCAGCGTCGCGGTCACGACGCCGATGAGGGCTATGCCGCCGATCATCAGACCGACGGCCACGATCCGACCGGTGACCGTCACGGGATAGTAGTCGCCGTAGCCGACCGTCGTGATGGTGACGAATGCCCACCAGATCGCGTCGCCGAACGAGTCGATGTTGCCGCTGGTCCGCTCGGCGTCGTACACCGCGAGCCCGGCGACGACGACCGTGAGGATCGTCGCCCCGACCGTGTACACCACCACGCGCCCCCGGAGCATGTTGCCGGCGCCGCGCTGGATGATCGCGAGGATCGCCAGGAACCGCATCAGACGCAGGGGACGCAGCATCGGCAGCACCACGATCGCCAAGTCGAGCAGGTGGCGCACGAACCATCTGCTCCGGTTCTCGACGATCACGAGCCGCACCAGATAGTCGATCAGGAATGCGGCCCAGGTCACGTAGAGGATCACCTCGCAGGCGGCGGCGATCGCGCCCGTCGGTTCGGCGAGGATCTGGGTCGCATAGGCGACCAGGAACAGGATGGCGGCGGTCGTGAGCGCCCATCCGGTCGCGCTCTGCCAGCGTTCGATTCGAGGTCCGTACATGCGCCGATTATGGCAGCGACGGGACGCATCGATTTCGGGGGCGGTTCCCCGATACCATCCGTTTGTCAGGCCTTTCCTCTTTCCGGCTCCCGGTCGGCACGCTCGGCACCACCGTCAGGAGAATCCCATGTCAGATCCCCTCGATCCGGATCGGATCGACGCGAACGCGCCCGAGCCCGAATCCGCCACGGCAGAGGCCGAAGCCGAGCCCGCGACGCCGACAGGTGGCCCCGCAACATCCGATCCCGCGGCGTCCGGGCCTGCACCGTCCGCGCCCGCCGCATCCGCTCCCCCGCTGCCGCCGTACGCGATGGCTTCCGGCCCCGCGGCGGGGTACCCGGGGGCGGCAGCCGGCTACCCGGGCGGCGCACCGATTGCGGGCCCCCCGATGGGCGCTCCGCTCGTGCAGCCGTACCCGGGCGCGCCGCCGACCGCGGCGTACGGCGCGGGACACATGCCGCCACCGATGCCGGGGGCGGTTCCGCCGCCGGGCGGTCGGCCGAAGGCTCTCGCCATCATCGCCCTGGTGCTGGCGGTGATCGGTCTGGTGATGGCCTTCATCCCCTTCGTCACATGGTTCTCGGGTTTCGTGCTGCTCGCGGGATTCGTGGTGGCGCTCATCGCGCTGATCAAGAAGACGCAGGGTGCCAACGGTCTCAGCATCGCGGCGCTCGTCATCTCGGTCGTCGGATGGATCGTCTCCGTCGTCATGTCGATCGCATCGTTCGCGATCCTCGCGGACGCCACGACCGACGAGATGATCCCGGGGCCCGGCATCGGGGTCAGCGAGCCGCCCGTCGATGACGACGAGGCATCCGATCCTGCCGGAGACGCACAAGACCTGGTCGTCGTGGAATCCGCATTCGGTCGCACGTCCTACGACCCGACCATCTGGTGGTACGTCCTGATCATCGAGAACCCGAACACCGACTACGTGTTCGACTTCGCCGCGATCGACGTCGAAGCGCTGAGCGCCGATGGCACGATCCTCGACACCTCATCGAGCTACCCGACCATCCTGAGCGGCACGACCGCCATCAGCGGTATCTTCACGGACGTCGGACAGGGCGAGATCGTGGAACTCGACGGCCGGGGGCCGGACGCCGCTGAGGCGATCCCGTCACCGTTCGACGAGACCGGATCGTTCCTCATCGATGGCGTGACGGCGGCTTCGGACGACTTCTCCACGACCGTCACGGGAACCGTCAGCGGCACGTTCGAGAGCGACCAGGAGTTCGTGAGCGTGGTGGTCGTCGCGCGGGCGCCCGATGGGCGGATCCTGGGCGCCGAATCCGCCTACGTCGACCGGCTGCCCAGCGACGGCACGAAGGTGCAGTTCGAGGCGATGTTCTTCGATGTGCTTCCCGCCGACACGACGTTCGAGGCCTTCGCCTCACTGTGATCCGAGGTCGCTGAGCGGTTCGGGCGGACCCGTCTGCGGGGCTTCGCGAGCGGCTACGGATGCCTCCGATCTGGCCTTTTCTTGTGTCCGGTTCTCACCGGACGTCCAGGAAACGTACCGGAAGCATCCAGGTGGGGTGTGCCAAAGTCGTTGCTTTGTGTCCGCAGGCGCGGATGCGAAGCGCCCACCCGAGGGCGCGGCTCACCGATACGGAACTGGTCTTCATGCGCTCTGCCCCGATTTCTGCCTCTTCAGATCTGCCCGCTCGCCGCACCCGGCGACTCGCCGAGCGAAGCGCTCGCAGAGCTCGGCGGCGCCCCACGCTCGTCTCGGCCGGGCTCGCTCTCGCTCTCGTCGGCGCCGTCGGATTCGCGACGGTTCCCGCCGCGCAGGCCGAGGCATCTCGCGCATCCGGGGTGTCCGATACGGCTCTCACGATGACGCGCGCATCGTTCACGACGTCGGCTGCGGTAGCGCCGATCGTCACGGCGAACGGCACGGATGCGGGATCTTCCGACATGCGTGAGGCGCTCGCGGCAGCGGATGCTTCCGTTGCTGCCGCGACGACGGTCACCACCGACATCCAGGCTTCCGGTTTGGACATCGGCGAGCCCGTCACGACCATCGACACGGTCCAGCTCCAGAAGGCGGCGGATCGTCTGGAGAGCGCGACTCTGTTGCCGGCCCCTCTCGTGCTGGGTCTGATCTCCGACGTGAACGAGCTGGTGACACCCGTCAACGAGCGCGTCGCGGGTCTGCGCGGCAGCCTCGACGCCGCCGTCGCGAAGAAAGCCGCCGAAGAGGCCGCTGCAGCCGAGGCGGCGCGTGTGGCCGCCGAGCAGGCCGCGGCCGCTGCCGCCGCGAAAGCCGCTCCGCGCACATCGTCCGGTGGCGCGCCCGCGCTGGCCGCGAGCGGCACGAGTGCCGCCGAGGCGCAGGCGACGGCTCGCGGAATGCTCGCCGGATACGGGTGGGGCGATGACCAGTTCGGATGCCTCGTCTCGCTCTGGAACAAGGAGTCGGGCTGGAACTACCAGGCGTACAACCGCTCGAGCGGTGCGACCGGCATTCCGCAGGCGCTGCCCGGCAGCAAGATGGCTTCGGCTGGTGCCGACTGGCAGACCAACCCGGCGACGCAGATCTCGTGGGGACTCGGCTACATCTCGGGTCGCTACGGCACCCCCTGTGGTGCCTGGTCGCACTCGCAGTCGGTCGGTTGGTACTGATCACGCGTTGAGGCGTAACGCGGGGCGGGCGCGTTACGCCTGGCGCAGGATCTTCTCCATCTTCTTACCGCGCGCGACTTCGTCGACGAGCAGGTCGAGATACCGGATCTTCTGCATCAGCGGATCCTCGACCTCCTGGACCCGCACGCCGCAGATCGTCCCCGTGATCAGGGCGGCGTTCGGGTTGAGCGTCGCGCCCGCGAAGAACTCTTCGAACGTCGTCCCGTCTGCCAGAATCCGCTCGAGGTCGGCTCGGTCGTAGCCGGTCAGCCACGCGATGACCTCATCGAGTTCGGCCCGCGTGTGGCCCTTGCGCTCGACCTTCGTGAGGTAGTGCGGATACACGGCCGAGACCGCCGTCGTGAAGACCCGATGCATGCCGTGATCCTAGTCACGAACCGCCGACACGGCGCACACTGGCAGCATGTCCGCCACCCCGTGGGTTCTCCACGTCGACCTCGATCAGTTCATCGCGGCGGTCGAGGTGCTGCGTCACCCCGAACTCGCCGGCAAGCAGGTCATCGTCGGCGGGCGCGGCGACCCGACCGAGCGTGCCGTCGTGTCCACCGCGTCGTACGAGGCACGGGAGCTCGGCGTCGGATCCGGGATGCCCCTGCGCATCGCCGCACGCAAGGCTCCGGATGCCGTCATTCTGCCCGTGGATCGCGAGGCCTACGACGCCGTGTCGGCGGAGGTCATGGCCGAACTACGCGCGCAACCCGGCGCGGTCGTGCAGGCGCTGGGGTGGGACGAGGCGTTCGTCGGGGTCACGACGGACGATCCCGAGGGCTACGCACGAGGCATCCAGTCCGCCGTCCTCGCGCGTACCGCCCTGCACTGCAGCGTGGGCATCGGCGACACGCTCGTCCGCGCGAAGGTCGCGACGGGGTTCGGCAAGCCGCGCGGGGTGTTTCGCCTGACCGCCGCGAACTGGCTCGAGGTCATGGGGCACCGCCCGACGATCGAGCTGTGGGGCGTCGGAAGCAAGATCTCGAAGCGGCTCGCGACCCTCGGCATCCGCACCGTCGTCGAACTAGCGGCCGCAGAGGACGCCGTCCTGGCCGCCGAGTTCGGACCGCGCATGGGCCCCTGGTACGCGCAGCTCGGTCGCGGCGAGGGCTCCGCTGAGGTCGACGACACGCCTTACGTGCCGCGCGGGCACTCGCGCGAGACGACGTTTCAGCGGGATCTCGAGACGCGGGACGAGATCGAGGACGCGGCACGGACGCTGCTCGCCCAGGTTCTCGCGGATGTCTCGGCCGACGCGCGACCCGTCATCGGGCTCGGCCTGAAGGTCCGGTACGCCCCGTTCGTGACGAAGACCTTCACCCGCAAGATCGCTGAGACGACGAATGTCCCGGCGATCATGACAGAGGCGATGGCCCTGGTCGCGAAGATCGAGCCCGACCGGCCCGTGCGGCTGCTCGGCATCCGTGCCGAGATGGCGATCCCCGAGGACGCGCGGGACGACCACACCCCGACGCGCGGCGGATGGTGAGCAGCACTCCGGATCCGCTCCGCTGAGCAATCTCTACTCATTGCCCGCGCAGGGCGACTGTCGGGATGATCTTCGCGACCCTGTCGCTTCACGAAGGATGTCCGAATGCTCCGTCCTCCCCACGCCCGTCTTCGCCGTAGTCTCTCCCTGCGGACGATTCCACTCGTCCTCATCGCCCCCCTCGTGGTGATCGGCCTCGTCGGCTGCTCGCTCGTGCCCTCACCCGACAACATCGTCGAGGGCCTGGTGGAAGAGGCTGCCGCGCAGAGCGGTGAGGACGTGGACCTCGACGTCGACACGTCGGGCGACGGGGCGTCGTTGCCGGACGGATGGCCCGGGCTCCCGGTCCCCGAGGGGCGGATCGTCTCCGCCATCAAGATGGGCGACAGCTACAGCATCTCGATCGAGGTCACGAGTGAGGATGCGGCACGTGCCGTGGTGGACGAGCTGGCCGCATCCGGGTTCGACATGATGGGCGAGACCGACTACGGCGAGCTCAAGGGGGCGATGCTGACCTCGCCCGAGTGGAACGTCGTCTACGGGTGGACGGCGTCGGACGAGGGGATCGTGGTTTCGTACACGGTGTCCCCGGTCGCCGCGTGAGGATGGGGAACCTCAGGTGATGGTGACCGTCGTGCTGGCGGGGGTGGGGGCGCCGATGGGGGCGGGGAATCACCCCGCCCCTCGAGGGCGGCGGCCAGCTCGTCGCGGCCGGAGACGCCGAGCTTGCGGTAGACGCTCGCGAGATGGTTGTCGACGGTGCGCACCGACAGCCCGAGATCGGTTGCGATCTCGCGGCTGCGGTGGCGCGCCGCCGCGGCCCGCGCGATCTGCCACTCACGGGGGGAAAGCGCCTCGTCGTCGTCGGGCGTGCGCGGGGGGTCCGGCAACGTCCGCGCTGCGAGGTGCGCGGCGGCGACCCGCGCCCGGGTGCGGGTCGCCCCCGCTCCCGCTCGGACGGCGGCGTCCCTCGCGATCCGTGCCGCGACGGCGACCATGCCGGCCCGGGTCAACGCGGGAACGAGATCCAGGCACTCGCCGTACTCGCCGCGCGACCGCGCCCGCGCGGTCCGCGCGAGCAGGTCGCAGAGCGGTGACCCGCTCGCGTCGGCTGCACGATCGAGCAGCGTCGACACGGCGCGAGCGCGACCGAAGCGGATGGCTGTGGTCGCCGTCAGCGCCGCCAGCAGATGGTGCCGCTGACGCAGCCCCTCCTCCACCGCGGCGCAGACGACCCCGAGCGCGTCATCCGTTCGGCCGTCGCCGACGAGCGCCCACGCCTCGGCCTCGGCGCGCTGCAGTACGACCTTGATATCGCTCGAGGGCGCCTGCTCCCGGACGAGCGCGATCGCCGTCTCGTCTCCGCCGACGACGGCACAGGTGTGTTCGAGGGAGAGCGCCACGTCCACCAACCCGGTGAAATCCCGCCATTGCAGCTGCCGGACAGCGAGGCGCGCGAGATCGTGTGCCCGGTCGGCGCGCCCGGCGTGGAACTCGACGAGCGCGAGCGTATAGGCCCACATGCCCGCGGCATCCGCATCACCGTCGAGGCGCTCCCGTTCGGCGAGTTCTCGAGCCGGGCGGATGTCGGCGGAGGCGACGTGCACGAGGAACTGCGACAGCTCGAGCAGGCTCTCCGCGTGCGGCAGCTCGGTTCGATGCGCCTCGGCGAGGGGGCGGCCGAGTGTGACGGCCTCCGTCGCTCGTTCGACGTCTCCGGCCATGGTCGCGAACATGGCCTCGGTGACGAACCCGCCCAGACGTGCGATGGGCGGGACGCCGTCCGCGGGCTCGTAGCCCGAGGACTCCCCGACCATGGCGAGCCACTTGGCGACTTCGGCGTCCAGCAGAGCCGTCGCGGACGGATCGAGTCCGGTCCGAACCCCGCGCGCCAGCTCCGCCGCGGCGCGCGGGTCTCGGCACCTGTACGCCAGGTGCTGGCCGTGCCGGAGCGCGACCAGGGCACGACGCGGATCGTCCTCCGCCCGTTCGGCGGCGTCGAGAAAGGCCTGGTCCGCGTCCCGCCCGAGCGCCGACAGCGCGACGGCACGCACGAGGGCACTCGAGGCGGTCGGTCGCCGTCGTTCTGCCGCGCGCGCGAGCCGCAAAGCGGCCGCGGGGTCTCCGGCGGACGCGGCGGCGGTCGCCGCCCATTCGAGCTCCGACGCTTCCACCTCGTCTTCGGGCAGGAGGTGAACGGCCCTCCGGCGATCATCGTCATCGCCCGTCGAGAGCAGGGCCGCGGCGGCGCGCCGCGCGAGATCCACTCGCCGATCGGGGCCGATGTCCGCGATGAGCGCTTCCGTGAGCAGCGGGTGCGCGATCCGGACGAGCGTTCGCGAGCGGACGGTCGATACGGTTGCGATTCCGTGGCGAACGAGTCCGCGCAGCGCCGCCTCATCGGCGCGAAACGCCAGGTCTTCTGGCCAGGGCTGCGAGAGCGCCAGTTGCTCCGCGAGTTGCCGCTGGGAGTCCGTGAGCACGGTGAGCTGCTCCCGTGCGCTGTCGACCAACCGTGTGGCATGACTGACCGTGTCGATCTCGATTCCGAGGGCCCCGGGCACGACGCATCCGCGCGCCTCGGCGGTGAGGATCAGTTCGCGCAGCACGAGGGGATTGCCCTGGCTCGCCGCTTCGAGTCGCGTCGTCGTGTCGGGATGCAGATGGCCTCCGAGGAATCGCTCGACGACCTCCACCAGCTCACCCGTGGCGAGCGGGGGCAGTTCGATCTGGTCGAGCAGACCCTCGTTCACCAGCCGCAGGATGGGTCCCGGTAGACGACGGCCGGAACGGTCGGTGAGGATGGCCGGAACGCCGAACACGCGGACGAGTTGGTAGACGACGCCGGCCGTGACGTCGTCGAGCAGTGACACATCGTCGACAGCGAGCGCATGCTCCCCCGCGTGCGACCCCACGGCCGCGACGAAGCGGTGCACGCGCTCCCCCACAGCATCCGGCGTGTCCGCGATCGGTTCGTGCGCCACGTCCGCGGTGTCGGCGGTGGCAGCAGCGCCAGCGGCGCCAGTGGCGTTCCGCTCGCCTCGGCCGCGGGACGCCGAGAGCAGCACGGGAGCGAGCGCGGCAGCGGGCACGGCCCGAAGTTCGGCGACACCGATGATCGGCACGATCGTGCGTCCTTGCCGCGACAGGTCGGCGGCGATCGCCCGGGCGAGCGTCGTCTTACCGATGCCGGCGGGGCCCGTGATCAGCTGCGCCCGGGCGGGGCGTGCGAGCAGCCGCCGCACCGCGCCCTCGGCGTGCGCGGCACGGGCCACGATCGGCCATTCGGACGGGGATCGCTGAGCGGTCGTCACAGCACGACGTTAGCGAGCCGTGTCATCGCCCGACAACACTCGCCTCCCCGTTGGGGCCGGCGCTCCCCGGGGCCCGACGAATCCTTCACCGAACGGTCGCGACACGCCGCACACCAGCCGCGCGACACGGCGAGTCGCGACCGTTCGCGGGGTGACGCAGCCTCAGCCCTGCCCGGGCCCGCGCCGCATCCCGGCGAACAACGCGTGCAGGAGGGGCAGCGCCGACACCGACATCAGAACCGTGCCGAACAGCGGATCCTCCGGCCGCAGCACGGCCCCGCCGATGAACAACCCGGCGAACAGCACCGCCGAGACGACCCGGCGCACGGTCCGCTCGAGCCGCGCGATCCGGCGATCGAGCCGCGGGGTGTCGACCGCGATCTCGCCGTCCTGGATCCGGGTGACGAGCTCGTCCACGCGACGCGGCAGCCGCACCGCCAGCGCCGCGATCGACAGCGCCTCCTTGCCCACGGCCTGGGCGATGTTGCCGCGTTCATCGCGCAGCAGCTGAGCGGCGTAGGGCTCGACCGAGTCCCACAGGTTGAACGCCGGGTTGAGTCCGCTGCAGACGCCCGAGGTGAGGGACGAGGCGCGGATGATCAGCAGGAAGTTCTCGGGCAGCTGGAACGGCAGCGACCGCACCACATCGCCGAACTGGATCGCGAAGTCGCGGAACTCGCGCGGATCGACCTCCTGCAGCTCGGCGAAGCCCATGCCGCCGAACCGCGCGAACAGGGCGGTCATCGCCCGCTCGAGCTCGCCGGTGTCGGCCGAGGGCAGCAGCACCCCCACCTCGCGGATCGCGTCGACCAGCCCGCGCCCGTCGCGCGAGGCCACGGCGATGAGCAGCTGGCGCATCCCGCGGCGAAGCCCGGGCGGAACCTCGCCCATCATCCCGAAGTCGATGAACGTGAAGCGCCAGGCGGGCGACGAGGGAACCGAACCGGATCCGTCGACCCCGGCAGCCGACCCCGCCACGACGCCCGCTCCCCCGGCGCCGGAGCCCGAGGCATCCGGCAGCAACGTCACGAAGACGTTGCCGGGGTGCGGATCGGCGTGGAAGAAGCCGTGGTCGAAGAGCTGGTCGAACATGACCGACGCGAACTCGCGGGCGACCTCGTCGGGGTCGACACCGACGGCGCGGAGTCCGTCGTAGTCGTTGATCTTGATCGCGGTGACGTCCTGCAGGGTCAGGACCCGACGGGTCGAGCGCTCCCACACCACCTCGGGCACGGCTACGCGCGGGTCGCCCTCGAAGTCGCGCGCGAATCGCTCGGCGTTGCCCGCCTCGTGGACGTAGTCGATCTCTTCCAGACTGGTGACCGCGAACTCTTCGACGAGCGCCGGGGCGTTCACGCGGGTGTAGACGAGGCGGATGCGGCTGAGCCATCCGCCGACCTTGCGCAGCGCCGCGAGGTCCACGTCGACGATCTGCTGGATGCCGGGCCGTTGAACCTTGACCACGACGGCATCGAGCCCGGTCTCGGCGGCGTCGGTGGCCGACAGCCGGGCGCGGTGCGCCTGGCCGAGGGATGCCGCGGCCACCGGGGTCTCCTCGAACCACGAGAAGGCCCGGTCGAGCGGCATGCCGAGTTCGGCCTCGGCAGCGGAGCGGATGTGGGCGAACGGCACCGGGGGCACCTCGTCCTGCAGCCCCTCGAGCTCTTTCGTGATCTCGGGCGGCAGGACGTCCAGGCGCGAGGACATGAACTGTCCGACCTTGATCATCAGGCCACCGAGGTCGACGGCCAGCCCGTGAAAGGCGCGTGCGAATCGCTTCATGCGCGCGTTGCGCGTGCGCACCGCGATGCGGGTCAGGCCGATGCGGGGCAGGACGAGTTCGAACCACCACGTCTGAACGAGGAAGCGCGCGGCGAACCGCAGAATGCGCCGGTAGCGGGAGCGCATGGCTCCGGCATCGTACGCAGCGGCCTTGTTGACGACCCTGCCGCTCTCTGCACCTCGAACCAACACTGCTCCCTCGTGACGCCTTCGCGCCGAGGGCACTCCGGTCAGTCCTGGGCGAGGATCGAGTAGAGCTTACGGCGCGCGTCTTCGAGCACGACGACCGCCTGCTGCACCTGCTCGGTCGTGCCCGTGCGCGCGACCTGAGCGGCGGCCTGCGCCAGCTCGACTCCGGCCTTGGGCAGAGCCGTCGCGCGCCCGCTGCTCTCGCGGCCGCCGGTTCCGGTGCCGGATGCCTGCCACGGCGCCGGACGCTCGCCCGCGGCATCAGCCTCGGCGCGACCCGCCTCGGTGAGAGCGTAGGTCTTGCGGCCGTTGGCCTCTTCCGCGGTGACGAGTCCCTCGTCGGTGAGGAGCTGCAGGGTCGGGTAGACCGAGCCGGGGCTCGGCTTCCAGCTGCCCCCGCTGCGCTCTTCGATCTCGTGGATGATCTGGTAGCCGTGCATCGGGCTCTCGGCGAGCAGGGCGATGACCGCCGCACGCACGTCGCCGCGGCCCATGCGGGCTCCGCCGCGGGGCATGACGCGCCGCTCGAACTCCTCGCGCAGCTGCTCCATCGCGTCCCAGATCCCCGCGCCGGTCTTGCCGAAGCCGGATCCGAGACCCGAGCCGCCGCCGAATCCGAAGCCGTTCGTTCCGAATGAATCGCTCATGATGACCTCCGTGCGGTGTCCATTGCCGCCTATCCAACGATAGTCAACGATATGTCGCTGAGGGCGGTTTCGATACCCAGATGCCTGTGAACTCACTGATCGTCTGCCACAGCTCGTGGCGCCCGACCGCACGCTCACCTGTCACGAAACGCTGCATCCGAGGTCCGGATCGAGCGTTTTGCGACAGGTGAGCGCGAAGGCCGGGGGGGGTGCGGCGGACTCTGGCTCAGGCCATCTCGGTGACGCCGAGGATCCGGAGGGCGTCGGGCACGGCCTGGTCGGCGCGACCGCGGATGTGCTCGGTGTCGAGGCTCGCGACGGGGTGTTGCACCATGACGAACTGGAAGCCCGGGAATCCCTGGACCTCGGCCATCGCACGCCCCGACATCGCGAACGAGTCGGAGGTGATGCTCACGGTCGGGATGCCCGCACGCTCGAACATGATGCCGTCGGCCACGGTCGCGGCGCTGCACGACCCGCAGTCGCCCACGGCCGTGATGACGATGTCGACCTCCGACACGATCTGCTGGAACAGTTCGTCCTTGACCGGCGTGCCGAAGTAGTCCTTGACGTAGTGCTTGACCTCGCCGATGCCGTAGTCGCGCTTGAGGTCGGCGGCGATCTCGTCGAGCAACAGCGTCGAGTTGGGCTTGGTGTTGTCGAGCAGTCCGACCGTCAACCCCTTCAGGGTCACGGGGCGCGGCGACAGGGTGCCGTCATCGGCACCCTCGGCTGCCCCGGTCGGGTCGAGGAGCGCTTCGCGGGTCGAGGTGGTCATCCGGTTCCTCCGTAGGTCTCGGCGATCCGCCATCGGTCGCCGCGTTCTACGGTGCCGCGCCAGCTCCCGGCAGCGCAGGGGGATTTTCATCTGCCGGAAAGGCACGCGGGGCTCGCCCCTCGTGGAATCGACCGAACATGCTCGCGGCCAGGCTCAGCGTGAAGCATCCGAGCATCCCGAGCGTCATCGGGAGTGCCGTATCCGGGCCCGCGAGCCCGCCGATGGGAGCCGCCAAGGCACCGAGCGCGAACTGCACGCAACCCATGAGCGCGGCGCCGGACCCGGCCGAGAACGACACCCGGCCGAGCGTCAGGGTCGTCGCATTCGCCATCACACCGGCGACCGCCGCGCAGCTCACGACGATCAGCACGGCGTAGACGGGCACGGTGAGGGACTCCGTCGCGGTGATCACCACGAGCGCCGCGGCTGTGACGATCGCGACCCCGAGGTCTACCGTCAGCATCCGCCGCGGGCCATACCGGGCCGAGAGCGGCGCGTTGGCCCATCCGCCCGCGAAGACCGACAGCCCGTACGCCGTGAAGATGAGCCAGAAGCCCCAGGGGCTCAGGCCCAGCACGTCCTGCGCGACGAAGGATGTCGCGTTGACGTAGACGGTGAGCCCCGCGAACACGAACGCCATCGTGAGGGCGAAGCCCACGTAGGCGGGGTCGCGAAACAACCGACCGTAGGCGCCGACCATCGATCCGAGCCGAAACGGGGCGCGCCGCGCGGCGGCCAGGCTCTCGGGGATCGCCACGACCGCGAGGACGAGGTATCCGACGCTCGCGACCACCGTGCCGACGAGGATCGCGTGCCATCCCGAGACCTGCAGCAGCACGGTTCCCGAGAGCGACGCGAGCAGCGGCCCCACCGCCAGCGTGCCGATCAGGATGCTGTAGGCCCGAGAGACCTGCGCGCCCACGCCGACATCCGAGACGATGGCGCGGACGATCACGACGCTCGCCGCCGCCCCGAGCCCCTGCAACGCCCGCCCGACGATCATCACCTCGAGCGTCGGGGCGGCCGCGACGAACGCGCTCGCGGCGGTGAGCACGACGAACGAGAGCACGAGCACGCGGCGCCGACCCAGGCTGTCGGAGAGCGCGCCGACGACGAGCTGGCCGACCGCGACGCCGAGGAAGAATGCCGTCAGCGCGAGCTGGATGCCGACGATGTTCGTGCCGAGGTCGTCGGCCATGATGCCGAGGGCCGGCAGGTACATGTTGGCGACGATCGGGTTGAGAGTCATCAGGACGCAGAGCACGACGAGCAGTCCGGGAGTCAGGCGCGGTCCCCCGCCGCTCGCGCTCCCATCACCATCGCCGTCACCATCGCCGTCACCATTGCCGTCACCGTGACCTCTGCCGAGTCGGTCGGTCGTGCCCATCCGCGCACCTCCTCGTCGCGCCATCAATTTACGCATTGCGACCTATCGTCCGCAATGCGTACACTCGAAGGCGTCGCATCCGTCCGGCCATGCCCGGACGCCCCACCGCGACGAGAGGACAACGATGCCCGCACTACGCAGCAACCTGCCACCGACGTCAGCGCTCGCGATCGCTCGCCGCGCGCACTACACGGCCCTCGGAATCCCCAAAGCCGACTGGGAGAAGCCGAAGGTCGCGATCGTCAACACCTCGTCCGACCTCGCCGCGTGCTTCTCGCACCTGGACGAGGTCGCCGCGCGACTCAAGCACGAGCTGCGCGATGCGGGCCTGCTCCCGTTCGAGATCCGCACGACGGCGCCGAGCGACTTCGTCACGAGCGCGGGACGGGCGGGACGCTACATCCTGCCGAGCCGCGACCTGATCGTCGACGACATCGAGGCCGCCGTCGAGGGAGCGAAGCTCGACGCGATGATCTGCCTCTCGTCGTGCGACAAGACGACACCGGGGCACCTCATGGCGGCCGGTCGGCTCGACATCCCGACGATCATCATCCCCTGCGGCTACCAGCACTCCGGCCTCGCCGAGGGGCGCACGGCCGACATCGAAGAGATCTTCCTGCACGCGTCCAAGGCCGCCGTGACCGGCGAGTCGACGGACGACCTCGAACTGCTCGCCGAGGACGCCATCCTCAGTCCCGGCGTGTGTGCGGGCCTCGCCACCGCCAACTCGATGCACATCCTCGCCGAGGCGCTGGGGATGGCGATGCCCGGATCGGCGCCCGTCCGCGCGCTGAGCGAGCCGATGTGGGACACGGTTCGCCGCTCGGCCCATGCCCTCGCCGCACTCATCGAGAGCGACATCCGCCCGCGCCAGATCATCACCGAGGGCTCGGTACGCAACGCGGTGCGCACGATGCTCGCCATCGGCGGCTCGATGAACACCATCAAGCACCTGCAGGCGATCGCCATCGAATCCGGCCTCGACGTCGACGTCTGGGAGATGTTCCGCCAGCTCGGACGCGAGACGCCGCTGCTCTGCTCGGTGCGCCCCAACGGCCCGCGCATCACGGAGGAGTTCGAGGATGCCGGGGGCGGCGCGACGATCATCCGCGAACTCCTCCCCCTGCTCGACGGCGATCAACTCACGGTGACCGGCGCGACCCTCGCCCAGAAGGCGGCGCTCGCGAAGCCCGCCGACGGAGACGTCATCCGGTCGATCGACGATCCCTTCGGAACCGACCCCGCAATCAGCGTCCTCAAGGGCACTCTGGCCCCGGGCGGTGCCGTCGCCAAGCGGCCCGTGCCGGACCCCGGGCCGCACACCTTCCGCGGACCCGCGCGCATCTTCGGAACGCGCGAAGAGGCCATCGCGGCCATCTCGAGCGGACGCCTGCGCGAGGGCGATGTCGCGGTGATCCGCGGTATCGGCGTCACCGGTGCGCCCGGTCTCGGCCTGACCTCGGCGTTCATCTTCGCCCTGCACGCGCGCGGGCTCGCCCACAGCGTCGCCCTGGTGACCGACGGGCAGTTCTCGGGGCTCGTCAACCAGGGCATGACCGTCGGCGAGGTGTCGCCCGAAGCGGCCGCACCGGGCTCCCCCCTCGGCCGCGTCCGCGACGACGACCTCATCGAGATCGACGTCAAGAAGGGAACCGTCGACCTGCTCGTCGACGAGGCCGAGCTCGCCGCCCGGCCGGACTACGTTCCGCCCGTCGATCGCGACACCGGCCACGGGTACCTCGACCAGTACGAGGCACTCGTCCAGCCCCTGTCGTGCGGCGCCGTGCTGTGCGCGCGCCCCTGTTCCACGAACCCCTCCACCGTCAAGGAGACAGCATGACCACCTCCCCCACGCACCAGCGGACGATCCGCGAGCCCGAGCGCGACATCCCCGTGATCGGCGAGTATGACGTCGTCGTCGTCGGCGGTGGCCCCGCCGGTCTCATGGCCGCGACCGCCGCGTCGCGTGCGGGCCGATCGACCCTGCTGATCGAGAAGTACGGATTCCTCGGCGGCGCCGGCACGATGGGCGGCCTCGCGACCTTCTGCGGCATGCACGCGCGCGCGTACGGCACGGACTTCCAGTCCGTGCACGGGTTCGCCGACGAGCTCCTCGACCGGATGCGCGTCATGGACGGCCTGAACGACGTGCATCTCTCGGTCGACAACCGCATCCAGGCCCTGTCGTACGACATCTCGGCACTCAAGATCGCCGCTGACGAGCTCGTGATCGCCGGCGGCGCGGAGCTGCTTTTCCACACATCCGTGGTCGATGTCGTGATGCGCGACGAGAAGACGATCGACGCCGTCATCGTCGAGTCGAAGTCGGGGCGTGCGGCCGTCCGCGGCAGGTTCTTCATCGACGGATCCGGCGACGGCGACCTGGCCGCCTGGTCGGGCGCTCCGTTCGAGGTGAGCGAGCACCTGATGTACCCCTCGCTCATGTTCCGCATCAACGGCGTGCACCCGGAAGAGGCCGGCGAGGCCTGGAAGACCGTGCGCCGCCTCATGGAAGAGGCCGAGGCCGCGGGAACGCACCACTTCCCGCGCAAGAAGCCGATCGTGCGTCCGCAGCGCAACCCGCTCGAGTGGCGCTCGAACCTCACGCAGCTCTCGAACGAGGACGGCTCCGCCATCGACGGCACGGACGTCGACCAGCTGACCCGTGGCGAGCTGCAGGGACGCCAGCAGGTCAAGGACACGTTCGCTTTCATCAAGCAGGTCACACCCGGATTCCAGGACTCGTACGTCGTCGACATCGCCCCGTCCATCGGCATCCGTGAGACGCGTCGCATCGTCGGCGCCTACCAGCTGACGCAGGAGGACGTGCTCGAGTGCCGTGACTTCGACGACACGATCGGCGTGAACGGATGGCCCGTCGAGGCGCATGTCGTCGGCGATGTGGTCTTCAAATTCGCCCCGGTCGAATCCCGCGGGTACAACCAGCTCCCCTACCGGATGATCGTGCCGCAGGTCGTCGGCAACCTCTTCGTCGCGGGACGCGCGGCATCGATGACGCAGGGCGGACAGTCGTCCGGTCGCGTGACGGGCCCGTGCTGGGTCATGGGTCAGGCGGCGGGGACGGCGGCCGACCTCGCGCTGTCCGGCGACGGCACCGCGACGGGAGTCGACGTACCGACGCTGCAGCAGCGCCTCGAGTCCGACGGCGCGTACCTCGGCACGCGCCTGCCCGAGGGCATCACCGTCCCCGTGCCCTGAGCCCGGGGTCGAGCCGAGGGGTCAGCGGCCGCCCGTCCGGAACAGCTGCGGGTTGGCGTTGCGATAGGCGCTGGCGATGTCGGCGGCCGTCGCGAAGAGCACGGGGATGATCACGTCACGCAGGCTCTCCACGGTCTCGCGGACCGTCGTGGACGAGACGGCGAGCCCGCCCACGGCATTGCCGTCGATCACGATGGGCACGGCCGCCGCGACCTGTCCGGGGTGCAACTCCTCCATCGAGATGTCGTACTGGTTCGCACGCACCTCGTCGAGGCGCGCACGCAGGCTCGCCGCATCCGTGACCGTCGCCGGTGTGTGGACCTCGAGCGGGGCGGTCGCGAGCACACCGTCCAGCTCGTCATCCGACAGGCGCGCGAGCAGCACCTTGCCGATCGCGGTCGCGTGCGCGGGCAACCTGTTGCCGATGCGGATGGAATCGGGCAGCGGGCGCCGGTCCTCGACACGGGCGACGTGGATCACGTCCATGCCGTCGAGCACGCCGATGCTGCACGTCTCTCCCGTGCGCTCGACCAGGTCCATCATGTACCCGTACGAGATCTCGGGCAGTGATGACGAGGCGAAATACCCCGAGCCGAGCTCCAGGATGCGCGGCGTCAGACTCCACAGTCCGCCCGCCGACTCGGCGTACCCCAGGTGAGCGAACGTCAGCAGGATGCGCCGGACGACCGGCCGCGCGAGGTCGACGCGCGCCGCGATGTCGGCGACGCTGAGCGGCCCCTGGCGGTCGTTGAAGGCGCGTAGCACCTCCACCCCACGTTCGATGCTCTGGATACGATCGCGCGATCTCTCGTCCAACATGTCTGCCCCTTCGCCGCGTGGACGCTCTGCGTCCACCGGGACCATCCTAGAGATAGGGGGCATCCATCCGTTGCGCAACGAGGTCGCGTCGCGCGTGTCATCCACGCGGTTCAGGCAACGGTCCGTACCGTCTCGGTGTCGCCCGTGTAGGTCTTGGCCTTCTGGATCTGCTCGTACACGTGATGCCGCAGCTCGACGAATCTCGCGTCCGATCGCGTCTCGAGCTGATCGCGCTCGGCCGGCAGGTCGATGGCGAGGTCCTCGAGGATGACGGTCGGCGAGGACGAGAGGACGATGACGCGCTCACCGAGGTAGACCGATTCGTCGATGTCATGCGTGACGAAGAGCACCGTGAGCCCGAGCTTGGCCCACACCGAACGCACGAGGTCCTCGAGGTCCGCACGCGTCTGCGCATCGACCGCCGCGAACGGCTCGTCCATGAGCAGCACCTCGGGCTGATAGGCCACGGCGCGTGCGATGGCGACGCGCTGCTGCATTCCTCCCGAGAGCTGCCACGGGTACGACTTGGGCACGTGCGCGAGACCGACCGCCTCGAGGGCCTCGGCGACGCGCGCCTTGCGCTCGTCACGCCCGACGCCCGCCACCTTGAGCGGTAGTTCGACGTTCTCGGCGACACGCATCCAGGGGTAGAGCGAGCGCCCGTACTCCTGGAAGACGAGGGCCATGTTGCGTGGCGGCCCATCCACGACCTTGCCGTCCAGCACGACCTGACCCTTCGTCGGAGCCATGAGTCCCGAGATGACCTTGAGGAGCGTCGTCTTGCCCGAACCGGACGGCCCGACCAGGCACGCGAATTCGCCCCTGCGCAGGTCGAAGGTGAGGTCACGGACCGCCTCGACGCCCCGACCTCCGGTGGTCGAGTAGATCTTCTGGATTCCCTGGACCGAGAGAAGTACGGGAGCCTCGGCCCCCTTCACGTCAGCGCTCACTGGTTTCCACCTCTCGTTGTCCGTAATACCAAGCCAGCACTCGCCGCTCGATCACCCGGAAGATGAAGGCGAGCAGGATGCCGATGAAGCCGATGATGAAGATTCCGGCCCACATGGGCCCGGTCTGGAAGGTCTGCTTGAACAGCATGATCTGGTATCCGAGCCCATCGAGGGCCGCGTACAGCTCCGAGACGACCATCAGGATGATGGCGATCGGCAGCGCGAGTCGGATGCCCGTCATGATGCGGGGCATCGATGCGGGAAGCACGAAGTAGCGCAGCCGCGACCAGCCGCGCAACCCATACGTGCGCGTCGTGTCGCCGAGCACCTGGTCGACCGAGCGGACCCCGTCGATCGTGTTCAGCAGGACGGGCCAGAGGCAGCCGAGGAAGATCAGGAAGATCTTCGAGCGGTCATCGATGCCGATCACCAGAAGCAGCACGGGCAGGAGCACCGGCGGCGGCACGGCGCGGATGAACTCGAAGAGCGGTCCCGTGAGCTTGCGCGCGAAACGGCTCATACCGACGAGGATGCCGAGCAGCACGCCGACGACGATCGCTCCGCCGAGTCCGACACCGAGACGGTAGAGCGACGGCACGACCTGCTCGACGAGCAGCGGGCCCGCCCACACGGTGACCAGGTCGTTGACGATGTTGACGGGTTTGGGAACGAAGGGGTTGGTCTCGTTGAGCGTGCCGAGCCACCAGAGCACGATGATGATGATCGGCAGAGCCAGCGCCATGAAGACGCGTCGTGTGACGGTGCGTGCGTTCACGGGATGACCTCCCCCCGAACGGACGGATGCCAGGCGAGCACGGAGTTCTCCAGCTGCCGCAACACGAGGTTGATGACGAGGCCGAGAACACCGGCGAGGAGGGCGAGGGCGTAGACCACGGGAGCGTTGCCGGCCGACTGGTACTGCGCGATCATCTGACCGATTCCGGGGGCTTGGACGACGATCTCGATCGTGATGGCGACGACCAGGGCGATGGTGCCGGAGAGACGCACGCCGGTCATGAGGTACGGCAGCAGGGTGGGCCAGACGACGTAACGGGCGCGGGCGAACCGTCCGAAACCGTAGCTCCGCGCGGTCGACGCGGCGACCGGGTCGACATCGCTGACGCCGTAGATGACGTGGATGAGGATGACCCAGAAACACGCCCACACGACGATCGCGATCGTCGCCGTGGGCCGCACTCCGAAGATCACGATGGCGATAGGGATCAGACCGACCGACGGAATGGGCCGGAGGAACTCGACCGTGGAGTGCGTGAACTCGCGCACCCACCGATTCGATCCGATCACGAGGCCCGCGGCGATTCCGAGAACGAGTGAGATGGCGAGTCCGACGCTCCAGCCGAGCATCGTGTTGCCGAGGGCCGTCCAGAACTGCGCGCGATACTGCTCGCCGAAGACGACCTCCACGACCGTCACCGCCACTTCGCTGAAGGGCGGCAGGTAGGTCGAATTGACCAGTTCGAGCCGGGACGCGAACTCCCAGACCGCGATGAACGCGAGGATCCCGAGGAGTCCGAGAATCGGTGTCGAGATCCGTGTCTGACTGAACGCTATGCGGGTAGTGCGTTCCGCGGGCGCCGCACGTGTCGGCATGCGCATCCTCCGTGAGGGTGTGGTGGTCGGTGGGCTGACCAGTGCGGGTCCGTGCCCCCGGAGCATCCGGGAGCCACGGACCCGCACTGTCAGCGATGAAGCGCCGTCAGCGCGCGAGCGCCGTCAGCAGGTCAGGGAACCCAGACGAGCTCTTCCAGGTCGACCTTGTTCTTGACGTAGCCGAGTTCGTACGACCAGTCGGCGATGGCCTGAAGGTTGTCCACCGTCAGCGGGAGCTTGCCGTACGAGCCGAGACGGATGCGGGCGGCGAGTTCGGGGTCGATCTTGGTGAACTCGGCGATGTTCTCGCGCAGCTCCTCGTCGTTCTCGAGCGCGTAGGCGTTCGCCTCGTCGATGGTGGCGGCGACCTTCGCGTAGTAGTCGGGGCGCTCCTCGACATCGCTGCGGAGGGCGTACCAGACACCCGCGACGACCGCGCTGTCCGAGAGCGCGGTGAACGGGTTCGCGAGGGTGCGGAATCCGTTCTGCTCCCGGCCGAGGGTGCCGAACGGCTCACCGGCGACGAATGCATCGATCGCGCCGCTCGCGAGCGCGGCCGGCTGGTCGGGCACGCCCATCTGCACGTAGTTGACCTTGCTCGGGTCTCCGCCGTCGTCCGTGATCGCGATGTCGGCGAGCAGCTGCGTGTAACCACCAGGCGCGTTGACCGCGACGGTCTTGCCCTCGAGGTCCTTCGCGGACTTCAGCGGGCTGTCTGCCGTGACGAGGAGGTCGTTGATGCCGTTCTCGGGGTCATCGGGCGTCGCGCTCGCGGCGGCGATGATCACGAGGTCGACACCGTTCTCGACCGCCTGGAACACGCCGGTCGAGCCGCCGTAGCCGATCTGCACCTGGCCGGACTGCATGGCCTGGATGATCTCGGTCGACGATCCGGCGGGCTGCAGGGTCAGGTCGAAACCGGCTTCTTCGAAGACGCCGTTCTGCTGCGCCATGTAGACGGGGCCGATGTCGGTGACGGGGATGACGCCCGCGACGAGCGGCTGAATCTCGGCCGGTGCGTCGCTGGTGCCGGCGCTGCTGCCGCCGCCCGCGTCGGTCTGGGCGCCGCACGCGGCGAGGCCGAGAACGGCGAGGACGCTGACCCCCAGGGTGAGGGGTGTTCGGGTGCGTAGGGACTTCATTACTGCCTCCATTGCCAGTCGGGTTGCTCCGTGCGCCACTGCGCGGAGCCCGGGCCCGGGGTGAATGCACTCCGTCCGGTATGGCCGCGCAGGTCGATTTCGACGTTGCCCGACGATGGCGATGGTGTCACACCGACGGGGGTCATTTCAACACATTGCGTACTTCTGTACGCACAGTGGTGCACTGAGGCCGTTTCGAGCTATCGTTGTCGCGACGCCCCACGTCGGTTCGAACGTGCGGCACACCCCCTGTTTCAAAGGAGAAACCATGCCGATTCGCACGCGTGCGGCCGTCGTTCGAGAGCAGCCCGGCCCGTTCGAGGTCATGGATGTCTTGCTCGACGACCCTCGTCAGGGAGAGATCCGCGTCAAGATGGCCATGAGCGGGCTCTGTCACTCCGATTACCACCTCGTCACGGGCGACAGCGAGGCCGGGCATCTCCCCATGGTCGGCGGACACGAGGGCACCGGGATCGTCGAAGCCGTCGGACCGAACACGCCCGACTGGTCGGTCGGCGACAAGGTCGTGTTCTCGTTCATCGCCAGCTGCGGCAAGTGTCGCTGGTGCAACGAGGGGATGACGAACCTCTGCCAGCTCGGCGCGTTCCTGATGCGCGGAAGCCGTTTCACCGACACCGAGAGCTTCCGGTTCTCGCTCGAGGACGGCACGCCGGTCGGCCAGATGTGCGGACTCGGCACCTTCGCCGAGCACACCGTCGTCGACGTCAACTCGGCCGTGAAGCTGCCCGCGGACGCCGACCTCGACAAGGTCTGGCTGCTCGGCTGCGGTGTCGGCACCGGCTGGGGCTCGGCGGTCTACGCCGCCGACGTCAGCCCGGGCGACGTCGTGATCGTGATGGGTGTCGGCGGCGTCGGCATCCACGCGGTCCAGGGCGCCTCGCACGCCGGGGCTCTGGCCGTCATCGCGGTCGACCCGGTCGAACTCAAACGTCAGAAGGCCCTCGAGGTCGGCGCCACACACGCGTTCGACAACATCGCCGACGCCGCCGAGTTCGCCCGCAGCATCACCGACTGGCAGGGCGCCGACAGCGCGATCATCACGGTCGGGAGTCTGCGCGGCCAGGACGTCGCCGATGCGTTCTACGCGATCCGCAAGGCGGGCACCGTCGTCGTCACGGCGATCGCCCCCAGCTCCGAGATCAGCATCCCGATCTCGCCGCTCGACATCACGCGCTTCCAGAAGCGCATCCAGGGCGCGATCTACGGCGCGAGCAACCCGCGCGCCGACATCCCCCGCCAGTACGCGATGTACAAGACCGGGCAGCTGAAGCTCGATGAGCTGATCTCGGCGACCTACGCGCTCGATGACATCGGGCAGGGGTACATCGACCTGCTCGAAGGCCGCAACATGCGCGGCGGTATCGCGCACCCCACATCCGACACGACGCGCACCACGGAGGAATCATGACGACCACGATCACCCCGACAGCTCGCTCCGTCTCGCGCGACAGCATCTTCGCGGGCGGCGAGTGGGTCTCGCCCGCCACCACCGCCGAGCTCGTCATCGAGAGCCCGATCGACCTGAGCGAGGTCGGGCGGGCTCCCGACGCGATCGCCGCCGACGTCGACCGCGCCGTCCGCGCGGCACGCGAGGCGTTCGACCACGGCCCGTGGCCGCGTCTGACCGGAGCGGAACGCGCGGACTGGATCGACAAGCTGGCCGACGAGATGGAGCGTCGCGGGCTCGACACCGCCGCGCTCATCACCGCCGAAATCGGTCAGCCGATCTCGGTTTCGCGGCCGTGGGCGAGCGTGCGGCCGATCACGCACCTGCGCTACTACGCCCAGGTCGCGCGCACCCCGGACCTCGAAGAAGAAGAACGTCCCAATATCTACGGCACGGGCAACTCCATCGTGCGGCACGAACCCCTGGGCGTTGCGGCGCTGATCGTGCCATGGAACCACCCGCAGGCCGCGCTGACGCTCAAACTCGGCCCGGCGCTCGCCGCGGGGTGCACGGTGGTCATCAAACCGGCCGCCGAGACCGCGCTCGACGTCTTCGCATTCGCCGAGGCGAGCCTCGCGATCGGCATGCCGCCGGGAGTCATCAACATCGTCCCGGGCGGGCGCGAGACCGGGCAGGCCCTCGTCGCGCATCCCGGCATCGACAAGATCAGCTTCACCGGCTCGGCCGAGGCGGGGCGTCAGATCGCGTCCGCGGGCGGTCAGCGGCTGATCCCCGTGACGCTCGAACTCGGGGGCAAGTCCGCGGCGATCGTCCTCGAATCGGCCGACCTCGACGCGACCTTCGCCAGCCTGCGGCACGCCATCTTCGACAACAGCGGCCAGGTCTGCGCCATGATGTCGCGGGTGCTGGCACCGGCCGGCATCTACGACGAGGTGCACGACCGGCTCGTCGCTCTCGCGAGCGATCTCACGGTCGGCGACCCCTGGGACGAGAACACCGAGCTCGGGCCCCTCGTCTCACAGCGCATTCACCAGCGCGTCTCGGGCATGGTCGATCGAGCCCGGGCCGCCGGAGCGACGGTCGTGACGGGCGGCCAGTCGCTGCCGAGCTCCGGCTACTTCTACGCACCGACCGTCATCACCGGCGCGGCAGAGGACAGCGAGATCGTGCAGGAGGAGGTCTTCGGGCCGGTCGTGACGCTCCTTCCGTACAGCGACGTCGACGACGCCGTGCGCATCGCCAACGATTCGCACTACGGCCTCGCCGGCGCCGTGTACGGGGCCGACGACGAGGTCCTCGGTGTCGCCCGGCGGGTCCGCACGGGCTCCATCGGGCTGAACGGTTACCGCCCCGACTTCAACACCCCTTACGGCGGTTACAAGGATTCGGGCCTCGGCCGCGAGTTCGGCGCACAGGCGGTGCGCAACTACCAAGAGGTCAAGTCGATCTGGCGTTAGTCGGGTCGCCGGGTTCGCCGCGCGCCGTCAGTCACCGCGCGCGATGAACTCGGCGATCCGTTCGCCGATCAGGACGGCGGTCGCCGCGGGTCCCCGCGACGGCACCGTGGGCAGGATGGATGTGTCCGCCACCCGCAATCCCGGCACGCCGTGCACGCGCCCGTGCCCGTCGACGACGGCGCCCGGCGCGCCCGCCGGCCCCAGAGGTGCGCTTCCGCACATGTGGATCGCCGTACCGAGGTGGCCGCGCGCCCAGGCGTCGAGGCGGTCGTCGTCGCCGAGCGTCGCGTCGTCGAGCTCGGTCAGCCGGTCGACGAGGGGCGCAAGGGCATCCGAGCGCAACAGCCCCACGGCCACCCGCAGCCCCTCGCGCATGCGGGCCCGGTCTCCGGGCGTCTCGAGATAGCGGTAGTCGATGCGGGGCCCGACATCGGGATCCGCACTGGCCAGGCGGATCGTGCCCCGTCCCTCGGGCTGCTGCAGGGCGACGATCAGTTGCAGGTCGTCGCGATGCGCCAGTTGCGAAGCCATCCGTCGGGCCGAAACACCGAACAGGGCGCGGAGCGTTCGCCACGGATGCCGCAGGGCCGCCCACGCTCCGCTGCCGAGCGGATGCGCCGAACCTGTCAGCAGGTAGCCGAGCGACTTCACCGACAGCAGGATCTCGAGATCCGCACGACCGGTCCCGGCGGTCGAGGCGAAATTGAGGGAGGCGGGGAAAGCGACCCGATCCCTCGGGCTGCCGAGGGGCGTTCGCGGGCGCCATCCGACCGCGATGTCGGGGTGGTCCGAGAACGCGACACCGACGGGCAGGTCCGCGACCACCGAGATGCCGACGCTCTCGAGCTGAGCGCGCGGTCCGATCCCCGAGAGCAGCAGCAGGTGCGGGCTCGCGATGCCGCCCGCGGCCAGCACGACCTCGCGTGCGCGGAGGCGTTCGCCGCCCGCGAGTTCGACGCCGATCGCCCGCCCCCGCTCGATCAGCACCCGAGCGACGCGCGCATCGCCGCGCACCTCGAGATTCGGGCGGTCGAAGACGGGCTGCAGGTAGGCGATGCCGGTGTTCCAGCGTCTGCCGCGGTGGAGATTGGAGGGGACGGGGCCGACGCCGGGCGGGCCGGGCACGTTCTTGTCGGGTTCGTCGGGGTAGCCGCTGTCGATCGCCGCCGCATGGAAGGCGGCGCCCAGCCGATCGGTCAGAGTCGAGCGCTCGATGGGGATCGGCCCGGAATCACCGTGGCGCGGGTCGCCGCCGAAAGCGTGATCGTGCTCGAGCCGACGCATCGCGGGCAGGACGGCCTCGTAGCTCCAGTCGGGTCCGCCCGCCTCGGCCCACGCGGCGAAATCGTCGGGCGTCGCGCGCACGAAGTACGCGCCGTTGAGGGCGGTGGAACCGCCCAGGATCCGTCCGCGCGCAACGAGATAGGGCAACTGGGGGGTGAGATGGCCGAGGTACGCCCAGTTGTACGGGTAGCCCGGCATCGCCCCCTGAACCGTGGACGCATCGAGGAGTTCGGGTGGGTAATCACGCGGGGTGCGGGGCACGGGGCCCGCCTCGAGCACCAGCACCCGTCGCGCCGGGTCTTCGCTCAGTCGGGCGGCCAGCGGCGCTCCCGCCCCGCCCGAGCCGACGACGATGACGTCGACCTCGGGCCCGGTCATCCTGCCGTCCGCTTCGCCGGCGGTTCGAACGAGGCTTCCAGGTGGCGGAAGGCGCGATCGATCAGCACCAGCAGGTCTTCGCCGTCGTGGTGCAGCCACTCCTGATACGCCGAGAGGCACAGGCCGAGGCACGCCCATGCAACCGCCTGCGGTTCGAGATCGTTCACGTCGCCGCCGATGCGGCGTGCGACGTACTCGGCGACCGCGGTACGCCAGTCCCGGTAGCGCAGCGAGGCATGCGCGACGAGCGCGGGCACCTCGAGCAGGAGGTGCATCCGTTCACGGTGCAGCGCGATCTGCTCGGGTGGAAAGCGGTTGAACTCGATGATCGCCTCGCGCAGCGCTTCCATGATCGGAAGGTCCGGTCGCAGATCGCTGAGGTGGGCACGCATGATCGCGAGCAGGGCGTCGAAATCACCCCACGGCAGATCGTTCTTCGAGGGGAAGTAGCGGAACAGCGTGCGGCGACCGATCCCCGCGGCGGCGGCGATGTCATCGACGGTCGTCTCTTCGTAGCCGCGCTCGAGGAACAGCTCGAGCGCGATCGCGCTGAGCTCTCCGTGCGTCGTTGCCGGAGCGCGACCGATTCGTGAGGATATCGTCACGGCGTGTTTGTTCGCCTTCTGTCTTCCATTCGGCACTCGGTGCCATTAGAGTCGAGCGTACCGCGCACGGCGAAGGAGCCGTGGCGTTGTGAAGGAGCATCCCATGGATCCGCAAACCGTGAAGCCCGCCACGTCGAACGACGCCGTCGAAGCCGACAGTCTCGTCGAGGAAGTGTCCATCGACGGCATGTGCGGCGTGTACTGACGTGTTCGACCCCGATGCGGGGTGGAGTCTGAGCGAACAGGTCTCGGTGCGTCCGGAGCCGTTCGGCGCTCTGCTCTACCATTTCGGCACGCGCAAGCTGTCGTTCCTGAAGGACCGCACGCTGCTGAGCATCGTCACATCTCTGTCCGACTCCCCCAGCGCACGCGCCGCGTGCGACGCGGTCGGGGTCGCCGACGAAGATCGACCACGCTATTTCCGGGCTCTCGGCACCCTCGCCGACTCCCGCATGATCGAACGACGACGTCTCGAGGAGCACGCCGCATGAGCATCACACTGGATCCGCCCCGCGCCGCGGCACCGCGTCCGGAACGCCTCGTCGATCTGTTCGAGCGCGGACTCGATGCGCCGATCTGCCTCACGTGGGAGCTCACCTACGCGTGCAACCTCTCGTGCGTGCACTGCCTGTCGAGTTCGGGCCGACGCGACCCGCGCGAGCTCTCGACCGACGAGTGCAAGGCCGTCATCGACGAGCTCGAGCGGATGCAGGTCTTCTACGTCAACATCGGCGGCGGCGAGCCGACCGTGCGATCGGACTTCTGGGAGCTGCTCGACTACGCCACCCGGCACCACGTCGGCGTGAAGTTCTCGACGAACGGCGTGAAGCTCACGCCGGACCGCGCCGCACTGCTGGCCGCGAACGACTACGTCGACGTGCAGATCTCGCTCGACGGCGCGACCCCCGAGGTCAACGACGACATCCGCGGCCCCGGCTCGTACCAGACCGCGATCACGGCGATGCGGAACCTACGCGACGCCGGCATGAAGAACTTCAAGCTCTCGGTCGTGTGCACGCGCACCAACATCCCGCAGCTCGATGAGTTCAAGAGGATCGCCGACGAGTACGGCGCGCAGCTGCGCCTGACGCGCCTGCGTCCCTCGGGCCGCGGCGCCGACGTCTGGGACGAGCTGCACCCCACACAGGAGCAGCAGCGCGAGCTCTACACCTGGCTGCTCGCGCACGCCGATGAGGTGCTCACCGGCGACTCGTTCTTCCACCTCTCCGCGTACGGCGAGTCCCTCCCCGGGCTCAACCTGTGCGGCGCGGGCCGCGTGGTCTGCCTGATCGACCCGATCGGCGACGTCTACGCGTGCCCGTTCGCGATCCACGACGACTTCCTGGCCGGCAACGTGCGCACGCCCGGCGGTTTCACCGATGTCTGGCGCGAGTCCGCGTTGTTCCAGGAGCTGCGGGCACCGCAGACCGGCGGAGCCTGCGCGTCCTGCGCATTCTTCGACACGTGCAAGGGCGGATGCATGGCGGCGAAGTTCTTCACGGGTCTGCCGCTCGACGGACCCGACCCCGAGTGCGTCCAGGGCTACGGCGAAGAGCTGCTCGCGGCTCGGAACGATCCCGCGGGCTCCCCGCGCCCGAGCGGCGATCACTCGCACCGCACGTCGCCCCCGCGACCGCGATCCGCCAAGCCTGTTCCGCTCACGCTGCGCCGCCGCGACGACATCGAAGCGATGCCCGTGAGCGCGTGTGCCGCGAGCCCGCTCGCCGGATTCGTGCCGCCGACGGCCTGAGTCGGCGCACCACCCTTCCGCGACACCCCCCCTTCAGGAGACGAATATGGCCAATCCCTGGTTCGAGTCGGTTGCCGAGGCGCAACGGCGCGCGAAGAAGCGTCTACCCGCGCCCGTCTACGGTGCGCTGATCGCGGGCTCGGAGCGCGGGCTGTCGTACAAGGACAACATGGCGGCCTTCGGCGAGCTCGCCTTCGCACCGAAGGTCGCGGGGCACCAGGCCGAACGACGGTTGTCGACGAAAGTCCTGGGCATCGATATCGCGATGCCCGTGCTCATCTCTCCCACGGGCGTGCAGGCCGTTCATCCCGATGGCGAGGTCGCGGTCGCCCGCGCGGCGGCGAACCGCGGGATCCCGATCGGTCTGAGCTCGTTCGCGAGCAAGAGCGTCGAGGAGGTCGCGGCCGCGAACGAGAACCTTCTCTACCAGGTCTACTGGCAGGGCACCCGCGACACGATGCTCGAGCGTCTCGACCGGGCGCGTGCGGCCGGAGCGAAGGCACTCATCGCGACGCTCGACTGGTCGTTCTCGCACGGCCGCGACTGGGGCAGCCCCGAGATCCCCGAGAAGCTGACGCTGCGCGCGGCGGCTCGCTTCGCTCCGCACGCGCTCGTCCGGCCGCAGTGGCTGGCAGATTTCCTGCGCTCCGGCCGCGTCCCCGACCTGACGGCCCCGAACCTGGCCGTCGGATCGGGGAAGGCACCGACCTTCTTCGGCGCGTACGGCGAGTGGATGATGACGCCGCCGCCCAGCTGGGAAGACGTCGCCTGGCTTCGCGAGCAGTGGGGCGGACCGTTCCTGTTGAAGGGCGTCTCGCGCATAGATGATGCGCTCCGCGCCGTGGACGCCGGCGTCTCGGCGATCTCGGTTTCGAACCACGGTGGCAACAACCTCGACTCCACCCCCGCACCGATCCGGATGCTCCCGGGTATCGCGGAGGCGGTCGGTTCGCAGATCGAGGTGCTTCTCGATGGCGGCGTGCGCCGTGGCGGCGACGTGGCAAAGGCCCTCGCGCTCGGCGCCGACGCGGTCATGATCGGCCGGGCATACCTGTGGGGGCTCGCGGCGAACGGGCAGGCGGGTGTCGAGAACGTGCTCGACATCCTGCGCGGCGGGCTGGACTCGGCCGTGCTCGGTCTGGGTCACTCCTCGATCGACGAGTTGAGCCGCGCCGACCTCTGGATTCCGCCGAGCTTCGAACGTCGGCTGGGGGTTCCGTCGACCCCGACCAGCTGATGCCCGCCGACCCCCAACGAGACGACTCCCCTCGGCGCGGCACCCGCGACCCGGACGAACACGCGCTCGACGCGCACCCGCTGGATGATGCGGTGCGCCTCGTCGACCGAACGTGGCCGACGGTCGGGGCACCGCTCGTGCTCGTGCCGCTCGGTGCCACCGAGCAGCACGGGCCGCACCTGCCGCTCGACGTCGACGCGACCATCGCGGTCACGATCGCCGACACGCTCGCCGCACGCGTGCGCGACAGCGGGGACGACGCCGTCGTCGCACCCGCGATCGCCTACGGCTCGAGCGGCGAGCACCAGGGCTTTGCCGGGACGATGTCGATCGGCACGGCGGCCCTGCAGTTCCTGTTGGTCGAGCTCGGCCGGTCGGCGAGCACCTGGGCGCCGCGGCTCGTGTTCGTCAACGCCCACGGCGGCAATCTCGAGGCCCTGATCGCCGCCGTCCGGGTGCTGCGCTCCGAGGGCCGAGACGCCGCGTGGCTGCCCTGCGTGCCGGAGGACGGCGGGTCACACGACGCCCACGCGGGCTACGACGAGACCTCGATGCTCGCCCGGCTCCGCGCCCCCGCCATCCGCGTCGAACGAATCGAGCCCGGTGCCACCGCACCGATCGGCGAGCTCCTCCCCCGTCTCCGCACCGAGGGCGTGCGCGCGGTGTCGCCGAACGGTGTGCTCGGCGACCCCCGAGGGGCATCGTCCGCGGCGGGCGAGCGACTTCTGGCGGCGATCGCCGAAGCGGCATGGCGTCGATTGACGGGCGAACCCACGACCGACGGGCTGCTGGTGGCGCACCCCGCGCCCCGGGGCGAGCAAGGCGGCGCGGATGACTGACCCGACCTTCCCGCCCGACGGCACGGTCGTGCGGCTGAACACCCACACACGGCGCTCACGCCCGACCTCGAGCGGAGCCGGGCGGGTGCTGGTGGGCGGCGCGCCCATCCGTGTCTCGCGCATCAGCGCCGCCGCCGCCGAGCGCCTGGATGGCCGCGACCTCACGGTCGAGGACGAAACGAGCCGAGCACTCGCCCGGTACCTGCACGCGACCGGCATGGGCGAACTCGTCGCGGCCTCCCTCCCCGATGTGTCGCGCGCCCTGCTCACGGTGGTGATCCCCGTACGGGACCGTCCGTCGCAGCTGGCGCGTCTGCTCGCGAGCGTTCCCGAGGGCGTCGCCGAGGTCGTGGTCGTGGACGACGGCTCGCTCCATCCCCCGGACGTTGCGGGAGTGGCCGCGACGCACGGCGCGCGACTGGTCGCCCTGCCCGAGAATCTCGGCCCGGCCGCCGCCCGCAACGCGGGCCTCGCCGTCGTGCAGACGCCGTTCGTCGCCTTCGTCGACTCGGATGTGGTCCTCGACGAAAGCGCGCTCGACACCCTGCTGCGCCATCTCGTCGACCCCGAGGTGGCGCTCGTCGCGCCCGCCGTGCGCGGACTGCGTCGCGAGCACGAGAGTTGGCTCGAAAGGTACGAGGACGCCCGGTCCTCGCTCGATCTGGGTCCGGATGCCTCGACCGTCCGGCCGCGCAGCCGCGTGTCGTGGGTCTCGAGCACGTGCCTCGTCGCCCGCGTTTCGGCGCTCGGGAAAGGATTCGACGCCGAGCTCCGGGTCGGCGAGGACGTCGACCTCGTGTGGCGACTCGTCGGCGCCGGGCATCGGGTGACCTACGACCCGACGGCAATCGTCCGGCACGAGCATCGCGCGACACTCGGGGCCTGGATGCGGCGGAAGTTCGACTACGGCACCGGGGCGTACGGGCTCGGCGTGCGGCACCCCCGCGACATCGCCCCCGTCGCCCTCCCACCCTGGAGCATCGCCCTGCTCGCGACCACGCTCGCACAGCGACGCTGGTCGCTCCCGGTCGGCGTGGGCATCGTCGCGGTTTTCGCCGCGCGGATCGCCCGCAGCATCCCTCACGTCCCGCATCGGCGTCGCCTCGCAGCGCTGCTCGCCGCGCAGGGCACCGTCACGACGCTGGTGCAGGGCTCCGCGCTTCTCGTGCGGCACTGGTGGCCGCTCACGATCGTCCTCGCCCTTTTCTCGCGGCGCGTGCGCCGAGCCGCACTCGTCGCGGCGCTCGCCGATGCGGCCATCGAGTACGTGCGTCTGCGGCCGCGACTCGATCCCGTGCGCTTCACCCTCGCCCGTCGCCTCGATGACATCGCCTACGGTGCGGGTGTCTGGTGGTCGTCGTTGCGGGGACGGTCCGCCGCCGCGCTCCGACCGAGGGTCGTGCGCGGCGGCGAGTAGGCCGACCGAACGCATCCGTCGACGGATGCGCCGCGAAGAACTGCCTACGCGGTCGTGTTGCGCAGGCCGTAGACCGATTCGTGCCACGGGATGAAGAAGCGCTTCAGCTCGTTCACGATCAGGTACAGCGCGAGTCCCAGGAGCGACAGCCACAGGATGAGCGCGAACGTGAGCGCGGCATCCAGCTGGTTCATGCTCGACACGACGAGGAATCCGAGTCCCTGGCTGCCGGCGATGTACTCACCGACGATCGCACCCGTGGTGGCCAGGACGATGCCGACCTCCATGCCCGCGAACAGGTAGGGCTGGACGCTGCGCATCTCGAGCTGGAAGAGGGTCTGGGTGCGCGTGGCGTTGAGGCTCTTCATGACCTCGCGCTGACCCTGCTCGACCGAGCGGACGCCCAGCAGCATGTTCAGCATGATCGGGAAGAACGCCAGCAGGGCAGACAGCCAGATCTTCGACGTGATGCCGAACCCGAACCAGATGACGAACAGCGGGATGAAGGCGACCTTCGGAGCGACCTGCGTGATCACGATGAGCGGGCGGACGCTCGCCTCGAGCCAGGGCAGCTTGCCGAGCAGCACGCCGACGACGACACCCGTGACGACCGCGATCGCGAATCCGATGAGGATCTCCGACAGCGTCGTGAGGGTGTGCCCCCAGATGCCCGGGGTGGAGAAGAGTCCGATGAACTTCTCACCCACGGCCGCGGGGGGCGGGAACAGGAACGGGTTGACCTGTCCGATCGTGACGACCAGTTGCCAGATCACGATGATCACGACGACGAGGACGGGCGTCACGATCCAGGGCAGGATCCGCATGACTTTCTGACGGTTCATCAGTTCTCCTCGTCGATGTCGTGGCGGAGCTTCCGCACGATCTCGTTGAATTCGGCGGTCGTCGTCGTGTCGATCGTGCGGGGCTTCGGCTCGGCGACCGGCAGGATCTGCCGCACACGCCCGGGACGCGGCGTCATGTGGACGACGCGGTCGGCGAGGAACACCGCCTCGGGGATGTCGTGGGTGACGAAGACGACCGTCGATGCGGTCTCGAGGACGATGCGCTGCAGCTCGAGGTTCATCCGTTCGCGGGTGAGTGCGTCGAGCGCACCGAAAGGCTCGTCCATCAGCAGCAGTTCCGGCTCGGTCGACAGCGCGCGGGCGATCGCGGCGCGCTGACGCATCCCGCCCGAGAGCTCACGCGGATAGGACTTCTCGAATCCGCTGAGCCCGACGAGCGCCGCCAGTTCGGTGGCACGGGCCCGCCTGGCTTGTTTGCTCGCCCCGCGCAGCTTCATCGGCAGGGCGATGTTGTCGAGAACGGAAAGCCACGGGAACAGGTTGCTCTCCTGGAAGACGAAACCGAGCTTGGTGATGGCCGATTCGTCGACGGACGTTCCGCGCCACAGGTTGTTGCCGTCGACCTGGATCGTTCCGGCGCTCGGTGCGAGCAGACCGCCGATCATGCGCAGCAGGGTGGTCTTTCCGCAGCCCGACCGTCCGATCAGGGCGATGAACTCACCGCGCTCGATGGTGAGGTCGACGCCGGAGACGGCGTGCGTGGTTCCGGATCGCGTGACGAAGTCACGCCCGACGCCTGCGATCTTCAGACGCGGGACCGCGTCCGTCGATCCTGTCGAGGGGGTGCTCCCGCTGGGGGACGGAGTCGGGATCGGGGTGCTCATAGGGGCATCATCGCTCTCGTTTCAGGGGAAGGTGGTGGCCCCGCGGAGTCCGCGGGACCACCACCGGGTGGATGCGAGGTTCAGTCGGCGGGCAGCAGATCGCTCGTGATCCAGGCCGACGGGTCGGCGCCGCCCTTGAGCAGACCGCCCTCGACGTAGGCGTCGTAGATCGTCGTCCAGTAGTCCTCGTCGTTCTCGAGCAGCCCGACAGTGCCGCTCGAGTCGATCCAGGTCTCGGAGGTGTAGGTTTTGAGGGCCTCCACGGCGATCGCGTCGTCGTTCAGCGCCGCGAAGTCCCAATCGCCGCTGTCGCGGAGGGTTGCGAGGACGTTCGCGAAGTCGTTCTCGCTGTCGTCGATGATCTCCTGCGTCGCCTCCTTGATCGCGGCGAGGAACAGCTCGATCTCTTCGACCCGCTCGGGGTTCTCGAGGTTGGACTGGGTCGTGATCCACACCTGACGCTCGGGGGCGTCCACGAGTCCGGCAGGGCTCGACACGGCGTCCGAGTTCTGCTCCGTGATGCCGATCGAGGTGTCGAGGCTGACGACATAGCCGTCGAGCTGACCCTGCTTGACGAGCTCGTACGTCGCCGACGTGACGGGGACGGCCTGGCGGGTGACCGAGTCACGCGGCACGCCGGCCTCATCGAGGGCGAAGTTGAGCATCTTCTCGCTCGTGCCGCCGACCGAGCCGAGGCCGATGACCTTGCCCTCCATGTCCGCGGCGGATTCGATCGGGTTGTCCTCGGTCGAGATGACCCGCAGGTTGCTGCGGTACGCCATGGTGCCGACACCGATGATGGGCTGACCGGACTCCATGCCCGGCATGACATCGACGGTGCTGACGCGGGTGATCGGGGTGGCGCCGCCGAGGAGCGTCTGGATCGCCGCCGAGGTGCCCTGCACGGGCTGCAGCTGGACGTCGAGGCCGTAGTCCTCGAAGATCCCGGACGAGTAGGCGTACATCTCGGGCGTGAAAGTGAACGACTGGAGCGGGAGGAACGACACCACGACGATGTCGTTGAGTTCGGCGGGGGCCGACTCTCCGTCCGTCGAGGGTGCGGTGGCCGTGCCCGAGCATCCGGCGAGAGCAAGCGCGGCGGCCGCGGCGAGCGCCGTGACCGTGATCCGGATGTCGCGGCGGAAAGACCAGGGGCTCTGTTTCTGCATTGCTGTGGACATTTCGACTCCTGTGTCGGCTGGTCCCGCCCGCGACTGTGCGGGACGGTCCAACGAGTGTGCCGAGCCTAGCCCGCGAAAGAAACGCTTCTTTTTACTGGATGGAAGCGACCGGGTGAACTCGTGCCGTCGTCGCGCGGCGCAGCACCGTGACGACGCCGTTGTCTCCATCGACGCGGAGCAGATCACCGGTGCGGATCACATCGAGCGGATCGGGTGCGGCTTCGACGACGGTCGGGATGCGCGTGACGATGGCCCCGAGCACCGCCTTGGTCGTGACGACGTTGAACACCATCGCGGCGGGCGCCGTACCCATCAGGCGCGTCGACTGGAAGAATCCCGACCACCCGGACGAACCCTTCGCGCCCGGGAAGACGAGGACCTTGCCGGTGAAGCACACGCCGAAGAGCTCATGGCGCGGCTCGATCACCGTGCCCGTCGCGACATCGATTCCGCCGAAGCCCGAGACCGGATCGCGGGTCACGAGCGCCTCGGCCTCAACGGTCCCGGGCACGATGCCTCGTCCGCGCAACTCGATGATCGGCTCGCTCTGTGCGTCGCCGTCGGCGCTCATGCGAGCCCACCGCGCCAGCGCCCGGTGACGGCCGCGTCGACGCACTCCTCGAGCGTGCCGAACCAGGCCTCGATGCCGAGGATCGCGGGCAGGTAGTGCGCCTGTTTCGCGGAGTCGGTCGCGAACACTTTCGTGCCCGGAGGGGCCGCACGCGACATGGCCGGGCACGAGTCGGTCAGCACCTTGCCGCCTGCGCGCGTGATGGTGCGGGTGTATCCGTTGCGGTCCGCCATCGTGCGCAGGGCCCGGGGCGTCATGACCCAGAGCTCCGTGCCGTCGTTCAGCCGCTTGTCTTCGAGCAGGTGCGCGACCAACGCGATCTGGTCGAGCGAGGCGTGCGGGCAGCCGAGCAGGATGAAGTCGACCTCGTCGCTCTGGCCCTGCGCGTTGAGGGTGTCGTACACCCAGCGCCGCTCGGCGGCGCCGTACCGGATCGGTTCGGGGATCGCTCCCCCGCCGAACGCCGCCTCCAGCGTCGGTGCCTCGGGGGTGATGCCCGGGATGTGGAAGATCTCGACGCCGCCGGAGGTCGCGGTCGCGGCGCCGAAGTGCTTGAGGTCGGCGAGGTCGGGCTGGGCGAGCGATCCGACGATCGCCGGACGCGCCTCCTGCACCAGCTCGCCCACGTAGTAGCCGAGCATGCCCCACTCCTGGAACGTGTCGATGCGCGCGTCGGCCTGCAGCAGGTGGGTGGCGTACCGGTTCTCGGTGATGTGGTTGCCCCAGTACGGGATCTTGCCCGTGAGCGAGGCCGCACCCGTCGACGCGCCGCCCTCGCAGTTCGTGCGGGCGCCGAGCACCGAGTTGGCGTAGACGACGGCGGAGGACTCCATCCAGGCGACGTGCTCGCCGCGGACGGGCAGGTTGCCGACCTGGTACGGCGTGCAGGTCGCCAGGATGTTCACGCCGCGCTCGGAGTAGTAGTTCTCTGCATCCGTCTGCAGCTCGATGGACTGGGGCGAGTACGCCGTGAGTCCCTCCGCGTCGTCCGAGAATCCGTGCTGCAGCTGGCAGGTGGGCACCTTCATGCGCGGGATCTCGATGTCGTCGTCGCAGTCGAGGTTGATCACCGCGTAGGCCTTCGCCCACCCTCCCTCGCGCACGAGCTGCGCCTTCGCGGGCGAGGGCTGCGTCATCGTGCCGGCGACGTTGCGCGTGTCGACGAGGCGCTCCGCCCCGAGCGCCTCGCCGTACCGGATGAGCAGGTCCATCGCCGCGGCGACCGCCGAACCCTCGGCGCCGTCGCGCATCCGCATCTCTTCGTCGGTGAGATTCATTCTGTCCCGCGCGGAAGGCCGTCATGCGTCTCGGAGAGAATCAGAAACATGCGTGGAGCTCCTCTGCGTCCGCTGGCCCACCGCGCCGGGGGCCGATGACAATGTCGCACAGCAGCGAGCAGAACCGCGGCGGCGGTTTCACTGGCCGAAAGGCCCCATCGTCGTGGTCTGCCTCCCGCCGCAGGCTGAACGGTTGGCTGCGGTCACACATCCACGTCCCCGGGGCTGGAGGACGCGCCGTCCGAGTGCCACACCTGCTACTTCAAACCCGACCGGACGAAGGCGTCGACCACATACCGCTGGAGGAAGATGTAGATCAGCAGCACCGGGACGCACGCGAGCCCGGCCGCCGCCATGGTCGCACCCCAGTTGTTGCCCTCGGCAGAGAGGAAGCTGCGCACCCCCACCTGGACGAGTGCGTCGCCCTGACGCATGATCAGGGTCGGCCACAGGTATTCGTTCCAGGCCGAGATGAACGCCATGATCCCGAGGGCGGCAAGAGCCGGCTTCATGTTCGGCACGACCACGCTCCAGAGCGTCGACCAGCTCGACCGCCCGTCGAGGTGGGCGGCCTCGAGCAGCTCGCGGGGGAATGCACGCATGTGCTGCACCATCAACAGCACGGCGAACGCGCCGGCGAGCTGGGGCACGACGACCCCGCCGATCGTGCCGAGCAGCCCGAGCTGGGACACCAGCAGATAGTTCGGGATCATCGTCACCTGGAACGGCACGAGCCACGAGCCGATGAACAGGAACATCAAGAGCTTGCGGCCCGCGAAGTCCCACACCGCGAAACCGTAGGCTGCGAGGACGGCGATGAACAGCTGCGCTGCGGCGAGGATGAGGGACATCGCGAACGTGTTCAACAGCATGTTGCCGATCGGGATCGCTTCCCACACATAGGCGAAGTTCTCGAGGCTCAGGGGCCACGGCAGCAGAGTCTGGTCGAGGGCGTTCTCGGGTGCGCGCAGCGCGGTCGCGAACATCCAGTACACGGGAAAGATGCTGAAGAGCGCGAGCACGACCAGCACGACGTGCCCGACGACCACACCCGAGCGCGTGCGAGACGCGACGGCGCGGTCGTCGACTGCCTTCCGCGATCGCGCGACGGATACAGCTCCGACCGGGGCGTCGGTGACGGGTGTCCGCGATGCGATGGCGGGTGCGGTCACGGTGACGAAAGACATCGGGATCCTTAGTTGTCGTAGAAGCTGAGGCGATCCTGCAACTCCAGGAAGATGAACGCGATCACACCGAAACCCGCGAAGAAGATGACACCGGCGGCCGCGGAGATACCGGCGTCGAAATTCTGGAACCCGAACTGATACAGCAGGTAGTAGATGTTCGTGGTCGAGTTCGTCGGCCCTCCCTGGGTGAGCAGGTCGATGATCGGATACGTCCACTGGGCCGCCAGGAGGATCGTCATCAGCGCGAGGAAGACGATCGTCGGCGACAGCAGCGGCAGCGTGATGCGACGGGTGATCGTGCCGGTGCCGGCCCCGTCGAGGGACGCCGCCTGGCCGTACTCGGGGCTGATCCCGGCGAATCCGGCGGCGACGACGAGCACGCCGAATCCGAGCATCTGCCATCCGACGATGACGATCACGGCCCAGATCGCGAGGTCGGCGTCGCGGAACACGTTGGGCATGTCGATACCGGCACTCGCGAGCACGGTCGCCACGGCCCCCTGCTCGGCGAAGAGCCACCGCCAGACGGCGCTCGTGGCGACGGGGGTGATGAGGAACGGCACGAAGATGAGCGCCTGGTAGAACGTGCGCAGCCGCCCCTGCACCTGTCGTGCCAGGAGCGCGATCGCGATCGGCAAGACGAGCGAGAACACGAAGAACGCCGTGATGTAGACGACGGTGTTCCAGAGAGCGGTGTGCAGCTCCGGCAGGGCGACGACCTCGGCGTAGTTCTGCATACCGACGAACGTCTTCGGGCTGGTCGGCAACAGGTTCCAGTCGTAGAACGACAGTCCGAAGGTCTGTGCCAACGGGCTGTACGTCCAGACGATGAGGAATGCGACACCCGGCAGCACGTACAGGTAGGGCACGAGGGTGCCGGGACGGATCCGACGCCGCCGGGGCGATGTCGGCGCCGGATCCGCGTCCGTGCTCGCCGTCGCGTGCGCGGCGGCGCTTCGCGCGGGCGGTGTGACGGCGAGGAACACGGGTTACTCCGCGCCCGTGGCGACGGATGCGTCGACAGCGGCGACCTGCTCGGCCGGCGTCATCTTCATGAAGGCCTCGAGCATCTCGGGCGTCATCTCGTACACCGTCGGGTACTGGCCGATCGGCACGACCGAGTGGAGCACCCGGTCGCCGTAGACGTGCACGAGGTTGTACGACTGCGCGCCGTCCTGACCGCGCGCTCCGGGGTACACGACGTTCAGGTCCTGCGTGTAGCAGGTCGCCGAAGCCACCGACACGGGGATGCCGGCGAACGTGCTGTGCGTGGAGTAGTGCAGGTGACCGCCGAGGATGCCCCGGACATCGGTTCCCTCGATGACCCTTGCGAGGCGATCCTGGTCGCGCAGCTCGACGAGGGCGATGAGGCCGAGCGGGCTCGGCACGGGCGGGTGGTGCAGCGCCAGGAGGGTGCCGTCGGGCGCGGGCACCTCGAGCTCGTGCGCGAGCCACTTGAGCTGCGCGTCACTGATCTCGCCGTGGTGGCTTCCGGGCACCGTGGAGTCGAGGGCGATGATGCGCAGGCCGTTGACGTCGTACACGCGGTCGACGGGCTGGGACTGGTCGCCGTCCTCGTCGAGGAGGCCGCGTCGGAACGCGACGCGCTCATCGTGATTTCCCATGACCCAGATCACCTCGGCCCCGAGCCGCTCCGCGGCGGGTTCGACGAGGGCGCGCAGGCGCTCGTACGCGTCGGGCCGTCCGGTGTCGGCGAGATCACCGGTGAAGACGATCGCCTCGGGACGGGCGTTCGACTTCGCGAAGCCGTCGAAGAGCTCGGCGAGATAGACGTCGGAGTCGACTTTGTCGTGGAGCAGTTCTCCCGTGCCGACGAAGTGGGTGTCGGAGACGTGCAGGATGAAGTGCTCGGGTTCGGGGTGCTGCCCCTGGATGCGGTTCATGATTGCTCCTGTCGTGTGTGATGAGGGCGCGATCTGCGCGTGGACGGATGCGTCAGCCGACGAGTGCGCGCGTCAGCCGATCGAGTTCACCGTCGGTGAGTCCCTGGCGGCGGAGGTACTCGCGGATCGATCCGTGCTCGTGATCGATCCGTTCCAGCACAGCCTCCATGACCGGCGCCGGGCTCGCCGTGACGAGCTCGACGATCTCGGGCGTGAGTTCTTGTCCGCGGCCGGTGAATGCGGTGAGCATGGCGTCCGCCCACTCCCCCGCGAGGTTCGCCGACGTGGCGGCATAGTCGGCCACCACCTCGTCGCGGTCCACACCCGCCGCCAGCAGGGCGAAGGCGACGACGAGGCCCGTACGGTCCTTGCCTGCGGTGCAGTGCACCAGCACGGCTTCGTCGTCCCCCGCCTCGGCGATCACGCGGATCGCCGAGGCGAGATGGGCGCCCCGCTCGTCGACCATGTGGTCGTACACCTCGGCCAGGCCGATCCGTGCGCCGGCCTGGCGGGCCGGGGCGGCGTCGTCGAACACGGGCAGGTGGTGCACCCGTGCCGCGAGGCCGTCGAGCGCGCTCGGCGCCGTGAGCCTCTCGTCGCCGCCGCGCAGGTCGACGACATGTGCGACGCCGAGGTCCGCGAGGCGCGCACGCCCCTCTTCGTCGATACGGTGCAGGGCGTCGGAGCGGAACAGCTTGCCCCAGCGAGACGTGGCGTCGCCGGCGCGGTAGCCGCCCGTGTCGCGCAGGTTGTACAAGCCGCTCACGCGGTGGTGGCGCACAGGGCCCCGCTGCTCGGCGGTCGGGGCATCCGTCGTCCCGCCGCTCATTCGACTCGTCCCGCCGCTCATTCGATTCGTACCGCCGCTCATTCGATGAGTCCCTGGGCGCGCTCGGCGGCCGCGGTCATCGTCTCGGCCGGGTCGGCGCCGTAGAAGATCGACTCCTCGATCGCGGTGGCCAGCACCTGGTCGACCTGCGCGTAGCTGTCGCCCGGGTACGACACCCACGGCTCGAGCGCGTCGAGCTGATCGAGGTTCGGCTGCACGAGGGGGTTCGCCTGGACCCACTCGTAGAGGGGGCCGCCCTCCTCTGTCATGCTCGCACGCAGCGGCAGGTAGCCGATCTCGGTCGAGATGACCTCGTACGCCCTCGGGCTCGTCATCCACTGCATGAGCTCCCACGAAGCCGCCTGCTTGGCCGGGTCGCTCGCGAACATCGCCAGAAACGAGCCGGAGTTGGTCGGGACGACCGGCTTGTCGCCGAACGCGGGCAGAGGGCGAGCGTCCAGCGTCCAGCCACCCGCCTGTGCACCGCCCATGAAGGCACCCTGCAGGGCCGAGGTGTTGACGTGGATCGCGGTCTTGCCCTGGGCGAAGGCCTCGTACTGCGTCGTGGCGTCCTCGTTCGTGAGGATCCCGTCGTCCCACATCGCGCGGAACGTCTCGACCGTGTCGATCGCCTCGTCCGAGCCGAACTCGATCGTCGTGCGGTCGTCGCTCAGCACGCGCCCACCGTTCGACAGGAACAGTCCCTGCATGCACCAGCTCCCGCCCGTGATGACGCACGACGCACTCATGGACGGCGCTCCCGTGGTCGCGGTGATCTGGGCCGCGGCCTCGGCGACGGCGTCCCACGTCGAGAGGTCGACCGTGGCGGGGTCGAGCCCGGCCGCCTCGAACTGCTCCTCGTTGATCCAGAGGATCGGCGTCGAGAACACGTACGGCAGGCCGTACGTCGCTCCCTCCCAGTCCGCGAGCACCTGTGCGCGCTCGTGGTAGGGGTACTCGCCGCCGAACTGCTCCGAGAGGCCTTCCTCGCCCACGAGCTGGGTGAGGTCGAGCGCCCCGAGGGTCGTGGCGGCGAAGTCGAGCTCGTTGAAGGTCAGCTGTGCCACGTCGGGCGGGTTGCCAGCGAGCACCTGCTGCTGCACGCTCGCCGCCGTGCTGGCGGACGAACTGGGCTGCCCCACGACGGTGATGTTCGGGTGCTCGACCATGAACTCGTCGAGCAGCGTGTTGATCGCGTCCGACCAGGTGCCGACGTTCGCCAGGTTGTACGACTCGAACACGATCTCGACCTGCTGGTCGTCGGCGAGTTCGGTGAGGGATCCGGATGCCGTGGCATCCGTTCCGGCGGCGGTGGCGCAGCCTGCGAGGGTGATGCCGAGGAGCGCCAGCGAGGCGATCGAGGCGCGACGAACGGAGGTGTTCATGAGGGGTGTTTCTCCTGTGGTGTGGGATTCGGGTTCGGGATGGGGGTCTGGGTTCGAACGTCAGGGGGCGAGGGCGACCGTGCGATCGATTGCCGGCGCGGGGGCGGGCTCGTCGACCCATTCGAGGCGGCGGCCCGAAGAGCGCTCGAACAGGTGGGCGTGCGAGGCGTCCGCGTGCAGGGTCACCTCGTCGCCGCGGGTGCATACGACGTCGCGCGAGGTGCGCACGTGTACCCGACCGGCGCCCGTGCTGCAGGTCAGGATCTGTTCGCCGCCGAGGTTCTCGACGATGTCGACGCGACCGACGAGCGTGATGCCACTGCCGTCGATCGGTCCGCGCGTCACGGCGAGGTGCTCGGGGCGGATGCCGAGGACGACATCCAGATCATCCGTCGTCCCGGGCCAGAGATCACCGGCGACACCGTCGGCGGTGACGGCCACGGTGCCGTCGATGGTCGTCACCCGAGCGTCGAGGAGATTCATGGCCGGACTTCCGAGGAAACCCGCGACGAAGACCGACTCGGGACGGTCGTACACCTCTTCGGGGGTGCCGTACTGCTCGATCCGCCCCGCGTTCAGCACGACGATCTTGGTCGCCATCGTCATCGCCTCGACCTGGTCGTGGGTGACGTACACGAACGTCGCGCCGAGGCGCTGGTGCAGGGCCGTGAGCTCGTGGCGCGTCTGGGTGCGCAGCTTCGCATCGAGATTGGACAGCGGCTCGTCCATCAGGAAAGCCTTCGGGTTGCGGACGAGGGCTCGGCCGACGGCGACGCGCTGACGCTGTCCGCCCGAGAGCTCCTTCGGCTTCCGATCCAGCAGATGTCCGATCTCGAGGGAGTCGGCGACCTCCTGTACGCGTCGGGCGATCTCGCTCTTCGAGATCTTCTGCACGCGGAGCGGGAACGCGAGGTTCTTCCGGACGCTCAGGTGCGGGTACAGCGCGTAACTCTGGAAGACCATGGCCAGGTCGCGCTTCTTCGACGGAAGGTCGGTGATGTCGGCGCCGTCGAGCCGGATGCGTCCGGTCGTCGGCTCGAGCAGCCCGGCGATCATGCGCAGCAGCGTGGTCTTGCCGCAACCCGAGGGACCGAGCAGCACGACGAAGTCGCCGCGCTCGATCGTCAGGTCGATGTCGCTGACGGCCGCCGTGTTCCGGAAGCTGCGTCCGATCCCGGTGAGCTGGATCGTGCCCATGAGACGCTCCCCGCAAGCGTCTCAGTTCTCGGGAATCTCCCGTGAAATTCGCTTGCACCCAGATTCAAGGGAGCGAAAGTAAATTGCAAGGAAATGGGACGTCAACGGATGCCGGTGGCTCCGGAAACATCCCGCTCCGCGCCTGCGTCCTCCGTGACGATGCCGAGCACCTCATCCCGGACCGCGGCGCGAGCCCGCTCCGCCGTCTCCTTCATGCGCTCCGAGACCGCCATCTGCAGCGCCGAGAGCACCAGGTGCTGCACGAGCCCGCTGCCGACCATGCCCTGGTCCCAGGCCTGGAAGCGCGCCCCGGCGATGAGCAGGAGGGCGGCGTTCTCCGCGAGCGGCGCACGCGTGAAACTCGTCACGCCGATCACGGTGGCTCCGGCCTCCGCCGCCGCCGCCGCGACCGCGAGGGTCGCGGCGTTCGCGCCGCTCGAGCTGACGACGAGGCACACGTCCCCGGGCGAGAGGACGCTGGCCGTCAGCTGCTGCACGACGCCATCGGTGGGCGCCTCGCAGGATCGACCGTTCATGACGAAGGCGACCGCGACCGACTGAGCGGCTGGTCCCGAGGCCCCGGTGCCGGCGACGAGCAAACGCGGAGCGCGAGCGATCGCCTCCGCCGCGGCGTCGAACACGTCCGGATCGACCGAGGCGAGCGAGGTCTGGATCACGTCCGACGCGCCCTCGGCGAGAGCATGGAGCCACCCCGCCGTGCCCTCGGCTCGAATGCCGCCGTCCCTGACCGCAGCGCCGAGGTCGCGCACGAGCAGAAGGCGCAGGTGCTGGAACCCGCGGAATCCGAGCGCCTGACTCATCCGGGTCACGGCGGCTGCCGAGGTGTCTGCAGCTTCCGCGAGATCGGCGCCGGACATGTTCACCACGTCCTCCGGGCGCTCCGCGCAGATACGTGCCGCGCGTTGGGCGCTCGGGATCAGGGACGGCAGAACCGCGAGGATGTGATCGATCGTCCCCCCGACGGGCGGCTCGGTGGCGCGTGCGTTCATGAGTTCGGGTCTACCACGTCTTCGCGACGCCCAGGTGGCCGAGAGTTCACCGCCGGAGCACCGACGGCGATCCGGCGCCGGCCGAGGCGCCGCATCCGCACCGCGGGCGGCTGCGCGTCCCGCCCGCGGCGCCCTACCCGTCGACCTTGGTGGATGAGAAGGGGATCGCGCGAGGCGGGTTCAGGGTGAAGACCTCGACGACCGCCGAGACACCCGCGTTGTCTGCGCCGGCGACGACGATCTGCACGTTCGTCGGATGACTGAGCAGCCGCACCCGGTCGGGGGTGTCGCTCCCGCTTGCCGTGTCCGGTGTCGAGTCGGGGTGATCCGCGGGCAGCCGCCAGCGGCTCTTGTTCGACAGCGCATCTTTGCCGACCCGTGCCAGATCGGCCCGATCGCGGACAGCGTTCTCGAAGATGAAGTTCCGCAGGTCGTCCTTGCTCCATCCCGCGTTCGCGAACAGCTCGGCGTGCTCGGGAACGAGCACGAGCAGCGTGGAGGTGTACTCGTGGATGAGGGCGCCCGTGCGGCAGATCGTGTCGACGAAGTCGAGGGCGAGCTGCTCGGGGATCATCGTGTGTCGCGCCTCGATGTGCACGACCGAGCGGATGACGAACATCGTCGCGACGCTGTCGGTGGGCTCGAAGCCGTGCTCGACCGAGAACGAGGGCCAGGGGCTCTGCTCCTCGTTCTCGGCGATGACCGCCGTCACCTTCGACGGGTTGCCCTGCGTTGCCTGGTCGAGCCCGTGCGGGTGAAGGCCGAAGACGTTGATCAAGCCGAGGCGGATGGCTCGCCCGATCGTGGCGTTGGAGCGGAAGCCCCCGCCGAAGATGTTGCCGCGGCTGTTGATCTCGAGCTCGGTGCGCGCGGGTCCGTTCACCAGGAGGAACGGCGCCGTGCCGGTCGTCGACTGCCAGATGCCGCGGGCGGGGTGCGGCTCTTTCGCCACCGACTCCCACGCGGCGATCACGGTCGGCAGGTACTCGGGCTTGCAGCCGGCCAGAGCCGCGTTGAGCGCGGCGAGGCGCACCGTGATGCTGCGGTTGAGGTGGGCGACCGTGAAGAGGACCTCGGCGGGATCCCGGTCGACCGTGGCCAGGAACTCTGCGAGATACGACTCGGTGACGGGAACGACGGGCAGTCCGTCCGTCCACTCGTTCTGGAAGTAGTACTCGACGGCGTCGATGATCTCGTGGGAATCGACTTCGGGCGTGCTGGACACCGTGACAGACATGCGTGGAACTCCTCTGTAACCGCTGATGTGAGCGCTGACCCGCCGCGCCGGGGGGCCGCAAGCAATGTCGCATAGGGCCGCGCGGGCCACCGCCGGTGGTTTCACTGTTCGAAAAGCCGCGTCTCAGGGTGACTGTCACACGGCAGGATGGCGCAGGTACCCCATCACGGGTACCCGATCAGGCAAGGAAGCCCGCATGACCGACAATTCCCCGGCGAGCACGCCGGAAGCCTCCGAGCAGCTGCAGGTGTTCACGACGATCGACGAGGTCGGCAGCATCGAGGGCCGGGCTTTCGGCCCCTCGACCTGGCGCGCGATCCCGCAGGACGACATCGACCTCTACGCGCAGCTCTCGGGCGATGACAACCCGATCCACGTCGATGCCGAGGCCGCCGCCACGTCACCGTTCGGCGGGCGGATCGCGCACGGGATGCTGACGCTCAGTATGGTCGTTCCGCACCTGCGCGAGATCTACAAGGTGTCGGGCACGAGCACGGGCATCGTCTACGGCTTCAACAAGATACGGTTCCCGAACGCCGTGCCCTCGGGCGCGAGCATCCGCGTGCGTGGGACGGTCGCGAAGGTGGAGGAGATCCCCGGCGGCTGGCAGGTGACCCTGGCGCTCGTGTTCGAGGTCGAGGGCGCGACGAAGCCGGCCGTCGCGGCCGAGCTCGTCCTGAGGCACTACAGGTGAGCGGCGTGGGCATGAATGCGGGAGGTCTCGAAGACATTCGTCTCGACGGTCGCGTCGCGATCGTCACCGGCGCGGGGCGCAGCCTCGGGCGCGCTTACGCGATCGCCCTGGCCGACGCGGGCGCCGCGGTCGTGGTGAACGACGTGGACGCGGGCTCCGCGGCCGACGCCGTGACCGAGATCGAGGGCCGCGGCGGGCGGGCGATCGCGTCGGTCGGCCCGGTCGGGTCGGCCGAGACCGCGCAGCAGCTGGTCGACGACGCCGTGGCCGCCTTCGGTCGCCTGGACGTCCTCGTCGCGAACGCCGGGGTGCTGCGCGACCGCGTCCTGTGGAAGATGTCCGACGACGACTTCGACGCCGTGGTCGCGACTCACCTGCGCGGAACGTTCACGACGGGACGAGCGGCGGCGATCCGGATGCGCGAGCAGGGCGAGGGCGGACGCATCATCGTGATCGGCTCGCCCGCGGGTCAGTTCGGGTCATTCGGGCAGACCAACTATGCCGCCGTCAAGGCGGGGCTCGTGGCGATGGCGCGCACCTGGTCGCTCGAGCTCGCCCGGGCCGACATCACGGCAAACGCCGTGATCCCGATCGCGATGTCGCCCATGACCGGCACGATCCCCGCGTACGCGGAACTGTACGAGCGTTATCTCGCGGGCGAGCCCATTCCTCGCGAGATCCGCCGCGACAACGGGCTGGGCGGGCCCGAAGATGTCGCACCGCTCATCGTCTGGCTCGCCTCCGAGAATTCGCGGACGGTCACCGGGCAGGCGATCGGCATCGGCGGAGACCGCCTGACCCTCTACGCGCACCCCGCCGTGCTCGATGTCGACTTCTCCGACGGCGGCTGGAGCGCCGCAGGGATCGACGCCAGCTGGCAGGAGCGTTTCGCCCCTCAGGCGCAGACATCCGGTCCCCCCTCTCGCGCGGAGGGGTGACGTACGTGATCCGCATCCACTACTCCGACCTCTGGCAGGGCATCGCGCGCGAGGCGCCGGAGCGCACGGCGATCATCACGCGTCACGGTGACATGACATGGGGGCGGTTCGCCGCCGAGTCCGGTGCCCTCGCCCGCTACCTGGTCGACGAGTGCGGGCTGCAGATCGGGGATGCCGCGGCGACGCTGCTCTACAACCGGCCCGAGTACCTCACGTTCACGTGGGCCTGTCTGGCGACGGGTGTCGCGCCGGTCGCCCTCAACTACCGCTACACGGCCAGCGAGGTACGGGCGCTGTTGATCGATTCGGACTCGAAGGTGCTCTTCGCGCCCGCGTCGTTCGGCGCGATCGCCGCCGAGGCCGCGGCGGGCCTCGACATCCCGATCGTCCTGGTCGACGACACGGACGGCATGTTCGACAGCTCCTCGATCCCCGGCGCCATCCGCTACGACGACATCGTGGCGACGGGCGGTTCCATGCCGGCCGAGGCTCCCGCGGGCGCCGTGCTGCGCCTCTACACGGGCGGCACGACGGGCGCGCCCAAGGCGGTCGAGTGGGATCTCGACACCCTGCTCGAGGCCCGCCGCCAGTCCACCTGGGCCGTGACCGGGATCGAGCCGCCGACGACCCTCGAGCGCGCGATCGAGATCGCCATCGACCCGGCGACCCCGCGAGTCGTGACCCTGCCGATGAGCCCGATGCTGCACGGCACGGCCCAGTCGATGACGATGGGCACGCTCTCGCTCGGCGGCACGATCGTGCTGCACGCGTTCGCGAGCATGGACCTCGACGAGGCCTATCGGCTGCTGACCGAACACCGGGCGACGCGGCTCATCGTCGCCGGGGATGCCCTGGCGCTGCCGCTCGCCGAGATGGCGGAGCAGCACCACGGACTCCCCCACGTGAAGTGGATCTTCTCGTCCGGCATGCGGTTCAGCGACGACGTGAAGCGTCGCCTGCACTCGATCGGCGACCTCGAGATCATCGACCTGCTGGCGTCGAGCGAGGGCGGTCCCTACGCGTTCGGCATCACGAAGGGCGTCGACGACCTGCCGGCCCGGCTCGTGCTGACGCCCGGCGCCGTGCTGCTGGACGAGGACTACAACGAGATCTCGCTCGAGGCCGGAGCCCTCGGCATCCTCGGCTACCGCGGCGTGCTACCCAAGGGCTACTACGGCGATCCCGAGAAGACGGCGAAGACCTTCCTCCAGATCCGCGGGCACCGCTACGTCGTGCCGGGCGACTGGGCGCGTTCGAACGGCGACGGCACGATCGATCTGCTCGGGCGCCTCTCGGCCGTGGTCAACACCGGCGGTGAGAAGGTGTTCCCGTCCGAGGTCGAAGAGGTGCTGCTCGCGCACCCGAGCGTGGGCGACGCGATCGTATTCGGCCTGCCGCATCCGCGATTCGGAGAGGCCGTCAGCGCGATGGTCGCACCCGCGGAGGGCGCCGAGATCGACAGCGCCGAACTGCTCGGGTTCGTCGCGTCGCGACTGGCCGGATTCAAGAAGCCGCGGCACCTCTTCGTCCGCGAGACGCTCGGCCGCTCGATCACGGGCAAGGTCGAACTCGCGCGGGTGAAAGAGGACGCGCTGCGCGAACTGCAGGAGGCGAACGCATGAGCCCGATCCCCGGATTCGACCCCGACGCACTGACCGCGATCGACGTGCACGTGCACGTCTCGATCGACTCGACCGGTCGTACGGCGTCGCCGCCCGCGCTGACCGAGGCGCTCGCGAAGTACTTCAAGAGCGACGAGAAGCCGCGGGATGTCGACGCCACCGCGGCCTACTATCGCGAGCGGCAGATGGGCGCGGTCGTCTTCACCGTCGACGCGAGCACGAACCTCGACCATGCGCCGAACAGCGTCGACGAGATCGTCGAGGGCGCGGCGCGCAACGCGGATGTCCTCATCCCCTTCGGCAGCGTCGACCCTCTGCAGGGTGAGGCAGCCGTCGACGAGGCCCGCCGACAGGCGTCGATCGGCGTACGCGGCTTCAAGTTCCACCCGACCGTGCAGGCGTTCGATCCGTCCGACCCCGCCTACACCCCTCTGTTCGACGCGATCGAAGAGCTCTCGCTGCCGATCATCGTCCACACCGGGCAGACCGGCGCTGGTGCGCAACTGTCGGGCGGATACGGGTTCCGGCTCGGCCTGTCGAATCCGATGCTGCTCGACGACGTCGCGGCGCGGCATCCGGACCTGCAGATCGTGATGGCCCACCCGAGTGTGCCGTGGCAGGACGAACAGTTGTCGGTCGCAACCCACAAGAGCAACGTCTGGATCGAGCTCTCGGGCTGGTCGGCGAAGTACTTCGCGCCCTCGCTCGTCCGCGCGGCCCGCACCTACCTGAACGCCAGGACGCTCTTCGGATCGGACCTTCCGGCCCTGACCCCCGACCGCTGGCTGAGGGACTTCGACGCGCTCGAACTCCCGGATGCGGCCCGCCAGGCGATCGTCAAGGACAACGCCGTGCGACTGCTCGGACTGGGCCGATGAACGAGCCGACCTCACCGTTGGCGCGGGTTGCCGCGACCGCACCGCGACGGGGCGGGCCGCCCACCGACCTGCTGGGCTATGCCGCCGATCTGCTGAGCACGACGGAACGCGCGAAGCTGCAGGCCCTGCGCGATCTGCTCGAAGAGAGGGCGCGTCCGCACCTGGCGGAGTGGTGGGAGGCCGGCGAATCCCCCGCGCACCTGCGCACGGAGCTCGCGGCCCTGCGCCTCGAGGACGACCCGGCGCTCCTCGATGCGGACGGGGCCCCGAACCCGTACTACATCGGCTTCAAGCACTTCGAGTTCCAGCGCTTCGACGCATCCATCGGCACGCTCTACGGCGGCCAGGTCGGCATGTTCCGCACGGTCGTGCGCGAGGGCGGCAGTCCCGAGCAGGTTGCGCGCCTCGATCCGCTCATTCCCTCTTTCGAGCTGACCGGATGCTTCGCCCTCACCGAACCCGAGCACGGTTCCGATGTCGCGGCCGGCATGCAGACGATCGCGACGCGCGAAGGCGACTCGTGGCGCATCACCGGGCACAAGCGCTGGATCGGCAACGCCGCACTCTCGGATCTGATCTTGGTCGTCGCAAAGGACGTCGCCGATGGGGCCGCCAAGGCCTTCCTGGTGCCACGCCATGCGCCCGGCGTGACCGTCACCGACATCCGCGGCAAGATCGCGCTGCGCATGGTGCGGAACGGCGACATCACGCTCGACGACGTCGTGGTGCCCGAGTCCGAGCGGCTGCAGCGCATCGACTCGTTCCGGGACGTCTCGGCGATCCTCGCCCAGCTGCGCTACGTCATCGGGTGGAACGCGGCCGGCCTGCAGATCGGCGCGTACGAGGCGGCGCTCCGCTACGCCCTCGGTCGAGAGCAGTTCGGGCGGCCGATCGCCGGTTTCCAGCTGATCCAGGAGAAGCTCACGCGCATGCTCGGCAATGCGACAGCGACACTGTCGTTCGCGGTTCGCCTGACCGACCTGAAGGTGCGGGGCGAGCTCACCGAGACCGTCGCCGCGTTGGCGAAGACCTGGGCCGCCGACCGTGTGCGCGAGACCGTCGCGCTCGGTCGCGAGATCGCCGGGGCCGAGGGCATCCGGGTCGACAATGACCTCGCCCGTTACTTCACCGACGCCGAGGCGGTCTACACGTACGAGGGCACGCACGAGATGAACTCCCTCATCGTCGGGCGCGCGATCACGGGGCTGTCGGCGTTCACGCGCTGACCCGCTCTTCCCCGACGTAGACCAGGGTTCACCAGGGTTCACCATCCAGGAGGCGATCGTGCAGTACACGAAACTCGGCGCGAGCGGTCTGACCGTGTCGCGCCTCGTGCTGGGGTGCATGAGCTACGGCGAACCCGGGCGCGGTGGGCACGGCTGGTCGCTCGCCGAGGACGACTCGCGGCCCTTCTTCCGCGCCGCCGTCGAGGCCGGTATCACGACGTTCGACACCGCGAACGTGTACTCGCTCGGTTCGAGCGAGGAGATCACGGGACGGATGCTGCGCGAGTTCACGACACGTGACCGGGTCGTGATCGCGACCAAGCTCGCCATTCCCATGGGCCCGGGCCCGAACGATCGGGGCTTGTCGCGGGGAGCGATCATGACGCAGGTCGACGCGTCGCTCGCGCGCCTCGGCACCGACTACATCGACCTGTACCAGATCCACCGCCACGACCCGCGTACGCCCATCGAAGAGACGATGCTGGCGCTGCACGACATCGTGCGGGCGGGCAAGGTCCGCTACATCGGTGCGTCGTCGATGTGGGCGTGGCAGTTCGCGCGGATGCAGCACGTCGCCGAGCTGGGCGGCTGGACCCCGTTCGTCTCGATGCAGGACCAGTACAACCCGATCATGCGCGAAGAAGAGCGCGAGATGCATCCGTTCTGTTCCGCGACCGGGGTCGGGGTGCTGAGCTACAGCCCGCTCGCCCGGGGCCGCCTGTCTCGTGCGCACGGTGAGGCGAGTGAGAGGCTCGGGCTCGACGAGACCGGTGCGAAGCTCTACCGCCAGGACGAGGCATCCGATCGCGCGATCTCGGACGCGGTCGGACAGATCGCCGACGAGCGGGGCGTCAACAGGGCTCAGGTCACGCTCGCGTGGCAGTTCACCAAGCCCGCGGTCTCGGCGCCGATCATCGGGGCGACCAAGCCGAATCACCTGTCCGACGCGGTCGCGGCGCTCGATCTCGAGCTCACGTCCGAAGAGGTCGCGCGTATCGAGGCGCCGTACACGCCGCGTCGACCCGAGGGGTTCGTCTAGCCGGGATCTCGGGTCCTCGGCCTGGCTCAGTTGGCCGCGTCGCCGTAGCCCGCGGCCGCGAGGGTACGCGAGATCGAGGTCGCGGTCAGGCGGATCAGGTGCACCATCCCGCGGAGATCGCCCGTACCGGGCGGGTAGGCGAGCGAGACCGAGGCGATGACCGAGCCGTCGAATCCGCGCACGGGTGCCGCGACCGCGACGTTCTCGAGGTCGGTCTGCCGGTCGCTGACGGCGTAGCCGCTCCGCTGGATGTCGACCAGCACCCGCTCGAGCGTTTCGCGGTCGGTGTAGGTGTGCGCGGTGAAGGCGGGCAGGTCGCCCGACAGGACCTCTTCCTGGATGTGCCGGGGCGCGTAGGCGAGAAGCACCTGCCCGATCGCGCTGATGTGCATCTGGTAGCGGTCGCCGATGATCGGGCGGCGCGGGTTCTTTCTGGGGTTGTGGAAGCGTTCGATCGAGACGAGTTCGATGCCCTCGCGGATAGCGAGATGGGTCGCGAATCCGGTCGTCTCGTACAGGTCGAGCAGATAGGGCCGCGCGTAACGCTGCAGTCCGACCGAGCGCGGTGCACGCGATGCGACTTCCCAGAGTCGCAGGCCGACGCGGTAGCGGCCATCCGTGTCGCGCTCGAGCGCTCCCCATTCGGTCAGGCGTTGCACGATGCGGTAGCAGGTCGCGATCGGGAGGCCGCTGTTGCGACTGATGTCGGAAAGCGCTTGACGCGAGCGAGTACCTTGAAAAGTGGCCAGGATCGAGAGTGCGCGATCTACGACCGAGCGCGACCCGGCATCGGGGTCGAGGACCTTCATTGGCGCCATCGTCATGCGTGACAGGCTACTCCTCGATGTACGCTTTGGCACCTAGGAGTACGCTGAGCGTTCACGCCGTATCGCCCGTGCGCCCGATTTTCCGCTGCTCGACAGGGTCTTTCCGCCCGCCGAACCGTCACGAACCGCTGCATGGATCGTCCGTATCGAGCGATTCGTAACGGTTCGATCCCGGATCACAGGTACGGGCGCGTGATGAGCTCCAGGTAGCGGCCGGACGGATCGAGCAGGTATACGCCGCGTCCCCCGTGTTCGTCATTGATCTCTCCCGGGCGGGTGCGCTGCGGGTCTGCCCAGTGCTCACGACCGCTGCCGCCGATCTTCGCGTAGGCGCGGTCGAAGTGTTCGTCGTCGACGAGGTACGCATAGTGCTGGGGCGGGAATTCGATCGACGGAGCCGCGAACTGCAGCAATACCCCGTCGCCGATGAGGATGTTGGTGAACGGTCCCCAGGACGGGGCCTCGTCGGCTTCGAGCAGGTCCCGATAGAAGTCGGCCATCTCGGCCGCATCCTGGGACGCGATGATGGTGTGGTTGAAGCGCGCGGTCATGATGCTCCTTCGTCTGTGTGAGTGGGTCGAGGTCGCACAGACGACGGGAGGGGCGCGGATCAGCGATCGACCAGTTCGCCGATCCGGGAGCGGCCGCGAACGGCCTGGCTGGTCATCATCCCGCCGATGCTAACGGG
>NZ_PQBR01000006.1:0-1092557 GCF_002911615.1 Microbacterium sp. CJ77 | reverse complement strand
TCGCCGACAACGGGCACCTCCGCCCAGCGCCACCTCGGCCCGTCGACCTGTCACGAACCGCTGCATCCGTCGTCCGGATCGAGCGGTTCGTGACGGGTCGACGGCATGCGAAGCTGGCCCCGTGATACTCGAGCACGCCATCCTTCCCGTCCGCGCCGGTACCGAGGCTGACTTCGAGGCGGCGTTTGCAGAGGCGCGGCCTGTCGTTGCGAACCAACCGGGCTGCCGTTCCGTGTCCCTGTCGCGGTCGATCGAATCCCCGAGTCTCTATCTGCTCCTGATCGAGTGGGACTCGGTCGAGGCGCACACAGAGGGCTTTCGGATGTCTCGCGAATACGAGTCGTGGAAAGCCCTGCTGCATCACTTCTACGACCCCTTCCCGGTGGTCGAGCACTTCGCATCTGTCAGCGCGGGATGATCTGGCTCGCTCGGGCTGTGCGGCCTGAGCACACACTCAGAAGGGTCGGTTTTCTCATGTTCTTCTCATCTGGGAAGGGCTGGTCGGCGTGCTTTTCGGGGTGGGGATGTCGGTGGTTGGTCGGATGATGGATGCATGACCGAAACCGCACTGATTGCCCGACTTCGGGCTGATGAGCGGATGAACGCATTGTTGCCGAAACTGATCGAGGTGCGGGCCGCGAAGGCGCGCCTCGATGCGGAAGAAGCACGCCTGCTGGCCGAGTCGGACACGATCGCTTCGGACTGGACCGACGAGGCGGAGTACGGGCGGGTCGGGTCGGATGCGGGGTTCCCGTACCGGTCGGTCGCGGCGGAGATCGGTGCGGCGTGGCGGGTCAGTGACCGCACCGTGCAACGCCAGATGAGCGACGCCGCAACACTCGTCACCGACTACGCGGGAACCCTCGACGCTTTGGCTGCGGGGCTCATCTCGGCCGCGCACGTCCGGGCGATCGTCACCGCCGGGGCCATCATCGAAACCCCCGGGATGCGGGCCGAGTTCGAACAAGACGTGTTGCACATCGCGTGCGCCCAGTCCGCGACGCGGCTGACACCGCTCGCGAAGCGGCGGGCGGAGTGGTATGCGGAAACCACGTTCGAGCAACGCCACCGCCGCGCGGTCGAAGACCGCGCCGTCTGGGTCACCGATGTCGACGACGGCATGGCCGAGCTTCGCGCGCTTCTCCCCGCCGTGGTCGCGCACGGCGTGCACGACCGGCTCAGCGAAATGGCCCGCACCGTCATCGACGCCCGCCGGGTTGAGCCCGATGGCATGAGAGAGTCCAACACAGACACGGCCGCGCAGACACAGGCTCAGACGGATGGCGAAGCTACCGACACGGCGGACCTGCGCACGACGGACCAGATCCGTGCCGACATCCTCGGCGACCTGCTGGGCCTTGCCCCCGGTTCTTGGACACGGGGTGGGATTATGCCGCTATCGGTAGCGTAGCGGCGGTGAGTTCGGCTTCGGAATGCGACGGGCGCGATGTAGCCGAGGTAGGAGTGGCGGCGGGTGTTGTTGTAGCGCACGAGCCACCGGAACACCTCGCGACGGCAGGAGGCCTCGTCGGCGAACACGGCCCGGTCTTGCAGGACCTCGCGCTTGAGCGTCGCGTTGAACGCCTCCGCGAGGGCATTGTCAGCGCTCGTGCCCACCGCGCCCATGGACTGTGTCACGCCGAGCCGCTTGCACAGTCCCGCGTAGGCCTTGGAGGTGTAGACCGATCCGTGGTCCGAGTGGAACACGGACCCGGTCAGCCTGCCGCGGGTCAGCCTCGCCGAACGCAGCGCATCTTCGACGAGCTCGTTGCGCATGTGGTCCGCGACCGCCCACCCGGCCAGCCGTCTCGAGCAGCAGTCGATCACGGTCGCCAGATACAGGTTCTGCCCGTCAGCCAGCGGCAGATAGGTGATGTCGCCGACATACCGCTGGTTCGGCGCCTCGGCGGTGAAGTCCCGTTTCAGCAGGTCGGGGACGACCTGTCCCGACGGCTCGGGGACGGTGGTGCGCACCCGCCGCTTGCGCTGGTACCCGTGGATCTCGTTGTCTCGCATCACGCGGGCGACCCGCTTGCGGTTGACCCGCTCGGACGGCGCGGCGCCGTCATTGAGCTCGGCGGTGATCCGTGGCGCGCCCATCGTGTTGTCGCCTTCGTGGACGGCGCGGATCCGCCCCGCCAGAACGTCGTCCTCCGCGGCGCGCGCCCGCCGGGCGGCGGCGCCGGCCCGCCATGCGTAGAACGAGGACCTCGTGATCTCGACGAGCTGACACAACCGCTTCACCGGGTAGGTGGCTGAGAGGTCCTCAACGAACTGGAAGCGGTTCACCAGTTCGTCTCCCCCGCGAAATACTTGGCCGCCTGCCGCAGGATCTCACGCTCGGTGACGAGCTTGACCTGCTCGACCTCCAGCTGCGCGACCCGCCCCTCCAGGCGTGCGATGCGCTGCGCGGGCGTCTCATCCGCCCCCGCATCCGCCGTCGGCGAGGTCGCCGACGCCTTGAACGGGCTGCGCGCGGCGGTGCCGTCCGCAGCCGTCTTCCGGCCCGTCCCGTGCCGCTCCAGCCACAGCCGCAACGTGCCGCGCTCGATCCCGAGATCAGCGGCGATGCCACGCACCGTCGCCCCGGGAGTGGACTCGTACAAGTCCACGGCCTGCCGCCGGAACCCGTCGGAGTAGTTCTTCCTAACCATGATTCTGATCATCTCGCTTCCCCAGCAAAATGCTGGATTCAGCGTGTCCAAGAACTGGGGTCAGGGCCCGCTCCTCACCGCCGCTCCCACCACGCACGACGGCAGACCCACCGACCTCGGCGCGATCCGCGCCACCGCTCAGATCACCGTCCCCGTCATGTCGCTGATCGAGAAACGCATCACCGACCCCTACGAAACCGCGTTCCTCGTCGGACACTCCCCCATCGACCCACAAACGGCGTGCATGCTCACCGCCGGAGCACCCGGATGGGACCGGATCCTCACCCACCCCATCTCCGGCCAGGTCCTCGCCGTCGACCGATACCGACCCAACCACGACCAACGCAGACACCTCACCGTCCGAGACCAACACTGCCGGTTCCCCGGCTGCCGCACACCCGCCAAACGCTGCGACATCGACCACACCCTCGACCACGCCCACGGCGGGGTGACCCGCGAACACAACCTCGCCCACCTCTGCGAACGGCACCACACGCTCAAACACAACACCGCCTGGACCGTCAAACAACTCCCCGGCGGGGTACTCGAATGGACCAGCCCCACCGGACGCGTCTACACCGACACACCCATCAGCACCATCGAATTCGCCCCCGACCCCGAACACGAAATACCCGACGACCCCGTCCTCGATGCGGTCAGAGCGACACCCGACGAGGTCGATGTGGACTTCGACGTCGAGCTCGCACTCGACGAGCTGCAGTTCGACCCGCTCGACCTCATCCCGTTCTGACCACGCGGGTCGCCGAGCCCATCAAAACGGACCCACGCACCCCGTGCTCGTCGAGCGAGCGCAGCGCAGCGCAGCGCAACGTGCCCACCCACACCGTGAGCATCGAGCGTCCGCAGCAAGCCGCCCCCGCGCTCGCGGTCCTCACTCAAGCGAACCGCTCAGCAATCCGAGCACGGCAGGGCGCCCTGCGTCGCGGAAGCGAGACGCAGCGCCACGACGCGCGTCGCGGCCTCGTCCAGTCGCTCGGACGACAGAGTGCCGGATGCCACGGCATCCACGATTCCGTCGATCACCGCGTTCGCACGGTCCACCGACGAGTACGCCACGCCCAGCACCATGTCGTTCCCGGCAACGAGGGCCGCGACGGCGTTCGCCACCGGGTCCCGGTACGCCGCGATTCCGGATGCCTCGAGCATCGCCATGTCGTCCGTTATCGCGACCCCGGTGAAGCCCAGCTCGTCGCGCAGAATGTCGTGCCATGCAACCGACAGAGAGGCCGGTGACGCATCGACCGATGTGTAGGCGAGGTGCCCGAACATCACCAACTGAGCGCCCGCGTCGATGCCGGCCCGGAACGGCAGTGCCTCCCCCGCGCGCCATGCGTCGAGTGACATGTCGGTCGACGGAATGGTGCGGTGCGAATCCCCCGGCGCCGCACCGTGGCCCGGAAAGTGCTTGAGCGTCGAGTCGACGAAGGGCGTCTCGCCCGCTACAGCAGCGGCGACGCGCGGTGCTGCGGCCGCAGCATCCGTTCCGAGCGACCGGCGATAGATGAACGACCCGGGGTCGTCGGTGTAGTCCGCCACGATCCCGAAGTTGACGTCGATGCCGGCGCGCTCGACGAGCGAACCCCGCCCCGAGAACGCGACCGCCGTGGCCTCCGCTGGCGCGGACTTGAGCGTGAGCGACGACGGAAACTCATCCCACTTCAAGCGGCGCACGTCACCGCCCTCTTGGTCCACGGCCACCAGCGCGGGCAGCGCAGGATCGAGCGTGGCCGACTGTGCGAGCGCGCGCAGAGCGGACTCCGAACCGGCCACGTTCGCTCCCATCACGATGAACCCACCCGCACCCGTCTGCTCCATGTACGCGCGAACGGTGGCGGGATCGGTCGAAGGCACGTGTCCCATCACGACGGCACCGGCCTTCTGGCGTGGAGTCATCGCGGCGACGAGGGCGGCCGCGCGTTCGGCCCGGGCAGCATCGTCCCCCGCGACGACGCGGATCGCGGCGGAGGGATCATCGGCTGCCGACGCCGCGGCCGCCGAGGAAGCGGGCGCGACGACGGCAGAGGCGGATGGCGCCACGCCCGCCATCGCGATCACCACGATCACCGCGCCCACGGCGGAAACGGCCCTGCGCCAGTGCCTCACCCGTCCAGCTTAGGCGCGGCGGAAACGCTCCACGCGGTGCTGTTGAATAGTCGATACATCTCCACCGAATCGGGAGCTCCATGTCCGTTTCACCCCCGCCGCCCGCAGGCTGGTATCCCGACCCCTCCAACGCTCGCCAGCGACGCTGGTGGGATGGGGTCTCATGGTCGAACCAGACCTCACCCTCACCCGCCGCCCCCGGCGCGCAACCGCTCGCGCTGCTGCACGCGGAGTCCTCGCCGTCCTCCGCTCCGGTCGTCGCAGCGCCATACGCACTGGCTCGGACAGCACCCGCATCGCCCCCGCCCGCATACCGCCCACTCGTGCCCGGCACGGGCGGCCAGCTCGGCTCCGGCTACACGCCCCCGCCCGTCGGTGTGTGGCGATCGCCGGTCGACACCCGGCCGCTCGTGCGTGGCATGGGCGACGCCATCCGCGCCGTCTTCTCGCGCTACGCGATGTTCGAGGGACGCGCCACGCGCGCCGAGTTCTGGTACTTCACGCTGTTCTCTGCGCTCGTGACGATCGGGCTCGTGTTCCTGAGCATCGTCCCGATCCTGGGCTATCTCGCGGGGCTCGGGTTCTTCGTCTGGGGCCTCGGCATCCTGCTGCCGACCCTGGCGCTCTCGGTACGACGCCTGCGCGACGCGGGGTTGCACTGGGCCTGGATCTTCCTGGCGCTGCTGCCCTTCGGCGGGATCGCGCTGATCGTGCTGTGGTGTCAGCCGCCGAAATATCCCTGATCGACGACGAATCCGACCGGACCTGGATCAGGTGCGCTCGGTGCCGCGGGGCAGGGCCAGTGCGATCTGCTCGGGGAGCGTCAGCGGCGTCTTCGTGACGATGTCGTGCACGAACGCCAGCTTGTGGCGCACGGGACCGACCAGCTCGAACGGGTAGAGGTCGGCCGAACCCATCGACCGGTTGATCCGGTTGAACGCTTGACTCATCCAGTCCCAGTCGGTCAGCAGGCGCTGGATCGGCTCATCCCGATAGCTCTCGAGCGGCACGACATCGGTGTCGCGGTTGGTGACGTCCGCATCCAGATGGATGCCGATCGCCGCGGCCGTCTGCAGAGTTCCGGTGATGTGCAGGTAATGCGCGAAGGTCTCGGCGAAGTCCTCCCACGGATGCATCGTGGCGTACTCCGAGATGAACGACGCGCTCCACCCCTCGGGCGCCCCGCGCGAGTAGTGGCGTGCGATCGCGTCCTGATAGCTTGCGCGCTCATCGCCGAACAGGGCCCGGCAACGGTCCCAGGCTTCGTCGCTCTGCAGAAGCACGTTCTGGAAGTAGTGCCCGACCTCGTGCCGCAAGTGCCCGAGCATCGTGCGATACGGCTCGCCCAGCCGCACCCGCAGCGCCTCGCGGCGGTCGTCGAGACTCTCGGCCAGATCGATCGTGATGATGCCATTGGCATGGCCGATCACGACGCGCTCCCCCGTCGACAGGCTCGAGACGAGGTCGAAGCCGAGTCCGCCCGGACGCAGATCCCACGGCACGATCGGCAGACCGAGCTCGCCGAGTTGCAGGATCAGCCGCCGCTTCGCCTCCTCGGTCTTGCCGAGCTTCTCGAGGGCGATCGTGTCGTTGCTGTCGGGTTGGCGGCGGGTGAGTCGACACGAGAAGCACTTTCCCGCCGGCGCATCCTCGCGCACCAACCAGTTGCAACCCCACCCCCGGTTCGAGCAGGTGTACCAGGTCACGCCCTCGATCACGGTGCGACCCTGACGGATGCCGTAGAACGAGCGGTCGAGCAGGTTGAAACCCAGCTCGCCCTCGCAGTTGGGACACACGAGCGTGCCGAGAAAGACGAAGTGGCGACAGTGCGGACAACGCGGGGCAGAACTCACGTGTTCACCGTAGCGCCCGGAACCCGCCTCCTGAGCCACGGGATCAGGGGGCGTAGCGGACGATTCCGCCGGGAATCTGGCCGTCGAACAGCTTCGACAGGGTCACGAGGCTGAAACCGCGATCGAGCAGACCGTCCAGGAGCTGCGGCATGATGCGTGACGTGCCCTCCTGAATGTCGTGCATGAGCATGATCGTGCCGATCCGCGGCGCGCTCACCGAGTACGCGAGCAGGTCGGCATCGGACGGGCCCGCCCAGTCACGCGTGTCGACGCTCCACAGGATCGCGGGCATGCCTGCGACGCCGAGCACACGTTCGTTCAGCGCACCATACGGCGGACGGAAGGTCGAGACGGCCTGACCCGACAGCGAACGCAGCAGATCCGCCGTCGACCGCAGCTCGGATGCGATCCGCTCGTCCGAGAGCGTCGTCAGGTCGGGGTGGTTCCAGGTGTGGTTGCCGATCTGGTGGCCCTCGGCCGAAACCCGTCGCACGGTGTCGGGCCGATTCTGCGCGTTGCGACCGAGCATGAAGAAGGTGGCCGCCGAGTGCCGGTCCCGAAGCGCGTCGAGGATGCCATCGGTCAGTCCGCTCGGTCCGTCATCCATCGTCAGGGCCATGCACGGCACGAGATCGCACGATGTCCGGTCGAATGCTGCTCCGGCGGTCGTCGGGCCCGCGAAGGCACCCTGCGCATCGGCGATGACACGCCCGAACTCCGTGAGCGCGGGATCGTAGGACGTTCGGGGCAGCGAGACCCACACCGGATGCTCGGGGTCGGGCGTCTGCCAACCCGCGAGCCCCTCGAGCTCGGGCGCCGTGAACCCGACCGGCAGCGGAACGACCAGCTCGCCGTCGACGAACGACGCATCTTGGAGCGCCCTGCTCAGAGCCGCTCGCTGCTCGTCCGACGGCGGAGAAACCTGGCTCAGGCTGAGGCCGCCCGCGGCACGGCGCGCGACCGACACGACGTCCTCCCAGAGCAGGTCGTTCTGGCCGATCAACGAAGCACCGTCGCCGACCGCGCCGGTCGCGACATCCGCATAGAGGGTGACGATCTGGTCGGACTCGACCGCCGCGGCGGAACCGCGAACGACACGCAGGCGCTCTCCGAACGTCGATCCCGCGGCGTGCACGATCTCACAGACGACGACGGTGTGCGAGTCGGTCGCCGCCCCGAGCAGGTCTGCGGCGGGCAGTGCAGTAACCCCCGCTACACACCCACGCTCACGCAGCGCCGCCTCGACACCGAAGACCTGTGGTTCGTAGCCGACCCCGGACGCGGTGGATTGTTCGCCGATCGCGGCACGCACCGTCGCCTCGACCGCATCGTTCAGCGGCTGCGACCCGGGCAGGTACGCCCAGCGCGCTTCCACGCGGACGGAGTCGTTCCGGATTCGCTGCGGTGCCAGGGCGATACCGGCGGGGTCGACCGGCGGTGGTGGTGCCGTCAGCATCCGTCCCACGACCGGCCACTGCGCCGGCGTCCACGACGGATCGGTATCGGGCGCGCATGCCGACAATCCGACGACCCCCACGGCGACGAGCACCGCCGCCAGAACCCTGCGCGCCATCAGGACGTCACGTCGATCTGTGCGAGAAGTTCGGCGAGCTCGGCGTCGTAGCCCGCGCGCGGGCCCGACACGAAGGTCAGCAGCGCATTTCCGGAGACGACCACCCCCACAACGAGTTCACCGTCCTGTGTGTTCGCGTGCACCAGTTCCTGACCCGCGACCGTCGTTTCGCGGCTGAGCGCATCGAGCGGGCGCGGCGCGATGTCGCCCAGCGCGACCACCGGGTCGCCCCCGTCGCGCAGCGTCAGATCGACCTGCATCAGCCCGTCCGGACTCGTGAGCGTCACGCGTGACTCGTCGGCGAATGTGGGCCGCATCGCCCATCCCGCGGGCACGGGAACGGATGCTTCGGCCTGCTCGGCACGGATCGTCGTCGTCGTGTCGTCTTCCGCGACGAGCGTCGTCGCCGCTACCCAGATCGGGGGTAACAAAGCCACGACGGCGACACCCAGCATCGCGGTCACGACAGCCGTCAATACGACGACGCCGAGCGCACGTTGAACGGAACTTCTCGCCACCTCGAAATCCTCGCGGAACGCCCCGCGGTTGACGCGGAAGCGCGCCGAATATACGTCACGAGTGCACCGCCGCGCCTCCGCGATTCGCACGAGGGTCCGACCTAGACTCCCGACCGGGGAGCTTTGACCGGCGCAATCCGGTGAATCAGGGGCAGGCAGAGATCACGAAAAAGGGGAATCGTGTTCCAACAGACGAAGGACATGCGCGAAGCGCAGCCGTCCGTGTCGACACGCCCGCACGATCGCGAACGTCGGCGCGCACGGGGGCGTCGACTCGTCGCCCTCCTGACGGCCGTCGCCGTCGTCTGCACGCTTGCGGCGTTCGGGGTCGGTGTCACCGCGCAGACGCGCGCCGAGGCACGGGTCGTCGAACTCGATGGGCGGATCACCCTGCTCCAGTTGCGCCTGCAGAACCACCTCGACCAGGTCGACGAGCTCACCACACGCGCGGCAGAACGCCAGGCCAAGAACGACGACGCCCGCGCCGCACTGGACTCGACGGAAGGTTTTCTTCAGTGAGGGCCTCGTCATGGACCCTGATCGTCGTTTCGGGAATCGCGGTCTTCACCATCACGATGGGGACGATCAAGGTCGCGGAACTCAACACCGTGGCCGATGCCCGCGAGTCACGGGTGCTCGCGCTCGAGACGAAGATCGACGATGCCGAATCGTCCTTGACCGACCTGCGCACCACGATCGACGGCGAGAACGCCGAGGCATCCGTCCTCGCCGAAGCGGGCACGGCGCGAGTCGCCTTCGTCGAGGCGGTCGGCGCCCTGCGGACGGCGCTGGACAAGGCCGCGAACAAGGTCGACGTGGGCTCGCAGCGCCAGGCCGCGCTCGATGCGCAGGCCACGGTCGCCGCGGCCCCCGCTGAGCCCGAAACCTACGTCGAACCGACCGCGGCCGTGCAGCGCGCGACGAGCGAGGTGGACGCGAAGGTCAACGCGTACGAGGCCGAACAGCGTCGCAAGGCGGCCGCGGCCGCGGCGCGCTCATACTCCGCGCCCATCGCCCGAGGATCGGGCTCTGCCCCGTCGACCGGGGGCGGTGGCGGTGGCGGGGGCGGCGGCGGCTGGTTCGCCGAGATGCGCGCCATCCTGAACAACGTCGGCGGTGGCGGTTACGCCCTGGTCGAGTACGACGGCAACTGCGGCGGCGTGACGGCCCCGGCCTGCGCGAGCAGCGGCGGGACCATCATGGTGTCGTCGGCGGTGGCGAACTGGCCGTACGTGACCAAGGTCTGGGGCATGACGCACGAGCTGGCGCACCAGTACCAGTTCCGGGTGTGGAAGCAGATGACCGCATCGCCGTCGTACCAGACGCTGTTCAACAAGAACCCCGAACTGCTCGCGAATTGCATGGCCGCCACGCGCGGTGCGACGCAGGCGGCCGGCGGATGCGGCCCGGCTCAGCTCGGCTGGGCGGCGGGCATCTGGCAGGGCATCGTCGCCGGCTGACCCGCGCGCCCTCCCCTCCGGGCGCGAGACGTCGCGACACGCCGTTCCACATGTTGCTGGAACGGCGTGTCGCGACCGTTCGGCGCGCGACGCCGGGCCCAACGTGGTGCTACGGCGCCAACCACACGGTGGATGCGGGCGGGACCACACCCGGCGCCGCGCCCGGATCGCTCGAAAGGACGACCGACGACCCGGCCGCGTCCAGCGCGTGGGGTGCATCCCCGAAGTTCGTCACGACCTGCCACCCGTTCGGCCGCGCGAACCGGAGTACATCGGGCCGCCCGGTCTCGATCCACTCGAGGCCCTCGTCCGCCTGAACACGTGCGCGCACGGCGAGGGCCCGACGGTACAGAGCGAGTGTCGAGTCGGGATCATCGTCCTGGCGCTCGACCGCGTACTCCCCCATCCACGCCGGCTGCGGCAGGTGCGCTTCGCCCGCGCCGAAACCGAATGACGGACCGGATGCCTCCCAGGGCAGCGGCACCCGGCATCCGTCCCGTCCGAGGTCGGCACCGGGGCTCCGGAAGAATGTCGGGTCCTGGCGCTGCCCGTCCTCGATCTCGGCGACCTCGTGCAGGCCGAGCTCTTCGCCCTGGTACAGGTATGCGGATCCCGGAAGACCGAGGACGAACAGCGTCGCCGCCCGCGCGCGTCTCTCCCCGCGTTCACGGTCGAGCTTCGGGTCGGTGCCCCCGGAGAGAAGCCACTCCTGGCCGTGCTTGCGCGCGGGACGGCCATCGGCGCCTCGCTCGGCGTCGGGGAGACCGTATCGGGTTGCGTGGCGCACGACGTCGTGGTTCGACAGCACCCAGGTGCTGGACGACCCCGACGACTGCGCCAGCTCGAGGTTCGCGGTCACGATCTCGCGAAACTGCGACGCGTCGAAGTCGGCCTCGAGCAGGTCGAAGTTGAATGCCTGTCCCAGGCTCTCCGAGCTGGCGTAGAGCGGCACGCGCGATCGGTCGACCCACGCTTCCGCGACGGCCGTACGCGGAGGGTCGTACGAATCGAACACGGCCCGCCACTCGGCATACACCTCGTGCACGTCGTCGCGGTCGATCGTGGGGTGCTGTCCATCACGGGGCATGGCGTCGAGCTCGGCCTGCGTGGGCAGCACGTCCGCGAGGTCCTTCGTGAGCATGTGCGCAACGTCGATACGGAATCCGTCGACACCGCGGTCGGACCAGAATCGCAGGGTCCGCACGAAGTCGGCGCGCACCTCGGGGTTCGCCCAGTTCAGATCAGGCTGCTCGACCGCGAAATGGTGCAGGTACCACTGACCGTCGGGTACTCGTTCCCAGGCGGATCCGCCGAAGGCCGAGACCCAATCGCTTGGCGGGAGCGAGCCATCCGGTCCCGTCCCCTCACGGAAGATGTAGCGATCTCGGGCGGGCGACCCGGGCTCCGCGAGCAGCGCTTCCTGGAACCACTCGTGCAGATCGGACGTGTGGTTCGGCACGATGTCCACGACGACCCGGATGCCCCGCTCGTGCAACGCCGCCACCATGTGGTCGAAGTCCTCGAGAGTCCCGAGTTTGGGATCCACGTCCCGGTAGTCCGCGACGTCGTACCCGCCGTCCGCCAGCGCCGACGGATAGAACGGGCTCAACCACACGGCATCGATCCCGAGTTCGTCGAGGTAGTCGACGCGGGAGGTGATCCCCGCGATGTCACCGAGCCCATTCCCATCCAGATCCGCGAAGCTCCGTGGGTACACCTGGTACACGACCGCCTGGCGCCACCAGGGCGCGGCCTCGGCTGACGCCGTTCGACGGATTTCGGGGGCCGGGGAGACTGCGTGACTCATCAGAGAGCGAGTCCTTTCTTCGGGGGCGGTCATGCGGTTGTGCAGTATGCGCGCGACACGGGCCTCAGCCCTTGACGGCGCCCTGGGTCACACCCTCCATCACCCATCGCTGGGTGAAGAGGTATACGACGATCGCGGGTGCCATGGCCATCAGGTACGACGCGAACGACACGTTGTAGTTGTTGCTGAACTGGGTCTGGAAGATGCTCTGCACGACCGGGAGAGTCTGCAACCCGGGATCCGAGATGATCAGCGACGGCATCATGAAGTCGTTCCACGAGGCCAGGAACGCGAAGATGCCGACCGTAGCGCTCATCGGCGCGAGCAGCGGAAAGATCAGCCGCCAGAACGTCTGCCACGTCGAGGCGCCGTCGATCCGTGCACTCTCTTCCAGCTCGGCCGGAATCGAGCGCAGGAATGCCGTGAAGAGCAGGATGCTGAAGCTCAGCTGGAACATGATGTGCAGGATCGCAACGCCGGCCGGGTTGTCTAGGCCGAGCAGTCCCGTCAGCTGGATCTGCGGTAGCGCCACGACCGGGAACGGCAGGAACATCGCGGCGAGCAGGTAGTAGAACGAGTAGCGGAACAGCTTGCGATCCCAGTTCCGAGAGATGGCGAACGATGCCCATGCGGCCAACACGATGGTGCCGACGACGGTTCCCGCCGTGATGAGCACCGAGACGGTGAAGGCCAGCGGGAAGTTGGTCAGGTTCCAGGCCGTGACGAACCCTTCGATGCTGAAGGGACTCGGCAGCGAGAAGGCGTTGCCATCCACGGCCTGCGACTGCGTCTTGAACGCCATCGACAGGGTGACGTACAGCGGGATGAGCACCGTGACGGTGCACAGCAGAAGGATGATCGTGGTCGACCAGTTGACGCGCTCCATCGCGGATCGGCCCCGGCCGGTCTTGCGCGGAGCGTCGCCCGCGAGCGTCCGTTCGGCGTCGATGTCCTCGGCGATGAGGGCTGGTTGGACTGTCATCAGAACACGTTCCTTCCGCGCGTCAGCCGCAGCTGGATGAGCGAGATCACGACGACGATGACGAAGAAGATCGTCGCGTTCGCCATCTGGTAGGCATAGTCGCCGCCGGTGAAGCCCGTCACGATCGTCATGGCGATGCTGCGGGTGGAGGTGCCGGGACCGCCGTTGGTCAGGCCGACGATGATGTCGTAGGCGTTCAGGAAGTTCTTGAAGCCGAGGATCACATTGATCACGACGTAGCCCGCGACGAGCGGCAGCGTGATGCGCAGCAGTTGCTGACGTTTCCCCGCCCCGTCGAGCTCGGCGGCCTCGTATACGTCGCCGGGAATGGAGAGGAGTCCGGCGATGTAGATCAGCAGCGTTCCCGGGATCGCCTGCCACGCGGTCACGATCACGATCGCAACCCAGGCCAGGTCGGGGTTCGCGAGGATGCTCTCGCTGAGCCATCCGACTCCCACGGCCTGCCCGAGGGCCGGAACCGAGTTCGAGAACAGGAAGTTGAAGACGAACGCGATGACGATTCCCGAGATCACCATCGGGATGACGAAGACCGTTCGGAGCGCCGTCTTGAATCGGATGCGCGAGGTCAGCCCCACCGCCAGCAGGAACGCGAGCACGTTGACGGCGAGCACCGTCACCGCCGCGAAGCCGAAGGTGAACAGATAGCTCTGCAGGATCGCGGGGTCGGAGAAGAGCGCGATGTAGTTGATCAGGCCGATGAACTCCCAGTCGCCGAACCCGATCGAGTTGGTGAAGCTGAAGAAGATTCCGATGACTGCCGGCACCGTGATCGCGAGGGTGAACAGGATGAGGCTCGGCAGCAGGAAGACGTAGTAGATCCCCTCGACCTTGCGCCGCTTCCTGGTGAGCGCGGGCGCGGCGGTGCGCCCGCGAGTCTTCGGCGTGATCAATGTCGCCGTTGTCGTGGCCATGATGTGTGTCGCTTCCCTTCGTTGGGTCTCGCGTGAAGTGTCGGGCTACTGACGCAGAGCGAGACGCGCCCAGTCGGCATCCATGACCCGCAGGGTGCGTTCGGCGCTGCCGCCCGTCACGATGCCCTGCATGTAGTTCTCGGTCGGGATGGTCAGCGGGATCGCCTTGGAGGCGCCCTGGTAGAAGCGCGCCTCGTCGTAGAACTCCTTCATGCCCACGATTCGCGGGTCCGTCACGGGCGCAGCATCCGTCGTCGTCCCGTAGCCGAGCTGGGCGGCGTTGTACGCGTCCATCACGTCCTTCTGAAAGAGGTACGACAGGAATCCGCGGGCCTCTTCCTGGTGGCGAGACGCCTCGGGGATCCACGCGGCCAGATCGATGTTCACCCGAACCTCGAGGTCTTCCGGATCATCCGTCATGGGGAGCGGGAAGGTGCCGAGTTTGAGGTCCGGCGACGTCTTGGCGATCTCGCCGAACGCCCACGGGCCCTGTAGGTACATCGCGGCCTGACCCTGCGCGAAGGCGAGGTTGCCGTCGCCGTAGCCGCGGCTCGCGGCATCCGGGTTGGTATATGTCTCGGCCAGCATGGTCATGCGGTCTACGGGTTCGAGCAGCGTGCGCTCGAACGAGACGGGCGAATCCGGACCGACCTCGGTGCCGAGTTCGTTCATCTCGTCGTAGAACTCGGCGACATCGACCGTGCCGCCGACGGTGTAGTCGAACCATCCCTGCGCGACGGTCCACGGGTCCTTGAAGGTGCCGTAGAACGGGGTGATCCCCGCAGCCTGCAACTGGTCGCAGACCGCGATGAGTTCATCCCAGGTCTGCGGCACCTCGAGGCCCTGCTGCTCGAAGATGTCGACGTTGTAGATGACGGATGCCGCCATCACCGAGTACGGCAGCACGCTCGTGCGTCCGGGATAGGTCGCGTACTGATCGACGAGGTCCTGCACCTCGGGCAGGATCCGGTCCGCCTCCGGCATGTCGCTCAGATCGCTCAGCGCACCGCGCTCCATGAAGCGCGACATCTCCATGTTGTAGTTCAGCAGGCCGAGGTCGGGCGGATTGCCGCGGAGGAAGCCCGCCTGGAGGTTCGAGGATGTGTCGAACACGACACGCACGTCATCCTGCGACGAGTTGTACTCGGCGATCAACTCACGAAAGTACGGGATCGCCTCGGGCTTGCTCAGGTGGAAACGGATCTCGGTCGGCCCGCCCGACGAGCAGCCCGCGAGTGTCCCGCCCAATAACGCGGCTCCCAGCGCGGCGGCCGTCAGGCGCAGCACCCGTGATCGTAGTCTCGGCACGTCATCGTCCCTTCTCCCGCCCGTGGGCGGTCGTACGTCTCTGTACACATATTTTGTAGACCGATTAGATTTATCTATCGAATCAACTCGACGTGGACCATAATGCAGGGAAGCACCCGAAAGGTCAAGACCCTTGCCTCACCCGCCTGAGCGAATCTCCGCGCCTCGCCGCGCGAGCCTCGACGCGCTGCTCGACTACGCCTGGGACGCGGGGATCTTCACCGCGGGCGAGGCGATGCCGGCGGTCGGGCTCACCCGTTCGACGACCATCGACGCGCTCGATGAGCTCGTCGAACGCGGCCTCATTCGAGAGTTGCCGAACGCCCGCGAAGTCGGCGACTACAGCAAGGGTCGCCCCGCGCGCCGCTTCGAGTTCTGTGCCGACGCCGGGATCGTCGTCGGCCTCGACGCAGGACGCGCCCACGCGACGACCACCGTCTCCGACCTGAGCGGCGAGGTCCTGGCCCGTGAGCACCTCACCCTGGACGATGACTCGGTCGCCGGGCGCCGCGCCATCATGGCCAGGGCTGTCGACGCCGCGCTCGCGGTCGCCGGTCGCGATCGTTCCGATGTGATCGCGCTGTGCGCCGGAGTGCCGGCGCCCGTGGACGCCGAGGGCATCTCCCCCACACATCACGAGGGTTTCTGGCAACGCATGAACCCGGACCTGAAAGACATGTTCGGCGCCTGGGTACCGCTCGTTCGCGTCGAGAACGACGCCTCTCTCGCCGCGGTGGCCGAGGGCAGCATCGGAGTGGCCCGCGGGTGCCGCGACTACGTGACGCTTCTCGCCGGCGAGCGGCTCGGCGCCGGAGTCGTCGTGGACGGGCGGCTCTTACGGGGCGCGCACGGCGGCGTGGGCGAGATGATCGCGTTCGATCAGGTCTCGGGTGTGGGTGGCGCATGGGGCCTCGGCTATCGCGCCGCACAGTGGGCTCGCGAGGCCATCGCCGCGGGCGAACTGCCGCCGCAGCATCCGTTGGCGGCGGTACCCGTCGACGACATCTCCGGGCGTCTCGTGTTCGAACTCGCCGCGGAAGGCGACGCATTCGCCCTGGCGATCGTGGACCGCGTCGGCCAGATGCTCGCGCAGGTCACCGGCGTCTTCGCGAGCCTTCTCGACCCACGGATGATCGTGATCTCGGGCGCCGTTTCTGCCGGAGTCGCGGACGTGCTCGTCGCCGCACGTGCCCGCCTGTCCGACGCCCTGCACATTCCGCCGCCCGAGTTGGTCGCTTCGCAGCTGGGCGGTGACATCGTGTCGACCGGCGCGGTCTCGGCAGCCATCGAGTTGGCGCGTTCGGGCATCCTGGCACTCGCGCCGCTCGACCGCACCGTCGCCGTCTGACGCGAAACGCACCACACGGGCGTTGAGCGACCGCGGCGAGACGACGCGCCGAACGGGCGCGACTCGCCGTTCCACACGCCCAGGGAACGGCATGTCGCGTCCGTTCGCGGCGCGGCGCGGCGCGGCCCGGCCTCAGCCGCCGGCGCCACCCTCGATCGCCACGATCCGGTGGTCGGCGTCGTGGGTCAGCTCGGTGCGCAAGAACAGGTCGTCCACCGGCAGGTGCAGGTCGAGCCGCGCGAAGGCGCGCATCCGCAGGTCACCGGAGCCGATCGTGACATCCAGCACGTGCCCGCCCGCGAGTCGGTCGGCGGCCAAGAAGTGCAGGTGCAGTCCCGCGACGGCGATGCCCTGGTAGATCCGTGGTGCCCAGAATCCGATCAGCGTTCCGGCCCGATCGGTCAGCACCGTCTCGACCTGCTCGCGGGTGACCGCGGTCAGAGGCGGTAACGGATGGTGCTGCCGCGGTGTCACCCGCACGCGCACCGCGGCCATCACCCCGTCCACCCGCACGGCATGGAAAAGGTTCCGACTCAGCAGGAGCCCTTCTACGCACGAGCTCAACGCCGCCAGATCGAGGTTCTCGACCGCCGATGACGGCGCGTCCGAGAATGGCGCGACGTCGACGAACGGCAGGATGTCCGACTCGGCCATCTGCGTCGGCGGGCCGTCGACGGTGCACTCGTACGCCCGCCCGTCGACGATCACCACCTCGCCGCCGAGGCGGTCGCAGCATCCGATCCCGACGTCGCCGGCGCGGAGCGCATCGGCCACCGGCATCCCCGTCTCGTATGCCCCCGCCAACAGCGCGTCGAGCACGGCGAACTGGGTCACGGCGTCGTTCGAGAGGATCGTCACAGCCCGACGCTAGCGCGAACGGCCCCGCCCGAAGCGACGATCGCCACAGCCGGACGGATGAGCGACACGACATCGCTCGAGTCCGCGACGTCTTCCGTTCTCAGCGCCCCGGAACCGGCACGGCCCCGACTGTTCCCGGCAGAATCTCGAACCCCAGCGGGAACTCGACGAGAAGCTCACTCAGCCGCTTCAGGATGTCGATGTCACCGTCGACGCGCGCATGCCGACCTGCCAGCAGCGCTCCGAGGGTCGTCTCCCCCGTCATCGCGAGTTCGAGGTCGGCACGGTCGATCGTGATCGTGAGGTCTGGATTCTCCGCCCGTCCGCCCTCCAACGTCGTGAGAGCGCCGTTCGACAGTTCCACGACGAAGTGCTGATCGGTGTCGGGTGTGATCAGATTCGCAACGAATGAGAGCGTCTCGGCCTTCGTCGGGTCGAGACGGATCGCGAGGAAATCGAGGAACTGAACGGTGGTGAGCGCCCTGACCAGGTCCGGTCCCGTCGCCGTCGGCGTGACACCCGCCGGAAGCCCCGAGCGCAGTTCGAGCGCGCCCGCGAGGAAGCTGTTCCGGACGCTGGGGCTTTCCTGCTGGTACCCGATCTGCTCGAAGGCCTCGGCCAACAGCATGCGTGCATCGTCGTTGTCCGGGTGGGCATAGACGAGCTTGTTCAGGATCTCCGTAGCCAGCAGGTAGTCGCCAGAGGCGATCAGCTGCCGACCCTTCTCGAGGATCGGCGACGCGCCTCCCATGAGCTCGACGTAGAGCGGGGCGGAGTCCTTCGGCGAGAGGGGGATGAGCGTCGTCGGGTTCGCATCCCAATAGCCGAGGTAGCGGTTCACGACGGCACGGGCATTGTGCTGCACCGACCCGTGATAGCTGCGGGCGGCCCACTGCTGCTGGAGAGAATCGGGAACCCGGTAGACGTTGTGGATCTCGTTGACGGTGACGCCCTGGTTTGCGTAATGGAGCACAGCGTTGTTCAGGTGCGCGTACGTGTCTCGTTGCGCGCGCATGACTTCCTGGATCCGATCGTTGCCCCACCGTGGCCAGCTGTGGGAGGCGAACATCACCTCTGCCTCTGTTCCGAACCGGTAGAGCGCGGCGTTGATCTGCCGGGACCACTCGAGGGCATCGCGCACGAGCGCACCGCGCAGCGTGTAGATGTTGTGGATCGTCGCCGTGATGTTCTCGGCCGCCCAGAATGCCTTGAAGTCCGGGAACCAGGTGTTCATCTCGGCCGGAGCCTCCGTGCCGGGGGTGTTCTGGAAGACCATCCGCACGCCGTCGACGACGAGCTCCTCGAAGTCGTCGACGATCGAGACGGTCGGTGCGATGAGCCCGATCGACCCGGCGGCGATCCTCTTTCCGATGGCCTGGTCGACATGCCCGAATGGACTCGCGGCCAACAGCGCGCCGTACTGGTAGAACAGTCGCCGTGACATGGCGTTGCCGGCGTATACGTTCTCGGCGACGGCGTGTTCGAGGAAGCCCGCTGGTGCGATCACCTGAGCGGCGCCGCTCGCGACGTCTTCTTCGTCGACCACTCCCCGCACTCCCCCGAAGTGATCGCCGTGCGAGTGCGAGAAGATCACAGCGACGACGGGGCGTTCGCCCAAGTGCTCGGTGACGAGCGCCAAGGCGGCCGCGGCAGTCTCCTTCGTCGTCAAGGGGTCGATCACGATCCAGCCCGTGTCTCCGCGGACGAAGCTGATATTGGCGAGATCGAATCCGCGCACCTGCCAGATCCGATCGGGCACGACCTCGAACAGCCCGTAATTCGCGTTGAGCACGGCCTGTCGCTGCAGCGAAGGATGGATGCTGTCGAACTCTTCGGACTCGGTCAGAAAAGAATATGCGCCGAAATCCCACGCGACGTTGCCCGCCTCGGCCATGATGCGCGTGGCCTCGGGTTTCGCGATGAAGCCACGCGTCGCCTCCTCGAAATCGCGCTCATCGCTGAACGGCAGGGCCATGCGCGCCTGCCTCTGCGCCAGCACGGTCGCTGCGGACGGATGGGTTCCCTGCGGGTGGAAGTGGGTGAACGGTGCCATGAGCGCGTGCACAGCCCCTCTGTGAGACGGGAAGCCGCAACCGTCGGTGGGTTGCGACCGAGGCCTGGAAAACTACCGCACGCGGGCACGCGTGAGCCGCGATAGTAACCCCCGTCGGATGCGTGACGCAAGCAGGCGCATACTGGACGACCCGATCGTGGCGCCCGAGACGGCTCGCCCAGGCGGTCCGCCCCGCGCCGACGTGCTAACAAGCAAGAACCCCCGACGTATCGAGGGTTCTTTCGGTGGACCTGAGGGGACTCGAACCCCTGACCCCCTGCATGCCATGCAGGTGCGCTACCAGCTGCGCCACAGGCCCAAACATCGCCCCGAACGAGCGAGGGCAACCCCGCTAGATTACTACATCCGGAGCGCCCACTCGAATCGAGACGGATGTCACGGCGAAGCGCCGTTCAGACGCCCGTCTCGGCGCCCGCGGCGGCCGGGGCCGGAAGCTCGATCGGGATGACCGGGCAGTCCTTCCACAGGCGCTCGAGCCCGTAATACACGCGCTCCTGCTCGTGGAAGACATGGACGACGAGGTCACCGAAGTCCAGCAGCACCCAGCGCCCCTCCTGGCGACCCTCCCGACGCAGGCGCTTGACGCCGGCCTCGTGCATGCGGTCTTCGATCGCGTCGGCGATCGCACCCACGTTGCGCTCGTTGCGCCCGGTGACGATCAAAAAAGCGTCGACGAGCGGAAGCGGGCCCGAGACGTCCAGGGCTACCAGATCCTCGCCACCCTTGGCGTCGGCGACGGCCGACGCGATCTGCACGAGTTCACGTGCCCGGTCGGTTGCAGTCATCAGAGAGCACCATTCACAAAAGCGAGGATGAGGACGCCCACGAGTGCGAGCGCCAGAACGCCCGCCGTGATCGCCAGGGAGAAAAGGAGTCGACCGCCCTTTTCCGGCGCGGGGGGACGGATGATCTCGCCCGTGCCGCGCACGGTGCTGATCGCGGCACTGGCGGCGATCGGCGTCGGGGACGACGAAGCGGGAAGCTCCCCGTCGACCAGCACGGCGTCGACGTCCTTGCCGTCGGTGGAACGGGGGTCGCCCCCGGCGGATCCGAGGCCGTCGGGCAGGTGGAACGTGCCCGTGATGAGCACCTCACCCGTCGCGTTGACCGGGCCCGAAAGCGGCGGCATGTTCGGCGTCTGCGACAGGATCAGCGCGCTCGACGCACCGATCGCGCCCGTGGAGGACGCGTTGCGCACGATGAGCTCGTCGAACGATGCCGGCAGCTTCGTCGAAACCTCGTCGTCCTTCAACAGGTGGGCGCCGAACTGCGGGTCGACCGTCACGACGGGGGCCGCGTCGATGCCGCGCGCGTTCTCGCTCGACGCATCGTCGCGGACAGATCCGGATGCCTCGGCGAGCTCGTCTTTCTGAGCATCCGCTTTCGCGGCATCCGCCTTCTTGGCGTCAGCCTTCTTACGACCGGACTTCTTCCCCTCGACCTCGGACTCGGCAGCCTTGGTCGCAGAAGCCTCCGATTCGGCAACCGCGGGCGCCGCGGACGGCGCGTAACGCGGAGCGGTCGGCTCGCCCAGAGCCGAGACGGGCATCTGAGCGGCGACGACGTCGGGGGTGATGACCGGCACCGAAGCGGTGCGGATGCGTTCTTGCTCGCGCGCCTGACGGCGGGTCAGGGGCGAGACGCCCAGATCGACGTGCGCGTCCGGCATGGGCGCCGGAGGGGTGAAAGCGGGGGTGGCGGGACGCGCGAGCGGGGCCGAAGGCGCCGGGGTGGCCGCGACATACGTGTCTTCGTCGATCTCGTCGTCTGCGGAGGCCGTCTCGCCCTGAACGGGCACGGATCCGGTGGCGTGCAGTTCGCGGAGCTTCTTCCGCGTCAGCGGCTGCTCGGGTGTGCTCATGCGTTGCTCCGATAGAGATGATGCTTGCTGATGTACTGGACGACCCCGTCAGGAACGAGATACCACACCGGGTCGCCCCGATGCACCCGCTCGCGACAGTCCGTCGACGAAATCGCGAGCGCCGGAATCTCGAGTTGGCTCACCACCTCACTCGGAAGTCCCCCGGTGTCCAGGACGTGTCCGGGGCGACTCACGGCGACGAAGTGCGCGAGGTTCCACAGCTCATCATGGTCCCTCCAACTGAGAATCTGCGCTACCGCGTCCGCGCCGGTGATGAAAAAAAGATCGGCGTCGGGCCGCTGCGTCCGCAGATCACGCAGCGTGTCGATCGTGTACGTCGGACCGGCACGGTCGATATCCACGCGACTGACGGTGAATCCCGGGTTGGATGCGGTCGCGATGACGGTCATCAGGTAGCGATGCTCGCTATCGCTGACCCTCTGCTTCTGCCAGGGCGTACCCGTGGGGACGAAGACGACTTCGTCGAGACCCAGATGGCTGGCGACCTCGCTGGCGGCGACCAGGTGACCGTGATGGATGGGATCGAACGTGCCGCCCATCACCCCGATTCGGGGCCGCTCCCCTGCGTCTGTCGTCATGCCCGACCTAGTGGCCGCTCGCCGTCCCGTGCTCGACCGCCCCGTGCTCGACCGCCGCACCGTGGCTCTGGGCGTAGGCCTGCGCCTTGCCCGCGTGACGGTTGGCCACGTCGCGGTACGAGAAGACCACAAGAGCGAGAGCCGCGAAGACCGCCAGCGCGATGACGAAGAAGATCACCGTCTCCAGCGCGACGTTGCCGTGGTGACCCTCTTCGGCCGCGGCCAGGATCGTCGTGACAAGCGTCATTCTCGTGCTCCGTTCGGGTATGGGCGTGGAGACCCAGTCTAGAGAACTATCGGCGGGTCTGCCCGGCGCCGCGCGCGAGCCACTTCGTGCTCGTCAGCTCGGGCAGGCCCATGGGTCCACGTGCATGCAGCTTCTGGGTCGAGATGCCGACCTCGGCGCCGAACCCGAACTCGCCGCCGTCGGTGAATCGCGTGGATGCGTTGGCCATGACGACGGCCGCGTCGACTTCGGCGAGGAATCGTTCGGCGTTGGCGTCGTCGTCCGTGATGATCGATTCCGTGTGTCCCGTGGAGTACGCGCGAATGTGCGCGAGCGCTTCGTTCAGGTCGTCGACGACGCGGATCGAGACGTCGAGGGTGCCGTACTCGGTCGACCAGTCCTCGTCGGTCGCGGGAACGACATCCGACACGAGAGCGGCGGTCCGCTCGTCGCCGTGCAGCGTCACGCCCTGCTGCTGCAGCGCGGCGGCGACCGTCGGCAGCACGCGCTCGGCGGCGCTCCCGACGACCAGGACCGTCTCGACAGCGTTGCAGACGCTCGGGCGCTGCACCTTGGCGTTCACCACGATGTCGCGCGCCCACTCGAGCGGGGCCGATTCGTCGAGCACGATGTGCACGACGCCCGCGCCCGTCTCGATGACGGGGACGGATGACTCGGTCACCACGGTCTCGATCAGCTGCGCACTGCCCCGGGGTACGAGCACGTCCACGAGCCCACGTGCCTGCATCAGCTCACGCGCACCCTCGCGACCGAAATCGTCGACGGTCTGGATCGCCTCGGCGTCGATTCCTCGGTCGGCCAGGGCCGTCCGCATGATCTCGACGAGCGCGGCGTTGGACTTCTCGGCCGCCGACCCGCCGCGGAGCACGACGGCGTTTCCCGACCGCAGCGCCAGGGCCGCGATGTCGACGGTCACGTTGGGGCGCGCCTCGTAGATCGACCCGACCACGCCGAACGGCACACTGACCTTCTGCAGAACGACGCCGTTCGGCAGGACGCGCTCGTCGAGCAGGCGACCGACGGGGTCCGGCAGCTCGGCCACCGCGCGCACGGCATCGGCGAGGGCGGCGACGCGCGCAGCATCCAGTCGCAGGCGATCCTGCAGCGACTCCGACAGACCGGTCGCACGTCCGCGCGCCAGGTCTTCGTCGTTGGCCGCGATGATCCGATCGGATGCCGCGTCGATGGCGTGCGCGATGGCCCGCAGCATTCCGGCCTTGTCGCCGTCGCCGAGGAGCCCGACGCTGCGGGAGGCCGACTTCGCCAGACGCATCCGGTCGCGCGCGGTCGTGGCACCCCAGGCATCGGGAGACTCTCCCACCGCGGGGTTGCTCGGCGTTGCGCGGGAGGCGGTGCTGGTCATCAGCCCAGTGTATCGACGGGCTCGGCGCTACCGGCGGGAGCATCGGTGCTCGCGGGCAGCGTCGCGCTCGTGGGCGCGGTGCGCACGGGGCCGGTCGGCGTGACGGGGGTCGCGCGCGGGTCCGGCTCGAACCAGGTGCCGATCGGGGCACCGCTCAGCGCATCGGCGACACGCGCAGCACTCGTGACGAGCACCCCGACACCGGCAGCGGTCGCGAGGCGGGCCGCCGAGACCTTGGTCGCCGCTCCCCCGGTGCCGACGCTGTTGACGACCACGGAGCCGAACTCGTACCCGCTCAGGTCATCCCCGAAGGTCACGCGCTCGATAGCCCGTGCGCCGGGCTGGCCCGGGGGCCGGGTGTACAGGTTCTCGATGTCGCTCAGCAGAACGAGCGCATCGGCACCGATCAGCTCGGCGACGAGTGCCGCGAGACGGTCGTTGTCGCCGAAGCGGATCTCGTGGGTCGCGACGGTGTCGTTCTCGTTGACGATCGGCAGGATGCGCAGGCCCAGCAGCCGCTCCATCGCCCGGCGCGCGTTGGAGCGGGGCGTGGAGTTCTCGAGGTCGCCGGCGGTCAGCAGAACCTGTCCGGCGAGCACGCCGTAGCGGTCGAGGCTCGTCTGATACCGCCACATCAACACGTTCTGCCCCACCGCCGCCGCGGCCTGCTGCGTCGCGAGATCCGTGGGCCGGCCCTCGAGGCTCAGCAGGGGCAGCGCGGTCGCGATGGCACCGGACGAAACCAGCACGACCTCCGTGCCCCGGGTGTGTACCTCGGCGAGGGCGGCGACGATGGCGTCGATGGTTGCGGCCTGGTCACCGCTGATCGACGATGAGCCGACCTTGACGACGATGCGCTTCGCTGTCGCGATATCGGCGCGGTGCAGGGCGGTCACTCGTCCCCCTCGACCTCGCGACGTTCCGCCGCGGCCAGCCGCTGGACCTCGAACTCGGCGCGGGCTTCCGCCTTGGCATCCATCTGGTCGTGATAACGCTCGCGCCGCTGGGACGTGGTCCGGCGGGTGTTCATGTCGAGGCGCGGGTCCATGCCACGCGGCGCGGTCATGAGTTCGGCGGCGGAACTGAGCGTCGGCTGCCAGTCGAAGACGACGCCGTCGCCCTCGCCGATGACGACGGTCGAGCCCGGCTCGGCACCGGCACGGACCAGACCGTCCTCGACGCCCAGCTTGGCGAGGCGATCCGCCAGGTAACCCACGGCCTCTTCGTTCTGGAAGTCGGTCTGCTGCACCCAGCGGACCGGCTTGTCGCCCAGCACGCGGTAGATGTTGCCGTACGTACCGCCTTCGACACGGATCGTGTAGTCCTTCTCCTTGTCGCCGCGGGGACGCAGCACGATGCGCTCGGGGGCGGGCTTGGCGGCCAGTTCTGCACGGTGCTCGGCGACGACCTCGCCCAGCGCGAACGTCAGCTCGCGCAGGCCCTCGTGGGCGACCGTCGAGATCTCGAACACGCGATAGCCCCGCGACTCGAGCTCGGGCCGCACGAACGCGGCGAGCTCGCGACCCTCGGGCACGTCGATCTTGTTCAGGGCGATCAGCTGCGGACGCTCGAGAAGCGGCAGCTGGTCCTCGGGTACGGGATACGCGGCGAGCTCGGCGAGGATCACGTCGAGGTCGGACAGCGGGTCGCGTCCGGGCTCGAGCGTGGCGCAGTCGAGCACGTGCACGAGCGCGGTGCAGCGCTCGACGTGGCGGAGGAACTGAAGCCCCAGGCCGCGGCCCTCACTCGCGCCCTCGATCAGTCCGGGCACATCGGCGACGGTGAACCGCACGTCACCGGCCTGGACGACACCGAGGTTCGGGTGGAGCGTCGTGAAGGGGTAGTCGGCGATCTTCGGGCGCGCGGCCGAGATCGCGGCGATCAGGCTGGACTTGCCGGCGGACGGGAATCCGACCAGCGCGACGTCGGCGACGACCTTGAGTTCGAGGAGGACATCGCCCTCCCACCCGGGCGTGCCGAGCAGCGCGAAACCGGGCGCCTTGCGCTTCGGCGAGGCAAGGGCCGCGTTTCCGAGGCCCCCGATCCCCCCCGGTGCGACGACGAATCGCATACCCGGCTCGACCATGTCGATGAGCGTCTCGCCCGAGGCATCCTTCACCACGGTGCCGACGGGAACGGGCAGCTCGACGTCTTCGCCGGCCGCGCCCTGGCGCAGGTCACCGGCGCCGAAGGCACCGTTGTTCGACGTGCGGTGCGGTGAGTGGTGGTACGACAACAGGGTCGTGACCTGCGGATCGGCGACGAGAACGATGTCACCGCCGTTGCCGCCACTCGCGCCATCCGGTCCCGCAAGCGGCTTGAACTTCTCGCGACGGACCGAGACGCAGCCGTTGCCGCCCTTTCCGGCGCGCAGATGGAGCGTCACCCGGTCAACGAATGAGACCATCGTGAACTCCTTCCGGGAATGATCAAGGGGCGAGCCGAAGCCCGCCCCCTGACCGAAAACTAAACTGCGGTAGTCGTGCGACTACTCCGCGGCCATGACGATGTTGACGACCTTGCGGCCGCCCTTCTTGCCGAACTCGACCGAACCGGCCTGCAGCGCGAACAGCGTGTCGTCGCCACCGCGACCCACACCGGCACCCGGGTGGAAGTGCGTTCCGCGCTGGCGGACGATGATCTCGCCGGCGCTGACGACCTGGCCGCCGAAGCGCTTGACGCCCAGCCGCTGGGAGTTGGAGTCGCGACCGTTACGGGTGGAGCTTGCGCCCTTTTTGTGTGCCATCTCGAATCTCCCGCGGTTACTTGATGCCGGTTACCTTGACGCGCGTGAGGTCCTGGCGGTGCCCCTGGCGCTTCTTGTAACCAGTCTTGTTCTTGAACTTCTGGATGATGATCTTGGGGCCGCGCAGCTCGCCGAGAACCTCGGCGGTGACGGTCACCTTCGCCAGCTTGTCGGCGTCGGTGGTGACGTTGTCCCCGTCGACCAGGAGCACCGCGGGCAGCTCGATCTTGTCGCCGAGCTTGGCCTTCTGACGATCGAGGACGACGATCGTGCCGACCTCGACCTTCTCCTGGCGGCCACCGGCGCGCACTACTGCGTAAACCACTTCACACCTGTTTCTCTGGGGAACCTTGTGGTTCCGAATGTCACTAAAGACTCTGCTCCACGGGGCGCGGCATCCCGTGAGATTCCGTACTACCCGTGGTGCGGTGCGGAAGCTTCGCTCTCGTCGCACCGCACGCATAGCGGCAGCACGTGACGCACCAAGGGTCGAGTCTACCCGACGGAACGGGATGCGGCAAAAGCATCCGCCCCGCGCGTCGGGACGCGGTCCCGCCCCGCGAGCCCCGCGGCCTCGCACCTCGCCGACACCGCCCTGTGTCGCCGGGCCCGCCGCCTGTGTCCCGTACGCAACCGGCGGACTCGGGCCGACGGGCGGACTCTGCGCGGCCAGCCGCGACCTCGCGGCGCGGAGTTAGGATCTGCGGATGGCCATCCTGATCGACACGGCGCGGTGGCCGGCCCACGGCAGACTCTGGGGGCACCTCATCAGCGACGACAACCTGGACGAGCTGCACGCCTTCGCCGCAGCCCACGACATCCCGCGCCGCGGATTCGATCTCGACCACTACGACGTGCCCGCCGAGTCCATCGAGCGTCTGATCGCGGCGGGAGCGCGGCACGTCACCGCGCGCGAGCTCGTGTACGCGCTGCGCGACTCGGGGCTGCGCGTCACCGCGCGCGAACGCCGCGAGCGCTGAGCTGACGCACCCGGCGTTTGGACTCGCCGCGCTCGCTCGACGACCCAGTGGGAATCGAGCGAGCGCGAGCGTCGGAGGGCCTACTCGTCCGCGCTCGGCATGGTGACGGGCGTACCCGTCACGATCCCGGTCGAGACGCGACGACGCTGACGTCCCTGTCCCGGAGCCTTCGGCTCGGGCAGAGCCTGCAGTACCGAGTCGAGCAGCTGGTCCTTCTCGGACTTCGGTGCGGCCGAACGCTGTTCGGGACGCTGCTCGCCCCGGTCGTCCCGGCGCTCGCCCCGCTGGTCGGGACGCTTGCGACGCTTCTTCGTCCGCTCGCCCTCGGCGGCCGGGGCCACGGGGCCCTCCGGCAGAACGATCTCGAGGGATTCGATGGTCTGCACGGCGACCGCGGCCGGGGCATCCGTCGCTTCGGCATCGGATGCCGCGCCGAGCGTCGAGGCGGCGATCTGCGCGAGGGCCGACTTGACGCCCTCGGTGATCACGTGGGTGCCACCGTTGCCGCCGTTGCCCGTGCTGCCGCCGTTCGATCCGTTGTTGCCGCCGCGGGGGCGACGGTTGGAGCCGCCGCCGCTGCCCGACGGCGCCGACGATGACGAACGGTGCTTGACGACGGGGTCGTGATGCACGATCACTCCGCGCCCCGCGCAGACCTCGCAGTTCTCGCTGAACGTCTCGAGCAGCCCGAGGCCCAGCTTCTTGCGGGTCATCTGCACGAGGCCGAGCGACGTGACCTCGGCGACCTGGTGCTTCGTGCGGTCACGGCTGAGGCACTCGACCAGGCGACGCAGCACGAGGTCACGGTTCGACTCCAGCACCATGTCGATGAAGTCGACCACGATGATGCCGCCGATGTCGCGCAGGCGCAGCTGGCGGACGATCTCTTCGGCCGCCTCGAGGTTGTTCTTCGTGACGGTCTCTTCGAGGTTTCCGCCCGAGCCGACGAACTTGCCGGTGTTGACGTCGACGACCGTCATAGCCTCGGTGCGGTCGATCACGAGCGAACCACCCGAGGGCAGCCACACCTTGCGGTCGAGGGCCTTCTCGATCTGCTCCGTCACGCGGAACTCGTCGAACGGGTCGCGATCGCCCTCGTACGGCTCGACGCGCTCGAGCAGGTCGGGCGCGACGGACTCGAGGTACGCCTCGATCGTGCGCTGCGCCTCTTCGCCCTGGATGAGCATCTTGCGGAAGTCCTCGTTGAAGACATCCCGCACGATCTTCACCAGCAGGTCGGGTTCCGAGTGCAGCAGGGCCGGGGCCTGGACCGTCTCGAGCTGCGAAGAGATGTGCTCCCACTGGCTCGTGAGCCGCTGCACGTCGCGCGTCAGCTGGTCTTCCGTCGCGCCCTCGGCCGCCGTGCGGACGATGACACCGGATGACTCGGGCAGGACTTCCTTGAGGATGCGCTTCAGGCGCGCCCGCTCGGTGTCGGGGAGCTTCCGCGAGATACCGTTCATCGACCCCGCCGGAACGTACACGAGGTAGCGGCCGGGCAGCGAGATCTGGCTCGTCAGCCGGGCGCCCTTGTGTCCGACCGGGTCCTTCGTGACCTGGACGAGAACGCGGTCGCCGGACTTGAGCGCGAGCTCGATACGGCGCGGCTGGTTGCCCGTCTCGACGGCGTCCCAGTCGACCTCGCCCGAGTACAGCACGGCGTTGCGCCCGCGACCGATGTCGACGAACGCCGCCTCCATGCTGGGCAGAACGTTCTGCACGCGGCCGAGGTACACGTTGCCGATGAGCGATGCGTCCTGATTGCGGGCCACGTAGTGCTCGACGAGGACGTTGTCCTCGAGCACGGCGATCTGGATGCGCCCGTTCTTCGACCGCACGATCATGTCGCGGTCGACGGCCTCGCGGCGGGCGAGGAACTCTGCCTCGGTGACGACGGCTCGACGTCGACCGGCCTCACGACCGTCGCGACGACGCTGCTTCTTCGCCTCGAGACGCGTGGATCCCTTGATGCGCTGCGGTTCGGTGATGACCTCGACGGCGCGGGGCTGGCGCACCCGGACGACCGTGGAAGGATCCTGCGGTTCGCTCGACTCTTCGCCCGCGCGGCGACGGTTGCGCCGACGCGACGTGCCCTGAGACTCGCGTGCGTTGCGCTCTTCGGGCTCGTCCCGGTCGTCACGCGATGCGGGTGCCGCGGGAAGCGGCACGATCTCGGGCGCATAGAACATCAGCTGTGTCGAGACCTGCGACACGAACACCTCGGGCAGCAGACCCAGCGCTACGGCGGTCGGGATCTTCGGCTCGGCGTCCGGCTCGGGCGTGGCGTCCGGCTGCGGCTCGGGTTCAGGCGTGGCTGCGGACGCGGGAGCTTCGGATGCCTCAGGCACCGACGCGTCGGCAGCGGGGGCCTCGTTCGCCGAGACCTCGGGCTCGGGAGCGTCGGGCACTGATGCCTCTGCCGCCGAGACCTCGGGCTCAGGAGCCGCGGACTCCGGCGCTTCGGCCGCAGCCTCCTCGGCTGCAGCGTCTTGACCTACAGCGTCTTGAGCCACAGGCTCTTCGCTCACGGGGCTCTCCGGCTCGGCCGAAGGCGGCTCGAGGCCGGGCGCGCCTTCGTCGGCCGCGGAACTCACGTCCGCAGACGCGGCACCCTCGGTCTCGAAAGCGGCACCCTCGTCAACGGAGGGTGCACCCTCGCTCTGCGGGACGTTCCCCGTCGGCGTCAACGGCGGTTCGGCCGGTGACGCTTCCTGAAGGTCGTTGCGGTCATTGTCATTGTTGTCATCAGCCATCGCTGGCGCACTCCCTGGCGGGCGACATCCGCGCGTCACCCGGCGAACTCTCGTGCAGCACCGCACCTGCGGTGCCGCGAACTCACTCGGTCTGCAGCAGGCCCGTGGCTCGTGCTGCGAAGGGCGATCATCGCCCGAAGTCTTCGTCGATACCCGTCCGGCGCGGCCGGCGAGGCATCTAGATCTCATTATCGCATCATCCGGGACCGAATGTGGGCCCCTCGCCGCATGCGTTGCCCGCGAGTCGCCCCGCGAACCGCGTTATCCCCGGTCGCGCGCACGCCGATCGTGCAGTTTCCGGTGCCATAATCCGAGGCATGCCCACGCCCTCCCAGACGCACACCCGCCCCGTAGCCCTCGCCGTCTGGCTCATCATCGCGGGAGTGATCGGCTGGTGGGCGGCTTTCCAGCTCACCCTCGAGCGCATTCACCTCCTCGCCGACCCCAACGCATCGCTGTCCTGCGACTTCAGCATCCTGGTGCAGTGTCGCGCCAACCTCGAGTCTTGGCAGGGCATGGTGTTCGGGTTCCCCAACCCGCTGATCGGGCTCGGCGCGTGGGTCGCCCCGATCGTGGTCGGCGTGGCGATCCTCGCGCGCGCCCGGTTCGCACGCTGGTTCTGGTGGCTGTTCGAGGCCGGAATGATCTTCGCGATCGCATTCGTGATCTGGCTGATCAGCCAGAGCATCTTCGTCCTCGGCACCCTGTGCCCCTGGTGCATGGTCACCTGGTTGGTGACGATCCCGACGTTCTACGCCGTGACCCTCCACCTCTTCCGGTCGGGGCTCGTGCCCGCGCCATCCGGGGTCCGACGCGTCGCCGACACGCTGATGGGCTGGGTGCCGGTCATGGCCGTCGTCAGCTACGCGATCATCGCCGTGCTCGCGCAGGTGCGCCTGGACGCGCTGAACAACCTGTTCTGATCGCGACCGGTCGGGCGAGCGCCGCCGGTCGCCACGCACGCGAACGAACGGTCGCGACTCGCCGTGTGCGTCCGGTGACGCACGCGGCGAGTCACGACCGTTCGCGGTTCGAGTTCGGGGCTGTGGCTCAGCCGAACCAGATGTCGAGTTCGCGCGCGGCCGACTCGGGGCTGTCCGACCCGTGTACGAGGTTCTGCTGCACGGCCAGGCCCCAGTCGCGGCCGAAGTCGCCCCGGATCGTTCCCGGAGCGGCGCCTGTCGGGTCGGTCGTGCCCGCGAGCGAGCGGAAGCCCTCGATCACGCGGTTGCCCGCGAGACGGATCGCGACCGACGGCCCCGACATCATGAACTCCACGAGCGGCTCGTAGAAGTGCTTGCCGGCGTGCTCGGCGTAGTGGCGCTCGAGCAGGTCGCGATCCGGCTCGACGAGCTTGATGTCGACGAGGGCGTAGCCCTTCCGTTCGATGCGCGCCAGGATATCTCCGGTCAGGCCGCGTGCGACACCGTCCGGCTTGACGAGGACGAGCGTCTCTTCCGTGGTCATTGTGCTTCTCCTTCCGGCGCCGCAGCGCGCGTTCGTGCTTCGATTCTCGGTCCTTGAATGGTCGCGTACGCCCACATGCCGCCGAAGATCAGGGCGATCAGCAGCATGGCGGGCACCAGGAACGCCGACAGCGCGACGATGACCTGCAGCACCCACCCCGTGGCGATGCCCGCAGGTTTGTGGACGAATCCGGCGGTCGCGACCATCGCGACCGCGACGACGACCCCCGCGACGATGCCCACCCAGTCGGGTATTCCCGCCGGCAGCACCTTGAGGCCGAAGATCACGAGACCGCCGAGAAAGACGATGATGGCTTCGAACCCGAGCACGATCGACGCGAGCTGCGCGGTCAGGCTGCGCTTGCGGCGCGGGCGGCGTTCGCGAGCTGCATTCACGACGTGCCCCCGGACTTCCAGCCCTCGCTCGAGGACAGGGCTACGGCTTCACCCGCGAGCACGACGGACCCTGCGATCACGACGGCGCGACGAGCGGATTCTCCGGCCCAGGCGCGCGCGGACTCCGCCGCGTCGTCGAGGTTCGGGTGCACGCTCGCGTGCAGGCCCGCCGCCTCGACGATGTCGGCGAGTGCGTCGGGGCTGTCGGCCCGGTCGGAATCGGGTGCCGTCACGAAGACCTCGGTCGCGATGGGCGCGAGGGCCGCCACGATGCCCGCGGCATCCTTGTCGCCGAGGACACCGAGGACGACGCCCCACTCGTCGAAGTCGAACGAGGCGCGCAGGGCGTCGGCCAGGGCGCGCGCGCCGTGGGGGTTGTGGGCCGCATCGACCAGCACGGTCGGGTTCGTGCCGACCAGTTGCAGACGTCCGGGCGAGGTCACGGCGCCGAGGCCATCCGCCAGGATGTCCCCCGCAATCGCCTGCGTGGCGCCACCGATGAGCGACTCCACCGCCGCGATGGCCAGGGTGGCATTCGCGCCCTGGTGAACGCCGTACAGGGGCAGGTATTCGTCGTCGTACGTGCCGACGAGCCCACGCACCGAGATCAGCTGCCCGCCGACCGCCAGCCGGTCGGAGGTCAGCGCGAAGTCCTCTCCCTCGAAGGCGATCGTCGCGCCGCGCGCGGCGGCCGCGGCCCGCAGCACCGCAACGGCCTCGGCGGGCTGGCGGGCAGACACGACCGCAGCGCCATCCTTGATGATCCCGGACTTGACCTCAGCGATCTTCGCGATCGTGTCGCCGAGCCGATCGGCGTGGTCGAGCGCGATCGGCGCGAACACCGCGACGTCCCCGTCCGCCGTGTTCGTGGAGTCCCACGACCCGCCCATCCCGACCTCGAGCACCAGCACGTCGATCGGGGCGTCGGCGAACGCGACGAAGGCCAGTGCGGTCAGCAATTCGAAGAACGTCAGGGGCTCTTCGCCCGCCTCGATGAGCTCCGCGTCCACCAGCCCGACGAACGGGGTCATCTCGTCCCAGGCGTCCGCCACCGCGGCGTCGGGCACCGGGAACCCGTCGATCATGATGCGTTCCGTGAAGCGCTCGAGGTGCGGGCTCGTGAAAAGTCCCGTGCGCAGCCCGTGGGCGCGCAGCAGGCTCTCGATGATGCGGCTCGTGCTCGTCTTGCCGTTGGTGCCCGTGACGTGCACGACACGATAGGTGCGTTGCGGGTCGCCCAGGTAGTCGAGCAGGCGCGCTGTGCGCTCCTTGCGCGGCTGCACCCACCGCTCCCCCGCGCGCGCGAGCAGAGCCGAGTACACGGCATCCGCTCGTTCGACGTCCTCCGGCGTGCTCTCCACGGGTCCGTTGTCGTCGCTCTGGATCTCGCTCATGCGCGTCCCTCCGCTCGGGTCACGGCCACGGTGAATGCTCCGGCGTTCGCGAACGCGCCCGCCGCGAAGGATGCCTTGTGCTCCGCCTTCGCCTTGTCGGTTCGAGGATTGTCGCCCGCGAAGCTACGCGTCGAGCCGCGGAGGGTCTCGCCCTTCGTGCCGAGCAGGTACTCGACCGCGAGGGTCTCGCCCGCGACATCCGCGGTCTCGAAGCCCTCCGAGACGGCCTGCGCGTCCGCCTCGTCTTCGAAGGTGACGATGAGGTGGATGCGGTCGCTCACGTCGAACCCCGCAGCCTTTCGCGTGTCCTGCACCGCACGGATGACGTCGCGCGCCAGGCCCTCGGCCTCGAGGTCGGGCGTCGTCGTGGTGTCGAGCAGCACGAAACCACCGGCGGGGAGCAGCGCAAGCGCCTCCCCCTCGGGACGGCCCGTGGTCTCGAGCGCGAGGTCGTACTCCCCCGGTTCCAGGGCGATTCCGCCCGCGACGACGGCACCACCCGTCTCCGACCAATCGCCCGAACGCGCGGCCTGGATGGCACGCTGCACGTCCTTGCCGATGCGCGGGCCCGCCGCCCGGGCGTTGACGGTCAGGCGGTGCGTGATCCCGTAGCTCGCGGCCGTATCGGCCTCGAGCTCGATCAGCTCGACGGACTTGACGTTGAGCTCGTCGCGCAGGATCTCGTCGAACTGCGCGAGACCGACGGCATCCGTCACCACGACCGTCAGACGCGCGAGCGGCAGACGCACGCGCTTGCCCTCGCGTTTGCGTAGCGCGTTGGCGACACTCGAAACCTCGCGCACCGCATCCATCGCCGTCCGGATGTCGGGGGCTTGCGGGAACGCCTCGGCGTCGGGCCAGTCCTGCAGGTGGACGCTCCGCCCACCTGTCAGTCCCTGCCACACGCGCTCGCTGACGAGCGGGATGAGCGGTGCGGCGACCCGTGTGAGGGTCTCGAGCACGGTGTATAGCGTGTCGAACGCCTCGCGGCTGGCCGGGTCGTCGGTGACCCCCACCCAGAACCGATCGCGCGAGCGCCGGATGTACCAGTTGGTCAGCACCTCGGCGAAGTCGCGCAGGCGCGCGGCGGCCGTCGTCGAGTCGAGCCCCTCGAGGTCCGTCGCGACATCGCGGACGAGCTCGCCGAGCAGCGCCAGGATGTAACGGTCGAGCACGTCGGTCGAGTCGGTGCGCCACGAGGCCGTGTAGCCCGCGGCATCGGTTTCGCCGTCCGTTCCCGAACCACCGGCGAAAGCGGCATTCGCGCCACCAGCGAAAGCGGCATTGGCATACGTCGAGAAGAAGTACCACGAGCTCCACAGCGGCAGCAGGAACTCGCGCACACCCGAGCGGATGCCCTCTTCGGTGACGACCAGGTTGCCGCCCCGCAGCACCGAGCTCGACATCAGGAACCAGCGCATGGCGTCGGATCCGTCGCGGTCGAGCACCTCCGAGACATCCGGGTAGTTGCGCAGCGACTTCGACATCTTCTGCCCGTCGCTGCCCAACACGATGCCGTGGGCCGAGACCGCCTTGAACGCGGGGCGATCGAACAGCGCGCCGGACAGCACGTGCATGACATAGAACCAACCGCGGGTCTGCCCGATGTACTCGACGATGAAGTCGGCGGGCGAATGCGAGTCGAACCAGTCGCGGTTCTCGAACGGGTAGTGCACCTGCGCGAACGGCATCGAGCCCGAGTCGAACCAGACGTCGAGGACGTCCTCGATACGGCGCATGGTGCTCTGTCCGGTCGGGTCGTCGGGGTTCGGGCGGGTCAGCTCGTCGATGAAAGGACGGTGCAGATCGACTTCACCGGAATCGTTGCGTGGCAGGCGGCCGAAGTCACGCTCGATCTCTTCGAGCGAGCCGTACGCGTCGACGCGCGGGTGCTCGGGGTCGTCGCTCTTCCAGATCGGGATCGGCGAACCCCAATACCGGTTGCGGCTGATCGACCAGTCGCGCGCGCCCTCGACCCACTTGCCGAACTGGCCGTGCTTGACGTTCTCGGGCACCCAGGTGATGTCTTCGTTCAGCTCGACCAGGCGGTCGCGGAACTCGGTGACGCGCACGAACCAGCTCGACACGGCCTTGTAGATGAGGGGGTTCCGGCAGCGCCAGCAGTGCGGGTACGAGTGCTCGTAGCTCGCCTCGCGCACGAGCCGCCCGGCCTGGCGCAGCAGGCGGATGAGCGGGGTGTTGGCGTCCATCCACAGGTCGCCCGCGACATCCGTCACGGCGGGAAGGAACCGTCCGCCGTCGTCGAGGCTCAGGATCGTCGGGATGCCGGCGGCCTCGCTGACCCGCTGGTCGTCCTCACCGTAGGCCGGGGCCTGGTGGACGATGCCGGTTCCGTCGGTCGTCGTGACGTAGTCGTCGACGAGGATGCGCCACGCGTTCTGCGTGCCCCACACCTCGGCGTCGGCGTAGTAGTCGAAGAGGCGGTCGTATGAGACATCCGCCAGCTCGGCGCCCGCGACCTCGCGCTCGACGGCCTCCGAGGCAGCGGCGGCGTTCTCGTAGCCGAGGTCCTTCGCGTAGTTGCCGAGCAGGTCCGCCGCCAACAGGTAGCGGTGCGCGGACGCCTCGATCGGGTCATCCGACGCGCCATCCGGCGTCCGGTGTACGTCCGCGGCGCCCGACGGGCCGGCGGGCAGCACGACGTAGCGGATGTCGGGGCCCACGGCGAGCGCCATGTTGGTCGGCAGCGTCCAGGGCGTGGTGGTCCAGGCGAGCGCGCGCACGCCGGTCAGCCCGAGCGCCTCGGCCTTCAGCCCGACGAGCGGGAACGTGACGGTGACGGACGGGTCCTGACGCATCCGGTACACGTCGTCGTCCATGCGCAGCTCGTGCGTCGACAACGGCGTCTCGTCGCGCCAGCAGTACGGCAGCACGCGGTAGCCCTCGTAGGCGAGACCCTTGTCGTACAGCGTCTTGAAGGCCCAGAGCACGCTCTCCATGTAGGTCGTGTCGAGCGTCTTGTAGCCGTTGTCGAAGTCGACCCAGCGGGCCTGGCGGGTGACGTAGTCCTGCCACTCGCGGGTGTAGGCCAGCACCGACTCGCGCGCCTTGGCGTTGAAGGTGTCGATGCCCATGGCCTCGATCTGCGCCTTCTCGGTGATGCCGAGCTGCTTCATCGCCTCGAGCTCGGCGGGAAGGCCGTGCGTGTCCCAGCCGAAGACGCGGTCGACCTTCTTGCCCCGCATGGTCTGGAAGCGCGGGAAGAGGTCCTTCGCGTATCCCGTGAGCAGGTGGCCGTAGTGCGGCAGACCGTTGGCGAACGGCGGGCCGTCGTAGAACACCCACTCTTCGCTGCCGTCGCGCTGGGCGATGCTCGCGCGGAACGTGTCGTCGTCGCGCCAGAAGTCGAGCACCTCGCGCTCGATCTCGGGAAAGCGGGGGCTCGCGGGGACCGCATCGGCGGCGGGTCCGAACGCTGAGGGCTGGGGGTAGGTCATGGCTTCTCGCAGGTGCTGTCGTGTGCTTCCTGCCGGGACGACCCTCTGGGTTCACATCTGTGACGAGATCTGATCCGGACGAGCCGCGGTACCACCCTGCTTGCCGCTATGCGCAGCCACTTTCACAGCGGCTGTGACGGGCCTGCCCCGCTCGGTTCTAGTGAGGACCCGACTTGACGCCGGGGACCCGTTCTTCCGAGAGCTCCCCGGTGATGGCCGGATCGATGCTCGTGGGTTCAGTCTAACGGGCCTCGGCATCCTGGGTTCGGCCATGAGGTGAACATCCGGGAGGATCCGTGGGGCAGAGCCCGCCGCATCGCGCGTGGCATCGCGGCTATGCGGGGGAAGCCGCACGGTCGTGCGTCGACTGGGCTTTCGCGACACCCGGACCTCGCGTCGATGAACGTCGCGATCCGACTCGGGATAACCGTGCGCCGCCGCTTCGTCGTCCGCTCGCACGGAATCGACATGCCGCACCTGGCGTTCGCCGTGTCGCGTTCGTCGTGGTTCGCCGGAAGGCGGCGCCCGCGGGACGACACCGCGGGCCGCGTATGGGTCGGGTGCTCCGCGTCGTGCTCGACGCGTCCGGCCCCTCACGCCAGATGCAGCCGCTGGGCCACGGCGCGCATGATGAGGTCCTGCACCTCGTGCCACCGGTCGATGACCTGCCCGTACCCGACGCGGATCACGTGGTACCCGAGCAGGCGCAACGCGGCATCGTGGGCGATGTCCTCCTCCCGCTGAACCCCGACATGATGCCCGCCGTCGATCTGCAGCACGAGCCGGTCCCCGATCAGCAGGTCGACGCGGTGGCCCGCGATCCAGGTCTGCCGCCGCAAGGGAAGGCGCAGCCACCGCAGACGGGGCACGACGAAGGTCTCGAGCCCCGAATCCGACCATGGGCTCGCCAACTCCAGCATTTCGCGAGCGGCGGCGGGCAGAGCCATCCGTCTGAGCGCTTCGGGTTCGACGCGTTGCTGACGCAGCGCCGATTCCCAGACCGCAAGCGCCGCTTCGCGAGGTTGACAGGCCGCGACGATCGCGAGCACGTTTTCGATCGGGTCGACGAGCGCATCCGGATGCCTCGGCACCAGCGCCTTGTGCCAGTGCACGGTGGCGCCCGGGATGTCGATCCGTCCGGCATGCTGAGGCGCGGCGACATGGGGCTGCTTCTCATCCAGAACCCACAAGCCGAGTCTTCGAGCAGCGGTCACGCAGGTGAGAACGACTCCGCGTCGCGCCGCCGCAATCAGCATCGGATCCGCCCCAGGCGCCGCGACCCAGCCCCTGCGCACTCGCTCGATATGCCCCGCTCCGAGCGCGCAACGCAGGACGTGATCGCTGACGCCGAGCTCGCGCAGCGCGCGCACCCGCATCACGCCTCCACGCGCCCGAACCTGGTCCGCCACACCCACCCGTCGAGTTTGATGCGCCGCCGCAGAACCCCACATGGTGTTTGCGCGCTTTCGCGCGCGGCGCCACACCACGTCGCATTGTGGAGGAGGTGTTGCGGGGACCACCTTGGCCTCCGTTTCGGAGGAGATCTCGCGTTCGGAGGATGGAATCGGCGGGAAGCATCCTCCGCAACCGGGATCTCCTCCCATGTCGGGCGGGGCGGGGTCGAGGCTGATATGGGACCGACCGGATGCCTGAGCCGCGGGCCGCGCGATAAACTCGCCGGACATCCCACACTCAGGCACGCACACACCGTGCCGCACATATCGAGGAGACACCCATGGCCGAAGTACCCGACAAGCCGGCTCTCGAGGGCCTCGAAAACAAGTGGGATGCCGCGTGGAGCGAACGGGGCACGTACCTCTTCGATCGCGCAGCGGCCGAGGCATCCGGTCGCCAGGGCGTCTACAGCGTCGACACTCCCCCGCCGACAGCGAGCGGGAGCCTGCACATCGGGCACGTGTTCAGCTACACGCACACCGACGTCAAGGTCCGGTTCGAGCGGATGCGCGGCAAGACCGTGTTCTACCCCATGGGCTGGGACGACAACGGTCTGCCCACCGAGCGACGCGTGCAGAACTACTACGGCGTTCGCTGCGACCCCACCCTGCCGTACGACGCCGACTTCACGCCCCCGTTCGAGGGCGGCGACAACAAGTCGAGCAAGGCAGCGGACCAGATCCCGGTGAGCCGCCGCAACTTCATCGAGCTGTGCGAGCGCCTCACGGTCGAGGACGAGAAGGCGTTCGAGGACCTCTGGCGCAGCCTCGGCCTGAGCGTCGACTGGACCCAGACCTACCGCACGATCTCGGATGACACGATCCGCACCAGCCAGCTCGCGTTCCTGAAGAACCTCGAGCGCGGCGAGGCGTACCGTGCCCTCGCCCCGACGCTGTGGGATGTCGACTTCCGGTCGGCGATCGCACAGGCCGAGCTCGAAGACCGCGATCAGCCCGCCGCGTACCATCGCCTCGCGTTCCACAAGCCCGACGGCGACGACGTCTTCATCGAGACCACGCGCCCCGAACTGCTGGCCGCGTGCGTCGCGCTCGTGGCGCACCCGGATGACGAGCGCTACCAGCCCCTGTTCGGCACGACCGTCACGAGCCCGCTGTTCGGCGTCGAGGTTCCGGTGCTCGCGCATCCGCTCGCCCAGCAGGACAAGGGCTCGGGCATCGCCATGATCTGTACGTTCGGCGACGTGACCGACATCATCTGGTGGCGCGAACTCGACCTGCCCAACCGCACGATCATCGGGCGCGACGGACGCATCATCGCCGAGGCGCCCGACGCGCTGACGACGGATGCCGCGAAAGCCGCGTATGCGGAGCTCGCCGGCAAGACCGTGTTCAGCGCCAAGAAGCGCATCGTCGAGCTACTCGCCGAGTCTGGCGAGATGGAGGGCGACCCGAAGCCCTTCACGCACGCCGTGAAGTTCTTCGAGAAGGGCGACCGACCCCTGGAGATCGTCTCGACTCGTCAGTGGTACCTGCGCAACGGTGCCCGCGACGCCGAGCTGCGCGACCGCCTGCTCGCGCTCGGCAACGAGATCTCGTGGCACCCCGACTTCATGCGGGTGCGCTACGAAAACTGGGTGAACGGGCTCACGGGCGACTGGCTGGTCTCGCGCCAGCGCTTCTTCGGCGTGCCGATCCCCGTCTGGTACCCGCTCGACGAGAACGGTGAGCGCGACCACGACCGCGTGCTGACGCCGGATGCCTCGCAGCTTCCGGTCGATCCGTCCACCGATGTGCCGCCCGGGTACACGGCCGACCAGCGCGACGTGCCCGGCGGCTTCACCCCCGAGCTCGACATCTTCGACACCTGGGCGACCTCGTCGCTGACCCCGCAGCTCGCGGGCGGCTGGGAGCGCGACCCGGAGCTCTGGGACCTCGTCGCACCGTTCGACCTGCGACCCCAGGGGCAGGACATCATCCGCACCTGGCTCTTCTCCACCCTCCTCCGCAGCGCTCTGCAGGACGACCGTACCCCGTGGACGGATGCGGCGATCTCGGGATTCATCGTCGACCCCGACCGCAAGAAGATGTCGAAGTCGAAGGGCAACGTCGTCACGCCCGCCGACATCCTCGAGCAGCACGGTTCCGACGCCGTGCGGTACTGGGCGGCGTCGAGCCGCCTCGGCACGGACGCCGCGTTCGATCCGCAGAACCCGACGCAGATCAAGATCGGCCGACGCCTCGCGATCAAGGTGCTGAACGCCGCGAAGTTCGTGCTCTCGTTCCCGGTGCCCGAAGACGCCGAGGTCACTCACGCGGTGGACGCTTCGATGCTCGCGAGCCTCGACGGGGTCGTCCGCGACGCGACAAAGGCCCTCGAGGCGTACGACCACGCCCGCGCGCTCGAGCTCACGGAGGCGTTCTTCTGGACCTTCTGCGACGACTACCTCGAGCTCGTCAAGGAGCGCGCCTACGACCGCACGAACGAGGGCCAGGCATCCGCTGCGCTTGCCCTGCGCATCGCGCTCGAGACGATGCTCGCCCTTCTCGCGCCCGTGCTCGTGTTCGCGGCCGAAGAGGCATGGTCGTGGTTCCACGACGACTCGGTGCACACGAGCGCGTGGCCGACCGTGGTGGGCCGCCCCGGCGACCCCGCCGTGCTGATCGCCGCGAGCGAGGCGCTGATCGGCATCCGGCGCGCCAAGACCGAGGCGAAGGCCTCGCAGAAGACCCCCGTCGCCCACGCGACGATCGAGGGAACGGATGCGACCGTCGCCGCCCTGCGACTCGTCGAGGGCGACCTGCGCGCCGTCGGACGCATCGCAAACATCGAGTTCGTCGTGGGGGAATCCACGCGCGTCTCGTCCATCGAACTGGCACCGGAGGCCTGACATGCAACTCGGAACCCGCTGGACCGCCGGAGAGCAGCCGCCCGCGGCCGTTCCCGCCGCGCTTCGACCCGCGATCAGCGAGGTCGAAGAGGCGACCCCGGGCGACATGCCCGGTCAGCCGAAACCGCGCTGGACTCTCACCTGGCTCGAGGGCCGCCCGATCGCCGAGCTCGACACCGGCGTCATCGTCGAGCTGAACGCGGACGGCGAGGCCATCGTGCGGCACGACCCCGACGACGAGTTCGGCTGACCCTCGCCGACACCCGGGCGAGGCCTCCGGGATACGCTGGCTAGATGCTCTCCGACGTGTCGAATCCCCTGCTCTCCCCCAGCACTCTGCCGTACGAACTGCCCGACTACGCGGCCATCCGCCCCGAGCACTATCTGCCCGCGTTCGAGCGGGGTTTCGCCGCGCAGCGGGCCGAGATCGACGCCATCACGGCGGATGCCGAAGAGCCCACTTTCGAGAACACGCTGATCGCGCTGGAGCAGAGCGGAGAGCTGCTCGGCCGGGTCGCCCAGACCTTCTACACGGTGTCGTCCGCGGACGCCACACCCGAGATTCAAGAGATCGAAGACGCGCTCGCGCCTCTCATGGCGGCCCACCAGGACGCGATCCAGCTCGACGCGAAGCTCTTCTCCCGCATCTCGACGATCCTCGAGCAGATCGAGGACCTCGATCTGAATGCCGAGCAGAGATTTCTCGTCGAGCGCCACCACCGCGAGATGAACCACGCGGGAGCGGGCCTCGACGCGCAGGCGAAGGAGCGACTCACCGCGCTCAACCAGCGCCTGTCGATCCTGACCACCACGTTCGAGAAGAACCTGCTCGCCGACACCAACGACCTCGCGGTCGTGTTCGACGAACCCGCCGAACTCGACGGCCTCACCGAGGGGGAGATCTCGGCAGCGGCACAGGCGGCAGCCGACCGAGGGCGCGAGGGCGCGTACGCGATCACGCTCACGTTGTTCACGGGACATCCGTATCTCTCGCTCCTGACCAACCGCGAGAGCCGCCGCCGGATCATGGATGCCTCCCGCTCACGCGGCAACCGCGGCAACGCGAACGACAACGGCTCCGTGCTGACCGAGATCGTGCGTCTTCGCGCCGAGCGCGCCGCGCTGCTCGGGTACGAGTCCCACGCCGCGTACATCACCGCCGACGAGACCGCGGGATCGCCCGAGGCCGTGCACGAGTTGCTGCGTCGACTCGCGGTTCCGGCCGCGCGCAACGCGGAACGCGAGCGCGCCGAGCTGCAGGTGCTCGCGGATGCCGAAGCGGAACCCTTCGCGATCGAAGCCCACGACTGGGCGTACTACACCGAGAAGGTCCGGACGGCGAACTTCGACATCGACACCGCTGCGCTTCGCCCCTGGTTCGAGGCAGAGCGTGTCCTGCAGGACGGCGTCTTCTACGCCGCCGAGCAGCTGTACGGCGTGCGCTTCGTCGAGCGCCCCGATCTGCGCGCATACCACCCCGAGGCCCGGGTGTTCGAGGTTCTCAACGCCGATGACTCCCCCGTCGGGCTCTTCGTGCTCGACCTGTACACGCGCGACTCCAAGCGCGGCGGGGCGTGGATGAACTCGATCGTGTCGCAGTCCGCCCTGCGCGGAACGCGCGCGGTCGTCGTGAACAACCTCAACGTGTCCAAGCCCGGCGCGGGGCTCCCCACACTCCTGACCCTGGACGAGGTCACGACCCTCTTCCACGAGTTCGGGCACGCGCTGCACGGGCTGTTCGCGACCGTGACCTATCCGCACTTCGCGGGCACCAACGTGCACCGCGACTTCGTGGAGTTCCCCAGCCAGGTCAACGAGATGTGGATCCTGTGGCCGGAGGTTCTGCGCAACTATGCGCGGCACGTCGAGACGGGCGAACCGCTGCCGGAAGACATCGTCGATCGCCTCCGCTCGACCGAGACGTTCAACCAGGGGTTCGCGACGAGCGAGTACCTCGCGGCGTCCTGGCTCGACCAGGCCTGGCACTCGCTGTCCGAGAGCGCCGCGGAATCCGTGACCTCCGTGGCCGACTTCGAGCGCGAGGCGCTGGCGAACATCGGTCTCGACCTTGCTGCCGTACCGCCCCGCTACGCCTCGACGTACTTCGCCCACGTCTTCTCGGGCGGCTACAGCGCCGGCTATTACTCCTACATCTGGAGCGAGGTGCTCGACGCCGACACGGTGCAGTGGTTCCGCACGCACGGCGGACTGCGCCGCGACAACGGCGACCGGTTCCGCCAGCGCCTGCTCGGTGTGGGCGGGTCGAAGGATCCGCTCGAGGCGTATCGCGACTTCCGCGGTCGTGACGCGGACATCCAGCCGCTGCTGTCGCGCCGGGGCCTCGACGCCTAACGCTGAGCACCGTCCGACCTCAGCGCAGGATGCCGCTTTCGCGCCCGGCGGCGACGGCGGCGCTCCGAGACCGGACGCCCAGCTTGGTGTAGATGTGCGCCAGGTGTGACTTGACCGTCGCATCCGTCACGTGCAGCGATGCCGCGATCTCGAGGTTCGACAGGCCAGCGGCAACCGCTTGCAGCACGCTCAGCTCGCGCACGGTGAGCGAGGTGGCGGGCGTACGGATCCGATCGAGCAAACGTCCGGCCACCGTCGGCGCGAGCGCGCTCTCGCCTGCCGCGGCCGCGCGGATGGCGGCGAGAAGCTCGTTCGGCGGGGCGTCCTTCAGCAGATAGCCGTTGGCTCCTGCCTCGACCGCCCCGAGGATGTCGGAGTCGCTGTCGTAGTTGGTCAGAACGAGCACGGCGGGCGCGGGGCTCTGACGTTTGAGTGCCGCGGTCGCCTCCACGCCCGAGGGCGCACCACCGAACTGCAGATCCATCAATACGACGTGAGGCTGGAGCTCGACGGCGAGCCGCACGGCGTCGTCCGGCGTCGCCGCGTCCGCGATCACCGACAGCCCCGGGTCGGTGCCGATGAGCGCGCGGATCCCGGCCCGCACGACGGGGTGGTCGTCGGCGATGAGCACCGTGATCGCAGGCACGCTCACGGGGTCCCCACGGGCAGTTCGACGCTGAGTCGCGTGCCTGCGCCAGGCGTGCTCTGCAGGTCGAGCGTGCCATCGAGCTCTTCGACCCGTGCACGAATAGCCCGCAGGCCGAACGACTCACCACCACCCGTAGGAACGAGCTCGTCGATGGGGAACCCGACCCCATCGTCGACGACGACCAGCAGCACCGAGGTGCCGTCGCGCCAGAGCGATACGGTCGCCTTCGTCGCGTCCGCGTGCGAGATCACGTTCGCCATCGCACCCTGCGCGACCCGCAACAGTGCGGTCTGCACGGTCATGGGCAAGTCGAGCGCGTCTGCGGCACGCACCTCGACGGTCAGGCCCGGACGTCGCCATGTCTCGGCGAGGCGTCTCAGCGCTCCGCCGAGGCTGCGCTCATCCAGCAGCGGCGGTGTCAGCTCGCGGATGAACCTGCGCGTTTCGGAGAGGCTTTCCGTGGCGGCCTGGCGCGCGAGACGCACCTGGGTGATCGTCTGAGCGTCGGGGTCCATCCGTTCGACCGCGTTCAGCAGCAGCGTGATGCTCGATAGGCTCTGCGCCACCGTGTCGTGGATCTCACGGGCAAGCCGCTCGCGCTCCGACATCATGCCGGCCTCGCGCTCCACGGCCGCAAGCCGACTTTGCGCGGCAAGAAGTTCTTCGTAGAGCCTCTGATGCTCCGCGCTCTCGACCCGCAGCGCCCGGTAAGCGCGGCCGATCAATATCGCAACCCCCGCCCCCACGATCGGCCCGATCACGCCACCAACGGTCCACTCACCGTGCATTCCCAAAGCGACAACCGCACCGATCGTCGCGAGCCCGACGGACGCGGTCGCGATGGGCTCGGGCAGCAGATCGAGGTACAGGAAGAAGAGCGGAAAAGCGAGATACGCCGCGAACGGCGTGAGACTCATCAGCACGATCCACTCGACCGTGAGGATCGCGATCCAGGCCCACTGCAGCGCGCGGCGTCGGCGAGCGTCGGCGATCGCGTGGCCGAGGAGAGCGACGCCGTAGGTCAGCATCATCACGATGGCCAGGATCAGGATGGCGGGGGCGGGTGCGCCCGGGACGAGCAACCCCATGACGACCGAGAACGCCAGCAGGGCGACGAACAAGACCTGCAGCCCGACCTGAAGGCCCACGACGATGGGGTTGACGGGCGGGTGCTGAGCAGACATGACGCTCCTCACGCTACGCGCCCCCGGCGGCGCGCACGTCGTCCGAAAGGTGGAGAGGACGCTCCACCTTTCTCGCGCGCAGAACCATCCGCTGCGCGGATGCTCCCGTGCGGGGCTGCAACGAGGCTGGACTCATTCCACGAAAGGACCCCTCATGTTCGTCGCTTGGCGCGATCTTCGATTCGCTCGTGGCCGCTTCGCCCTCATCGGCACGGTCGTGGCACTCATCAGTGTGCTCGTGGGGTTTCTCAGCGGCCTGACCGGCGGGCTCGCGCAGCAGAACGTCTCTGGCGTCTTGAACCTCGGCGCGGATCGCATCGTGCTCGGACCGAGTGTCGCGGGTGCCACACCAACGTTCGCGGACTCCTCCGTTGCCCCCGCTCAGCAGAAGGAGTGGAAAGACTCCTCGGGCGTGACCTCCGCCATCCCGTTCGGCTTGTCGCAAACCCGCGCCCAGACCGACGCGGACCGCACGGCCGTGGCGATCTTTGCGACGACCCCCGGCGAACGGGGCGCTCCGACCGCGGCGGGCGCGATCACCCTGTCCGCGCCGGCCGCGACGGCACTCCAGGCGGCCGTGGGTGACACCGTGACCATCGCCGATACCCCGTATCACGTCGCTGGGATCCGTGGCGACGAGTGGTACAGCCACACTCCCGTCGTCTGGCTGACGCTCGCGGATTGGCAGGCGCAACAGTCGAAGGTCGGAGGCGGAGCGGATGCTGTAACGGCACTGCTCGTGTCCGGCGACGCCGATTGGTCGGCGCTCGACGCAGAGGCTGGCACCGTGTCCACGTCCACCCTCGGTTCTCTCACCCTGTTGCCGGCGTTCCGATCCGAGATCGGATCCCTGCTGCTCATCGTGGCGCTGCTCTTCGGTATCTCCGCGCTCGTCATCGGGGCCTTCTTCACCGTATGGACCATGCAGCGCCGTGGCGACGTCGCCATCCTCAAGGCGCTCGGAGCGACGACGGGCGCCCTGGTTCGCGACGCGCTCGGCCAGGCCCTCGTGGTGCTCATCGCCGGAACGGCGCTCGGCACGGGGATCGTCGTGGCTGCAGGTATCGCCGTCTCGGGATCGTTACCGTTCCTCCTCAGCCCGTGGACCACCGTCGCCCCTGCGATCCTCATGGTCGTCGTGGGCGTGATCGGCGCCGCGTTCGCCCTCCGCACCGTCACCACCTCCGACCCCCTCACCGCACTCGGGAGCAACCGATGATCAGCATGCAGAACGTCACCCTCACCTTCCCCGACGGAACCTCGCGCGTCCGTGCCGTCGACGATGTGTCGCTCGTCGTTCAGCCAGGCACCATCACCGGGATCACCGGCCCCTCGGGGTCTGGCAAGTCGAGCCTGCTGGCGATCGCGTCGACGCTGATCCGCCCGGACAGCGGGCGCGTGATGATCGGCGATGTCGAGGCATCCGCTCTCTCGCACGACGAGGCGACCGAGCTGCGTCGCACCTCGATCGGGATCGTCTTCCAACAGTCGAACCTGCTGCCCTCGCTCACCGCCGAGGAGCAGCTGCTCGTCATGGGTGAGCTGGGCGGCCGTCGTGCCGAGCATGGTCGCAGCGCCGAGCGTGGACGACACGCTCGCACGGAACGGCGCGAGCGCGCGGCGTCGCTCCTGGACGCCGTCGGGATGTCCGAGCACCGCGGCAAGCGGCCGCACCAGCTGTCGGGCGGACAACGCCAACGCGTGAACATCGCGCGGGCGCTGATGAACGATCCGTCGGTCTTGATCGTCGACGAGCCGACGAGCGCGCTCGATTCGGAACGCGGTGCGCAGATCATGGCGCTCATCGCGGACCTCACCGCCGAGCGCTCGACGGCGACACTGCTCGTCACGCACGACCTGTCGTTGACACCCACGATGCACGATGTCGTGCACCTGCGCGACGGAGCGCTCGCTCGTATCTAGGCGGCCGGGGTCTTGATCACGGTGAACTGAGTGCCGTCGCGCTCTGCCGGGAAGGGGTCAGGCGCTCTTCTTCGCCCGGTTCATGACGAGCGTGGGGGCCGCTCCGTCGTCCACCGCGGCGCGGGTGACGATGACCTTCGCGACGTTCTCGGTCGAGGGGATGTCGAACATGATCGGACCGAGCACGTCCTCGAGGATCGCGCGCAGCCCGCGGGCACCCGTCTTGCGGCCGACCGCGAGTTCGGCGATCGCTTCGAGCGCGTCCAGTTCGAAGTCCAGTTCGACACCGTCGAGTTCGAACATCCGCTGGTACTGCTTCACGAGCGCGTTGCGCGGTCCCGTGAGGATCTCGATGAGCGCCTCGCGATCGAGTTGCGAAACGGATGCCACGACGGGCAGACGTCCGATGAACTCGGGGATCAGACCGAACTTGTGCAGGTCTTCGGGCAGGACCTCGCTGAAGAGGTTCTGGTCGTCGTCCTTCTCGTGCAGGCGGGCGCCGAAGCCGACGCCGTGACGGCCGACGCGCGACGAGATGATGTCTTCCAGACCCGCGAAAGCGCCCGCGACGATGAACAACACGTTCGTCGTGTCGATCTGGATGAACTCCTGGTGCGGGTGCTTGCGTCCACCCTGCGGCGGGACCGAGGCGACCGTGCCCTCGAGGATCTTCAGCAGCGCCTGCTGCACACCCTCACCCGATACATCCCGTGTGATCGACGGATTCTCGGCCTTGCGGGCGATCTTGTCGACCTCGTCGATGTAGATGATGCCCGTCTCGGCGCGCTTCGTGTCGAAGTCCGCGGCCTGCAGGAGCTTGAGGAGGATGTTCTCGACGTCTTCTCCGACGTACCCGGCCTCGGTCAGGGCGGTCGCATCGGCGACGGCGAACGGCACGTTCAGTCTCTTGGCGAGGGTCTGGGCCAGGTACGTCTTGCCGCAACCGGTCGGGCCGAGGAGCAGGATGTTGCTCTTCGCGATCTCGACCTCTTCGGCGCGCTGCTCGGCCGACTGGATCGTGCCGTGCGCGCGGACCCGCTTGTAGTGGTTGTAGACGGCGACGGACAGGGCGCGCTTGGCATCCTGCTGCCCGACGACGTACTCCTCGAGGAACGAGAAGATCTCACGCGGCTTGGGAAGGTCGAAGTCCGAGACGACGCCGGTGCCGGCCTCGGCCATCCGTTCTTCGATGATCTCGTTGCAGAGCTCGACGCACTCGTCGCAGATGTAGACGCCGGGACCGGCGATCAACTGCACGACCTGCTTCTGGCTCTTGCCACAGAAGGAGCACTTGAACAGGTCTGCGCTTTCGCCGATGCGGGCCATCGGGCTCCTCCTCATGCGTGCCCGGACGACCGGGCGGGACAATAGTGCGAGCCTAACAACTCGCCCCGACATCCGGTCGTATTGACAGGGTGCCGGGGCGAGCCGGTTACGGACTACTTGGTCAGTGCCGCGGGAACGCGCTTGCGGCTCGTCAGCACCTGGTCGACGAGACCGTATGCGACGGCCTCTTGCCCGCTCAGGATCTTGTCGCGATCGATGTCGCGGTTCACCTCTTCGCGGGTCTTGTGGCTGTGCTTGGCCAGCGTGTCCTCGAGCCAGGTGCGCATGCGCAGGATCTCGGCCGCCTGGATCTCGATGTCGGACGCCTGCCCGTGACCGGCCTCGCCCATGGCGGGCTGGTGGATCAGGATGCGGGCGTTCGGCAGGGCGAGACGCTTGCCGGGCGCGCCGGCCGCGAGCAGCACGGCCGCGGCCGAGGCCGCCTGACCGAGCACGACGGTCTGGATCTGGGGCGACACGTACTGCATCGTGTCGTAGATCGCCGTCATCGCGGTGAACGATCCACCGGGCGAGTTGATGTACATGATGATGTCGCGGTCGGGGTCCTGGCTCTCGAGAACGAGGAGCTGGGCCATGACGTCATCCGCCGAGGCGTCGTCGACCTGGACGCCCAGGAAGATGACGCGGTCCTCGAACAGCTTGTTGTACGGGTCCTGGCGCTTGTAGCCGTAGGCCGTGCGCTCCTCGAACTGGGGCAGGATGTAGCGCGATCCGGGGGCCTGGAGTCCGCGGTGCGCGAGACCCTCTGCCGCGGCTGAACCGAAGGTGGGGATGTCCATAGTCATGCTTCCTTGTCTTTCGCCTTCGAGCCTCAGTTGGCCGTTCCGCCGCCGCCGGTGACGTCGGAGAGGTGCGCACGGATGTGGTCGACGAAGCCGTACTCGAGGGCTTCCTCGGCGGTGAACCAGCGGTCGCGGTCACCGTCTTCGTTGATCTGCTCCACGGACTTGCCCGTCTGGGCCGCCGTGATCTCGGCCAGGCGGTTCTTCATCGAGACGATGAGCTGGGCCTGCGTCTGGATGTCGCTCGACGTTCCGCCGAAGCCGCCGTGCGGCTGGTGCAGCAGCACGCGGGCGTTGGGCGTGATGTAGCGCTTGCCCTTGGTGCCGCTTGTGAGCAGCAGCTGACCCATCGAGGCCGCCATGCCGATGCCCACCGTGACGATGTCGTTGGGGACGAACTGCATCGTGTCGTAGATCGCCATGCCTGCCGTGATCGATCCGCCGGGCGAGTTCACGTAGAGGAAGATGTCCTTGTCCGGGTCTTCCGCGGCGAGCAGCAGGATCTTGGCGCAGATCTCGTTGGCGTTCTCGTCGCGCACCTCGGATCCCAGCCAGATGATGCGGTCCTTCAGCAGCCTGTCGAAGACACTCGTTGCCATCAATGGTTCGGCCATCGTTGCTCCCATTCGTTGTACGTCTGCGACGAATCTACCGGCGCGGATCGGCGCCTTCGCCCGTGTTCGCCCTCGGCAGAGCGGGTGTCGCTGAGCGCTCCCCCGCATCCGCCCGAACGGGTCGATTCGGGGTCCATGCAGACACCCCTGCCGCCGGCCTCACCGCACCAGATCGGTTGGGGCGTCGCGATCCCGTTGGGGCGTGGGACTCCGCGCCCCAACGGTTCCCCGGCGCCCCGGGTCGCGGGGAGGGTGTGGGACTCCGTGCCCGAACGGTTCTCCGGCGCCCCGGATCGCGGGTGGGGCGTGAGACTCCGCGCCCCACAGGGACCCCGACACCCCGGGTAGCGCGGAAAGGGCGCAGAAAGCAGAAGAGGACGGATGCTGCGGGGCATCCGTCCTCTTCGTAACGCTTCGGCGACTACGCCTTGTCGGCCGCGGCCTTCTTCGCGGGCGCCTTCTTGGCCGGCGCCTTCTTGGCGGGCTTCGTGGCTGCCTCGGCCTCTTCTGCCTCGATCAGGACGTCCGCCTCGGCGGCGGCATCCGCGATCTCTTCGGCCTCTTCGACGACCTCTTCCTCGGCCTCGAGCTCGTCGTCCTCATCGTCGACGGCGATGAAGCCGGACAGGTCGACGGACTTGCCGTTGGTGTCGACGACGGTGACCTTGCCGAGCGCGACCGCGAGGGCCTTGTTGCGCGCGACCTCACCGACGAGCGCGGGCAGCTGGTTGCCCTGCTGCAGCGCCTGCATGAAGTCCTGAGGGGCCATGCCGTACTGCGCGGCCGACTGGATGATGTACTGGCTCAGCTCGTCCTGCGAGACCTGCACATCGGCGTCCTCGGCGAGCTTGTCGAGCACGACCTGGGTGCGGAACTGCTTCTCGCTGGCCTCGGTCACCTCGGCGCGGTGCGCGTCGTCCTCGAGGCGGCCTTCGCCCTCGAGGTGCGCGTGCACCTCGTCTTCGACGAGCTGAGCGGGGACCGGGATGTCGAGCTGGTCGAGAAGCGTTTCGAGCAGCTTGTCGCGCGCGGCAGAGCCCTGCGTGAAGGCCGACTGCTGACCGACGCGCTCGCTCAGGCTCTCGCGCAGCTCGGCGATGGTGTCGAACTCGCTCGCGATCTGCGCGAAGTCGTCGTCCGCCTCGGGCAGCTCGCGCTCCTTGACGGCGGTGACGGACACGACGACCTCGGCCTCTTCGCCGGCGTGGTCGCCGCCGACGAGCTTCGAGCGGAAGGTGGTCTCTTCACCCGCGGTCAGCGAATCGATGGCCTCGTCGATCCCCTCGAGCAGTTCGCCCGAGCCGACCTCGTACGACACGCCACCGGCGCGGTCGATCTCGACGCCGTCGATCGTGGCGACCATGTCGAGTTCGACGAAGTCACCCGTCTTGGCAGGACGGTCGACCGTGATCAGCGTGCCGAAGCGGCCGCGCAGGCGGTCGAGCTCCTCGTCGATGGCGGACTCGTCGACCTCGACGGCGTCGACCGTCAGCGTGATGCCCTCGAGCGGGGGCAGGGTGACCTCGGGGCGGACGTCGACCTCGACCTCGACCTTGAGGTCTCCCGAGAAGTCCTTGTCGCTCGGCCACTCGATGATGTCGGCGGAGGGACGACCCACGACGCGCACGTTGTTCTCGGTCACGGCCTCGCGGAAGAAGCGGTCGAGCGCCTCGTTCACGGCGTGCTCGATGACCGCGCCGCGACCGACGCGCTGGTCGATGATCGGAGCAGGCACCTTGCCCTTGCGGAAGCCGGGCACCTGGATGTCCTCGGCGATGTGCTCGTAGGCGTGCGAGATGCTGGGCTTCAGCTCCTCGGGCGTGACCGTGATGTGCAGCTTCACGCGCGTGGGGCTGAGCTGCTCGACGGTGCTATTCACCATGCTGGTTGTTCTCCTCGTGATTGATCGCACGCGCGATTGCGCTGCGGGTCAGGGTCTGTGTGGATCGTCCGTCGGGGCGACAGGATTTGAACCTGCGGCCTCCCGCTCCCAAAGCGGGCGCTCTACCAAGCTGAGCTACGCCCCGGGTGGCCCCACGCGTCAGCGCGGGTACGAAACGACCCCCAAGAGTCTAGCCGAGTCGCTCGCCGCGCCGTCGCGACCCGGATTGCGGCGCCGTAGCCCGTCGCGCCGTGCACAACGACGCACATCCTTGCTCCGCCGGCCCGCTGCGCGGCGTGGCATCACCGAGCCGCGCCACGCTTGCGACGATGTGCACGACCGCCGCGCACGCCCGTTTCGGGGGCGGCCGCAGATTCGGTTAGACTTTCGGATGCCGCGGCTCGCCGCGTGTGCTCGACCGACAACTGAATCCACCGTTTTCGGCGTCATTCCGCTGAAATTCGGGGCTGTAGCTTAGTGGTAAAGCCTCTGTCTTCCAAACAGATGATGCGAGTTCGATTCTCGTCAGCCCCTCCATATGCGTCTGCTCGGCCCACTGCTCCGGGCCGCTGCCTCCGTGCCCGTCTGTCGAACCTGTCCACGGGACGCGTCGGCCACCCTCCCCGACATCCGCTACGTCGATCGGTGGCGCGGATGCGGAGAACTGGCGCCATCGCGTGACGGCGCGTCGCTTCGACAGGCTCAGCGACCGTGACTGCCGGCTCAACGACCGGGGCCCTGCTCAGGCCGGAGCGGCCTCCGCGTGCTCCGCGGCGAGCTCGAGGTACACCTCGGCGTTCCGCCGGAGTCCAGCGCGTTCCTCGTCGGTCAGCGCGCGTCGAACCTTGGCCGGCACACCCGCGACGAGCGAGCCATCCGGGACCTCCATGCCCTCGAGCACGACAGCGCCGCCCGCGACGAGGCATCCGGCGCCGATCACCGCGCCCGACAGCACGACGCTGCCCATGCCGATGAGCGAGCCATCCCCGATCGTGCAGCCGTGCACGACGGCGTTGTGACCGACCGAGACGTCACGTCCGATCGTCACCGGATGCCCGCGGTCGACGTGTACCGAGACGTTGTCCTGGATGTTGCTTCCCACGCCGATCGTGATGCTGTCGCGGTCGCCGCGCAGGATCGCGTTGTACCAGACGCTCGCGCCGGCTTCGAGGCGCACGGCGCCGACGATGCGCGCACCAGCCGCGACGAATGCGGACTCATCGAGTGCGGGGGTGGTCCCCGCGACGGACAGGACGGATGCTTCGGGTGAAACGGTCATGAATCCGACCCTATGACCCCCGAGCCCAGCTCGCGGGCCCGCGGGTCCTACCGCCCCGGCACACCTGCCGCGATCGCATCCCGCAGCGCCACGGTGTACTGCGGTACGAGCGAGTCCAGGAACGACACGGTCAGGTGATCTTCGTCGCGGTACACGTTGGCCCCGCCGACGACCGGGAAGCACGTCGTGTCGTCGCAGAACACGTCGGTGAAGTCGAGCAGCGTGACCCCAGCCATGCCCTCTGCGGCATCCTTCAACGGATCCTGGTCGGTCAGCAGTTCGTCGCGGGCACCGTCGCAGTTGCCGACGCCCTTCGTGCGCAGGCACTTGTTCGGGTCGTTCTCCCACACCGGGTTGTCGACGACGGTGACGACCGGGATGCCGCGGTCGAGCATCCCGCTCCAGGCCTCGCGATATCCGGCCACCGCGGCGTCGTGGCGGCTATCGAAGCCCGCGGACGAGTACGGCGTCGTCGAGAGCCCCGATGTGAAGACGACATCGAAGTCGCCGTCGGCCAGCACCGCGACCGCATTCTCGCGCCACTGCGCACACGCTTCACCGAACGCGCCCGGCGTCGACAGCGGGGTCGTACTCCACGGGCACGCGCCCTTGAAGAGCGTCGTGAGGTGCCATCCGTTCTGGTCCGCGATGCGCTGGAACGTCGACAGCAGCTGGAACGCGTGACTGTCGCCGATGAGGGCGACGCGGGGAGCATCCGCGGCATCCGATCCGAACTCGCACGTGACGGCGCGCGAGTCGTTGAGCTGCACGAAGCACTGCTCATCGGACGGCATGTCTGCGGCGGCGAAACCGGGCGCGGGCAGCACCTGGTCGCCGAAGTCGACATCGGCGCAGGCCGGATCGAGCACACTCGCCGCGCCGAAGCACTCGGGCGGGTCGGACCGGAGCTGCTCGATCGCCGCGACGCCCTCGCGGTACGCGGGCGCGTTGATCGCCCAGGCGCCGGCCGCGGTCGCTCCGACCAGGATCATGGCGACGAGCGAGGCCCACAGGGTCACGCGCGGCGGACGGGTCGTCAGGACCTTCCAGGCACGGGCCGGGTCCTCGACGAACTTCTTGGTCAGCCACGCCAGCACGAAGCAGAGCGCGAGCAACGCGACACGGTGGTAGATCGTCAGTCCCCAGAACGGCACGGACGGCGCGATCACGATCAGCGGCCAGTGCCACAGATAGAGGCTGTACGAGATGTCGCCGACAAACTGCGCGGGACGGATCGAGAGGATGCGCGTCGGGTACCACCAGCGCGCGGTGTTGGACGCGGCGATGACGGCGGCGGCACCGAGCGTCGGCACGAGCGCCATGTAGCCGGGGTACGGCGTGAGCCCGTCGAAGCGGAACGCGGCGTACAGCAGCGCGGCGATACCGGCCCACCCGAGGACGAAGCTGCCGATCGCGTTGCGGATCCGCAGCATCGGCAGGAGGGCGATGATCGCGCCGACGCCGAACTGCCACATGCGCGTGAACGTGACGAAGTAGGCCGGCGCGGGGTTCGTCATCGTGAAGATCACGCAGAAGACGAAGGACGCGAGGGTCACGACACCGAGCGTCGTGATGATCGCGCGGCGACGTCCACCCCGGAAGAACCTCACGCCGATCCATGCCGCGAGCAGCATGATGAGAGGCCACAGCACGTAGAACTGCTCTTCGAGCGACAGCGACCAGTAGTGCTGAACCGTGGTCGGCTCACCCGAGAGAGCCAGGTAGTCCGTGGCGGAGAACGCGAGGTACCAGTTCTCGACGTAGAACGTCGACGCGATGATCTCGCGCACCTCGTTCGGGAGCGCCGACAGCGGGAACAGGTAGGGCGATGCCACCACGACGGCGCTGAACAACAGCACGAGCAGCGCGGCAGGGAGCAGACGTCGGGCACGGCGAGCCCAGAACTGCGCCAGACGCACCCCGCCCGTCGCCTCGAGCTCGCGCATGAGGTGCCCCGTGATCAGGAACCCGGAGATGACGAAGAACACGTCGACGCCGACGTACCCGCCCGACAGGCGACCGGGCCAGAAGTGATAGAGCACCACGAACAGCACCGCGATCGCGCGCAGCCCCTGCACGTGCGGGATGAAGCGCGAGGGCTCCGCGTGTTCGGGTGAACGATCACGCCGTTCGCGTCGGAGCATCTGCGAGGGGGCGCCCAGATTCTGCGGGCCGAGTTCATGGTCTGCGGAGGGCACCAGACGACGCTACCCGCTCGCGCGCGGGATGCCCGCATCGTCGTGTGATTTTGCCGCGTGATTCCGCCACTAAGCCGAGCCTCAGCTTGCTTGCGGAATGTCTGAGTCTGAGTAGCGTTTACCCCAGAGTCGCCGCGAACATCGCGGCCGGAGGGACCATTATGACGAAGACACAGACCGTTTCCACCACCGTCAGCGACCCCGATGTGTCGGCTGCCGCCGCCCAGTTCCTCTCTCCCGTCGTCCTCGGCCTGCAGGCCCTGACGATCAACGGCAAGCAGGCGCACTGGCACGTGCGGGGCAGCAACTTCATCGGTGTCCACGAACTCCTCGACACCGTCGTGTCGAACGCGGGCGGCTGGGCCGACCTCGCCGCCGAGCGGATCGTCGCCCTGGGTCTGCCGATCGATGCGCGCGTAGCATCCGTCGCCACCAAGGCCGGAGCGACCGGCGTTCCCGCCGGGTTCGCCAACTCGGATGTCGTGATCCCCGCGATCATCGCCGACATGGACGCCATCCTGCTCGACGTGCAGGCCGCGATCGAGGGCCTCGACGAGGTCGACCTGACGAGCCAGGACGTCGCGATCGAGATCAAGCGCGGCCTCGAGAAGGACCGCTGGTTCCTGTTCGCCCACGTCAGCGAGTAGAACCCGCGCTCTGGCGCAGATGCAAGGGCCTCCGGGAAACCGGGGGCCCTTCTTCGTGCCTGGGCTACCTACCCCGACGAACGTCGTCAGCTACCCCACCGAACGGTCGCGACTCGCCGTGCACGCGCGAGGTGGCACGGCGAGTCGCGACCGTTCGATGAGGTTGCGAACGCGAGACGGCGAGCGGATGCCTCAGGCCCGGTGCGTGAGCCGGCCCTCGATCAGCGTCGCGGCGACGCGCATCCCGCGCAGCCCGACGGCGTCCGCGGCGCGCGGGTCGGACTCGCACAAGGCGAGGTCGGCGACGACCCCGGGTTCGATGCCCACGGCATCCGCGCCGGACCCGCGCTCGGTCGACGCGGCGCGCGCGAGATCGAAGGCGACCGCCTGCTCGGGGTGCCATGCGGGCCGGTCATCGTTCGTGCGGTAGACGGCGGCCGCGATCGCGGTCCAGGGGTCGAGCGGCGAGACCGGAGCATCCGATCCGAATCGCAGTTCGGCGCCCGCATCGGCCAGCGCGCGCAGCGGGTACGCCAGCGCCGTCTGTGCGGACCACTCGTGGTCGGCGATATCGCGGTCATCCACGGCGTGCGCGGGCTGCACGCTCGCGGCGACGCCGAGTCGCGCGAAACGGTGCAGGTCGGCGTGCGCCACCAGCTGGGCGTGCTCGATCGTGCCGACCGCACCCGTCCGGGCGAAGGAGTCCAGCGCGTGCGAGTTGGCGACGTCGCCGATCGCGTGCACCGCAGACTCCAGGCCCCCGGCCGTTGCGCTCGTCATCAACGCGAGCAACTCCTCGGGCGGGACGGTCATCACGCCGTGGTCGCCGTGCGTCCCCGGGTACGGATGCGAGCAAGCCGCCGTGCGCGTACCCAGCGATCCGTCCGTGATGACCTTGAACGGACCGACACGCACCAGATCGGATGCAGCGCCCCGGACGACATCGCCGGTGCGGAGCCCCTCGGCCAGGGCGCGTGGCAGATCGGCCGGGTAGATGCCGAAGCGCACCCTCAGCGTGTCGAACCCGGCCGCGAGACGGCGCGCCCAGGCATCCTCGTTCCACGCCATGTCGAGGTCGACGAGCCCGACGATGCCGCGCTCTGCGGCACCCCGCGCGGCCGCGGCGACGAGAACATCGCCGCGATCCGCGTCGATCGCGTTGAGACGCCGCGAGATCTCGAAAGCCGGCAACTCGCGCAGCACGCCCGAGCCGAACGGGTCGTGACCCTCGCGGCGCAGTGCCGCGGTGTTGAGCCACACCGAATGCACGTCGGCGTTGATCAGATAGGTCGGCACGTCGCCGGTAACGGAGTCGAGCAACAGGCGTGCGGGTTCGTCGGCCCAGAGCGCGTCGCGATACCCCGTGCCCACCCGGCGCCCATCGGGATGCACCGGTGCCGACGACATGATCCGCGCCGCCTCGGTCGCCGACCGCGCGTGGTCGAGCGGCTCTCGCGCGGCCCGGAGCGCCCACTGGGTGAGATGCACGTGGTGATCCCAGAGCCCGGGCATGAGCCATCCGCCGTCCGCGTCGAGCACGGCCGCAGACGCCGGATGCCGGAGCGCTCCGGCCGGGGCGATGTCGACGATGCGTCCACCCTCGAGGACGACGTCGTGGGGCTCGTCACCCACCGGGAGCGGCATCGCGGCGCCGACGATGCGCACGTTGGCGATGATCCCGACCGTCTCGCCGACGTTCACGGCTGGGATCCGCCGTTCGCGCCGTTCACAGCGGCGGCCGCCGCGATCTGGGCGTCCCGCGCGCGCCGCATCTCGGCCGCGAGCGGGGGGTTCGGGTGTGCGCCGTCCGCCGACAGCTCGGCGATGATCGTGTCGACGACGTCGCCCGGGCGGTTCTGGCTGAGCTTGCGCTTCGCCACGACGCGCGTCGGCGTCAGACGGAACCCGACCGTGCCGCGCTCGAGTCGTTCGATGAAGACCGCGTCGTTCGGAGCCTGCCACATGCCGCGAGGCTCGGGCATCCGCGATTCGAAGCGTTCCACGAGCGCGTCGAGCACCCGCAGGTTCTCGTCGGTGTCGAGCAGCTCGGGAACACCGCTCAGGTGCGCCGAGACGAAGTTCCAGGTCGGGACGCTCGCGACAGGTCCCGAGGAAACGCTGCCATACCAGGAGGGCGAGATATACCCGTGCGGTCCCTGCACCACGACGAGCAGCTCGCGCTCCCCCAGGCCGTGGATCAGGTCATCGGGCTTGCCGACGTGGCCCACGATCGTCAGGTCGTCACGTGCCGGATCGGGCATCACGGCGTAGTGCGACGCGACCAGCCCGTCCGGCGTATCGCTGACGAGCGTCACCCAGGGATTACGGTCGATCAGTCGGCGCAGCTCGCCGATATCCGTCATCGCGAAGGAAGGATTCTGGCGCACCCGCCCAGCCTACGATCAAGCGGTACGGATGGCTTCAGCGCTGGTCTTTCGGGCACCAGTAGAGCTTGCGGCCCCCGACCTCTTCGACCACGATCTCGGTGCCGCAGATCCGACACGGCAGACCCGCGCGGTGGTATACCCAGTGCCTGTCGTCGCGATGGGCCATCGCGCGGCGGTAGCTCTCGGGGTCGAGGTCGTCCATCGTCATCATCTGGCCGGTCTCGACGCCGATCGCGAGCAGGTGCGCCCAGTCACGCCAGAGCCCCCGCACGATCTCTTCGGGCACGTCGCGGCCGGGGGTGTGCGGGTTCAGACGAGCGCGAAAGAGCAACTCGGCTCGGTACACGTTGCCGATTCCGCTGACGATCGACTGGTCCATCAGCAGCAGTCCGATCGGCGTGGGCTTCCGGCGGACCGCGGTGACGAAACGTTCCTCGCCCTCCGCCAGATCGTCCACGAGAGGATCGGGGCCGAGCTTCGCGATCGTCGCCGCAACCTCGTCGGGCGTCTGCAACGCACATGCCGTCGGGCCACGCAGATCCGCGCAGGTGGTCTCGGTGAGAAGGCGCAGGCGCACCTGCCCGACGACCGGCGGTGGCCATTCCGATCCGTCATCCGCGAGGCCGGTGGTCTGCTCCGACATGCGAACGTGCACGCGGGCACGACGCGGCGCTCCGATCGAGGTCAGCGAGTTCTCACCGGCGGCATCGTAAACGGGGACGTCCAGCAGCGGCGCGTCGAGGTCGGTTCCCCGCTGATTCGTCTGTCCCATGCGACCGTTCGCCGCGGCGATCGTCGGGTCGACGACGATCTCTCCCGCGAAGTCCCACGCTCCGTACATGCCGAGGTGCACCCGCAACCACACATCGTCCTCGAAGTCGAGGAACATCTGCTTGCCGACCGCCCGCACATCCGTCGCGGTCCGCCCATCCAGCACCGCGGCTCCCTCGACGAAACGGCCCTGCGGACTCGACGCCGAAACGCGCTGACCGACGAAGTTCCGCTCGAATTGGCGTGCGATGCGATGGACCGAATGCCCCTCGGGCATCAGCCCGCCTCGGGATCGAACGCGTCGACGTCCTCGCCTCCGTGGCCCACCGCGCGCCCGTCCTCGGGCGGGGTCGCGCGCGGGTCGGGCAGCAGCGATCCATCCGCCTCGTAGGCCGCGATCTGGCCGATGCGTCGCACGTGCCGCTCTTCGAACGTGAAGGGGGTGGCGATGAAGATGTCGATGAACTTCGCGGCCTCGTCGAAGGTGTGCTGACGCGCACCGATCGCGATGACGTTGGCGTCGTTGTGCTCGCGGGCCAATTCCGCGGTCGCGACGTTCCAGACCAGCGCGGCCCGGATGCCCTGCACCTTGTTCGCCGCGATCTGCTCACCGTTTCCGGAGCCACCGAACACGATGCCGAGCGTCTCCACGCCGGACGCCTGGTCACGCACGACGGCCTGCGCCGCACGGATGCAGAACGCCGGGTAGTCGTCGAGCGCGTCGTATTCGAGCGGCCCGTGGTCCACGACCTCGTGGCCCTGGTCGCTCAGGTGGTGCTGCAGGCGGGTGGAGAACTCCAGGCCGGCGTGATCTGTGGCGATATGGATGCGCATGGACTCAATCCTAGGGACGGGTCAGGACACGCTCGCGATGGTCGGGGCACGCGTCGGGTATGCGGGACGAGCGAGGCTGAGTCACGGCGCGATTCCGGATGCCGCGGGCTTGAAACCCGCACGCACGTTCTCGCAGCAGCCCGGGCGACACACGTCGAACCACGGTCCGAGTTTCGTGACGTGCGGGCGATCCGCGGCGGGGGTGCCCTTCAGGCGTTCCTCGATCAGATCGACGAGCCCTGCGACGTATGCGGGATCGATTCCGGGGGTCGGGGTCCGTACGGCGACGAGTCCCGCCTCCGCGGCCGCATCCATGGCCTCCGTGTCGAGGTCCCAGAGCACCTCCATGTGGTCGCTCACGAAGCCGAGGGGAACGATCGCGACGGCTCGAGCGCCCTCGGCGGGCAGGCCCTCGATCACGTCGCACACATCGGGTTCGAGCCACGGCTGCGACGGCGGTCCGGAGCGGGACTGATAGACCAGCTGCCACGGAACATCGGCGGCGTCCGGGACGTCCTCGGCGATCTGCGACATGACGTACGCGGCGACGGCGAGATGCTGCGCCTCGTAGGCACCACCATCGCCCCACTCGCGATCACGCGGACCGGACCGGCGGGCGTCGTCCATCGGGACGCTGTGCGTGGAGAACAGGACACGGATGTCTGCTGGCGCGATGCCGTCGGCGACGAAGCCCGCAACCGCGTCGCGCACGCCGGCGACGAACGGGGCGACGAAGCCGGGGTGGTCGAAGAACTGGCGGATCTTGTCGATCGTGACCGTTCCGCCGAGACCGGTCTCGTCGAGCACGCGGGCGAAGTCCTCGCGGTACTGCCTACAGCTCGAGAACGAGCTGTAGGCGCTCGTGGCGAGGGCGAGCAGAGTGCGGTTGCCCGCGGCCTCCGCGGCGAGGACGGCCTCGTCGAGGTAGGGCGCCCAGTTGCGGTTGCCCCAGTAGACGGGCAGGTCGATGCCGCGCCGGGCGAGCTCGGCCTCGATCTGCACCTTGAGCTCGCGGTTCTGGGCGTTGATCGGGCTGATCCCGCCGAAGTGGCGGTAGTGGTGCGCGACCTCTTCCAGACGCTCGTCGGGGATGCCCCGCCCGCGCGTCACATTGCGCAGGAACGGGATCACATCATCCTGACCTTCGGGACCGCCGAAGCTCGCGAGCAGGAGGGCGTCATAGGCGACGGGCACCTCGACGTGTTCCGGACCATCGGCCGCGGCCGGCGATGCGTAGGGGACGACGGGGTTCACATCCGAGGTGCTTGTGCTCACGACATCCATCCTCGCACCGCGCCGGATGACGGGCGGTCGTTCGTCCGAGGCCGCCCGCGTAACATCCCGGAAAACCGCGGCGCCTACACTTGCGGCGAGGAGGCACGATGACGTCTGTCTCGGAGTTGGATTCCGCGACGACCGCGCTGGTGGACCGCGCGGTCGCGACGCTGAGCGGCCGCCGCATCGCCGTGCTCACGGGCGCCGGCGTCTCGACGGACTCCGGGATTCCGGACTATCGCGGCAATGGCGCCCCCGTGCGCTCGCCCATGACGGCGCAGCAATTCCTGGCCGACGAGTCCGCCCGCCGCCGCTACTGGCTCGGCGGACACCTCGGCTGGCAGGCGTTTTCGAGCGCCCAGCCGAACGCGGGACACGAGGCGATCGCGCGGCTCGAATCCGAAGACTTCGCCGCGGGGGTCATCACCCAGAACGTCGACGGGCTGCACGTGCGCGCGGGCAGCGGGCGCGTGGTCGAACTGCACGGCACGATGCGTCGCGTCTTCTGCACCCACTGCGGCCAGGTCTTCGACCGACGCGACATCTCGGAGCGCATCGAGATCGACAACCCGTGGGTCGCGGTGCCCGAGGACATTCCGCTCGGGCCCGACGGCGACGTGCTGCCGTCGTCGACCGACGGATTCATCGTGCCGAACTGCTCGGTATGCGGCGGGCTCCTCAAGCCCGATGTGGTGTTCTTCGGCGAGTTCATCCCCACCGAGAAGTTCCGCGAGGCCGAGCAGCTGCTGAAGACGAGCCAGGCGCTGCTCATCGCGGGTTCCTCCCTCGTCGTCAACTCCGGCATCCGCCTGGTGGAGCGAGCGCGACGGCGCCGCCTCCCGGTCATCATCGTGAACCGCGGCGTCACACGCGCCGACAACCGTGCGACGATCAAGATCGACGCCGGCACCAGCGAAGTGCTCGGAGCCCTCGCGTCCGGGCTCGCGTCTGCCCGCTGACGACTGCCCGTAGGCTCGGAGGCGTGACCGAACTGATCCTGCTGCGCCACGGCGAGACGGACTGGAACCGTGAGCGGCGCATCCAGGGCCTGAGCGACATCCCCCTGAACGACACCGGCCGGGCGCAGGCACGCGAGGCGGGTGCGCTCCTGCGCGTCGAACTCGCGAACGGCGGACCCGTGGTCATGGTCTCGAGCGACCTGTCGCGGGCGATCGAGACGGCCGAGATCATCGCCGAGGCACTCGGATCGTCCGGGCCGCGTCACTATCCCGGTCTGCGCGAACGAGGCTACGGCCAGGCCGAGGGAGCACTGGTGGACGAGGTCCCGCTTCTCTTCGGCTCGGCCGAGCGCGACCTCATCCCCGGCGCCGAATCATCCGTCGATCTGCGGGAACGCGCCCTGCGCACGCTGGACGAGATCGCGGCGGACGTCGCGCGAGAAACGCCCGGAGCAGCCGTCGTCGCCGTCGCCCACGGGGCGCTCATCGCCGAGATCGTACGCCACGCGAGCCAGGGTGCGCTCCCCCTCCCGGGCGCACGCATCCCCAACGGCTACCCATTCCGGTTCCGCCTCGGCCCGGCGGCGATCCAGCTCGCAACGGATGCCGCCGGCACCTCGCTCGACGGATTCCACAGCGCGACGCTCGTCTGAGCCGGGAACGGCACGGCCGCCGATAGCCTGAACGCGGAGGATCCCGTGACCGATTCTGTTGACACCCGCGAGCCCGAGAGCGAGCCCGGCCCCCTGCCAGACGCAAGGGCTCCCGCGGATCGTGCACGCGAAGGGAGCGCACCCGAGGACCCCGCACCCGAGAACCGTGGCCGGAGTCGACGCGACTTCCTGCGTGCCGGCGGGATCGCGGCCGCCGGGTTCCTCGTCGGTGGCGTCGCCGGCGGGGCCGCGGGTGCGGCGATCGGCAGCTCGATCGCGAAGTCGCAGAACGAGTTCGGTTCGCTGGACCCGCGCGAGGTGCCCGGCTTCGATCACGTCGTGGTCCTGATGGGCGAGAACCGCTCGTTCGACAACCTGCTCGGCTGGCTGTACACGCCCGAGAACCTCCCCGCGGGCGAGACGTTCGAGGGCCTCGCGTTCGGTAACTACTCGAACCCCGATCCCGAGGGGAATCGTGTCGCCGCGCACGTCTATTCCGGTCCGACCGACGTGATCATGGGCCAACCCAACCCCGATCCGGGCGAAGCCTTCCCGCACGTGAACACCCAGCTCTTCGGGACGGTCGATCCGCCGACGAACGCCGAACTCTGGCGAAACCAGATGAGCGCGCCCTTCAATGCGCCGAAGCCGGGGGCGAAGCCCACGATGGAGGGCTTTCTGAAGGACTACCACGTCAACTACCAGCAGCTTCATCGGGGCAAGAAGCCGACGCCGGACGAGGCGAACCAGATCATGGGCGGCTTCTCGCCCGAGATGCTGCCCGTCCTGTCGACCCTGGCCCGCGAGTTCGCCGTCTTCGACCACTGGTTCGCGGCCGTCCCGAGCCAGACCTACTGCAACCGTTCGTTCTTCCACGCGTCGACGTCGCACGGTTTCGTCACGAACCGCGGCGGGGGCGGCTACGAGAAGTGGCTGGATGCGGCGCCCCGTGACACGATCTTCAACCACCTCGACAAGGCGGGCATCAGCTGGAAGATCTACTTCGACGAGATGCAGCTCGTCTCCCTCACGGGCGTCATGCATGCACCCGTGCTGGAGTCGCACTGGCGCACCGAGCACTTCGCGCACATGTCAGAGTTCTACAAGGACGCCCAGGACGGCACTCTTCCCGCGTACGCGTTCATCGAACCGCGCATGATCTACAACCACAACGACTTCCACCCGCCGTTCGGCGCGTTGCGCGCGAGCGAGGTCGACGGCGAACCCGTCGTCGACTCCGCCGTCTCCGACGTTCGCGCGGGCGAGGCGCTCGTCGCCAACGTGTACGACGCGATCAAGAAGAGCGCGACCCCCGAGGGCTCGAACGCGCTCAACACGCTCCTGCTCATCACGTTCGACGAGCACGGGGGCACCTACGACCACGTGCCGCCCCCCGCGGCCACTCCCCCGGATGCCGACGCGCCGGAGGGCGAGATGGGCTTCCGTTTCGACCGACTCGGCGCGCGTGTTCCCGCGATCGCCGTGTCTGCCTACACCCGCTCCGGGACGATCGTCCACGACGAGATGCACCACGGATCCGTCATCGCGACACTGTGCCGTCTGCACGGGCTCGAGCCGTTGACGCGGCGCGATGCGGGTGCCAACACCCTCTTCCCCGTCGTGAACCTCGACGTGCCGCGCGATCCGCGGTCCTGGCCGTCGGTGCATCCGATGTATCTGCCGCGCCAGATCGACGAGGAGGAGCTCGAAGACCTGGCGCACGGTTCGCAGAAGGGCAAGCCGCTGAGCCCTCCCGGCAAGGGGCTGCTCGGACTGCTCCTCGCGAAATACGGCGACGGCTCCGAACCCGAGCCGGAGACATACGCGGACGCCTATCGCGTCGCAACGACGCACGGTCTCGGGCTCTTCTACCCGAAGATCCCGTCGGAGGCTTAGCTCACTCATCCGCGATCGTCTTGTCAGCTAGCTCAGCCCCACCAGAGGCGGCTGAGCAGGATGCGTAAACCCCGTCGCCAGATTCGGGTAAAGTCACCGTCTATGGGCAAGCTCGATCACGCCGACCTCGCGCTCCTCAGCGCTCTCGCCGACGACCCGCGCGCAACCGTGGTCGCGTTGGCCGAGCGCCTCCGCCTGTCGCGCAACACCGTTCAGGCCCGGATGACGAAGCTCGAAAAGGCTGGCGTCTTCCTCTCGTACGAGCGCACGATCGCCGCGCACACCATCGGATACCCCCTGCAGGCTGCCATCTCGGTCATGCTGCGCCAGAAGGAGCTGCCCGAGATCGCGCCGCGGCTCGTCGAGATTCCCGAGATCATCCAGGCATACGGCCTGAGCGGTCAGGTCGATCTGCTGGTGCACGTCGCGTGTCGCGACGCCCGCCACCTGTTCGAGGTGGACGCGCGCATTCTCGCGATTCCTGGCGTGGAGCGCACCGAGACATCCCTCGTCATGGGCGAGGTCATCCCCTACCGGCTGCGTCCGCTCATGGACTTGGCACGACAGGCACGTTAGGCACCGGCACGACCGTCGCGGGCGTTCCCACACGAACGAACACGACACCGGCCACGATCAGCGCGCCGCCGATAACCTGCACGAACGTCGGCTGCTCGCCCAGCACGAGCCACGCGATCAGGATCGCGAAGAGCACCTCCGACAGTCCGACGAACGAGGCGACGCGCGAGCCGATCTGCGTCACGGCGAGCACCCCCAATCCGTAGGCGAGTGCGGTGGCGATCACGATGACCCAGACCAGCGGCACATACCAGGCGACCGTCACCCCGGCGAGGATGACATCGACGGGAGGCGCCACGAAGTGCAGCACTCCGAGCAGCGAGAGACCCCCCGAGAAGACTGCGCCGACCACGAGCCCCGCTGCCGCGAGGACGAGCGGGGGCAGGCCGTCGCCCGCGCGTTCGCTCAGCAGGAAATAGCCGCCGAGGGAGACTGCCGCGCCGAGGGCGAACAGAACACCGAGGGCGTCGAACGTCGCTCCGCCGATGTCGATCACGAAGACGAGTCCGACGATGCTCACGGCCGAGCCGAGCAGCACGAGGCGGCCGGGTGCCCGACGCGTCCGAACCCAGGCCAGCCCGACGAGCAGAACCGGCGCCAGGTACTGCACGAGAAGTGCGACGCCGACCGGCATCCGCTGGATGGCGGCGAGATAGAACAACTGGCACCCGGCGACACCCGTCGCCCCGAATCCCACGATGATGACCGCGTTGCGGCGCAGGATGCCCGGGTCGCGACGAAGCGCCAGGATGAGGATGGGCAGCATCACCAGCGCTGCCCCGCCCATCCGTACCGACGCCGCGGCCCCCGTCGACCAGCCGGCCTCGATGAGCGGCTTGAGCAGCGGCCCGCTCGACGCGAAGGCGAGGGCGGATGCCAGACCCGTCACGATGCCGATCGCGCGGTGGTCGGCGTGTGCCGCCGGGAGGGGGGCCGTCAGACTCTGGACCATGTGCGTCCGATTCGCGAAAGGAGTGTCAGGAGTGAACCTGCCATACACTTATGACGAGGTTGACTGATGTTCTCAGACAATACCGTCAGGAGTCAACATGGTTTTCATCCATGACACCCGATCCGCTCTCCTCGCCACCGTGGACCTGGTGAACACCCACCCGAGCACATCGAGCGAGGGCGCGGACGCCCTGACCACGGTGGCCGACCTCGACGACTTCCTTCGTGTGCACCCGTACACCGGGAGCATTCGCCACGACGAGGGCGAGCTGGAAGAGATGCGCGACATCCGCGGTCGGCTGCGCGCGCTGTGGGACGTCGATCGAGCGGGCGCCGTTCCCCTCGTCAACGCCATGCTGCACGATGGCGGCGCACTCCCCCGGCTCGTCATCCACGACGACTACGACTGGCACGTGCACGCGACGTCCGACGACGCGCCGCTCGCGACCCGGATCCTGGTCGAGGCGGCCATGGCCTTCGTCGACGTCATCCGTTCGGACGAGTACGCGCGTGTTCGCCTCTGCGACGCGGATGACTGCCGATCGGTCTACATCGACATGTCGCGCAACGGCTCGAAGCGCTACTGCGACACCGGCAACTGCGGCAACCGCATGAACGTCATCGCGTATCGGAAGCGTCAGGCCGAGCGACAAAGCGCCTGATCGCCTCGGCCGCCACGGCCGGGGTTTCGTAGTGGATCAGGTGTCCGACGTCCGGGATCTCGACGAGCTCGGCATCGGGAAACCGCTTCGCGAGGCGCCGCTCGGCCTCGATCGGCGTGATGTCGTCGCGCTGGGCCGCGATGAGCAGCGTGGGCTGCGCGATGCGCTCGGCGAACTCCGACACATCGTGCGAGACCGAGGTCACGAACGCGTCGCGCAGCATGTCGCGGTCCGCGAACCGCGAGAAGTACGTGTCGTGCTGATCGTGGATGAACGCCCGCAGCACCGGATCCCTCGTCTTCGCCATCGAGATGCTCATGACGCGCACGATGGCCTTGTTGCGCAACAGCGCGTCGCCGAGTCGCTCCGGCAGACGAGCGCCGGCCCAGTAGTAGAAGATCGCGAGGCGCGTCAGCACGCCACGCGGGCCCTCGAGGGCCGGGGCGCCGATCGGATTGACGAGGATGACCCGGGGCGCGGGCATCCCCTCGGCGACGGCCGCCGAGACGACGATCGAACCGAAGGAGTGGCCGAGGATGATGGCGCCCGGAGCGACCGCAGCGACGAAGCCGCGCAACCACCCGACATAGGCGTCGAGGTCGTGCGTCAGTCCCGGAAGCGCCGGCGTTTCGCCGAAGCCGGGCAGGTCGGGCGAGATCACGCGAATGCCCGGCAGGTGCGCGACGACGGGCTCGAGACCGTGGTGCTCGCCACGGAAACCGTGCACCGCGATCACGCTGGTGTCGGCGTCCGCCGGGCCGTACTCCCAGTACGCGGTGACGCCGCCGCCCACGGGCACCTCGCGTCGCACGACGGGGGTCGCGGCGAGGAGTTCGGCGTACGGCTGCGGGGCGGTCACCCTGCGAGTCTACGGATGCCCCGCGGTGCGCCTGGCGCGCGATGTCGGCGCTGGGCCATAGCGTGTTGACATGTCGCAGGTCCTTCCCGAGCCGCTCTTCGGCGACGACTTCTTCGCACCAGAGGTTCCCCGCTGGTCGAACACGCTCGGCGTGTTCGACCTCGAGACGACGGGCGTGGATGTCGAGACCGACCGCATCGTCACCGCCCACGTCGGCGTGCTGGACGCCAGCGGCACCGTCACGCGGCAGCGGTCGTGGATAGCGGATCCCGGAATCGAGATCCCCGAGGGCGCGACCGCCGTGCACGGCATCACGACCGCTTTCGCCCGGGCGAACGGCCTGCCCTCTGAGCAGGTCGTGGCCGAGATCGTCACCGAACTCCGCGCGATCTTCGCCGCCGGTATCCCCGTCGTGGCGTACAACGCGCCGTACGACTTCTCCCTGCTCAAGTACGAGGCCCTGCGCAACGGCATCGAACCGATCCTGGCACCATCGCCCGTGATCGACCCCCTCGTCGTCGACAAGACGTTCGATCGCTACCGGCGCGGCAAGCGCACCCTCGATGCGGTCGCCGCGCACTACGACGTGCTCCTCGAGGCCGCGCACACGGCGGCGGATGACGCCATCGCTGCGGGGCGCGTCGCGCAGGCCATTGCCGCCCGCTACGCCGATCGCCTGCCGCGCACCGAAGACGAACTGCACACGCGCCAGATCTCCTGGGCGCGCGCTCAGGCCGAGAGCCTGACCGAGTACTTCATCAAGGTCGGTCGGCTGGATTCGACCGAGACCCTCGACGGCGCCTGGCCCATCCGCTGACGACGCGGCTTGCGTGGCGGCTCTCAGCCGGCGTCACCGCACGCGGCAGATGATCTCACCATGCGGCACCGAGAACCACCCGTCCTCATCCGATGCCCATTCGCGCCATGCGTCTCTCAGGCTCCGCAGATCCTCCTGGGTCGCGCGTCCTGACGTCGTGATCTGCTGAGCGATCGCCGAGTCGACCATGCGGTCCGCCCACATCCCTCCCCACCACGCGCGCGAGACCGGGTCGGCGTAGCACCAGGTACTCGACGTCGCAACGACATCCCGCAGTCCGGCGGCGTGGGCCCACGACAGAAGGCGGCGCCCGGCGTCCGGTTCACCGCCGTTCGCAAAGGCGATGGATCGGTAGAGATCCAGCCACGTGTTCAGACGTGCGATCCGCGGCCACCAGGTGAACCCGCCGTAGTCGCTGTCGCGCACCGCGACGATCCCGCCCGGCCGCGTGACGCGGGCCATCTCGCGAAGCGCCTGCACAGGGTCGGCGACATGCTGCAGCACTTGATGCGCGTGGGTCACGTCGAAGGTCGCGTCGTCGAACGGAAGCGCATGAATATCAGCGACCCGCAATTCGATGTTCGTCACGCCTCGTGCCGCGACGGTCGAACGTGTCAGCTCCAATCCCTCGGACCCGATCTCCGTCGCGGTGACCTCGGCGACGATCCCCGCGAGATCCACCGTGATCGTCCCCGCGCCCGCGCCGACGTCGAGCAGACGATCCGTGGGCTTCGCGCTCGCTCGAGCACTCCGGCTCACCCCTGACGCCACACAGCATCTCTGCCGCCTGCGCGATGCGAATCCTGCCGACGGTCCCGTTCCGGAGTGAGACGAAGCTCTCCCCAGCGGGCGAACGGCGGCGATCGTCGAGGCCGTGAGACCCAACCCCGCGTACATCTTGGACCGCTTCAGCAACATGATCGCGGCGAACCCCGAAGGGCTCGCTCTCTTCGAAGGCTTCGCCGATCTCGCCCCGAGAGAGCGGAACACCTGTCGGTACCTCATGCTGGACCCCCGAGCCCGTGCCGTCTTCGGCGAATGGGAAGAGATCGCGCGCGGCGCCGTGGCTCACCTTCGCGCAGCGAACGCCGGCACGCTCGAGGACCCGGCCCTGCAGGCCCTCGTCTCGGAGCTGAGCGATGCGAGCCCGGAGTTCCTCGACTGGTGGGGCGAGCACATCGTCGAACGACGTCGCGCCGCGAACACACACCTTCGCGCTGCGGATGGCGGCACGACCGTTCGTCGCTACGAGGTATTGCACCTGCCCGAAGACGGGTTGCGAATGACCCTGTGGCTCCCCCGCGGGGTGATGACCACGACGCGAAAGGCCCCGCCGAAGCGGGGCCTTTCGTCGGTAAGGATCTCGGCTTACTTGCCGAAGCCCTTGAAGCGCTGGTTGAACTTCTCGACGCGTCCGGCCGAGTCCATGATGCGCTGCTTGCCCGTGTAGAACGGGTGCGAAGCGGAGGAGATCTCGACGTCGATGACCGGGTACTCGACGCCGTCGAGTTCGATCCTCTTGTCGCTCGTAACGGTCGAGCGGGTCAGGAAGGTCTCGCCCGATGCGAGGTCGCGGAAGACGACGGCCTGGTAGTCGGGGTGGATAGCAGTCTTCATGGGGTGTTCCTTGCGGCGATTGCGGAAGAAGAAGTCTCTGGTGCGCCGATCCTGCGCTGGCACCAAGGACCGATCTTATCAGAGTTGGTCTGAGCCGGCGGCATCAGCCCGCGGCGCGGGCCGTATACCGACCTTCCTCGAAACGGAGGGTGATCGGCAGACCGAAAGTCTCGGTGAGGTTCTCGGCCGTGAGAGCCTCTTCCAGCGGGCCGGCGGCGACGGCCGAGCCATCCCGCATCAACAGGACGTGGGTGAATCCGACCGGAATCTCTTCGACGTGGTGGGTCACCATGACCATGGCGGGCGTGGTCGGTGCCTGAGCGTAGCCACCGAGCAGGGTGAGCAACTCTTCGCGGGCGCCGAGATCGAGGCTCGCGGTCGGCTCGTCGAGCAGCAGCAGCTCGGGATCGGTCATCACGGCCCGGGCGATCTGCACCCGCTTCTGCTCGCCATCCGAGAGCGTTCCGAACGTGCGGTCGGCCAGGTGATCGAGGTCCCACTCGGCGAGCACGCGCAGGGCGCGGCGCTCGTCGATGTCTTCGTAGTCTTCGCGCCAGCGGCCCATCACGGCGAAAGCGGCGGTCATCACCGCGTCGATCACGCGCTCGTCGGCGGGCATCCGACGGGCCATCGCCGAGGATGCGAATCCGATGCGCGGGCGGAGCTCGAAGACATCCGTCCGCCCGAGGCGCTCCCCCAGCACGTGGACCTCACCGCTGGTGGGGTACATCACGGTGTCGGCGAGCTGCAACAGAGTCGTCTTGCCGGCGCCGTTGGGGCCGAGAACCACCCAACGCTGGTCGTCGTCGACGCTCCAGTTCAGGTGATCGACGATGTCGCGACCGTCTCTGCGTACGACTACATCATGGAACTGCAGGACCCCGGCCATGGCCCCAGCCTATCGGGCCAGCCGCGCACTGTCGGGCAGCGACAACCGGCCCGGCGGCGATACCCGGGACCATCTACCCGGCGATGACGCGCGTGTAGAGGTCATGCGTCTCGGCGGCGATCCGATCCCAGCTGAAGGATGCCGCAGCCCGTTCGCGACCCGCTCGCCCGTAGTCGGCGGCGCGCGCCCGATCGCTGACGACCTCGGTCAGCACGTCGGCGAGATCGCGTACGAAGCGATCGGGGTCGACGGGAGTGCCCGAGCCGTCCTGCACCTGTTCGATCGGCACCAGGCGACCGGTGACGCCGTCCTCGACGACCTCGGGGATACCACCCGTCGCGGTTCCGACGACCGCCGCACCGCAAGCCATTGCCTCGAGGTTGACGATCCCGAGCGGTTCGTACACCGATGGGCATACGAACGTCGTCGCAGCGCTCAGCAGAGCACGAAGCTCACGCCGCGACAGCGTGCGATCGATCCAGACGACGCCACCGCGTTCCTGCTGCAGACCCCGCACGGCCGACTCGACCTCGGCCAGGATCTCAGGCGTGTCGGGCGCACCCGCACACAGCACCAACTGGACCTCAGGCGGGAGCAGCGCGGCAGCACGCAGCAGGTAAGGCAGACCCTTCTGACGCGTGATCCGCCCCACGAAGACGACCGAGGGGCGGCCGGGATCGAGGCCCAGGCTGCATGCGAGATCGGGGTCATCGAGCGGCGCCCACTCGTCGACGTCTATGCCGTTGTAGATGACGTGCACCTTCGCCGGGTCGAGCGCCGGATAGCTCCGCAGGATGTCGGCACGCATACCCCCGCTGACCGCGATCACCGCGGCGGCGGACTCGTAGGCCGTCTTCTCGATCCAGCTGGACACGGCATACCCACCGCCGAGCTGTTCGGCCTTCCACGGACGGAGCGGCTCGAGGCTGTGGGCCGAGACGATGTGCGGAATGCCGTGCAGCAGCGACGCGGTATGGCCGGCGAAGTTGGCGTACCACGTGTGGGAGTGCACGACGTCCGCGCCCGCAACATCCCCGACGATCGCGAGATCGACTCCCATCGTCTGAATGGCAGGGTTCGCCGAGGCCAGTTCACCCGGCACGGAATATGACGTCGTGCCCGGTTCGTCGCGCTCGGCGCCGAAGGCGCGAACGCGCACATCCATGCGCGTTCGAAGGGCTCGAACGAGCTCCGTGACATGCACCCCGGCACCCCCGTATACCTCGGGCGGATATTCCTTGGTGACGATGTCGACGCGCATGCGTGCAACGCTAGTCGCCGCAGGAAGTCGGGCATAGTCTGTCGGCATGGCTACACCGCCGAAGGTATTCGGAATCATCCTCGCGGGCGGCGAGGGCAAGCGATTGATGCCCTTGACGGCGGATCGCGCGAAGCCCGCCGTGCCCTTCGGAGGGCAGTATCGACTGATCGACTTCGCGATCTCGAATCTCGTGAACTCGGGACTGCGCCAACTCGTCGTCTTGACGCAGTACAAGTCGCACAGCCTGGACCGCCACATCTCGCAGACCTGGCGGATGTCGCCGATGCTCGACTCGTACGTGACCTCCGTTCCCGCACAGCAGCGCCTGGGCAAACGGTGGTTCTCGGGGTCGGCCGACGCCATCCTGCAGAGCCTCAACCTCATCAACGACGAGAAGCCCGACATCGTCTTCGTGATCGGCGCCGATCACGTGTACCGGATGGATTTCCGTCAGATGCTCGACGCGCACATCGAGTCCGGCGCCCGGGCGACGGTCGCCGGAATCCGCCAGCCGATCGCGCTCGCCAACCAGTTCGGTGTCATCGACGTCGACAAGGCCGACCCGACGCGCATCCGGGACTTCCTCGAGAAGCCCCAGAACCCCGAGGGTCTCTCCGACGCGCCCCACGAGGTGCTCGCCTCGATGGGCAACTACATCTTCGACGCGGATGCCCTGATCGAGGCCGTCGAGGCGGATGGCGAGCTGACGACGTCGAACCACGACATGGGCGGCGACATCGTGCCCTACTTCGTGGGCCGCGGCGAGGCCGGCGTCTACGACATGAAGCGCAACGACGTGCCCGGCTCGACCGATCGCGACCGCGCCTACTGGCGGGACGTCGGGACGATCGATTCGTTCTTCGACGCGCACATGGATCTGATCTCGACGCTGCCGATCTTCAACCTCTACAACACGGACTGGCCGATCCACTCGCAGACGGTCAATTCCCCGCCGGCGAAGTTCGTACGCGACTCGGTCGGACGCATCGGCAACGCGATCGACTCCATCGTGTCGCTCGGTTCCGTGCTCTCGGGCACTCACCTCGAGCGGAGCGTCGTCGGACCCTGGGCACTCGCGGGCGGTGGCTCGACGATCACCGACTCGGTGCTCTTCGACTACGTCCGCGTGGGTTCGGGCGCACGCATCCATCGCGCGATCCTCGACAAGAACGTCGAGCTCGCCCCCGGCGCCACCGTCGGGGTGGATCGCGAGCGGGACCTTGCGCGCGGGTTCACGGTGACCGATTCGGGATTGACGGTCGTCGGCAAGAACGTCCGCGTCGACGCGTGATCTGGGATGCCCGTGACCGGCACCCGCTCGACCGGGCCCGCGCCCGACCTCGCGCTGCCGAGCGGTGCGCGCTGGCCGCGCTAACCTCGTGAGGTGAGTTCAGACGTCACCCGCCTGCTCGTCGTCCTGGACGCCGATTCCACGCTGATCCGCAACGAGGTCATCGAATTGCTCGCCGACGAGGCGGGCCGCGGGCCCGAGGTCGCCGCCGCAACCGAAGCAGCGATGCGGGGCGAGGTGGACTTCGCCGAGAGCCTGCGGTCGCGTGTCCATGCGCTGGCTGGGGTGCCGGTTTCGGCGTTCTCCCGCGTGATCTCGCGTATCGAACCGACTCCCGGCGTACGCGAGCTGATCGAGACCGTACACGCCCTCGGCGGCCTGGTGGGCGTCGTGTCGGGTGGCTTCCACGAGATCCTCGACACCGTGGCGCCTGCCCTGGGCGTCGACATGTGGCGCGCCAATCGCCTCGTGCAGGCGGATGACATGCTGACCGGCACGATCGATGGACCCATCGTCGACGGCGCGGCGAAGGCGGCCGGTCTACGCGAGTGGGCCGCCGAACACCAGGTGCCGCTCACGCGCACGGTCGCCATCGGCGACGGCGCCAACGACCTGGCGATGCTCGCCACCGCCGGGCTGGGGCTGGCCTTCAACGCCAAGCCCGCGGTCCGCGCCGCGGCGCCGCTGGTGATCGGGCGCGTCGACCTGCGCGAGGTCATTCCCCTCCTGCCGCGATAGGCGGAACCTGCTCGCGCCGTGCCGGCACCACGGCGTAGCGTCGCGGCATGGACATCATCCTCGTACCCGGTCTCTGGCTCGATGCGTCCTCCTGGGACGACGTCGTTCCCGCCCTGCGTGAGGCTGGCCACCGAACCCACGCGCTCACCATGCCCGGCACCGGGTCCCCCGGAACCGAATCCGCCGACATCGGCATCGCCGACTGGGTCGCGGCGGTCGTCGCCCGGATCGACGCGCTACCCGGAGAAGTCGTGCTCGTCGGTCACAGCGGCGGAGGCAACGTCGCCTACGGCGCTCTCGACGCCCGACCGGATCGCGTCGCGCACCTCGTGCTCGTCGACACCGTACCGCCACCGGATGGCTCGATCATCTCGGAGTTCGAGGTGGTGGATGGTGTCATCCCCTTCCCCGGATGGGACACCTTCGACGAACCCGATGTCGCCGACATCGACGAGGCCACGCGGCAGGTCTGGGCCGCACGTGCCCTGCCGGTGCCGCGGGGCGTGCCGATGGATCCGATCCATCTGCACGATCCTCGCCGCCGCGCGCGGCCGATGACCGTGCTGAGCGGCGCGAACGACGAGGCCACCCTGCGCGCGATGCTCGAGCAATGGCCGGAGTGGGGCGCCGAATTCAACGCGATCGAGGACGTGCGCGTCGTCCACCTCGGCACCGGGCACTGGCCGCAGGTGACGCAGCCGGCTGCTCTGGGTCAGGCGATCCTCGACTCCATCACACGCTGATCGCGTCGACCGAACCGAGCGTCAGTGGCCCATCCCGAGACCACCGTCGACGGGAATGACCGCACCCGAGATGTAGGCCGCATCGTCGGAGGCGAGCCAGGCGACGACACCGGCGACCTCGTCGGGGGTGGCGAAGCGGCCCGCCGGGATGCTGCGTTTGTACTCGGCCTGCGTCTCATCGGGAAGCGCCGCCGTCATGTCGGTTTCGATGAACCCCGGGGCGACGACATTCGCGGTGATTCCCCGGCCGCCGAGTTCGCGCGTGAGCGAGCGGGCGAAACCGACGAGTCCGCTCTTCGACGAGGCGTAGTTGACCTGCCCGGCAGATCCATAGAGTCCGACGACGCTCGAGATCAGGATGACCCGACCCCAGCGCGCGCGCAGCATGCCCTTCGACGCCCGCTTGACGACACGGAACGCGCCGCCCAGGTTCGTCGAGACGACCGAGTCGAAATCGTCCTCCGACATCCGCATGAGCAGCGTGTCCTTGGTGATGCCCGCGTTCGCCACAACCACCTCGACGGGACCGAGCTGTGCCTCCACCTCCGTGAACGCGGCATCCACCGAGGCCGCGTCGGTGACGTCGGCGCGAACCGTGAGAGTCCCTTCCGGCCCCTCGCCCGATCGGGCCGTCACAGCGACGCGATGGCCTTCGGCGACGAATCGCTCGGCTATGGCGCGACCGATTCCGCGGTTTCCGCCGGTGACGAGGACGACACGTTCGGTGGTCATGGCACTCCTGAGGGTCGGGATGAGACCGCTCCACCCTACCCACCGCTCGTCGCGTTGACATGCGGGCGGCACCGCTGAGAGTCTGAGCACTACCGACGAGAGGCTTTCCCATGACTTCCACCCCGCCCGCAGGCGAACCCGGCAACTATCCCCCCGCGCCCCCCGCGTCGCAGGGCTACCCGCCCGCACCCCCGGTCTCGCAGGGGTACCCGGCCGCTCCCCCGGCCGGCGGATACCCGGCCGCCCCGGGTTATGGTGCGTACCCGCCCGCCGCGAAGACCAACACGCTCGCGATCGTCTCTCTCGTGAGCGCAATCGTCGGGTTCGTCCTGATTCCGTTCATCGCGTCGATCGTCGCGGTGATCACCGGTCACATGTCGCTCAACCAGCTCAAGCAGTCCGGAGAGCAGGGACGCGGCCTCGCGCTCGCGGGCACGATCATCGGCTGGGTCGGCATCGGACTTACGGTCCTGAGCGTCATCGCGCTGCTGGCGTTCCTGCCGTTCTTCCTGACGGCGATCGAGTACTCCTCCAGCGTGTCCTGAACGGGCATGGCACGCTTTCAGCGGCGTACGCTGGAAGCACCGTGAAGAAACCCGCCGCGTCCCTGTCCTCGACCTCTCTGCCGCGCGCTCCGCGCGACGAGGCGGCCGCACGGGTGCGGCGGTACATGTGGACGATGGCGATCCGCATCTCGTGCTTCGTGCTCATGGCCGTCGTCACCCCCTACGGCTGGTACACGTGGGTCTTCGCCGCGGGCGCGATCTTCCTGCCGTACATCGCCGTGATCGTTGCGAACGTCGGCTTCGACACGAGCCCACGGGCGGAACCCGTGCAGCGGATGCTGCCGGCTCCGGTTCCCCCCGCCGCCGCGGCCGGATCCGCGCCCGCCGAAACGACACCGGGCGTGATCCGTCTCACCGAAACTCCTCGTCCCGAGGACACGAACTGATGTCGATGCTGGGCGGTGGGCTCGAGCCCGGCTCTGATCCCTGCTCGCGCGCCGGTTGCCGAACCGAAGCCTCGTGGCAGGTCATCTGGCGCAACCCGCGCATCCACGCGCCCGACCGCCGCAAGATCTGGCTCGCATGCGACGAGCACGCCGAATACCTGCGCGACTATCTGGCCGCGCGCGACTTCCCCGTCGAGCTCTCCCCGTTCCCCGCGGATGCAGAGCACGCGCCAAGCTCGCCCGTTTCCATCGAGGGCCCGTGATGGCACAGAACCGCAGCATGCAGAACCTGCCTCGCGCGGGCCGCTGGGCCATCTATGTCGCTCTCGCGGTCGTTTTCGCGATCGCGTGCGCATTCCTGTCGAACTGGCAGTTCTCGCGCAATCAAGAGCGCTCCGCCGATCTGGCGCTGATCGAGTCCAACTACGACGCCGAGCCGGTGCCGGTGGCATCCGTGCTCTCCGGCACGACCGAGTTCGACCCCGGCACCGAGTGGTTGCCGGTCCTGCTCCAGGGACGGTACCTGCCCGACGAGCAGCTCCTCGCGCGAAACCGACCGCACGGCGGGACGAGCGCGTTCGAGGTGCTGACGCCATTGCGGCTCGAGGACGGACGCATCTTCATCGTGAACCGGGGCTGGGTTCCGCCGGCTTCCGACAGCTCGGATCCCGCGGTCGTGCCCGCACCCCCGTCCGGTGAGGTCAGCGTGACCGTGCGTCTGCGTCCGGGCGAGCCGACGCCTGCGTCCGGTCGTGGTGCGCCGGAGGGGCAGGTGCCCGTGATCGACCTCCCCGCGATCGCCGAGCAGACCGGGGGCGAGACGATTACCGCCGCCTACGGTCTGATGATCTCCGAGGACCCCGCACCGGCCGAACGGCCGACGCCACTCACTTCGCCGACCGAGGATCCCGGGCCTTACCTGTCGTACGCGATCCAGTGGATCCTCTTCGCCATCATGGGCTTCATCTTCATCGGGTATGTGATCAAGACCGAGATCGCGCAGCGTCGCGAAGACCGCGCGGATATCGCGCGTGAGGATGCGGAACCGGATGCATCCGCTCCCCCGTCGCCCCGGACCCCGCGCGCTCCCGCCCGGCGACGCGACGCCGATTCCGATGCCGAGGACGCGATTCTCGACTCGGCCTCGCGCTGAGCGTCAGGCGAGCGAGACGAGGTCCGCGTATTCGCGGTTCCAGATGTCCTCGACCCCGTCGGGCAGGATCAGCACACGTTCGGGGTTGAGCGCCTCGACCGCTCCCTCGTCGTGCGACACGAGCACGACCGCGCCCTCGTAGTGCGAGAGGGCGCCGAGGATCTCTTCGCGCGAGGCGGGATCGAGGTTGTTCGTGGGCTCATCGAGCAGCAGCATGTTCGCGGATGAGACGACGAGCGTCGCGAGAGACAGGCGTGTCTTCTCACCACCCGACAGCACCCCCGCGGGCTTCAACACGTCGTCACCGGTGAAGAGGAAGGATCCGAGCACCTTGCGCGCCTCGGTCGCGGTGATGTCGGGCGCCGCCGACATCATGTTCTCGAGCACCGAACGGTTCACGTCGAGATTCTCGTGCTCCTGGGCGTAGTAGCCGATCTTCAGCCCGTGGCCGGGCTCCAGCTGTCCCGTGTCGGGCTTGTCGACACCCGCGAGAATTCGCAGCAGCGTGGTCTTGCCCGCGCCGTTGAAGCCGAGGATGACGACCTTGGACCCTCTGTCGATGGCCAGATCGACATCCGTGAAGATCTCGAGCGAACCGTACGACTTGGAGAGCCCGGATGCCATGAGCGGCGTCTTGCCGCACGGCGCGGGTTTCGGGAAGCGGAGTTTCGCGACGCGCTCGACCTGACGGACCTCGTCGAGGCCGGACAGCATCTTCTCGGCACGGGCGACCATCTGATGCGCAGCCGCGGCCTTGGAGGCCTTCGCACCGAAGCGCGCGGCCTGGAGCTGCAGGGCCGTCGCCTTCTTCTCGACGTTGACGCGCTCCTTCTTGCGGCGCTCTTCGTCGGCCACCCGCTGGCGCAGGTAGTTCTTCCAGTTCATGTTGTAGACGTCGATGACCTGGCGGTTCGCGTCCAGGTAGAAGACTCGGTTGACGGTCTCGCCCACGAGCTCGACGTCGTGGCTGATCACGATCAGCCCGCCCTTGTAGTTCTTGAGGAACTCGCGCAACCACACCACGCTGTCGGCGTCGAGGTGGTTCGTCGGCTCGTCGAGGATCATCGATTCGGCATCCGAGAACAGGATGCGCGCGAGCTCGATGCGGCGACGCTGACCGCCTGACAGGGTGCGCAGCGGCTGGTCGAGAATCCGGTCCGGCAGCGAGAGATTGTGCGAGATCGTCGCGGCTTCGGCCTCGGCCGTGTAGCCACCGAGAGCCTCGAAACGTTCGGTGAGCTGGCCGTACGTCTTCATCGCTCGGGCCGAGACATCCGGATCCTCGTCCGCCATCGCGAGCGTGGCTTCGTGCATGCCGATCGCGAGCGTGCCGAGGCCGCGGGCATCGAGGATGCGGGTGCGGGCGAGCATGTCGGGATCACCCGAGCGCGGGTCCTGCGGCAGATACCCGAGTTCGCCCGTCGACTCGACGCGTCCGTCCGCGGGCGGGAGATCGCCCGCGAGAACCTTGGTCAGCGTCGTCTTGCCCGCCCCGTTACGTCCCACGAGCCCGACTTTGTCGCCCGGAGAGACGCGGAAGGTGACGCCCGACATGAGGATTCGGGCGCCCACGCGGATCTCGAGATCGTGCACGGCGAGCACAGCGGATGTCCGTTCCGTCGGTGGGGTGGGTACAAAGGGGGCAGAGGTGCCAGCCCCCTAGTATAAGTCGGGAGCGCGCACCCATCGCGATCGAGCACCACCGCCCAGACGACGAGAGTCACTGTCGCCCCGACGCGCCGTCGTCCTGTCGTTCCGTTGCACCCTGTCGTTCCGTTGCATAAGGAGTCCTCATGACCGCCGTCGCCCCCGCCGCTGGATCTCGCCGCGTCCTCGCCGACATCATCTCCCGTCCCTCGACCCGTGCGCGGGCATTCACGATGGACGCGGCCCTGGTATTGGCCGGCGTCGCCGTCGTCGCGCTGCTCGCGAAGGTGTCGTTCTACATCGGCCCGGTGCCGATAACGGGCCAGACGCTCGGAGTCATCCTGGTGGGCGCCGCCCTGGGCGCCCGGCGCGGTGCCGTGAGCTTGACGTCGTACATGCTGCTCGGCCTCGCGGGCCTGCCGATCTTCGCCGGGCCGATCGCGGGTCCCGCCTACGTGCTGGCTCCCTCGTTCGGGTTCATCGTCGGCTTCATCCCGGCGGCATTCGTCGCGGGATGGTTCGCTCAGCGCGCGTGGGACCGTCGTCCGGTCCTCGCATTCGTGGGATTCGTGGCGGCGAGCATCATCCCGTTCCTGATCGGTGTGCCGTACATGGCACTCATCCTGGCGACCGTCCTCGGTGCCGACGTGTCCGTCGGTTCGATCATGGGCGCGGGAGTGCTGCCGTTCATCGTGCCCGGCCTGATCAAGGCGGCCTTCGCCGCGCTGCTGGTTCCCGCCGCGTGGATGCTCGTGCGCGCCGCGGATCGTCGCACGCGCGGCTGACGGCCCGTCCTCGCTGCCGGGCCACCGTGTGCTCCGAGTGTTCGGAGACACGGCCGGGCGTGTCTGAGCATGTGAAGACTCTCATCTTTCGCGCTCGGTTTTGGCGTGATTTCGGTGCTTTTCGGGCGTTGGATGTCGGTGGTCGTCCGTAGAGTTTCGAACATGCATTCGAACATACGTGTCGCGTCCGGTGACGATGTCGATGTTGCCGCGCGTGATCTCGCGGTGCGGTTCGCAGAGGCGTCGCGGGCGGTGGCGCGGGCGCAGGCCGCGCAGGCGCGGGTGTTGGCGGATGCGGCCGGCCTCGGGATGCGCCGTGTTGCCGAGCTGGTGTCGGTCTCGTCGCGTGAGGCGGAGTTGCCGGTGCGGGCGTTGGCGGCGGAGTTGGGTGTCGCGGCGAACATGTCCGACCGGACGGTGCAACGCCGCATGAACGACGCCGCGACCCTTGCCGAGGCGTTTCCCGCGACGTTCGACGCGTGGGACGAAGGCCGTATCGGTGCGGGGCATGTTGCGGTGATCATGGAACACGGACTGCCGCTCACGGATGCCGAAGCGCGGGCCGTGTTCGAGCGCGAGGCGTTGGTCCGGGCGGAGGGAACCACGCCCGGCCGTTTGGGGTCTGCGTTGGCGCGGCTCGCGGAATCGTTGCAGCCGAGGACGTTGACGGAGCGTCACCGGGAGGCGCGTGCGTCGCGGGGTGCGTGTGTGCGGGACCTCGGGGACGGGATGGCGGAGTTCAGCACCATCCAACCCGCCGTGCTGGCGCATGCGATGCACGACCGGATCACACAACAAGCGCGGGCGATCAAGAACGCCGACCCGACCGACGCCCGGACCCTGGATCAGATCCGTGCGGACCTCGTCGCGGACATGCTGCTCACCACCACACCGACCGTCGAAACCGGGCCCGGGATGTCGGACGGGTTCGGTGGGCTGGGGGCGATCCGGGGGATCGTGAACGTCACCGTCCCCGCCCTCGCTCTGGCCGGGGTGACCGATGAACCCGCCGAGCTCGCCGGGCGGTGCCCGATCGACCCCGCCACCGCCCGCCAGCTCGCGGGACACGCGACGGGGTGGGAACGGGTCCTCGCCGACCCGATCACCGGATGCGTTCTCGCCGTCGACCGATACACACCGTCGGCGGACATGAAACGGTTCCTGCGCGCACGGGATCGGCACTGCCGGTTCCCCGGGTGCCGGCAACCCGCACACCGATGCGACCGCGACCACACCCACGACTACGCATTGGGTGGCCCCACGGATGCCTGCAACCTCGCCTGCCTCTGCAAGAGACACCACACCCTGAAAGGCGAAACAGGCTGGACCGTCCGACAACTCGGCGGCGGAATCCTCGAATGGACCTCCCCGGGCGGCCACGTCTACATCGACAAACCACCACCCGCCGTCCACTTCACCCCCAACACCGACCCACCACCCTTCTGAGAAGGGGATGTTCGACCGCGGACCCGTCCCGGCCCGAAGTTCCGTGTCGGCGCCACGTCCTAGCAGTCCGCGAGACGAAGCGCCCTCTCTGTGAAGTAACCGACCTCGCCGGTTGCGTCTTCGACCCCGATGACGAATTGGCCGGAAGGGGTAGCCCGAACATCGACGACTGTGCCGCGTCCCCGGGTGGTGAGCACGTCGGCTCCTGGCGTGCGAATCGTCTTGCTCATGCTCCGATTATTCGGGTTTCCAACGACCGACCGCCTCCCCCCTGAGACGGATACGAGCCGGAACTCGCGCGCACCCCGTTACCGGACGGGAGAGCCGACGGGGAGCGAGTCCTCGCCGGTTGTATCACGCGCGTCGAGACGCAACCCGGGAACCAGCGCGAACACCGCGATCCCCGCCGCCAACGCGAAGACCGCGGGAAACTCCCATCCCGTGCCCGACAGTCCGGTGAACACGAGTCCCATCACGGCGATGGTGACGGCAGCGCCCGTCGAATCCGATATCGACAGCGCCGACGAATTGAAGCCCTGGTTCCCCGGACTCGAGTAAGCCAGCGTGAGCACTGTGAGCCGCGAATAGACCAGACCGACCCCCGCACCCGATAACGTCCATCCGGCGATCAAGATGGCGGGGTGCGCGAACGTCACGGCGCAGACCGCAGCGGTGACCGTCGCGACCGTCAGCAGCGCGCTACCGATGAGCACGATTCGGCGATTTCCGATGCGATCACCGAAGCGCCCCTGGATATCGGCGCTGATAGCCCATGCGAGAGCGGCCGTCGTGAGCCCGAGCCCTGCCCACGTGGGCGAGAACCCGTAGCGGTCGATCATCAGATACGGCACATAGATCTCGGCGCCGAAGAGCGCCCCGGCGATCAGGCCGCGGAGCAGAATCACGCTGGGCAGGCCGCGTCCCGCACGAAGCGTCCGGGGCGGCAGAAGCGGACGTGCCGCGAAACCGATCGCCACGGCGGCGGCGATGGCGACGAACGGACTCGCGACCCCGAACCCGCCCGACATACCGAGCAGCAGCACTGATGCCGCAACCAGCAGCGCAAGACCGAGCCGCCGCAGGAAGCCGATGCGTGTCGGCTGCAGCGTTCGCAGATCCAGCGCATGCAGACGGAGGGCGACGGCCGTGAAGGCGAGGACCGTCAAGATCGCGACACCGAAGAAGACCCAGCGCCAGTGCAGGTGCTCGGTCACGGCGCCGGCCAACAGCGGCCCGACCAGCGAGGGCACGACCCATGCTGCCGCGAACGCGGCGAACACCCGGCCGTGAATGGCAGGCGGGTAGATGCGGGCGACCACGACATAGAGCGCGACCGTCTGTCCCCCGGTTCCGAGTCCCTGCAGCAGACGCCCGACCACGAGCGTCTGCATGTTCGGCGCCACGCCCGCCACGATCAGGCCGATCAGAAACAGAGCGATAGAGGCGTAGAGGGCGGGTTTGGGCCCCGAACGATCCGACCACGCCCCGGTCACGACCATCCCGATCACCCCGGTCGCGAGAGTCCCCGCGAACGCCAAGGCGTACAGCGAGTCGCCGGACAGGTCGTCACTGATGATCGGCATGACCGTCGTCATCGCGAGCGACTGGGTCGCCGCGAGGAAGATGAGCGCAACGGCGCCGAGGGTGACCCAGACGAGACGGGGATGCCAGATCGAAGTCGGCTCTGCAGCGACCGGCGGGGTGGGGACCGCGCCGCTCACCTCTCGATCAGAGCTCCGATCCTCTGGAGGGCCTCGGTGAGCACCGCGGGTGAGCAGCCGATGTTGATGCGCACGCGCCCTGCACCCTCCGCGCCGAACGCCCGTCCATAATGCAGGGCGACCTTCGCGTCACGCAGGATCTTCACACCGGGATTCTCGCCCCACCCGAGCTCTGACAGGTCGACCCAGGCCAGATATCCGGCGGCCGGCATGTCATAGCGCGCGCCGGGCACGTACTCCCCCAGCAGCGCGGCGAGCAAGCGCCGGTTCTGGTCGATCGCCGCGAGCAGGCTATCCAACCAGGCATCGCTCTCGGGCTGGAATGCCGCCACGCCCGCGAGTGCCCCGAATAGACCCGTACGCCACTCGACCTCCTCCGGGAGTCCCCGAACGACGTCGAATCGCCGCGGATCGGTGGCAATCATGAGTGCGCATTTCAGCCCGGCGAGGTTGAACGCCTTGCTCGCGCTCGTCACCGCATAACCGACGCGGGCGGCGGCATCGGATGCGTCCAGGAACGGCGTGAAACCGATGCCCGGCTGGGTGAGCGGGGCGTGGATCTCATCGCTCACGACGATGGCTCCGGCCGCCTCGGCGATCTCGGCGAGGCGCGCGAGCGCTTCCCTCGAGTGGACTGTGCCAGTCGGGTTGTGCGGATTGCAGAGCAACACGGCCCGCGCCCCGTCGCGTAGTGCCGCCTCGATCCCGGCCAGGTCCAGCTCGAACCCCCCGTCGCGCTGCAGCAGCGGAACACGCTCGACCTCGCCACCGGCCTCGGGAATCGCCTCATAGAAAGGCGGGTACACCGGCGGTGTTACGATGACCCGGTCACCGGGCGAGATCGAGCGGCGCAGGATCTCGACGACACCCATGATCACGTCACCGGTCGAGCGAATAGCGTCGGGCGATACATCCCATCCGAATCTACGTGCGGCAAAGGCGGCGTACGCCTCGCGGATCCCCGAAGCCGGTGACGTGTACCCCGTGTCGCCCAGCTCCACCGCCCGCGAAAGCACCGCGGTGATTGCGGGAGCGAGCGCATAGTCCGTCTCGGCGACGAACATCGGCAGAACGTCGGCCGGGTAGCGGCGCCACTTGACGCTCGAACGCTCGCGCAACCGATCGAGGGGAAGCGCTTCGAGGGGCACGACGGTCACCCTGAGAGCCTACCGACCGCGGCGCGGCGCGCCGTCAGGCGGCCGAGCGAGGTACGGCTAGATCGAGAACCCGAGGGCGCGCATCATGTCGCGTCCGTCGTCGGTGATCTTCTCGGGACCCCAGGGCGGCATCCACACCCAGTTGATCCGGAAGCGCTCGACCACATCGTCCAGGGCCTGCGCCGTCTGCTCTTCGAGCACATCGGTCAGCGGGCATCCGGCGCTCGTGAGCGTCATGTGGATCACCAGGGCGTCGTTCTCGTCGTCCCAGCCGAGGTCGTAGATCAGGCCGAGGTCGACCACATTGATCCCGAGTTCGGGATCCATGACGTCCTTGAGCGCCTCGGAGACCTCGTCGTACTTCTCGGGAGCGAGCGTCGCGGTCATGGATATATCCTAAGCGCCCGCGGGTGCGGCGGGCTCGGAAGCGGTGTCCAGGAACCGGTCATAACCCTCGTTCTCGAGGCGGTCCGCGAGCTCGGGACCCCCCTCTTCGACGATGCGACCGGCGACCATCACGTGCACGAAGTCCGGCGCGATGTAGCGGAGGATGCGCGTGTAGTGCGTGATCAGCAGGACGCCGAGATCAGTCTCGGCCTTGGCGCGGTTGACACCCTCCGACACGATCTTGAGCGCGTCGACGTCGAGGCCCGAGTCGGTCTCGTCGAGCACCGCGATGCGGGGCTTCAGGAGCTCGAGCTGCAGGATCTCGTGACGCTTCTTCTCGCCGCCCGAGAAGCCCTCGTTGACGTTGCGCTCGGCGAACTTCGGGTCCATGCGCAGGTTCTTCATCGAGACGCGGATGTCCTTGACCCAGTTGCGGATCGAGGGCGCCTCGCCGTCGATCGCGGTCTTGGCGGTGCGCAGGAAGTTGCTGACGGTGACCCCGGGGATCTCGACCGGGTACTGCATCGCGAGGAACAGCCCCGCCCGCGCCCGCTCGTCAACGGACATCGCGAGGACGTCCTCGCCATCGAGCGTGATCGAACCCGAGGTGACGGTGTACTTCGGATGTCCGGCGATCGTGTACGCCAGGGTCGATTTTCCTGAGCCGTTGGGGCCCATGATCGCGTGGGTCTCGCCCGTGCGGATGGTGAGGGTGACGCCGTTCAGGATGGGCGTGACGCCGGCATCCGTTTCGACGGTGACGTGCAGGTCGCGAACTTCGAGGACAGACATGTGAAGGGGTTCCTAACGGACTCGGCCGGTCAGACGGCCACGGTGGAAGCGGGATCGATGAGAACGTCGTCACCGTCGATCTGGACGACGAAGACGGGTACCGGCTCGTATGCCGGAAGGTTGAGGGGACGGCCGGTGCGCAGCGAGAACGCCGAGCCGTGGGCCCAGCACTCGAGCGTCTCACCCTCGACGAAACCGTCCGACAGCGAGATGTCTCCGTGTGTGCAGACATCGCCGATCGCGTGGACTTCGCCATTACCGTCGAGGACGACGGCGATCGCGACGCCGTCGAGTTCGACGCGCTTGGCCGTGTCCTGTTCGAGCTCACTCAGGGCGCAGGCGCGCTGCAGTGTCACGCGACGCCCTCGGCGAGCTCCGCCTCGATCGCGGCGGTGAGCTCTTCTTCCAGGGCCGGGACACCGAGTTTCTGGACGATCTCGGCGAGGAAGCCGATGACCACGAGGCGCCGCGCCTCGTCCTCGCTGATGCCGCGGGCCTGCAGGTAGAAGAGCTGCTCGTCGTCGAAACGTCCGGTGGCGCTCGCGTGCCCGGCGCCCTGGATGTCTCCGGTCTCGATCTCGAGGTTCGGGATCGAGTCGGCGCGCGCGCCCTCGGTCAGCACCAGGTTGCGGTTGGCCTCGTAGGAATCGGTGCCCGTGGCATCCGGCCCGATCAGCACGTCGCCGATCCAGACGGAACGAGCGCCGACGCCCTGGAGCGCGCCCTTGTAGAGCACGTCAGCGCGCGTCTGCGGTCCGCGATGGTGGACGTACACCTGGCTCTCGAGATGCTGGCCGGCGTCGGCGAACGACAGACCGTAGACCTCGCCCTCGGAGCCTGCGCCCGCGAGGTCGACCGACGGGTTGACGCGCACGACGCCTCCGCCGAAGCTGACGACCGAATGCCGCAGGCTTCCGTCGCGCTCGACGCGCGCCTGGTGAGCCGCGGCGTGCACGGCATCGTCGTCCCAGCGGTGCACCGACACGACGTTCAACCGGGCGCCCTGGCGCACGATGATCTCGACGTTCTGAGCGAACGCCGCGGAGCCCTCGTGGCGCAGGATGACGGTCGCGCTGGAGTTCTCGCGCGCCTCGATCACCACGTGCGCGTGTGCACGCAGGCCCGCACCGGCGCCGATGAACTCCACGACGACGGGCTCGGCGAGCTCGTCGTTCGCGGGCACCGCGAGGTAGAGGGCCTCGGCGGTACGCGACCAGGCGATGGCGCTCGGCAGGTCTTCGGGTTCGAAGACCTCGCCGCGGGGCGACTGGCCGACCTTCAGCCCGGCGGCGGCGAGCGGACCCGTAACGGTGATGCCCACGGCGCCCTCGTCACCGGCGACGTCGTCGAAGAGCGCGGCGAGGCGCGCGACGGGCGTCTGTTTCCAGTTCACCTCGCGGCCCGTGGGCCGCGAGAAGTCGGCGGGCACGAACGAACGGGGGCGCGCGGAGCGCGTCTGGACGGGGATGGTGCGCGCAGTCGTCTGCCCCCATCCTCCGTCGGTGTGGGGCACGTTTCCGGGCACCTGGCGGGGGGTGGTCGTTGTCGTCGTCACGCTCCGACTCGTCCTTTCGTCGTCGGTCGAAGAATCATCCGACGCTTCCTTCCATGCCCATCTCGATGAGCTTGTTCAGCTCGAGGGCGTACTCCATGGGCAGTTCGCGGGCGATCGGCTCGATGAATCCGCGCACGATCATGGCCATCGCCTCGTCCTCGGCCATGCCACGGGACTGCAGGTAGAACAGCTGCTCCTCGCTGACCTTCGAGACGGTCGCCTCGTGGCCCAGCTGCACGTCGTCGACGCGGATGTCGATGGCCGGGTACGTGTCGCTGCGCGAGATCGTATCGATCAGCAGGGCATCGCACCGGACCGTGTTGGCCGAGTGATGCGCATTCGCGTCGACGCGAACCTCACCGCGGTATCCCGCGCGTCCGCCGCCACGAGCGATCGACTTCGACACGATCGAGGACTGCGTGTAGGGGGCCATGTGGATCATCTTGGCGCCGGCGTCCTGGTGCTGACCCGGACCGGCGAAAGCGACCGACAGCGTCTCGCCCTTCGCGTGCTCGCCCATCAGATAGACAGCCGGGTACTTCATCGTCACCTTGGAGCCGATGTTGCCGTCGATCCACTCCATCGTCGCCCCCTCGTGCGCGACCGCACGCTTGGTGACGAGGTTGTAGACGTTGTTCGACCAGTTCTGGATCGTCGTGTAGCGAACGCGGGCGTTCTTCTTCACGATGATCTCGACGACGGCGGAGTGCAGCGAATCGCTCTTGTAGATCGGAGCCGTGCAGCCCTCGATGTAGTGGATGTAGCTGCCCTCGTCCGCGATGATCAGGGTCCGTTCGAACTGGCCCATGTTCTCGGTGTTGATGCGGAAGTACGCCTGCAGTGGGATCTCGACGTGCACGCCCTTCGGGACGTAGACGAATGAGCCACCCGACCACACCGCGGTGTTGAGCGCCGCGAACTTGTTGTCGCCGGACGGGATGACCGTCCCGAAGTACTCCTCGAAGATCTCGGGGTGCTCACGGAGCGCGGTGTCGGTGTCCATGAAGATGACACCCTGCGCCTCGAGGTCCTCACGGATCTGGTGGTACACGACCTCGGACTCGTACTGCGCCGCGACACCCGAGACGAGGCGCTGGCGCTCGGCCTCGGGGATTCCCAGGCGCTCGTACGTGTTGCGGATGTCTTCCGGGAGGTCTTCCCAGGACTGCGCCTGCTTCTCGGTCGAGCGCACGAAGTACTTGATGTTGTCGAAGTCGATCTCACTGAGGTCGGCGCCGAACGTCGGCATGGGCTTGCGGCCGAAGAGCTCGAGCGCCTTCAGACGGCGCTGCAGCATCCATTCGGGTTCGGCCTTGAGCGCCGAGATGTCACGCACCGTCGCTTCGCTGAGGCCGCGCTTGGCGGCGGCCCCCGCAGCGTCGGGATCGTGCCAGCCGAATTCGTAGACTCCGAGCCCCGCCAGTTCGGGGCGATCGATCAGGACGTCAGACATGGTCACACTCTCCTCTTGGCCGCAACGGTTTCATCCGCCCCGGCGATCCATTCGTTCTCTGTGTGCGAGAACGGGGTCCGCCGTTTCCGGGCCAGGCTCAGGGGCACACGGTTCGCGCGCCTAAACTGTTGGCAGCGCGTCGAGTGCTTTCGCACGCGCACCGCAACCCCTCGATTCTACAGGGTCGACCCGACCGGCGGGCCGACCACCGCCCGCGCCCGACCCGACGCGGCATGCCCCCAGGAGGCGATCCGCTTGTCGCAGGAACCCGGTCGCGCGCAGAAAATCTGGCGGATGCTCCCCGACACCGTCGATCGGCGCGTCATCGTCGCCGCCTGGGCCACGTTCGTCGTGCAGGTCGCGATCGTCGGTACCGGCGGTCTGGTTCGGCTGACCGCCTCGGGGCTGGGCTGCCCCACCTGGCCGCGCTGCACGCCCGAGTCGTTCGTGAACACTCCCGAGATGGGTATCCACGGGATCATCGAGTTCGGCAACCGCCTGTTGACGTTCGTGCTCGTGGCGGTCGCGATCGTGACATTCTTGTTCGTCGTTCGGATGCGTCGCGCCCGGCCCGACCTGTTCTGGCTCGCGCTGATCATCGGTCTGTACGTGCCGATCCAGGCTGTCATCGGCGGCATCACGGTGCTGACCAACCTCAACCCCTACGTCGTGGGCCTCCACTATTTCGCGTCGGTCGTGCTGGTCGCCTTCGCGACCGTGTTCGTCGTCCGCGTGTATTCGACGCCCGGCCGACGCATACCCGTCGTGCCTCGTGGGCTCGCGATGCTCGCCCACCTGACCTCGGTGGTCGTGCTCGTCACCGTGCTGGTCGGGATCGTGGTCACCGGCGCCGGACCGCACGCCGGAGACGCGGGTGCCGCGCGCAACGGACTCGACCCGGAGCTCATGCAGCACCTGCACTCTTGGCCGGCATACGCGACCCTCGCGCTCACCCTGCTCCTGCTGGTGGGCAGCTGGCGACTTCCGCTGCGGCGCTGGGTTCTGATGTTGCTGGCCGTCGAAGCTGTACAGATCGCCGTCGGCCTGTGGCAGGCGCGAACGGGCCTTCCGGTCGCGCTCGTGAACATCCACATGGTGCTGGCGGTGCTGCTGGTGGCGGCGATGACCGCGGTCATCATGCACCTGAAGGTATCGGGCGGGGCGGGTATCGCAGCCGACGAGGCCGCGCCCGCGACATCCGTATCCGCGCGATAGAGCCGCACGCCCGTCGCAGACCCGGTCGCACGCACAGCGAACACATAGGCTTCGGATAGGTCCCGCACGACCGAGCCCGGAATAGTCTCTCCCGCGGCTCGTTACGCCGCGCCTCGAACAAGGAGAACCTATGACCGCCCGTCCCCGCCTCGTCCGCAGCATTCCCTACTGGGCCCTCATCGTCGGCTCCGTAGCAGCCGGCGGTGTCGGTCTGTGGCTCACCCTCGACAAGCTCGGCGTCATGACCTCCTCGATCCTCGATGGCAGCGCAACCGGCGTCGAGGTCTACGCGGGTCAGTCGTGGGCCGTTCTCGGATCCGTCCTGATCGGAGCCGGCCTGATCGGCCTCGCGTTCGCGCTGACGCTCGCCGTCGCCGCATCACTGGTCAAGCGTGATGAGCCTCTCGTCATCGTCGCCGACACGCTCGACGACGGTGTCGACGAGGTCGAGCCCGGCCCGAACGGAACCGTCGTGGTCGACGGTGTGACCGCCGACGAGGCTGCCGTGCAGGCCGACCCGGCCGCCGTGCCCGGCGAACAGGTCGCCCCGCCCAAGAACTGAGCGCGGGCGCGCCGCACGTCCGATCGCCGGGAAGCTGAGGATTTCAGCGGCCCGGCGATCGGCGTTCTGCGGCTAGAACGGAAGCAGCGGGTCGACCGCGATCGCGACGAACAGCAGCGTCAGGTACGTGATGGACGCGTGGAACACACGCATCGGCGCGGGCTCGGTGCCGCGTACGGCACGGTTGTAGAGCCGGTGCGATTCGTAGATGAACCACCCGCCGAACACGAGCGCGGATGCCGTGTAGACGATCCCCATGTTCGCAACGGGGATGAGCAGCAGCGAGCACGCAACCGTCGCCCAGGCGTACAGGATGACCTGGAGGCCGACCTGAGCCCCGCTGCGGGTGGCACCGAGCATCGGCACATCCACGTTGTCGTACTGGGCCTTGTACTTCATGGACAGAGGCCAGTAGTGCGGCGGCGTCCAGAGGAAGACGAGCGCGAACAGGATGAGCGCGGTCCAGCTCAGCGAACCGGTGACGGCCGACCAGCCGATCACGACCGGGAAGCACCCGGCGATCCCACCCCAGATGATGTTCTGTTCGGTGCGACGCTTGAGGATCATCGTGTAGATCACGACGTAGAAGAAGATGGCCGTCGCCGACAGGATCGCGGCCAGGGCGTTGGTCGTCGCCCAGAGCCAGAGGGTCGAGAACACCGCGAGCGACCAGGCGAAGACGAGAGCGCCGCGCGGCGAGACCTCGCCCGTCACGAGCGGCCGGTTCTCGGTGCGCTGCATGTGAGCGTCGATGTCGCGATCCAGGTACATGTTGAACGCCGCGGCGGACCCGGCGCTCAGCGAACCGCCGATCACCGTGGCGAGGACGAGCCACAGGTTGGGGAGCCCGTTCTGAGCCAGGATCATGACCGGAACGGTCGTGACGAGCAGCAGTTCGAGGACGCGGGGCTTCGTCAGAGCGACGTAGGCACGCAGCGCGCGACCGAAGGATCGCGGAGCCGCGGGGGCGTCGGATGCCCGGATGTCAGGCGTCGTCGTGATGTCCATCGCTCCCCGCTCGGCGCTCGCAAATACGCCTCGAGTCTATGGCATCGGCGCGGCGTCCCTCCCCGAGCAGCGGCACGGCAACACCGCGCCTCGCACGACCCGCCGCGCGGGGATGCCCCTTCGCTATGCTGGAACCACATGACATGCGCCCTCGCGCCCTCCCCCGTGAACACCCCCGAAAACGATTCGGCGTGTGCTCGAGAGGCGGCTGAGGCGCTCCCCAAGACGAAGGGCGGTCCGGTGTCGGAACTGCGTTGGGACGAGATCGACAAGCAGGCCGTGGACACCGTCCGCGTGCTCGCGGCAGATGCGGTCGAGAAGGTGGGCAACGGCCATCCGGGAACCGCGATGAGCCTCGCCCCCGCGGCGTATCTCCTCTACCAGCGCGTGATGCGACACGACCCGGCCGACCCGCACTGGCTCGGGCGCGACCGTTTCATCCTCTCCGTGGGGCACTCGTCGCTCACGCAGTACATCCAGCTCTACCTGGGCGGCTTCGGCCTCGAACTCGAAGACCTCGAGGCCCTGCGCACCTGGGGCTCGAAGACCCCGGGACACCCCGAGTTCGGCCACACGGATGGCGTCGAGATCACGACCGGCCCGCTTGGCCAGGGCCTGGCCTCGGCCGTCGGGTTCGCGTACGCGGCCCGGTACGAGCGCGGGCTGTTCGATCCCGAGACCGCGGCCGGAGCCTCACCCTTCGACCACTTCGTGTACGTCATCGCCGGTGATGGCGATCTGCAGGAGGGCGTCACGAGCGAGGCATCCTCGCTCGCCGGCCACCAGGAGCTCGGCAACCTCATCGCGATCTACGACTCGAACCAGATCTCGATCGAGGACGACACGAACGTCGCCTTCACCGAGGATGTCGCGAAGCGCTACGAGGCCTACGGCTGGCAGGTGCTGACGGTCGACTGGAAGAAGACCGGCCAGTACGTCGAAGACGTCGCCGAGCTGTACGCGGCGATCGAGGCGGCGAAGGGCGAGACGAGCAAGCCCTCGCTCATCATCCTCAAGACGATCATCGGCTGGCCGTCGCCCGGCAAGCAGAACAGCGGCAAGATCCACGGCTCGGCGCTCGGCGCCGACGAACTGGCCGCCACGAAGAAGGTGCTCGGATTCGACCCAGAGAAGAACTTCGTGGTCGACGACGCTGTCATCGCCCACACCCGCGGACTCCGTGACAGAGGGGCCGCAGCGCACGCCGAATGGCAGACCGCGTTCGATGCCTGGTCCGCCGCGAACCCCGACCGCAAGGCGCTGCTCGACCGTCTTCAGGCGCGCGAACTGCCCGCCGACATCGCGGACGCGCTGCCCGCTTTCGAGGCCGGCAAAGAGGTCTCGACGCGCGCCGCATCGGGTCTCGTGATCAACGCCCTCGCCGAGAAGCTTCCCGAGCTCTGGGGCGGCTCGGCCGACCTGGCCGAGTCGAACCTCACCACCATCAAGAACGCGAAGTCCTTCATCCCCGCCGAATGGTCCACTCACGAGTGGACCGGATCCCCGTACGGCCGCGTGCTGCACTTCGGCATCCGCGAGCACGCGATGGGCGCGATCATCAACGGCATCGTGCTGCACGGCCCGACGCGCCCGTTCGGCGGCACGTTCCTGATCTTCAGCGACTACATGCGCCCGCCGGTGCGTCTCGCCGCCCTGATGAACGTTCCCTCGCTGTTCGTCTGGACGCACGACTCCGTCGCGCTCGGCGAAGACGGCCCGACCCACCAACCGATCGAGCAGATCGCGACGCTGCGGGCGATCCCCAACTTCGCGCTCGTACGCCCGTCCGACGCCGACGAGACGGCCGTCGTCTGGCTCGAGTTGCTGCGCCGTCACGCCGGCCCCGCCGGTATCGCTCTGACACGTCAGAACATCCCGGTGTTCGAACGCGGTGCGGGCGAAGCATCCGGCGACACGTTCGCGTCGGCCGAACTGGCGACGCGCGGCGCTTACGTCCTGGCCGAGGCGCCCGGCGGTACGCCCGATGTGATCCTGATCGCCACGGGCTCCGAGGTTCAGCTCGCCGTGGCGGCACGACAGACGCTGGCCTCCGAGGGAGTCAACGCACGCGTGGTCTCGGCCCCGTCGCTCGAGTGGTTCGCCGAGCAGGATGCGGAGTACCGCGAGAGCGTCCTACCCGCATCCGTCACCGCGCGCGTGTCGGTCGAGGCCGGCATCGCCCTGCCCTGGCGCGGCATCGTGGGCGACCGCGGCCGCTCCGTCTCGATCGAGCACTTCGGTGCATCGGCCGACTACAAGACCCTGTTCCAGAAGTTCGGCATCACGGCCGAGGCCGTCGTGGAAGCGGCGCGCGAGACCCTCAAGGAGAACGCATGACCACCCCCACCGCAGATCTCTCGGCCGCCGGCGTCAGCATCTGGCTCGACGACCTGTCGCGTCAGCGCATCACGACCGGAAACCTGCAGGAACTGATCGACACGCGGAACGTCGTCGGCGTGACGACGAACCCGACCATCTTCCAGGGCGCCATCTCGGCCGGAATCGGTTACGAAGAGGCGATCGACGCGCAGCGCGCGGCCGGTGCCACCGCAGACGAGGCGATCCTCTCGCTGACCACGACCGACGTACGCGACGCGTGCGATATTTTCCGTCCGATCTTCGACGCCACGAACGGCGTCGACGGCCGTGTCTCGATCGAGGTATCCCCCGACCTCGCGCACGACACCGACGCGACCATCGCGCAGGCCAAGGAGCTGTCGGCGGCGGTCGACCGCCCCAACGCCCTCATCAAGATCCCGGCGACCAAGGCCGGGCTTCCGGCCATCACCGAGGTCATCGGGTCGGGGATCTCGGTCAACGTGACGCTGATCTTCAGCCTCGAGCGCTACGCCGACGTCATCGACGCGTACCTCGCCGGGCTCGAGAAGGCCCGGGCGGCCGGGATCGACCTCGCGTCGATCGAGTCGGTCGCCTCGTTCTTCGTCTCGCGCGTGGACACCGAGGTCGACAAGCGCCTCGGCGCCATCGGCACGGATAAGGCGCTCGCCCTCAAGTCGAAAGCCGGCATCGCCAACGCCCGACTCGCCTTCGAGCTGTACGAGGAGAAGTTCGCGTCCGAGCGCGCGGTGGCCCTGCTCGAAGCGGGCGCGCACGCACAGCGGCCCCTGTGGGCCTCGACGGGTGTCAAGGACCCGGCCCTGCCCGACACGCTCTATGTAACCGAGCTCGTCACCGCGGGCACCGTCAACACGATGCCGGAGAAGACGCTGCAGGCGACCTTCGACCACGGAGTCGTCACCGGCGACACGATCACGACGAACTACTCCGACGCGCATTCGGTCATCGACGCGCTGGCGACCGTGGGCGTCGACATCGACGACGTCACGCAGGTCCTCGAGGACGAGGGCGTCGAGAAGTTCATCGCATCGTGGCACGACCTGCAGGAGACCGTCGCGAAGGCCCTCGCCGGAGCCCCGGAGTCGGCCCGATGAGCTTCGAGATCCACGTCTCGGGTGCGCCGAGAGAGGCCGTCGAACGCGTCGTGCCGACCCTCGTCGCCGACCTCGTCGCCTCCGGGATCACGAGCGGTGACGCGAGCCTGTGGGGTCCGGCCGCCGAGGCCGAGGCATCCAAGCGTCTCGGTTGGGTGCAGGCCGTCACGGTCTCGCGTCCGCTGGTCGCCGAGATCGAGGCGCTCCGCGCTGATCTCCTGGCCCGCGGTGTCGACCGCTTCGTGCTTGCCGGAATGGGCGGCTCGTCGCTCGCACCCGAGGTCATCACGCAGACGTCCGGGGTGCCCCTCGTCATCCTCGACTCCACGGCCCCCGGCCAGGTGCTCGCGGCGCTCGACGGCGATTCCGAGACCGGTGGCCTCGACCGCACCGCGCTGATCGTGTCGTCCAAGTCGGGCTCCACGGTCGAGACGGACTCCGCGCGCCGCACGTTCGAGGCCGCCTTCCGCGACCTCGGCATCGACCCCGCCGAGCGCATCGTCGTCGTGACCGACCCGGGGTCGCCCCTCGATGCCTCGGCTCGCGCCGCGGGCTACCGCGTCTTCAACGCCGACCCCAACGTCGGCGGACGTTATTCGGCCCTCACCGCTTTCGGACTCGTCCCCTCGGGTCTGGCCGGTGTGGACATCGGCGAGCTGCTCGACGAGGCCGACGCGACCCTCCTCGAGGTCGCGATCGACAGCCCCGAGAACCCCGCACTGGTTCTCGCCGCCGCGATCGCCGGCACGAACCCCCGACGCGACAAGATGGGCCTGATCAGCGATGGAACCCACATCGTGGGGCTGCCCGACTGGATCGAGCAGCTCGTCGCCGAGTCGACTGGCAAGCAGGGCACGGGAATCCTGCCCGTCGTCCTCCTGCCCGTCTCGCCCGAACTCGACGAGGACCTGCCCGATCTGCAGATCGTGCGTCTCGTCGACGACGCCCAGCACTTCCACCTGTTCGAGCGGCACCCGGGCGAGGTTCTCGTCAGCGGTTCGCTCGGCGCGCAGTTCATCGTGTGGGAGTACGCGACGGCGATCGCCGGTCGCCTTCTCGGTATCGACCCGTTCGATCAGCCCGACGTCGAGTCGGCCAAGATCGCCACGCGCGCCCTGCTCGAGGCGCGTCCCGAACCCGCTCCGCCGGCGTTCGTGGTGGACGGCGTCGAGGTGCGCGTCAGCGACCCCGAGCTCGCGGCATCCGGCACGATCGCCGGGGTCCTCGACGCGCTGTGGTCGCGGCTGCCCGCGGACGGCTACGTCGCCGTGCAGGCCTACGTCGATCGCCTGTCGATCCCGCAGCTCTCCGGGCTCCGCGAACTCGTCGCCGCCGACTGCGGTCGCCCGACGACATTCGGATGGGGACCGCGCTTCCTGCATTCGACCGGGCAGTTCCACAAGGGTGGCCCCGCGGTCGGCGTCTTCCTGCAGATCACCGAGCGCACGGATGTCGACCTCGAGATCCCGGGACTCCCCTTCACCTTCGGCCAGCTGATCGAAGCGCAGGCATCGGGCGACGCGTCCGTGCTCGCCGACCACAAGCGACCGGTCGTGACGCTCACGCTCACCGACCCGTCGGTCGAAGTCATGGCGCTCTTCGAAGCCGCCCAGTAACACCAGAGAGGCACACCCGTATGCCCATCGAGATCTCGCGCGGGCACAATCCGCTGCGCGACCCGGACGATCGTCGTCTGAACCGCATCGCCGGTCCGAGCGCCCTCGTCATCTTCGGCGTGACAGGCGACCTGTCCCGCAAGAAGCTCATGCCGGCGGTCTATGACCTGGCCAATCGCGGCCTGCTTCCGCCCGGGTTCGCCCTGGTGGGGTTCGCGCGTCGCGACTGGGAAGACCAGGACTTCGCGAACGTCGTCCACGAGGCCGTCAAGCAGTATGCGCGCACGCCGTTCCGCGAAGAGACCTGGCGACAGCTCTTGCAGGGGATTCGATTCGTCTCGGGCGAGTTCGACGACGCGGATGCGTTCCGTCGCCTGCGCGAGACCGTCGAACGACTCGACATCGAACGCGGGACGATGGGCAACCATGCCTTCTACCTCTCCATCCCCCCGAAAGACTTCGCGATGGTGGCGAAGCAGCTCCGGGACTCGGGACTGGTCAACGAGAATGCGAACGGGGACGACGCGTGGCGCCGTGTCGTCATCGAGAAGCCGTTCGGGCACGACCTCGCCTCGGCGCGGACGCTCAATGACGCTCTCGAGGTTGCGTTCCCGGCGGATTCGATCTTCCGGATCGACCACTACCTCGGCAAAGAGACGGTCCAGAACATCCTGGCCCTCCGGTTCGCCAACGAGCTGTTCGAGCCCCTCTGGAACAGCAACTACGTCGACCACGTGCAGATCACGATGGCCGAAGACATCGGCGTGGGTGGCCGCGCAGGTTACTACGACGGGATCGGCGCGGCACGCGACGTCATCCAGAACCACCTCCTGCAACTGCTCGCCCTGACCGCGATGGAGGAGCCCATCTCGCTGTCGGCACACGACCTGCGCGCGGAGAAGGAGAAAGTCCTCGCTGCCGTGCAGCTGCCCGCCAATCTCGCGGAGGCGACCGCTCGCGGTCAGTACGCCGGCGGATGGCAGGGCGGCGACAAGGTCGCCGGGTTCCTGGAAGAGGACGGCATGGACTCGGCGTCGACGACCGAGACGTTCGCGGCGATCAAGCTCGAGATCGCGACCCGCCGCTGGTCAGGTGTTCCCTTCTACCTCCGCACGGGCAAGCGCCTCGGCCGTCGTGTCACCGAGATCGCCGTCGTCTTCAAGAGGGCGCCGCAGCATCTGTTCCTGCGCAGCCAGACCCTCGAACTCGGGCAGAACGCCCTCGTGATCCGGATCCAGCCCGACGAGGGCGTCACCATCCGATTCGGCTCGAAGGTTCCGGGCGCCGGCACGCAGGTGCGCGACGTCACGATGGACTTCGGCTACGGGCATGCTTTCACCGAGGCGAGCCCCGAGGCATACGAACGCCTGATCCTCGATGTCCTGCTCGGCGAGCCGCCGCTGTTCCCGCGTCACGAAGAGGTTGAACTCTCGTGGCGCATCCTCGACCCCGTCGAGGAGTTCTGGGCCGCCCAGGGTGGACCGCTGGAGCAGTACAGTCCCGGGTCGTGGGGCCCCGCTTCCGCGGAAGAACTCCTGGCCCGCGATGGACGAGTCTGGAGACGCCCATGATCATCGAGATGCCCGACACGACCGTCAGTCAAATCGCCAAGGCCCTCGTCAACGCCCGCGAAGAGGGCGGTGTGGTCGCGCTCGGCCGTGTACTCACGCTCATCATCGCAACGCGGCACGGTCTCGAAGAAGACGCCATCGAGGCTGCGAACGACGCCTCGCGCGAGCATCCGATGCGGGTCATCGTGCTGATGGCGGACACTCAGGGAGAACCTCGACTGGATGCGCAGATTCGTGTCGGCGGCGACGCCGGGGCGAGCGAGGTCATCGTGCTGCGCGCCTCGGGGGCCGCGGCGTCGAACGAAGAGAGCCTCGTCACCGGTCTGCTCCTGCCCGACGCGCCTCTGGTGGTGTGGTGGCCGGATCAGCCGCCGCGAAAGCCGTCGGATTCGCCGCTCGGGCGGATGGCTCAGCGCAGGATCACAGATGCCTCGACCGCGCCGCAGGCCGCCGATCGCCTCTCCATCCTGGGCGCGAACCATGCTCCGGGAGACACCGATCTCGCGTGGACCCGTCTCACCCACTGGCGCGAGCAGCTCGCCGCGGTTCTCGACCAACCGCCTTTCACCCCCATCACGGGTGCCGTCGTGCGAGGTGCGAGCACGTCGCCCTCGACGGCACTCCTCGCAGCGTGGTTACGTCTCAAATTGAACGTCCCCGTGACCTGGGAATACATGCCGCCCGACGAGTGGGTGGACGGTATCAAGTCGGTGGACCTGCAGCGCGAGGGCGGAGACATCCTGCTCGAACGTTCCTCCCCGACGGTCGCCTGCCTGACGCAACAGGGTCAGCCGCAGCACGACCTGGTTCTGCCGCGACGCACCCTGCGGGAATGCCTCGCCGAGGAGCTTCGTCGGCTCGATCCCGACCTGCTGTATGGTCGTGTGATCACCGAGGGCTGGGAGCTTCTGGACCCGCCCGTCAGCCGGGAGCCGCATGTCGACTGAGAACCTCACCGACCGTCGCGTCATCGTCAGCGCGGACCGCGACACGGTTTTCGCCGCGGTCGCGCGCCGCATCGTCGAGAAGCTTGCCGTGTTGAGCGTCGAACGCCCTCTCGTGCATGTCTCGATCACCGGTGGACGTGCGGGGGTCAGCGTTCTCTCCGCGATCTCGGGCCATCCGGGGGTCGAGCTCGTCGACTGGTCGCGCGTGCATTTCTGGTGGAGCGACGAACGCTACGTTCCCGAGGCATCTCCGGATCGCAATGCTCTGCAGGCCCGAGACGCTCTGCTCACGCGCCTGTCCATACCGAGCAAGAACGTGCACGAGGTCCTCGCGTCCGATCGGTCGGAATCGGCGGAGGCCGCCGCAGAGGCGTACTCCGCCGAGCTCGCAGGCTTCGCGTCGTCGGACGATCCCACGGCCGGCGCGTGGCCGAGCTTCGACATCTGCCTGCTCGGAGTCGGACCGGATGCGCACATCGCATCACTGTTCCCCGACCGTCCCGAGATCGGGGTCACCGACCGGGCGGCCGTGGCCGTGTACGACTCCCCCAAGGCTCCACCGGTGCGCGTAACGCTGACGCGCCCGGTCATCAATGCATCACAGCGCGTATGGCTGGTCCTCACGGGGTCCGAGAAGGCGGCCGCACTCGGTCTCGCCCTCGCCGGAGCCAGCTACATGAGCGTCCCGGCCGCTGGCGCAAAAGGCCGTCACCGCACACTGTTCTTCGTCGACGCGGACGCCGCGGCCGAAGTACCCGCGGAACTCATCGATCCCGACTGAGTTCGTGAGGCACCGAGCGGACTCAGCCGAGGCCGCGACGCTCGCGCAGGGCGCGCAGGGCGTCGTCGAGGAGCGCGGCGGCCTCTTCGTCCGTGCGACGCTCCTTCACGTAGGCCAGGTGCGTCTTGTACGGTTCAGCCTTCGCGAGTGACGGCGGGTTGGCCTTGTCGCGCCCGGCCGGGAGACCCGAGTGCGGGCTGTCGATCGTGTCCGGGATCTCGTCCTCGGGCACGCCTGCGGCGAAGTAGCGAACCGTCTCGTTGCCGAGCGCGTCCCAATAGGGGACGGCGACGCGCTCCGCGTGGTATCCGTGGTCCTGTTCGCCCATCGGGCCCGCACCCACCCGGGTGCCGCGGATCGCGTTTCCGCCAGTAGCCATGTCAGATCCCCTGGAACTTGGTGATGAGGCCGAGTGCGACGATCGCAACGAACCACGTCAGGGCGAGCACGATGGTGAATCGGTTGAGGTTCCGCTCGGCGAGCCCCGACGACCCGAGGGACGACGTCATGCCGCCGCCGAACATGTCGGAGAGCCCGCCACCACGTCCCTTGTGGAGCAGGATCAACAGGGTGAGCAAGAGGCTCGTGATGCCGAGGATCACCTGCATCACGAATTCGATAATCTGCACCGGTAAAGCCTTTCAGAGCACCCGTCGGGCGGGCGCAACGTCCTCAAGTATAGGCGGAGAGCCTAGACGCCCACGTGCTTCTGGTAACGGATGATGGCGGCGAAGTCGTCGACCTTCAGACTCGCGCCTCCCACGAGCGCCCCATCGACATCGGGCTCACGCATGAAGCCCGCGATGTTGCCCGCGGCAACCGAGCCGCCGTAGAGGATGCGCGTTGCCGCTGCCGCGTCGTCGCCGAGCGTTTCTGCGACAACCGCGCGCAGCTTCTCGCAGACCTGCTGGGCCTGATCGGGCGTCGCCGCCTGGCCCGAACCGATGGCCCAGACCGGCTCGTACGCCACAACAACCTCGGTGCCGGCCGCGATATCGGCCAGAGCCGCCTTCAGCTGTGCGACCGGGACGGCGCTCGCACCGTGGTTTTCGAGATCCTCGGCTGTCTCACCGACGCAGATCACGGGGACGAGACCGTGCTTGAGGGCCGCCTTGACCTTCGCCGCCACGACATCGTCACCCTCGGCGTGGTACTGACGTCGCTCCGAGTGTCCGATCAGGACATACCTGCAGCCGAGCTTCTTCAGAAACTGGCCCGAGATCTCTCCCGTGTAGGCGCCGGAGTCGTGCACCGACAGGTCCTGGGCACCGAGCGAGAACTCGATCTTGTCGGCAGAGATCAGCGTCTGCACACTCCGCAGATCGGTGAAGGGCGGGAACACGGCGACCTCGACTGAGCCCGCGTCGTGCTTGGCATCCTTCAACGCCCAGTCGAGCTTCTGCACGAGTGCGATCGCCTGCTGGTAATCGAGGTTCATCTTCCAGTTGCCGGCGATCAGCGGTGTACGCCCCTGACGCGCGGCGTTCTGCGTCACTGTTCCCATCCGAGGACCTCCAGTCCGGGGAGCTTCTTACCCTCGAGGAATTCCAGGCTGGCTCCGCCGCCCGTCGAGATATGACCGAACTGGTCGTCCGAGAATCCGAGCTGACGGACGGCGGCAGCGGAGTCTCCGCCGCCGACCACGCTCAAGCCATCGACCTCGGTGAGCGCTTTGGCAACGGTCTTCGTGCCGGCGGCGAAGGCCGGCATTTCGAACACGCCCATCGGGCCGTTCCAGAAGACGGTCTTGCTGTCACGAATGAGTTCGGCGAATCGGGCCGCGGACTCCGGGCCGATGTCCAGACCCAGGCCGGAGGCGCCGAACGGGGTGTCCTCCATCGCGTCGGCCGCCGTCACGACATGCTCGGCATCCGCGCCGAACTTCGACGCGACGACGATGTCCGTGGGCAGCACGAGCTCGACGCCCGTATCCCTGGCCCGCTGCACGTACTCGCGCACGATGTCGAGCTGATCGGTCTCGAGCAGGCTCGACGCAACCTTCAAACCCTCCGCCGCGAGGAAGGTGAAGACCATGCCTCCACCCACCAGGATGCGGTCGACGCGCGGGAGCAGGTGCGATATCACGCCCAGCTTGTCACTGACCTTCGACCCACCGAGCACCACCGTGTAGGGACGCTCAGGGTTCTCCGTCAGCCGGTCGAGCACATCGAGCTCGGCCTGGATCAGCAGGCCCGCAGCGGACGGCACCAGCTCGGCGAGCTCGTACACGCTCGCCTGCTTGCGGTGCACGACACCGAAACCGTCCGAGACGAGCGCGTCACCGAGCGCCGCCAGGCGTTCCGCGAATGCGCGGCGCTCCGTGGCATCCTTCGACGTCTCGCCCGGCTCGAAGCGCAGATTCTCGAGAACCGCGACATCGCCGTCCTCGAGGGCCGCCACGGCCTCCCGGGCGGACTCACCCACCGTGTCACGTGCGAACGCGACAGGCTTGGCGAGCAGTTCCGACAGTCGCTGCGCTACCGGCTCGAGGCTGTACTTCGGGTCGGGAGCACCATCGGGACGACCGAGGTGGGAGCAGACCACGACGCGGGCACCGCGCTGGATCAGGGCGTTCAGGGTCGGCAGCGACGCACGCACGCGGCCATCGTCCGTGATCTGACCGTCCCGGAGGGGGACGTTCAGATCACAGCGGACGATGACACGCGTGCCGACGAGCGACCCCAGCGAATCGAGAGTGCGCAGGGGCATCAGCGGAACCTACAGACGTTCGCCGACGTACTCGGTGAGGTCGACGAGGCGGTTCGAGTAGCCCCACTCGTTGTCGTACCAGCTGGAAACCTTCACGAGGTTGCCGCTGACGTTGGTGAGCTCGGCGTCGAAGATCGACGAGTGCGGGTTGCCCTGGATGTCGCTCGACACGATCGGGTCCTCGGTGTACTCGAGAATCCCCTTCAGGCGCCCCTCGGCCGCAGCCGTCTTGTAGACGGCGTTGATCTGGTCGACGGTGAGGCCCTCGGTGGGCGTGACGATCGTCAGGTCGACGATCGAGCCGGTGGGAACCGGAACGCGGTACGACGAGCCGCTGAGCTTGCCCTGCAGCTCCGGCAGCACGAGGCCGATGGCCTTGGCGGCACCGGTCGAGGCGGGGACGATGTTGATCGCGGCACCGCGTGCACGGCGCAGATCGCTGTGAGGGCCATCCTGCAGGTTCTGGTCGGCCGTGTAGGCGTGAGCGGTCATCATGAAGCCGCGCTCGATGCCGAACGCATCGTTGAAGACCTTCGCGAGGGGCGCGAGGCAGTTGGTCGTGCACGACGCGTTCGAGATGATGACGTCGGTCTCGGGGTTGTAGGTCTCTTCGTTGACGCCCATGACGATGGTCGCGTCGTCGCCCGTGGCGGGCGCCGAGATCAGGACCTTCTTCGCGCCACCGGCGATGTGCTTCTTGGCGTCCTCGGCCTTCGTGAAGCGACCGGTCGACTCGATCACGATGTCCACGCCGAGCTCGCCCCAGGGCAGGTTCGCCGGGTCACGCTCTTCGAAGACGCGGATCTTCTTGCCACCGACCGTGATGGAGTCGGCGTCGTAAGACACGTCCTCCGCGAGCGGGCCGCCGACCGAGTCGTACTTCAGCAGGTGCGCGAGGCTCTTGTTGTCGGTGAGGTCGTTCACCGCCACGATTTCCAGGTCAGCGCCCTGCGCGAGCGCCGCGCGAAGGTAGTTGCGTCCGATACGGCCGAAGCCGTTGATGCCGATCTTGACAGACACGGTGTCTCCCGATTCTCGTGGCGCGGGGCGGCGCCTTTAGGTGCGCGGATACGCGCTTTTCGGATGAAGGAGGACGCCGGATCCCTCGACTCAGCAAGGGCTCAGCGGCGTCCTCGCCTCCGTCACGACATTACCAGCAGACCCGCAGTCTTCTCGCGGGCGGTCTCGAAGCGGGTCTGAACGTCAGCCCAATTCGCGATGTTCCAGAACGCCTTCACATAGTCGGCGCGGACGTTCTTGTAATCCAGGTAATAGGCGTGCTCCCAGACGTCCAGCAGCAGGAGCGGGACGGTGCCCGCGGCGAACTGCGACTGCTGGTCGAAGAACTGCTGGATGATCAGGTTCTGGCCGATCGAATCCCAGAACAGGCCGGCCCAGCCGGAACCCTGCACACCGAGGGCGGCGGCGGTGAAGTGGGCGGCGAACTTGTCGAACGAACCGAAGTGGTCGTCCATCGCGGCCGCGAGCTCGCCGGTGGGCTTGTCTCCGCCGTTCGGCGAGAGGTTGGTCCAGAAGATCGAGTGGTTCGTGTGTCCACCGAGGTTGAAGGCGAGATCCTTCTCGAGCTTGTTCACGAAGGCGAAGTCACCCTTGTCACGCGCCTCCGCCAACTGCTCCAGCGCCGTATTGGCACCGGTCACGTAGGCCTGGTGGTGCTTGTCGTGGTGCAGCTGCATGATCGAGGCACTGATGTGCGGCTCGAGAGCGGCGTAGTCGTAGGGAAGTTCGGGCAGCGTGTAAGTCGCCATAGTCGTATTTCCTCCTGTCGGTGCCACGCTTCGCGCGGCGCGGATGACGTTCTCATCCTATCGATGGGCAACACCGAGACCAGGGCCTTGCTTCCCGATCCGGGCATCTGTACGGGCGCCCGCCGCACCGATGGCGCTTCGATCAGGCGTCGACGTCAGCCGGGATACCCGCCTCTGTGCCGGGGATGCCCTCGTCCTCGGCACGCTTGTCGGCCATCGCGAGCAGACGTCGGATGCGTCCCGCGACGGCATCCTTCGTCAGCGGCGGATCGGCGTGGTGGCCGAGCTCATCGAGGCTCGCCTCGCGGTGGGCCAGGCGCAGCTCTCCCGCCTCGCGCAGATGGTCGGGGATTCCGGGCCCCAAGATCTCGAGGGCCCGCTCGACACGCGCACACGCGGCAACGGCGGCCTGGGCTGAACGGCGCAGATTGGCGTCATCGAAATTGACCAGACGGTTCACACCGGCGCGCACCTCACGGCGCTGGCGGAGCTGCTCCCACTCGGCAGCGGCACGCTGGGCTCCCATCGCCTGCAGGATGGCGCGGATCGCCTCGCCGTCGCGCACCACGACGCGGTGCACTCCGCGAACCTCACGGGCCTTCGCGGCCACGCCCAAACGATGCGCCGCCCCGACGAGCGCCATGGCGGCCTCGGACGAGGGGCAGGTCACCTCGAGCGCGGCCGAGCGACCGGGATCCGTCAGCGTACCCGCGGCCAGAAACGCCCCGCGCCAGATGGCCGCGAGGTCGTCGCGGGACCCGGTCGTCAGCTTGTTCGGCAGCCCGCGAACGGGACGACGACGCTGATCGAGAAGGCCCGTCTGGCGCGCCAGCGTCTCACCGCCGTCGATGACCCGGACGACGAAGTGACCCTCTTGGCGCGACGACGATGCCTGCACATGCCCGAGCTCGGGACGGACGCCGTAGAGCTCGACCAGGTCACGAGCCGTGCGGCGCGCGAGAACCTCGGAGTCGAGTTCCGCCTCGATGGCGATCCTGTTCGCGATCGAGTGCAGACCGCCGGAGAAACGCAGCAGCGACGTCACCTCGGCAACGCGCGCCGTCGCACGTGGGTCGCGGATGGCTACCAGTTCGGCCTTGACATCGGCGGTGAGTGGCAACCTGCGCTCCTCGGATCGGGTCGGACGTGAACCCGCCTAGCCTACTCGCGACCGAGATCGCGATGCTTCACGCGCACGGCGACTCCGGGCACGGTAGACAGCCGAGCGGCCAGCTGCTCCGCCATCGCGACGGAACGGTGCTTGCCGCCGGTGCACCCGACGGCGACCGTGGAGTGGCGCTTGTTCTCGCGTTGATACCCGGCCAGAACGGGCGCCAGAGACTGGGCGTACGCATCCAAGAACTCCATCGCACCCTCTTGCGCGAGCACGAAGTCGCGGACGCGCCCATCCTGTCCGGTGAGGTGGCGGAGCTCCTCGTTCCAGAACGGGTTCGGCAGAAACCGCATGTCGGCGACCAGGTCGGCGTCGGGCGGCACGCCGTATTTGAACCCGAAACTCTGCACCGTGATGGTGTGGCGGGCCGAACTCTCCTCGAGGAACAGCTCGGATACGGTCGTCGCGAGCTGATGGATGTTGTACGCGCTGGTGTCGATGATCAGATCGGCACTCTCGCGGATGGGCGCCAGGCGTCGACGTTCGCGCTGGATTCCATCGAGGATGGTTCCTTCCCCCTGCAGGGGGTGCGGGCGCCGGACCGCTTCGAAACGACGGACGAGCACCTCGTCCGAGGCGTCGAGGAACATGAGACGCACCTGACGACCCTTACGCAGAGCGTCCATCACATCGGGAAGGTCCTCGAACAGACCCCTGCCCCGCACATCCACGACGGCCGCCACCCGGGGCAGAGCGCCGGCGGCGAGACCGGTGATGTCGAGCAAGGGCCGCAGCATCTGCGGCGGCAGGTTGTCGACGACGTACCAGTCGAGGTCTTCGAGCGCGTTGCCGACCGTGGATCTTCCGGCGCCGGACATACCGGTCACCACGAGGACCTCCCCCGCTCCGCCGCCCGTGTCCGTCATCGCTCCAGTCCCCATCAGCCCGGCTCCTAGCCTACTGACTCGGCGAGGGGCGGAAGGTTCGCGCCCTCCGCGGCCGCCGCCACCTCGGCTGCGTCTCGCAGGCGCGTCTGGATCGTCGCCGCGAGCTTGGGACCGATGCCCTTCACCTCGGTGATCTCCTCCGCGCTGGCACGCCTCAGTGCGGCGACCGATCCGAAGTGCCGCAGCAACACGCGGATCCTCTCGGCACCGAGGCCGGGGATCTCGGCGAGGACGCTCTGGATGTCCTTCCGGCGACGGGAACGCTGGTGCGTGATCGCGAACCGGTGCGCCTCGTCGCGCAGGCGCTGCAGCAGATAGAGCGCCTCACTCGTGCGCGGCAGGATGACGGGGTACTCGTCGCCGGGCAGCCAGACCTCTTCCAACCGCTTCGCGATTCCGCACAGCGCGATCTCTTCGTGGCCGGTGTCCGCGAGAGCCCGCGCGGCCGCCTCGACCTGAGGTCGCCCCCCGTCGACCACGAGAAGCTGCGGAGGGTAGGCGAAACGTGGTCGCTTGCGCACCGTACCCTCGACCTCGGGTTCCTCCGGGCGGTCGAGATAGGCGAGTCGGCGCGTGAGGACCTGATGGATGGAGTCCGTGTCATCGGTCGTCTCGGCGATCGAGAACGAGCGGTACTGGTCTTTGCGGGGTAATCCATCCTCGAAGACCACCATCGATGCCACGACGTTCGAGCCGCTCAGGTGCGACACATCGAAGCACTCGATCCGCAGGGGCGCTTCGGCCAGCCCGAGCGCTTCTTGCAGGTCCGTGAGGGCTTGGCTGCGGGCGATGTAGTCGCTGGTGCGTCGCGTCTTGTGCAACATGAGCGCCTGCTGGGCGTTGAGATTGGCCGTGCGCTGCAGATCGGCCTTGCGCCCCCGCTGCGCCGTTTGCACGGTCACCGGACGACCGCGCCTCTCGCGAAGCCACTCCTCGAGTTCCGTCGCATCCGGGGGCAGAACCGGAATGAAGACGCGACGCGGGATGTCCGCTGCCGCGGCGTCGCCGTACGCGCGTTGCAGGACCTGATCGACCAGGTCCCCGCCCTCGATGTCGAGTTCCTTCTCGATCGTCGATGCCCGCACACCGCGGATACGGCCGCCCCGGATGACGAAGTGCTGGACGGTCGCGGCGAGTTCGTCCTCGGCGATACCGAACAGGTCCGCATCGACGTCTTCGCCGAGGACGAGCGCGCTGCGTGACAGCACGGCGTCGACGGCGGCGAGCTTGTCTCGATACGTGGCCGCGCTCTCGTAATCCATGGCCGCCGAAGCCTCGCGCATGCGAGCCGACAACTGGGTGCGGAACCGCTGGTCGCCCCCCGACATGAACGCGACGAAGTCGTCCACGATCGCGCGATGCTCTTCGATCGTCACCTTCATCGAACACGGCCCACCGCACTTGCCGATCTGCCCCGGGAAACAGGGTCGGCCGGTCTGCATCGCTTTCCGATAGCTGGAGTCGCTGCACGTCCGGATGGGGAAGACCTTGATCATCAGGTCGATCGTGTCGTGCACTGCCCAGATCTTCGGATAGGGGCCGAAGTACTTCGCTCCCTTGATCCGGCGGTTGCGGGTGACGACGACGCGGGGAGCCTCGTCACCGAGCGTGATCGCCATGAACGGGTAGGACTTGTCGTCGCGGTAGCGCACGTTGAAGGGCGGATCGAATTCCTTGATCCACATGTACTCCAGCTGGAGTGCCTCGACATCGCTGCCCACGACCGTCCACTCCACGGAGGACGCGGTCGTCACCATGCGGCGCGTGCGCTCGTGGAGCGTGTGCAGCGGGGCGAAGTAGTTGCTCAGACGGGAGCGCAGGCTCTTCGCCTTGCCCACGTAGAGAACGCGCCCGGAAGAATCGCGGAATCGGTATACACCGGGGTTGGTCGGGATCTCACCGGCACGGGGACGATACGGCAGCTGGGGCCGGGATGACGCAGCGGCCACGGCTACCCCGCCTTGCGCTGCTCGCGCTGACCCAGCACCTCCGCCAGGAAGGCACCGGTGAAGCTGTTCTCGTTGCGTGCCACCTGCTCGGGCGTTCCCGTCGCGACGATCTGGCCACCGCCCGAGCCACCCTCGGGGCCGAGGTCGATGACCCAGTCGGCCGACTTGATGACATCCAGGTTGTGCTCGATCACGATGACGGTGTTGCCCTTGTCGACGAGCCCACCGAGCACCTCGAGCAGGCGACGGACATCCTCGAAGTGCAGTCCCGTGGTGGGTTCATCGAGCACGTAGATGCTGCGTCCGTTGCTGCGGCGCTGGAGTTCGGTGGCGAGCTTGACGCGCTGCGCCTCTCCCCCGCTGAGCGTCGTTGCCGACTGGCCGAGCCGGACATATCCGAGTCCCACGTCCACCAACGTCTTCAGGTAGCGGTGGATCGCCTGGATCGGCTCGAAGAACTCGGCCGCCTCCTCGATCGACATCTCGAGGACCTCGGCGATGTTCTTGCCCTTGTAGTGCACCGCTAGCGTGTCGCGGTTGTAGCGCTTGCCGTGACACACCTCGCAGTCGACGTAGACGTCGGGCAGGAAGTTCATCTCGATCTTGATCGTTCCGTCGCCCGAGCACGCGTCGCAGCGCCCGCCCTTGACGTTGAAGCTGAAGCGTCCCGGCTGGTAGCCGCGTACCTTCGCCTCGGGCGTCTCGCTGAAGAGCGTGCGGACGCGGTCGAACACTCCGGTGTAGGTGGCCGGATTGGAACGCGGTGTGCGGCCGATCGGGTTCTGGTCGACGTGCACGACCTTGTCGAGATCGTCCAGGCCGGTGACGCGCGTGTGCTTGCCGGGAACGGTGCGGGCGCCGTTCAGGCGCGACGCCAACACCTGGTAGAGGATGTCGTTGACGAGCGAGGACTTGCCCGAGCCGCTCACCCCGGTGACGGCCGTGAGCACCCCGAGCGGGAAGTCCGCGCTGACGTTTCGCAGATTGTTCTCACGGGCGCCGACGACCGTGATCTTGCGATTCTTGTCGAACTTGCGACGCTTGGTCGGTGTCGGGATCTCACGGCGGCCGGCCAGATAGTCGCCCGTCAGCGAATTCTCGTCCGAGAGCAGAGCCTCGTAGGGCCCGGAGTGGACCACGGTTCCTCCGTGCACACCCGCGAGCGGTCCGATGTCGACGACCCAATCGGCGGCCTGGATCGTCTCTTCGTCGTGCTCGACGACGATCAGGGTGTTGCCGAGGTCGCGCAGCGTCTCGAGGGTGCGGACGAGGCGCCGGTTGTCGCGCTGATGCAATCCGATCGAGGGCTCGTCCAGGACGTAGAGCACGCCGGTCAGCCCCGAACCGATCTGCGTCGCGAGGCGGATGCGCTGTGCCTCGCCACCGGAGAGGGAGCCTGCCGAACGGCCGAGGTTGAGATAGGTGAGTCCGACCTGCAGCAAGAAGTCCAGGCGCACCCGGATCTCACGCAAGACCTGCGCCGCGATCTTCGCCTCGCGTTCCGTGAGCTGCAGGGTCTGCATGAACTCGCGTGCGTCCGACAGGCTGAGCCCGGTTACCTCGGCGATCGAGTGACCGTGCACCTTGACGGCGAGCACCTCGGGCTTCAGGCGTGTGCCCTCACAGACCGGACATGGAACCTCGCGCAGGAACTCGCCCCACCGACCGCGCTGGGTGTCGGACTCGGCCTGCAGCCACTGACGTTCGATGTAGGGCACGACGCCCTCGAACCCCGAGGCGTAGCGCATCTCGCGCCCGTACCGGTTCTTCCATTTGACGGTGACCTTGTAGTCCTCGCCACGCAGAACCGCCTCGCGGACCGACTCGGGCAACTTCCGCCACGGGGTGTCGAGCGAGAAATCGAGGTCGCGAGCGAGCCCCTCGAGCAGCCGCTCGTAGTACTGGAAGAGCCCCTTGCCCTGCGTCGTCCAGGGCACGATGACGCCCTCGCGGATCGACGCGGATTCGTCGCCGAGCAGGAGCTCGACGTCCACGGCCATGCGGGTGCCGAGCCCCGAGCACTCCGGGCACGCACCGAACGGTGCGTTGAACGAAAAGGTGCGCGGCTCGATCTCGGTGAGCTGCAGGGGGTGTCCGTTGGGGCAGGAAAGCTTCTCGGAGAAGCTCTGCCATGCGGCATCACCCTCTTCGTCGACGAAGTTGACCTGCATCACGCCGCCGGCGAGGCCCAGCGCCGTCTCGACCGAGTCGGTGACGCGACCGAGGATGTCGGGACCCGCCACCAGTCGGTCGACCACGACGGCGATGTCGTGCTTGTAACTCTTCTTGAGAGTCGGCGGTTCGGCGAGCTGGATCAGCTCACCATCGACGATCGCGCGCGAGTAGCCCTTGGCTCCGAGTTCGCGGAACAGGTCGACGAACTCACCCTTCTTCTGACTCACGATGGGCGCGACGATCTGATAGCGCGTGCCCTCGGGGAGTTCGACGAGCTGATCGGCGACCTGCTGGACCGTCTGGCGCTGGATGACCTCACCGCAGACGGGGCAGTGCGGGACACCGATGCGTGCCCACAGCAGACGCATGTAGTCGTAGATCTCGGTGATGGTGCCCACGGTCGATCGCGGGTTGCGGTTGGTCGACTTCTGATCGATGCTGACGGCCGGGCTCAGCCCCTCGATGAAGTCGACATCCGGGCGGTCGACCTGCCCCAGGAACTGCCGCGCATAGGCGCTCAACGACTCGACGTAGCGGCGCTGCCCTTCGGCGAAGATCGTGTCGAACGCCAGGCTCGACTTTCCCGATCCGCTCAGGCCCGTGAACACCACCAGCGCATCGCGTGGAATCTCGAGGTCGACGTTCTTGAGGTTGTGAACCCGAGCGCCTCTGACGCTCAGTTTCGAGGGCGCGGCAACGGGGACGATAGGCACCCGTCAAGTGTAGGAGCGGCCACCGACACCGGCTTCGCGGTTCGCGGTCAGCGGAGACACCGAGCGCATACGCTCCTCGTCACAGCCGGCCCGCGCGCCCGGCGAAGGGAGCCAGGGCATCGCGCAGCGCCTCGACTTCTCCCACCTCGAGACCGACGGCCTCCATCACGCGCCCCGGGACCTGGAGAGCGAGCTCTCGCAGCTCACGCCCCTCGTCCGTGAGATCGATGAGCAGCACCCGCTCGTCGGACGTCGATCGCCGCCTGGTCACGAGACCATCCGCCTCGAGCCGCTTGATCAGGGGCGACAGGCTCGCCGGCTCGAGTGCGAGCTCTTCCGCGAGTGCACCGAGTGACCACGGTGCGTCCTCCCAGAGCGCCAGCATGACCAGGTATTGCGGATGCGTCAGCCCGAGCGGTTCGAGGATCGGCCGGTAGATCGACACGACGTTCCGCGCCGCGGTCACGATGGCGAAACACACCTGGTTGTCGAGGCGCAAGAGGTCATCTTTGCTGTGCATCAGGCCAGACTAGCAATTAGTTAGTACACTAATTGTCATGACACACAAGATCCCGTTGCGCCAGCGCATCCGGGAAGCGGGCGGCCTGTACCAGTGGTTCAACGCGTCGTTGATCCGAGTCGCCGGTCCCGCCGCGGTAGGACCCTACGATGACGACGCGGCACAACCCGTCAGACCGGCGCCGTGCCCGATCTGCCGTGCCCCCATGGACGCCCACACGATCGACCGCACCGGACCGAAGCCGCTGCTGCACTGCCCGTAATACGCCGCGCCCGGGATCTCTCTCCCGCGACGGATACACGAATCCGCATCGGCTGCGTGCATCGAAACCGCGGACGTCAATGAGTGGCGCCATCGTGCGATGGGCAGTCGTGTCGCGGCGGCTCGGGAACGTCACCCCGAGGCAGACGGCTCAGCGGATCAGGCGTGCCCGGCCCGCTCCATCGCCCGAAGCTCGCGCTTGAGGTCTTGCACCTCGTCTCGTAGCCGGGCGGCGAGTTCGAACTTGAGTTCGGAGGCGGCCGCCAGCATCTGCGCGCTCAGATCGCCGATCGTCGCCTCGAGCTGGTTCGCTCCCTCGGCCGCGATCCCCTGGTGTCCCTTCGTGCTGAGCGACCGTGGCGTGGGCGCCTTGCCCCTACCCTGGGACGCTCCGCGACCGGCCTCGCGCTTCGAGAGCATCTCGGCCGTGTCTGCGCCCTCGCGCGCCAGCACCTCCGTGATGTCCGCGATGCGCTTGCGCAGCGGGGTGGGGTCGATGCCGTGCTCGAGGTTGTACGCCACCTGCTTCTCACGGCGGCGATCCGTCTCGTCGATCGCCTTTCTCATCGAGTCGGTCATCGTATCGGCGTACATGTGCACCTCACCGGAGACGTTTCGAGCCGCGCGACCGATCGTCTGGATCAGGGATGTCCCGGAACGCAGGAACCCCTCCTTGTCGGCATCGAGGATCGAGACGAGCGACACTTCGGGCAGGTCGAGGCCCTCACGCAGCAGGTTGATGCCCACGAGCACGTCGTACACGCCGGCCCGCAGCTCGGTCAGCAGCTCGACGCGTCGGAGGGTGTCGACATCCGAGTGCAGATAACGGACCCGCACTCCGTGTTCGCCCAGGAAGTCCGTCAACTCTTCCGACATCTTCTTCGTCAGGGTCGTGACGAGCACGCGCTCGTCACGTTCGACACGGAGGCGGATCTGCTCGAGCAGGTCATCGATCTGTCCCTTGGCGGGCTTCACGATGATCTGGGGGTCGACGAGACCCGTCGGGCGGATGATCTGCTCGACGACGCCGTCGGCGATGCCCATCTCGTAACGACCCGGGGTCGCCGAGAGGTACACCGTCTGACCGACGCGGTTCTTGAACTCGTCCCACCGGAGCGGGCGGTTGTCCATCGCGCTCGGCAGACGGAATCCGTGGTCGACGAGTGTGCGCTTACGAGAGGCGTCCCCCTCGTACATCGCGCCGATCTGCGGCACGGTGACGTGCGACTCGTCGATCACGACGAGGAAGTCGTCGGGGAAGAAGTCGAGCAGACAATGGGGCGCCTCGCCCGGCGCGCGCGCATCGATGTGCCGCGAGTAGTTCTCGATTCCCGAGCAGAAGCCGAGCTGCTGCATCATCTCGAGATCGAAGGTGGTACGCATGCGCAACCGCTGCGCCTCGAGCAGCTTGCCCTGACCCTCGAGCTCTTTCAGCCGCTGCTCGAGCTCGGTCTCAATCGTGCCGATCGCGCGCTGCATGACATCGGTGCCCGCGACATAGTGGGAGGCCGGGAAGATCGGGACGGCATCGAGCTTCTCGAGAACGTCGCCCGTGAGCGGATGCAGCCGGTACAACGCCTCGATCTCGTCGCCGAAGAGCTCGATGCGGATCGCGTACTCCTCGTACACCGGGATGATCTCGATCGTGTCGCCGCGCACGCGGAAGTTGCCGCGCGAGAAGTCGACGTCGTTGCGGTTGTACTGCATCGAGATGAACTTGCGGATCAGCGCATCGCGGTCGTACCGCTCCCCCACCTGCAGGGCCACCATGGCGCGCAGGTACTCCTCGGGGGCACCGAGGCCATAGATGCACGAGACGGTCGACACCACGACGACATCGCGCCGCGACAGGAGCGAGTTGGTCGTCGAGTGCCGCAGGCGCTCGACCTCGGAGTTGATCGAGCTGTCTTTCTCGATGAACGTATCGGTCTGCGGCACGTATGCCTCGGGCTGGTAGTAGTCGTAGTACGAGACGAAGTACTCGACCGCGTTGTTCGGCATGAGCTCACGGAACTCGTTCGCGAGCTGCGCGGCGAGCGTCTTGTTGTGGGCCAGGATGAGCGTCGGGCGCTGGACCTGCTCGATGAGCCACGCTGTCGTGGCCGACTTGCCGGTACCCGTCGCACCGAGCAGCACGACGTCGGTCTCACCCGCGTTGATGCGCTGAGCCAGGTCCGCGATCGCGGTCGGCTGGTCGCCCGAGGGCTGATACTCGCTGACGACCTCGAAGGGCCGCACGCTGCGCGTGGTCTGCATGCTTCGAGCCTATGCGGGGGTTCCGACACCGGGCCCGGTGTTCGCGCACCGCGCACGCGCCGGACGCGCGGCCCGCACCGGATCAGCTCCGATCGGGGGTGGTCAGCCGGTTCCACAGCTCGTCGGCCTGCGCGAGCGTCTGTTCGATCGGTCCGGACGTGTCGATCACCACGTCCGCGATCGCCAGGCGCTCGTCGTCGCTGACCTGCGCGGCGATGCGCGCCGCGGCCTCCGTCTCGCCCATGCCCCGCTCCTCTCGCAGGCGCTGAACGCGGAGCGACGCGGGCGCGTGCGCAACGACCACGAGATCCCAGGGATCGCTGCCGCGCGCCTCGACGAGGAGGGGGACGTCGTAGACGATGACCGCGTCCGGATCGGCGGCACGGGCCTCGGCGAACCGGGCGTGGGAGAGAGCACGGACCGCCGGATGCACGATCTCGTTCAGGCGCGCGATCTGGGCGTCGTCTCCGAACACGACGGCCCCGAGCGCGGCGCGATCGAGCGTTCCGTCCGCACGGATGACGTCCGTGCCGAACTCCTCGGCGATGCGGGCGAGCACGGGAGATCCGGACTGCTGGACCTCGCGCACCAGCGCGTCCGCGTCGACGACGACGGCACCGTGCTCGGCGAGCCGGCGGGCGATCGTCGACTTTCCCGCGGCGATGCCGCCGGTGAGGGCGATGAGTGGCATGGATCGAGCATGCCACGCCTGGCAGCAACGTCGGAAAGCGACCCCGTGAACCTCAGGATCGGCTCAAGACGCGACCTGAACACGACCCTGAGCAAGGGCTGAGCCCGTCTTGAGGCACGACCTCTAACGTCATATCTGTCGCACCGAGCGGGTGGCCTGCAGCACAGCACGCGAGACGCGACAGAGGACGGGAACGAGACGCGGGGGACGTCGGATTCTCGGACAGCAAGACAAAGAAGGGCGAGAGCCGGGGGGATCTCGCCATTCGATACATCGGTGCCGGCGCCAGCCGTCCATCCATGTCGCTCGCAACCGCTCGTTCCGTGAAGTCCTATCGGATTCACCGCAACGGGCAAGAGAAACACGTCTGGGGAGACGTCGAGCGCAGGAAATGGACGGCGGCGGGCCCGTATGTACGGGGTCGGTAATTGCGCGGCGTGACCCGCATCCGTGACCGCAAACACCACAGCCAGACGGCAAGAGTTAGGAACAAGAGTGCCTGGGGAAGCATTCAGAAGAGTCTTCTGGGATATCATCGCCGAAGTCAGCGCGCCCGCTCATACGCGTGCCTGGCGGGGAGGGATGTTCGTGTCGAACTCTGGTGTCGCCGTCGTGATCGAGGACGATACAGACATACGCGCGCTCGTCTCGCAGGTGCTCGAGCAGGCGGGCTTCCTGGTCTACGCGGCGTCTTCGGGCGTCGAGGGTCTCGACCTCATCCGCGAATACCAGCCCGTGGTGACGACGTTGGATGTCAGCATGCCCGGCATCGACGGATTCGAAACCGCGAAGCGCATCCGCGAGGTCAGCGATACCTACATCGTCATGCTCACGGCACGCGCCGACGAGATCGACACCCTTCAGGGGCTGCAGGCCGGCGCCGACGACTACGTCACCAAGCCGTTCCGCCCGCGCGAGTTGCGCGCTCGGATCGAGGCCATGATGCGGCGGCCCCGCTCGACCACGCACGCGACGGTCGTCCCGATCGAATCCGCGCCCTCCGCCGTCTCCGCCGCGTCGACCGCGAATCCCCCGTCCCCTCCCGAGCCGGACGATTCGGACGGATGGTACGAGCACCGGGGTCTGCGCCTGCACCCCGAGATGCGTATCGCCACCGTGGACGGCTCGGACGTCGAGCTCACCCGTAGCGAGTTCGACATCATGGCCGACCTGCTGTCGGCGGGTCGGCGGGTCGTCGGCAAGGACGACCTCGCCCTCATGCTCCGTGGTGAGCGTTACGCGGGCGGAAGCGGTTTCGTGAGCGAGCACGATGTGCGCGCGATCGAAGTGCACGTGGCCAATCTGCGCCGCAAGCTGGGCGAATCGGCGGCCAGCCCGCGCTGGATCGAGACGATCCGGGGCGTCGGCTACCGTCTGACCTCCGCCTGAAAGACGCACCGCGCCCGAAGCTCTGCATCGGAGCGGATCCCCGATCGGATTCAGCTGGTCAGACGGCGCCCGCGATCATGACCGAGGCATCCGGACTCGAGGCCGAGCGCACCGCGGCGTCGTTCGCCGCCGTGAAGAGTGCCTCGGAGTCGTAACCCGCGATGTCACTGACGGCTATTCCGACGCCGAGCACGGGGACCACGGATGTCCCCATCGACCCGAAATCGTCGAGCAGGCGGCGGTGGATCCGGCTCGCGACACGCCGCGCATCGCCGATCGATGACGGCTGCAGCGCGATGACGATGCCCGAGGCACCCGCGTAGCCGACGATCGCCGAGGTGGGGGCGTATCGACGCGAACCGACCCGCCAGGCGTGGGCGATGTCTTGAGCCTCGACCGTGCCGAACGCGGTTGCGATTTGGGGCAGGTCGTCGAGACGCACCGAGATCACCGCGATGCGTTCGCTGAACGCCGCGGCACGCTGGGTCAGGTCGCCGAACAGTTTGGTGAACGAATCGTCGTCGTAGAGACCGTCGGCATCGAGCAACAGCGTCGTGCTGTCGCCGCGCCCGCGCAGGCGCGCCTGACCCGACCGCAGGACCGACATGGATACGACAGCGACGATCGTCAGGATGATCGTCAGGAACGATGTGGTGATCGTCCCGAACCAGGTCAGGAAGAACGGGTCGGCCGGACCCACGGTCACGAACACGACGGATCGCGCGACGTAGTACGCGCACTGCACCCCCAGGACGAGCGTCAGCGCAACGGTGGAAGCGCTCCGCCCCATGGCCGATCGCCGGGACTCGACCGCGCCCAGGCCCGCGAGCACGGCGAGGGCGATGAACATCACGAGCGCGCCCGCCCAGGCCCCCCCGTTCGGGCCGTCGACCAGGGACGCGACCAGCACCGCCGCGGCAGCGCCCGCGACGATCCACGCCGACACGCTCAGGGATCGTCCGTTGTAGCTCCGCGACCCGAGCCACAGACAGCCGGTGCCGACGACGAAGGCGGCATTTCCGAGCGCGATCGCGATGCCGGCCTGGTCGGATGCAACCCAGGCCAGGTAGCACAGCGTGGTCAGGATCGCCGCGATGAAAGCGAGAGACCAAATACGTCCGGCCCCGGTGTCGCGTCGCAGCACCGTGTCCAGCACGAACTGGACCCCCGCCACGATGACGACGACGGCGGTGCAGAGCGAGATCGAGAACATGTCGAAGACCATCAGGCTTCTCCCCGGGGGTCGGTGGCGGGCAGTCGCACGATGAAGGTCGCGCCCTCGCCGGATCGTGTCTGGACGGTGATCTCGCCGCCGGATGCACGGACGATGTCGCGGGTGATCGCGAGTCCGAGCCCGCTGCCGTGGGTGGTCGTCTTTCGGACGGCATCCGCCCGGAAGAAGCGTTCGAAGAGGCGCGGCAGCTCCTGCTCGCTGATTCCGGGGCCGTCGTCTCGCACCACGATCCAGGCGTGCAGCCCGTCGGATGTCAGCCCCACCTCGATGTGGCCACCGTCGTCGTTGTACTTCACCGCGTTCGAGAGCAGGTTGTCCATGACCTGACGGATGCGGTGCGGGTCGGCGAATGCCGGAGCGGACTCCACACCCGACGCGTCGATCGTGATGCGCCGTTCGCCCGCCGGCGGGATGACGGCCTCGATCGACGCCATGACCACCTCCGACAGGTCGCACATCTGAGGCGTCACGGACAGGTCCACACCCTGCCGCGACTCGGCCGAGGCCGTGAGGATGTCGGAAACGAGCTCGAGCAGCCGACTGGCGTTGCGTTCGGCGACCTCGAGGCTCCGGCGGGCGGTCGGTGCGAGCGACTCCTCGTCGAGCGCCAGGTCGAGATATCCGATGATCGATGTCAGCGGCGTGCGCAGTTCGTGCGAGACGGATGCGACGAGATCCTCGCGTGCGCGAAGTGCGAGCTCTTCGGTCGTGACGTCGCGCGAGATGACGATCGTGCCGGCATCCTGTCCATTGACGTCCTGGATGCGGCGGGCCGTCATGCTGAGCGCGCGGCGCTTGTCGTCTCCCGGCTCGCCGTACCAGACCAGTTCGTTCTCGAACAGCTCGCCCGCACGGGCCCGCGCGAGAGGCATCTCGTCCGCGAGCAGGCGCGTGACACCGTCCGCGCCGAAGGCCGCCGCTTCCGCGCCCCGCGATCGTGCGCGCTGCAGCCGCGCGTGTGCCTCGTTGGTGACGGCGAGCGAACCGTCGGGAGAGATCCGGATCACGCCGAAGTCGACCGCGTCCAGCGCATCCGTGACGATGTCTTCCTGCCGACGCGCGCGCTCGACCGATCGCTCGAGATTGCGGGACTGTTTGTCGAGCAGCTCCCGTTGAGCCGACGAGCGCCGGGCCGCGAGGTACGCGATCGTGGCGACCGCACCGACCGAGATGGGCAACAGCAACGTCGTGGCCGTGATCTCCTGGCTCGGGCTGATCGCCAGCAAGAGCCAGAACAGGGCCGAGATGCTGGCGACCGCGAGGATGGTGCCCGTGACCCCGTACATGTACGCGATCCACATGGCCGGAAACGCCCACAGGAGTCCCAGACCGGATTCGGGTGACGCGTAGCGCAGGATGGCGATCGCGAAGATGTCGATCGCCGGGATCACGGCCGTCATGTACGGCGGGAACTTGTTCCACGGGACGACCAGGGCCGCACCCGTTGCCGCGAACGCGACGCCCAGGCCCAGGACGAACGCATCGAAATTCTGCGCCTGCTGCAGCGCGAGGATGAACAGCGAACCGAGCAGCACGATGCTGCCGAGCAGAACCTGGTTCTGCACCACCGTGCGTTCGCGGATACTGCCGTGAAGGCGGGAGCGACGCGCGAGAGCAGCGTCGGAGGTCATTTCTGAAACTTACCGTGCCGAGGCCCGACGAGGTGCGAGCCACGCAGACCGTTACCCGCGCTCGGGCACCGTAGGCTCGGTCCTCCCCGACGCATCCTGCGTCTCGTAGAGCGAGACCAGCTCACGCTCACGGCTGTGCGGAGGCAGGAAGAAAGCGACGAGACCCGCGCCCAGCGCGATCGCGATAGCACCCACGAGGTATGCGAAGAGGGCGCCGGAGACCAGGCTGTGACTGGCCGCGGCCAGGATCTCGTCCTTGTACTGCGGGTACTGGTCGGCCACGTGCAGCGCGGAAGCGAAGGATGCCTGAAGTGCGGTCGTCACGCTGTCGCTGATCTGCGAGGCCTGGGGGCTCGCGGCGATCGAGCGAGCGAATGCGGCGGCGAAACCGGTCGCGAGGATCGCCCCGAGAAGCGCCTGCATGATGGACCCGCCGAGGTCGCGCTGCAGATCGGACGTCGCCGAGGCCATCCCGACCCGGCGCACGGGTGTGCTCTCGGTGAGCGCCCGCGAGGCCGGTGTCATCGCGAACGCTGCGCCGGCACCGATGACGAGGAACCCGAACCCTATCAGCGGATACGGCGTCTGCTCACGCCAGAACAGCATCGTGACGAACCCGACGAAGACGAGCGCGTACCCGACGAGCATCGTCACGCGGGAGCCGCGGGCCGTGACCAACCGGGCCGAGATCGGCGCGACGACCAGAAGACCCACGGCCGCGGGAACGACCGCGAGACCCGCCTCGAGCGTGTCGTATCCGAGGATGTTCTGCAGAAACTGCTGACCCACGAACATCGCGCCCATGAGCGATCCGAACACGATCGTGCCAGCCGTAGCGGGCACCCAGAAGAGTCTGCGGCGCGCGACCCGCAGGTCGTAGAGCGGATGAGCCGTGACCGCCTGGCGCCACCCGAACAACACCAGCAAGATCAGCGCCGAGAGAAGCAGGACGGCGCCCACGAGCACCTGCCCCGGCGCGAACACCATGCTGATGCCCAGGACGAGCGCGGCGATCGCGAACGTCGCGAGCACTCCCCCACGGTGGTCGACGGGATCACTCGACTCCTTCACGTGCGCGGGCACCAGGATCGCGACGAGGACGAGAGCCGTGGCCGCGATGGGCAGCGCGAGAAGGAATGCCGAACCCCACCAGAACGCCTGCAGCAGCAGCCCGGCGAGCACGGAGCCGACGACCGTGGCCATCGCGCTGACGCTCGACCAGAGCGCGATGGCGCCCGTGCGCTTCGGCCCATTGGTCCAGAGCGCGGTGATGAGCGAGAGCGTCGTGGGGTAGGCCATGCCGGCCGCGATGCCCGTGAAGATCCGCGCCGCGATGAGCAGCTCGACCGAGGGGGCGAACGCGGAGAAGAGGCTCGCCACGACCGTGAGCGCGAGGCCGAGCATCAACAGCTGCTTGCGGCCGTACCGGTCCGCCAGCGCGCCGAGGTAGAGCACCGACATCGCGAGGCCGAGCGAGCAGCCGAGGGCGACGAGATTGAGGGATGTCTGACCGGCGCCGAACGCGTCGCCGATGTCCGGCAGCGCGATGTTCGCCGCCGCCAGGTTGATGTTGCACACCAGCGCGGCGAGGATCAGCGACGACAGCACCCAGGGGGCGCGTCGAGGTGCGTCAGCAGCGGCCGTATCGGCAACTCCGGGCGGAAGCGGGGCCGCATCGGTCATGGCATCACGATAGCGCCCGCGGCGGTTCGCGATCGGCCGCCCGGGCCGCGTATACAGGTTTCATGAGTTCACATTCCGCCCCCGCATCCGATCGCCGTCCCGTCGCCCTGGTCACGGGCGCTTCGGGAGGCATCGGTGGCGCGATCGTGCGAGATCTGGCGAACACCCACCGGGTCGTCGCCGTCGGCCGCGACGAGCAAGCGCTCGCGCGGCTGGCCGCCGATACCGGAGCCGAAACACGGATCGTCGAGCTGACGGATGCGAACGCGATCGACAGCCTGGCGGCACAGTTCGATCGGCTCGACGTGCTCGTCCACGCGGCCGCGATCGCCGATGTCCGCTCGGTCGAGCAGGCGACGGCCGACGATTGGGAGCGACAGCTGAGCATCAACGTCGTCTCGCCCGCGCTTCTGACGTGGGCGACGCTGCCGCTCATCCGTCGCAGCGCAGGCACCGTGATCTTCATCGGATCCGGTTCCGGAACCCGGCCCACGGCCGGAAGCGCGATCTACACCGCCTCGAAGTTCGCGCTCCGCGCCATCGCCGATGTCCTGCGACTGGACGAAGCGCGACACCGCGTCCGCGTCGTCACCGTCGCACCGGGACCGACCGACACGGCCATGCAGCGCACCATGGTGGCGGATGCCGGGGGAACCTATGTTCCCGAGCGCTACATCCGTCCGGAATCGGTCGCGCGCGAGGTGCGCCACGTCGTGGACGCGCCGTCGGACGTCCACATCACGCATGTCGCCGTGCGGCCGCGCGTCGAGGTGCCCCGCGCCTGACACAGAGTACGCGGGCCGCGCCGCGCCCGCGAACGGTCGCGATTCGTCGTGTGCACGGCGAGTGAACGGCGGGTCGCGACCGCTCGCGCCCCTGTTTCCCTCGGCAACGCCACAGGGGCCGAGGTCCGAAGACCCCGACCCCTGTCGGTCGTTGCGGATTCGCGGCTTAGCGGCCCGCGAGCTTCTCACGAAGAGCCGCGAGCGACTCGTCATCGGCGAGCGTGCCCGCTCCGGCCGACTCGCTCGAGAACGACGACGACGCGGATGCCTCGGGCGCTGCGGCCTCGGCCTCGGCGGCCTTGGCGACGAGGGCCTTGTGGTGCTCCCAGCGCGCCTGGGCAGCGGCGTACTCCTGCTCCCACTTCTCGCGCTCGGCGTCGAAGCCTTCCTTCCAGGCCTGCGTCTCGACGTCGAAGCCCTCGGGGTACTTGTACTCCCCGTTCTCGTCGTACTCGGTCGCCATACCGTACAGAGCCGGGTCGAACTCGGTACCGAACGGGTCGATCGAGTCGTTGGCCTGCTTGAGCGACAGCGAGATGCGGCGACGCTCGAGGTCGATGTCGATGACCTTGACGAACACCTCTTCGCCGACCGAGACGACCTGCTCGGCGAGCTCGACGTGCTTGCCCGACAGCTCCGAGATGTGCACGAGGCCCTCGATGCCGTCCGCGACGCGGACGAACGCACCGAACGGAACGAGCTTGGTGACCTTACCCGGCGCGACCTGACCGATCGCGTGCGTCCGGGCGAAGACCTGCCAGGGGTCCTCCTGCGTCGCCTTGAGCGACAGGGAGACGCGCTCGCGGTCGAGATCGACCTCGAGGATCTCGACGGTGACCTCCTGGCCGACCTCGACGACCTCGCTGGCGTGCTCGATGTGCTTCCACGAGAGTTCGGAGACGTGCACGAGGCCGTCCACGCCACCGAGGTCGACGAACGCACCGAAGTTGACGATCGACGAGACGACGCCCTTGCGGACCTGGCCCTTGTGCAGCGCGTTGAGGAAGTTCGTGCGCGACTCCGACTGCGTCTGCTCGAGCAGCGCGCGGCGGCTCAGGACGACGTTGTTGCGGTTCTTGTCGAGCTCGAGGATCTTCGCCTCGATCTCCTGGCCGAGGAACGGCGTGAGGTCGCGGACGCGACGCAGGTCGATGAGCGACGCGGGCAGGAAGCCGCGGAGTCCGATGTCGACGATCAGGCCACCCTTGACGACCTCGATCACCTGACCGGTGACGACACCGTCGTTCTCCTTGATCTTCTCCACGTCACCCCAAGCGCGCTCGTACTGAGCGCGCTTCTTGGACAGGATGAGACGGCCTTCCTTGTCCTCCTTCTGGAGAACGAGAGCCTCGACAGCGTCGCCGAGCTTGACGACCTCGTTGGGGTCGACGTCGTGCTTGATGGAAAGTTCGCGCGAGGGGATGACACCCTCGGTCTTGTACCCGACGTCGAGGAGGACCTCGTCGCGGTCGATCTTCACGACGGTGCCTTCGATGAGGTCTCCGTCGTTGAAGAACTTGAGGGTCTTCTCGACCGCGGCCAGGAAGTCTTCAGCAGATCCGATGTCGTTGATCGCGACCTGCTTGGGAGCCGTGGCGGTCGTTGCGGTAGTCATGTAGTGGGTTGTCCTTGTTGGTTGTATGGTCGGGCTCCGACCCTGTCCGGACGCCATGTGGACGAACGGATGCCCGGGGTCGGGCGAAGCGGATTTCTTGTTGCCGTGCACGCACGGCGAGAACGTCACAGAAGTGACATTCAAGGGTATCAGAACGCTGCCGACGCCCGCAGTATGCCCGCGAACCGACTACAGGTGGATGCCGAACCACCCGAGGGTGCCGGTGCCGAGAAGCAGCACGAAGACGCCGACGAGCACGAGCACGATCGACATCACGAATCCGGAGTCGCGTTCGATCCAGTCCTGGATCCGTTCCATGCGTGCGCGTACGCCGCCGCGGGCGAACGTGAAGAGCACCGTGATCGCGGCCACCGTGGACACCGATGCGATCACGAAGACCGCCAGCATGAAGACCAACACGAGGAACGGCGGGTCCGCGTGGCGCACACGCGTCGCGGCCGTGGCGGTGATGAGCAGCGCCTCGGGGTGGATCGCGAAGCTCGCGCCGAGCGCGACCGTCAGCGTCGGGGTGAGGTTACGCACTCCCCGTACGAGCGGTGACGACCGCGGGGCGGTTCGCCGCCGCGCTATCTGAATGACGCCGAGCACGACCATGAGCACACCGGCGACGATCTCGATCCACCCGATCAGTGTCTTGTCGCCGAACTTCGGCAGCCGCACGGCATGCAGGGCTCCCGCGAAGAGCGCCATGATCAGGAGCAGGGCGGCCGCGTACCCGATCGTGATCAGCCATCCGGGACGCGACTCGCGGGCCGACAGGACGACGACGATCGTCGTCACGATGGGGATCGTCGTGAACGCAACGGTCAGCCCGAGGGCGATGAGCACCAGCCAGTCGGCCACCGTCGTGTTCCTTTCCGGGTCGCGCAGGCCTTCCGGTTCGCACGGGGCGAATCGCGAGACATGTCCCCGGTAAGTGTGCCAGGACTGCGGCCGGTCAGGCGCGCTCGACGTCCACCCAGGCCATCATGTCCTGTCGCACGCGCCGCGGGTCGACACCCGCTCGGGGTGCCAGTTCCGCGATGTACTCGGCGACGAGCGAGGTCGCGGCGGCGCGGGTGACACGCGCGGTGCCGGCATAACGCGCGCGCAGGACCGAGACGACCCAGGCGACATGCTCGGGCCTGATCGTGAGACCCCGCGTCGCGGCACCCTCGACGGCCGCACGTGCCCGCTCGTCGAGGCTCCTTCGCGTGAACCCCGCGAGCACCTCCGGATCGAGGCGACCTGTCGCCAGGAGCGCGGTGATGGTGTCGCTGAGTTCCGACCAGGTCACGAGCGGCAGGGCCGGGTCGATGACGCGCAGCGCACGGATGGACGCGGGCGCACGGGCATCCTCGACCCGTTCGGCATGGCGCGCATGGTTCACGGCGCGCAGGCGCACGGGTTGCACCATCTCCGCGCCCGGATCCTCGTCCGGATGACCGCTGTCGCCTTCCGGCTCGAGACCGGATTCCGACGCCCCGGCGGCCTCTTCCACGACGTACTCGGCCAGCGCCCGCGCGGCGAACAGGGCCAGGGGCACGGTCGCGAGTCCACGCAACGTGGCGGCCTCGTCCTCCGCGCCCGTCGCGAGAAGCAGGCGCGCGGCGGTGTCGAGCGCACGATAGGTCTCGGCCGCGTCGAACGGTCGGATGCGAGCCCACGCGTCCCACACGGCCTGCAACTCACGGGCGTACCCCGCGATGGCGTTGACCGACGCATCGTTCCCATCGTCTGCGGGGGCGCAGGCGAGCACCCTCAGCATGCTCACGAGGTCGCGATCGATACGATCGTCGTCCCCGATGCCCCCGGTGTCGTGCGGATCGTATGCCGCGGCGTGATCGAGCAACACCCGATCGAGATACGGCCCCACGCCCACGACGACGAGCTCGAGGGCGTCGCCCACCAGCGCTCTGTTCTCAGTCCCCACTGCGGTCCCTGCCTTCGGCGGCCCCGGACTCCGCCCCGCGGCGACAGTCTCCGACGAGGTGGCTTTGGGTGCGAGTGTAGCGAGGCTCAGCGCGACGCGCCCAGGCACGGCACGCACATCGTTGCGGCCGGCCTCAGACGCAGACGTCCGTCGACGATCCGCTCGCCGCACCGGGCGCACCGGCCGTACTCCCCCGCACGCAGTCGCTCGCCCGCCCTTTCGAGCTCGGCCAGCTCCGTGAGGTACTCGCCCCGAAGCCCCTCGGCGCGCGACCATTCGGTGATCAGCGTCGACCCCTCGGGGTCGTGCTCGTCATCCGTCCACTCCTCACGAGCGTCGCGGATACCCGTCAGCTGCGACTCGATCAGACTCAGACGCGCCGCGATCTCTTCGTGCCGCGCGCGGATGTACCCGCCGTAGTCGGGTCGTTCCCCCTCGTGCGGTCCCGACACCGCGGCCCCCGCCGTCATCCTTCAACGATAGGTCGAAGGACGACAGCGAGGGCCGTCCGATCAGACGCGGAGCGCGCGCACGCCATCGACCAACGGCGTCGTCGGCCGACCCAGGAGGTTCGAGAGCACCCCGTCCGCCTGCGACAGGACCCCGGCCGCGATCGCCTGGTCGAGGCCCACGACGAACCCGACCGTGCCCTCGTCCAAGCCCGCGGCGGCGAGACCGGCGGCGAGCTGCTCGCTCGTCAGTCGCTCGTAGACCACCTCGCGGCCGAGGGCCTCGGATGCGGCGGCGGCGAAGTCGTCGAACGTCCAGGCGACATCACCCGAGAATTCGTACACCTGGCCCACGTGGCCGTCCTCGACGAGAACCGCCACAGCCCCCGCGGCGTAGTCGGCGCGGCTCGCGCTCGCGACGCGCGCGCCGCCCACGGATGACGCGACGACGCCCGTCTCTGCCGCTCGCGCCACATCCGCCGCATAGTTCTCGTGGTACCAGTTGTTGCGAACGATCACGGCGGGGATGCCGGATGCGGCGATCATCTCCTCGGTTGCCCGATGGTCGGCGCCGAGCGCGTAGTCGAAGGTCGTCGCCTGCGGTGCGCTCGTGTACACGAGACGATCGACACCGGCGGCGTGTGCGGCACGGACCACGTTCTCGTGCCCCGCGACGCGTGCCCCGGGAACGGACCCCGAGATGAGCAGGACGCGATCGACACCCTGCAGCGCGGTCGCGATCGTGGCGGGCCGGTCGTAGTCGATCTCGACCGTCGAGATGCCCCGCTCGGCGAAGTCGGCGACCTTCTCGGGCGAGCGCGCACCGGCGACGATGTCCGAGGGTGCGATGCCGCTCGCGACCAGTGCCTCGACGGCGAGGCGACCGAGGTTTCCGCCTGCGGCGGTGACCAGGTATTTCATGGAGAGTCCTTTCAGAACGACGAGTGTCTCCTTCGCCAACCACCGCCCCGACTCAATGCATTCCAGCCGCCAGGTACCCACTTTTCGGTAAGTTACTCACATGAGCGTAAGTCTTGCCGATATCCGGGACGTGGCGGGAGACGCCGTCTTCACCGACGGATGCCCCACGCGCACCGTGCTCGACCACGTGATGAGCAAGTGGGGCGTGCTGGTGCTACTGGCACTCAGCGACGGGACACGACGATGGGGCGTGCTGCGACGCGAGGTCGACGGCATCAGCGAGAAGATGCTCGCGTCCACGCTCCGCACACTCGAGGCCGACGGGCTCGTGCATCGCCAGTCGTACCCCGAGGTCCCGCCCCGCGTCGAGTACGCGCTGACGGAACTCGGTCGTGAGCTGATGGAGCGGATGCTGCCGCTCATGGAGTGGATCGCCGCGAATTCGGCGGCGATGCTCACCCGCACCCCCTGACGGCCTCGCGCCCGCCCGAAGCCCTCAGGCGCGGACGGCCTCGGCGATCGGGGTCTCGCCGGTGTTGAACTCGATCGTGCGCCGGATCGTCGACGGCTCGTCCAGGACGGCGGCGATGACGGCCGCGACGTCCGCGCGGGCGACCGTCCGCGATTCCGCGCCGCCCACGTCGATCCGTCCCGTCGGCGGGTCGAGCGTGAGTCCGCTCGGACCGAGGATGGTCCAGTCCAGCCCCGTTGCGCGCAGGTGCTCGTCGGCGGCCGCCTTGGCCTCGGCGTAGGCGAAGAACGCGTCGTCCGCCGGCACGCCGTGCTCGGATCCGGCCCCGAAGTACGACACCATCACGTAGCGCACTGCCCCCGCTGACTGCGCCGCATCCATCGAACGGATGGCCGCGTCGCGATCGATCGCGTAGGTCCGGGCGGCGTCTCCCCCGCCGGCCCCCGCGGACCAGACCACGGCGTCGTGCCCGGCGAGGAGCCCGGCGAGTGCTTCGCGATCGAGTTGCGTGACGTCCGCGACCACGGCGGTCGCGCCATCCGACTCGACATCGGCCGTGTGGTCGACGTTGCGGACGACGGCCGAGACGTCGTCCCCGCGGGCGACGAGGAGCGGTGTGAGCAGGCGGGCGACTCTGCCGTGGCCGCCGATGATCAGAATCCGGGACATACGATCCTCCTCGAGCGTTCGGAACGACCCAGCCTATGCGCGCCCCGTGGTCGCCGGGCCGCTACCGGCATACCGTGGGGGATGCGCGTGACATCCGCCATCCGGGCCCCGCACCGGGTGCCCCTCCTGCAGGTCGCGAAGTCGGCGATCGCGACCGTCGGGGCGTGGCTGATCGCGGACGCGATCGTGCAGGGTCCGCCCCCGGTCTTCGCGGCGATCGCTGCGCTGCTGGTCGTGCAACCCAGCCTCAACCAGTCGTTCAGCAAGGCGATCGAACGCAGCGTCGGGGTGATCGTCGGGGTGGTCATCGCGTCGGTGCTCGGGATCGCCTTCGGCGAGGACACCTGGGTGATCCTCGTGTCGATCGTCGTCGCGCTCATCGTCGCGTGGCTGGCGCGCGCCACCGCGGGCACCGCGAATCAGGTTGCGATCAGTGCGCTCCTGGTGCTCTCCCTCGGCGCAGCGACACCGGGATACGCGTTCGACCGCGTTCTCGAGACGGTCATCGGAGCGGCGATCGGCATCATCGTGAACGTCATCCTCGTCCCCCCGGTGGCCGTCGCCCCCGCACATCGCGCCGTCGATGCACTGGGTGAGGAGGTCGCTGCCTCGCTCGAGCGCCTCGCGGCCGCCCTCGAGAATCCGCCGTCTCCTGCAGGGATGCCGCGCGCGGGTGTCGAGGAGCTGTTGCTCACGGCTCGGCTCATGCGGCCCATGCGTGATGCCGCCGAGAAGGCGATCATCGCGGGGCGCGACTCGCTGACCCTCAACCCCCGTGCCCGCCGACATCGCGACGAGTTGGCGGCCCTCAGCACAGTGCTCGATCGCCTCGGTCCCATCGTGACGCAGGTGATCGGGATGACGCGCGCGTTCTCCGACCACTACGACCCGACCATCGCCGAAGAGCCCACCGTCCGGGCCATCGCCGACCAGCTGCGCCGGGCCGCCCACGACGTGCGCCTCGAGCTGCGAGTCGGCACCGACGCGGGTGCTCCGGACGTGACGGGCGAGGGGATGGTTCCCGCACTCACCGCTCCGCTCGCCATCACGATGCCGTCGCCGGATCATTGGATCCTGATCGGCTCGCTCCTCGAAGACCTGCAGCGCATTCACGCGACGCTGTCACGCGCCGCGTAGAGCGCCGGCGGCGCCGCGTTCAATTCCGCGACGATCTGCGCAACCGCGGCGCGTCCGGCCCGGTTGGCGCCGATCGTGGACGCCGACGGTCCGTACCCGATCAGGAACAGGCGCGGTTCGTCGGTCGCCCGGCTGTCCTCGACACGGATGCCACCACCCGCCACACGGATGCGCAGCGGCGCGAGGTGGTCGAGCGCGGCGCGGAAGCCCGTCGCCCAGAGGATCGCATCGGCGGCGACGAACGAACCATCCGGCATCCGCACCCCGTGCTCTTCCATCGACGTGAACATCGGATGCCGCACCAGCACACCGCGCGCCTGTGCCGCGCGCGCCCACGGTGTCCAGTGCATCCCGGTCACCGAGATGACACTGCCCGGCACGAGCCCCTGGCGGACCCGTTCGTCGACGCCCGCGATCGCCGCGACGCGCGCCGCGATGTCGAAGTCGTCGTCGATCCACTCCGGCTCGCGCCGCGTCACCCAGAACGTCTCGGCGACGCGCGAGATCTCGTCGAGCAGTTGGATCGCCGAAACCCCGGCACCGACGATCACGACCCGCTGACCGGCGAACTCGTCGGCCGCGACGTAGTCCGCGACGTGCAGCTGCCGCCCCCGGAACCTTTCCTGACCCGGATAGCGCGGCCAGAACGGCTTCGTCCACGTGCCGGTCGCGTTGATGACGTAGCGCGAGTCGTAGGTCGCGCGGTCCGTCTCCACGCGCAGACGCCCACGCTGATCGTCGTCCTCACGCTCGATCGCCCGAACCTGTTCGGGCCGGTGCACGCGCAGATCGAAACGTTCCTCGTGCTCGGCGAAGTACGCCGGAAGGATGTCTCGGCTCGCCGACGTCGGATCCGCCGGTGGAACGGGATATCCGGGGAGTTCGTGAATTCCGTTGACCGTGCCCATCCGGAGCGACTCCCAGCGATGCTGCCAGGCTCCGCCGGGTCCGGGGTTGGCATCCAGCACCACGAACGTCCGCGCACCCGATCCGGCACCATCGAGCGGCACGAGACCGCGTCGTCGCAGGTGGTAGGCCGCCGAAAGTCCGGCCTGACCGGCACCGATCACGACGACGTCGACGGCGATGGGCGCGCCGACGTCCACCTGCCTGTCTGGGCCCACGGACGACGCCTCCACGCCCATCAGAACCGAGGCCCGGGCCGCCCTATTCCGCGATCAGTTGAGCGCGCGCACCGAGGCGGGGATGACGCCGTCCGCGTACAGGTCGATCGCGAGGTCCTGCAGCGCGGTCACAGCGACCCGCTGCGTCATCGGCCCGTACGAAATGCGAGCCACCCCGAGTGCTTCGTACTCGGCGGCCGGGAGCGCACCGGGCAATCCGATGACGCTCAGCTTGCCCGCGCCCAGGCCCGCGACGAGTTCGCGGGTCGTGTCGGCATCGAGGATCCCCGGGACGAACACCAGGCTCGCGCCGGCGTCGAGGTAGGCGCGCCCCCGCTCGATCGCGTCCGCGATCGACTCCTCGCGCGGGCGACCGCCGCCGCGCACGAAGGCATCCGTCCGTGCATTCAGGACGAACGGCACGCCCTCCGCCTCTCCGGCGGCGACGATGGCCCGCACGTTCGCGACGGACTCGTCGAGCGGGCGCAGCCTGTCCTCGACGTTCGCGCCGACGACACCCACGCCGATCGCACGCCGCGTCGTCTCGCCCGCATCGCCGTAGCCCGCGTCGAGGTCGGAGCTGACGGGTAGGTCCGTCGCCGCGACGATGCGCCCCACCATGTCGAGCATCACCTCGAGGGGGATGTTCTCGCCGTCCTCTTAGCCGAACGTCGCGGCGATCGAGTGACCGGCGGTGGCCAGGGCCTTCGTCTCGGGAAGGGCGGCGATCGCCCGCGCCGAGACGGCGTCCCAGACGTTCACCACCCGAAGGATCTCGGGGGCGGCATGCAGTCGCTCGAGGGTCTGGGCCTTGTCCACCTGGGTGCTCATGCCCCCACGCTAACGGTCGCCGAGCCGGTCGGCGCGACCAGCGTGGCCTACCAGCCGTTCGACCCCGGCACACCCTTGAACGGACCCGCGATGGCGGCCGTGATCCATCCGCCGTAGAAGCCACCCGGCTGCGGCTCGACGCGCTCGCCGGCGACCGTGCAGGCATCCATCTCGCCCGGGTGGACCGCCACGCGGTCGGCCAGCAGCTCGAAACCGGTCGACGGATGCGGGTAGTTCCAGGCGGCGCCCGCCACCACGCGGTCGCCGCCGCGCACGTCGAGGTATCGAGCGGCGCCCTTCCACTCGCAGAACGACGAGCCGGCGGCCGGCGCGAGTGCACCCTCGGTGAAGTCCGCGAGGGGCAGGTAGTAGACCGGTGGGTGACTCGTCTCGAGCACGCGGACGACATCCCGGGTCTCGACGATCCGGATGCCGCCCAGGTCGATCGTGACCGCGGCATCAACGCGCTCCACCCGCGGCGGGCGCGGGTAGTCCCAGACGGATTCCTGTCCCGGAGCAACGGGGTCGGGCGTGGGGCGACGCATCCGACAACGCTAGTGCGCCCCGCGCACTAGCGGCTCGGACCCGCGCACGCAGACTCGGCCCCCGCACATCCGGCGGCACCTAGGTGCGTGGGTCAGATCCTTCCGTTAACGCGCCGGGGTGAATCCGGTGGATAGCGCGGGGTGCTGGGAGAATCGATTCATGACGGTGACTGCCAGCCTGGAGGGTCTGTTCGAGGTCGAGCCGGGTGAGGCGCGGGCGCCGGGATCGGCTGCACCGGCGGGTGCGGGCAAGACGTTCCGTGGGTATGACCAGGGGCAGTGTTTCCTGCTCCCGCCGAGTCTGGATGACTGGCTGGACGAGGATGATGAGGCCCGGTTCATCTCCGAGGTCGTCGAAGAGCTCTTGGATCTGACGCCGGTCTACGCGTCGTACGCGTCCGCCTCGGGTGCGCCTCCGTATGACCCGCGGATGATGTTGAAGCTGCTGCTGTTCGCGTACGCGACGGGCGTGACCTCGTCTCGTGAGTTGGAGCGGCGCTGCAAGCGCGATATCGCCTTCCGGTGGCTGTCGGGCAACCAGGCGCCCGACTACCGGTCGCTGGCCCGGTTTCGTCGGCGTCACCTGGATGCCCTGCCGGGGTTGTTCCTGCAGGTGCTGCGGGTCTGCGCGGAGGCGGGGCTGGTGCGGTTGGGGCGGGTCGCGCTGGATGGCACGAAGCTGGCTGCGAACGCGTCGCGGCATAAGGCGATGAGCTATGACCGGATCGTGCCGAAGATCGATCAGCTCCAAGCCGAGGTCGCTGCGCTGCTCGCCGAGGCGGAGGCGGTCGATGAGGCCGAGGATCAGCAGTTCGGCCAGGACCGGCGCGGGGACGAGGTCGCCCCGGAGCTGGCCCGCCGTGAGGGGCGCCTGGCAAAACTACGTGCCGCGAAGGACGCGATCGAGGCCGACGCCGCCGAGAAGGCGGCAGCCGTGGCGCGGAAGAAGGCCGACGCCGCCGGTCAGCCCCCTGAGCAGGCCGACGCGGCCGTCGCGACTGCGGTGGACACGGCGGCGCCGAAGCCGAAAGCGCAACGCAATTTCACCGATCCTGAGGCGCGGATGATGAAGACGGTCCGCGGCTTCGATTACGCGTTCAACGCGCAGGCCGTTGTCGATGAGGGCCACCAGATCGTGTTGAGCGCCGAGGTCACCCAGCAGGCCACCGATATCCAGCAGTTCGTCCCGATGGCCGAGCAGACCCTACGGAACCTCGACGCGGCAGGAATCGAGCGTTCCCCAGAGGTCGTCCTCGCTGACGCGGGCTACTGCTCGGAAGCCAACCTCGAAGCCGCCGACGATCTGGACGCACAGGTGTTGATCGCGACGGGACGGCAACGTCACGGCGAGAGCTTCCCTACCGCCGGCGCCCCGGACCCGGCCCCAGAGGACGCGAGCCGGCGGGAGCGGATGGCGCACGCGCTGCGCACCGAGCAGGGCCGCACCGACTACGCGCGCCGCAAAGCCATCGTTGAACCCGCGTTCGGGCAGATGAAGACCCGGCAAAACGCCGGACAGCTCCGGCTACGCGGACTCGCCGGCGCCCAAGGCGAATGGCTACTCCACACGATCTGCCACAACCTCCGCAAGCTCCGCGTCGCTACAGCCGCCGGGCTGGCGCCCGCATAGGCCTCCCCAGGGGTCCCTGGGCGTCACAGCACGCACCGACAGTCGCCACGAGCCCCTCGCCGTGCGATCCCGCACGCTCTCACACCGCAACGGCCCGCCCGTTCCCGTTCGCGACCGTCAGCGCGCGATGCCAGAGTCAACGCCGCGCGCCACGCCACCCGATTCTGACCCGCGCACCTAGTGTGGCGATCATGCCCATCGACTTCACCGCCACCACCGCCCTGATCACCGGCGCGAGCTCCGGTATCGGCGCCGCCTTCGCCGACGCCCTCGCCGCCCGCGGGGCGGACGTCGTGCTCATCGCACGCCGTGAGGACCGCCTGATCGAGCTCGCGAGCGAGCTGAGTGATCGCCACGGCATCACGGCCACACCGATCGCGATGGATCTGGCACGCACCGAGGCGGCGACCGAACTGCGCGACGAACTGGAGGCGCGGGGCATCCGGATCGACACCCTGATCAACAACGCCGGCTTCGGCATGCGCGGGGATTTCATCGACGCAGATCCCGCACGAGTGGCCACGATGATCCAGGTGAACGTCACGACGCTCGTCGCCCTGACCCACGCCTTCCTGCCTGCGCTCGTCGCGAGTGGTCGCGGAGCGCTCGTCAACGTCTCGAGCGTCGTCGCGTACCAGCCGACCCCACACATGGCCGTGTACGGAGCATCGAAGGCCTTCGTCCTGAGCTTCACCGAGGCGATCGCCTACGAGACCCGGGCGTCGGGGCTGCGGGTGCTGGCGATCAGCCCGGGTGCTACCGCCACCGAGTTCTTCGAGATCGCGCAGGCCGAGGACATGGCCCGCGGGCGCGTGCAGACCCCGGCGCAGGTGGTCGCGAACGCCCTGCGCGCGCTCGATCGCCGCCGCACTCCGCCGAGCATCGTCTCGGGCGGCACGAACGCGGTGGCGGCGACACTCGCGGGCATCATGCCGCGCGGCCTCGTCCTCGACGCGAGCGGCCGACTTCTCGCCTGAGCCCCGCGAGCGGCCGCGACCACCGCGAACGGACGCGACTCGCCGTTTCACACGCGCATATAACGGCGTGGCGCGACCGTTCGCGCCCGAGTGTCAGGTGAGGAGCGGCGCGAGGCGCGTCGCGGTCGGCTCGAGGAGGCGAATGACTGCGGATGGCTCGGCAACCCGGTGTGCGGGGCCCGAAAAGCCCAAGGCGCCCGCGAGCGTGCCGCCGGCGTCGCGGATGGGGAGCGCGAGGCATCCGAATCCCGCCACGAGCTCGCCGATCTGACGCGTCACGCCGAAGCGTCGCAGGTCTGCCGCGGCGGTATCGAGGCGCTCCGGATCGACTCCGTGGCCGAGCCCCGCGCTGCCGACCCGCGCGCCGCCGCTGGCGCCCTCGGCCAGCAGCAGCCGACCCAGGGCGAACCGGGAGGGATCACGGGCGAGCCGCACCGGATCGCTGAACGGAAAGTCCGGATCCGCGTCGACCAGGGTCACGCGACCCTCCGGATACAGCACGACGTGGACTCCCCCGCGGACCTGGTCGCGCGCCGCGGCGAGCAGTTCCCGGGCCGCGGCAGGCAGCCGCACGGGAGCCGCGACAGACGCGAGGTGCACGACCTTCGCGCCGAGCGCGAAGCCGGACAGGTCGGGGGTGCGGACGAGGAAACCGTCCTGCACGAGCAGGTTGACCAGGCGATACGTCGTCGCCTTCGGCAGCCCCAGCGCCTGCGAGATCTCACGGGCGGTCGCTCCGGCACCGAGCTCGGCCACGGCCTCGAGCACGGTCAGGGCGCTGTGGATCGCACGGGGCTGACGCGCCGAGATGTCCCCGACGGCCGGGGCATCCGCGCGAACCCGTGACTCAGGCATCCGGTGTTCTCCGCGCGATGCCGCCGAGCACTTCCGAGGCGACCGGCTCGTCGTAGGCGCCGATTCCCGCGAGGGATGCTTCGCCCCGCCGTCTGCGCCACGCCACGATCAACGCGGCGGCCACCGCGACGATGAGCGCGAGCGGTGCGCCGGGATTGCCCTCCACGCCCACGAACACCAGGTAGGCGATGAGTCCCGCCGCCAGGACCAGCGCAGACGCGATGGCGACGAGGCCGGTCCGGAAGGTCAGTTCGCCGATTCGATGGAGGAAGACCGGCGCAGCCACACAGACCAGCACGTAGGCCCCGATGTAGCCCGCCGCCGAGACCGCGATGACGGCCTCCATGGCCTCCCACACCCCGACCCCCGCAAGCACCGCGGCGATCGGAGCGATCGCGACGATCGGCACCGCGACCCGGATCGCACCGATCGGTGTGCGATATCGCGGATGCACGCTGCCGAGGGCCCGCGGGGCGATCCCGTCACGGCCGAGCGAGAACAGCACGCGCGTCAGGGCGGTCGTCGAGGCGATCGCGCACGCGAGGAACGAGGCAGCGATTCCGAGGTCGATCAGGATTCCCAGTTCGGCGACACCGTAGGCGCTGGCGAGGACGTTGATCGGAGAGTCGCCGTCCCCCAGCTCGCGCCCGAGCGAGTGGAAACCCGCGACCTGCGTATACGCCGCCAGCAGGTAGAGCCCCCCGGCGAAGAGAACCGTGGCCACGATGGCCCGCGGGATGTTGCGGAGCGGCGCGCGCGCCTCCACCCCGAGTGTCGCGGCACTCTCGAACCCGACCAGCGCGGTGAGCGCCAGCACGGCCCCGGCGGCGAACCCGGCGACCGAGAAACCCTCGGTCGGCACCACGGCCGAGACATCCACGGGACCGATCTGCACCAGCAGCACGACGAGAAGCACGACGATGATGACGACCGAGACGAGCTCGACGACGAGCGCGACCCGCGAAGAGACGCGGATGCCTCGCACCAACACGAGCGTCAGCACCGCCACCTCGGCCACGAGCACGGCCGCGACGCCCCAGACTCCCCCGAACTCCGGCCAGAAGCCGCGGATCAACATCGTCAGGTAGTGAGCGCCGCCCAAGAGGGCGAAGACCGCGATGAAGCCGTACCCGATGACGATCGCCGCGCCCGCGGCGAGCGCGGCGCCCGATCCCAGCCCTTTCGAGACGAAGGTGTAGAGCGATCCCGCGGCGGCCATGCGTTTCGTGAACTGGTTGATCGTCGAAGCGACCATGAGGGCGAGCAGACCGGCCGTGAGCATCGCGGGGACGGTCGCGACGCCGGCAACCCCCGCGACGAGCACCACGACCGTCGTCGCGGCCGCGGACGGGGCGACGGCCGCGACGGACTGCGCCAGCACGTCGGCGAACGAGACGCTCCGCCTATCGAGGCCGTCGAGGGGTGAGCGCGCTCCGAATCCGCGCACGGGCGACGGGCGGGCGATCGCCCGATCGAGTGCCGTCATGTCACTCCTCCTCGTTCGGGCTCACGGTACGCAGAGCCCGTTGCCGCGGCACGTCCCGCGTGTTTCGGCCGTGTGTCGCCGAATGAGACACCGCCGTGCGGACGTCTCACACGGCGGCCGAGAGGTTTCACACCGCCGAGACGCCCGGGCAACCGGCGGACGACAGGCTCGGGTCAATCCGCGCACCCCCGGAGATCCTTACCCTTCAGCGAACCCTGCCCTCCCGCGAACCCTGCCCTCCAGAGATCCCCCACAGATCGGACATCACATGACCAAACTCGAAACCCCCGGAGTCGACGCTCCCGCGAAGCGGGCGCTCAAGGGCTCGCTCGGCGCCACCGCCATCGTGTTCATGGTCGTCGCCGCGGCGTCGCCCCTGACCGTGGTCGGCGGGGCCACGCCGCTCGGCATTCTGATCGGCAACGGCGTCGGATTCCCGGCCCTCTACGCGATCAGCGCGATCGTGCTGCTCTTCTTCGCCGTCGGCCTGGCCACGATGACGGCCCACGTCCCCAAGCCCGGCGCGTTCTTCACGTACGTCGGGTACGGACTCGGGCGTTCGGCGGGCCTCGCGAGTGCGTGGATCGCGATGCTGACCTACACGGCCGTCCAGGTCGCGGTGTACGGATACATCGGTTACATCCTCTCGGTCACGGTGCACTCGGTCGGTGGGCCCCTGCTGTCGTGGTGGGTCTACTCGCTCGCCGTCATCGCGCTGGTCGGAGTCCTCGGCTATCGCCACATCGACCTGTCGAGCAAGATCCTCGGCGTGCTGCTGGTCGCGGAAGTGGGCATCGTCCTGGCGCTCGTCATCGCCGTCGTCATCACCGGCGGCGAGGACGGGCTGAGCCTGGCACCTTTCGAGCCCGCCAACGTCGTGAGCGGATCCCCGGGCATCGGCATGATGTTCGCCATCGCGGCGTTCATCGGCTTCGAGGCGACCGCGATCTTCCGCGACGAGGCGCGCGACCCGGGCAAGACGATCCCGCGTGCGACGTACACCGCCGTCATCGGCATCGGCGTCTTCTCCACGCTCGCCGCGTGGGCGCTCGTCATGGCCTGGGGTCCCGACGGGGTGATGGGCGTCATCGCGGAAGACCCGGGCACGTTCATCATCACGACCATGGCCCGCTACCTCGGAGTCGTGGGAGAGATCGGTGTCAACATCCTGCTCATCACGGCGATGTTCGCCTGCGTGCTCTCGTTCCACAACGTCATCACGCGCTACCAGCACTCCATGTCGAACGCGGGAGTCCTTCCCGATCGCCTGGGCGTGGTCCACACGAAGCACCTCTCGCCCCACGTGTCCTCGATCGTGCAGACGGTGACGGCCGTGCTGCTCATCGCGCTGTTCGCGGTGCTGAACCTCGATCCCGTGCTGCAGGTTTTCACCTGGTTCGCCGGCGTCGCCACGCTCGCCATCGCGATCCTGATGGCGGTGACCTCGGTCGCGGTGATCGTCTACTTCGCCAGGACCCGCAAGGACCGTCGTCCCTGGAACACGATCATCGCGCCCGCGCTCGGTCTGCTCGGGCTGATCGCCTCGGCCGCCCTCATCGTCGCGTACTTCCCGATCATGGTCGGCGATGTCGACGGCACCGGCGCGCCCGCATTCGGGGCCGTGAGCTGGTTCCTGCTGGCCCTGATCGCGCTCTTCCCGGCGCTCGGCTTCGTGCAGGCGTGGTGGATCAAGAAGAGCCGCCCCGCCGCGTACACCAAGCTGACCGACTCGATCGCCGGCTGACCCGAGACAACCATCCGGTCGCCGAGCACGTCGAAGCGACCTGCCCCACCGAGGAGACACTCATGAGCATCACCGACATCCAGACATCCGTCGCCTACTCCGCGCCCGACGCGCCCGCCCACCCGCTGTCGTCCCTCTCGGTCGCCGAGATCGAGGCCGTCCGCACGATCGTGCTCGGCCGCGCGGACTTCACGACGACCACGCGCTTCGCCTACGTCGGGCTCGAAGAGCCCACGAAGGGCGAGGTGCTCGGCTGGGAGGCGGGCGAGGCGTCCCTCCCGGATCGCCGCGCGCGCGTGCAGCTGCTCGACATGGCGACGGGGCGCTCGACCGACTCGATCGTCTCGATCACGACGGGCGAGACGCTCTCGAGCACCGTGCTCGACGGGTCGAAGGGCCAGCTGCCGATCCTCGACGCCGAGTTCGAGGACGTCGGTCTCATCCTCGCCGAGGACGAGGGATGGATCGCCGCGCTCGCCGCCCGCGGCCTCACGATCGATCAGGTCGTGGCCGTGCCGCTCTCGGCGGGCCACTACGGGTATGCCGCGGAAGAGGGGCGCCGCATCGTCCGATCGTTCGTCTTCCGCATGGACCACCCGGCCGACCACCCCTGGGCCCACCCCGTAGACGGCCTGACCGCCTACATCGACACCGCCGACCGCCGGGTGATCGAGATCATCGACACCCCCGGGTTCGCGGTTCCCGAGACGCACGGCAACTTCGACGACCCGGAGCTGCAGGGACCGCCGCTCGACACCCTCAAGCCCATCGTCATCACGCAGCCCGAGGGACCGAGCTTCACGGTCGACGGAGAGCACGTGACGTGGGGCAACTGGAAGCTGCGGATCGGCTTCGACATGCGCGAGGGCCTGATCCTGCGCGAACTCTCGTTCGCCGACAAGGGCGTGGATCGGCCGGTGATGTACCGCGGGTCGATCAACGAGATGCTCGTGCCCTATGCCGACCCGCACCCCAACCGGTTCTGGCAGAACTACTTCGACACCGGCGAGTACATGTTCGGCCGCTACACGAACTCCCTCGCGCTCGGCTGCGACTGCGTCGGCGAGATCCAGTACTTCGACGCCGTCCTCCCCGACGAACTGGGGTTGCCGCGCACGATCGACAACGGCATCTGCATGCACGAAGAGGACTTCGGAACGCTCTGGAAGCACACCGACATCTTCACCGGATCGCACGAGGTCCGTCGCTCCCGCCGCCTCGTGATCTCGTTCTTCACCACGGTCGGCAACTACGACTACGGCTTCTACTGGTACCTCTACCTCGACGGCACGATCGAGTGCGAGGCCAAGCTCACCGGCATCCTCTTCACGTCGTCCTTCCCGGGTGATGCGGCGGATGGCACGGCCTACCCGTTCGCATCGCAGGTCGCGCCGGGGCTCGGTGCCCCGTACCACCAGCACCTGTTCTCGGCGCGCCTCGACATGACGGTCGACGGCCTGTCGAACGTCGTCAACGAGATCGATGCGGTGCGCCTGCCCGTCTCCGAGACCAACCCCGCGGGCAACGCCTTCACGAAGAAGGTCACGCCGATCGCCTCCGAGGCCGTCTCGGGGCGCGTCGCCGACGGCGCCGTGAACCGCGTCTGGCAGATCGCGTCGACCGAGAAGACCACCGAGCTCGGGCAGCCGACGTCGTACGTGCTGTTCCCGACCGAGACGCCGACGCTCCTGGCGGATGGCTCGTCCTCGATCGCCCGGCGCGCGGAGTTCGCCACGAAGAACCTGTTCGTGACCAAGTACGACCCCGCCGAGCGGTACGCGGCGGGCGACTTCGTCAACCAGAACCCGGGCGGCGACGGCATCACCGCGTACATCGCGGGCGACGACCCTCTCGTCGGCGAGGACGTCGTGCTGTGGCACACGTTCGGGCTCACGCACTTCCCGCGCAACGAGGACTGGCCCGTCATGCCGATGGACTACGCCAAGTTCACGCTCAAGCCGTACAACTTCTTCGAGCGCAACCCCACGCTGAACGTGCCGGCCCCGGCCATGACCGAACACTGCTCGATGGATGCGGGGCACGCCGATCACGCATCGCACTCGGCGCATGACGCGGGGCACGCGCACGAGGCCACGGCGCACGGCGCGCACGACGACCACGCCTCTCGCTGAGCCGGTCGCTTCGTGGGTGAGCTCCTCCACCTCGGTGCGCTCGCACCGGCGGCGATCGGGGCGTGCTGCATAGCCGCCGATCGCCGCCGGGCGCGGGCGCCCGAGCTCGCCGCATCCGTTCTGATGCTCGTCGCGATGCTCGACGTCGTGCTGTGGGGTGTCGTCGCCCCGATCCTGTGGGCGGCCCTGCTGATCGTCGCGGCGATCGCGTTGGCGGCGCTGCGCGGCCGTGCGGCGCGCTCACGTGTCGAGCGCGGGCCCGGTGCTGCGCTCGTGCCCTCGACGGTCATGACCGTGCACGCAACGCTCGGCCTGGTCGTGATGGCGGCGCTCGTGCTCGCGATGATTCCGGATGCCTCGACCCCGGGTCCAGGCGCCGGGCACCATGGTTCGGGGCCATCGTTCGGACTGGTCGCCGCGGCATCCGCTCTGCTCTTCGGACTCGTCTCGGTGATCGCGACCCGTGCACCGCACGGCGGCGCGGCGCGCGCATCGGTCCTGGAGCGCGCGCAGCTGATCGCGATGGGAGCGTCGACGGCGGCGATGGGCGTGGCTCTGCTCGCCTGACGCCGAGACCCTTGGCTCCGCCCCGAACGGTCGCGACTCGCCGTTCCACACACGCATGGAACGGCATGTCGCGACCGTTCGGAGGCCGAGTCGCCGCCGCAAGGCCCCTCGCCTGGCGGATGATCGACGCATGAACCGTGACTGGACTCCGCTCCCCCTCGCCTATCTCGCGCTCGCGATCGCGGGCCTCGTCGGCACCTGGACCTTCAACGCCCTCGCGATCATCCAGCTCCGCGACTATCTCGGCGACCTCGTCACGAGTGGCCCCGCCGTGTCGTCGATCACGGTCGACCTGCTCGTCGTGGCGGTCGCGGGGTGCGTCTTCATCGTGGTCGAGGCGCGCAGGCTCGGGATGCGCCGAGCCTGGCTCTACATCGTGCTGTCGGGCCTGACCGCCTTCGCGTTCACGTTCCCGCTGTTCCTCGCGATGCGGCAGCGGCGCCTCACGGTCCTCGCCCGCATTCCGGGATCCGCCCCTATGACGGGATAGTGGCGGGATCGATCGCGATCACCCGGTCGTCGCCCGGAGCGGGATCGCCGCGCCCGTCCGTGTTGTTCGTGACGACCCACACCTCGCCGTCGGAACCCTCGAGCACGGCCCGCAACCGCCCGACCTCCCCGCTCAGGTACTCCTTCGCCGTGGACGGGTCATCCACGGGCACGGCCCGCAGGACGCGCCCGCGCAGGTTCGCGATGTAGATCGTGTCGCCGATCACCGCGAGTCCGCTCGGGCTCGCGGCATCCGTCGCCCACTCCTGCACCGGATCCACGAACCCGCGATCGGCACCGCCGGACCCCTCCACCTCGGGCCACCCGTAGTTGGCGCCGGGCTCGATCACGTTCAGCTCGTCCACCGCGTCCTGACCGAACTCGCTCGCGAACATCCGACCGTCGTCCGACCATCCGATCCCCTGGACGTTCCGGTGACCGAGGCTGTACACCGGCGACCCCGCGACGGGATTGTCGGCGGGAATCGCGCCGTCGGCCTCGAGCCGCAGGATCTTGCCCGCGAGGCTGTCCGGGTCCTGCGCCGAGCCGGGCACACCCGCGTCACCGGTCGCGATGTACAGGGCATCATCCGGGCCGAACGCGATGCGCCCGCCGTTATGGATTCCCGCTCTGGGCAGGCCGTCGACGATCGTCTCGGGCACCCCGAGGCTCAGAGCGCCGGAGCCGCCCTCGAGCGCGTAGCGTTCGACGCGATTCCCGTCGGCCGCGGTCGAATACGCGTACAGCGCGCTCTCGTCCGGGGAAACTGCCAGACCGAGCAGTCCACCCTCGCCGCCCGTCACCACGCCCTCCACAGCGGCGACCTCGCGGATGTCTCCACCCGGCGTGAACTCCAGAATCCGGGCCGCGTCCCGCTCGGAGACGAGCGCCGAATCGCCGACGAGCACGACCGACCACGGCGCGGCGAGTCCGGTGACGACGTCGCGCGGACCGGACGGGGCGTCCGAGCTTCGCGGCGAGGTAGCTGCCACGGACGGCGTCGACGGTGCAACCGGCCCGGCGGCACACCCGGCAAGCGCTCCGCAGGCGACAGCGAGCATCGCAGCGGCGCGGATGGCCCGGCCGCGCATCCCGCGCGTCGATCTCGTCGTCGTGTTCATCTCCGTCGATACCTCCCGAGCATCTCCGACCACGGTAACCCGGGGGCGCGCACCCCTGGCCGGAATGCCAGACTGAACGGGTGACCCAGCGCCTGATGTTGCTCGACACCGCCTCGCTCTATTTCCGAGCCTTCTACGGGGTTCCCGACACGGTCAAGGCTCCGAACGGGACCCCGGTCAACGCGGTCCGCGGCCTGCTCGACATGATCGCGAAGCTCGTCACGACGTACCGGCCGACGCACCTCGTCGCGTGCTGGGACGACGACTGGCGCCCCCAATGGCGAGTCGATCTGATCCCGAGCTACAAGGCGCATCGCGTCGCCGAGATCGTGCCGGGCGGCTCGGATGTCGAAGAGGTGCCCGATCCGCTCGAAGCGCAGATCCCCCTGATCCGCGAGGCCCTCGGGGTTCTCGGCATCCCGATCGTGGGTCGCGCCGAGCACGAGGCCGACGACATCATCGGATCGCTCGCCGCCCAGGCGTCCGTTCCGGTCGACATCGTGACCGGAGACCGCGACCTTTTTCAGCTCGTCGATGACGAGACGGATGTCCGGGTCGTCTATACGGCGCGGGGCATGAGCAAGCTCGAGATCGTCACCGACGCCGTCGTCGTCGCAAAGTACGGCGTGCTTCCGGCGCAGTACGTCGGCTTCGCGGTCATGCGCGGGGATGCCTCGGACGGCCTGCCGGGCGTTCCCGGGGTGGGCGACAAGACCGCGGCGACCCTCCTCGCCGCCCACGGCGACCTGGCCGGGATCGTCGCGGCCGCCGAGGACGGAGAGGGCATGTCCGCGGGCGTGCGCGCCAAGATCCTCGCGGCGCTGCCCTACCTGGCCGTGGCGCCGAAGGTCGTCGAGGTGGTGCGCGACCTCGACCTGGATCGAGACGAGGGCGCTCTGCTCGCCGCGGCCGTCAATGCCGGAGCCCTCGGACCGCTCATGCCGGAGACCGAGGCCGAGGCGCGCCGTCTGGCCGAGGAATGGTCGCTCGGGACCGCGATGGACCGCGCCCTCGCCGCGCGCACGGCCGTCACGAACGGCTGAGGCGCGCGCTCGCGGGTTTCAGGCGCGGCGGCCGCTCGGCAGCCGCAGCATCGCGGCGAGCATCAGCACGCCATACGCGATCGACAGGGCGAGAAGCAGCACGAGTGCCCCGGTCCATCCGTCGTTCAGTTCGTGCAGAGCGCCCATCGCGGGGGCCGCGAGCGCCGCGACACCGTAGCCCGCGCCCTGGACGAACGCCGACATCCCGGCGGCCTCACCGTCGGATCGGGCAACCGCGACGAGCGTCGAGAAGATCACGACGAATCCCCCCGAGTGCGCGACCGCACCGAACGTCGCCCACACGATGTAGTGCGCGGGCGCGAAGAGCATCCCCGCGGTCAGGATCAGCCAGCACGCGCAGATCACCAGGGCCGGAACGAGCGGCGCGAACCGTCGGGCGAGCAGCGGCACGACGAACGCGCCCACGATAGCGACACCATGGAACAGCGATGCCATCGTGCCCGCCGTGGTTCGGTCGACGCCGAGGTCGTCGCCGAGAATCGTGGGAAGCCACGTCGTCAACCCGTAGTACATCGCCGCTTGGCAGGCGAACGTGAGGGCGAGCAGCCAGACGATGGGGCGCCGAAGGATGCCTCGGCGGCGCCCACCGGCGACCGGTAACGGCCCGGTCAGCGCTGAGATGTCGGGCGCGGTTCGTGCGGCAGCGCTCCCGGTGACGACCGTCGGCTCACCCGAATACGCGTCCGCCCCACGCGCTCGACGCAGATGGACGACCCACAGCACGATTCCCGCCAGACTCACCACGATCCAGGTGAGAAGAGCGAGCGGCCACCCCAGCGCCGCAGCGAGCGGCGCCGTTGCGAGCGCGGTGAGAAGCGAGCCCGCGTTCAGCATCGACACATACGCCGCGGTGACCGCGCTGACCTGCCGCGGCGGGACGTCACGACGAATGATGACGGGCACGACGACATTGCCGATGGTGATCGCCGCGCCGATGACGAGCGAGCCCGCGAGCATCCACCCGAATCCGGGAATCGCGCGAACGAGCGTGCCTAACACCACGCCGATCAACGTCAGCAGCAGTGCCAGCTCGGCGCCCGCACGCCGGATCACGAGTGCGGCGACCGGCGTGAGCACGGCGAAGGTGAGTATGGGCACCGTCGTCAACAGCCCCGCACTGGCAGCGCCGATGCCGAGGTCGTCCTGGATGTCGCGCAGCACCGGTGTCGGGGCGATGATCGGGCCCCGCAGGCTGAGAGCCGCGACGAGCACACCCGAGATCACGAGCCAGGGGACGGCGCCGCGGGCAGCGGATGCAGCGGGCCCTGTCACCCCTTCAGTCTAGGGAGCGAGGCGGAGCAGCATCCCCGCACCCCCCGCACCGCAGGACCCCGCACCACAGGACCCCAGCGCCGCAGAGAGCTAACGCGCCCGGCGCGTCCACTCACGCAGCCGTTCGAGGCTCCAGGTCGTGACGATGCGCTCCTCCGGGACGCCCGCAGCTTCCGCCCGCGCGGCACCGTAGTCGAGCAGCGACAGCTGCCCCGGCGCGTGGGCATCGGAGTCGATCGAGAACAGGCATCCGATCTCCATCGCGAGGGCGAGGAGATCGTCGGGCGGATCCTGCCGTTCGGGGCGCGAGTTGATCTCGACCGCGATGCCGCTCGCCGCGCACGCCTCGAACACCGCACGCGCATCGAATGTCGAGGGCGGTCGCGTCCCCCGCGCGCCTTCCACGAGTCGTCCGGTCACATGGCCGAGCACGTCCACACGCGGATCGGATGCCGCGGCCACCAGCCGCCGCGTCATCGCGGGCGACTCCATCCGCAGCTTGGAATGGGCCGAAGCGACGACGATGTCCAGTTCGTCGAGCAGGTCGGGCTCTTGGTCGAGAGCGCCGTCGTCGAGGATGTCGACCTCGATGCCGGACAGGAGCGTGAATCCGCCCCCCGACATCCCCGCGACGACCCTCAGCTGCTCCCGGAGCCGCTCGGGAGACAGACCATTCGCCACGCGCAACCGGGGTGAGTGATCGGTCAGCGCGAGGTACTCGTGCCCGAGGTCTCGCGCGGCCTGCACCATCAGATCGATCGAGGCGAGACCGTCCGACCAATCGCTGTGCGCGTGCAGGTCGCCACGTAGTGCCGCCCGCAGCTTCCCCGCGGCGGGAACGTCGTAGCGCGCCCGCAGCTCTGCGAGATAGTCCGGAACCTGCCCGGCCACGGCCTGGCCGATGACGGCGAGCGAGGAGTCGCCGATGCCCTTCACCCGCCGCAGCCGCGCCGGATCGCGCAGGACCTCTTCGGGCAGCGAGGCGGCAGCGTCCGCGGCGGAGCGGAACGCCTTCGAGCGGTACCGCGACGCACGCTCCCGCTCGAGCAGGGTCGCGATCTCGTTCAACGCGGCGACGGGGTCCACGCGATCACCCTACGCCGGGTCGGCGACGCTCCCCGGGCGCCCTAGCTGAGCTCGCGCGAGACCTCGCCCCAGCGCGCCAGAAGGTCTCGCGCCGCACCGGAATCGATGGCACCGGCCGCGAGTTCCCGCTCCTCGGCGAGACGCTCGACGATCGGTCGCTGAACCTGACTCGCGTCGTGGGACAGGCGGTACGACACGAGGCCCGCCGCGGCATTGAGCAGAACGATGTCCCGGACGGGCCCCGGCTCTCCCGCGAGAACGCGATGCACGACCTCGGCGTTGTGCGCGGGATCGCCACCCTTCAAGTCGGCGATCGAGGCGCGCGGGATGCCCAGGTCGCGCGGGTCCAGGTCGTGTTCGTGGATGTCGCCGCGACTCACTTCCCAGATGCGACTGTGGCCGGTGGTAGTGAGCTCGTCCAGCCCGTCGTCGCCACGGAAGACGAGTGCGGTCGCGCCGCGAGTCTGGAAGACCCCGGTGATCAGCGGCACTCGATCCAGCTGCGCGACGCCCACGGCGTTCGCCTCGGCCCGTGCCGGGTTGCAGAGCGGACCCAGGATATTGAAGACGGTCGGCACGCCGAGCTCGGCACGCGTGGGACCGGCGTGGCGGAAGCCCGGGTGGAAAGCTGAGGCGAACACGAAGGTGATTCCCGCCCGCCTCAGCGTTTCGACGACCGCCTGGGGCGCGAGGGTCAGCGACACGCCGAGGGCGCCGAGCACGTCCGACGAACCCGACGAAGAACTCGCCGCCCGGTTGCCGTGTTTGATGACCGGAACGCCGGATGCGGCGGCCACGATCGAAGCCATCGTCGAAACGTTAACGGTTCCGAAACGATCTCCGCCCGTGCCCACGATGTCGAGGGCATCGGGGTCGATGTCGAGCGGAGTGGCCGCGTCGAGGACGGCGTCACGGAATCCGACGACCTCGTCGACCGTTTCGCCCTTCGCCCGGAGCGCCACGAGGAAACCCGCCAGTTGTGACGGTGTCGTCTCGCCCGCCATCACCCTGCCCATGGCCCACGTGGCCTCGGACACACTCAGGTCCCGCCCGGCCAGCAGCGCCGCGATGAGGTCCGGCCAGGTCGTCGCATCCGTCATGACTGCGATCCTAACGACGGCGCATGACGGTCACTCACACAGCCCCCGCCGTGCACTTTCTTAGGAGATCCTAAGTCGGGACCCGGGGTGGCGAATGGGTCCGTGTGCGATCGTTCGCCCTCACGATCGGACATAATGGACCTGTGACCACCTCTGCGACATATGCCCCGGCAGTGAGGACGATCAAACGTCCGGATCCTGTCGCCGTTGGCACGATCGTGTGGCTCGGTAGCGAGGTCATGTTCTTCGCCGGGCTCTTCGCGATCTACTTCACGCTTCGGAACACTTCGCCCGACCTGTGGGCGCAAGAGACCCAGCTGCTGAATGTGCCCTTCGCTCTCGGTAACACGATCATCCTGGTGCTGTCCTCCGTGACGTGCCAGATGGGCGTGTTCGCCGCCGAGCGCAATCAGCCGTACACGCTGAAGAAGAACACGTTCTGGCAGCGCTGGGGCATGGTCGAGTGGTTCTTCCTCACCTTCGCCCTCGGCGCGATCTTCGTATCGGGTCAGGTGTGGGAGTACGCACAGCTCGTGGCCGAGGGGATGCCGATCCAGGCGAACTCCTACGCTTCCGCCTTCTACATCACCACCGGCTTCCACGCCCTGCACGTGACGGGCGGCCTCATCGCCTTCCTGCTCGTGATCGGGCGCGCATACGCCGTCAAGAATTTCGGACACAAAGAGGCCACGAGCGCGATCGTCGTGTCGTACTACTGGCACTTCGTCGACGTCGTGTGGATCGCCCTGTTCATCGTGATCTACTTCCTGAAATAGAGCGGAGCTACACCCGAATGCCTCGTGAGAAGAAGCGTCGCTCCGGTCGACGCAGCCCTCTTGCCGCCGCCGCTCTCATCGGCCTCGGTCTCGTCCTGACGGGCGGACTGTACGCGGGAGCATCCGCCGCGATGGCGTCGACGAACGACACCGCCGCCGCCCAGACGCTCACCGTCGAAGACGGCAAGAAGCTGTTCCAGGCCAACTGCGCCACCTGCCACGGTCTCGACCTGCAGGGCACCCAGGACGGACCCAGCCTGTACGGTGTCGGCGCCATGGCGGTCGACTTCCAGGTCGCCACGGGTCGTATGCCGTTGCAGATGCAGGGCCCGCAGGCTCCGCAGAAGCCGGTCCAGTTCACCGAAGACCAGATCGCCGCGCTGTCGGCGTACGTCCAGTCGGTGGCTCCCGGACCCGAGATCGCCTCGGGACGCGTGCTGGACGGCGAGGGCGACGTCGCGCACGGCGCCGAGCTGTTCCGCGTCAACTGCGCCATGTGCCACAACGTCGCCGCGGCCGGGGGCGCGCTCACCGAGGGCAAGTACGCACCCTCCCTCGAGGGCGTGGACCCGCGTCACATCTACGCGGCGATGGTCACGGGCCCGCAGAACATGCCGGTCTTCAACGACATGAACCTGTCGCCCGAAGACAAGCGCGACATCATCTCCTCCCTGCTGTACATGGAGAACAACGCCGGCGCCGGTGGCCTCACCCTCGGCTCGCTCGGCCCCGTTTCGGAGGGCCTGTTCATCTGGATCTTCGGCATCGGCGGGCTCGTCGCGCTGACCGTGTGGATCACCGCGAAGTCCAACTGACCCGCGCACGCATCGAGAACTTTTAGCACGAGGAGCAGCATGGCAAACGAGATCGAGGCAGCGGAGCACGATCGGGGGCCCCAACCTCCGTCAGGGCTCGCGGTCGCCGTGAGCGATCCCGTACGCAACCCGGGCCTTCCGCCGCATCGCGCGCGCGTGACGGACCAGGACCCCGCAAAGATGCGGCAAGCCGTACGCACCGTCTACTCGCTGTTCTACCTGTCGATCGCGGGGAGCATCTGGGCCGTCGCGGCCTACATGCTGTTCCCGATCGAGGACGGCACGGTCGGAGCGATCCGCAACAACAACCTCTTCATCGGCATCGGCATCGCGCTCGCGCTCCTCGCCATCGGCATCGGGGCCATCCACTGGTCCAAGGCCGTCATGTCGGACAAGGAGCACATCGAGGCCCGCCACCTCACGCGCGGCAAAGAGTCAACGCGTGCCGCGGCCGTCGAGGCGCTCGCCACGGCGAATGAGGAGTCCGGCTTCGGACGCCGCACGATGATCCGCAACTCGCTGATCGGCGCGCTCATCGCATCCGTCGCCCCGGGCATCGTCCTGTTCCGCGGGCTCGCGCCCGAGGGCGAGAACCCCGTCGAGCTGCTCAGCCACACGATGTGGGAGAAGGGCATGCGCCTCGCCCGCGACCCCTCCGGCACGCCGATCAAGGCATCCGAGGTCACGCTCGGTTCCGCTTTCCACGTGATTCCCGAGCCGCTCGCCGATCTCGGCCACGACGAGGGATACCTCGAACAGAAGGCGAAGGCGATCGTGCTGCTGATGCGCATGGAGCCCGAAGAACTCACGCAGACCGCCGAGCGCGCTTCCTGGTCGTACGACGGCATCGTCGCGTACTCCAAGGTGTGCACACACGTCGGATGCCCCGTTGCTCTGTACGAGCAGCACACCCACCACCTGCTCTGCCCGTGCCACCAGTCGCAGTTCGACGTGGCGAACGGTGCCGCGGTCATCTTCGGCCCGGCAGCCCGTCCGCTGCCGCAGCTGCCGATCGCGGTGGACGACGAGGGCTACCTCATCGCACAGAGCGACTTCCATGAACCCGTCGGCCCGAGCTTCTGGGAGCGCCATTGAGTACCTCAACCGCAACTGAGGAAAAGAAGGCCCCTCTCGGCGGACGTTTCGTCGGCGGAGCGGCCAACTACATCGACGAGCGCACGAGCGTATCGGGTCTCGTCAAGGAGCTCGGCCGGAAGATCTTCCCCGATCACTGGTCGTTCATGCTCGGAGAGATCGCGCTCTGGAGCTTCGTCGTCGTCCTGCTCTCGGGAACGTTCCTGACGTTCTTCTTCCAGGCATCGATGGTCGAGACCCACTACACCGGCGCGTGGGCGCCGATGCGTGGCATCCCGATGTCGGCGGCCATGGAGTCGACGCTGCACATCTCGTTCGACCTGCGCGGCGGTCTGCTGGTCCGCCAGATCCACCACTGGGCCGCGCTGGTCTTCGTGGCCGGTATCGGCGTGCACATGCTGCGCGTGTTCTTCACGGGTGCGTTCCGCAAGCCGCGCGAACTGAACTGGGTCGTCGGATTCATCCTCTTCATCCTCGCCATGGCCGAGGGCTTCACCGGCTACTCGCTGCCGGACGACCTGCTCTCGGGCAACGGCTTGCGCATCATCGACGGAATGATCAAGGGCATCCCCCTGATCGGCACCTGGACGTCGTTCCTGCTGTTCGGGGGCGAGTTCCCGGGCACCGCCATCGTCGGCCGTCTGTACGTGCTGCACATCCTGATCCTGCCCGCGCTGGTGGTGGCTCTGATCGCCGTCCACCTGTTGTTGATGATCATCAACAAGCACACGCAGTTCGCGGGCCCCGGACGCACGAACGAGAACGTCGTCGGATACCCGATGGTTCCCGTGTACATGTCCAAGATGGGCGGGTTCTTCTTCATCACGTTCGGCGTCATCGTCCTGATCGCCTCATTCGTGCAGATCAACCCGATCTGGAACTACGGTCCTTACGACCCCTCCCCCGTCTCGGCCGGAACCCAGCCCGACTGGTACATCGGATTCGCGGACGGCGGTCTGCGCCTCGTGCCGCCACACCTCGAGTCCGTCTTCTGGGGCCACACGTGGTCGTGGAACATCATCCTGCCGCTCGCGGTCATCGGACTGTTCATCCTCCTCGTCCTGATCTACCCCTTCATCGAGGCGTGGGTCACGGGCGACAAGCGTGAGCACCACATCGCTCAGCGTCCGCGCAACGCCGCGACGCGCACCGCGATCGGTGCGGCCGGCGTGACGTTCTACGCGGTCCTGTGGGCTGCGGCATCCTCGGACATCATCGCGACCCATTTCTGGGTGTCGATGGAGGGCGTCATCCACACACTGCAGGCGATGCTCATCATCGCGCCGATCATCGCCTACTTCGTCACGAAGCGCATCTGCATCGCGCTTCAGCGCAAGGACCGCGAGATCGCCCTCCACGGCTACGAGTCCGGACGCATCGTCCGGCTGCCGGGTGGCGAGTTCATCGAGGTGCACCAGCCGGTCGACGAGTACGAGCGCTGGAAGCTCACGTCGTACGAGACCTTCGAGCCGCTGGTCGTTCGCCCGAACGCTCAGGGACGCATTCCCTGGCATCAGAACGTCCGCTCCTCCATCTCGCGCTGGTTCTTCGAGGACCGCTTCGCGCCCCTCACCCAGTCCGAGATCGACGCGGCGGTCGCCCACCAGCACCACGCCCTCGAACACATCGAGGACGAAGAGATGGCCGAGATCCAGGGAGCGCACGATCGCGCCGGACACCCCGAGGCCCCGCTGTACGCCGACACCTCGGGGCACGTCCCCGAGACCGCCGTCCGCCCGTCGACGATCGTCGCGCGCGACTCCGACGAGGCGCCGAAGAAGGACAGCAAGCCGAACGAGGACTGACGTCCGCACTGCTCGGATGCCCCGGCACACCCTTCACGGGTGGGCCGGGGCATCCGTCGTCCGGGTCGGAGACACGGCGGAGTTCGTGTGGTCGTTGGCAGAGAGACATCTCGTGCCCACCTTTCCCGACCCCTACAGTCGGAGGATGACCGATGCGATCGCGTACTTCTCGTCCCGCCTGGCCCACGAGACCGATCCGTCCGACGTCTACGCCGCTCAGCGCACCGGCGATGACTTCGTGCTCGTCGACGTCCGCGGTGAAGAGGCGTGGGCTCAGGGGCGGATCGTCGGCGCCGTACACGTGCCGTATCGCGAGATCCCGCACCGTCGAAACGAGTTCGACCCTGCGGTCCCGGTCGTCGTCTACTGCTGGAGCCCCGGGTGCAACGCCGGCAGCAAGGGCGCGCTCGCCTTCGCGCAGCTCGGCTACGACGTGCGCGAGATGATCGGCGGCTACGAATACTGGGTGCGCGAGGGACAGCCGACGGAGAACGACGACGGTCCGCTCCCCCGCACGTTCGATCCGCTCACGATGGTCGTCCGGCGCGACTGACCACGAGACGGCTCAGGCGATAGCGTCGTCGGGAAGGCAGTCGGAGATCCCGTCGCTGCACAGCAGCCAGCGGTCACCGGGCCGCGCCTCGACGCCGGTCACCGTGTCGGCATCACCGTCGCGAGGATCACCGTGGAGCGACGCCGTCGCGTGAGCGCCCCGTCCCGCAGAGGTATGCGCGTGAATCACCGACATGGGCGAGGAAGAGCCCGGCATTCGACAGGTGGAGCGGGATCAGTGGGCGAAGTAACCCCGGTAGTACTCGTAGACCCAGCCGACGATCGCGACGAGGAAGATGCCGAATCCGATCGGCACCAGCCACGAGCCGAGGGCGAGACCGATGATCGCGACGCTCGCTGAGAAAGCGAGCACGATGGGCCACCAGGACCACGGGCTGAATTCACCGAGCTCAGGATCGCCGTCATCGACGTCCGAGGTCAGGATGTCTTCGGGAAGCTCGCCGCCCTGAGACTTGTGTACCCGCTGCAGATACCAGGCGATCAGCGCTGCCATCAGCGCGCTGAAGACCAACGCGACCGCGCCGACCCACTCGATGCCGTTGTACCACGGGCGCTCGGGGTGAGCGACGATGCTCCACGCGATGTATATGGCCCCTACGAGGAAGAAGAATCCCGAGAGCAGCCACCAGAGTCCGACGTTCGAGCGCATGCTACTTCACCTCTCCATCGGCCAGATCGACCGCAGGAGCATCGGGCGCGTCCTTCGCCGGACCCACCCCGACGGGGACGCCCGCCTCCGGGTGGTTGAGGTCGAAAGCTGGGCGCTCGCTACGGATACGGGGAATCGACGTGAAGTTGTGGCGCGGCGGCGGGCACGACGTGGCCCACTCGAGCGAGCCGCCGTACCCCCACGGGTCGTTCACCGTGACCTTCGGCGCCTTCCGCGCGGTGATCCACACGTTCAGAAGGAACGGCAGCATAGACAACGCGAGGATCATTGCACCGACGGTCGAGACCTGGTTCTGCCACGTCCAACCATCTTCTTGGGCGTAGTCGGCGTAACGACGCGGCATCCCGTCGACACCGAGCCAATGCTGGATCAGGAATGTCATGTGGAAGCCGATGAACAGCAGCCAGAAGTGCACATAGCCGAGACGCTCGTTCAACATGCGGCCCGTGAACTTCGGCCACCAGAAGTAGAACCCGGCGAACATCGCGAACACGACCGTGCCGAAGACCACGTAGTGGAAGTGCGCCACGACGAAATACGAGTCCGAGAGGTGGAAGTCGAGCGGGGGCGAAGCGAGGATGACTCCCGTCAGACCTCCGAAGACGAACGAGATCAGGAAGCCGAGCGCGAATGCCATGGGGGTCTCGAAAGTCACGGACCCCCGCCACATCGTGCCGATCCAGTTGAAGATCTTCACGCCCGTCGGCACCGCGATCAACATCGTCATCAGAGCGAAGAACGGCAGAAGGACCGAGCCCGTCACATACATGTGGTGAGCCCAGACGGCGACCGAGAGCGCGGCGATCGCGATCGTCGCGTAGACGAGCGTCTTGTAGCCGAAGATCGGCTTGCGTGAGAAGACGGGGAAGATCTCCGAGACGATGCCGAAGAACGGCAGCGCGATGATGTACACCTCGGGGTGACCGAAGAACCAGAACAGGTGCTGCCACAGCAGCACTCCGCCGTTCTCGGGGTCGTAGATGTGGGCGCCAAGGACGCGGTCCGCACCGGCCGCAAGGATCGCCGCGGCGAGCACCGGGAAGGCCATCAGAATGAGCAGGCTCGTCACGAGCGTGTTCCAGGTGAAGATCGGCATGCGCCACATCGTCATACCGGGAGCGCGCATCGTGATGACGGTCGTGATGAAGTTCACCGCGCCGAGAATGGTGCCGAAGCCGCTCATTCCCAGCCCGAGCATCCAGAGATTACCGCCGACCCCTGGCGAGAAGGTCGTGCTAGCGAGGGGTTGATACGCGAACCATCCGAACGATGCCGCCCCCTGCGGGGTGAGGAAGCCGGAGACCGCGATGGTCGAACCGAAGAGGAAGAGCCAGAACGCGAAGGCGTTCAGACGCGGGAACGCGACGTCGGGAGCACCGATCTGCAGCGGCATGATGACGTTCGCGAAACCCGCGAACAGCGGCGTCGCGAACATCAGCAGCATGATCGTGCCGTGCATCGTGAACAGCTGGTTGTACTGCTCCTTCGTCGGGATGACCTGCATGCCCGGCGCGAAGAGCTCGGCGCGGATGATCAGGGCCATCACGCCGCCGAGGAGGAAGAAGATGAACGAGGCGATCAGGTACATGTACCCGATCGTCTTGTGGTCAGTGGAGGTGATCCACTTGACGACGATGTTGCCCTTCTGCTCCACCCGGGACGAGCTGAGCAGCGCCGCCTGGCGCGGCGGGAGCGTCGTCGTTCGTCCGGATTCCTGGAGTGGGAGAATCGTGGCCACGGTGATCAGCCTTCCTCGGTACCGACGACGTCGGCTGTATTCGCACCCGTGCCGGGCAGGTTGCTGTTGCGGTCGTAGTCGGTCGTGATGTCACCGGTCTGACCTGCCTCGCGCAGGGAGTCGACGTATGTCTCGTACTCCGCTTCGCTGACGACCTCGACGTTGAAGAGCATCGCCGAGTGGTATTCGCCACAGAGTTCGGCGCACTTACCGGAGAAGGTTCCCTCACGCGTCGGCGTGAAGGACCAGTAGTTCTCGTGCCCCGGGTACATGTCCTTCTTGTACAGGAAGTCGATGACCCAGAACGAGTGAATGACATCGCGCGAGAGGAGCTCGATCTGCACGGTCTTGTTGACCGGAAGAACCAGCGTCGGCAGCGTCGCCTGGTCCACGTCGCCGTTGGCCGCGGGCACCGCCTGGACACCCATCGTCCAGACCGCGTCCGAATTGTCCTCTTCTTCGCCGTTGTACTGGAAATCCCAGGCCCACTGCTTGCCGATGGCCGTGATCGACACATCCGGATCTTCGTACTGCGTCTCGAGGATCGTCTGGTCGCGCGCCGTGAACGCGAACAGGCCCAGGACCAGGACGAACGGCACGAGCGTGTAGAAGATCTCGATCGGCATGTTGTACCGGAGCTGCACCGGAAGTCCGGTCTGGCCCTTACGACGGCGGTAGGCCACCATCGCGAAGAGCGTGAGGCCCCACGTGACCACGCCCACGACGAGCAGGACGATCCAGGAGTTGACCCAGAGCCCCGACACCATCTCGGTGCGGTCCGTCGCCTGCACCCCATCGTCCGTGAAGCCCGGGAGATACCCGTTCAACTCGGCGGTCGTGCATCCTGCAAGGAGGAATGCTGCCGAGATCCCGACCGGGATAGCGGCCCAGCGGAGGCGGCGTTTCAAGCGCACGATTCACCTTTCGGACGCGGGTGTGACTCTCGCCAAGTCTAGGGCAAGCTCACATGCGATTCAGGACACTCGCCCAGCCTGCGCACCGATCGTGGTGCGCTCGCGGGTCTAGTGGAAGCTGTCGCCGCAGGCGCAACTGCCGGCAGCGTTGGGGTTGTCGATCGTGAAGCCCTGCTCCGAGATCGTGTCCTTGAAGTCGATGGCTGCGCCGTCGAGATAAGGGATGCTCATGCTGTCGACGATGACCTCGACGCCGTCGAAGTCGACGGTCTCGTCGCCATCGAGGTAGCGCTCGTCGAAGTAGAGCTGGTAGATGAGTCCGGAGCATCCGCCGGGCTGGACGGCAACGCGAAGACGCAGGTCATCGCGGCCTTCCTGCTCGAGCAGGCTCTTGACCTTCGAGGCCGCGGCCTCGGTGAGGTTGACGCCGTGCGGGCGAGCCTCGGTGGTCGTTTCGGTGGGAACGATCGTGGTGTCTGTCATTGTCAGTCCTCCTGGCCCGAGTCTACCCGCGGCCTCGGTCATCGAGGGCGCGCAACAGCAACGCTTCGCTCAAGATCGCGTGACGGAAGGTCTCCAGGTGTAGGGATTCGTTCGGGCTGTGCGCCCGCGAATGCGGGTCTTCGACACCCGTGACCAGAATCTGCGCCTCGGGGAACTCGCGCACGAGATCGGAGATGAAGGGGATGCTTCCGCCGACCCCGATGTCGACGGGATCGACGCCGTATCCCTCCGCGAAGGCCTCTCGCACCGCCGCGACGGCCCACCCGGACGTGTCCACGAGGAACCCGTCCCCCAAGTCCACGTCGGAGAAGCTCAGCTCGGCGCTGAACGGCGCGTTCGCGCGGAGGTGCGACTCGAGAGCGGCGTACGCGTCGGCGGCTTTCTGGCCCGGTGCGACGCGGGCACTGATCACGACCGAGACCTCGGGGGTCAGCGTGTTCGAGGCGGCCTCGACACTCGTGAAGTCCGTACCGATGACTGTGATCGCGGGGCGATTCCAGATGCGAGACAGGATGTCTCCGGATCCGGCGGGTGAGACGCCCGGGAGCAGTCCCGCCTCGTCACGCAGAGTCTGCTCCGTGTACTCCGGAGTCTCCGCTTCTCGCGCCGTCATGCCCTCGACGGCGACGGTCCCGTCGGCATCCCAGAGGGTGGCGAGGAGCTTGATCGTCGCGAGCATCGCGTCGGGCACCGCACCGCCGAACATGCCGGAGTGCGATGCGTGGTCGAGGGTTCGCACGCGCATCGTGAATCGCGCGTTCCCACGGAGCGAAACGGTCAGCGCCGGGGTGTCCGAATCCCAGTTACCCGAGTCCGCAACGACGATCACGTCGGCGCGGAGCGCGTCCCTGTTGTCGGAGAGGAACTGCGCGAACGAGCGCGACCCGTACTCCTCCTCGCCCTCGACGAACAGGACGACCCCCAGCTCGAGCTCACCCTCGGTGCTCTCGCGCAGCGCACGGAGCGCCGCGATGTGCGCCATGATGCCGGCCTTGTCGTCCGCAGCACCACGCCCGTACAGCCGTCCGTCGCGCACGGTCGGTTCGAACGGCGGAGACTCCCAGAGTGCGTCATCGCCCGGGGGCTGGACGTCGTGGTGCGCGTAGAGAAGCACGGTCGGCGCGCCGCCGCGAGCGGCGCGGGTCGCGAGAACGGCGGGCTGCCCCACCTCGTCGGTGCCGGGGACGGCAGCCCGCAGGATCTGCACCTGGTCGAACACTCCCGTACCCTCGGCCAGGCTCGCGACGGCGCTGGCGCTGCGCTCCAGCTGCGTCTGATCGAACGCCGGCCACGCGATGCCCGGGATGCGCACGAGGGCGCCGAGGTCGGCGAGAGCCGGGGCGATCCCGTCCTCGACGGCGGAACGGAGTGGGGAGGCGGGGACTTCCGATGCGTGCATGCGGGTAATCTTATGGGCGAGTACAACACCGCCGACCTGCAAGGAAACATCGTGGCCAACTCCCCCGCACCCGTGCCGAGCGACGAGGATTCCGCCGCGGTCGGTGCCGGAAAGGGACGCGCGACGCCGACGCGCGCCGAGCGGGAGGCCCTTCGTCGACGCCCGCTCGTGGCCGACACGAAGGAAGCCAAGCAGCGCGCCCGCGCGGAACTCGCGGCGAAGCGCGACCAGGCCCGCGCAGGGATGGCCAAGGGCGACGAGCGCTACCTCCCCCCGCGCGACAAGGGGCCGCAGCGCAAGTTCCTGCGCGACTACGTCGACGGCGGATGGCACCTCGCCGAGTTCGTGATGCCCGCCATGATCGTGGTGATCCTGCTGACCTTCATCCAGAACACCTACATCCAGTACTACGCGTTCATCGCCCTGTGGGGCTTCATCCTGCTCGTGATCCTCGACATGGTTCTGACCGGATGGCGCGCAAAGCGCGCGATCCGCGCCAAGTTCGGAGCGGACAAGCTCGAGCGCGGCACCGCCTGGTACGCGGCCATGCGCTCGATGCAGATGCGCTTCCTTCGTCTGCCGAAGCCCCAGGTGCGCCGCGGCGGCAAGCCCGTCGGCTGACCCGGCTCCCGGCAGTACCGCAATATCGTCGACACCGCGTTCACAACTCAGTCCCCCGGCGATCGCCACGCCACCTGACGCCCGCGATCATGCAGTCCGCGAGAGAGACGCGCCTGGATCTCCTGAGTTGTGAACACAGCGCGACGCCCGTTGCCGGGCGTGTCGGGCTCAGTCGCGGACGAGAGCGCGGTTGATCTGGCGAGCCCAGAGCGGTCCGCGGTACAGGAACGCCGTATAGCCCTGGACCAGGGTCGCCCCCGCATCGAGACGTTCGCGGACATCGGCGGCCGACTCGACGCCGCCGACCGAGATCACGCAGAACTCGGCGGGGACGGCATCCCGGACGATCCGCAAGACCTCGAGCGAACGGGCACGCAGAGGAGCACCCGAGAGCCCACCGGCTCCCGCGGCCTCGACCACGGCGGGGGCGGTCACGAGTCCAGCGCGGGAGAGCGTCGTGTTGGTCGCGATCAACCCGTCGAGTCCGAGCTCGACCGCGAGACGAGCGATCGCGCCCACCTCGTCGTCGTCGAGATCGGGGGCGATCTTCACCAGCAGCGGCGTCGCGCCCGCGGCATCCTTCACGGCCCGCAGCAACGGGGCGAGCGTCTCGACGGCCTGGAGCGTGCGGAGCCCCGGCGTGTTCGGCGACGACACGTTCACGGCCAGGTAGTCGGCCAGTGGCGCCAGGCGAGTGGCGGAGCGGACGTAGTCGGCGGTCGCATCCGCGACATCGACCACGCGGCTCTTGCCGATGTTGATGCCGATGACGGGCCGGTCGCGGCGACGGCGGAGCCGCGAAATACGGGCGGCCGCGGCATCCGCTCCCCCGTTGTTGAAACCCATGCGGTTGATGACGGCGCGGTCCGGGATCAGGCGGAACAGGCGCGGGCGGGGGTTTCCGTCCTGCGGGATGGCCGTCAGCGTTCCGACCTCGACGTGCCCGAAGCCCAGGGCCCCCAGCCCGAGGACCCCGACGGCATCCTTGTCGAACCCGGCAGCGACACCGAAGGGCGAGGGGAAATCGATGCCGAGTGCCCGGGTGCGCAACGACGGCGCGGGGCGCGTGATGCGGCGGACGACGTTCGCGAACGGACGCACGCCGGCAGCACGGATGACCCACATGCCCAGGTGATGCGCCGTCTCGGGGTCGAATCGCGAGAGCACGGCGGAGAACAGCACGCGATACAGCCGGCCCCCGCCATCGCCGCTCGTGATCGGACCAGGCCCCCTGGACTCAGCCACGCGGAACGTCGCCGTCGAATCCGGGCGCCGCCACGCGATCCGCGCGGAGGTCTTCTATCGCGGCCTCGAAGTCGTCGAGCGATTCGAACGCCTGATAGACGCTCGCGAATCGCAGGTACGCGACCATGTCGAGTGCTCTGAGGGGCCCGAGGATGGCGAGACCGATCTCGTTCGTGTCGACCTGCGACGCGCCCGTCTGCCGGACGGCCTCTTCGACCTTCTGCGCGAGCATCGCGAGATCCGCCTCGGTCACGGGCCGGCCCTGACACGCCTTGCGCACACCGGACATCACCTTCTCGCGGCTGAAGGGCTCGATCACGCCCGAACGTTTGATGACGTTGAGGCTCGCGGTCTCGATGGTCGAGAACCGCCCGCCGCACTCCGGGCACTGCCGGCGACGGCGAATCGAGAGACCGTCATCGCTCGTACGCGAATCGATCACGCGGGAGTCGGGATGCCGGCAGAAAGGGCAGTGCATGGGTTCTCGTGGTCCTCGCTGGAGTACGGAGTCAGATCGCGGATGCTTCGGAGCCCGCGACCACCGGAGCGAATCGCGCCGTCACGGCCTCACCGTGCGCCGGCAGTGCCTCGGCCTCGGCCAGCGCGACGATCGCGTCGGCCACGCCCGCCAGCGCATCACGGTCGTAGGCGATGATCTGCTGTGCGCGCAGGAACGTCTGTGCGCCCAGCCCGGCGGCGTAGCGCGCCTGGCCTCCGGTGGGCAGGACGTGGTTGCTTCCCGCCAGGTAGTCGCCGAGGCTCACGGGTGAATTCGGGCCGAGGAAGATGGCACCGGCATTCGTCAGCTCGGGCAGCAACCCCCCGGGGTCGCGCGTCTGGACTTCCAGGTGCTCGGGGGCGTAGGCGTTGCTGAATGCCACGGCCGCCGCCAAGTCGTCGACGAGCACGATCGCGGACTGAGTGCCGGCCAGCGCCGTGCGGACGCGATCCGTGTGACGGGTGCGGGACGCGACGTCCTGCACCCGCGTCCGAACCGCGTCGGCCAATGCCTCCGAATCCGTCACGAGGACCGCCCCGGCCTGTTCGTCGTGCTCGGCCTGACTCACCAGGTCCGCGGCGACGAGTGCCGGGTCTGCGGAATCGTCCGCGATCACCAGGATCTCGGTCGCACCGGCCTCGGAGTCGGTTCCCACGACACCGGCAACGTGCCGCTTGGCCGCGGCCACGAAGTTGTTGCCCGGGCCCGTCACGACGTCGACGGGTTCGAGGTCGATGTCGTGCACGCCGTATGCGAGTGCGGCGATGGCGCCCGCACCACCGATCGCGTACACCTCTTCGATGCCCAGAAGACCCGCCGCGGCGAGGATCGTCGGGTGCACCCTCCCGTCACCGCGCTGGGCGGGAGATGCCAGCGCGACGGCGGACACACCGGCGACCTGGGCCGGAACGACGTTCATGATGACGCTGGACGGATAGACCGCCTTGCCCCCGGGCACGTAGACGCCGACGCGGCGCACGGGCTGCCAGCGCTGGGTGACCACGGCGCCCGGCGCCAGCTCGGTGACGACGGGCGGCGGAACCTGCGCGGCCGAAGCGCGGCGGACATTCGCGATGGCGCGTTCGAGCGCCTCACGCACGTTCGCGTCGAGCCCGGCCACGGCCGCGTCGATGTCGGCACGCGGGACGCGGAGCGCATGCCCCGTCACGCCGTCGAACTTCTCGGCCTGCTCGCGAAGCGCAGCCTCGCCCCGGTCTCGGACATCGGCGACGAGTTCGCCCGCGACCCGCAGGGCGTTATCGCGTGCTTCGGTCGCGCGCGGAACGAGGGCCGCGGCGTCGCGCGCGGCGGTGCCGCGGAGGTCGATCGTGCGCATCCTCCCAGGCTACCGGGCCGTTCAGCCCCGGGTGACGCCCGAGACGTCGGAGAGCACGCCGACGCGGCCATCCTCGTGCTGGACGACGAAGCTCGACCCGCGGTCGGCGATGACGAGCGCCCACGCGGTCGGCCCGATACGGAACAGCGGGGCGCCGGTGCGCTCGTCCACGACATCGCGCTCGACGGGGACAAGGGCCCAGAAGGGCCGCGATGCCGCCGCGGGTGCGGCATCCGTCGTCTGCTGTCCGCCCGTTTCGGACGTACCGCGTGCGTACGCGGGAGTCGGGCTCCACGCTCCGGGCTCAATCACGCCGGTATCTCCCGTCGAAGGCTCGACGTCGTCCAGCGCGTACGAACCGATCGGATAGCCCCCGGTCGCCTGCGCGGCGCCATCGCTCGACACCGGCGCGTACGACTCCGGCGCGGGGGTCGGCTCCGGACGCGGGCGCGGTACGACGGCGCGCACAGCGCGGGCGTTGCGGTGCGCGACGGCCTCCGGGCGTCCACGGAAGTCCTCGTCGAACGGCGCGATGTACGGCGCGAAGACCGAGACCAGCACGAGGCCCAGGAAGACGATCAACTCCACCCAGACGACCCAGGTGGTGTACCAGGGGCCGTCGTCCACGACGGTGGCGATGGTGTTCCAGATGTACGACAGCCAGATGACGCTCGAGACCGAGAACGCGACGGACGCGAACTGATCGACTCCCAGCGAGCCGACGCGACGGATGCCATCGGGTGAGAACCGACGGAGGACGATCAGGAATACGGCAACGGTCGGCACGCCGATCGGGAGCACCCAGTCGATGCCGCTCATCCAGACCGAACGGAACGGGATCTGGACGACAGAGAAGAACGACACGAGGAACGCGACGGCCCAGAGTCCGAGGATGGCGACCTCGCGGATCGTGAACGGGCCCACGCCATACTGCGGTGCCTCTTCGGGCTCGATCGCCGTCGACCTCGTATCGGAGTCTGCAGCGTCGAGATCTGCGGAGCGGGAGTCTGCGGCGTCGGAGTCAATCGCGTCGGGCTCGGTCGCCGAGACCGGCGTAGCTGCGCGATCCTTCTCGTCGTTGGTCGGGTTCTCGTCGGTCATAACCATCCCCTTTCGCGCGACGCCGTCGGCGCCCCGGCTACCTTACCTCGCGCACATGAGCTCAGCCCAGGCATCCCGGCCCGAGCAGAGACTTCAGTTCTCCGTACAGATCCGCCGTCACTCTCACGGGATGCGGCACCTCGAAAACCTTCGCGATGTCACCCTTGGTGAGCTTCATCCGGACCTCGGTCTGCCCGTGGTGTCGCTCGAGCACGATCGCCAGATCGGTGATCACCGAGTGGGTCGCGCGGTGCTCGGGCAGGATGAGCTCGAGAGCCCCGGCCGCATCCACCGCGCCCAGATCGGGAACCATGGCCGACACGGCGTGCAGGTTGAGCCCGTCGTCGCGGCGGGACACGCGTCCGCGCACGACGAGGATCGCGTCGGCCTGCAGCAGCGGCTGATACTCGACGTACGTCTTGCCCATGAACATGACGTTCACCTCGCCGTTGAAGTCCTCGACGGTGACCATGCCGTAGGGATTGCCGCTGGACTTCGCCACACGGTGCTGCACACTCGTCAACAGGCCCGCGACGGTGACCTGGTCGCCGTCGCTGAGGTCTTCGGCGGCGAGCAGGTCGTGGATCGTGGTCGAAGCGTGCTTGGCGAGCGGCATCTCGAGTCCCGCGAGCGGGTGGTCGGAAACGTACAGCCCGAGCATCTCGCGCTCGAACGCCAGCTTGTCCTTCTTCGTCCACTCGGGGCGGTGCGGCACCGTCTTCGAGCCGTGCTGGGGCTCGTCGAACAGACTGTCGAAGTCGAAACCGTACTGCCCGTTGGCCTCGTTGCGTTTGACGTCGACCGTCTGCTCGATCGCGTTCTCGTGGATCTCGAGCAGAGCCCGTCGTGTCGCGCCCGTCGAGTCGAACGCTCCGGCCTTGATCAGCGACTCGATCGTGCGCTTGTTCGCGACCTGCAGCGGGACACGCTGCAGGAAGTCGTGGAAGGAGGTGAACGGATCGTCGCCGCGGCACGCCACGATCGCGTCGACGACGTTCGCTCCGACGTTGCGGATCGCGCCGAGGCCGAAGCGGATGTCGTCGCCGACGGCCGCGAAGTAGCGGATCGACTGGCTCACGTCGGGCGGAAGCACCTTCATCCCCATGCGCCGGCACTCGTTGAGGTACACCGCGAGCTTGTCCTTGGAGTCGCCCACGCTCGTGAGCAGCGCGGCCATGTACTCGGCGGGATAGTGCGCCTTGAGGTAGGCGGTCCAGTACGAGATCAGACCGTACGCCGCGGTGTGAGCCTTGTTGAAGGCGTAGTCGGCAAAGGACTCGAGAACCTTCCACAGGGCATTCTGCGCGGCGGCGGAGTATCCGTTCGCCGTCATGCCCTCGAAGAAGTCGGCCTGCTGCTTGTCGAGCTCGGACTTCTTCTTCTTGCCCATCGCACGCCGGAGGATGTCGGCCTGTCCGAGCGAGAAGCCGGCGAGCTTCTGGGCTGCGGACATGACCTGCTCCTGATAGACGATCAGGCCGTAGGTCGTGCCGAGGATCTCACTCAGGGGCTCTTCGAGCTCGGGATGGATCGGCGTGATCGGCTGCAGGCCGTTCTTGCGGAGCGCGTAGTTCGTGTGCGAGTCGACGCCCATGGGTCCGGGGCGATACAGCGCGAGCACGGCCGAGATGTCTTCGAAGTTGTCGGGCTTCATCAGACGCAGGAGCGACCGCATGGGTCCGCCGTCGAGCTGGAAGACGCCCAGGGTGTCGCCGCGAGCGAGGAGTTCGTAGGAAGCGACGTCGTCGAGCGTGAGGTCCTCGAGCACGAGCCGCTCGCCGCGGTTGGCCTCGATGTTATCGAGCGCGTCATCGATGATCGTGAGGTTGCGCAGCCCCAAGAAGTCCATCTTGATCAGGCCGAGCGACTCACAGGCCGGGTAGTCGAACTGCGTGACGATCTGGCCGTCCTGCTCCCGCTTCATGATCGGGATGATGTCGGTGAGCGGCTCGCTCGACATGATGACACCGGCTGCGTGCACGCCCCACTGGCGCTTCAGGTTCTCGAGACCGACGGCCGTATCGAAGACCGTCTTCGCCTCGGGGTCGGTCTCGATCAGCGTCCGGAACTCGGATGCCTCTTTGAAACGCGGATGCGCCTTGTCGAACATGCCCTCGAGCGGCATGTCCTTGCCCATCACGGCGGGGGGCATCGCCTTCGTCAGCCGCTCCCCCATGCCGAACGGGAAGCCGAGCACGCGCGAGGCATCCTTGAGCGCCTGCTTCGCCTTGATCGTGCCGTACGTCACGATCTGCGCAACCCGCTCGTCGCCGTACTTCTCGGTCACGTACTGGATGACCTCGCCGCGGCGACGATCGTCGAAGTCGACGTCGAAGTCGGGCATCGAGACACGCTCGGGGTTGAGGAAGCGCTCGAAGATCAGCCCGTGCTGCAGCGGGTCGAGATCGGTGATGCGCATGGCGTATGCGGCCATCGAACCGGCACCCGAGCCACGGCCGGGACCCACCCGGATGCCGTTGTTCTTGGCCCAGTTGATGAAGTCGGCGACGACGAGGAAATAGCCGGGGAACCCCATCTGCACGATGACGTCGGTCTCATACTCGGCCTGCCGGCGAACCTCGTCGGGAATGCCGGACGGATAGCGCGCCTGCAGCCCGCGCTCGACCTCTTTCACGAACCAGGACTGCTCGGTCTCGCCGTCGGGGACGGGGTAGCGCGGCATGTAGTTGGCGCTCGTGTTGAACTCGACCTCGCACCGCTCGGCGACGAGCAGCGTGTTGTCGCAGGCCTCGGGATGATCGCGGAAGATCTGGCGCATCTCGGCAGGGGTCTTGACGTAGTACCCGTCGCCGTCGAACTTGAAGCGCTTGGGGTCGTCGAGCGTCGAACCGGACTGCACACAGAGCAGCGCAGCGTGCGACGTCGCGTCGTGCTGGTGCGTGTAGTGCAGGTCGTTGGTCGCGAGCAGCGGGATGTCGAGGTCTTTCGAGATCCGGAGCAGGTCGCTCATCACGCGCCGCTCGATGCTGAGCCCGTGGTCCATGATCTCGGCGAAGTAGTTCTCCTTGCCGAACAGGTCCTGGAACTCGGCGGCGGCCGCGCGGGCGGCGTCGTACTGGCCGAGGCGCAGGCGCGTCTGAACCTCACCCGAGGGGCAGCCCGTCGTCGCGATGAGTCCCTTGCCGTACTTCTGCAGAATGTCGCGGTCCATCCGGGGCTTGAAGTAGTAGCCCTCGATGCTCGCGAGCGACGACAGCCGGAACAGGTTGTGCATGCCCTCTGTGCTCTGCGAGAGCAGAGTCATGTGCGTGTACGCGCCCGAACCCGAGACGTCGTCGTCACTCTGGTCGGGACCGCCCCACTTGACGCGGGATCGGTCACTGCGGTGGGTGCCGGGCGTGACGTAGGCCTCGACACCGATGATGGGTTTGATCCCGACATCCTTCGCGGCCTTGTAGAACTCGTAGGCACCGAAGGTGTTGCCGTGGTCGGTGATCGCGATCGCGGGCATGCCCTGTCGTGCGGCCTCTTGCACCAGGGGGCCGATACGGGCGGCCCCGTCGAGCATCGAGTATTCGCTGTGCACATGCAGGTGAACGAAGGAGTCGGCTGCCACACATCCACACTACGGGCCGTCACCGACATCGTCGTCCGATGCGACTACCCGGTGCGCAGCACCTCGAGCGCGTGGGCGAGATCGGCCGGATAGTCCGACGCGAACGTCACCCATTCGCCATTCGCCGGGTGGTGGAACGACAGCTGCCGGGCATGCAGCCACTGGCGTGTGAGACCGAGGCGTGCCGACATCGTGGGGTCCGCGCCGTAGAGCGGATCGCCGACGCACGGATGCCTCTGCGCGGCCAGGTGCACCCGGATCTGGTGCGTCCTCCCGGTCTCGAGGTGGATCTCGAGCAGCGAAGCTCCGCGAAACGCCTCGAGCGTCTCGTAGTGCGTGACCGAGTCCTTGCCATCCGGTGTGACCGCGAACTTCCACGAGTGCGTCGGGTGCCGGCCGATCGGCGCGTCGATCGTGCCGGACAGCGGATCCGGATGCCCCTGCACCACCGCGTGATAGATCTTCTCGACCTCGCGCTCCTTGAAGGCGCGCTTCAGAGCGACGTACGCGGCCTCGGACTTGGCGACGACCATGAGGCCGCTCGTGCCGACGTCGAGGCGGTGCACGATCCCCTGGCGTTCGGCGGCGCCGGTCGTCGCGATGGTGTACCCGCTCGCCGCGAGGGCGCCCAGGACCGTGGGGCCCTCCCAGCCGACGCTCGGATGCGCGGCGACGCCCGCCGGTTTGTCGATCACGACGATGTCGTCGTCGTCGTAGACGATGCCGAAACCGTGCACCGTCACGGGGACCACCCGGGGCTCTTGGCGCTCTTCCCACACGACCTCGAGCCACGCGCCGCCGGAAAGACGATCGGACTTGCCGACGACGCGGCCGTCCACGCTGACTCCGCCGGACTCCGCGACCTCAGCCGCGAACGTGCGCGAGAACCCGAGCATCTTGGCCAGGGCCGCGTCGACCCGTGTCCCCTCGAGGCCGTCGGGCACGGGAAGGCTCCGCGCCGGCACGACTAGATCCTCGACTGCTCGTCGTCACCGTCGACGGTGGCGGGGCGTGACGGGCGCGTGGACGGGTGCGGGGCACCGACATCCGGATCCGCGACGGGGAACAGCGCATCGCGATCGGCCCCGACGCCCTCGATCGAGATGCCCTGGATGGAAACGGGACCGCCCTCTGAAGACCCGGCATCCGAAGCGTCCTGTTCGGTGGAGCTCGAGGTGCGATCCTCGCGGCGCTCGCGCGTACCGTCCATGTGCAGGCCGATCAGGACGAGCAGGGCGATGACGATCATGTCGCACACGATGAACATGTCGGCGACGTTGTAGATCGCGGGCATCATCCATGGCGTGGAGATGAAGTCCACCACGTGACCCACGGGGAAGCCTGGGTCGCGCAGCAGTCGATCCGTGAGGTTGCCGAGCACACCGCCGAGCAGGAGCCCGAGCACGACGGCCCACACCCGCGATCGGACTCGCGTGATCATCAGCCATACGATCGCGACCGCGACCGCGGCGAGGGCGATCGTGAAGACCCAGGTCACGCCTTCACCGAGCGAGAACGCCGCGCCCGGGTTGAACACCAGGACGAACACCAGGAATTCGCCCAGGATCGGTACCGGATCGCCCGGGGTCAGGTTCTGCAGGACGAAGTACTTGCTCAGCTGATCGGCGGCCAGGGCCACCACCGCGAGAGTCGCGATGATGGCGATGGCCGCCGATCGGTTGAGTGGCTTGCGCGGCCCCGCGGACTGCTCGGGTGCGGGGCTCGGAGCTGTCAAGGCCTAGAGACCGATGGCCGACACGGGCGTCGAGCCCGAGGTCGAACCGGACGTCTCGAGGTCGCGCAGCTGACCCTCGATGTAGCTGCGCAGCTGAGCGCGGTAGTCCCGCTCGAACTGACGGAGCTCGGTGATGCGACCCTCGAGCGCCTTGCGCTCCTTCTCGAGACGCGCAGATTCTTCGCGCTGCTTGGCCTCGGCCTCGGCGACGATGCGCGACGCGGTCGCCTCGGCCTCCGAAACGAGCTTGTCGCGCTGGGCGATACCCTCGGCGACATGCTCGTCGTGGAGACGCTGGGCGAGCTCGATGATGCCGGCGCTGGTGCTCGCACCGGCGTCGTCCGCGGACGGAGCGGCAGCAACGGGGGCCTCGGGAGTCGGCTCAGCAGCGGGGGCGGCTGCGGCGGGCTTCTCACCGGACTCGTAGGCCTCGAGCTTGGCCTTCAGCTCTTCGTTCTCGGCGATCGTCTTGCGCCATTCGACGACGATCTCGTCGAGGAAGTCATCGACCTCTTCGGGGTCGAAACCCTCTTTGAACCGGACGTGCTGGAACTGCTTGGTAACAACGTCATCGGGGGTCAGAGCCATGGGGGATCCGTCCTGTTCATCTCTGCTGGTCACGGCGTGGCTGCGCTGGGGCGCGAAGCCATCAGCATAGCTGAGCCGTCACGGCGCCGCGAGAGCGGACCGGGTGCGCGCGGACCGCATCGGACCGCCCGGGAGCGCGGATCTATGCCGCGCCGGCGATGGAGCGCGTGACGCTCAACAGGATGAAACACAAGAAGATCGTGAGCGCGAAAGCGAGGTCGATCGCCACCGGTCCGATGCGAAGCGGGGGGATGAATCGACGGAAGAGCCGGATGGGAGGATCCGTAACGGTATAGATGATCTCGGCGAAGACGAGGCCCGCGCCGCGAGGACGCCATTCGCGATTGAACACCGGGATGTACTCGAGAATGAGTCGTCCCAGCAGCACGAAGACGTACAGCAGGATCAGACCGTTGAGGATCGACGCGATGAGCCTCAGCAGTTCCACGTATACAGACTACGACGCGGAGAAGGGCGCCGCGTCCGGGTCGGCGTGCGGGATGCCGCCGTCACCCGAAACCTCGACGTGTTCGGGCGAGAGCAGGAAGACCTTGCTCGTGACCCGCTCGATGCGTCCGTACAGCCCCAGGGACAGCCCGCTGGCGAAGTCGATCAGGCGGCGAGCGTCGGCATCGCTCATCTGCGAGAGGTTGATGATCACGGGGATCCCCTCGCGGAAGTTCTCGGCGATGACCTGTGCATCGCGATACTGCTTGGGGTGAACCGTGAGGATCTCGGTCAGTCCGCCCGCGGCGGGCTGGTGGACGGCTTTCGGGCGGAGCGGCGTGACCGTACCCTTGGGCTCGACGGCGTGCACCCGCGAGTGCTGCTGCTGCGGCTCGTCGACGACTTCTTCTTCGTCGGCAAGACCGAGGTAGACCATGGTCTTCTTGAGCGGGTTCGACATCGCATCCTCCGTGTTGGCTCGTCTGTTTCGAGGTTAACCGTGGGCGGGTCGGTTGCCCGTGATTGCGGACCCGATCCGCAGGTGTGTCGCGCCGGCGGCGATCGCTTCCTCGAAGTCGCCCGTCATCCCGGCGCTGATCCAGGATGCGTCGGGCACCACGGCGCGCACGCGTGCGCCGTGCTCGGCCAGGCGCGCAAAGGCCTCGGCAGGGTGCTCGTCGAGGGGCGCGACCGCCATGACTCCGCGCAACCGGAGCCCGGGGCATCCGGCGATATGCTCGGCCAGGGCGACGACGTCGGACTCGCTCGTCCCGCCGCGCCCCGCGTCGAGCGTCAGGTTGACCTGCAGGAGCACGTCGAGCGGCGGCGTACCGGGGTCGGCTGCACTGCTGAGGGCGTCGGCGAGCCTGGCACGGTCGACCGAATGGACGACGGATGCGGCGGCTCGCACGGCGCGCGCCTTGTTGGTCTGGATCTGCCCGACGAAGTGCCACCGCAGGTCGGCGAGGTCGTCGAGCTCGGCACGCTTCGCCGTGATCTCCTGCTGGCGGTTCTCGCCCACGTCGCGGACGCCGAGGGCGTACAGGTCCCGCACGAGCTGCGCCGGGTGGAACTTCGTGACGACGATCCGCGTGATATCGGACGGGTCGCGTCCGTTCGCCCGGGCGGCGGCGGCAATGCGCTCGTCCACCCGAGCCAGTCGGTCCACGAGAGGGGCCGCTTCGGTCATGCGGCACCTCTCGTGGGCCGCGGCATCCTCGAGGAAGCCGCTACTTCAGGAAATCGGGGATGTCGAGGTCGTCGTCGCCGAACGCCGAGTCGAATCCCGCGGCTTCGGGGACGATCGGGCCCGAAGCCGAACCCACCGAGACCGATTCGCGCGCCTCGACCTTGACCTCGGCCGCCTCGTCCGCCGTGGCGGTGGGCAGGGCGGGAACCTGGCGCTGGGCAAGGATCGGCTCGCTCCGCTGCATCGGTTCGCCGCCGTCGAATCCCGCGGCGATGACGGTGACGCGCACCTCGTCGCCGAGCGTGTCGTCGATGACCGTTCCGAAGATGATGTTCGCCTCGGGGTGCGCGGCCTCTTTGACGAGTTGCGCGGCATCGTTGATCTCGAAGATTCCGAGGTTCGAGCCGCCCTGGATCGACAGCAGCACACCGTGCGCGCCCTCGATCGAGGCCTCGAGCAGGGGGGATTCGACCGCGAGCTCGGCGGCCTTGATCGCGCGATCCGCGCCGCGTGCCGAACCGATGCCCATGAGTGCCGATCCCGCGCCCTGCATGACCGACTTGACGTCGGCGAAGTCGAGGTTGATGAGACCGGGCGTCGTGATGAGGTCGGTGATGCCCTGAACACCGGCGAGCAGGACCTGGTCGGCCGTGGCGAACGCCTCGATCATCGAGATGCCGCGATCGCTGATCTCGAGCAGCCGATCGTTCGGCACGACGATGAGTGTGTCGACCTCTTCCTTCAGGCGCGCGACACCCGTGTCGGCCTGGGTCTGACGCCGGCGTCCCTCGAACGAGAACGGGCGCGTGACGACACCGATCGTGAGGGCTCCGATCGACTTCGCGATCTTGGCGACGACGGGCGCACCACCCGTGCCCGTGCCGCCGCCTTCGCCGGCCGTGACGAAGACCATGTCGGCGCCACGCAGGGCCTCTTCGATCTCCTCCGCGTGGTCCTCCGCCGCGCGGCGACCCACTTCGGGGTCGGCACCGGCGCCGAGGCCGCGGGTGATCTCGCGACCGACGTCGAGCTTGACGTCCGCGTCGCTCATCAGCAGCGCCTGCGCGTCGGTGTTGATCGCGATGAACTCCACGCCGCGCAGGCCGAGCTCGATCATGCGGTTGACGGCGTTGACGCCGCCGCCGCCGACGCCGACGACCTTGATGACGGCGAGGTAGTTCTGGTTCTGGCTCATGCCGGCCTCCGTGTCGCGAACCTGGGTGAAACCTTCAACCTCAAGTAGAACTGTAAAGAAATGCCCGGTATGCATTTCCTCTGTTCACACGGTAGGCCGGGGCTCCTCCCCCGCCCGCAGGCGCGCGGCGTGTCGCCACACACGGACGGAATCTCCGCTCGCGTGACCCGAATGGACGGCGTCAGCGGACGACGACGGATGCCGGCGACGAGACGTCGTACACCGACATCCCCGGCCGCGCGGTCATCGCCCGGTCGAGGTTCAGCGCCTTCTGACCCGTCTCTTCGACCGCACCCCAGACGACCTGCGTGCCGCTCGCGAGGGTCAGCGTGACGTCGTCGCGCGTCGTCGCAGCGACCCGGGTCACCTGCGCCGCGATCGCGTCCGGCAGGGCGCGCATCACGAGACCCGCGGACTCGAACGCCCCGGATGTCGTGCCGCCCGCGATCTCGAGAACCGGTCGACCCTCCGGCGCGGTCGGGCTCGTCTCGAGCGCAACGCCCGCCGCATCGACCAGCGTCCAGCCTGCGTCCGTCTGGATGACGCCGATCGGGGTCCGCTCGACGATCCGTACCACCAGGTCGTGCGGCGGTCGCGCCTCCAGCGTGTAGGACTCGACGAGCGGAAATGCGACGAGGGCCGCCTTCACGGCGCTCGCGTCGACGAGCGGCAACGGCGTGCCGAGCTGGCCCGAGAGCGCCTCTTCGACCGTCGCTGCGGGGAGCGATGTCGTGCCGACGACCTCGATCCGCTCGACGGCGAACAGCGGGCTGTACGCGGCGCCGACGCTCCCGACGATCAGCAGCAGCACCGCCGCGGTGCCCACGAGCCACGCCAGCCGACGGCGCCTGCTCCGGACAGTGAAGCGGCGCACCTCACGACGCAGGGCACGACGCCGGGCGCGCGCGGCACGCCAGACGTCGCGGATCCCCGTGCGGCGCGGCGTCGTCGTCTCGTGCCCCACATCCTCCTGCGATGCGACATCGCGGGGACCGGGCGCGGGTACTTCGGGACCCGTCGAAGGGGGCAGAGCGGATGCTTCCTCGCCCGAGCCCTCGAGCCCGCGCGGCGCGGCCGGCTCGTCGTCCCACGAACGCGAGGTCGTGCGCTTCGGCGTGGGCCCGGCTTTCTCGGACGCGGGAAGCGGCGGGGGCCGACGCATCCGTCAGTCCGAGACGCCGGCCGGCGTCGTCTGCGCGAGTGCTTCGAGCACCTGCGGGATGATCAGGTAGACGTTGCCGCAGCCGAGCGTGATGACGTAGTCGCCGTCGCGGGCGACCGTCGCGGTGTAGTCCGCCGCCTGCTGCCAGTCGGCCACGAACGCGACGTGGTCGGGGTCGGCGAAGGCGTCACGGACGAGGGCACCGGTGACGCCTTCGATCGGGTCCTCGCGCGCGCCGTAGACGTCGAGCACGACCGTGTGGTCGGCGTATTCCTCGAGCACCTCGGCGAATTCCCGGTACATCTGCTGCGTTCGGGAGTAGGTGTGCGGCTGATGCACCGCGATGATACGGCCGTCGCCGATCACGGTGCGCGCCGCGGCGAGGGCCGCGGCCACCTCAGTCGGGTGGTGCGCATAGTCGTCGAAGACGCTCACTCCGCGCGCGACGCCGTGCAGCTCGAAGCGACGGACGGTTCCCGCGAAGCCTTCTACCGCTCGCAGCGCGGGCTCGAGTTCGTGCCCGAGCGAGAGCAGCACCGCGACGACGCCGGCGGCGTTGATCGCGTTGTGCGCGCCGGGGATAGCGAGTCGTGCGTGTTCCGTGCGTCCGCAATAGGTGATCGCGAACGACACCGGACCATCTGTGACGATGTCGGTGACGCGGACATCCGCGCCCGCGGATTCCCCGAACGTGACGACATTCGGATGCGTGAGGCGTGCGCTCACGCGGAGCGCGCCGGGATCGTCCGCCGAGATGACGACGCTCTCGCGCGCCCCGTCCGCGAAGCGCACGAACGCGTCGTCGAAGGCGTCGTTCGTACCGTAGTGGTCGAGGTGATCGGGATCGACGTTGGTGATGAGCGCGATCGAGGTGTCGTACAGCAGGAACGTGCCGTCGGACTCGTCGGCCTCGATCACGAAGAGCTCATCGGCACCCGTTCCGCTCGACGCGCCGAGCTGGGCGATCACTCCCCCGTTCACGAAGGTCGGGTCGGAGCCCAGGTCCTGCAGAGCGGTGACGATCATCCCGGTCGACGTCGTCTTGCCGTGCGCACCGGCGACCGAGACCAGACGCCGCCCGCCGATCAGCCAGTGCAGCGCCTGCGACCGGTGGATGACGGGCATCCCGCGTTCTTTCGCCAGGACGAACTCGGGGTTCTCGGGCCAGATCGCGCCCGTGTGGATGACGGTGTCGGCGTCGCCGAGGTTGGCGGCGTCATGACCGACGTGCACACGCGCCCCGAGCGCTTCGAGTTCGCGGAGCGCGGCGCTGTCGGCGCGGTCGGAGCCGGACACCCGGATGCCGCGGGCCAGGAACATGCGCGCGAGCCCGGACATCCCGGATCCGCCGATGCCGATGAAGTGCGCGGACTCGATGTTCGCGGGAATCGGCAGGGTCAGGTCGGGTCGGATCATGGCCCGACAAGTCTAGGTCGGCGACCTGCGAGGTCGGCGCTCGGCGCGCCCGGTCACCCGGCTCCATGCGGCGCGCCGCGAGGCCGCTGCGCCTCGAACGGTCGCGACATGCCGTTCCATGTCGGTGTGGAACGGCATGTCGCGACCGTTCGAAGATGTCTGACCGGCCCGCCCTGGACATACTCCCGACTTGGGAATATGTTCGACCCATGAGCGCATCACTGGGCACGACCGCCTTCTGGGTCCTGACGAGCCTGACGCAGGGCCGCCGCCACGGCTACGCGATCCTGCGGCATGTGGACGAGGCATCCGGCGACCCGGGTGCCCTCAAGACCACGACCCTGTATGCCACGATCGAGCGCCTGCAAGCCCGTGGCCTCGTGATCGAGGACGGTGACGAGATCGTCGATGGGCGGGCGCGCCGCTACTACGCGCTCACCGACACCGGCCGGTCCCGCCTCGAAGATGAGCTCGCCGACCTCGAGAGGCGAGCATCCGCGGCCCGCGCGGCGCTCGCACCCCCGCGGCCAGCGCCCGTCATCGTGACCCGCGCGGCGACGTTCGCATGACGACGCCGGACGAGCGGGAGTTCCGCGCGCTCCTGCGGTGGTACCCCCGCCGCTGGCGCGAACGCAACGAGTCGATCGTGCTCGGCACGATGCTCGATGACGCGGAGGCGCGCGGTTTGCAGACACCGGATGCCTCGATGCGACGCGGGGCGATACTCCACGGTCTCGGTGCCCGTCTGGACCGGCGCACCGCGATCGTCGCGGCGTCCCTCGCGGCCGCGCTCGCCCTCGCGGGCATCCCCCTGTTGTTTCTGGGCGTCGGCGCGGCGTGGCTGATACCCGGATTCGGGGTCGGCCCGCTCCTCATCCTGGTCGCCGTCGTTGCCACATTGCGCACACGCGGGATCATCTCCGCCGCAGAGGCGCTGACGGGTATTTCTCTCGCTCTGCCGGCGACGACGCTCTCGACGCTCGTCGCCCTCTCGTGGAGCGTCGGTTTCGACGAAGCCGACGCCGGGACCACCCGCGGATGGTTCGCGCAGGCTTTCATCTGGTTCGCCGCCGCCGCGTGGCTCGCCGCCATGGCCTGGGGTGCGGTCGTCGTGGGAGGAATGCTCCGCGCCCCCGCGATGCGCGCGGTCTGGGCTCGGCTGGCTGGTGCGGCGTGCGCTGCGGTCGCCTACCCGTTTCTCGCGTTCTCGCTTCTGAGCCCGGCGAGCGGGGCGCTTCTGGCAATCGCAACCCTCGGCTCCGTGATTCTCCTGGCCCAGCCACGGGCACCGATCTCGAACCCGGCGCCCCCCGCCCCACGCGCCGCGAGAACGACCCGGCCCGCGAGCAGAACCGTTCTGGTCTGCGCCGTGGCGTCCGCGGTCGCGGGTACCGCGGCTGTCCTGTTCGCTCTCACGGGAAGCGGATGGCCCGGATCCACCCTGGATGGAACCGGGGCGATGCGCTTCGGCATCGTCGCCGGCTTCATCGCCGCGCTGCCGTACTGCGCGACGATCGGGTTGATGCGATCCGCCCACCACCGCGCACTCCACGCCTGGGGACCCGCATTGCTCATCGCCGGAGGGTTCGTCATCGCCGCAACCGAGAACATCGTCGGGGGCGGGGATGGGAACCGTATCGTGTGGGCGCTTCTGATCGCGGGGCTCCCCCTGGGCGGCGCGGTCACGTGGATCCTCTCGACCGGACGCTGGGCCGCTCGAACGGTTCAAACGACGATCGCGATCATGTGCGGCGCGGCGGTGGTCGTCACCGCCCTGGCCATCCAGATGCTGCCCTTCCTGCTCCCGATCGCGGCGCTCATCCTCGCGGTCGGCGAAGGCCGCCGGCTGAGCACGCGCCGCACCCACCGCGACCACCGGCCCTACCCAGCATCCGCATAGTCTCCCCCTGACCCGGAACCCCCGCGGAACCTCACGAACGGTCGCGACATGCCGTTCCCCATCGATGGGGAACGGCATGTCGCGTCCGTTCGAGGTGGTTGGAGCCATCGAACTGGCGAGGAACGCTGTATCGCGGCGCCGATCGAGCGGTGCGTGACAGCTCGAAGCCCGAGCAGCTCGAGCCCGAGCAGATCGAGGCCCCAGCAGGTCGAGGCCCCAGCAGCTCGAGGCCGAGCGGGCGCCTCAGCGCGCGAGGGCCTCGTCGATCAGCGCGATGAGGTCTTCCGTGCCACGGCGCGAGCCGACGGATGCCGCGGCCGCTCGCATGGCGTCGAGTCGAGCCGGATCGGCCAGGAGCGGCAGGACCTCCGCCCGCACCCGCTCGGCCGTGAACGCGGCGTCGTCGATCAGCACCGCCGCTCCCGCCGCAACCGCGGACGCCGCGTTCAGGCGCTGCTCGCCGTTACCCACCGCGTAGGGCACATACACGGCGGGGATGCCGAGCGCGCTGATCTCGCTGACCGTCGCCGCTCCCGCCCGCGAGACGATGACATCGGCCATCGCGAAGGCGAGGTCCATCCGGTCCTCGTACTTCTTCACGACGTATCCGGGCGCGCCCGGGTCCCGCCAGTCCGACCGCTCCCCCGTGACGTGCACGAGCTGATATCCCGCCGCGAGCACGTCCGCATAGGAACCCGCGAAAGCCTCGTTCAGGCGCAGCGCCCCGAGCGAGCCGCCGAACACCAGAAGCGTGGGCCGAGCGGACTCGAGCCCGAAGTGCGCGGCGGCCTCGTCGCGCAAACCCGCACGATCGAGGTCGACGATCTCGCGGCGCAGCGGCATCCCGACCACGCGCGAGCGCCGCAGGGGCGTACCGGCGAACGCAACGCCGACACCGGCCGCACGGCGCGCCCCCAGCACGTTCGCCAGACCGGGACGGGCATTCGCCTCGTGCACGACGAACGGGATGCCGGAGCGTCGTGCCGCGACATAGGCGGGCGCGGAGGCGTACCCCCCGAATCCGACGACGACGGAGACGTCCCGATCGCTGATCACGCGGCGCACGTGCCCGACCGCGCGCCGGAACCGCGCCGGAAAGCCGATCGCCGCGCGATCGGGGCGGCGCGGGAACGGCAGGCGCTCGATCGTCAGCAGCTCGTACCCCCGCTCGGGGACGAGACGCGCCTCGAGCCCTTCTTTGGTGCCGAGGACGAGGATCTTCGCCTCGGGTTCGCGCGCACGCAGGCCGTCGGCAACCGCCAACAGCGGATTGACATGGCCGGCGGTTCCCCCGCCTGCCAGAAGGTAGGTCGTCACGCCGAGACTTTACCCCGACGGGCCGCGCTCGTTCCGCCGCGCAGACCCGTTCGGGTCTCGGGTGCGGAAGTCGGCAGTGTGCGCGCGAACGACAGCAGCACGCCGCACGCCAGCAGGACCGACAGCAGGGCGGTGCCACCCTGCGACATGAACGGCAGGGGCACACCCAGGACGGGGAAGATGCGCAGCACGACGCCGATGTTGATGAGGGCCTGGCCCACGATCCACACGGTGATTCCGCCCGAGGCGATGCGGATGAACGGGTCATGCGTCTTGCGGATGACGTGGAAGGCACCCACCGCGAACAGCGTGAACAGGCCGAGGATGACGATGCATCCGATCAGCCCCACCTCTTCTCCCACGATCGCGAAGATGTAGTCGTTGGCGCGGGCCGGCAGCCACCCGTACTTCTCTTTCGAGTTGCCGAGGCCCAGCCCGAAGATGCCGCCGCCCGCCAGCCCGAAGACGCCGTGCATCGCCTGATAGCAGTCGTTGAAGTAGTCGCAGTCCTCGTTCATGAAGCTCATGATGCGGCGCATGCGGTTCGGGCTCGCGACCGCCATGTAGGCCACATAGGCGGCGGCAGCGATGAGAGGCAACAGGAAGATCCGCAGCCGCACACCCGAGAAGAACAGGCCACCCAGCAGGATCAACACCAGGATCATGGCCGTGCCGAGGTCGTGCCCCGCCATGACGGTCGCGATGACCGCCGCCGACACCGGGACGAGCGGGATGAACACGTGGCGCCAGAGGCCGAGCAGGGTCTGCTTGCGGTACAGCACGTAAGCGACCCACAGGGCGAGCGAGAGCTTCAGGAACTCGGACGGCTGGACGGTCTGCCCCGCGATCGAGATCCAGTTGCGGTTTCCGAGGATCTCGATACCGAGTCCGGGAACGAACACGAGCAGCTGAAAGAGTGTCGCGATACCGAGCAGGGGCCAGGCGATCCGCTTCCAGAACGACACGGGAAAGCGGGAAGCCACGAACATGAGCGGGATACCGATGACCGCGAACACGCCCTGCTTCAAGAGGCTTTCGAACGGGCTCGCGCCCTCGGCGGTCGCGGAGGCGGTCGTCGCCGACAGCACCATCACGAGACCGAAGCCGGTCAGCAGGATCGCGGTCGAGGCGATCAGCAAGAACTCGCTGGGCACCGGTGCGAACACCCGGCCGAGCGAGACACGGGCCGCCAGCCCGCGGGGCGCGGGCGCATCGTCAGGCTGCTGGTCCGCCCGCGGGGGGCGCGTCGGCGTCCGAGTCGCCATCCGTCTCCCCTGCCTCGTTGTCGTCCCCGTCGGGATGCGTGTCTTCCCGTTCGGGATCCGTGTCGCGATGCTCGGGATCGAGCCCTCCGACGTGTTCGCGAACCGCTTCCGCGAAGCGCGTGCCCCGCTCGGCGTATCCGCTGAACTGGTCGAAGGATGCCGAAGCCGGAGCGAGAAGCACGACGTCTCCCGACGCCGCGATGCCCGCCGCCCGCTGGACGACACGCCTCATGACCTCTTCAGTCTCACCGTGCTCCACCTCGAACACGGGCACGTCGGGGGCGTGTCGCGCGAATGCCGCGAGCACGTCGTCGCGCGAGCGGCCGATCACGATCGCCGCCTTGACCGCGCTGCCGCGCCCCGCGACGAGAGGAGCGATGTCGACGCCCTTCAGCAGACCGCCGACGACCCAGATGGCCCCGGGGTAGGCCGAGAGCGACGACGCCGCGGCGTGCGGGTTCGTCGCCTTGGAATCGTCCACCCAGGTCACACCGGCGTGGTGAGCGATGACCTCGATCCGGTGCGGGTCGAGCCGGAAGGTGTCCAGTGCGTCACGGATGGCGACCGGCTCGACTCCGGCGGCGCGCGCGAGGGCCGCCGCGGCCAGGATGTTGGCGACGATGTGCGGCGCGATCAGCCCGACCGTCGCGAGACGTTCGAGGGTCGTGATCTCGAGAGCGCTCGATCGGCGCTCCTCGAGGAAGGCCCGGTCAACGAGGATGCCGTCGACGATGCCCACGTCGCTCGGTCCCGGCACGCCCAGATCGAACCCGATCGCCCGGGCACCCTCGACGACCTCGGCGTCCTCGACCATCTCTCGAGTCGCGACATCCGCCTTGTTGTAGACGCAGGCGACGCGGGTGTTGCGGTAGACGACGGCCTTCGCCCCGCGATACGCGTCGAAGGATCCGTGCCACTCGAGGTGGTCGTCGGCGAGGTTCAGGCACACCGAGGCGAGCGGGAAGGGCTGCCCCTCCGGCTCGGCCAGGGACAGGTACCAGAGCTGGTGACTCGACAGTTCGACGACGAGGGCGTCGAATCCGGCGGGATCGCGGATGGCGTCGAGCACCGGCACACCGATGTTGCCGCAGGGCGCGGCGCGCAGCCCTCCCGCCACGAGCATCGTGGCCGCCAATCGGGTCGTCGTGGTCTTGCCGTTCGTCCCGGTGACCAGGATCCAGTCGGCGGGCGAGCCATCCGGGCGCGAAACCTTGTCGCGCACCCGCCACGCGAGTTCGATGTCGCCCCACAGGGGAACGGATGTCTCGAGGGCCCACCGCACGACGGGGTGTCCGGGCGCGAACCCGGGCGAGGCCACGATCACGTCGGGCGCGAACTCCCGCACGCGGTCGGGGACCTCGTCGAGCGGACCGACGTGCAGATCGGCCCCGATCACCGGAAGCAGGCTGGCGTACTCCTCGGCCGCGGACTCGGTCGCGACGAGGACTTCCGCGCCGAGCTCGGTGAGGGTGTCGGCGACCGAGAACCCGGTCTGCGCGAGGCCCAGGACGACGACCCGAAGGCCCTTCCAGTCGGCGTTCCAGCTGGTGAGCTCGGCGAGCGGGGCGCTCATGCCCGGGTCAGCCACTCGACGTAGAACAGGCCGATGCCCGACACCGCGAGCATCCCCGCGATGATCCACATGCGCACGACGATCGTGACCTCGGACCATCCGCGCATCTCGAGGTGATGGTGCAGCGGGCTCATCAGGAACAGGCGCTTGCCGCGCGTTGCCTTGAAATAGGCGCGCTGCAGGATGACCGAGCCCGACGCGATGACGTAGACGCCGGCGACCAGGACGACCAGCAGCTCGGTGCGCGTCAGGATGGCCATCGCCGCGATGACGCCACCGATCGACATGGACCCGACGTCGCCCATGAAGAGCTTCGCGGTCGGCGCATTCCACCACAGGAACCCGACGAGCGCGCCCACGAAGGATGCCGAGACGATGGCCAGATCGAACGAGTTGGGAGTGTCGTAGCAGGCCGCCAGGACGGCGGGGGTCGGCCCCTCGCCGGTGCAGACCTGCTGGAACTGCCAGAAGGCGATGAGGCTGTACGCGCCCACGACGAAGATCCCCGCACCGGCGGCGAGACCGTCCAGCCCGTCCGACACGTTGACGCTGTTCGACGTCGCGACCCCGATCAGCGAGAGCCACGTGAGGTACAGGATCCAGCCGATCACCGGACCCAGCGCCATGAACGACAGCACCGGGATGTCCCGGAACAGCGAGACATAGGCCGACGCCGGGGTCTGGTCCCACGCGTTCGGGAAGTTGAGGGCGACGATGCCGAAGGGCACCGCGACCAGGACCTGGCCGACGATCTTGCGCCACCCCGAGAGCCCGAGGCTCCGCTGGCTGCGGACCTTCATGTAGTCGTCGATGAAGCCGACCGCGCCGAACCCGATCATCATCCAGATGACGAGCAGCCCCGAGATCGTCGGGGGGTTGCCGCCCGTGAACCCGCCGATCAGATACCCGAAGATGGTGCCGACGATGAAGATCAGGCCACCCATCGTGGGGGTGCCACGCTTCTGCGCGTGGCTCGGGTTCTCGATCGCCTCGGGCGTGCGGATGACCTGGCCCCAGCCCCACTTGCGGAACAGCCGGATGAAGACGGGCGTGAGAAAGAGCGTGAACGCCAGAGAGATCGCTGCCGCCGTCAGAAGGGATCTCACGAGAACGATTCTCCCAGACGATCGCCCAGGTGCCGGAGCCCCGCCGCGTTGGACGACTTCACCAGCACCCGATCTCCGTCGCGCAGCTCCCCGAGCAGATAGTCGTGGGCGGCATCCGCGTCCGCGAAGAACACGGCCTCGCCGTCCCATGAGCCCTGCGCGATGGCTTCGAGGAACATGCGCCGCGCCTCGGTCCCCACGATGACGATGCGCTGGATGCCGAGTCGCACCGCCAGGAGTCCGACGCGGTCGTGCTCGTCGTCGGCGTATTCACCGAGCTCGCTCATCGCCCCGAGCACGGCGACCGTGCGCTGGCCCGGACCGGTGATCTGAGCGAGGGTGCGCAGTGCCGCCGACATCGAGTCGGGGCTCGCGTTGTAGGCGTCGTTGATGATGCGCACACGGTCATTTCCGAGCGGCTGCATCCGCCAGCGCTCCGCGAGTTCGACCGTCTCGAGTCGTTCGACGCACGTGCGCAGCGGCACGCCGATGCGCGTCGCGACGGCGATGGCGGCGAGGGCGTTGGCCACGAAGTGCTCGCCGAGGACACGCAGTCGCAGCGGTACCGTGACTCCCCCGGCACTCACGTCACACGTCGTGCCCTCGGCGGAGACCCGGATGTCGTCGGCCCATACGTCGGCGTTCGCCCCGCGTCCGAACCACACGACGTCGACCTCGCGGTCGCGGGCGATCGTCGCCATCCCGGCAACGCGCGGATCGTCGGCGTTCAGCACGGCCGTGCCCCCCGCTCGCACCGCCTGGACCAGCTCGGACTTGGCGGCGACGGTCGCCTCGATGCCGCCGAACCCTCCGGCGTGCGCCATGCCGACCATCAGCACGACGCCGATGTCGGGCGTGACGAGCCCCGCGAGGCGGGCGATCTCGCCCGGCGCGCTCGCACCGAACTCACACACGAGATACCGCGTGCTGTCGGTCACGCGCAGCATCGTCAGGGGCGCGCCGACCTCGTTGTTGAAGGATGCGTGGGGCCACACGGTCTCGCCCTCGTCCCGCAGGATGCGGGCGACCATGTTCTTCGTCGTGGTCTTGCCGTTCGAGCCCGTGATGCCGACGACCGTGAGTTCTCCGCGATTGCGGACGGTGGCGACCACATGGCGGGCCAGGTCGGCCAGCGCGCTGACGACGCTCGGCACGACGACCTGGGTGATCGGGGTGTCGACGAGGCGTTCGACGAGGGCGAGGACGGCACCGCGCTCGTGCGCGGTGCCGACGAACAGGTGCCCGTCCGTCTCGGCGCCCGGCTTGGCGGCGAAGATGCCCCCGGGCTCGATCAGGCGGGAGTCGGTCTCGACCGTGCCCTCGATCACCGAATCGGGAGTGTCGGATCCGGCCGTACGCAGATCGCCCCCGGTGACTCGGGCGATCTCGGCATACGTCAGCGCGATCATGGACACTCTCCCTGGACGGTGGGCTGTGGGCGGCGCCCGCGGGACGTCAGTACTCGGTGGTCAGGGTTTCGCGGGCAGGATTTACTGGTATTTGGGCAGGATCTCGGGCCCCGGTGTGGTGGACGGCAGCACCCGATAGGTCTTCAAGACCTGGGTCATCGCCTTCTGGAATCCGGCGGCATTGGCCGAAGACATCCTATTCTTCTTCGGCTCGTCGAGCGTGAAGATCACCACGTACTTCGGGTCGTCGGCGGGCGCGAACCCGGCGAGCGTCGTGTAGAAGATGCCCTTCTTGTACCCGTTGCCGTCGTCGTTCGCCTTCTCGGCCGTTCCCGACTTGGTCGCCATCCGGTACCCCGAGACGGCCAGAACCTTGTGGTTCGTCACCTGCTGGAAGACGTTCTCGAGCATCAGCGTGACGTCCGCGGCGGTCTGCGGCTTGATGATCTGCTCGGGGGCCGGAAGGTCCGGCTCGATGACCTCGCCGGACGCCGTCGTGCACGACTCGACCAGGCTCAGCGGCATCCGCACTCCGCCATTCGCGATCGTCTGGTAGACGCTCGCGACCTGGGGAACGGTCACCGTGAACGACTGGCCGAAGGTCGACGTGTAATGGGATGCCTGGTCCCAGGGCGCGTCGTGCAGGATGCCCTCGCGCTCACCGGGAAAGCCGACCTCGGTCTTCTGTCCCACCCCGAATCGTGCGAGGTAGTCGTGGCGCACCTCGTCTGACACCAGCGTGCCGAACTTCGACAGCGCGACGTTCGAGGAGTCCACGAGCGCGCCGGTCATCGTGTAGTTGTACGACGGGTGCGAGAAGACGTCGTTGACGGTGATGTCGCCGGGCAGCGTCTCGCGCCCCGCGGCGGGAAGCGTGGGGGTGAGCGGGGTGACCCCCGCCGAGTCGATGATCGTCGCGGCGGTCACGGGCTTGAAGGTCGAGCCCGGCTCGAACTCGTAGGTGAAGATGCGGCTGCTGCGGTCGGCCTCGGCCGCGGCGTTGACGTCATTGGGGTCGACCGTCGGATACTCGGCGGCGGCGCGGATCTTTCCCGTCGCGACCTCGACGACGAACGCCGTGCCGTAGTTGGCCTGCTGGTTCTGCACCTCTTCCGCGACCATCTGCTGCAGGTACCACTGCAGGTCGCGGTTGATCGTCAGTTGCAGGGTGCCGCCATCGACCGCGGGCGTCTGCTGAAGCGTGCCCGGGATGATGACTCCGTCCTTGCCGCGTTCGTAGGACTCGGAGCCCGGCGTCGCTTGCAGGCAGTCGTTCTGCGCCAGCTCGAGACCCGCGAGAGCCTCGCCATCGGATCCGACGAATCCGACGAGGTTGCCACCGACGGCGCCATCCGGATAGCTTCGGGCCGGGTGCGGCGTCGTGTACAGGAACGGGAGCTCGAGCGCGACGAGGGCCTGGTACTGGTCCGTGCTGAGCTTGGTGGCGATCTGCGCCCACTGGGACTCGGAGTTGGCCGCCAGCACGTCCGCGACGATCTGCTGCACCTGCTCCGGCGTCTGACCGGTGACTCCCGCGATCTGTGCGGCCTGCTCGGGCCAGACCTCTTGCACGGTCCGGCCGTCGCTGAACTTCTGATTGAGGATGTTCTGCGGGTCGACCTGAGCGTCGTACAGCATCGTGTTGCCGGCGAGTACGGCGCCCGTCTCATCCACGATGGTGCCGCGTGCACCCTCCAGCTTGTTGGTCGCGAGCATCCCGACCCCGGCCGAGTCGGCCCGGTGCTCATCGGCGTTGACGACCTGGATGTCGACCAGGCGTACGACGAAGACTCCGAGGATCGACAGCACGACGGCGAGAGCGACCACGGTGCGGCGGCGGGGGGAACGTGTGGTGCGTGTGGTCATGTGTGCGACGCTGCGTTTCGTATGTCGATTCCGAAGACTCTGGGCGGCTCAGTGGTGTGTGGGCAGTGGTCAGCGGGTCTGCGGGGCGGGCAGCCCCTCGGAGAGGGCGGGCGGTCCGGTCACGACGGCATCGGTCGGCGCCACCGGCACCTCGGGCAGACCCTCGATCGTCGCGTCGGGTGCCGTGACGAGCGGGGCCGTGGCGACGAGCGCGTTCGGAACGCTTCCGCGGCCGATCGCGTCGACGGTGGACTGCCAGGGCGCGGCGGCGCCGCTGCCGAGGATCGCGCCATCCGACAGACGCAGGTATGACGGCGCCTCGTTGATGACCATGCCCAGCGCCGAGGCGTTCGCGGCGAGGTACTGGGGCGAGCTCAGACCGACAAGCTGCTGCGTCAACGACTGGCTCTCGTACTGCAACGCTCGCACCTGCTGGGTGAGTGCCTGTTCTTCGTACACGCCCTGGGTCATGGCGATCGAGATTCCCATCTGAGCCGCTGCAATGGCGAGAGCACCGCTGAGCGCGATGATCGCATACGCCAACCGCGGACGGCGGCGGCGCGCGGGGGCGCCGTCGACGGCGCGGAGTCGACTTCGAGCCGGTCGTGTCGGACTGCCGGGGACGAGGGGGGCGACTGTTGCGAGGCTCATGCGGCCCTCGCTCTCTCTGCGGCGCGGAGGCGGACGGGCGTGGCGCGCGGGTTGCGTTCGCGCTCGTCCTCGGAAGCGAGCTCGGCGCCCTTGACGAGCAGGCGGAACTGCGGAGCGTGCTCGGGGAGTTCGACGGGGAGCCCCGCGGGCGCGGTCGAGGCCGAGGCATCCGCGAACGCACGCTTCACGATCCGGTCCTCGAGCGACTGGTAGGCCAGCACGACGATGCGACCCTTGACGGCGAGCAGGTCGAGCGCGGCGGGGATCGCCCGCTCGACCGCGACGAGTTCGGTGTTGACCTCGATACGCAACGCCTGGAAGACCCGCTTCGCCGGGTGCCCGGCGCGCTGAGCGGCCGCGGGCGTCGCGGCCACGAGCACCTCGACGAGCTCACCCGACCGCAGGATGGGGGCCTTGTTGCGGGCCGCGACGATGAAGCGGGCGTAACGGGCGGCGAGCTTCTCTTCGCCATACCGTTCGAAGATCGCGCGGAGGGCGCCCTCGGGGTATGTCGCGATGACGTCCGCGGCCGTCGGCCCGCCGGTCTGATCCATCCGCATGTCCAGGGGCGCGTCGCGCGAGTAGGCGAAGCCGCGATCGGACTCGTCGAGCTGCAGCGACGAAACGCCCAGATCGAAGAGGATCGCGTCGACACGGTCGTAGCCCGCGGAGGCCGCAGCCTGCGCGATGCCGTCGTAGACGGTGTGCACCAAAGTGACCCGGTCGCCGAAGCGCGCGAGCCGCTCCCCCGCCAGGCGGAGGGCATCGGTGTCACGATCGAGGCCGATCAGGTGGATGTCGGGGAACCGCTCGAGGAACGCCTCGGAGTGTCCGCCCATCCCGAGCGTCGCGTCGACGAGCACCGCGCCCGGTTTCTGCAGCGCAGGGGCGAGCAGCTCGATGCAGCGCTCGAGCAGGACAGGGGTATGGCGGTCGCGGGTTTCCATGATGAGAGGGGCGGGACCCCGGGTCCTGATCCCCATCCGCTCCGACCTGGCACCGGGGAAGTGTGTCAGGGCGTGGCGGCTGGGAGTCAGGACCAGGGGGCTTTAGAAGAGGCCCGGGATCACCTCCTGCTCGAGGTCGGAGTACGACTCCTCGTTTGCGGCGGCGTAGGCGTTCCAGGCATCCGCGTTCCAGATCTCGGCGTGCGCGCCGACACCCGTCACGATCAGTTCCTTCTCGAGGCCCGCATACGCGCGGAGGTGGGTGGGAACCGTGATGCGGTTCTGCGAGTCCGGCATCTCGGCGCTCGCGCCCGAGAGGAACATGCGCAGGAAGTCGCGCGCCTGACGGTTGCTGAGCGGGGCCTCGCGGATGCGCTCGTGGACGCGCTCGAACTCGGCGGAGCTGAAGACGTAGAGGCAGCGTTCCTGACCGCGGGTGATGACGATGCCGCCGGCAAGGTCTTCGCGGAACTTTGCGGGGAGGATGACGCGTCCTTTGTCGTCGAGCTTGGGGGTGTAGGTGCCGAGAAGCATCGACGTGTACCCCCCTTCGCCCGGCCCGCCTCAGGTATGGCCCCACGTTACTCCACTTCCCTCCACTTTCCTACGTTTTTGCACCACTAATACGAGTGAGAGCGTCCGCACGACCGAACATCCGAGAGGAACAAGGTCCCCCGATCGTCGAGAAAGGCCCCCGCTGGACCACTCGAGGACACGTCATTCCTCTCGGATGTTCGTGGAATGACGCGGAAGTTCGGACCCGAATGCGAAAGCGCGCACAAAAAAAGGGGCCGACCCGAAGGTCGACCCCGAAGAGTGGAGAGAGGTGGAGGACTAGTGGCCGTCCTGGCGCCGATCCCATCGATCGTTCATACGATCCATGAAACTGACCTGGGTTGCGCGGCGCGGAGCACTCGGGCTTCCCGGGGCGGGCATCCGCGTGATGTCGACCCGTGTCGGTGTGAGAGCGAGGACAACGCCCCCGAGCATCGCGACGAAGCCGAGGATTCCGACGACGATCAGCTGTGTGGCGACACCCGCCACGAGCGCACCGATTCCGACGAGCACGATGATCGCACCCAGAGTGACATTGCGGTAGTTGATGGCGCGGCCCTCGCGGTCCGAGCTGACGACATCGGCGTCGTTGCGCAGAAGGTGGCGCTCCATCTCATCGAGAAGGCGCTGCTCCTGTTCAGAGAGTGGCATCGGTCCCCCGTTGGGTTCTAAAGATTGCGCCTCAGTCTACTCGCGGCGCCGGTTACTAGGCTAGGCCCGTGCAGGGTTCCCCAGACGCCATCCAAGCGGTTTCACAGCGACTGGAGAGATTTGTCTCGGCTCGCGTCGCCGAGGCGGCAGACGCCGGTCCGCTCGCGCGCCCGATCCTCGAGCTCTCCGCCGCCACCTTGCAGGGGGGAAAGCGGCTGCGCGCGGCGTTCTGCTACTGGGGTTGGCGGGCGGTGACGGATGCCTCGGGCACGGACGAGATCGTCACGGCATCCGCGGCGCTCGAGGTGTTCCACGCGGCGGCGCTCGTGCACGACGACATCATCGACAACTCGGACACGCGCCGCGGTCGACCGGCGACGCACCGCGCGTTCGAGGGTGCCCACCGCGCCGGGGGGTGGACGGGCGACGCCGCCGCCTACGGTCGCTCCTCCGCGATCCTCGCCGGCGACCTGCTCGTCGCCTGGAGCGACGACCTGTTCGAGGAGGGCATCGCGGATGTGCCCGCCGACCGCGCGCGGGCGGCCCGACGCCAATACGCCGAGATGCGACGCGACGTGACGGTCGGCCAGTATCTCGACATCGCGGCCGAGACCGTGCCCGCGCCCGAAGACGAGCAACTCGATCGCGCCCTGCTCGTCGCCTCGTTCAAGTCCGCGCGCTACTCGGTGCAGCAGCCGCTGCTCATCGGCGCGGCGATCGGCGGCGCCCGCACGGAGCAGCGGCAGGCACTGCGCGCCTTCGGTCACCCCGTCGGCATGGCCTTCCAGCTGCGCGACGACGTGCTCGGCGTTTTCGGGGACTCGGCCGCGACCGGCAAGCCGAGCGGCGACGACCTGCGCGAGGGCAAGCGCACGGCGCTCATCGCGTTCGCGCGTCAGGGACTCGCGTCATCCGTCCGCCGCACCCTCGACGAGCTCGTCGGCGATCCCGATCTCGATGACGCGCAGGTACGGATGCTTCAGAACACCATCCGTGACAGTGGAGCCCTCGACTGCGTGGAAGAGCTCATCGCGTCCTACGCGCACGAGGCGGACCGAGCCCTGTCGGGCGCGCCCCTCGACAACGCTTCGGTCGGGGCGCTCCGCGATCTCGCGCGCGCGGCCGTCGACCGCGTGGCATAGTCCCGCGTCACGACGAGGCGCGTGAGCCTCGCGATGCCCACCCGATGCCCACCCGATGCCCACCCTCATGGTTGGGGCGACAGAGCCTCGTTGGGGCGTGGCAATCCGCGCCCCAACGCAGCCTCGACGCCCCAGCGACGTGGGTGGGGAGTATGTGAGCGCTCAGCCCAGGGACTGCGCGACGCGCCGGACCTCGCTCTTGCGCCCCGAGCGCAGGACCGCGATCGGCGCATCGCCCATGGTCTCTTCGGTCTCGAAGAGCCACTCCATGATCTCGTCGGTGGAGAAACCGCGATCGAGGAGCACCATGATCGTGCCGCGCAACGACGGCAGGGGCCGCTCATCGACGAAGAAGTCGGCGGGGATCTTGAGCGCGCCGTCCACACGCATCGCGACCAGATGATGGTCATCGAGCAGGCGGCGGACGCGGCCGGGTGTTTCGCCCATCAGCTGGGCGGCAGCGGGAAGGGGCAACCACTCGATGGATGCGGCCCAGGCGGGTGTGTCACTCACCCGATCAGTCTGTCACGACAGCGCGTGCGACTCACGGGCAGTCGCGACAAATCACTCCCGTCACATTCGCAACATCGACCCCACATATCACTTCTGTTGACTTTCATTAACATGCGTGACAGCGTTTCAGGAGTTTGATCGAGGGGAAACATCCGTGCGCAAGTCACTCAAGACGCTCGTTCGTCCGAACCGTGCGCACTTCACCGTGCCCGCCGCCCTGATCGGCACGCTCGCGGCGACACTCGTCGCGCCGCCCGCCGCGGCGGCACCGCTGGCGACCGAGCGCGAGCCGCGCCCGCACTGGCGTGGAGTCCCCGCAACCGTCGTCCCCGCGTCTCCGCCTGCCACCACCCACGTGGTCGCCGCCGGAGAGAGCGTCTGGTCGATCGCGAGCGCGCACGGGCTGCGTCCCGCCGATGTCCTCGCGTGGAACGGCCTCGACTGGACGTCCGTCATCCGCCCGGGTCAGGTGCTGAAGCTGAGCGCCCCCCCCGCGCCGGCGCCCGCCGCCCCAGCCCCCGCCGCGCCCGCGATGATGTCGCACACGGTGGTTGCGGGCGACACGCTGACCGGCATCGCCCAGCGCCACGGCATCGGTCTTCGGGCGCTGTTCGAGGCCAATGGCCTCGGCTGGAGTTCGGTCATCTACCCCGGCCAGACCCTGAACGTTCCGGGCGTCACGACGGCCGCGGCCGTCACGCCCGCCCCGGTGCCCGCGCCCGCCCCCGCCCCGGTGGCCCCGCAGACGACCCATACCGTCGCCCGCGGTGACACGCTCTCGGGCATCGCCAAGAAGTACGGCGTCACCCTCGCCGCCATCTTCGCGGCCAACGGCCTCGGCGCGGGCTCGATCATCTACCCCGGTCAGGCCGTCGCCGTGCCCACCGCCGCGACCGGTGCCGCTGCGGCGCCCGCCGCCGCACCGGCGCCCGCGGCATCCGTCGACGGACTCGATGCCGAGCAGATTCAGAACGCTCGCCTGATCATCCAGATCGGCCGGGAACTCGGAGTCTCGGAACGCGGCATCGCCATCGCCCTGGCAACCGCGATGGTCGAATCCTGGATCCGCAATCTCGACTGGGGCGATCGCGACTCGCTCGGCCTGTATCAGCAGCGAGCGAGCACCGGGTGGGGCTCCCCCGCCGAGATCCGCGACGCGTCCCGTTCGATCCGCGTCTTCTACGGCGGCCCGTCCGATCCGAACGGCAACCGCACGCGGGGACTCCTCGACATCCGCGGCTGGGAGGGCATGGGCTTCGCGCAAGCCGCCCAGGCCGTGCAGCGGTCGGCATTCCCCGACCGCTACGCCGCCTGGGAGGACGCCGCCTATCAGTGGATCGCCGCGCTCGGATAATGCGGTTTCGCCGTGCCCCCAGGGTGAGGCGCTCCCGGGGCACGGGCTCGCGCTTCCGTAGACTTCACTCGTGAGTACGAGTCAGCAAGCCGACCCCTTGATCGGGCGGCTTGTCGACTCTCGCTATCGCGTTCGCGCCCGTATCGCCCGCGGCGGCATGGCCACCGTATACGTGGCCACCGACCTGCGTCTCGAGCGCCGCATCGCCCTGAAGGTCATGCACGGGCACCTGAGCGACGACGCGGTGTTCCAGACCCGCTTCATCCAGGAGGCGCGTGCCGCCGCCCGGCTGGCCGACCCGAACGTCGTCAATGTCTTCGATCAGGGTCAGGACGAGGGCATCGCGTATCTCGTGATGGAGTACCTGCCGGGCATCACTCTGCGCGAGCTGCTGAAGGAGCAGAAGAAGCTCACGATCGCGCAGACGATCACGATCATGGACGCGACGTTGTCGGGCCTCGCGGCAGCGCACCGCGCCGGTATCGTGCACCGCGACGTCAAGCCCGAGAACATCCTCCTGGCCGAGGACGGCCGCATCAAGATCGGCGACTTCGGGCTCGCGCGCGCGACGACCGCGAACACCGCGACGGGCCAGATGCTGATGGGCACGATCGCCTATCTCGCGCCCGAGCTCGTGACCCGCGGCCAGGCCGACGCACGCAGCGACATCTACGCGCTCGGCATCATGCTGTACGAGATGCTCGTCGGCGATCAGCCCTACAAGGGCGAGCAGCCGATGCAGATCGCCTACCGCCACGCGACCGACACGGTGCCGCGACCGAGCGCGAAGAATCCGCAGATCCCCGAGCCCCTCGACGAGCTCGTGCTGTGGGCGACCGAGAAGAATTCGGACGACCGTCCGGACGATGCATCCGTCATGCTCGATCGCCTTCGCGAGATCGAGCGCGACCTGGGCGTCGCCCCCGCCCCGACGCGGGCGACGGTGGCGATCGGCATCCACGACGACAGCAATTCCGGCGAGCTGACCAAGGTCATGCCCTCGGCCGCGGCTCTCACGACGACCATCACTCCGGATGTCGACAACGGCACGCTGCTGCGGCGCCGAGCGGGTCGGCGTCGTGCGCGCGGTGCGTGGTTCGCGGTGCTCGTGATTCTGCTCGCGGGCCTCGCGGGCGGTGCCGGATGGTGGTTCGGATCCGGACCGGGATCGCTGGTTGCGGTACCGGATGTCTCGGGTCGTACGTTCGACGAAGCCGCGGCTCGATTGCAGCAGGACACGCTCGTCGCGGTTCAGGGCGAGGGCGAGTACAGCCTCGAGGTCGACACCGGGCTCGTCCTCTATACGACGCCGGGTGCGGGCGAACGGGTGGACAAGGACGCGACGGTGTCGGTCGTCCTGTCGCTCGGGCCCATGCCGCACGATCTGTCGGCGCTCGCTGGTCAACCCGAGGACGCCGTCCGGACCGTGCTGACGGACGCGAAGATCCTGATCGGCGAGAGCGTGCAGGAGTTCGCGGACCCCGCGTCCGGCACGGTGCTGTCGGCGCTCGCGCAGCCCGTCGTGGGCGACGCGTTCGATGTGTCGGGGGGCGGGACCGTGCTCGAGGGCAGCACCGTCACCCTCACCGTGTCGCTCGGGCCCGTTCCATCCGTCGTCGGAATGAGCACCCAGGCCGCCACCTCCACGCTGAAGGCCGTGAAACTCGAGGTGTCGGGCACACCCGTCGAGGAGTTCTCGGACGACATCGACACGGGCGACGTGATCGGCATCCGCGGCCAGCCCGAGGGCCGCAACTGGCGCCCCGGCGATACGGCCACGTTGGTGGTCTCGAAGGGCCCCCAGCCGTATCCGATCCCCGACGTGCGCGACCTCACACGGGACGCAGCGCGGGAGAAGCTCGAGGCCGCCGGCTTCAAGGTGGACTTCGCGCCGTTCTGGAATGCCGTCCCCAACCCCCTGACACGTGTGACGGGTACCGACCCCGCGGTAGGCGCTGAGCGTCCGCTCGGCACCTCGGTGTACCTCCAGATCACCGCCTCCGGCTGACCCTCCACGGGCGACCTGTCACAAACGGCTCTATCTGGGCGCCAGATCGAGCGGTTTGTGACAGGTCGAACCATCATCTGCCGAAGAATCGGCCCTGGAGCGCGCGGCGGATACGTGCGACCAGCGCAGCCTCGTCGGCCAGGTCCGCCGCACCCAGCTCGATCACGCGATAGCCGGCGTCCTCGAATAGCTGACGGCGGGTCAGATCGTCGAGCCACCGCCTGCGCGAGGTTCGGTGGTCGTCGCCCTGATACTCGATCAGCAGTCGCGCGTCGCGGTATCCCAGATCGGCGTGACGGATGCCGTGGGCCGTCATCACCGCGAACTGCACCTCGGGTTCGGGCAGCCCACCCGCCACGAGTATCAGTCGTAGCAGCGACTCCCGGGGCGAGTCGACGGGCCGGCGCAGCCGCGGCAGGGCCCACGCGAGACTCGCAGCTCCCCGTCGAGACCCATGCTCACGGACGGCCGCGACCAGTTCGGTGTTCTCTGCGAGAGGTGGCGTGCGTCCGCCCGCTCTGCGGGTGCCGCTGATCACATGGTCGCCGATGGCCACGAGCCACCTCCGGTCGATCCGCGCGGCCCGTCCGAGCTCGGCCAGGTGGCACCAGGTGCGAGGTGGCGCGACCACGGGCAGGTGAGCGAGAAAGGCGATCGGCGTATCGGTGTCGTCGGTCTGCCGCCCCGTGACCCCGGGCCGACGCATCCGTCGCGCGCCGAGGGTCAGCACGTCGAGAGGATCGGATGCCCCGTGCTCAGCGGGTAGCGGCATACCGAGCAGCGCCGCTGCAGTCAGATGACTGAAGACTTGATCGTTGCCCATCAGCGGAAGGAGAGCCGTACATCGGTCGACGAGGTCCGTCGGGTCCAGCGCCCGGGCCCGCACACCGTGGTGCGGCCGGTCGAGATCGCCTCCACGCATCCGTCCGTCCGCGACACCCGACGAACGCCCCTGCGCGACCGTGAATGCCACGCCCGGGGGCAGCTCAGCCGGCAACGGCATACGTCGACCCATCGGCCCACTCTGCCGCCCGCGACATCCCTATCCCGGTTCATCCACAGCCGCCGCCCGTCGACCTGTCACAGAACGCTCGATCTCGCGAACGGATGCAGCGGTTTGTGACAGTTCGACGCCAGAAGGGGCGCGGGGTCAGCGCTTCTCGAGCTCCTCGGCCACGAGGAAGGCGAGCTCCAGGCTCTGCATGTGGTTCAGGCGCGGGTCGCAGAGGCTCTCGTAGCGCGTCGCGAGGGTTGCCTCGTCGATCATCTCGGAGCCGCCCAGGCACTCGGTCACGTCGTCGCCCGTGAGCTCGACGTGAATGCCGCCCGGGAACGTGCCGACCGCACGGTGCGCGTCGAAGAAGCCGCGCACCTCGTCCACGACGTCGTCGAAGCGACGCGTCTTGTAACCCGTCGGCGTCGTGATGCCGTTGCCGTGCATCGGGTCGGTGACCCACAGGGGCGTCGCACCCGAGTCGCGCACGGCCTCGAGCAGCGGCGGCAGCGCGTCGCGGATCTTGCCCGCACCCATGCGCGTGATGAACGTCAGACGCCCGGGCTCGCGCTCGGGGTCGAGCTTGTCGATCAGCTCGAGGACGGTCTCGGGAGAGGTCGTGGGCCCGAGCTTCACGCCGATCGGGTTGCGGATCTTCGAGAAGTAGTCGATGTGCGCGCCGTCGAGGTCGCGCGTGCGCTCACCGATCCACACGAAGTGCGCCGACGTGTTGTACGGCGTTCCGGTGCGCGAGTCGATGCGGGTCATCGGACGCTCGTAGTCCATGAGCAGGCCCTCGTGGCCGGTGTAGAACTCGACGCGACGCAGGTCGTCGAAGTCGGCGCCCGCGGCCTCCATGAACTTGATCGCGCGATCGATCTCGCCCGCGATGCGCTCGTAGCGCTGGTTCGCCGGGTTCTCGGCGAAGCCCTTGTTCCAGCTGTGCACCTCGCGCAGATCGGCGAAACCACCCTGCGTGAACGCACGGATCAGGTTCAGCGTCGACGCGGCCGTGTGGTAGCCCTTGAGCAGGCGCGCCGGGTCGGGCTGACGCGAGGCCTCGGTGAAGTCGTAGCCGTTGACGATGTCGCCGCGGTAGGCGGGGAGCGTGACGTCGCCGCGCGTCTCGGTGTCGCTCGAGCGGGGCTTGGCGAACTGTCCCGCCATGCGCCCCATCTTCACGACCGGCATCGACGCGCCGTAGGTCAGCACGACCGCCATCTGCAGCACGGTCTTGATGCGGTTGCGGATCTGCTCGGCCGTCGCACCCGCGAAGGTCTCGGCGCAGTCACCGCCCTGCAGCAGGAAGGCGTTGCCCGAGGCGGCACGCGCGAGGCGGTCGCGCAGGATGTCGACCTCTCCCGCGAAGACGAGCGGCGGAAGCGTTGCGATCTCGGCCGAGACAGCGGCGACGGCATCGGCGTCGCGCCACTGGGGCTGCTGTTTGATGGGCAGGTTCCGCCAGTGATCGAGGGGGTCAAGCTGCTGAAGCATCCGCTCAGTCTAGCCGTGCAGGACAGGCCCCGGATGCCGCACCCACCCGCGTCAGACCGCGCAGGAACGGCGATCAGGTGCGAGCGGCGAGCCGGTCTTTGACCGTCGAGGCGTAGACGTCCTCGTAGTACTGCTCGCCCAACCGCTGCAGTGCGACCATGATCTCGTCCGTCACGGACCGCAACACGTATCGGTCGCCCTCGAGCCCCGCGAATCGCGAGAAGTCGAGCGGTTCGCCGATGACGACGCCCACGCGGCCGATGCGGGGCATCCGTTTGCCGATCGGCATGATCGTGTCGGTGTCGACCATGACGACCGGGATCACCGGGACGCGTGCCTCGAGCGCCATGCGCGCGATGCCGGTGCGACCGCGGTAGAGGCGGCCATCGGGACTCCGGGTTCCCTCGGGGTAGATCCCGAGAAGGTCGTCGTTCGCGAGCACCGCGAGTCCCGTGTTGAGGGAGGCTTCGGATGCCTTGCCGCCCGAACGGTCGATCGGGATCTGTCCCGTGGCCTTGAAGAAGACGCGTGTGGCCCAGCCGCGGATGCCCCGGCCGGTGAAGTAGTCGCTCTTCGCGAGGAACGACATCTGCCGATCGATCATGAGCGGAAGGAACACCGAGTCGGCGAACGACAGGTGGTTGCTCGCGAGGATCGCCCCGCCCTCGACGGGGATGTTGCGCCGACCGACGATCCAGGGCCGGAAGATCGCCTTGAGGATCGGCCCGATCACGATGTACTTCATCAGCCAGTAGAACATCGCTCACTCACCATCCCGCAGGTAGGCACGGCGCGCGAGGTCCGCGACCCCGATCACGCCCGCGTCGTTGATCAGCTCGGCGACGGCGAACTCGGCGACGGGGCGATGCTCCGGAGCGGACAACGCCGTCAGGTAGGCCTCGCGCACGGGCGCGAGCAGCCGCTCATCGAGCACCGAGACTCCCCCGCCGATCACGAAGATCTCGGGGTCCAGCACGGCGGCAAAGCTGCCGCACGCCTCGCCGAGCGACGCGGCGACCCGGCGTAGCGCCTGGAGCGCGCCCGGATCGTCGGCGAGAACGAGCTCGGCGATCGCCTGGCCGGACACCCGTCCGTCCGCACTACGGGCGGCGTCGAGGGCGGAACCGATACCGGATGCCTCGGCATCCGCGATCTCGTTGGCGATGCGGCGCAGGGCATTGCCCGACGCGTACTGCTCGAGGCATCCGTTTCGCCCGCAGCCGCACAGCAGACCGCCGGGCACGAGCCGGAGGTGCCCGAGCTCGCCGCCGATGCCGAAGCCCCCGCGGGAGAGCTCGCCGCCGGCGATGATCGCGCCACCGACCCCGGTACCCAGTGTCAGCATCGTCATGTGGGACCGACCCCGTCCGGCACCGAAGCGGAATTCGGCCCATCCCGCGGCATCCGCGTCGTTCTCGATCACGACCGCCAGGCCCGCGAGTTCCGAGATCCGGTCACGCAACGGCTCGTCACGCCACGCGATGTTCGGGGCGAAGCGCACGCGCGTGCGCTCACGATCCATGAAGCCGGCGGCGGCAACGCCCGCTGCTCGCGCATTCGTGCCGGCACGCAACTCGCCGATCATGACCGCGACCGCATCCTCGATCGCGCGCGGGCCTTCGGGGGTGTCGACACGCCGCGCCTGCACGATCGTGCCGGACTCGTCAACCAGACCACCGGCGATCTTGGTTCCGCCGATGTCGATGCCGATCGAAAGCACTCCCACTCCCCTTCGCGACCACGTGTGGCCCCGGACGGCCTCGTGCAGTCTAGCCGCGGACCGGTCCGTAAACCGGGTCTCGATTCCCTGAGACCGAGTTCCACCAGAGGGTAGACTCGGGGCGAAGCCGACAACACCCCGGTGCCAAAGGAGCTGCCGATAATGAGTGCCGTCCAATTCGAGGTCCCCGCCGTCGTACCCGCGGACCCGAAAGCCAATGTGACCCATCTGCTCGAGGATCGCGTCGCGGCAACGCCCGATCTCGCGCTCTTCGCCGTGCCGCAGGGCGACGGCTGGCGAGACATCACCGCGACGGAGTTCCGCCGTCAAGTTGTCGCGCTCGCGAAGGGACTCGCCGCAACCGGGATCGAACCCGGAGACAAGGTCGGATTCCTCGCACGGACGACCTACGAGTGGACCCTGGTCGACTTCGCGCTGTTCTATGCGGGCGCCGTCATGGTGCCGATCTACGAGACGAGTTCACCTCACCAGATCCAGTGGATCCTCGAGGACTCGGGTGCCGTCGCGTGCATCGTCGAAGCCGCCGATCACGCCGCACGCCTCGATGAGGTCCGGGGCGACCTGCCCCTGATCCGCGAGGTGTGGCAGCTCGGCCTCGACGCCATCGACAAGCTCAGCGAACTCGGGGCCTCGGTCCCGGATGCCGAGATCGACCGCCGTCGCGGTATCGCGCAGGGCTCGGACATCGCGACGCTCATCTACACCTCGGGTTCGACGGGACGCCCGAAGGGATGCGTGCTGACGCACAGCAACTTCGTCGAGCTCTCGCGGAACGCCGCGGTCGCGCTGAAGGAGGTCGTGCAGACGCCCGGCGCCTCGACGCTGCTGTTCATCACGACCGCGCACGTGTTCGCGCGCTTCATCTCGATCCTCGACGTGCACGCGGGCGTGAAGACCGGGCACCAGCCCGACACGAAGCAGCTCCTGCCCGCCCTCGGATCCTTCAAGCCGACGTTCCTGCTGGCGGTGCCGCGGGTCTTCGAGAAGGTCTACAACTCGTCCGAGCAGAAGGCCGAGGCCGGCGGTAAGGGCAAGATCTTCCGCGCCGCCGCAGACACGGCCATCGAGCACTCGAAGCTGCTGCAGGACGGAAAGAAGATCCCGTTCGGGATGCGCATCAAGTTCGCGCTCTTCGATCGGCTCGTCTACAGCAAGCTCCGTGCCGCCATGGGCGGGCGCATCCAGTACGCCGTGTCGGGTTCGGCCCCGCTCGGGCCGCGATTGGGGCACTTCTTCCACAGCCTCGGCATCGTCATCCTCGAGGGTTATGGCCTGACCGAGACCACCGCCCCCGCGACCGTCAACCTCGCGACCAAGTCGAAGATCGGCACGGTCGGCCCCGTCCTGCCGGGCGTCGGCATCCGCCTCGCCGAGGACGGCGAGGTCGAGGTGCGCGGCATCGACGTCTTCAAGGAGTACTGGCGCAACCCCGAGGCGACCGCAGCCGCGTTCGATGGCGACTGGTTCAAGACCGGAGACCTCGGATCGTTCGACTCCGAGGGCTTCCTGACGATCACGGGCCGCAAGAAGGAGATCATCGTCACGGCCGGCGGCAAGAACGTCGCCCCGGCCGCGCTCGAGGATCCGATCCGCGCCAACCCGATCGTCGGTCAGGTCGTCGTGGTGGGCGACCAGAAGCCGTTCATCGCGGCGCTCGTCACCCTCGACTCGGAGATGCTGCCGACCTGGCTCGCGAACAACGGGCTGCCCGGCACCATGTCGCTCGACGAGGCCGCGAAGCACGATGCCGTGAAGGCCGAGGTTCAGCGCGCGATCGATACGGCGAACAGCCACGTGTCGCGGGCCGAGTCGATCCGCAAGTTCACGATCCTGCCGATCGAGTGGACCGAGGCGAGCGGCCATCTGACGCCGAAGATGTCGATCAAGCGCAACGTGATCGTGGAGGACTTCGCCGACGACATCGCCGAGATCTATCGCGAGCCCGTGGCGACGACGAACGTCACCCTGCCGTAGGACGCGTTCCGGGCTAGAACCAGGAAGACTCGCGCACCTCGCGCATCGCCACGCGGCGACGCTCGGGCGTGAGCCGATCCAGGTACAGCGTGCCGTCGAGGTGATCGGTCTCGTGCTGCAGGGCCTGCGCGAGCAGACCCTCGCCCTCGAGGACCACGGGCTCACCGTCGAGGTCGATGCCCTCGACCCGTGCCCACGGGTACCGGATCGCCGGGTGCCAGAGGCCGGGAACCGACAGGCATCCCTCGTCCACGGGTACCGGCTCACCCCGCACCTCGACGAGGACCGGATTCAGGACGTACCCGATATCGCCGTCGATGTTGTAGCTGAACGCGCGCAAGCCGACGCCGATCTGCGGCGCGGCGACGCCGGCGCGTCCCGGAGGCTCGACCGTGTCGATCAGGTCACGCACCAGAGCACGGACGCTCTCATCGATCTCGCCGATCTCGGCCGCATGCGCCTTGAGCACGGGATCGCCGAAGAGGCGGATGTCTCGCACAGCCATGGCGCGTCAGGCCGCCGTCGATACGGACTGCAGACCCTCGACGACCTTGGCGGCCAGTTCGCGAGCGGCCGCGCGCGTGGCCGGCTGCAGGTCGCGGAACACGATCGCGCCCCCGGTCGCGAGCTGCGGGTCGTACGGCATACGCAGCACGTCGCGCACGCGAGTGCGGAAGTGCGCCTCGAGCTCGTCCTGACGCACCGGCGACGTTCCGGGCGATGACATGTTGAGGACGACGATGGCGCTCCGCACCCGATCCTCGTACCCGTTCGCCTCCAGCCACGTGAGCGTCTCGGATGCGAGCCGCGCCTCGTCGATGCTACGACCCGCGACGACGATCAGCCGGTCGGCACGCTCGAGCGTTGCCCCCATGACCGAGTGGACGATACCGGTGCCGGTGTCGGTCAGCACGACCGAGTAGTAGTGCGCCGCCACCTCGGCGACCGCGCGATACTCGTCACCGCTGAACGCCTCGGCGATGTGCGGGTCGGTGTCGGAGGCCAAGACATCCAAACGTGTCTCGTCGCGGGCGACGATCGCCGAGACGTCGTTGTAGCCGCGTAGGTTGTCGCGCTCGCGAACGAGATCACGGACGGTCCGGCCGCTGCGTCGCGCGATGCGCTCGGCGAGGGTACCGCGATCGGGGTTGGCATCGACGGCGATGACCCGATCGTCACGGGCGTCGGCGAGGGCCTGTCCGAGAAGGGTCGTGATGGTCGTCTTGCCCACGCCGCCCTTGCGCGAGACGACGGCGACGAACCGGGCGCCGCCCCCGGGCAGGGCCGCGGCGATGCGACGATCGAGGGCCTTGCGGGCGCGCGCCCGCTTGCCGTCGCCGACGTTGAGCTTGCCGCCGGTCACCGAGTAGAGCAGGTGCTGCCAGACCCCCTCGGGCTCGGGGCGCGCGATCTGTGCCGGGTCGAGCAGTCGATCGGCGGTGAGCAGATCGGATGTCTCGCGCTCCGAGACACCCGCGATGTCGCCGATTCTGCGCGAGGCCAGCACGGGTGCGTCGGCGGCTGAGGTGCGTGCGACTTCACGACGCTCGGCGGGCTGGGAGGCCGGGGCGGTCCCATCGTTCACGGGAGTCTCCTTCTCGTCCGGCGCGTCATCCACCGGTGCATCGAGATCGTCGTCGGTCGCGGCGTCCCCGTGGGGCGCTGCGGGGGCGGACTCGAAGCCGGTCGGCTCGAATCCGGTCGTCTCGGCATCGTCCAGGGGGAGATCGTCGATGTCGACGTCCTCGAACGAGGCATCCTCCGTGGTGAGGTCCTCGGATCCGGCACCGAGCGGGATGTCCTCGGGAAAACCGTCCTCGATACGACTGTCCTCGCTGGGGCTGTCTTCGCTGGGGCTGTGCTCGATGGGGCTGTCCTCGATGGGACTGTCCTCCATAGCGCCGGCCTCGAGGGGCATGTCCTCGACGGACGCCTCGTCCGGCACGACGCCGTCGAGGTCTTCCGTCGAATCGTCGCCCTCTGCCGAGACCTCCACCGCGGCCTCTTCGATCGCGACGTCGTCAGCGACCTCATCGGTCGGCGCCTGCTGCTCGACGGCGGGCAGATCGATCGTCACGAATCCGCCCGCGAAGGCGATGTCGCCCTCCACGATGTCCTCGTCGTCCTCTTCTTCCGCGGGAAGCGTGATATTGACGTGCGCCGTCTGCGTGCCGAGCAATCCGATGCCCGATGTCTCGACAGATGGCACGTCGTCGAGGATCCCGTTATCTGGGTCGTCGGTGCCGCTCGGATCTTTGCCGTGAGGCGTCACTGGAACTCCGGACCTTGCAGTTGGGGGGATGGTACTCGCCCCAGATTACTGCGCCGGGCGCACCACGACCAAAAGGTCTCCCGCCTCGACCTGCTGGGTTGCGCCGATCGCAAGGCGCTCGATCACGCCATCGATGGGCGACGTGATGGCCGCCTCCATCTTCATCGCTTCGATCGAGGCGACCGCCTGGCCCGCGTGAACCGACTCGCCCACAGACGCTTTCACCGTGACCACACCCGAGAACGGAGCCGCGACCTGGCCGGGCTTGGTCGTGTCGGCCTTCTCCGCCTGCCGGGCCTCGACCGAGATGCTCCGGTCGCGCACGAACACCGGACGCAGCTGGCCGTTGAGTGTCGTCATGACCGTGCGCATGCCCTTGTCGTCGGCCGCACCGATCGCCTCGAGCCCGACCAGCAGACGCACACCCCGCTCGATCTCGACCGCGTGCTCTTCGCCCGGGACGAGGCCGTAGAGGTAGTCGGAGGTGTCCAGCAGCGAGACATCGCCGAAGACCTCGCGCACCTGCGCGAACTGGCGGGTCGGCACGGGGAAGAGCAGACGGTTCAGCGCTTCGCGTCGAGCCGCGGCGTCGCCGGCCAGAGCCTCGGAATCCGCCGCGGACAGGGGTTCGACCTCGATCTTCACGGTGCGCCCGGCCAGCACGGCCGTGCGGAAGGGCTCGGGCCATCCGCCCGGCAGATCTCCGAGCTCGCCCGCCATGAATCCGACGACGGAGTCGGGGATGTCGTAGTTCTGCGGGTTGGCCTCGAAGTCGGCCGGGTCGGCCTTCACCGCCGCGAGATGCAGGGCGAGATCGCCGACGACCTTCGACGACGGCGTCACCTTGGGGATGCGGCCGAGGATGCCGTTGGCCGCGGCATACATGTCCTCGATCAGTTCGAAGTCATCCGCGAGGCCCAGGGCGATCGCCTGCTGACGCAGGTTCGAGAGCTGACCGCCGGGGATCTCGTGCCGGTACACGCGGCCCGTGGGCCCCGGCAACCCGGATTCGAACGGGGCGTACAGGTGGCGCACGGCCTCCCAGTACGGCTCGAGGTCGGCGACCGCATCCAGGTCGAGGCCGGTGTCGCGCTCGGTGTGCGCGAGAGCAGCGACCAGCGACGAGAGTGACGGCTGGCTGGTCGTCCCCGCCATGGGGGCGGATGCCGCATCCACCGCGTCCGCACCGGCGGCACTCGCCGCGAGGAGCGTTGCGAGCTGCCCACCCGGGGTGTCGTGCGTGTGCACGTGGACGGGCAGGTCGAAGCGCGCCCGCAGAGCGGACACGAGGCGTGAGGCGGCTTCGGGACGCAGAAGCCCGGCCATGTCCTTGATCGCGAGGACGTGGGCACCGGCATCCACGATCTGCTCGGCGAGGCGCAGGTAGTAGTCGAGGGTGTACAGGTCCTCGTCCGGGTTGAGGAGGTCGCCCGTGTAGCAGACCGCCACTTCCGCGACCGCCGAGCCCGTCGCCAGGACGGCGTCGATCGCGGGTCGCATCTGCGCAACGTCGTTCAGAGCGTCGAAGATGCGGAAGATGTCTACGCCGGTCGCCGCGGCTTCGCGCACGAACGCATCCGTCACCTCGGTCGGGTACGGGGTGTAGCCGACCGTGTTGCGGCCACGCAGGAGCATCTGGATCGGGACGTTCGGCAGGGCCTCGCGCAGACGCTCCAGCCGCTCCCAGGGGTCCTCGCCGAGGAATCGGAGAGCCACGTCGTAGGTCGCCCCGCCCCACGCCTCGACCGAGAACAGACCGGGGGTCAGTCGCGCCACGTACGGCGCGACGGCGACGAGGTCACGCGTGCGAACACGGGTCGCGAGCAAGGACTGGTGCGCGTCCCGGAAGGTCGTGTCGGTGACCGCGAGGGGCTTCTGTTCGCGTAGCGCCCGGGCGAATCCCGTCGGGCCCAGCTCGAGCAGACGCTGGCGCCCCGCGGGCGGGGCGGGCGCACTCAGGTCGATCGGCGGGAGCTTCATCGCCGGGTCGATCGACAGGGGGTTCTCACCGTTCGGCTTGTTGACCGTGACGTCGACGAGCCAGTTCAGCAGGCGCGTCCCGCGGTCCTTCGACTCGCGTCCCCGCAGCAATTGGGGACGCTCGTCGATGAACGACGTGGCGATGTCTCCGGCGACGAACGAGGGGTCATCGAGCACGGCCTGCAAGAACGGGATGTTGGTCGAGACGCCGCGGATGCGGAACTCGGCCAGAGCCCGCCGTGCCCGCGAGACCGCGGCCGGGAAGTCGCGCCCGCGGCAGGTGAGCTTCGCGAGCATCGAGTCGAAGTGGGGGCTGACCTGCGAACCGGCCGCGGTCGTCCCACCGTCGAGACGGATGCCGGCGCCGCCGGGCGAACGGTACGTCGTGATCTTGCCCGTGTCGGGTCGGAAACCCTGCGTCGGGTCCTCCGTCGTGATGCGGCACTGCAGCGCCGCGCCCCGCAGGCGGATGTCGGCCTGCTCGAGACCCAGGTCTGCCAGGGTCTCGCCCGCGGCGATGCGCATCTGGGTCTGGACGAGATCGACATCCGTCACCTCTTCGGTGACCGTGTGCTCGACCTGGATGCGCGGGTTCATCTCGATGAAGACGTGCGTGCCCGCGCGCTCCCCCTCGGTGTCGACGAGGAACTCGACCGTGCCGGCGTTGACGTAGCCGATCGACTCGGCGAAGGCGACGGCGTCACGGTGCAGCTTCTGGCGCAGTTCCTCGTCGAGGTTCGGCGCGGGCGCGATCTCGATCACCTTCTGGTGCCGGCGCTGCACCGAGCAGTCCCGCTCGAAGAGGTGGACGGTGTGCCCGGCCTGATCGGCGAGGATCTGCACCTCGATGTGACGGGGCCGGACGACGGCCTGCTCGAGGAACATGCGCGGGTCACCGAACGCGCTGTCGGCCTCGCGCATCGCCTCGGCGAGAGCCGGGGCCAACTCCTCCTTGGTCTCGACGCGGCGCATCCCGCGCCCGCCGCCGCCGGCGACGGCCTTGGCGAACAGCGGGAATCCGATTCCGTCCGCCTGTGCGAGAAGCTCGTCGACATCCGCCGATGCTTCGGTCGACGCGAGCACGGGCACCCCGGCGGCTATCGCGTGGTGCTTGGCGGTGACCTTGTTGCCGGCCATCTCGAGCACCCGCGCGGGCGGCCCGATGAAGGCGATGCCGTTGGCGCTCGCACGCTCGGCCAGATCCGGGTTCTCCGACAGGAATCCGTAACCGGGATAGATCGCATCGCAGCCGCTCTCGAGAGCGACGCGGATGATCTCGTCCACATCGAGGTAGGCACGCACGGGATGACCGCGCTCGCCGATCTCGTAGGCCTCGTCGGCCTTCAAACGATGCAGCGAGTTGCGATCCTCGTAGGGATAGACGGCAACCGTGCGCGCGCCCACCTCATAGGCGGCCCGAAAGGCGCGTATGGCGATTTCACCACGATTCGCGACAAGGATCTTGCGGAACATGACACCTCACAACTTCGGCGCGTCGACCTGAGTGTGTTCCACAGCCTAGGGGACGGTAACGTAGACGATTGTGCACGTACTCAGCGTCAGCTCCCTCAAGGGCGGGGTCGGAAAGACCACCGTGACGCTCGGGCTTGCCTCCGCGGCATTCGCCCGGGGCGTCCGAACACTCGTCGTCGACCTCGACCCGCAGTCGGATGTCTCGACCGGCATGGACATCCAGGTCGCCGGCCGTCTCAACGTCGCCGATGTGCTCGGCAACCCCAAGGAGAAGGTCGTCCGCCAGGCGATCACGTCGAGCGGGTGGGCGAAGGTCCACCCCGGCACGATCGATGTGCTGATCGGCAGCCCCTCGGCCATCAACTTCGACGGGCCGCACCCGAGCGTCCGCGATGTCTGGAAGCTCGAAGAAGCCCTCGCCACGATCGAGGCCGACTACGACCTCGTGCTCGTCGACTGCGCCCCGTCGCTCAATGCCCTCACGCGCACGGCGTGGGCCGCGAGCGATCGTGTGATCGTCGTGTCCGAACCCGGCCTGTTCTCGGTCGCCGCCGCTGACCGTGCCCTGCGCGCGATCGAAGAGATCCGCCGTGGTCTGTCGCCCCGGCTCCAGCCGCTCGGAATCGTCGTCAACCGCGTGCGGCCCCAGTCGATCGAGCACCAGTTCCGCATCAAAGAGCTGCGGGACATGTTCGGCCCCCTCGTGCTGTCCCCCCAGCTGCCCGAGCGCACGTCGCTGCAGCAGGCACAGGGCGCCGCGAAGCCTCTGCACATCTGGCCCGGCGACTCGGCTCAGGAGCTCGCGGCCGACTTCGACGCACTGCTCGATCGTGTCATGCGCACCGGCCGCATTCCGGTTCCCGGCGACGCCCGCATCTGACCTCGGGTCGTACCCGGCCGCGTCATGTCGACTCGCCGCTGCGCTCCGACCCAGCCTCGCCGCTGCGCTCCGACCCAGCCTCACCGCTGGGCTCCGACCCGACCCCGCCGCCCACCCGTTGCGTGTCCCACTTTCGCACTGTCGCGTCCCACTTTGCGTCGGTAACCGACCCCCATACCGAGCGTAAGTGGGACATCGTCTGTCCGGCGGCGGCGCATCACCCTGGCGCGACGAAGAGACCGCTGCGTGCTGACCGGAAGGGCTGGGGTCAGGCGGTGCGAGCCGAACGGCGAGCGGCGAGCTCGTCGATCGTGTCGACGGTCTGCGGGTCGAACTCGACGAGCGTGGACTCGACCTCGCGCAGGACCTTGCCGACAGCGATGCCGAAGACGCCCTGGCCGCGGCTGACCAGGTCGATGACCTCGTCGTTGGACGTGCAGAGATAGACGGATGCCCCGTCGCTCATGAGCGTGGTGCCCGCGAGGTCGCGGATACCCGCGGCCCGCAGCTGCTCGACCGCGGTGCGGATCTGCTGCAGCGAGATTCCGGTGTCGAGAAGACGCTTCACGAGCTTCAGCACGAGGATGTCGCGAAAGCCGTACATCCGCTGCGATCCCGAGCCGCTCGCGCCGCGAACGGTCGGCTCGACCAATTCGGTGCGGGCCCAATAGTCGAGCTGACGGTACGTGATCCCGGCGGCGCGCGCCGCGACGGCACCGCGGTAGCCGACCTCATCGTCCATGGCCGGAAGGCCGTCCGTGAACAGCAGGTCCGAGTCGAAACGTGTCTCGTCAGCGAGTTCGCCAGCGTTCATCGCGTCCTCCTCGCCTGGTTCCGAGACGCACGTGCGCGGCTCATCCCCCACGCTAGGACACCCGCCGTCGACGAGCAACGACATCCGCCGCGACACGCCGGGCGGCTCGGCGCAGGTCTCGGAACGGTCACGGAAGCAACCGGGTGAGCGCCGAGCGGACGAAGATCGCGCGTACCTCGTCGAGGCGTCGCGCCAGCTCGGGACCCACTTCGTTCGCCCTCGCCCGCGACGGCGCGTCGGCGCGATGCGTGAGCGGAGCCAGCGCCTGCTCGATCAGCGAGACGTCGCGCTCGGCACTCTGACGGATCGTCCGCAGGTGGCGCGGCTCGATTCCGTGGCTGTCGAGCGAGACGATCGCACGCAACAGCGAAACGCTCTGATCGCCGAACGACTCGGCGGCGGGCAGGATGCCGGACGACACGGCCTCGTTGAACAGCTGCGGGGTCGCACCGGCCGCACGGAGCAGCTCGTCGCGGCGATACCGGCGTCCCTGCGGGTGAATCGTGGGCGGCGGCTGCTGCCCCGGATGGCTGGGGTTGCGTCCCGCATCGAGATCGCTCAGATACTCGCGGATCACGTTGAGGGGCAGGTAGTGATCGCGCTGCAGCTGGAGGGCCAAGCGCAGCCGGTCGACGTCCGCGGGAGAGAACTTGCGGTAGCCCGACTCGGTGCGGGTCGGTGTGACGATGCCCTGCACCTCGAGGAAGCGTAACTTCGAGGTCGTCAGAGTCGGGAACTCCGGCGTCAGACGAGCGAGCACCTGCCCAATGCTGAGCAGACCCGCGCCCGGCGCGGAGCTTCGAGTAAGAGCCGCGGGCATCAGCCGTCCGCCGACAACGGCAGATCGACCGGGGAGATGAAGAAGGTCAGACGGAACTTTCCGATCCGCACCTCGGCGCCGTTCACGAGCAGAGCGCGATCCACGCGCTCACCGTCGACATAGCTGCCGTTGAGCGAGCGCTGGTCGACGATCTCGAAACCCTCGGGGCGACGCGTGATCTCGGCATGACGACGCGACACGGTCACGTCGTCGAAGAAGATATCGGCCTCGGGGTGTCGGCCGATCGTGGCGACCTCGGCATCGAGCAGATAGCGCGCTCCCGCGGTCGGGCCGGAACGGACGAGCAGGAGAGCCGCTCGCGCCGGGAGGGCCGAGATGGCGTCGAGTTCGGCCTGTGAGAGCTCGGACCCGAACGGAACGAAAGAGAGGTCGGAATCGTGTCCGAACGTCTGCGTCGTATCGGGCGTGGAATGCGCCGGCTCGGCCTCGCGGCGCATGGCCTGGGGCGTCTGGTCCTGCTGTTCTGACACGCTGTCCTCCTCGCGCTCCAGACTAGCCGATCGGATCCGTGCGCGACGGGCCGGAGTGCGGTGTTCACCGCCCGATGGGTGCTCAGGGACCCTCGATTAGGCTCGGGGGGTGATGTCTCAGCCGCAACGCCGCCCGTCCGCCGTTCGACGCTCCGGGCTCGCGGCGTTGATGGTCGCCCTCTGCGCATTCTTCGTCGCCGCACCGTCCGCGGCCTGCGCGCACGATGAACTGATCGGCAGCACCCCCCCTCGAACGGCGAGATCGTCGAGGTCGGCCCGACCGAGATCGATCTGCGCTACAGCGCGAATCCGCTCGAGGGCGCCGGCGCGACCGAGGTTCTCGTGATCTCCCCCTCGGGGGCGGAGGTGCAGCAGGGTGATCCCGTTCTCGACCGCAACGGCGTCATCCAGGAACTGTCCGGCACGGACGAACGTGGCACCTACACGGTGGTGTGGCGGATCGTCTCGAGCGATGGTCACCCGATCTCGGGCGAGCTCACCTTCTCGGTCGGCGAGCCATCCGAACCCGCCGGTCTTCCGACCGCGGGCGGCGCCGGCGGCGAAACGGACCCGGACACGGATGCCGTGGGTGTCGACCTCACCGCCATCTGGATCATCGTCGGCATCGTCGCGATCGGCCTCGGGGGCGCTCTCGTCGCCGTTCTGATGGTTCGCGCACGACGCCGCAACGACGGAGTTTGAACGGCAACGGAACGGGTCGCGACCCCGGCACTGGAGCACCGCGCGGGGTCTAGGCTTGAAGCTATGCCTCACTACGACGTCGTCATTCTCGGCGCCGGCCCCGGCGGATACGTCGCGGCCGTGCGAAGCGCTCAGCTCGGTCTTTCGGTGGCCATCATCGAAGAGAAGTACTGGGGCGGTGTCTGCCTCAACGTCGGCTGCATCCCCTCGAAGGCTCTTCTGCGCAACGCCGACCTCGCGCACGTGTTCACCCACCAGGCCGAGCAGTTCGGCATCTCGGGAGACGTGCACTTCGACTTCGGCACCGCGTGGGATCGCAGCCGCAAGGTGTCCGAGACGCACGTCAAGGGCATCCACTTCTTGATGAAGAAGAACAAGGTCACCGAGTACGAGGGCCGCGGATCGTTCGTCGATGCGAACACGATCGACGTCGCGAAGGCCGATGGGTCGAGCGAGCGACTGACATTCGACAACGCGATCATCTCGACCGGCTCGCGCGTGCGCCTGCTCCCGGGCGTGCAGCTCAGCGAGAACGTCGTGACGTACGAAGAGCAGATCATGACGCGCGAGCTGCCGAAGTCGATCGTCATCGTCGGTGCCGGCGCGATCGGCATGGAGTTCGGCTTCATCATGACCAACTTCGGGGTCAAGGTCACGATCATCGAGTTCCTCGACCGCGCCCTTCCCAACGAGGACGCGGACGTCTCGAAGGAGATCGCCCGCCAGTACAAGAAGTACGGCGTCGACATCCTCACCTCGACCAAGGTCGACTCGGTCACCGACCACGGCGACAAGGTCACGGTCACGTACACGCCGAACAGCGGCGGTGAGACGCAGTCGATCGACACCGACAAGGTCCTCATGTCGATCGGGTTCGCGGCGAACGTCGAGGGCTACGGCCTGGAGAACACGGGCGTGAAGCTGACCGATCGCGGCGCTATCGAGATCGACGACTTCATGCACACGAACGTGCCCCACATCTATGCGATCGGCGACGTCACGGCCAAGCTGCAGCTCGCGCACGTCGCCGAGGCACAGGGTGTCGTCGCAGCGGAGACGATCGGCAAGGCCGAGACCATGGCGCTCGGCGACTATCGCATGATGCCTCGTGCGACGTTCTGCTCGCCCCAGGTGGCCTCGTTCGGGCTGACGGAGCAGCAGGCGCGCGACGCGGGCTACGACGTCAAGGTCGCGAAGTTCCCCTTCTCGGCGAACGGCAAGGCGAACGGCCTCGGCGAGCCCATCGGGTTCGTCAAGCTCATCGCCGACGGCGAGCACCTCGAGCTGCTCGGTGGCCACCTGATCGGCCCCGACGTGTCGGAGCTGCTGCCCGAGCTCACACTGGCCCAGAAGTGGGACCTGACCGCGCTCGAGGCCGCGCGCAACGTGCACACCCACCCGACGCTGTCCGAGGCCGTGCAAGAGGCGTTCCACGGCCTCGCCGGTCACATGATCAACATGTGACGAACTTCTTCACGAAGAACCGACGCCCGGCCTCGCATCGAGAGCCGGGCGTCGGTTCTCTCGTTCGCGGGTCAGCGCCCGAGGGCGCGTTCGAGTTTCGATCCGGATGCCGCGGGCACTCCCCCGACGGCGGCCACGACGGCGTCCACCGCCCCGAAGAACTCGGCCCGACCACGATCGTCGGCGGGCGCCGCGGGGCCGAGCTCGACCTCCCACTCGCGCCAGCGCGCAACGTTGCCCGTCTGCAGGTCGGTCGCCTCGACGTGATCGTCGACGTACTCGGCGACGACAGCGCCCGAGGCATCGTGCAGCAGGATCGCGTGACGCTCGTTGCGCACACGCGCGATCGGGCGCAGTTCGGTGTCGCCGCACCAGTCCGCGACGGCCGCGCAGACCTCGTCCGGCACCGCCATCGCGAGCGGATCGGAGGACAGGGAATCGTCGAGGGGCCAGCCCCACTCGTGCCGCCCCTCCGGAGCGCTGGACTTGACGTGCCATCCCTCATCGGGACCGCCCGTCCGTCGCCTCAACGCGACGGCTCGACGCGCCAGAGCGAAATCGGCCGTGTCGAAGTAGATCGCGTCGAGGGAGCGCAGCTCGGTCGGAGCGACCCGGGCCACACCGGGAAGCGCGGCCAGATCCGGGATGCGGGTGACCTCGCTCACGTCGTACTTGCGCTCGACCTCGATCGAGCGCTTCGGCTCATTCGTCGCTCGGCCGAATCTCTTGCGTCTCTTCGACGTAGACGAACGTGGCCTGTGTGGGGCCGTCCGCTTCGCCGGTCTGCTCGAGCTCGCCCTGGCGGCGGTAGACGATCTGACCCTCGCTGTACGGCAGGACGAGCGAGTCGTCGTCGGCATCCTCGAGGGGTACCACCTGGCCGTCGAGCGGCCCTCCGGAAAGTCGTGCAATAGACATGATTCCTCCTTCTTCGACCCTACCCCGCGGGCGCGACCGGCCCCCGCCACCCACGATGGGAAGCCGTCAGACGACACCCCTAAGATCAGTCGCATGAAGGCTATTCGAACGTTCACGGTCCGCCCCGTCCTCGCCGAAAGCATCGCGGCACTCGACACCCTCGCCGCGAACTGGCGCTGGTCGTGGAGTCGCGCCACGCACGCCCTGTTCGAGTCCATGGATCCCGCCGTGTGGGCGAAGGTCGGAGAGAACCCCGCACGGATGCTCGGTGCGCTGGGCCAGGAGCGGCTCGACGCCCTTGCCCGCGACGACGCATTCGTCGGTCGGGTCACCGAGGAAGCCGATCGGCTCGAGGCCTACCTGACGCAACCGCGGTGGTTCCAGCGCGTGCAGGGCCCGAAACCCGAGCACATCGCCTACTTCTCCCCCGAGTTCGGGGTGGACGGCTCGCTCCCCCAGTACTCCGGCGGCCTCGGCATCCTCGCCGGCGATCACCTGAAGAGCTGCTCGGACCTGGGCGTGCCGCTGACGGGCATCGGCCTGTTCTACCGCGCGGGATATTTCCGCCAGTCGATCGGCGACGACGGCTGGCAGCGCGAGAGCTACCCGCTGCTCGACCCCCACGGCCTCGGTCTGACGCTGCTGCGCGACGGCGACGGCACGCCGGTCGAGGTGTCCCTCGACATCACGGCCGGTCGCGTGCTGCACGCGCGCATCTGGGTGGCCGACATCGGTCGCGTGCCCCTGCTGCTGCTCGACTCCGAGACGCCCTCCAACACGGAAGAGATGCGCCGGGTCACAGACCGCCTGTACGGCGGCGGCGGCGAGCATCGGCTCTTGCAAGAGGCACTGCTCGGTATCGGCGGTGTGCGCGCCCTGCGCGCCTGGTGCCGCGTGACGGGCCGACCGGAGGCGGACGTCTACCACACGAACGAGGGCCACGCGGGGCTGCAGGGCATCGAGCGGATGTCGGAGCTCATCACCCACGATGGCCTGACCTTCGACGAGGCACTCGCACAGGTGCGCGCCTCGACGGTGTTCACGACGCACACCCCGGTCCCGGCCGGCATCGACCGCTTTCCCAAGGACCTGATCGCCGACTACCTCACGGCCGGTGTCGTCAGCGGCATCGACCCGCAACGTGCTCTCGCGCTCGGGCTCGAGAGCTGGCAGGGCGGCGATCCGAGCGTGTTCAACATGGCCGTGCTCGGCCTGCACCTCGGGCAGCACGCGAACGGTGTCTCACTGTTGCACGGCGAGGTGAGCCGCGGGATGTTCGGGCAGTTGTGGCCGGGCGTCGACACCGACGAGGTTCCCATCACGTCGATCACGAACGGCGTGCACCCGCCCACCTGGCTGCACCCCGCGCTGAAGGGCCTGAGCGAGCGCGCCTTCGGTGATGCGCACGTCGAGACCCACGATTGGACGGACGTCGCGCGCGTCCCGGATCGCGAGCTCTGGGACACACGTTCGACGATGAAGGGCGAACTGGTCGACGAGGCGCGCAGCCGCACCGGCCTCGCGGGCGTCCTCGATCCCGAGGCACTCACGATCGGGTTCGCGCGACGCGTGCCGACGTACAAACGCCTCACGCTCATGCTGCGGGACCCCGAACGGCTGACGCGGATCCTGACCGACCCCGAGCATCCCGTTCAGATCATCGTCGCGGGCAAGTCGCATCCCGCCGACGACTCCGGCAAGCAGATGATCCAGGAGCTCGTGCGATTCAGCCGTGATCCGAAGGTTCGGGGGCGGATCGTGTTCCTGCCCGACTACGACATCTCGCTCGCCAAGACCCTCTTCCCCGGCTGCGACGTCTGGCTCAACAACCCCATCCGTCCCCTCGAGGCATCCGGCACCTCGGGCATGAAGGCGGCGCTCAACGGCGCGCTCAACCTGTCGATCCTCGACGGCTGGTGGGACGAGTGGTTCGACGGGCAGAACGGCTGGGCGATCCCCACGGCCGACACGGCGAGCTCGGATGACGAGCGTGACGACGCCGAGGCATCCGCACTCTATGACCTGATCGAGCACCAGCTCGTGCCGAAGTTCTTCGACCGTACGGACGGGGTCCCCACGGAGTGGCTCGGAATGGTCCGCCACACGATGAGGGTGCTGGGGCAGAAGGCGACGAGCGACCGGATGGTGCGCGAATACGTCGCCCGTCTGTACACGCCCGCGTCGGAGCACGCGACCGAGCTGCGCGCCGACGATTTCGCCCTTGCGCGCGAGCTCGCGGATTATACGGAGCGCGTGCGTGCGGCCTGGCCGTCGGTGCACATCGCGAGCGTGGACGGGTCGGGCATCGCGCAGCAGGCAGCCGCCGGCGACGTGCTCGAGGTGCGCGCCGCCGTCGCGCTCGACGGGCTCTCTGCCCACGATGTCGCCGTGCAACTCGTGTGCGGGACGACGGATGCCGAGGACGCCATCACGGGAGAGCGTTCGATCGTGCCGCTGGCGGTCTCGGGCGATCCGGTCGACGGGCTGACGACGTTCACGGGCACCGTGCCGCTCGCCGTGACGGGTCCGTTCGGTTACACGGTGCGCGTCGTGCCGACGCATCCGCAGCTCGTCTCGGATGTCGAACTCGGCCTCGTCACGTATGCCTCGTAGCCGGTGAGACCGTTCGTACTGCTCGCCACGCGGGCCGAGGACGTGCCCGCGGACGAGGAGTACGCCGCGATCCTGCACGCCACGGGACTCGATGAGCGTGACCTGATCCGGGTGCGTCTCGAGGCCGGTCCGATGCCGGAACTCGACCTCGACGCCCTGTCGGGCATCATCGTCGGCGGTGGCCCGTTCAACGCCTCCGACGCGACGGAGGCCAAATCGCCCGTGCAGCGGCGGGTCGAAGAGGAGTTCGACGCCCTGCTCGACCGGGTCGTGCCGGCCGACTTCCCGTTCTTCGGGGCGTGCTACGGCATCGGAACGCTGGGCGTGCACGAGGGCGCCGCGATCGACCGCACGTTCGGCGAGCCGATCAGCGTCGTTCCGGTCACGCTGACCGCGGAGGGCGCGCGCGATCCGCTGTTCGCCGGGCTCCCGACCGAGTTCGGCGCGTTCGTCGGTCACAAAGAGGCGGTCTCGCGCCTGCCCGCGCACGCGGTGCACCTGGCATCCTCACCGGGGTGTCCCGTGCAGGCGTTCCGCGTCGGACGGAACGTCTACGCGACGCAGTTCCATCCCGAACTCGACGTCGACGGCATCACGACGCGCATCCACGCCTATGCGGGGCACGGCTACTTCGCCCCACACGAACTCGAGACGACGCTCGCCGCCGTGCGCCGGGCGCCGGTATCGCATCCGTCACGGATGCTGCGGACGTTCGTCGAGCTCCACGCGCGCGGCTGAGTGACCCCAGGGGGCGCGAACGGTCGCGACTCGCCGTGTCGCAGCACGGGCACGCGGCGAGTCGCGACCGCTCGCCGCGGTCAGGCCACGAGACGGACGGGCACGGATGTCTCGAGCTCCGGTCGCACCCGCGCCAGGGCGGGCCCGAGGCCCAGGTCGACGAGGCGGATCTCGCCGGCAACCTCCGGGCCGCGTCCCCGAACAAGACCCGCCTTCAACGCACCGAAGGTCACGGTGATGTCGGCGGGCAACACGGCGTCGTCGGCCGAACCGTCGTCGGGGTGCAGGCCGCTCGGAAGGTCGACCGCGACGACACGAGGCCGGTCCGGCGCATCCGTCGACACAGCGGGGATGATCGCCTCGACGACCGCCCGCGCGATCCCGCGGAGCGCGGGCGATGGGGACGTGCCGATGCCGAGGATCCCGTCGACGATCACGCTGAAGCCGGATGCTCCGGCCCGCACCTCGTCGAGACCGACACACCGTGCACCCGCGCGGCGAGCGGCACCGAGACCCTCGCTGTGCGCCCGATCGGACGTCAGCAGCAGACGCACGGGTATGCCCGAGCTCGCGAGCGAGGCCGCGGCGAACAGCGCATCCCCACCGTTGTTACCCGACCCGACGAGCACGAGTACGGGTCCCGCGGGATTGCCGGATGCCTCGAGCATCTCGCGCACGCACGCATCGGTCGCCGACGCGGCGCGCGCCATGAGGGGTTCGCCCGCCGCGATCAGGGGCTGCTCTGCGGCGCGGACCGCCGCGGCGGAGTATGCGGGGGTGGTGACTCCGGTGTCACTCATGTGTCTCCCTTCGATCCAGAGAGCGCCTTCTCGCGCTCCTCCTGCTCCGCCCGTCGCGCACGGTCGAGTTCGGCCTTGGCCACCTTCAGAGCGATTTCGGAACGTTGGACGCGCCGCGCGGCGAACGTGGGGGCCCCGTAGCGGGCGGGCACGCGATCCCGCTGCTCTTCGACACCGGTGAGGATGTACGCGGCCGAGATCAGCACGACCTGGCTCGACAGGTTGAACCAGAGCAGCAGGGCGATGAGCGCGGCGAATGAGGCCAGCAGCGGGTTGGCGCGCGCGCCTCCGACGAACAGGCCGGACAGCTGTTGCAGCACGGTGAGCCCGAGCCCGCCGAGCAGGGCGCCCGTCCAGAGCGTGCGACCCGAAGCCCTCACCCCCGACAGCACGCGGAACACCACGGCGATGACCACGGCGTCGAGGACGAAGACGACGACGGCGGACAGCAACCAGGTACCCCACGACGAGAGCGGGTGGTCGGGCGGCACCCCGAACCATCCGCCCACGACATCGACCAGCGCGGTTCCGAAGAACGTCACACCGGCCGCGACCACCAGCGCAACACCGACCCCGACGGCGACGGCGAGGTTTCGGAGCAGGGCCCAGACGATGAAGAGGTCTTCGTTGGGCTGGTCGGCGAGCGACCGCAACGCGGAACGCACCTGACCGACAGAGCCGATGGCCGCACCGACCAAACCGATCGACGACAGAACTCCGGTCAGTGACAGACCCGCCGGCGCCGTGATGTCCGAGGGATCGATCAGCCCGTCCGTGCCGACCAGCCCCGGGATGACGGAGTTGACCGCGTCGATGAGTGCCTGCCAGGCGGCGGCATTGCCCGAGAGCCACAGGGCCGCGATCGAGAATCCCAGAAGCACCGCGGCGAAGACCGCGAACAAGAGGCGATACGTGATGCTGTCGGCGAGCATCGGGCCCCGATGCTCGGAGTAGAGAAGGAGGGCGCGAACGGGCTTGCGCTGCAGCGCCCACGCGATGATCCGGGCGATGGGTGGTCGCGGGGCCTGCGGACGCGCTTCGGTATCGGCCATCTGGTCAGGCTAATCGCGCGACGGCAACCGTGCAGCACCTTGACAGCCCGGGCGGATCCCGTCAGGGCGCCGGGCGGGCGACGGCGAAACCGATCTGCACCTCTCCCGTCCCCCATGGTCGCGCCTCGGCCTGCTCGACCGCGATCCGCTGTTCCGCATCCCCGGCGAGCAGGGCCGCCGCGGCGCACGCCAGGGCGGCCGCGGCGATGATCACCATGAGAGCAATGAGCCACCGGCGGGCGAGGGATTCGCGCGCGCCGTTCGATCTCCGCGACCGGCATCAGATTGACGCGCGGAACCCTCGCGAGAACGAGGGCCGACGCCTGAGTCTTCATCTGCGGGAGCCCACCATCGTCATCGCGATCGTCGAGACCAGATTGAGATCGAGATCCATCGACGGGCCCACCGCGCCCCGGAGCGAGACGATGGCGTGAGCGGTGACGGTCTGGGGCGACACATCCAGTACCCGGGCCAGTTCACCCCGCACTCCTTCCGCTGCCATTCCGGCACCGCTGACGCACACCGTGGAGATACGTGCCGCCCCGGGGCGGTTGCGATAGAACGACAACGCGCTCCGCACCCGGTCGGCGAGAGCCACGACTGCAGGAACAGCAGCGGAGCCACCCGATGCCGTGCGCGGCGCAGCCGCTGTCGCCGCGGACCCCGCGAGGACGAACTCGCGGTCGCGGGTGGGACGAACGGCGGCGGCGTGGGCGCGCACCCGGGCCGCCGAGGTCGGAATGTCGACCGGGACGATGCTCACGAACTGCGGGACACCGTCGACCGCCACGACGACGTAGCTCGTGTGGTCGCCGACGTGAACCATGGCCGTCGCGTCGCCGAGGCGTCCGAGGCGGCTCGACAGGCGTGCGAGCCCGAACGGGACGACATCGATCGTGTCGACGGAGAGCCGGGCCATCGCCAGCGTCGACACCAGCCCGTCGATCGTTTGCAGCTGCGCGGCCACGAGCAGGCCGCGCAGCTGACCATCCGCCTCGGCGAACGGGAAGTAGTCCAGGACGGCATCGGAGACGGGCATCGGGAGCACGTCCCCCGCCAGCACGGGGAGCATCTGCCGAAGGGTGGCGGGCCGCTGCGTCGGCGTCGAGAACTCGCGCACCACGACCCCCGGACCGCCCATGCCCAGAACGACACGTCTGCGGCGGATACCGGCGCGGCTCCAGAGCTCGGCGAGAACGCCCGCGACGGCCCGCGGGTCGAGCACGAGCGAGTCGCGTGCAGCGCCCGAAGGCAACGGCATCTCGCCCGCGGCGACGAGCGCGGGCGCCCGGCCCGTCGTCACCTCGACGGCGCGCACGCTCTCTTCGGTGATCTCCAGACTCACGATCGTTCGAGCCACTGCAGCCTCCGCTTCCCTCTCACCCTCGATCGACGCCTAGGCGCCGACGAGCAGCCCCGTGTACCAGGACGAAACGGGCTCACCGGCGGCGATCCCGACCCACGCACCCGCCAGCATCCACGGCCCGAACGGGATCGCCGTGCGACGCCCGGCACGTCGTGTCAGCAGGAGGATGGCTCCGAACAGCCCGCCCAGGATGAAGGCGGCGAGCGTACCGACGATGACGCTGCCCGCGCCGAACCAGCCGAGCTGGATCCCGACGAGTCCCGCGAGCTTGACGTCCCCGCCGCCCATGCCGTCCGGACGGACCGCGCGCAGGAGCGCGTAGAAGCCGAAGAGAACCACCATGGCGATCGCGGCACGCAGAAGCGCCGCCCAATCACCACCGAGAACACAGGCGAGTGTGAGCAGGAAGAACGACACGAGATAGCTCGGCAGAACGATCGCGTTCGGCAGACGGTGCGTCTTGAGGTCGATCAGCGACAACACCACACTGATGGCGGCGAAATAGAGAATGGCGATGGCGACGAAGACGTTCGCGACGGGGCTGACCACAGTGCCCGCGAAGACCGCCGCGGCGAAGAACCACGCCACGGCCGCCACTACCGCTGCGGTGACGACGACGGCCGGGATGATCGCGGGTGCGCGCGCGGTCATGATGGACCACAGCGGGGCGACGAAGCGTGGGGGGCCATGCGTTCTCTCTCCCCTGGGGGCCGACACAGGGGGTCAGTCGGGACGGGAGCTTCCCTCCGTCAGGGCCTGGGCCCGTCCCGACTGCTTTTTGGCGAATGCACTTGCATGCATCCATCCCCCACGGAGAATCATGAGGGCTCTCTCATCTTTGTGTCAAGGTGCCCGACTTTTCAATATGCGCAAACACGGACGCTTTTGCATGCCTCTTTGCTCCTATTCGCCGAATGTTCGGCATTCGGCCGAAAGCAGAGAATTCTATAAATCCCAGGTTATCATCGGTTTATGGATGTCTCGGAAAGCGGATATAGCGCGTAGAGCCAGGGATGAACGGACTTTCCTCGGCGGGCCACAAAATTCTCATCTTCAGGAAACATCCACGAAACATGAGAGGACATCCGGGCAGGGATGAGAGGACACTCATCTCCACGGGTCGGCGCGGCGCGTGCTCCCTTCCCGAAAAAGGGACACGCCCCCGACATCGATCAACGATGTCGGGGGCGCCCATTCGGTCACAAGAACAAGGGGGGTGGGGGGATGCCCGTGCGACCGAATCCAAGCGTCGCCTAGCCCGGCGACTGCACCACCCACGAGGTGGCGAGCGTCAACACCGACGCCAGAACAACGGAGATGACAAGGATGCCCCCCGCTCGAATCACGAGTGCCTCGGGAATGAGGCTCATGCTGCCTCCTGCGAGAGCACGAGACCGATGGTGCTCACCAGATCCCGAGCGACGTCACCGCCGGGGACGACGGAGGTACCGACCGGAACCAGGTCGCCGGCCTCGACGAGGACGACCTGCATGTCCACAGCGTCGTCGATCGCATCGAACACGCCGGGCGACGCAGCGCCGGCACCGCTGAGCAGCACGCGATCGATCTCTGGTGCGTCATCCGAGCGACCCTCGTGAAAGGCAAGAGTGCTGCGAACGCGCGAAGCGAGGTCCGCGGCCGCCACCGGCACGGGAGCGGCGAAGGGTGAACCCGGTCCTTCGGCGCCAGCGCCGAGACGCACCCGACCGAGAGGTGTGTCGGCGTCGACGCGCGCGGCGAGAGCCGAATACACATCGACGACCGTCGTATCGATGCCGGAGAACGCCGGATCTGCGTCGGAATCGGCGTGCGCGGACGAGTGAGGCAGGGTGCCGGTCCCCGCGTTGTCATCTGCCACCGCTCGGTTGTCCACCCGGGCAATCGAGGCCGCCGTCGGAATGTCGATCGGCAGGATCCGCACAAAGAGGGGCACTCCCTCCCGCACGATCACCACGTAGCTGGTGTGGTCTCCGACGTGGACCATGGCGAGCGTCTCGCCGTGGATCGCGAGCGTGCCCGCGGCGCGGGCCAGACCGAAGGGCGCGAAGTCGACCGCATCGGCACGGAGCCGCGCCTTGCGGAGCGTCGCGAGAAGAGTGGAGACGGTCTGCGAGACGGCCGCGACGAGCAGACCGCTCGTCTTCCCGTCCGCCTCGGCGATCGGCAAGAAGTCCAGAACGGCCTGGCTGGCCGGCACGGGAAGCAGATGTTGCACCTCGGACGGCAGCGAATGCGCGAGCAGATCCGGGCGAACCGTCTGCGTGGCGAACTCGCGCACGAGAACCCTGCGGCTACCGATCCCGAGTACGACGCGCCTGCTGCGGAACCCCCCACGGCTCCACAGCTGGCGCAACGCACGGGCGACGGCATCCTGATCGAGAACTTCCGAGTCGCGCGCCGCTCCCCAGGGCAGCGCGATCTCTCCGCTCGCGACAAGAACGGGTCGATCACCAGCGGTCACCTCGACCGCGCGAACGCTCTCTTCGGTGATCTCCAAACCGACAACGGTCTTGGCCATCTGCCGTCACCCCCTTTCCCACATATCGTGCGTCCGTCCGCCTTCGGATCAGACGGCTGGCTGGAGCAACGTGCCCGGCGCCGCGACCTCGAGAGCGGCGACCGAAACGGCCGACCCCTCCGAGTGCCTCGCCGGGCACGTGCCCGGAGTGATGTGCGTCGGTGCGGAGCCGGTCTCGGCGACAGCTTCCCCGGTGACAGCCCCCCGCGACTCGAGCAATGTCGCCATTGCCGAGCCGACGAGCTGCGCCCGCAGCGCCGCGACGATGGAGTCGGTGAAGGCATCCGCCCTCGCCGTCTCCCGATTCCCCACGCTCGACTGCATAGCAGCGATCACGAGCGGACGTGCCGCTCCGGTAATCGCCGTCAGCAGCAACATCGAGATGACGACCTCGACGAGACCCAGTCCCGCGTCAGTCCTGGTCGGTCCCCACCAACCACCTCGCACCATCCCCATGTGCGCCCACCCTCCCCAGTGCGAGCTTGCATTCCCCAGCCGCCCGGCTCTCGCCGGACGTTCTTTTCGACCCGCGCAACGCGCGGGACGTTGTCAACCGACTGCGATGTGCGAGCTGTCGCGCAAGACGCCACGACTCGGAGCGGCCACGCTCAGAACCGGGACGAAGATCGCCGCGCGTCGGCCCCAGCCGACGACGTGATCCGTGGATGCACGCATGCTCGTATCCCCCAGTGGAATTCCCCTATGACTCGACTTCGACGACGGAAGGAGCTCCAGAAAATTCCCCAGATGACCCCCGGCCCCCAAAGCCAGGTATGCGGGACCGTCAAGCGATCCCTTCCCGTTCAGCATCATGAGACAGTTCTCATGATGAAGTCAAGCCGGAATCGGCGAGCCCGCTTCCGGAACTCACTGTTACACGCCAAGAATTGCCTGATCGACGCGAATAAAGTCGTTTTCGTCAGCGCGAGAGCGGCCTCCGAGATTTACCCGATCCTGAGCCGAACCTGAGGTTCGTCGACCTTCACCGACCGAAGCCCGGTGCCCACTCGTCGCCTTCGTCGAGAACCTCGTGACGGGTATCGGGGTGCTCGAGGGCCACCCGTTCACGTCGCCAGGCCGCACCGACGGGCCAACTCGCGGCGAAGGTCGGGATCACCCGCCCGACACGTCGCCAGAGTGCTCCGTGGGACGCGAACGGACGTGCGGAGACAGGCATCCGCAGTGTCGGGTCATACCTGACCCCGTCCGTCCGACGCAGGTGGATCGACAGGTCCAGATCATCGTGAATACCGGCGTTCGAGCGGTCGACGTCGTCGCGCACCCGCACCCAGAGCGTCGAGCGCATCGCGAAGTTCGAGCCGAAGACCGGCGGATGTCCCAGCCACGGCGTGACCCAGAAGTACATGCCGCCGATGTACCACTTCGCACCCAGATACCGCACGATCGGACCGGCACCGTAGAACTCGGCCGAACCGGTGAGGGCACCGAGTGCGGGGTCGGCGACGAAAGCCCGCACGATGCGCGAGATCCAGTCGGGGTGCGGGCGCGAATCGGCGTCCACCCGCGCGATGATGTCGCAGTCGAGGGCGGCCTCGTCGTAACCGTGCGCGGCCGCAGGCCAGATGCCCACGACATCCTCCACGAAGACCTCGGCGTCGTGCGCGCGGGCGACGGCTACCGAAGCATCCGTGCTTCCGTTGTCGACGACGATCACCCGATCGGCCGGGCGATCCTGCGCATCGAGAGCCGCCAGGCACGCCTCCAGGAATTCGGCGTCGTCACGACACGGAATCACGACGGCGACACGGGGAGTGAGCGGCACGTTTTCCAACCTACTCCGCGGGTTCGGAACTCGGTCGCAAGGGCGACATGTTGTCGTGTTTGCGGACGGAACGCAATCCCCTCAGCTTTCAATCCAATGATCGTTAGCCTCCGAAACACCCAACGACACGGAATCACCGTGCAGAACGGAGGCGCTCATGCGCACATCACCCAACCGCCTGGTCGCCATCATCTTCGGCGCCGTCTACATCCTGGTCGGCCTGCTCGGCTTCGCCGTGACCGGCGGCGTCGGATTCATCGCAACGGACGGCGGGCTGCTCCTCGGAATCTTCGAGGTCAACCCGCTGCACAACATCGCGCACCTCCTCATCGGTGCCGCCCTGCTGATCGCCGGACTCTCGTCCGTCCGCGCCGCCAAGGGCGTCAACATCACGGTGGGCGCGGTCTACCTGCTGCTCGGAATCGTCGGCTTCTTCCTCGTGAACACGGCCGCCAACATCCTCGCGCTGAACACCGCCGACCACTTCCTCCACCTCGCGAGCGCGATCGTGCTGCTCGGTGTCGGACTCGGCGCAGAGCGCGGCACGTCGACCCGTTCGGCTCTCGCCTGACCATGTCGACTCGCATGTGGCCCGCCCTCTTCGCCTGGGGGGCGGGCCTCATCCATATCGCCGTCGCGGCGGGCTCACCGATCGGCGTACTCCTGCCGCTCACGGCGCTGGGTGCCGCCGAGCTGGCGTGGGGAATCGTCGCGCTGCGCCTCGGGCGGATGCCGCTGGTCCGCACGACCCTCGGGGTGGGTGTCGCCGCGACCCTCGGCGGACTCGTTCTCGCCCTGTTCGACCTGATGGCGTGGATCCCGCTCGTGAGCTCGAGCATCATGCTCGTGGCGGTCGCGGGCGCGGCGGCCGCGACGATGCGCGGGGCCGCTCGGACAGGGGACGGACGGGGCGCAGCCGGAAGGGGCGCAGCCGGAAGGGGCGCGGATGCCGAGTCATCCGCTCGCTCGTCGGCACCCGCCGGGCGCACGCTGATCGGGGTCGTCGCGGGAGCCCTGCTGGTATCGGCGCTGACGACCCCGGCGCTCGCGCAGACCAACGCCGGCGACTACGCCGTGCCGCACGGCGAGATGACGGGCCACCACGGGCACTGACCCTTTCCGGGGCTGAGGCTTTCCGTCCGCGAACGGACGCGACTCGCCGCGTGATCCCCTGCGGATACGGCGAGTCGCGTCCGTTCGCGAGAAGACACGGCAACGTCGGCGCGGGATGATGGGGTGTTGGCGCGAGGACGTCGGCACCGAAGGAGCGCACCCATGGTCATCGCCGGTCTGATCTTCGCGGGCCTCGCGGCCCTGATCCACGTCTACATCTTCGTGCTCGAGTCGGTCGTCTGGACGACCCCGCGGGCGCGAAGGACGTTCGGCACGACCCGCGAACAAGCGCAACAGACGCGCGAAATGGCATTCAACCAGGGCTTCTACAACCTGTTTCTCGCCGTTGCGACGGGACTCGGGATCATCCTGGTCGCGGTGGGATACCTGCCCGTCGGCGCCACCCTCGTGCTCGTCGGCACGGGTTCGATGCTCGCCGCGAGCCTGGTGCTGGTGCTGTCGTCGCCCGCGAAGGCGCGCGCCGCCGCCGTTCAGGGCGTTCCGCCGCTGATCGCCGTCGTCCTGGTGACCGTGGGGCTCGTTTTCTGATTCGTACACCTGTCCCGTCAACCCCCTGTCCAGTGTCGAAGCTTTGTTCTAGCATGACGGGATGGCAACGCTCCTCCCCCACGCAGCGGCTGGGCATGATCGAGCTTCGCCCGCGGACGAGCTGAGGCGCCTGCGGACGCAACTCGAGCGCGCACAGGCACCGCGGGTCGATGCTCCGCCGTTGCCGGTGCATCCGTTGCTGGCAGAGCTCCTCCCCGAGGGCGGGCTGCGTCCCGGCTCCTCGTATGCGATCTCGGCATCCCCGAGTCTGCTGCTGGCGCTCATCTCCACCGCGTCGCAGGCGGGATCGTGGTGCGCGGCGATCGGGATGCCGACCCTGGGTGCCGAGGCCGCCGCATCGTTCGGTGTGGACCTCGAACGTCTCGTGCTCATCCCCGAACCGGGCCAGCGGTGGCTGGCGGTAGCCGCGGCGGTAGCCGAGGTCCTGCCGATCGTGGCGGTACGCCCGCAAGGTCGCGCCCGCGACGGCGATGTCGCGCGGTTGAGCGCCCGCCTGCGCGACCGCGGCACCGTTCTGCTCGTGCTGGGCGATTGGCCCGGAGCAGATGCCCTGCTGAGCGTGAGCGAACCGTACTGGAGCGGTGTGGAAGCCGGGCACGGATATCTCGAGGGCCGCGAGGTCACCGTCACCGCGAGCAGCCGCCGCTCCCCCGTGCCACGGAGCGCCCGGATGCTGCTACCCGGCCCCGATGGAGGCCTGGACGTTCGCACCCCGGCCCGCGACACAAACCTTGCTCCGCCCATCCGCATTCGAGCGGCGGGCTGATCGTGGACGTCGTGCGCAGCCTGGTGCTGTGGATCCCCGATTGGCCGATCGTCGCCCTGGCGAGGGAGACAGGCGACCTCGCGCGTGGACTCGCCGAGGGCATGGACGCGCTCGCACCACCTCCCCCCGTCGCGATCATGCGCGCGAATCGGGTGGTCGCGTGCTCCGCCGCCGCGCGGGCCGAGGGAGTGCGGCGGGGGCAGCGCAGACGCGACGCCCAGGCGCGCTGTCCTGCCCTGCGGGTGGTCGCCGACGACACCGCACGCGATCATCGCGCCTTCCTGCCCGTCGTCGAGGCGATCGAGGCCCGCGCGCCGGGCGTCCAGATCATCCGACCGGGACTCTGCGCGTTGCGTGCGCGCGGGCCGGCCCGCTACTACGGCGGCGAAGAGGCGGCCGCCCGGGTGCTGCGCGATTCACTCGATGTTCTGGGAATCCCCGATACACGCGCGGGCGTCGCCGACGGTCCCTTCACCGCCGAGCAGGCAGCTCGGCGCGCGGGACCGGCCACGAGCACGGGCACGGGCACGGGCACGGGCACGGGCACGGGCACGGGCACGGGCGGCATCCTGGTGATCCCGCCGGGCGATGCGGCGGCGTTCTTGTCCGGCCTATCGGTCGTCACGCTCGAGGATGATGAGCTGATCGGTCTGCTTGCCCGACTGGGCGTGCGGACGCTCGGCGACTTCGCCGCGCTGGACGTCGAGAAGGTGCGCGGGAGGTTCGGGGAACGAGGCATCCGTCTGCATGCCCTCGCCGGGGGGCGCGACCCCCGCGCGATGGTCGCGCGCATCCCTCCGCCGGACCTCGAGCGGCAGATCGCGTTCGAGCCGCCCCTCGAGCTCGTCGACCAGATCGGCTTCGGGGTACGAACCACCGCCGACGAATTCATCCACGGCCTGACGCGAACATCCCTCGTCTGCACCGAACTGCGGGTCGAGCTGACCGACGAGGGCGGCGGGTTCTCGGAGCGGGTGTGGCTGCATCCGACGTGCTTCGACGCCCCCGACGTCGTCGACCGGGTGCGCTGGCAGCTCGAGTCCGCGATTGGCAACGATCTGAAGAGCGGGGTCGCGCTGGTGCGGTTGATTCCGCAAGCGGTGGATGCCGCATCCCACCACGAGCCGGGACTTTTCGGACAGGGTGCCGAAGAGCGCGTGCACCATGCGCTGTCGCGCGTGCAGGCGATGCTCGGACATCGCGGGGTGTCGACCCCGACGCTGAGCGGAGGCCGATGGTTGTCCGAGCGGCAGACGCTCGTGCCGTGGGGTGACCGGATATCCGTCCCCCGCTCCCGCGCACAGCCCTGGCCGGGCCACCTACCGGCTCCCCTGCCCGCGACCGTTTTTCCCGCGGGACAGGGCGCCGCGGTGACCGACCACGAGGGACGCTCGGTGAGCGTCGACGAGCGCGGTCGACTGAGCGCACCACCTGTGCGCCTGGGGCTCGAGGGCCGGCAACGTCCGGTCGCCGAATGGGCGGGCCCCTGGCCCATACGCGAGCGCACCTGGGATGCCGAACGCGGCCGCACGGCGTACCGGCTGCAGATCGTCGACGCCGATCAGACGGCCTGGATGCTCGTGAACGAGGGCGAGCGCTGGTGGGCCGAGGGCAGGTACGACTGATGGGTTTCGACAACCCGCCCGTGCCGTGGTCCGAGCTCGAACGCATACTCAGCGGCCGCCGACCCGACCCGACCCCGCCCAACGCGGACGGCGGCGACAGCCCGGCGTGGTCGCGCAAGCGCTCGGCCTACGTCAAACCGCCCGTGCTGCGCCCCGACGTCAGCGTCCCCTACGCCGAACTGCACGCACACTCGTCGTACTCATTCCTCGACGGGGCGTCCTCACCCGAGGACCTCGTCGAAGAGGCCGAACGACTGGGCCTGCACGCCCTCGCGCTGACCGATCACGACGGTTTCTACGGCATCGTGCGCTTCGCCGAGGCCGCCGAGGCCTTCGCCCTCCGCACCGTTTTCGGTGCCGAGCTCTCGCTCGAGCTCACCCGCCCGCAGAAGGGCGAGCCCGAGCCCGAGGGTGCGCACCTGGTCGTCCTCGCCCGCGGCGAAGAGGGATACCACCGCCTGGCCGGCGCGATCACGGCCGCACAGCTGCGAGGCGCCGAGAAGGGCCGACCCGTCTACGACCTCGAAGAACTCGCCGAGCAGTCCGGCGCGGGCGGGGCCGGGCGAGGTGGCAGCGCGGACGGCCACTGGGCCGTGCTGACCGGATGCCGCAAGGGTGCCGTGCGACGGGCGCTCGACGCCGAGGGGATCGACGGTGCCGCACGCGAACTCGATCGCCTGGTCGCGTTGTTCGGCCGCGACAGCGTGCACGTCGAACTGACCGACCACGGCGATCCGCTCGACTCACGCCGCAACGACACCCTCGCGGCTCTCGCGGCCGAGCGGCGCCTGAGCATGATCGCCACGAACAACGTCCACTACGCCGCCCCCGAACGCGCCCGGCTCGCGGCGGCGGTCGCGGCCGTGCGGGCGAACCGCAGCCTGGACGAGCTGGACGGATGGCTGCCCGCGCATCACGCAGCACACCTGCGCTCGGGGGCCGAGATGCACGCCCGCTTCGCCCGATATCCCGGGGCCGTGGCCGGCACCGTTCCCCTCGCCGACGAGCTCGCGTTTCCCCTGCGCCGCGCCAAGCCCGCGCTGCCGCGCCAGGAGGTGCCCGAGGGCCACACGCCGATGTCGTGGCTGCGCCACCTCGTCTGGCAGGCCGTGCCGCGGACCTATCCGCGCCTGAGCGCGGCCGAGCGGGAACGGATCGAGGGCGAGCTCGACGTCATCGAGCGCAAGGACTTCCCCGGCTACTTCCTGATCGTGCACGACATCGTCGCCGAGGCCCGGCGCCGGGGCATCCTGTGCCAGGGGCGCGGGTCCGCCGCGAACAGCGCCGTCTGCTTCCTGCTGAACATCACGGCGGTCGATCCGATCTACTACCGCCTGCCGTTCGAGCGGTTCCTGTCGTCCCTGCGCGACGAAGAGCCCGACATCGACGTCGACTTCGATTCGGATCGCCGGGAAGAGATCATCCAGTGGGTCTACGGCCGCTACGGCCGCGAGCGTGCCGCCCAGGTCGCGAACGTCATCCAGTACCGGCCGAAGAACGCCGTGCGCGACATGGCCAAGGCTCTCGGACATTCGCCCGGGCAGCAGGATGCCTGGTCGGCCCAGGTCGAGCGTTGGGGCGCCGAGCTGACCTCGTCAGACCACGACATCCCCGATCAGGTGATCGAATACGCGACCGAGCTGCTCAAGGCGCCGCGGCACCTCGGCATCCACTCGGGTGGAATGGTGCTGACGGACCGACCCGTCGGCGAGGTCGTGCCGATCGAGCACGCGCGGATGCCCGGCCGCACCGTCATCCAGTGGGACAAGGACGACGCGGCCTGGATGGGCCTGGTCAAGTTCGACCTGCTGGGCCTCGGCATGCTCGCGGCCCTGCAGCACTGCTTCGACCTGATCCGCGACGCGACGGGCGAGCGGTGGGAGCTCGCGACGCTGCCGAAGGAGGAGCCGGCCGTCTTCGACATGCTGTGCCGCGCCGACTCGATCGGGGTGTTCCAGGTCGAGTCACGCGCGCAGATGGGCCTGCTCCCGCGTCTCCAACCCCGCGCCTTCTACGACCTCGTCGTCGAGATCGCCCTCATCCGTCCGGGTCCGATCCAGGGCGGTGCGGTGCATCCGTTCGTCCGGCGCAAACTCGGCCGCGAACCCATCACGTACCCGCATCCGAAACTCGAGCCCGTGCTCGAGCGGACGCTCGGCGTACCGGTGTTCCAAGAGCAGCTCATGCAGATCGCGATGGCGGTCGGCGGATGCACGGGCGAGGAGGCCGACCTGCTGCGCCGCGCGATGGGCTCGAAGCGCGGGCTCGAGAAGATCGATTCGCTGCGGGATCGCCTGTACGAGGGGATGGCTTCGAACGGCCTCACGGGCGACGTGGCCGACGACATCTACGCCAAGATCCAGGCGTTCGCGAACTTCGGCTTCGCGGAATCGCACTCCCTGTCGTTCGGGCTGCTGGTATACGCCAGCTCGTGGATCAAGCTGCACTACCCGGCGGCGTTCCTCGCGGGTCTGCTCCGGTCGCAGCCGATGGGGTTCTACTCCCCCGCGACCCTGGTCGCCGACGCCCGGCGCCACGGGGTGGAGGTGCTGCGGCCCGACCTGCAGCGCTCGGGGGTGACCGAGCTGCTCGAGCCCGTGACCGACGATGCGCCCGGGGCGGACGCGGGCGCATCGTCGTCCGCGCGCGGTTCCGAGAGCGCGCCCCGAAGAGTGCGCCGTCCCACGGGCCTGGACTCCTGCCTCGCCCCCGAGCAACCCGCGCCGGGCCTGTTCGATGCGAAAGCACCGGACGTCTCGGCCGCACATCGTCGCGACGGCGCCTTCGCCGTGCGCCTGGGACTGAAGGGTGTCACCGGCATCGGCGAGGCGACCGCGCAGAAGATCGTGACGGAGCGGGATGCCCGGGGTCCCTATCGCGACCTGCACGACCTGGTACGGCGCACGGACGCGACGGCCGCGCAGCTCGAGGCCCTCGCGACCGCCGGTGCCTTCGAATGCCTGGGCCTGACGCGCCGCGAGGCGATCTGGCTGGCGGGGTCGGCCGCGCAGGATCGCTCGGAGTTCCTGCCGGGCACGATGATCGCCGTCCAGCCCCCGCTGTTCCCCGATCTGACCGGCTACGACACCCTGGCCGCGGACCTGTGGGCCACGGGCATCTCGACGGGAGACCATCCCCTCGCGCACTACCGTCCCGCCCTCGACGAGCGCGGCGTGCTGTCGTCCGAGGCCATGCGCACGCACGAGGAGGGCCGGCGCGTCGAGGTCGCGGGACTCGTGACGCACCGGCAGCGCCCGGCGACGGCATCCGGGGTGACGTTCCTCAATCTCGAGGACGAGCACGGGCTCGTCAACGTGATCTGCACGGTCGGCGTCTGGAACCGCTATCGCCGTGTCGTGCGCGACAGCCCCGCCCTCATCGCGCGGGGCATGCTGGAGCGATCCCCCGAGGGCGTCACCAACCTCGTGGCCGATGCCTTCGAAGACCTGCGCGTCGGGGTGCGTCACAACTCACGCGATTTCCGCTGACCGCGTGCGGCCACTCGCGCACATGTCCGATCCCCCTAGACTGCCGCCGTGGGTGAGCGCATCGAGATCAACGGAGTCGACGTCTACCGAGCCGAGCCGGCGGGACCGCCGCGCGGGGCGATCATCGTGATCCACGAGATCTGGGGCCTCGTGGATCAGATCACGCGGATCGCCGATCGCTGGGCCGACGAGGGATACCTCGCGCTCGCTCCCGATCTGCTGAGCGGCATCGGGGTCACCCCCGAGGTCGGCGAGGAGCTCGCGGCCCTCAACGCGGACCCCGACGAAGAGAAGCGCGCGTCGCTGCAGCCGCGTCTGAGGGAAGCGCTCGCCCCCATCCGCTCCCCCGAGTACGCGTCGGAGGCCGTGGCGCGCCTGCGTGCCGTCGTCGACCACCTCGCCGGCCTGCCCGAGATCGGCGGACGCATCGCCGTGACGGGGTTCTGTTTCGGGGGAACCTACAGCTTCGCCCTCGCCGCGGACGACGACCGGGTCCGCGCCGCCGTGCCCTTCTACGGGACGGCGCCCGAACCCGAGGCAATCGCGCGGATCGCGTGCCCCGTCCTCGCGCTCTACGGCGAGCTCGATCCGGCCATCGTCGATCGGCTTCCCGAGGTGCGCAAGGACATGCGGGCCAACGACATCGCCTTCTCCGACCACGTGTACCCGGGGGCGCGGCACGCGTTCTTCAACGAGACGAACCCCCACACCTACGATCCGGATGCGGCCGCAGACGCGTGGCGGCGAGCCACGACCTTCGTCGGCGAACGGCTGCACGTCGACGCCTGATCGCGAGGCCGCATGTCGCCGCACGCGGACACACCCCGACCCCCGAGCGATCCCGGCCCGCACCTGCTGCTGTGGTGGCTCCCCGTGGGCGCGGGCGGTCACGTCGTGATCCACACCAGCCGCTGGTGGGAGGTGATCGATGCATCCGTGCACCGACGTCGACCGCGACCCCTGTTCCACGCCGCGCTCGAACTCGTCGTCGACGGACGGCGGGACATCATCGAGATGGCTCCCGCGTGGGGCGCACCCGCGGTCGATCGCGGAGTCGTGGCGACGGGGCCGGTGGGCATGCGCGCGCTCGGACGCTCGCGATTCTTCCGCTACGAGGTGCGATGCTGGCGCGACGGGGTCCTCCCCGACCGCGCCTGGGCGGTGGGTGCGCCCGTGCGCCTGGACGTGGGTCTCGAACGCGCCCGCCATATGTCCGACGTCGTCGCCTCCGTGCCCGGCTTCGTGTGGGGCCGGGATCCCCTGCGGGTCGGCGACATGTGGAACTCGAACTCGCTCGCGTCGTGGGTGCTCACCCGGAGCGGGGTCGAGGCATCCGCGCTCCGTCCACCGGACGACGGACGCGCACCGGGCTGGGCGAGCGGGATCGCGGCGGCAGCGATCCGATCCGCTCACTGAGCGCGACGCTCAGGGCTGGGGCCGCCGGGTGTCGTACGCCCAATCGTCCGCGATCGCGCCCCGGTCGTCGCGCAGCACGACGGCCATCGTCGCCGCGACGACGAGAGCGACCAGGGCGAGCGCCACGAGCAGGACGACGATGAGCATGAGGACCTCCGGGATCGGGTGGATGGTTCGATCCGATCGCAGTGACGCCCCGCCGACAACAGGCCAATCGAAGTGGACTGGCCATTCGGCCCGGTGAAGGCCCGGATTGCCGGGGGCTCGGTCGATCGACACAGGCCAGAGCGTCGGGATTGGACCGATCCAGATATGCACGGCCCGTGACCGGACATCCCGTCGCGCGGTGCTCCTACGATGGCCGCGAGGAGGAATCGTGGGGTTCTCGCTTGCCGGGCTGGCCGTGTCGCTCGCCGTCCTGGCACCCAATGCGCTTCTGATCTTCTTCCGACCCGTCGATGCCGCGCCGCCGACCCGCACTCCGCGCCCGCTCACCTGGCTGGAGCGGGCCGGCCAGGCCCTCTGCCTCGTCACTCCCGCCCTGACCGGGCAGGAACCCGGTGATCCGTGGTGGTTCGCCGCGGTGGCAGCCTGCATCGCCGTGTACCTCGGACTCCGGGTGCGCTACCTCGCGACCGGGCGGCACGTCGCATCGCTCTACGCGCCCCTCGGGCCCGTTCCGGTGCCGATGGCGCTGTTCCCGATCGCGGCGTTCCTGTCGGCCGCCGGCTGGCTCGGATCGTGGTGGATCGCGCTCGCGGCGACGATCCTGGCTGCGGGCCACATCCCGATCGCCGTCGCCACGGAACGAGCGATCCACGCACCCTCGTCCCCTCTCGGGGGATGACACGGACGGCAAGCGCAACCCCTCTCGCGTGAGGCTCGCCACGCGTATCGTGGCCGATCATCGTCCCGGAAAGGACCTCGCATGTCGCACAGCGTCGCAGAACTGTTCGTCGAAACGTTGAAGAGCGCGGGAGTCACGCGGATCTGGGGGTTGCCGGGCGACTCGCTGAACGGATTCACCGACGTTCTGCGCCGCGACAAGGACATCCGCTGGATGCACGTGCGGCACGAGGAGTCCGCGGCCTTCGCGGCCGCCGCCGAGGCCGAGATGACCGGCGAGCTCGCGGTCGTCGCGGGCAGCGGCGGCCCCGGCAACCTGCACTTCATCAATGGCCTGTTCGATGCCCAGCGCAGCCGCGTGCCCGTGCTCGCGATCGCGTCGCACCTGCCGTCCGCCGAGATCGGCAGCAACTACTTCCAGGAGACGCACCCGCAGGAGCTGTTCCGCGAGTGCAGCGTCTACAGCGAGCTGGTCGCCGACCCGAGCCAGCTGCCCTGGGTGCTCGAGATCGCCATGCGCACCGCGATCGAGAAGCGCGGTGTCGCTGTCGTCGTCGTGCCCGCAGACGTGTTCTTCGCGGATGCCCCGAACCGTCGCCCGTCCGCGCCGATCCGGGCGGCGGAACCGCGCGTCGTGCCGTCCGAGTCCGAGCTGCGGGCCGCCGCCGACCTGCTCGACGCAGCCGGCAAGGTCACGATCCTCGCGGGCGCGGGCGTCGCGGGCGCCCATGCCGAGGTGATGGCGCTGGCCGACCGGCTGCGTGCCCCCATCGTGCATGCGTTCCGCGGCAAACAGCACATCGAGTACGACAACCCGTACGACGTGGGGATGACCGGGCTTCTCGGCTTCGCCTCGGGGTACCGCGCGATGGAGCACTGCGACACGCTGCTCATGCTCGGCACGGACTTCCCGTACCGCCAGTTCTATCCCAGCAAGGCGAAGATCATCCAGATCGACATCCGCGGCGAACAGCTGGGACGCCGCACCCCGATCGATCTCGGCCTGGTGGGCGGGGTGCGCGAGACGGCGGCGGCCCTCCTGCCCTTGCTGAGCGACGGACGCAGCGACGCGCACCTCACGGACTCCGTGGCGCACTACGCGAAGACCCGCCGCGAGCTCGACGGGTTCGCGAACGACGACGGCAAGGAGCCGATCCATCCGCAGTACGTGGCACGTCTGATCGACGAGCTCGCGGCGAAGGACGCCGTCTTCACGGCGGATGTCGGGACCCCGGTCATCTGGGCCGCCCGCTACCTGCGGATGACCGAGCAACGGCGCCTGATCGGATCGTTCACGCACGGCTCGATGGCGAACGCCATGCCGCACGCCCTCGGCGCCCAGGCGACCGATCCCGATCGCCAGGTCATCGCCCTCGCGGGTGACGGGGGCCTGGCGATGCTGATGGGCGACCTGCTCTCGATCCGCCAGAACGACCTGCCGATCAAGATCGTCGTGTTCAACAACTCCTCGCTCAGCTTCATCGAGCTCGAGATGAAGGCGGCGGGGATCGTTCCATTCGGGACCGAGCTGCACAATCCGGACTTCGCCGAGGTCGCGCGGTCGATGGGCATCACGGGGATCCGCGTCGAGAAGGCGGCCGAGCTCGAGGACGCCCTCACGCGCGCTCTCGCAGATCCCGGCCCCGTCCTGCTCGACGTGGTGGTGGCGCGCGACGAGCTCTCGATCCCGCCGTCGATCACGGCGGCGCAGGCGAAGGGGTTCGCGCTCTACGCCCTGCGGACGGTCATGTCGGGCCGGGGCGACGAGCTTCTCGACCTCGCCGACACCAACGTGTGGCGGCGCATCTTCGGGTGAGTCCTAGGCGCGAGCGCGTCGCCCGCCCCGGAGCACGCCGTCGGCCACGGCGACGACGGCGATCGTGACGAGGTAGACGACGAGGTCGCGCGCGTCGAAGACCGTGCCGAGCACGAGCATCGCGGGCGGGAACTCCGCCCCGAGGTCCAGGGGTACTCCGGTCAGTTGGAACACCTCGACCGCCACGCACCAGGCCGCCGCGATCAGCCCGACGACGACGGCCCGCACGCGGGGCAGGAGGATCGTGACCGCGAGGTAGACCGCGACCGCGTAGAGCGCGTCACCCGCGATGTCGGATGCGGCGCCGTCGGCCGCCAGCAGATGCACCGCCAGACCGGCGCCGACCGTCAGCAGGAGCAGCCCCACCGCGATGAGGCGACGGCGGAGGGGCCCCGCCGCGACCATGGTTGCCGAGTCATCCGTCATCCCTCCACCGTAGGCGCCCACCCGCATAGTGACGGCGCGACGAACGCCCCGCTGCTCTGCGAGCGCGGCCCATCGCGTCAGCGGCGTCGAGATCCGCAATGCCGACGTCAAAGTCAATTCGACGACGGCGGAGGGACGCGAGCGGATGGTGACCGAGGTCGCCGCGGCAACCGAACCTCCTGTTCTGGTGTGTGCGGCTCACGACAGGCGTAGGACGAACCCGGGGCGCCGGATGCCTCGGCGGCGCCCTGCCCCTAGCCTGAGACGGTGAGCGAAGACATCCCCCGCCCCGCTGCGGACCCAGACGCGACCGACGATGATCGTGCCGAGACGAGCATCGCCGCAGCGATCGGCCGGGCCGTGGCATCCGCTCGCGCCGATCGGAAGCTGTCGATGCGTGCGCTCGCCGCCGAGGCCGGGATCAGCCAGCCGTTCCTCAGTCAGATCGAGAACGGCCACACGCTCCCCTCGATGCTGACCCTCTACCGGCTCGCGGGGGCACTCGGCCTGTCTGCGGCCGAACTCATGCCGGCCGAGGTCGGGCCCGCGTCGATCCACGTCCAGCGGCGCAAGGACGCACGCCGGGTGCCGGTCACCGAGTCCGCGACCGCGGGGATCGGACGCATCCTCACAGCCTCGGGCCGTCGCGTCGTCGCGACCGAGTACATCGTGGGCGCGGACGACGACATGGGCGATTGGTTCCAGTCGGATGGCGAGCTGCTCGTGTACGTCGCGGATGGCCGGATCATCGTGACGATCGAGGGCCAGGGCGAGTGGGAGCTCGGCACGGGCGACGCCATGACGTACCCCGGGGAGCTGCGGAACGTGTGGCGCGTGATCGGACCGGATAGCGCAACGATCCTGCTCGTCCACTCCCCCGATGCGTGACGCTCCGTCCGGCGTGGTGCCGGATTCTTCGTAACAAGTTATTTACACAAGCAATCATTGATTGCTCTGTACAATCAAACATATGAGCGAAACCTTCGTCGTCCCGACCGTCGACATCTCTGCCTACGTGACCGATTCCAGCGCCGAGAACAAGGCCGCCGTCGCGCGCGCACTCGATGACGCCTGCCGCACCGTCGGCTTCATCCAGATCGTGGGGCACGGCGTGCCGACCGCGGTGACGGACGGCCTGGCCCAGGCGATGGACGACTTCTTCGGCCAGGAGCTCGAGGCCAAGAAGGCGTGGAAGCGACCCGCGAAGGAGAACCGCGGGTACAGCCCGCCCAAGAGCGAGTCGCTCAGCTACTCCCTGGGCGTCGATCCCGTCACGCGCATGAACGACTTCTTCGAGGCGTTCAACATCGGCAGCTCCGAGGCCGACTTTCCGGGCTTCGTCGACACGACCGGCGACTACGCCGCCAACACGTGGCCCGACACCCCCGGATTCGAAGAGCGCGTCACGACCTACTTCGCCGAGGCTCGTCGTGTGGCATACACGCTGCAGGACGCCTTCGCCGACGCGCTCGGCGTCGACCGGTCCGTGTTCGGCGCCGTATCGGATCATCCGATCAACGTCCTGCGCATGAACAACTACGCGCTGCCCCCGGGCAGCATCGAGCTCGGCGCCGACCTCACGGGAATGGGCGAGCACACGGACTACGGCATGGTCACGGTGCTCTGGGCGGATCGCGTCGAGGGCCTGCAGGTGCTGGGACGCGACGGGCACTGGCACGATGTCATGCCCGCCGAGGGCGCCCTGCTGATCAACCTCGGCGACATCGCGGCCCGCGTCACGAACGACGAATGGATGTCGACGCTGCACCGCGTCAAGCCGCCGATCGTGAACGGCACGATCAAGCGCCGCCGCTCGGCCGCGTTCTTCCATGACTGGAACGCGGATGCGACGATCCGCACCCTCCCGTCGATCCTCGAGCACTCCGAGCCCATCTATGAACCCGTGACCGTCGCCGAGCACGTGCAGGCGAAGCTGCGCGGGTCGCGCGCGGGTGTCAAGAACACCGCGGCCGCGCGCGAGCAGGCGCGCGTCGAGGCCGCGCTGTGACGCATCCCGCCTCCTCGCCTCTGATCCCCAAGGCCGAGGTGCACATGCACCTCGAGGGGGCACTGGAATCCGAGCTTCTCGTGACGCTCGCGCGCCGGAACGGCGTTGCGCTGCCGACGTACGATCCCGCCGTGCTCGACGCCCGCTACCGATTCGGCGAGCTGCAGGACTTCCTCGACGTCTATTTCGACAACCTCGCGGTCATGCGAACGGCCGAGGACTTCTACGACCTCGCGGCACTTTACCTACGTCGCGCGCGCGAGAACGGCGTCACCCGTGCCGAGTCGTTCTTCAACCCGATGACGCACGTCGGCGCGGGCGTACCACTCGCCGCCGTTATGGAGGGCTACGGCGCCGCGTTCGCCGAGGCGCGTCGCGAGGGTCTCTCGTGCGACATGATCCTCGACTTCACGCGCGATCTCGGGGCCGAGGCCGCCGACCAGATGCTGACCGACTTCGCCCCGTTCCGCGACATGATCATCGGCGTGGGGCTCGATTCGACCGAGGTCGGCTACCCGCCCGTGCTGTTTCGCGATGTCTTCGCCCGCGCCGCGGCGGATGGCCTGCACCGCACGTGTCACGCCGGCGAGGAAGGCGACCCCGAGTACGTTCGCCAGGCTCTGGACGACCTCCGCGTCGAGCGGATCGACCACGGCCTGCGCGCGGTCGAAGACCCGGAGCTACTGAAGCGCATCGCGGCCGAGCGGATTCCCGTCAACGTGTGCCCGCTGTCGAACGTCGCGTTGCGCGCCGTCGATCGGATGGAGCAGCACCCGCTTTTTGCGATGCTCGAGACGGGCGTCGTCGCGACGATCTCCAGCGATGACCCCGCGTACTTCGGAGGCCAGATCGGGGCGAACTTCGCCGCCCTCGAGGAGATCGGCACGCCGCGAGACATCCTGCTCGGATGCATCGAGAACTCCTTCGAGGCGGCGTTCATCGATGGCGCAGAACGAGAGCGGCATCTGGGCGCAGTGCGCGCCGCAGCTATCTCGTGAGCGCGCTCGGTCGCTGATTCGCGCGTCTCTGTGAGTATGTGAGAACTCTCATCTTTCGCGCTCGGTTTTGGCGTGATTTCGGTGCTTTTCGGGCGTCGGATGTCGGTGGTCGTCCGTAGAGTTTCGAACATGCATTCGAACAGCTTCGCTCCCACCGACACCGTGGGCGTCGACATGGCCGACGTCGACATGGCCGACGTCGATGTTGCCGCGCGTGATCTCGCGGTGCGGTTTGCGGAGGCGTCGCGGGCGGTGGCGCGGGCGCAAGCGGCGCAGGCGCGAGTACTGGCGGATGCAGCCGACCTCGGAATGCGGCGCGTTGCCGAGCTGGTGTCGACCTCGTCGCGTGAGGCGGAGTTGCCGGTGCGGGCGTTGGCGGCGGAGCTGGGTGTCGCGGCGAACATGTCCGACCGGACGGTGCAACGCCGCATGAACGACGCCGCGGTGTTGGCCGAGGCGTTCCCGGTGACGTTCGACGCGTGGGATGCGGGGCGTATCGGTGCGGGGCATGTTGCGGTGATCATGGAACACGGACTCCCGCTTGTGGATGCGGAGGCGCGGTCGAAGTTCGAAGCTGCAGCGTTGGCCCGGGCAGAGGGAACCACGCCCGGCCGTTTGGGGTCTGCGTTGGCGCGGCTCGCGGAGGCGTTGCAGCCGCGGACGTTGGCGGAGCGGCACCGGGAGGCGCGTGCTTCGCGGGGTGCGTGTGTGCGGGACATCGGGGACGGGATGGCGGAGTTCACCTCTGTGCAGCCCGCGGTGTTGGCGCACGCGATGCACGACCGGATCACACAACAAGCAAAGGCGATCAAGAACGCCGACCCCACGGACACCCGGACCCTGGATCAGATCCGTGCGGATCTGGTCGCGGAGATGGTCTTGACGTGTGCTCCGGACGCCGAAACCGGGGTGGGACTCTCAGACGGCTTCGGCGGGCTGGGTGCGATCCGGGCGATCGTGAACGTCACCGTTCCCGCTCTCGCGTTGGCCGGGGTGACCGATGAACCCGCGGAACTGGCCGGGCGGTGCCCGATCGACCCCGCCACCGCCCGCGCTCTCGCCGGACACGCGACGGGGTGGGAACGGGTCCTGGCCGACCCGATCACCGGGTGCGTTCTCGCCGTCGACCGATACACACCCTCGGTGGATATGAAACGGTTCCTGCGCGCTAGGGATCAGCACTGCCGGTTCCCCGGCTGCCGGCAACCCGCACACCGATGCGACCGCGACCACACCCACGACTACGCATTGGGTGGGCCCACGGATGCCTGCAACCTCGCGTGCCTCTGCAAGAGACACCACACCCTGAAAGGCGAAACAGGCTGGACCGTCCGACAACTCGGCCGCGGAATCCTCGAATGGACCTCACCGGGTGGGCACGTCTACATCGACAAACCACCCCCGGCAGTCCACTTCACCCCCAACACCGACCCACCACCCTTCTAGGCATGGGGTCGCTGCGCCCGCACGCCCAGCCACGGAGCCCGCCGAAGTGACCCGTTGTGCGTGTCCGGCCACAGAGTATCTCGGGCCCTGACCCCAGTTCTTGGACACGCTGAATCCAGCATTTTGCTGGGGAAGCGAGATGATCAGAATCATGGTTAGGAAGAACTACTCCGACGGGTTCCGGCGGCAGGCCGTGGACTTGTACGAGTCCACTCCCGGGGCGACGGTGCGTGGCATCGCCGCTGATCTCGGGATCGAGCGCGGCACGTTGCGGCTGTGGCTGGAGCGGCACGGGACGGGCCGGAAGACGGCTGCGGACGGCACCGCCGCGCGCAGCCCGTTCAAGGCGTCGGCGACCTCGCCGACGGCGGATGCGGGGGCGGATGAGACGCCCGCGCAGCGCATCGCACGCCTGGAGGGGCGGGTCGCGCAGCTGGAGGTCGAGCAGGTCAAGCTCGTCACCGAGCGTGAGATCCTGCGGCAGGCGGCCAAGTATTTCGCGGGGGAGACGAACTGGTGAACCGCTTCCAGTTCGTTGAGGACCTCTCAGCCACCTACCCGGTGAAGCGGTTGTGTCAGCTCGTCGAGATCACGAGGTCCTCGTTCTACGCATGGCGGGCCGGCGCCGCCGCCCGGCGGGCGCGCGCCGCGGAGGACGACGTTCTGGCGGGGCGGATCCGCGCCGTCCACGAAGGCGACAACACGATGGGCGCGCCACGGATCACCGCCGAGCTCAATGACGGCGCCGCGCCGTCCGAGCGGGTCAACCGCAAGCGGGTCGCCCGCGTGATGCGAGACAACGAGATCCACGGGTACCAGCGCAAGCGGCGGGTGCGCACCACCGTCCCCGAGCCGTCGGGACAGGTCGTCCCCGACCTGCTGAAACGGGACTTCACCGCCGAGGCGCCGAACCAGCGGTATGTCGGCGACATCACCTATCTGCCGCTGGCTGACGGGCAGAACCTGTATCTGGCGACCGTGATCGACTGCTGCTCGAGACGGCTGGCCGGGTGGGCGGTCGCGGACCACATGCGCAACGAGCTCGTCGAAGATGCGCTGCGTTCGGCGAGGCTGACCCGCGGCAGGCTGACCGGGTCCGTGTTCCACTCGGACCACGGATCGGTCTACACCTCCAAGGCCTACGCGGGACTGTGCAAGCGGCTCGGCGTGACACAGTCCATGGGCGCGGTGGGCACGAGCGCTGACAATGCCCTCGCGGAGGCGTTCAACGCGACGCTCAAGCGCGAGGTCCTGCAAGACCGGGCCGTGTTCGCCGACGAGGCCTCCTGCCGTCGCGAGGTGTTCCGGTGGCTCGTGCGCTACAACAACACCCGCCGCCACTCCTACCTCGGCTACATCGCGCCCGTCGCATTCGAAGCCGAACTCACCGCCGCTACGCTACCGATAGCGGCATAATCCCACCCCGTGTCCAAGAACCGGGGGCAAGGCCCGTCGCCGTGACGGTTGTACCGTGCCCGGTCACTGCGTGTGTCGAAGTGAGCGGTTGTGCCCCGTCACTGTGTGTGTCGAAGTGAGCGACGTGCCCTGTCCGGCCCCGCCGCGCGAGGCTCCGGCGCGCACAGGCTCAGGGAGCGTGAACCTCTGCATCCTTTGCAACCGCAACGGCGCCATGCGTGTGCATGCGCGCGCCCGACTCGTTGAAGATACTGATGATCTGTGCGGGCCGATTGCCCGCGGCACCGATCGCGTGCGGGATGCGGGTGTCGAACTCCGCCGCCTCACCCCGCGAAAGCACGAGATCCTGCTCCCCGAGCCGCAACCTCAATCTTCCCGCGAGGACATACAGCCACTCGTAGCCGTCATGAACACGCAATTCGGCGCATCGGTCCGGATCTGGCGAATACGTGATCTTGTACGTATTCACTGACGAACCCTCGGGCGCGAGCGGTGCGATCACCATGCCATCCCGATGGATCACCGAGCGCCGCACGCGAGGGTCAACGGTCGGCGGAGCGACGAGATCGTCGATCCGTACTCCGAGTTCCCGGGTCAGCGGCACGAGCAACTCGAGACTGGCTTGACGCTTGCCGGACTCGAGTCGCGACAGCGTACTGACCGACATCTGCGAACGCGTGGCCAATTCCTCGAGGGTCCAACCGCGCGCATGGCGGGCGGCCCGTAGCCGTGCTCCGACCTGATCGAGACCGTCCGCCATGTCCATCCCTCACTCGCCGTACTTGCCAATACCGCAAACCCGTTTGCTATTCTGACACGCGCAGCGCCACGCTGGGGTCATGCACAATCACGTCACCGCTTCCGCGAGCGAGCCCTGGGACACGATCATCATCGGCGGGGGCGTCGCCGGCCTCAGCGCCGCACTCATGCTCGGGCGCGCACGCCGCCGCGTCCTCGTCATCGACGCGGGTCAACCGCGCAACCGCTTCGCCTCGCACATGCACGCCGTGCTCGGACACGAGGGGATCGACCCCGCCGAGCTGCTCCGTATCGGCCGCGCCGACGCATCCGCCATCGGTGTCGAGTTCATGGATGCCTCGGTGACACGCGTCGACGACTCGGGCGAACCGGACCCGGGTGACCTGACCGTGACGACCGACGACGGGACGTCGTACGCCGCTCGCACGCTCATCGTTGCGACGGGAATCACCGATCGCCTCCCCGACATCCCCGGGCTGGCCGAACGCTGGGGCACGAGCGTGTTGCACTGCCCCTACTGCCACGGTTGGGAAGTGCGCGACCGGCGCCTGGGCGTGCTCGCAACCTCGCCCATGGCACTCCACCAGGTGCAACTGCTTCGCCAGTGGAGCAACGACGTGGTGCTCTTCGCGGGACTCGTCCCGACCCTCGACGCACCGACACGGACTCGGCTCGGTGCTCGGGGAATCCGGATCGTCGACCAGGCCGTCGTCGAGGTTCTCGGCAGCGGCAACACCCTCACCGGGGTCCGGCTCGAGGACGGGACCGTCGTCGAGATCGACGCGATCTTCACGGGCGGCGCGCCCGAACCGCACGATCGGATGCTCGAGGCCTGGTCGGGGCGCGTCAACGCGACGCTCGAAGCCATCGCGCGCGACCTCGAACCGGGCCGCGCCCTGGACCTCGGATGCGGCGAAGGGGGCGACGCCATCTGGCTCGCCGAGAACGGATGGCACGCTACGGGCGTCGACCTCTCGCCGACCGCGATCGACCGGGCCCGGACGGCTGCCACCGCACGTGGGCTGACCGCGCGTACGACGTTCGTGGTGTCCGACCTGTCGACGTACACCGACACGGACACCGGCACGGATCCGGATGCGAAAACTGACGATTACGATCTGGTCACCGCATCCTTCCTGCAGTCCCCCGTCCACCTGCCGCGCGAGCAGATCCTGCGCGCAGCGACGGAGCTCGTCGCACTGCACGGACGGCTGCTGATCGTCGGGCATGCCGCGCCGCCGGCCTGGGCGCCGCCCGAACACATGCGAGCCGTCGTCTTCCCGACCCCCGAGGGCGACCTCGCGGCACTCCACCTCGACCCGACACGGTGGCAGACGCTCGTCTGCGAGGTACGGGAGCGCGCCGCCACGGCCCCGGACGGCTCGCAGGCCGTTCTGCTCGACAGCGTGGTGCTCGTACAACGCACCTCGTGACGACGGGGCTTGATCACGAGTCCGGACCTGGTGGCGTATCAGAGACGTGATGACGGGTCGGGGCCTGCCCCGTAGCCTGGGAGCATGACTCCTCGCACCGAGAGCACGACACACACCCCGCCCGCCGTTCGGGGCCTGCGACGCGCGGCGATCGTCGTCGTGATCGTGTCGCTGCTGCTGGCCGGGGTGCTCGGGATCGTCGCCCTGCTCTCGGGCGAGTTCGGCGAGACGCAGAGCCGCATCCTGCTCACGACGCTGGCCGTCGCCGCTTTCGGACTCACCGCGCTGTGCCACCTCGCCATCGCCTCGCACCGGTTCCGGGTCGTCGGCTACATCGGCATCGCCGCCAGCGTCGCCGCGCTCGTGCCCGCGCTCGTGCTGATCTGGTCGTGGTTCAACGTCAGCGAAACGACGAGCGAGTGGTTCCGCGCCCTCGGTTTCTTGACGATCCTCGCGGTCACACTCGCGCAGGCCAACCTGCTTCTCCGCTACGCGTCATCAACCCGCGCGATCGTACGCATAGGTCTCGCGATCACGCTGGTCGCTGCGGTGATCGTCGCGATCATGCTGTGGCTGCCGATCCTGACCGACGGCGACATCCCGGGCGCGGACACGGGGTATTGGCGGTTCTTCGGCGTGATCGCGATCGTCGACGTGATCGGAACGATCGCGGTACCGATCATCGGACTCGTCGTGCGGGGACGGCCGGACGACGGCGCGCGACTGATCCTCGACGTCCCGGCCGAGCTCCTCGTCCGCCTCGACGCGGCAGCGGCCGCCTCCGGCAAGGGTCGCGAGGCTACCGCCGTGGACGCGCTGCGGCGCGGGCTGGACGGGCAACCGACCAGTCCGCAGTCCGCGCAAGCCCCGGAAGCCGGACCCACGACCTAGGCTGCCGCTACGCCGAGCCCTTCAGGTGCGCCGCCGTCGCACCGAGGACGGCGGGAGCGTCGAACAGCGGATCCTCGTGGGTCGCTCCGCGCACGAGCAGCATCGACACGGGCGAGCCCGCAGTCAGCAGGACGTCGCGCAGGGCGTCGGAGTGAGATGCGGGAATCAGGGCGTCCTCGTCACCATGGATCAACAGCACGGGACACACGTCGGGCGCCGCGTGGGAGACCGGGCTGGCATCCCGCAGGCGCGCGACCGACTCGTCGTCCTCTTCCTCGCCCAGCCCGAGCAGCATGCGCTCGAAGGGCGGGATCGCCGCGCCGGGCGGCAGAAACGCGGGCATCCGGGCGCCCGGCGAGGCCGGGGCATCCGTCATCAGCGTCAGGTCGGTCGGCGGGAACCACGCGACGACCGCATCGACGACCGCCCCTGCTCCGGCTTCACCGGTCTCTGCCGCTGTCAGGGCCGCCATCAGCGCCACGTGTCCGCCCGCCGAGCAGCCCCAGAGCGCGATGCGTCCCGAGACCGCGACCCCGCGGTCGGCGAACAGGCGCGGGACGGCGTCGATGGCCGCGCGCACGTCGTCGAGCTGTGCCGGCCACCGCGCCTCGCGCGACAGGCGGTACTCGATCGACGCCACCGCGATTCCCGCCCCCGCGACCGGCGCCAGCCTCTCCTCCGCACGATCGGCGCGCGAACCTCGCGCCCATCCTCCGCCGTGCAGGTAGATGGCGACGGTGAGAGGACCGGGGGTGACGACCGGCCAGTGCAGGTCGCATCGCAACTCGCGACCCGCGATCGACGCGTAGATGACGTCCGTCTCTGTGTGCACGGGGTTCATCGGCGGCGTCCCTTCCCGGTCACGGCATCCGTCCCCGTCTCGGTATCGTTCCCCGTCACGGCGTCCCTTCCCAACACGGCATCGCTTCCCAACACGGCATCGCTTCCCATCACGGCGTCGTCACACGGGCATCGGCGGCGCCCGCGAGGGCCACGCGGTCCGTCCCACGAGCGAGGGCATCGGCCGCGGAACGGATGTCCGGCATGATGCCCGCGAAGGCGCGCAGGTTCGACAGGCTCTCGTCCACGTCCATGTCGCCCTGGTAGAGCTGCACCTCGAGCATGTTGGCGTCCACGAGCTCGAGCTGCGCGACGATCTGATCCCGGACGCTTGCGGCCGTGCCGACGATCGCGGTGCCGCGCTCGAGCATGACGGCGCCTTCGAACCCGGCGTCGAAGGTCGAGATGCCGTGGTCGTGCCAGAGGCGCAGAACGCGCGTGGCGTAGAACTCCTGCACCGCGAGGAACCGGTCGCGTGCCGCCGCATCGCTCTCGCCGATCAGCACCGACGTCGTCTGTCCCACCCGTGGCGTGCCGTCGACATGGGCGTTCAGTCGCCCCTCGTCGCCCGCCGCATCTCGCCAGGCGCTCCAGTAGGCGTCGACCGTCTGCACGAACTCCCCCGCGTTCCAACGACCGAGGAAATTGACGGCGTTGCGGCCTGCCCACTCCGCCGTGCGCGGGTTGCTCGAGGCGTACCAGAGCGGCGGGTACGGCTGCTGCACGGGCAGGACCGACAGCGACGCGTGTTCGCGATCGGGATGCTCCGGATGCTTCAGCACACCGGTCGTCCAGGCATCGAGCAGCGCGACCAGGGCCCGGTCGTAGAGGCCGCGCGCCGCGTCATCCGTGACGCCGAAGTACCCCAGCTCGATCGGACTGATCCCGCTGCCGACCCCGAGGTCGACGCGCCCGCCCGAGAGGTGGTCGAGCGTTGCGATCTCCTCGGCCAGGCGCAGGGGTTCGTACGCCGGGAGGACGTAGACCATCGCCCCGATCCGCATCCGCTCGGTGCGTTGGCTGAGTGCCGCGAGGAAGAGGTTCGGTGAGGGGATGACCGACAGGTCGGTGCCGTGGTGCTCGGTCGCGTGGTAGTGCCCGAAGCCCAGGCGTTCGGCCTCGACGGCGAGCCGCAGGCGAGCATCGATCACTTCTCCGGGCGTGCCCCGCCCCAGGTCGAACGAGTCGAAGATGCCGAACTCGAATGTCATGGTGCTCCCTTGCTCCGCGGCGCCGCGTCCCGGCATGGCTTCCGGTGGTCGCGCCTCCTGCGACGATAGCCCGGGACCGGATCGCCGCGGTGCTCCGACTCCCACCGGATGGATGCGTCCGACCGTTCGCGACCCCGTCGTGCATCTGGCAGGATGAGCCCGACACATGAACGGAAACGACGAGGATCTGCCCCTCGATCCCGACCTCGATGCAGCGGAGTCGGCAAGCGGTGCACCGCGACCCATCCACCTTCGTCCGAGCGCCCTTCTGCTGGTGTTCGCGGGCGGCACGCTCGGCACCGCGGCTCGCGAGGCCCTGAGCCTGACGTTCCCGCCCATCGACGGCATCCCGTACGCCATTCTCGCGGTCAATATCACCGGCGCCCTTCTGCTGGGCCTGTTGCTCGAGTCCCTCGTGCGCCGCGGCCCCGATCACGGCGGCCGTCGACGCGTGCGCCTGTTGGTCGGCACGGGCGTGATGGGCGGCTTCACGACGTACAGCGCCCTCGCCGCCGACACGGCGCGTCTGATCGGCTCGGGCTCGCCCGCACCCGGTCTGGCGTACGGCGTCGGAACCGTGCTGATCGGTGCGGTCGCGACCTGGGCGGGGATCGCCATCGCGGCCGCGTTCCACCGACGCACGCTCGGCGTCGCGACCGAGGACGACCGGTGACCCCCCTGATCTTCGCGCTCGTCGCCCTCGCGGGCGGCCTGGGTGCGGCAGCGCGACTCGCGCTCGACGGCATCATCCGCACCCGCGTTTCGAGCGCTTTCCCCTGGGCGACGATCATCATCAACGTCACTGGGTCACTGCTGCTCGGAGTCCTCGCGGGACTCGCGGCGGGTCACCTGGTCTCGGATGCCTCGTACGCGATCGTCGGCGCGGGGTTCCTCGGCGGATACACGACGTTCTCGACGGCGAGCTTCGAGACCGTGCGCCTGCTCCAGGAACGCAAGTGGCTGGCGGGCGCCGTCAACGGCCTCGGCGTGCTGGCAGCCACGACGCTCGCAGCGGCACTCGGCGTGTGGATCGGCGGCACCCTCTCGTGACGCCCACCCCCGAACCGTCGCTGCTGTCGGTCGAGATCGTCACCCCGCGGCTTCCCTCGGAGGGGCAGTTCTGGCCCGAGCACACCCACGACGCGCATGAACTGCTGTCGGCCATCACACAGGGCATCACGGTGGCAACCGAGCACGCCATCCACGTACTGCCCCGCGGTTCGGCGATCTGGCTCCCCGCGGGATGCCCCCACGCTGTTCGTGCGGGGGCGGGCAACACGATGCGGTGCACGTGGTTCGAGACATCCGCCCTGCCCGACGCCCTCACGCAGCCGACGGTTCTGACGACCTCGGCCCTGCTCGATGGCGTGCTCCGTCACCTCGACGCAGAGCGCAGGCCTGACCGACGCGAGCGCGCGGAGGCATTCGCGCTCGACCTGCTCAGCGTGGATGCGCAGGCCGATACCGGACTGCCGCAGCCGAGCACCCATTGGCTGCGGGATGTCACGACGACTCTGGCCGCGTCGCCGCGCGACAATCGCACGGTCGAGCAATGGGCGGCGTCGTGTGCCGTCAGCGTGCGGACCTTCACCCGGCGCTTCCAGGCCGAGACGGGCATGGCCTTCTCGGAGTGGCGCACCCGCCTGCGCGTGCAGGCGGCGATGGCCGACCTCGCGGCCGGAAGCGCGGTCGCGTCCGTGGCGCGGAGTGTGGGCTTCGAGTCACCGTCCGCCTTCACGACGGCGTTCCGACGGGAGACCGGCGTCACCCCCCTTGCTTTCGTCCGAGGCAGTCGGGCATCCTGACCGAATCGCGAGACTACTCGACCCGTTGGCGCAGGATTTCGGCCTGACTCGGTCGTCACCATCTTCGATAATTAGGTAACCCTTACCTAATCGAGGAGTACCCGTGCCCATCTCCCGTCGAATCGGGGCGTTCGTCGCCCTGGCCGCGACCCTCGCGCTCGTCACCGGCTGCGCATCCGACGCCGGCTCCCCCGCCGCGAACACCGACTCGAACACCGACTCCAGCGAGACGTTCACCATGACGACCGTCTACGGTGACGTCGAGGTCCCCGCTTCCGCCGACCGGATCGCCGCCGTCTCGTACGACACCCCGTGGCAACTGATGTCGCTCGACGTCCAGCCGATCGCGACGATCGACTACTCGAGGTGGCTCGACAGCTACACGCCCGAGCAGCAGGCGTTCATCGCGGATGCCGCCAACATCGGTACCTTCGGCGAAGTCAACTTCGAGGCGCTGGCCTCCGCCACGCCCGACCTGATCATCGGCGATGCGTACGAGGTCGACGAGGCGACGTTCGAACGCCTGAGCGACATCGCACCCACCGTCATCCTGGGCGGCGGCGCACGCGGCGACTGGCAGTCGCTGACAAAGCAGGCTGCCGAGGCCACGGGCACCACCGCGGTCTGGGAGGCGAGCAAGACGGCCTATGAAGAACTGCGCGACAGCACCAGGGAGAAGTACGCCGACGTGATCGAGAAGAACGTGTGGATCAACTTCTCGTTCGGCGACGAGGCCGGTCAGTTCTCGGTGCAGCTCCCCACCGGCTCGACCGGCAACCTGGTCGTCAATGAGATGGGTCTGGCCTATGGCCCGGGCGCTCAGATCGAAGACGCCGAGCGACGCGGCTACGTCGCGCTCCCGCTCGAGCAACTGCCGACCGTGTTCGATGGTGTGACGCAGGCGCTCACGTTCGCCGCGACCGACGGGGTGATACCCACGGGCATCCAAGAGATCATCGACTCGAACATCTTCCAGACTCTGGACGTCGCGAAGTCGGGCAACATCTACGCCCTGACGTCGTCGGTCACCGACTACGAGACCGCGCAGGATTGGATCGACGAGCTGACCGAGAAGGTGCTGGAGCCCCTCAGCGAGTGACCACGTCCACCCTGCGGAGCGCAGAGGAGGGTCGTCGCACCGCGCGGCGGCCCTCCCCGCTCGTCATCCTCCCGATCGGGGTGGCCCTGATCCTGGCACTCTCGCTCGCCACCCTCTGCGTCGGAACCCCGATGCTCTCGCCGGTCGAGGCGCTGTCGCTGCTCATCTCGCCCGACGGGTCGCAGACGGCGATCGTCGTGCAGACCCTCCGGCTCCCCCGCGCGGTCCTGGCGATCGGGGTGGGAGCCGCACTCGCGGTCGCCGGGGTCGTGATGCAGGCCCTGACCCGCAACCCCCTCGCCGATCCGGGAATCCTCGGCGTCAACGCGGGCGCGTCCTTCGCGGTCGTCTTCGCCTTCGTGGTGCTCGGCGTGGAGGCCTTCGACCAGACGCTCTGGTTCGCCTTCGCGGGGGCAGCCGCGGCGAGCGTCGTGGTCGCCCTGCTCGGCGCGGTCGGCACGAGCACCTCGATCGCGCGACTCGCCCTCGCCGGTGTCGCCGTCGGCGCCGTGCTGTCGGGGTTCACGCAGGCGCTCAGCCTCGTCGATCCCGGCGACTACTCCCGTATCCGCGTGTGGGAGGCCGGCTCACTGGCGGCACGGGATCTCTCGAGCTCGCTCATCGCCCTCGCGGCGATCGCCGTGGGCCTGATCATCGCCTTCGGCAGCGGCCGCGGCCTCAATCTCCTCGTGCTGGGCGAAGACGCCGCGCATACCCTCGGCGCTCGGGTTTCGCGCGTGCGCGGCCTCGCGTTCGTGTGCATCGTCCTGCTGTGTGGCGCGGCGACCGCGGCGGTCGGGCCCGTGGCGTTCGTGGGGCTGCTCGTGCCGCATGCCCTGCGGCGGTTCACGGGCGCCGACCAGCCCCGCGCCCTGCTCTACAGCTCCCTCGGGGGCCCGGTGCTGATCCTCGCCTCGGACCTGATCGCCCGGCTGGTCATCGCGCCGCGCGAGCTGCCGCTCGGGGTCGTCACGGCGTTTCTCGGTGCGCCCATGCTGATCGTCCTCGTGCAGAGACGACGGAGGGGCCGGTGAACGTGCGATCCCTGACCCGGGCGGATCCGGCGCTCGGGCGCCGACGCATCCTCGCGTGGTCCGTCGTCTCGCTGCTGCTGGCGGCGGTGACCGCGGGCACACTCACCCTCGGCGAGCTCGGGATCCCGATCGGTGACGCGCTGCGTGCCCTGTTCGGACGGGGTGAACCCGGCATCGTCCTGGTCGTGCAGGAGTGGCGACTCCCCCGGGCGCTGCTCGGCATCGCGGTCGGTGCCATGCTCGCTCTCTCGGGTGCCCTGTTCCAGATCGTGACCCGCAACCCGTTGGGCAGCCCCGACATCCTCGGCTTCTCGACCGGGGCGTTCACCGGGGTGCTGCTCGTGATGAACGCCGGCGCGGTGAGCGTGCTGACCCTGACCACCAGCGCATTCGCCGGGGGACTCGCCGCGGCCGTCCTCGCCTTCGCTCTCAGCAGCAGGGCCGGTGTACACGGGTTCGCACTCGTCGTGACGGGCATCGCGGTCACGGCCATGCTGTCGGCCGTGAACACCGTGCTCGTCCTGCGCTCGGACGACCTCGTCGCTCTGTCGGCCGCGATCTGGGCGACGGGCTCACTCAACGGCGTGGACGCGCAGTGGCTGGTTCCGGCGATCCTGACGCTCGCCGTCACGGGCGCCATCGCGGCGGGGATGGCCCGGGCGCTCGTCGCGTACGAGCTCGGCGACGAGCGCGCCGCCGCCCTCGGTGCGCGTCCCGCGGCCACCCGCTGGGGCGCGATGATCCTCGGGGTCGCCCTGATCGCGGTGGCGACCGCGATCACGGGGCCCATCGGGTTCGTCGCCCTCGCCGCCCCGCAGATCGCGCGGCGGCTGTGGCGATCCGGGACGATCCCGCTCGGCGCGTCGGCCCTGACGGGGGCCCTGCTCCTGTGTCTGAGCGACCTCATCTCGGCGCGGCTGTTCGCACCCACGATCATTCCGACCGGTCTCGTCACGGTGAGCATCGGCGGCATCTACCTGGCGTGGCTGTTGACCACGCGCGAAAGGACGACTCGATGACTGAGACTGCAGCCCTGCACCGGGGCCGGGTCATCCGGCGCCAGATCGTGACCCCGCACATGGTGCGGGTGACGGTCTCCGACATCATCCCCGCCGACGGGGTACCGCCGAGGTTCGGCGTGCACGCGGACGAGTTCTTCGCACTCGTGGTGCCCTCTCGCGATGGCGAACCCGTGCCCCGGTACTACACGGCGCGGGCGTGGCGACCGGAGGTCGGCGAGCTCGACATCGATCTGCTGCTGCACGGCGAGGGCCCCGCGACCGAATGGGCCGGGCGCGCAGAGATCGGCGACGAGGTCGCGTTCGACGAGCCGCGCGGGCACTACCGGCCTCCGGCGGATTCGGAGTGGATCGGACTGTGCGGCGGCGCGACGGCTCTTCCCGCGATCGGGCGCATCATGCAGGAACGGTACGAGGCGACGGATGCCTCGGCATCCGCTCGCGTCCACGTCGTGCTGAGCGTCGACGACCCCGCCGACCGGCAGGACTTCCCCCTCCGCGACGGCGACACGGTGCGCTGGGTCGAGGCCGACGCTCTCGTGCCCGAGACCCTCGTCCGCGCCGAGGCCGATCCCGACACTCCGGGATATCTCTGGTTCGCGGGCGAGGCCAGCGACATGCGCGCCGTGCGCCATCGCCTGCGCCGCGAACTGCGCCGCCCCACCGACCGTTGGACGACGATGGGCTACTGGCGCCGCGATCGTGATCGCTGGCTCGCGCGGTACGAGGCCGCGGGCGAGGCGTTCCACCGGCGGCTCGAAGAGGTCTACGCGTCGACGGACGACGACGATACGCAAGCCGACCGCGCGGAAGAGCTGCTCGCCGAGAAGGGGCTGCTGTGAGCGCCGGATCTCAGCCGACGGACGCGCTCGGCCTGCGTTCGGTGAGCATCGCGTACGACCGTCACCGGACCGTGGTCGACGCGCTCAACCTCGACATCCGCGCCGGAGAGTTCGTCGCCATCGTCGGCCCGAACGGCTGCGGCAAGTCCACGCTCCTGCGCGCGATCGCCCGTCTGATGCGTCCGGCATCCGGCACGATCATGCTCGACGGTCGCGATCTGCGCGACCGGACTCCTCGAGAACTCGCGCGGGAGCTCGGGATGCTCCCGCAGAGCAACGTCGCCCCCGAGGGGGTGCGCGTCGTGGACCTGATCGCGCGGGGACGATACCCGCACCGCGGTGCCTTCGCAGCGTGGACGCCGGACGACGAGACGGCGGTGCGGCGCGCGATGGAGTCGACGGGTGTCGTCGACCTCGCCGCGCGCGACATCGACACACTGTCGGGCGGGCAGCGTCAGCGGGTCTGGCTCGCGATGGCGCTCGCGCAGGACACGGGCGTGCTGCTGCTCGACGAGCCGACGACCTACCTCGACATCGCGCACCAGATGGACGCGATGGAGCTCTTCCGTCGCGTGAATCGCGAGCAGGGCCGCACGATCATCGCCGTGTTGCACGACCTGAACCACGCGGCGCGGTATGCCGACCGGCTCATCGCGCTGCGCGACGGTCACGTGGTGATCGACGGACCGCCCACGGAGGTCCTGACGGCGGACGCCGTCGAGCGGGTCTTCGACCTGCCGTGCCGCGTGATCGAAGACCCCGAGACGCATACCCCGCTGGTCATTGCGCGTGCGCGCGGCTGAACGGACGTCGAGTCAGCGCTCCGGCTCCGGCTCCGGCACGACGTCCTCGCCGAGGACCTGCACGGCTCCCGTCAACGGATCCTGCTCCACCTCTTCGCTCATGGGTGCGTCGAACTGGGCGTTGTAGAGACGCCAGTATGCGCCCCGCGCGGCGAGGAGCTCGGCGTGGTTGCCCTGCTCGACGATCGACCCGCTCTCCATCACCAGGATCATGTCGGCGTCGCGGATCGTCGAGAGGCGGTGGGCGATCACGAACGCCGTGCGATTCTCGCGCAGTCGTGACATCGCCCGCTGGATGAGCAGCTCGGTGCGCGTGTCGACAGAGGACGTCGCCTCGTCGAGGATCAGCAGCCGGGGGTCGGCCAGGAACGCGCGAGCGATCGTGATCAGCTGCCGCTCCCCCATGCTCAGGTTCGTCGCCTCGTCGTCCAGCTGGGTGTCGTAGCCGTCCGGCAGCATGTGCACGAACCTGTCGACATAGGCGGCGGATGCGGCGGCCACCAGGTCTTCCTCGCTCGCCTCGGGGCGACCGTAGAGGATGTTCTCGCGGATCGTTCCGGCGAAGAGCCACGTGTCCTGAAGCACCATGCCGGTGCGGGAACGCAGGTCGTCGCGCGTCATCCGGCGCGTGTCGACCGCGTCGCCCTCCGCCGTGCCGAGAGCGATCGACCCCTCATCCACGTCGTAGAAGCGCATGATCAGGTTGACCAGCGTCGTCTTGCCGGCCCCGGTCGGCCCGACGATCGCCACCGTGCTGCCCGGTTGGGCCGTCAGGTTCAGCCCCTCGATGAGGGGCTTGTCGGGCGTGTACCGGAACGACACATCCCGGAACTCCAGCTCGCTGGCCGATTCGGGAACCGTCTCGGCATCGTCGGGGTCGGCGCTCTGCTCGTCCTCGTCGAGCAGCTCGAACACGCGCTCCGCGCTCGCGACCCCGGACTGCAGCAGGTTCGCCATCGAGCCGAGCTGGCTGAGCGGCTGACTGAACTGACGCGAGTACTGGATGAACGCCTGGACGTCTCCGATCGAGATCATCCCGGCCGCGACCTGCAGCCCGCCGACGACCGCGATCGCGACGTACACGAGGTTGCCGACGAACATCATGCTGGGCATGATGATGCCCGAGACGAACTGGGCCCCGAAGCTCGCCCGGTACACGCGGGCGTTCTCATCGCCGAACGCCGCCTCGACCTCGCCCCGGTGTCCGAAGACCTTCACGAGGGCGTGCCCGGAGTAGGTCTCCTCCACGCGCGCATTGAGGACGCCGGTCTGCTTCCACTGCTCGACGAACAGCTTCTGCGACCGTCGCGCCACCAGCACGGTGATCACGATCGTCAGCGGGATCGTCACGAGCGCGATCAGGGCGAGCACCGGTGAGATCAGGAACATCATCAGCAGCACGCCGACCACGGTCAGGAGCGACGTGATCACCTGCGAGAGCGTCTGCTGCAGCGACTGCCCGATGTTGTCGACGTCATTGGTCACGCGGCTCAGCAGATCACCTCGCTGCACGCGGTCGAAGTAGCTGAGCGGCAGACGGTGGATCTTGTCCTCGACCTGCAGGCGCAGACGATGCATCGCGCGCTGCACGACCCCGTTGAGGATGCGCGCCTGGAAGAGCGCGAAGACGCTCCCGAAGACGTACACGGCGAGCACGAGCAGCAGGATCTGACTCAGCTGGACGAAGTCGACCCCGGCACCGGGGACGAAGTCCATCGTCCGCAGCATGTCGGCCTGCTGGGTCTGACCGGCCGCCACGAGCTGGTCGATAACCTGCTGCTTGGTCGTACCGGAGGTGAACTGCAGCGACGTGAATCCCGAGAACACGATGTTCGTGCCCTCACCGAGCAGCTTCGGCCCCGTGACCATGAGACCGACGCTGAGCACCCCCAGCACGATCACGAGCACGAGGCGTGCCCTGTCCTGCCGGAGGGTGCCGAGCAGGCGTTTGGCGGACGCCCCGAAGTTCAGGGGCTTCGCGACGGGCCCGGCCATGCCGCCCATCGGCCCACGTCCGCCCATGGGTCCGCGCGGCGGGGGTGCCGTGGTGGTCGACGTGGCGGCGCGATCGCTCATGCCGAAGCCTCCACGCTCTCCTGCGACTCGACGATCTCGCGATACGTCTCGTTCGTCTCCAGCAGCTCGGCGTGTCTCCCGATTCCCACGACCTCGCCGTGATCGAGGACGACGATCTGGTCGGCGTCGCGGATGGTGCTGACGCGCTGGGCGACGACCAGGCGCGTCGCGTTCGGGACGCGAGCCGTCAACTCGCGCCGGAGCGTCGCATCGGTAGCCACGTCGAGCGCCGAGAACGAGTCATCGAACACATAGATGTCGGGGCGTTTCACCAGCGCCCGCGCGATCGCCAGACGCTGGCGCTGACCGCCGGACACGTTGACACCGCCCTGCGCGATCGGCTCATCCAGGCCGAGCGGCATCGCCTCCACGAAGTCGCGTGCCTGGGCGATCTCCAGAGCCCACCACAGGTCCTCGTCGCTCGCTTCGGCATTGCCGTAACGCAGGTTCGAGGCCACGGTTCCCGAGAACAGGAACGCGCGCTGCGGCATCAGACCGATCATCTTCCAGAGCGCGTCGGGGTCCCACTCGCGTACATCGATCCCCCCGACGCGCACGGCCCCCGCGGTCGCGTCGAAGAGCCGGGGGACGAGTCCGACCAGCGTGGACTTGCCCGCGCCGGTCGATCCGATGATCGCCGTGGTGGTTCCGGGTGCGACACGGAATCGGATGCCCTTCAGCACCGGTTCCGCCGCACCGGGGTACGAGAATTCGACGTCGTCGAACACGATGTCGGCCGAGACGGACCCGGGGTGGACGGGCGACGCCGCCGTCACCACGGACGAGTCCGTCGCGAGCACCTCGCCGATGCGATTGGCGCTGACCGCGGCGCGCGGGATCATCACGAACATGAACGTCGCCATCATGACGCCCATGAGGATCTGCATGAGGTACTGCAGGAACGCGAACAGCGTGCCGATCTGCGCCTCGCCCGCCTGCACCTGGAACGCGCCGAACCAGATGACGGCGACGCTGGAAACATTCAGGACGAGCATGACGACGGGGAACATCAGCGCCATCAGGTTGCCGGCTCGCAGACCCGATTCGGCGACGCCCGCGCTCGCCCCGCGGAAACGTGCGCGCTCCTCGTCCTCACGGACGAAGGCGCGGATGACGCGGATGCCGGTCAGCTGCTCCCGCATGATCTGGTTGACGCGATCGATGCGCTTCTGCATGGCCTGGAAGTACGGCACCATGCGCACGATGATGAGGCTGACCGCGATCAACAGCACCGGGATGCTCACCGCCATCAGCCACGACAACCCGACGTCCTGCCGGATGGCGAGCACGACGCCGCCGATCGCGAGGATCGGGGCCGAGACCATCAGCGTGGCCGTGACCTGCACGAGCATCTGCACCTGCTGCACGTCGTTCGTGTTGCGGGTGATCAGCGACGGGGTGCCGAACTGGCCGACCTCGCGCTGCGAGAAGCCGACCACGCGGTGGAACAGCGCGGCGCGCAGGTCGCGTCCCATGCCCATCGCGAGCTTCGACCCGAAATAGACCGCGGCGATCGCACACGCGACCTGCGCCAGCGTGATGCCGAGCATGAGTGCGCCGATCGACCAGATGTAGGGGATGTCACCCGTGACCACGCCGTTGTCGATGATGTCCGCGTTGAGCGTCGGCAGCAGCAGCGACGCGATCGACTGTCCCAGCTGGAACAGGATCACGGCGACCAGGAGGGGCCACGCGGGCCGCAGGTGGCGGACCAAGAGGGACCAGAGCACTGTCAGACCTTCCTGCGGGCGGTTTCGGGTACGTCCCCGGAGACACGTCGCAACCCGGGGAACTCTAGCGCTGCCCGCACCATTCTGCACGCGGGGACGTGCGTCGTCCCGGCCACGCGCGGGACCTTTGGCCCTGCTCCGCAGATGGGGGCGGCGAGAGCATGAAACGAGCGACCGTGGAGAATCCGCCTCCCGCGAGCAGACGAAAGGACCATGTCATGGAATCGACCGCACACACCAACGCAGCGCCCTCGCAGATCGACCCGGCGAGCCTGTTCCTGCCGCCGACGCAACCGCTGGACCTGACGCACCTGTTCGCGCACTCCGCGGCCCGCTGACGGGCCGGCCCCGCACTGTAGGCATCATCCCGAAAGGAAGAGACCATGGTCACCAGCACAGAGCCGAAGCCGATCGTCGTCGGCGTCGACGGATCGGCCAGTTCGATCGAGGCGCTGCGGAAGGCGGCGGAGCTCGCTCGGATGATGGATGTTCCCCTCGAAGCGGTGACGGCGTGGCAGTTTCCCGTCACGTACGACGCCTCCTTCGCGACCGGAGACTGGTCGCCCGAGGGCGACGCGGAGGACATCCTGACCGAGGCCATCGAACAGGCGTTTCCGGAGGGTCGGCCGGAGGGGCTGCGAACGTCGATCCGTCCCGGCCCGGTGGCCGCATCCCTCATCGACATGAGCGATCATGCGTCGATGCTCGTCCTGGGCAGCCGCGGTCGGGGCGGGTTCGTGGGGCTCCTCCTCGGATCGGTCAGCGCGACATGCGCTCAGCACGCGCGGTGTCCGGTGCTGATCATGCACGAGCCCAAGAAGGCCGCCGCGTGAGCCGAGACGGGTACGCGACGGCTGGGCGTGCGGTCCTCACGGACCGACGTTCCCCCAGCCTTTGCGTTCGGCCCCATAGACCGCGACCTGGGTACGTCGCTCCATGCCGAGCTTCGCGAGCAACCCGCTGACGTAGTTCTTGACGGTCTTCTCGGCGATCCCGAGGCGCTCGCCGATCTCGCGGTTGGTCATCCCCTCGGCGATCAGGCCGAGGATCTGACTCTCCCGCAACGACAGACCCGGGTCGATCGACCCCTGACGCGGCTCCTTGTCGGGGTGCAGCGTCCGCGCCGCGCGCAGCATGACATCGGCAGCCTGGATCGTGCCCCCCGACGCAGCCTGCCGGACCGCGTCGACGATCGAGCCGCCCCGCACGTTCTTGATGACATACCCGCTCGCGCCGGCCAGGACCGCGGACCGCAACGCCTCGTCGTCGTCATAGGCGGTCAGGATCAGGCACTTCACGCTGGGGTGCGCGGAGCGGATGTCGCGACACAGGTCGATACCGCTTCCATCGGGCAGACGAACATCCAGTACAGCGACGTCGGGACGCGTGGCTTCGATGCGGCGCATCGCTTCGTCGACACTGCCCGCCTCGCCGACGACCTCGAGGTCGTGCTCGGCGTCGATCAGCTGGGCCACGCCACGTCGCACGATCTCGTGGTCGTCCACGACGAAAACTCGGGTCATTGCGAGACTTCTTCCGATGATTCGACCGGATTCGACGGTTCGAGGGGAACGCGCCAGTGCACGACCGTACCCGATTGTCCGGGCTGTCGCGACGAGACGATGTCGCACGAACCCGAGCGCAGCCGCGCGCGCTCGGTGATATTGGCCAGGCCGCTCCGTACGACACCCTCGGCGATGCCGACGCCGTCATCCGAAACGGTCAGCTCCACCTGATCGTCGACGATCTGGACCACCACGCTCACGGTCTCGGCATCCGCGTGTTTCGCGATATTGGTCAACAGTTCTCGTACCACCGCGACGAGGTCATCGTCGAGACGGCCCGCGATGACGTTGTCCAGGGCACCCATGAAGGCGACTCGCACGGGCATGGGCCACGAGTCGCTCACCTCGGCAACGACGTCCAGGATGCGATCGCGGAACGATTTCTTGCCGCGTCGGTCGCCGCTCCCGAGTGCGAAGATCGCGGAGCGGATGTCCTTGATCGCGGCGTCGATCACGTCGATCTGGGTTTCGATGGCTTCGGATGCCGCGGGGTCCACGGTCGCCGAGACCGCTTGGAGCGAAAGACCCGCACCGAACAGCCGCTGGATCACGTGATCGTGCAGGTCGCGGGCGATCCGCGCCCGATCGCGCGTCGTCTCGGCGCGCTTGCGATCCTCGCGAGCGCGCACGATCTCGAGCGCGATGCTCGCCTGGGCCGCGAACGCGAACGCCATCTCGAGGTCGGCCTCGGTGAACGAGCGCCCGTCGGGCGCGCGCGAAACCATCAGCACGCCCAGCGCCTCGTCCCCCGCGAACAGCGGGATCGCGACCGTCGGACCGAGCACCGGTTGCCCCTCGAACATCGTCCCCGCGGGCTCACGGTCGATGCTGAGGGCCTGCCGCGTGCGCAGGGCGCGTCCCGTCAGGGTGCCATCGGCCTCGTACGTGTGAGCCTGCAGCTCCGCCGCCGACAGTCCGTACACGGTGGAGAGGACGAGTCGGTCGGTGCCGTCCGGAATGGCAACCGCCACCAGGTCGGCATCTATGAGCGCGGCCACGCGTGCCGCGATCACGTCGAGCACGTTCGCCCCGTCGACGTCGAGCATCGCCGACATCACATCCGCGATCGTCGCGTTCCACAGCTCTCGCGTGCGCGCGGCGTCGTACATGCGGGCGTTCTCGATCGCGATCCCGGCCGTCGCTGCCAGGGCGACGACGAGCTCTTCGTCTGCGGCGCTGAACGCGCCACGGACGGCCTCGGTCAGGTACAGGTTTCCGTAGACCTGCTCGCCGACGCGCACCGGCACGCCGAGGAACGAATCCATCACAGGGTGGTTCGCGGGGAATCCGACCGATCGAGGTTCGGCGCCGAGGTGCGGAACACGGATCGGTTCCCGGTCGGTGATCACCGCCCCCAGAACGCCGCGACCGACCGGCAGATGGCCGATGCGTTCGACGGAGGGCGCATCGATTCCGACATGGATGAACCGTTCGAGCCCCCCGTCCTGACCGATGACGCCCAGGGCACCGTACCGAGCGCCGACGAGGGTCATTCCAGCCTCGACGATCCGACGCAGAACGACCTCGAGGTCGAGCCGCTCGACGAGGGATGTGCTGGCGATCAGCAGATCCGACAGCCGCTGATCCGACAGCGCCTCGAATGGGCTCGCCAAAGAATCCTCGGTCGGTGAATCCGTGTCGTTCGAGGGAACCGTGTCGTCAGTCATACGCGCCTCCCGGCGTTGGACGCTGTTCGCAACCCTACCGACGACGCGGTCGCACCTCACGTCTGCGCGGGACTCACCGCCACGGGAACGACACACACCGGGATGCGGGACTGCGCGACGGTGTCCTGTCCGACCGAACCGAGAATCGCGCCGGTGACGGGTCCACGGTGGTGGGTGCCGATGACGAGCAGCGACGCGAGCCGCGCCTCGGCCAGCAGTGCGGCAGGCGGGTTGTCGTTCACCAGCACCCGTTCGATCGCCAGCCCCGGATAGGCGGCCTGCAGATCATCACCGACGGTGTCCAGGATGCGGCGATGTCCCGCCTTCTGTTCTATCGGGGATGCGAGCACCGCGACCGCACCATCCATCGTCGGCACCGGCATCTGCCAGGCATGCACGAGCATCAGCCCCACGCCGGCGGCCTGCGCTTCGCGGGCGGCGAAGTGGATGGCAGCCGACGAGCTGTCGTCGTCATCGAGCCCGACGAGCACCCGGCCCTCTTTCGGGGTCCAGTCATCCGGCACCACCACGACCGGGACGCTCGACCGTGCAACCGTACGGAGCGGACGCCACCCCGTCAGCGCCGCGCGCACGGGACGACGCCGGTGTGCACCGATCACGAGCAGGTCGGCCTTCTCGGCCGCCTCCAGCAGCGCACCGGGCAGGTGACCGGTCACCCGACGCGACCGCACGAGCGCACCCTTCGCGATATCACGGAAGCGACGCTCGGCATCGTGCAGCACATCGGGGATGACCGTCTCATCGAACAGGTCGGATGCGTTCACCGATACGATCTCGACACTGGTCGAACGCTCGGCCGCACGGGCAGCGGCCCATTCCAAAGCGACCAGCGACGGCTCCGATCCGTCATAGCCCACCACGATGTTGTCCATGGTCATCCCTTCCCGCCTGGCCCCAGTAGGGGTGCCCTGCGTTTCTCCTGCTACGTTCCCGACGTTACGTCGGGAACGAGCGGCTGCCAGGGGCCGAAGGTCCTACCGGCTCCGGGGATGATGCGAACGAGCGCGGAGCCGGAGGCAGCTACCCCGCGCCGAGCTGCAAGAGCTGATCGCGGACGGTCCGGCGCAGCACTTTGCCGACCTGGGATCGCGGCAGTTCGTCGACCTGGACGATCTTCTTGGGGATCTTGTACGCGGTCAGGTGCTGGCGGCAGAAGTCGCGGAGCGCGGACGCATCGAACACGGCGCCGGGCTTCATCACGACGGCCGCGGCGACATCCTCTCCCCCGGAGGGGCGCCGCAGACCCACGACCGCCGCACTGTCGACGTCCGGGTGCAGCATGAGCGCCTGCTCGACCTCGGTCGGGCTCACGTTGAACCCGCCCGTGATGATGAGCTCCTTCAGACGGTCGATGATCGTCACGAACCCGTCCTCCGACATCGTCACGATGTCACCGGTCCGCAGCCAACCACCCGGCAGCAGAGCGGCCACCGTCTCATCGGGAGCATTCCAATAGCCGCCGAAGACCTGCGGGCCGCGGATCAGCAGCTCGCCCTCCTCGCCGGGTGCACGGTCCTGCGTCGGGTCGTCCGGGTCGACCACCCGGATCTCTGTGCTGGGGAACGGCACGCCGACCGTGCCGGGGCGACGGCTCGGACCCGCGGGGTTCCCGAGCGCGACCGGGGACGTCTCCGTCATGCCGTACCCCTCGACCAGGAGCCCACCCGTCGCCTCCTCCCAGCGCGTCACCGTAGCGACCGGAAGGCTCATCGCCCCCGAGATCGCGAAGCGGACACCGGTCAGGTCGATGCGCTTGTGGTTGCTGGCGCGGGCCAGAGCGTCGTAGATCGGCGGCACGGCAGGCAGGAAGGTCGGCGGGGAGGTTCGGGTCGCCGCGATGACCAGGTCGAGGTCGTACTTCGGGAAGAGCACGAGCTTCGCGCCGATCGAGATCGCGAATGTCAGGCACAGGGTGAGTCCGTAGGCGTGGAACAGCGGCAGGACCGCGTAGACGACCTCTTCGCCGTCGTGGAGTCCCGGCAGCCACGCTCGCCCCTGAGCCGCGTTGGAGCGCAGGTTGCGGTGCGACAGGATGGCCGCCTTGGGGGCGCCCGTCGTGCCGCTCGTGAGCAGCAGCAGCGCCGTGTCATCGAGCGTCGGATGCGGGACCCGCTCCGAGATCCGGCGCGCTTCGACGATGCGCGACCAGGGGATGATGCCCTTCGCCGTGGGCTTGGCCGTGATCGCCTCACGGGCCTTCCGCGCCTTCGCGATCGGAAGGCGCAGGGCGAACCGCTTGCCGAACGGCATGGCCTCGGGCAGGCTCACCGACACCACGTGCGCGGGTCGGGCGTCCTCGGGAAGCGCAGAGACGACATCCGCGATCTTGTCCCACACGATGGCGACGACCGGGGAGGTCACCTCGAACTGGTGCCGGATCTCGCGCGGGGTGTAGAGCGGATTGTGCTCGACGGCGATCGCTCCGAGACGCATGACCGCGTAGAACGCAACGACGTGCTGGGGGCAGTTGGGCAGCGCCAGCGCCACCCGATCCCCCGCCTGGACGCCGAGCTTGCGCAGCCCACCGGCCGCGCGTGCGACGAGCTCACCGAGCTCGGCATAGGTCGTCGTCGCACCGAAGAACTCGAGCGCCGTGTGCTTGCCATACTTCGCGACGGATGCGTCGAGCATGTCGAGAAGGGTCTCCGTGACGGCGGGGATCTCGGCCGGTACGCCCTCCGCATAGGAGGCGACCCAGGGGCGATCCCCCGCGGAATTCGAGCTCTGCACGATCGGTACCTTCCCTCAGCGCCCGTCGAGCGCCGCGTCGATGAGTGTCGTCGCCGCACGCCGGGCGACCGCGGCGGGGGCCACGGTGCCGGCGATCGCCGCGGTCGTCTGCGCCCCCTCGGCCAGCAGGGCGAGCTCTGCCGCGAGCTCTTCGGAGTCCGGGGCACTCAGCCCCGTCGCCCGTACGAGCTCTTCGACGTAGCGCTGGAACGACTCCTTGTGCTCGCGGGCGATCGTGACAATGGCCGGCGACGTCGCCCCGAGCTCGCCGAAGGCGTTGATGAATCCGCAGCCGCGGAAGGATGCCTCACCGAACCACTGCTCGAGGAAGTCGTACATCGCGAGAAGTTTTTCGCGCGGCGTGGTCGACAGGCTCACGGCATGTGCGACCCCGGATTCCCAGACCTCGTGTCGGGCGGCGAGAACGGCTATGACGAGGCTCTCCTTGCTCGGGAACACCGAGTAGAGCTTCTTCAGCGACACCCCCGCGGCTGTGCGGATGTCGTCCATGCCGACGGACTGGATCCCCCGGCCGTAGAACAGGGCATCGGCCGCCTCGACGATGGCGTCACGCGATACATCGAGCGTGATGCTCATGGGGACTCCTTCCGGATCGGGACGAGAGAACGATTGTTCTCAACACTACTCGCTCGTTCGAGAAGACGTGGGGGGACGTTCATCTCACAGGGGTTGCGCGGAGAACGCACGTTCTCTATGGTTGGGGACATGCAGAGAACGATGGTTCTCAGCGGCCCTCTCCACGAGGACATCGAACACCCATCAATCCGAACACCCATAAAGGAGACACTCATGGCGAAGATCACCGTTGGCCGCGAGAACAGCGTCGACATCGAACTGCACTACGAAGACAAGGGCACGGGTCAGCCGGTGGTCTTGATTCACGGATACCCGCTCGACGGCAACTCGTGGGAGGGTCAGACCGCAGCCCTGCTCGACGCCGGATACCGCGTCATCACATACGACCGCCGGGGATTCGGCCAGTCCTCGCAGCCCTCGGTCGGCTACGACTACGACACCTTCGCCGCCGACCTCAACGTCGTCATGGAGACTCTCGACCTGCGGGACGCCGTGCTCGTCGGCTTCTCGATGGGAACCGGCGAGGTCGCGCGCTACATCGCGACCTACGGTTCGGCGCGCGTCGCGAAGGCGGCTTTTCTCGCCTCGCTCGAGCCGGGCCTGCTCATCACCGACGACAACCCCGAGGGCGCCGCGCCGCTCGAGTTCTTCCAGGGCGTGGTCGACGCGGTGAGGAACGACCGCTACGCCTACTTCACGGCGTTCTACAACGACTTCTTCAACCTGGACGAGAACCTCGGTTCGCGCATCAGCGAAGAGGCCGTGCGGAACGCGTGGAACATCGCCGCGGGCTCCGGATCGGTCGCCTCGGCCGCAGCTCCCCTCACCTGGGCCACGGACTTCCGGGCCGACATCCCGAAGGTCGACGTGCCGACGCTGATCCTGCACGGCACCGCCGACCGCATCCTCGGGATCGACGCGACCGGGCGCCGCTTCGCGAAGGCCCTGCCGAGCGCCGACTACGTCGAGATCGAGGGCGCCCCGCACGGCCTTCTGACCACGCACACGGCCGAGGTCAACGAGGCGCTGCTGGCCTTCCTCGCCAAGTAGTCACCGCTGCGGGCGGCATCTCTCCGAAGCTCTCACCAGAGCGGATGGATGTCCGCCCGCAGCAGGCAGTCGGCTGAGCGCCGCCGCTAGATCAGGCCCAACCCGCGGACGACCAGGTAGACGGCCGTGAGGAGGCACACCACGATGCCGATCACGCGACCGTGGCGCGAGAGCACGGCCTGCAGGCGTCCGAGTTGCCGGGTGGCCGTCTTCGGGCTGAGGACCGCCCATCCGAGCGGCAGAAGAACGGGAAGAAGTGCCCCGAATGCCAAGACACCGTAGGCGACGCCGGATGCGAGGGCCCCGGCATCGGCCGAAGCCGTCTCGTGCGCACCCGCCAGCACGAGCACGAGGGTGCTGATGTTGGTGGCCATCATGAGGACGCCGAGCGCCGCGGCGCCGAGCGCGAGCCAGCGCGAGGCGCGCAGCCGCGTCAGGGTCGCACCACTGCCGGATCCTGAGCGCCGGAACACCAGCACGGCCGCGACGATCACGAGCAGAGCCGCCAGGGCGAGATCGACCGCGTCGCTGACGGCGCTCGCGCCGGTCGACGGCCCGCGCTGCGGCAGGGCCGTGGCGAGCAGGAGCGCCGCGCAGACGACCGCCGCAGCGCCCACGAGGTACGACGCGAGGGTACGGATGCCCCGGCCCGCGAACCCGGCGAGGATCTCCACACTCGCGCCCAGCAGCGCCGGGCTGACCGCGGCACCGGCGGCGAGCGGCAGGACATGCAGGACGAGCGTCGCGTCGGTGCCGGTCACCGCCACAGGATATCGGCACCGTCCGGGGCGCGGGCGGGCATCCCTCCGGCGCTGTCACCAGAGCGGATGGATGTCCGCTCGCAGCAGCCGGTCGTAGACGTCCCGCACCGCGGCATCGAACGCCTCGACGTCGAAGCCCTGCTGCAGCAGTGCCGCCGCCTCGGCATTCGAGACGGCCTGACGCGGGTTGCGCGCACCCGGGATCACGGTCGTCACGCCGGGGCGCGACATGATCCAGGCGAGGGATGCCTGGGGCAGACTCACCCCGTCCGGCAGCGCGGCGGCGAGCTCGTTCGCCGCCCGGATCCCGACCTCGAAGTCCACTCCCGAAAAAGTCTCGCCGCGGTCGAACGCCTCGCCGTTGCGGTTGTAGGAGCGGTGATCCGACTCGGCGAAGATCGTGTCGGCCGTGTACTTGCCCGAGAGCAGCCCGGATGCGAGCGGCACGCGAGCGAGGATGCCCACCCCCGCAGCCTCGGCGGCGGGCAGCACCTCGTCGAGCGGCTTGAGGCGCAGCGGGTTGAAGATGATCTGCACGCTCGCGACGCCCGGACGACCGATGGCCGAAAGTGCCTGGTCGCACGTCTCGACCGAGACGCCGTATGCCGCGATCGAGCCATCCGAGACCAGCTCATCGAGTGCGTCGTAGGTCGCATCCGCGTCGATCACCGCGCTCGGCGGACAGTGCAGCTGGACCAGGTCGAGGGTCTCGACCCCGAGGTTGCGGCGCGACCGATCGATCCACGCGCGGAAGTTCTCGGGCGAGTAGTTCTCGGGCTCCTGCGGCAGACGGCGGCCCATCTTCGTGGCGACGAAGACGTCGCTCCGCCCCCGCAGGAAGCGCCCGATCACCGTCTCGGATCGCCCGTCGCCGTAGACGTCGGCCGTGTCGAACAACGTCACGCCCTCGTCGTCGGCGGCCCGCAGGACGGCGAGCGCGTCATCCTCGCTGACATCACCCCAGTCCGATCCGAGTTGCCAGGTGCCGAGCCCGACGAGCGAGACCTCGCGCCCCGTACGTCCCAAGATGCGCTTCTGCATAGCCGTCCTTCCGATCGGCGTCCAGGCTAACTCGCGGTCTGGACGTCGATCACCCAGGTGACACCGAAGCGGTCGGTCAGCATCCCGAAACCGGGACTCCATGCGCAATACGGTGGGTGGATGATCGTCGACTTCGAGGGCACCGTCTATCGATGGGATGCGCGGACGGATGCATCCTGGTTCTTCACCGATCTGCCGCCCGACGACAGCGAGGCGATCCGCGAGATGCAGGACCCCGCGCTCCGCCGCGGGTTCGGCGCCGTCCGCATCCGCGTCACGATCGGGGACTCGGTGTGGATGACGTCGATGTTCCCCTCGTCCGCCGGGACGTACACCGTTCCGCTGAAGAAGTCGGTGCGCGACCGCCAGGGTCTCGCCGAGGGCGACCAGGTCCAGGTCCGCGTCGAGCTCACGCTCTAGCTCGGGTGCCCCATCCCACCCTTCCCGACCGAAACACTCCATGTGCCGCGAACTGGCACGCCCTCAGGCCCGGGGCAGATCCACCGTGACGTCGAGCCCGCCCGACGGACGCGCGACGATCTCCAGCGAGCCATCCTGCGCCTGCACGATGCTCTTCACGATCGCGAGCCCCAGACCGACGCCCGAGTCGTGCGAGGGGTGGTGCGAACGGATGCGTCCGGCCCCCCGCTGAAAGGGCTCCGCGAGGGTGGACACGCTCGCGGGCGGCACGACCTCACCCGTATTGCCGACGACGAGTCGGACGGACCCGGCATGCGCCGACGTGACGACCTCGACGGTTCCCCCTTCGGCGCGGTTGTGCACGATCGCGTTCTGCACCAGGTTCGACACCATCGGCAGCAGCAGCGTCGGCGAGCCGCGCACGAGGGCGACATCTCCCGACACCTCGACGATCACACCGCGCCTGTCCGCGAGCGCCTGCAGGGTCTCGGTGGCCTCTTCGACGATGAGCGACAGGTCGACGACCTCGCGCGCGAACGACCGCTGATCGGCGCGGCTCAGCAGCAGCAACGCCTCGGTGATGTCGATCGCTCGGGCATTGACCGAGCGCAGCCGCTCGAGCAGCCGCGGGGTGTTGCTCGCGGGGTCGCTCCGTGCGACCTCGAGCAGCGCCTGCGTCGTCGCGAGCGGGGTCCGCAGTTCGTGCGACGCGTTCGCCGCGAACCGCCGCTGCTCGGCGACATGACTCTCGACGCGGTCGAGCATCGCATCGAAGGCGTCGGCGAGCTCGCGGAACTCGTCGTCCGGTCCGGCGAGCCGGATGCGGTGCGACAGGGCACCCTCGGTGGTCTGCCGGGCGACCAGTGTGATCCGCCGCAGCGGCGCGAGCATCCGTCCGGCCAGCAACCAGCCGCCAACGAGCCCGAAGACGAGCAGGAACCCCATGACCGCGGCTGCGGCCGGAGCGAAGGCGCGCAGCAGGTCCGAACGGTTCGGCATGAACGGCCCCGGGCCCGTGATGCTGCCATCCGGCACGTAACGCAGCAGGAAGACCCAGACCGCGGCGAGCAACAGAGCGCCCGCGATCATGAGGAACCCCGCGTAGCTCAGGGTCAGCTTCAGCCGGGCACTCATCCCGCAGCCTCGATCCGGTACCCGACCCCGGGCACCGTGGCGATCAGCCACGGCTCACCCAGGCGCTTGCGCAGAGACGACACCGTGATGCGCACCGCGTTGGTGAACGGGTCGGCGTTCTCGTCCCAGGCGCTCTCGAGGAGCTCTTCGGCGCTCACCACCCCACCCTCGGCCGCGAGCAGAACGTCAAGCACCGCGAACTGCTTGCGCGTGAGCGCGACGTACCGCCCCTCGCGATACACCTCGCGACGGAACGGGTCGAGGCGCAGGCCCGCGAACGCGCGGATCGGGGGCCTGCTGGTCCCGCGCCTGCGCTCGAGCGCGCGCAGCCTCAGCACGAGTTCGCGCAGCTCGAAAGGCTTGGTCAGATAGTCGTCGGCGCCCAGCTCGAAACCCGAGGCCTTGTCGTCGATTCGGTCGGCGGCGGTGAGCATCAGGATGGGAATCCCGCTCCCCGAGGCGACGATGCGCTGTGCGATCTCGTCCCCCGACGGCCCCGGGATATCGCGGTCGAGCACCGCGAGCTCGTATGAATTGACCGACAACAACTCCCACGCCGCGTCGCCGTCACCCGCGATATCGGCAGCGATCGCTTCGAGTCGCAGCCCGTCGCGGATGGCCTCCGCCAGATAGGGCTCGTCCTCGACGATCAGCACACGCATCCCCCGATGCTACGAGCCGGGTCGTATCGTCCGCGTATGAAAAAGCCCATACGCGCTCGCAACACGGCGGCTCGTTGACTGGGCCCCATGACCTCTTCTCCACCCGCCTCGAAGTCCAGAATCCGGGCCCGGCGCATCCTCGCCATGACGATCGTCGTCGCGGCGCTGGCAATTACCACTCTTATCGCGATCCCCGTCGCGGGTGCGCTGTCTCCCGCAACGGACACGGACGCCTCCCCCGCAGCGGGGCCCGATGAAGTCCCGGACGGCACTCCCGATGGAGCCCCGGACAGCGGGGGAAACGGAGCCGGTGCGGGCATGGAGGCCGCGCTCGAGGGCGTGACCGCCTTCGACGACATTCCGGCCGTGACGCGGATGAACCCCGACCTGCTGCGAGCCCTGAAGCAGGCGACGAAGGATGCCGCTCGCGAAGACGTCTCGGTCGAGGTCACGAGCGGGTGGCGCTCGCCCGAGTACCAGGACCGGCTCCTGCAAGAGGCTGTGGCCCAGTACGGCTCGCGGGAGGAGGCCGCGCGATGGGTCGCGTCGTCGAAGACGTCGGCCCACGTCTCGGGCGACGCCGTCGATGTCGGCGGTTTCGAGGCGACCCTCTGGATGAAGGAGCACGGCCCCGCCTACGGGCTCTGCCAGATCTACGACAACGAGCCGTGGCACTTCGAGCTGCGCCCCGAGGCACCCCAGCAGGGCTGCCCGGACGTGTACTGGGACCCGACCTACGACCCGCGGATGCAGGGCTGACCGGCTCGTATTGACGGAGTTATGAACGTACGGATGTCTCAGCCCAGCGCGGCGCGGTGAAGCTCGCCGTACGCTTCGCCCACAGCCTCGGCGAGCGCGTCGACGCGCGGAACCGCCGCGGGGTCCGTGCAGAATCCGATGCCGATCTCGTCGGCATGCGAGATCGCCGCGACGCGCAGGGCATGGTGCGCACCGGGCTCGGATGACGAGAACAACCGCTCGACGCGGCGCCCCGCGACGGCGACCGGAACGCGCGGGCCCGGGACGTTCGATATGGCCAGGCTGAACTCGCGTGAGCTGTCGGCGACGCGGTGCACGATCGCGTCCACCGTCGGGATCGTACCCAGAGCATGGAAGAGCTCGTAGAGCATCGCGGCATCACCCGACTGCTTCTCGGTGCGCGTCCGTGCGCTGATGCGGTCGAGCCGGTCCAGCGGGTCGGGTGCGGCGATCTCGAGATCGACGTTGATGAACGAGTCGTGATTGCCGGGCGCCGCCGCATCCTCGTCCCTGTGGTGCAGGCTCACGGGCACCTGCGCCCGCAGATCGAGGTGAGCACCGTGACGGCCGAGCCAGGTCCGCAGACCGCCCGCCACGGCGGCGAGCAGCACATCGTTGACCGTCGCGTGGTGGGGCCGGGAAGCGCCGATGGCCTTCAACCCGGCGAGAGGCGCGACCGTGAACGCCAGGTCGCGCGCGCCGCTGATGCGCCGGTCGAACGGCGATCTCGAGCCCGGCTGGCCGAACTCGCGCGCCAGGACCGCGGGAAGGCTGATGTGTGCGCTCGGCACCGGGTCGGGGACGGATGCCCCGGGCACAGGCGGCTCATGCGCTGGCGACGCGGGCGCTGGCGACGCGGGCGCGGCGAGCCCGGGCTCGACTCCTTCATGCGGGTCCAGCAGGATCGTCTCGAGGAATCGCATCCCGGCGATGCCGTCGACCATCGCGTGGTGCATCCGAGCCGCGATGGCCTCGCTGCCATCCGCGAGCGGACCGATCAGGTCGAGCGTCCACAGCGGCCGGCCGCGGTCGAGGTGTTCCGACATGAGCGCGCTCACCACGCGCCGCAGATCCTCCGTGGTCGCGCACTCGGCCCCGGCGCGGCGGCGCACGTGCTCGGCGATGTCGAAGTCCTCGGCCGTGACCCAGCGAGGCGGCTGGCCCGCTCCCCCACCCTGCACGCGCTGGAGAGCGCGCGGCTGGTCGACGAGTCGGCTCAACACGGTTGCGCGCAGCGCCGACAGATCGAGCGGCTCGCCCGGCGCGAGGATCATCAGCTTGAGCGTGTGCCCGGTCAGCACGGATGATTCCAGGGCCAGGATGCGTGCATCGTCGGCAGACAGCAGCTCACCGTCATCCGTCACGGTCGTCAGCCTAGCGATGCCGCGGGCCGCGGGATGATGGGGGCATGCCCTTCGCAGACGAGCTCCTCGGCGTCGATGTCGCGGCCACGCTGGCCCGTTCCATCCAGGGCGCCGTGCCCGACCGCGTCCTTCGCGAACTGCCGCGCGCCGCAGACGCTTTCGACGGACTGTCGCTGCGCGAACGGGCGGATCTGCTGCGAGACGCGCTTCTGGCCGACGTCCCGGGCAACTATGCAACTCTTGCCCGCACCATCCGGTCTGCTGCTGAGCACGATCCGGCGTTCACCGGATGGCTGATCTGGCCCGTCACCAGCGCGGTCGCCGCGCGCGCCGTCGCCGAGGGGACGGATGCCTCGTTCGACGACGCCATGGCTCTCCTCTCCGAGCTGACGGGCCGGCTGACGGCCGAGTTCGCGATCCGCACGCTGCTGCGCCACGACCTCGAGCGGGCGCTCGACATCATCGCCGGATGGACGGTCGCATCCGACGAGCACGTGCGGCGACTCGCGAGCGAGGGCACTCGCGCGTATCTGCCGTGGGCGGTTCGCGTGCCGGGGCTGCTGAGCCACCCCGCGGCGACCGTCCGCATCCTGGATGCGCTGTACCGCGACGACAGCGAATACGTGCGCCGGTCGGTCGCGAATCACCTCAACGATCTCAGCCGCGACTCCCCCGAGCTGGTCGTCGAGACGGCCCGACGCTGGCTCGAGACGCCCGCTGCCACGACGCCGGCGCTCGTCCGCCGTGCGCTCCGCACGCTCGTGAAGCGCGGTGATCCACGCGCCCTCGCCCTGCTCGGATTCGGTCCCGCGACCGTGCAGATCGACGGACCACTGCTCGCCGAGACCCGCGTGGCCTGGGGCGAAGAAGTCCGGTTCACCGCCGTCATCCGGAACACGGGCGTGGAGAGCGCACGCCTGTCGGTCGACTACGTCGTGCACCACCACCGCGCGAACGGCACGCTCAGCGGAAAGGTCTTCAAACTCGCGACGGCCGACCTGGCGCCCGGCGAAGAGCTGGCGATCGACCGGCGGCATTCCTTCCGCGCGATCACCACGCGCCGCTACTACCCGGGCGCACACGCCATCGCCCTGCAGGTGAACGGTGTCGCGACCTCGCCCGTCGCGTTCGAGCTGTTGCCCCCTGCGGGCGATGCGGCGGAAGCACGATGAGCGCGATAATGGCGACGTGAGCGAGATCAAGACCCGGCCGACCGACGCGGATGTCATGGCGTTCCTCGAATCCGCGACGCCACAGCGCCGTCGAGACGACGGGATGGCCCTCGCCCAGATCTTCCGTGAGGTGACCGGTGCCGAGCCCGTCCTGTGGGGACCGTCGATCGTCGGATACGGCAGCTACCACTACGTCTCCCCCGCCAATCCGCGCACACAGGGCGAATGGCCGAAGACCGGGTTCTCGCCACGCAAGGCACAGCTCTCGATCTACGGTCTGAAGGACCTTCCCGAGGGTGCTGAGCTTCTGCCACAGCTCGGCACCTACACGGAGGGCGCCGGATGCGTCTACGTGAAGAAGCTCGACGACATCGACCTGAACGTCCTGCGGCGGCTGATCGCCATCGCCTGGCGCGACGACCCGGCGGAGTAGCGCGGCGCGCTTTCTCAACTGCTCTATGCCGCACCGATCCGGAGCGCCTCGACGAGCTGCGCATAGAGCGGGCTGGTGACGAGCAGCTCGCGGTGCGTCCCCGTGCCGACGACCCTTCCGCGGTCGACGACGACGATGCGGTCCGCATCCACGACGGTCGACAAACGGTGGGCGATCGTGACGACGAGCGTGTCTGCCGAGATCCGATCGACGACACCGTTGATCGCAGCCTCGGTGAGCCCATCGAGCTGGGCCGTCGCCTCGTCCAGCAGCAGCACCTCCGGGCGCCGCACGATGGCTCTCGCGACACCGATGCGCTGACGTTGTCCCCCGGACAGGCTGGTCGGGCTGACCGGCTCATCCAGCCCCGCCGGGAAGGACTCGACGAGTTCACGCAGCCGCACCGCGTCGAGCGCATCCCACAATTCGTCCTCGCTCGCATCGGGAAAGCGGTACGCGAGGTTGTAGCGGATGCTCCCCGCGAGCAGCGGAGTGTCCTGCTCGACATAGGCGATCCGTTGCCGGATGGAACCGAGCGAGAGAGACGCGTAGTCGGTGTCGTTCATGCGGATGGTGCCCGACTCCGGACGATAGAAACCGAGGATGAGCGAGAACAGGCTGGTCTTGCCCGCACCGGACGGCCCGACCACGGCAAGCCGCCCGCGCCATGGCAGCGACAGCGTCAGGTCGTCGATGGCCGGATGGCGCGCGCCGGGGTAGGTGAAGGTGACCCCGTCGAATGACAGGGCCGCGGCCCCCGTCCGCCCGCGGGGCACGTCGCTCCCCGTGATCGTGTCCTCCGCCGTGATGTCCTCCGTCTCTCGGATTCGTGCCGCGGCGGCCGAGCCGGCCTGCAGTTCCGCGACGTACATCGTGATCGAGCTGACCGGCTCGACGAGCTGGAACGCGTACAAGAGGAAGGCGACGAGGGTCGACACCTCGAGCCACCCGGCACCGATCCTCCAGGCACCGACCGACAGGATGACGAGGATGCCGAACTGGATCCCGGTCGATGCGATCGTCCACGCCAGCGCCTCGGTTCGATTCGCCCGCTTGCCGTACCGCATGGACTCGCGAGCCTCATCCAGCACCCTCCGCTCTTCCGTCGCTTCCGCTCGGGCCGCCTTCATGGTGCGCACGGCACGCGCACCGCCCTCCAGGATGCCGCCGAGCCGACCGACCGCCTCCTGTGCGAGGCGCTGGGCCGTGCCGATCCGCGGCATCAACCGCCCGGCGAGAACCCCGACGACGGCGATGCAGGCGAGGGTGACCAGGAAAAGCGTCAGGTCGAGGATCGCCATCAGGGCGAGCGCCCCGATGAGCGCTATGACCTCGTTGACGAGGTTCACGAGAGCGGAGGAGGTCGCCTCCCGGAGGAGCACCGTGTCCGAGGTCACGCGGGTGACCACCTCACCCGTGGGGCGGAACTGAAGATCCGCCACCCGCCCCCGGAAGAACCTGCCCACGAGCACGGAACGCACCGAGAAGACGACGTCCTCGGCCACGTTCCCGAGGAGGACCGCCTGGGTGAAACCGAAGCCGGCGCCGAGCAGGACGAGACCGAGCAGCAGCACGACCGGTCGCACCGCATCGCCGGGCACGCCCACCGAGTCGAGAATCTGTTTCGTGACCAACGGCGCGGCGAGGGCTGCGGCCGTGGTGCCGAGGCCGAGCAAGAACCCGAGCGCCAATCGCGCGCGAAACGGCCTGACGAAGAACCACAGGGTCCGGATGTTCGCCCATCGGGGCATCGGAGCCGAAAGCGGGTCAGCGGCGGAAGGGCCGGGCGTAGCGGCGGGTGCCGAGGGATTCTGTGCGGTGATCATGGCCTCGGCACCGTAACCACCGCCCTTAAACCCCACATAAGAACGCGCGAAGAACGACACGCCTCATGCGTCACTTATCCGACGCACAGGTCAGTGCTGAAGAGTGAAGATGTGGAGCATCCTTCTGTCAACGCCAAGCCAACCGTCCGGGTGCTGATCGTCGACGACGAACCCAACCTGCGCCATCTGCTCTCTGCCGTCCTCGGCCGCCAGGGATGGCAGGTCGACGTCGCCGGCACCGGCCGCGCGGCCATCGAGACGGCTCTCCGAGTCCGGCCGCACCTGATCGTGTTGGACGTGGTGCTGCCCGATATCGACGGCATGCAAGTGCTGCGGACGATCCGCGGCGAGCTGCCCGACACCATGGTGCTGTTCCTCACGGCGAACGGCACCGTCGCCAATCGCATCGGCGGTATCGCGGCGGGAGGAGATGACTACGTCACCAAGCCGTTCAGCGTGGAAGAGGTGGTGGTCCGCCTGCGCGGGCTGCTCCGCCGCAGCCCGATGCTCGCCGCCAGCGCGCCGACGCCCATCCTCGAGATCGGCGACCTCAGGCTCAACGAAGACAGTCACGAGGTGTCCCGGGCAGGGGTCGACATACGCCTGACGGCGACGGAGTTCGCGCTGCTGCGCTTCATGATGCTGAACGCCGACAGGGTGCTCAGCAAGGAGCAGATCCTGGATCGGGTCTGGGAGTACGACTTCGGGCGAGAATCGAACATCGTCGAGATCTACATCTCGTACCTGCGCAAGAAGATCGATCAGGGAAGGCCCCCGATGATCCACACCCTTCGCCGGGTGGGGTATATCTTGCGGGAGCCCTCCCCCCAACCCACGGAGCAGTGATGCGCACAGAGCGCAGAGTGCGCAGCACCCGCGGACGACTCGTCGTCGCGGTCTCGAGCCTCCTGCTCGCGGCTCTCGTGATCCTCGGAGCTACCTCCATCGTGATCCTGCGGCAGAATCTGGTCAATCAGGTGGAGTCGACGCTGTACCTCTCCAACGAGAGCGCCCAGAACCAGGTCAGCAGCTCGCTCGAGCAGAACGACGCGCTGCCGCGATTCGACGACTTCTCGATCGTCATACCGCCCGACGGGTTCTTCCTCGTGCTCGAGGGCCGCGACCCGCGGCTCTCGGCGTTCTTCACCCGTGACTACTCATACCGTCCCCTCTCCTCGACCGAGATCGAAGAGCTCCGCGCACAGCCGTTCGCGCCCGGAGACACCCGCACGATGACGCTGCAGGACTACGGGAACTACCTCGTGACCGCCAGTCTCGTCGACAGCCCCCAGAGCGGGTCGTACACCGTCGTCACCGGGATCGGCCTGACGGATACGGATGCCGTCATCATGTCGTACATCATCTGGATCACGGCCGTCGGGCTCGGCGTTGCGGCGCTGGCGGCGACGTTCGGTTACCGCCTCATCACGCGTGAGCTGGACCCGCTGGAACACGTCACGCAGGTCGCGCAGCAGGTGGCGGCCACGCCGCTGTCCTCCGGCGAGGTGGAGCAGCAGGGACGCGTCCCGCGCGATCCGCGTCTGCGGGGATCGGAGGCCGATCGCGTCGCGATCGCGCTCAACGGACTGCTGGAGCATGTGGAGTCCTCACTCAACGCGCGTCATCGTGCGGAAGAGTCGATGCGGCGCTTCATCGCCGAGGCGAGCCACGAGCTTCGCAACCCGCTCGCATCGATCCGCGGCTACGCCGACTTCTACTCGCAGTCCCCCGCCGACCCCGAGGAGCTGGCGAACGTCCTCGGGAGGGTGGGGTCCGAGGCGAAGCGGATGAGCACGCTGGTCGACGACCTCCTGCTGCTCGCGCGCCTCGACGCGGATCCCCGCGTGAGGAAGGAGGAGGTCGACCTGTCGCAGGTCGTTCTCGAAACCGTCTCGGACGTCCGTTTCGCGTTCCCCGAGCACGTCTGGCAGATCGCTCTCCCCGACGACGCGGTGAATGTCATCGGAGACGAAGACGCGATCCGTCAGATGCTGTTGAACCTCGTCGCCAACGCCGGGCATCACACCCCCGCCGGCACTCGCGTGCGCATCTCCATCGAGCGGCACGACGGAGAATTCCTGCTCGCCGTCGACGACAACGGCCCCGGCATACCCGCCGCTGCGATCCCCACACTCTTCGACCGATTCACGCAGGCCGGTGACGAGACGTCAGTGACCCGGAACTCGACGGTGGGCCTCGGTCTCGCGATCGTGAAGGCGCTCGCGGCGGCCTCGGGCTACGACATCAGCGTGCGCTCGGACGAGCGGGGCACGCGGTTCATGGTCGGCATCCCGCGATAGTCTCACGGCGTCGTCCATTCCAACTGCCTCGCCGCCCAGACGAGACCGTAGGGCATGATCGTCCGCGCCGTCGTCCAGTTGTGCGCGAGGCCCGGATACACCCGGAGCGTCGTCGTCTGACCCTGCGCCCGAAGCGCGTCGCGAATCTGCGTCGCCTCCGCGGTGGGCTCTCCATCGCCCTGCCCGAGGAAGATCTTCTGCGCGGTGGCACCGCCCCGCGAGGCGATGACGTCGAGCGGCGTGTTGCGTGCGCGGGCCGCCGGATCTGCAACCACGCCGGCCGTGTACGGCGTCGTGTACGGCATGATCGACACGACCGCACCGAACAGGTCGGGGTGGTGCAGGCCGTACAGCAGCGAGGCGAGCCCTCCCGACGACATCCCCGCCACCACGCGGTGGTCCGCATCCGCGACCGTGCGGAAGTTCGTATCCGCCCACGTGACCACATCGTGGGTGACGAACGTCTCGAGCTGCGGACCGCCGGGCACGTCGAGTGGCTCGTCATCCAGACGCTCGGCTCCCGCGTTCAGATCCGGTGAGACCACGATGACCGGCGGGATGCTCCCGGCGGTGATCAGGGTGTCGAGCAGGTAGTCGATCCGTCCGCCGGCGAACCAGTCGGCCGCGCTGCCCGGTGCCCCGTGCAGCACGTACAACACCGGGTAGCGTGCCGTGTTTCCCGGCTTGTCGTATCCCGGTGGGAGGTAGACCCAGGCGCCCGTGTCGGGGACCTTCGGCGTCGACGAGGGCACCGCGGCGAGGAACGGATATCCCCTGTCCTCGGTCGTGACCCGTTTGACCGCCGCCACCGCGGGCTCGCCCGACGGCGCGAGCACCGCGGTCTTCGGAAAATCCGTGGCGGGAGCGCGCACTTTGTCATCCACCCAGCGGGTCAAGGTCGCCACGGAGGGGAAGTACCCCACCCAGGCGTTCACGCCGAACGCGAGAGCGAACACGAGCACGACGGCACTCACCGTTCCCCATCCGCTGACCACGAGGACGCGGCGCCGTCGGCTGCGTCCCCCCTTACGGCGGGCCGACCGCACGGCGAGCACGACGACGCCCGCGGCGAGGGCGAGGGCGATCGCTGCGGGCCACGGGGACGAAAGCAGGTCGGCGCCGGGATCCTGCAGCAGCGTGGGGGGAACATCGATCGGGGCGTCCGGATCCATGGTGTCCGCTCCTTCCGCGTGGGCATTCCCGTGAACGAGATCCGTCCTGTCGGCCGGCGATCTGAGCGTACGAGATCGCCCGAGGGCGAACGGGTGAACGGCGAGAAGTCATATCCGGCTCTTATGCAGCGGACACATCATGAGTCCCCGGCGCACGCCTGAGCGGTGTCCGCCGGCAAGAGAGGAATGATCGATGAGTGCGCTGAAGGGTGAGGTCACCGACGAACGCGACACGGCGCCCGCCCGACACCGAGGTGCAGCCAACCCGCTGTCCGGCGTTCCGGTGTGGACGGGGCGAGTGTTGCAGGTCATCTCCGTGACGATGCTCATCATCGCCTTCTCCAACGTCGTCCTTCCGGACGGCGTGTACTTCGCCGCGTCGTATCTGGCCGTATTCGGCCTGAGCCCCGAGCCCTTCGTCTTCAACGCCGTGCTGCTCTTCATCGTCGGAAGCGCCTCGAAGCGACGGCTGCGCGGAGCGATGCTCTTCCTGGTGGTGTTCGAGCTCCCCACCGTGCTGCTGCCGGTCGTGAATCTGATCAGCACGGGTGGGAACAGTCAGACATTCTGGGCCGACGGCGGCGCCATCGACCTTCTCGCGGCCGCCGTCGCCGCCGGTTTCATCACCCTCCTCATCGCGGCGCGCAGGGAGTATTCGGCGCAGCGCGAGCCCGCGTCCTATCTGCTCGCCCTGGGCGTCTTCGCCGCCGGCGTCGCGCTCGCTGTCGTGGTCGGCGGGGTCCTCTCGCAGTTCTCCTCCGATCGGCCGATAACGGCTTCGGATGCCTGGTGGTGGTCGCTGCACGCCGCCACCGGCATCTATCCCAGCGATTGGCTCCTCGACGGGTCGTCGGACGGGCTCAGCACGGGCGTCGAACTGATCGTCACCTCGATCTCGGCGAGCGCGCTCGTGGTCGCGCTCGCGGTGCTCCTGCGCAGTGCGCGCCGACTGCGGCTCCTCACCGAGGCAGAGGAACTGGGGCTCCGCCGCATCCTGCGCGGGAGCCGCGGAGAGGACTCGCTGGCGTACTTCGCGACCAGGCGCGACAAGTCGGTCGTGTTCTCGGCCGACCGCACCGCCGCCGTGTCGTACCGGGTCGTGAACGGTATCGCTCTCGCCAGCGGCGACCCCCTCGGCCCGGAACGACAGTGGGACGAGGTGACCGCCGAGTGGCTCCGGGTCGTCCAGCGGTATGGCTGGCGACCCGCGGTGCTCGCTGCCACCGAGCGAGGCGCCGATCACTACGCCCGGCACGGCATGCGCGGGGTCGTGCTCGGAGACGAGGCCCTGCTCCGCGTGGACAGCGCGCAGCGGGATGCGATACTCACGTCCCCGCAGATCGAGGCGACCCGGCGGCGGGCCCGGCGCGCGGGGTACACGGTGAAGATCCGGTACCAGCGCGACATCCACCCCGGTGCGCTCGCGCGGATCTCCGCCCTCGCCCAGCAGTGGCGCGGCGCCGAGAGCGAACGCGGCTTCTCGATGGCGCTCTCGCGCATCGGCGACCCCGCCGACCACGACAGCGTCATCGTCACCGCGCACGACAGGCTGGGCGAGATCACCGGATTGCTGGTGTTCGTGCCGTGGAATCGCGACGGACTCTCCCTCGACGTGATGCGGCGCAGCCCGGATGCCATCAACGGGGTCACGGAACTCCTCGTGGCTTCGCTGGTCACCGAGGCCGAGCGCCTCGGCGTGCGCCGGATCTCGCTGAACTTCGCCGTCTTCCGTGACGTTCTCGTGCGGGGCGCGCGGGTCGGCGCCGGGCCCCTCCTGCGGGCGAAGCGGAGGGCGCTGCTGATCCTGTCGAAGCACTGGCAGCTCGAGTCGCTCCGCAAGGCCAACGAGAAGTACGCGCCGGAATGGCGACCGCGCTTCCTGATGTGGTCTCGACTCGCACCCTTCAGCACGGTGATGTTCGCCGTGGCCCGCGCCGAGGGTTTCGCCGGATCTCCCCGGCGTGACGCGAGCGGATCCGGGCAGCCCCGGAGCGCCGCCTTCCTGGACGCGCTCGAGACGGAGCTGTCCCAACCGGACGGCACGGATGCCTCGGCTCCCCCGGTGAGTCCGCGGGCGGTCTCCGTCCTCGCGATCCGGGCGAACGGCGAAGACCCGTATCCGGCCTCGGTGCCGCGCACGCACGCGATCGCCGACGTGCGCGCCCTGACGTCGGGGCGAGCCTCGATAGCCGGACGCCTCGTCGCGCGGCGTAGGCACGGGGGGATCACGTTTCTCGACCTCGTCGAGGACCACGCACCCTTTCAGATCATCGCGACCGCCGACGGAACCGCCGACTACCGCGCTCTCGTGCGCGTCTCGCTGGGCGACATCGTCTCGGTGACCGGTGAGGTCGCGCGCAGCACGTCGGGCGAGCCCAGCCTGCTCGCCGAATCCTGGTGCATCGCCGCGAAATCCCTGCGGCAGCCGCCGAACCGTCGCCGTGGGCTGAAAGACCCCGAGGCCCAGGTTCGCCAGCGACACGTCCACCTCGCGACCTCCGGCGCGGCGACGGCACTTCTGCGCGCGCGCTCACGGGCCGTCCGGGCGCTCCGAGACCGTCTGCTCGCCGAGGGATACCTCGAGGTCGAGACCCCGATCCTGCAGCGCACGCACGGTGGGGCCAATGCGCGCCCCTTCCGCACCCACATCAATGCCTACCACCGCGATCTGTCGCTGCGGATCGCGCCCGAGCTGGCACTGAAGAAGCTGATCGTGGCCGGACTGCCCCGGGTCTTCGAGATCGGCCGCAACTTCCGAAACGAGGGAGTCGACAGCACGCACAATCCCGAGTTCACCGCGATGGAGGCATATCGCGCCTTCGCCGACTACACCGACATGCGGGTGCTCGCCGAAGGCGTCATCAAAGACATGGCGAGCGCCGTGTCGGGGACCCCGACCTTCGTGAACGCCGACGGCGACCGCATCGACGTCTCGGCGCCCTGGCGTGTCGTCTCGGTGTGCGAGGCGCTGACGGAGCGGATCGGGCTGCCGATCTCGATCGGTCTGGGCGTTGCGACGCTGCAGGACCTCTGCGGCGCCTACGGCATCGGCGTCGGCCGCGACGACTCGGCGGGCATGCTGATCGAGCGTCTGTACGAAGAACTGATCGAAGCCGAAACGACGCTCCCGACCTTCTACACCGACTTTCCCTCCGACACCTCACCGCTGGCGCGTCCCCACCGCCGGATCGACGGGCTGTCCGAGCGCTGGGACCTCGTCGCGTTCGGGATGGAACTCGGCACCGCCTACTCGGAGCTGACCGACCCGCTCGAGCAGCGTCGCCGCTTGACCGCTCAGTCGCTGAAGGCAGCACGCGGTGACGCCGAAGCCATGCAGCTCGACGAGGACTTCCTCGCGGCTCTCGAGTTCGGCATGCCTCCGACGGGCGGTCTCGGCCTCGGCGTCGACCGGATCGTGATGGCCGTCACCGGCGCGACGATCCGGCAGACACTCGCCTTCCCGTTCGTTCGATGAGGGCACTCGCCCAGCCGAGGACCCATTCGAGGGGGCCACGGGTGAATCGCCGCGACCACAGCCACGACAGCAGCAGGAGCCCGGCGCTGAACGCCGCGAGCGTGAAGACGCTCTGCGCCCCGCGGAACGAGTGCCCGGTGGCGGCGGTGATGAGGGCCATGGCCACGATGTGAGCCGCGTAAACCGACAGCACCATGGCGCCGAGAGGGGCGATCACCGTGATCGCAGCACCGACCGCCCGCCGCGCCCGGCCCGATGCGCCGTCCGCCCAGCGCGCCGCGTTGCCGAGCCAGAGCAGCAGGGACAGAAGGAGGGCGCACACGCCGAGGCATCCGATCACGTCCGCCCAACTGCCCGAATGGGGAGCCGGAACCACCAGCCACAGCCAGGTGCCCGTGTCGGTGACGCCGCTTTCGTCGAAGAAGATGCGAGCGAACTGCTGCCGCGCATCCCTTCCGTCCGTGAGCGTGAGGCCGTCCATGATGCGCGCGGTGACACCGTTCGCGAGAAGGATCGACGACAGGATGTATCCGACAGCGATCAGCGCGGCTCCCGCGATCGCGAGCCGCAGCCGGACGCGCGCCGAAGCGAGATCCATCCGCCCGACGGCGAGCCCGGCCAGAACGAAAGGCATCCAGGTCAGGGCCGGGTAGTCACCGGCGACGAGAGCGTTCCAGAGCGGGTTGCCGGGAAGGTCGATGGCCCGCCGCGCGAGGAACGACACGAGCGGCCCGGCCACCGCCCACACCGCCGCGACGACGAGGAGTGTGCGGACCCCGAGTTGTCGGAACGGAAGCGTCAGGAGGAACCACACCGAGAACGAGACGAGGATCACCACGACGGGGGTGCCCAGGAGCGTGAGGGCGAGGCCGCAGAGCGCGAGCAGCGCCGCACGGATGATGGTCGGGACGACCGCGGGCTGCACGTCGTCGGCCCCACGGCTCCTGCCGAGGTTCAGGGACAGACCGGCGGCGAAGGCGAACATCGCCGGCATCCGGGAGTGGAAGAGCTCCCACTCCGGGTGGACGATGCCGAAACCATCGCCCGCGGTCCAGGCGGCGGGACCGACGTGGGCGACGAGCATGCCGAACACGGCGACGGCGCGGAACAGGTCCAGCCCGAGCAGACGTGCCCGCGGCCGCGGGTCGGGCGCTGTCATCGGCGCGCTCATCGGGTGCTCGTGGCGTTCGTGCGCACCGCGGGGGCGGATTCGGAGCGACGCCGCCCGGCGATGACGGCGTACGCGCACAGATACGTGCTCACGAGCAGCACCTGCGCCCGCTGCACCAGGCCGCCCCCGTCGACGAGTCGGCCGTCCCCCGTGCTCACCAGTGCGAGGACCGAGACGATCAGCGTCACGGCGGCCAGCAGCCCGACGACGCCGACGAGCAGACGACGCTCGAGGGGACGGGTTCGCGGTTCGCCCCGCAGCGCCGAAACCGACAGAAGAACGGCAGAGACGAGGACCGCCGCGAGTGCGCCCGCGCTGCTCACCGTGTGGATCTGATGCCCGAGACCGAGGGCGTTCGCCGCGTCCGCCCGGGCGCACTCGAGACTGGCCGAGCTCGCGCAGGCCATGGGCGATGACGCATCCACGATCGTCAGGAACGCGAACGCGGCGAGCGCGAACTCCGCGCCCCGCGCGAGACCGACGGGGCGAGGGCGTCGGGCCACCCCGGCGAGGGCGGCTAGGATCAGCAGGCCCGTCGTGATGTCGAGCGAACGGAACAACCACCCGCTCGGCCTGTCGGCCGCGGCGAGTTCCGAGAGGTAGGAGCGCGACGCGTCGAGCGGGAAGCCCGCGACCGCCTCCCACGGCAAGCCCGAATAGGTGACTGCCGCGATGACGAGCAGCACCCGCATCGCTGTTTCTCGCCGGTCCGCACGCATGCGCACACGGTAGGGAGCAACCGTAAGACGCACCTAAGCGAGGTGCTTACGTTGCGCTTACGTTCGGTTCCTAGCGTCGCTCCCGTGACGACGACAATCGACCCGCCCCGCGCCGCGGCGCCAGGTCTTCCCGCGCCCACGCGACACGCCGCCCTCGCCCCCGTCATGGTGGGGCTCGGTGCAGCCCTGGTATCGGCGATCGCCATCGGGGTGCCCTCGATGTGGGGCGATGAGGCAGCCAGCGTGATGTCGGCGCGACGACCGTGGGATTCGCTGTGGGCGATGAGCGCGAACGTCGACGCGGTCCACGTCGTGTACTACGCGATGCTGCACGTGTGGGTCGACGTGTTCGGCGCATCCTCCTTCTCCGTCCGCCTGCCGAGCGCGCTCGCCATCGGTGCGACCGCCGCGGGGGTCTTCACGCTGTGCCGTTTCTTCGTCGGCGGGCGGATCGCGCTGCTGGCGAGCATCGTGCCCCTTCTCGTGCCGCGCATCGTCTTCATGTCCGGAGAGGCGCGCTCCGCCGCGCTGTCCGCTGCTCTCGTGACCTGGCTCACGGTGCTGCTGGTGCACCTCGTGCGCACCCGAGGGACTCGCGCGGGCTGGTGGGTGCTGTACGCCGGGCTGCTCGCCATCAGCGTGCACGTGTTCTTGTACACCGCGCTGATCGCGGCCGCGCATCTGCTGACCCTCGTCGTGATGCGCGCGCCCCGCGAGATCTGGTGGCGCTGGGCGGTGGCCTCGGTCGCGGCGGGAATCGCCTGTCTGCCGTTCGCGATGCTGGCGACGAGCCAGCACGGTCAGATCGCATTCCTCGCGCGCCGGGACGTCATGGACCCGGACATGCTCTTCGTGAAGCAGTGGTTCGGTTCACTGCCGATCGCCCTCTTCTGCTGGGCCGCCATCGTGTTCGCGATCGCGTGGGCGGTGCGTTCGTGGCGACGTCGCCCGCAGCGTGAGGATGAGGCCGGAACCCGTCTGCTGGTCTGGATCTCGGTGCTGTGGCTGCTCGTGCCGATGGCTGCGTTGCTGCTCGCGAACATCGTGGCCGGGCCGCTGTACACGGGACGATATCTGTCGTTCAGCGCTCCGGCCGCAGGCATCCTGATCGCCCTCGCCCTCGCGCAACTGCGGCCCCGCCGGGCGGCGATCGTCGCCGGTGCCCTGGCGCTCGTCCTGGCGGTGCCGTTCGCGATCTCACAGCGCACCGAGAACGCCAAGTTCGGCAGCGACTGGGCGCAGGTGTCGGAGTACGTGGGGGCGCACAGCCGGCCGGGCGACGGGGTGGTCTTCGACGACGGCGTGCGCCCCTCGCGCAAACCCCGCCTCGCCCTGCACCTGTACCCCGAGGGCTTCCGCGATACGGCCGACCTCGGTCTGGTGCGCTCCTACGACACGACGGACGGCCTGTGGGACACGGTGAAGCCGCTCGCAGAGCTCCCGGGCGTCCTGGACGACCACCAGCGCGTATGGGTCGTCGCCCGATCCCAGGACGGCACGAGCGAAGACGAACGCACACTTCAGCAGGCGGGCTACCGACTCACCGACACCCGGTGGCTGGCACGCGACGTCATCCTCCTCTACACGAAAGGCACACCATGAGAACGCTCGTCATCGTCCCCACGTTCAACGAGGCGGCGAACATCCTCCACACCCTCGACGAGATCACCCTCTACCTGCCGTCGACCGATGTGCTCGTCGTCGACGACTCCTCCCCCGATGGCACGAGCAAGCTGGTTGCCGCCCGCGCGCTCGACGATCCGCGAATCGCCCTGCTGTCCCGCGGTGAGAAGGGCGGACTCGGAGGCGCCTACCGGGCGGGCTTCGACTACGCACGGGCACACGGGTACGCCGTCGTCATCGAGATGGACGCCGACGGATCGCACCCCGCTCAACGCCTCCCGGCGCTGGTGGAGGCGCTCTCGACAGCCGACCTCGTGATCGGCAGCCGATGGATGCGCGGGGGAAGCGTCGTCGGCTGGGCGCTGCACCGACGTGTGCTCTCGCGGATGGCGAGCGTATACGTGCGGGTGATGCTCGGCACGTCCGTCCGCGATGCCACCAGCGGCTTCCGCGCATTCCGCATCGAAACGCTGCGGACGATCGAGGCATCCTCCACGACGTCGGACGGATACAGCTTTCAGATCGAGACGCTCCATCGTGCACACCGCTGCGGGCTGACCGTCACCGAGGTGCCGATCGCATTCGCAGAGCGTGCGTACGGCCACTCGAAGATGACCGGGGGCATCATCCTCGAAGCGCTCACGCGCGTCGCCCGGTGGCGTCGCCACCCGTTCGTCCCGGGCACGCAGCCTCTGGCCGGTGCGACCTCGCTGATCGCGACGGTCTGACGCGGATGCACGATCTCGAGCCTCGGACCGTCCCGTCCGCGGGCGACGCGACCCGACGGCGATGGTCGCTGCGCGACTCCCTGCGGGACTTCGGGCGCGCGCCGCGGCTCATGGGCATCGACGTCGCCCGCGGCCTCGCCGTGTTCGGCATGATCGGCGTGCACGTGGGTGTGGCGTCGACCTTCGACGCCGGCAAGCCCCTCACCTGGACGGCTCTCATCGAGGGACGGTCGTCCATCCTCTTCGCGGTCGTGGCCGGAATCTCGGTGGCGTTCGCCACGGGCATGAGGGTCACACCGACCGGACAGGCACTCCGCAGCGCCCGCCTCAGGATGGCCGGCCGTGCGCTCGCGGTCCTCGCTATCGGTTTGGCGCTGGAGCTCCTCGGCAGCGACATCGCCGTCATCCTGCCCATCTATGGGTTGCTCTTCCTCATCATCATCCCGTTCCTGGGGCTGCGGCGCCGTACACTGCTCGTCATCTCGATAGCGCTCGCGCTCGCGGGCCCGACACTCGTGGCGCTCGTGCGCGCCCTGGCCCTCGGACGGAGCGGCCCCGGCGTCGACTTCCTCATCACCGGGTCGTATCCCCTCACCGTGTGGTTGCCGTTGATCCTCGCCGGGATGGTGGTCGGTCGGTCGTCGCTCCGCCGGACCAAGACGGCGGTGATCGTGACCGGCGTCGGTGTTCTGCTCGCCGTCGGCGGCTACGGCGTGGGCAGCGCGATCAGCGGCTCGGCCGACAGCTGGATCGCCGGAAACGCCTTCTCAAGCGGCTCGTCGGGATCCTTCGGAACACCCGGAGCACAGGTCGACCTCAAGGGCAAGACGTGCATCACGAAGTCCGACAACGTGATCACGTGCTTCTCGGGCGATGGGAGCGGCGGAAAGGGAGGCGTCGGCGAGCAGAGCGGTACCTACCTCGAACGACTCGGCGCATCCGATCTCGGCACCTCACTGGCGGGTGCGTGGGGCGTTTCCCCGCACTCGGGCGGCACGTTCGAGATCATCGGATCGGGCGGCTTCGCGCTCATGATCGTCGGCGCATGTCTTCTCCTCGCTCGCCCCCTGCGTTGGCTTCTGATTCCCGTGGCCGCCGTCGGATCGATGCCCCTGACCGCCTACTCGGCGCACGTGATCTCGTTCGCGGTGCTGATCTCGCCGATCGCACTGGCCCCCGGCCTGATGAGCTTCGACGGAACGGGCACGAGCACGTTCTTCTGGCTCGCCTGCATGGGCACACTGCTGGTCGGCTGCACGGCCTGGGCGCTGACACTCGGGCGGGGTCCGCTGGAGCGCTTCACCGCGTGGGCGGCGCGGAGGATGGACCAGCCCGGAACACCGCCGGATGCCGCGGAGAGAGGGAAGCTGTGATCTGGGTGCCGACGGTGCCGTCGAGGACATCCTGAACGTGATCGAGGGATCCGATCGCGGCACGTTTGCCGGTGGCTTCCACGAAGCCGCAAGCCGCGTCCACTTTCGGCCCCATGGACCCGGCCGCGAACGGCAGCGTCCGCAGCAGCGCGGGGGTCGTGGCGGCGATCACGGTCGCGGCGGGCGTGCCGTAGTCGGCGATCACGCCGGGTACGTCGGTGAGGATCACCAGGGCGTCCGCGTGCAGGAGTCGGGCGAGCAGCGCCGCGGTGTGATCCTTGTCGATGACCGCCTCGACCGGACGGTACCCGTCGGAGTCGATGACCGGGATCCCCCCGCCGCCCCCCATGACCACCGTCGATCCCGCAGCGAGCAGTGTGGCCGCGGCGGAGAGCTCGACGATCCGTCGCGGGAGCGGCGAGGGCACGACGCGACGCCATCCCTCGCCGTCTGCGGCGATGTCCCAGCCGTTGTCGTCGGCGAGACGGCGAGCGTGGCGGCAGTCGTAGACGGCCCCGATGAACTTCGTCGGCGTTCCCATGGCGGCATCGTCGGCATCCACCACGGTGTGCGTGATGACGGTCACCGCCTGCCCGGGATGACCGGCGTTGTGCAGCGCTTGGATGAGCAGGGACCCGATCAGCCCCTGCGTCTCCGCGCCGAGCGCGCTGAGCGGGTACGGGGAGGTCAGCGTCTCGTCCTCTGCGGATTCGCGGGCGAGGAGCCCCACCTGAGGGCCGTTTCCGTGCACGAACACGACCTGGTGGGCGGCGGCGATCCGCGCCAGGGCGGGTGCTGCCAGGGACAGACGGGCAACCTGTGTGGCGGCTTCGGGCGCTTCGTGGCGGTGGAGCAGCGCGTTGCCGCCGAGAGCGATCACGAAACGCACGTCACGCCTGGCCGTCGGCTCCCGTGAGGCTTGCCAGCATCACGGCCTTGATGGTGTGCATCCTGTTCTCGGCCTGATCGAACACGATCGACTGGGGCGAATCGAACACGTCATCCGCGACCTCGGCACCATCCAGCCCATGCGCTGCGGCCAGTTCCCGTCCGAGTTGGGAGTTCTGGTCGTGAATGGCGGGCAGGCAGTGCAGGAACTTGACGTTCGGGTTGCCGGTGCGCTCGAGCATGGCCCGGTCGACGCGGTAGGGGCGCAGCAGCGGGATGCGCTCGGCCCATGCCTCAGGCGGCTCCCCCATGCTCACCCAGACGTCGGTGTACAGGAAGTCCGCGCCACGGACAGCTTCGTCGACGTCTGCGGTCACGAGGACCCGTCCGCCGGACCCGTCGGCGATCCGTTCCGCGATGCGGGTGATGTCCGAGTCGGGGCGCAACTGGTCCGGGCAGGCGACCCGTACATCCATCCCGGCGATCGCTCCGCTCGTGAGCAGGCTGTGGGCGACGTTGTCGCGCGCGTCGCCCAGGAAGCAGACGGATGTCCGCGTGATGGACGTGGTGCTGTGTTCCCGCATGGTGAGCAGGTCGGCGAGGGCCTGGGTGGGGTGCCACCGGTCGGTAAGCCCGTTCCACACCGGCACACCCGCATGCTGGGCGAGGGTCTCGACGTCGGTGTGAGCGTACCCGCGGAACGCGATCCCGTCGTAGAGGCGGCCCAGCACGATCGCGGTGTCCTCGATGGACTCCGCCACACCGAGGTGGCTGCTGGCGGGGTCGATGTACGTGCAGTTGCCGCCCTGCTCGTAGATCGCGACCTCGAATGCACTCCGCGTGCGGGTGGAGGGCTTCTCGAACAGGATCGCGATCGTCCTCCCGGCAAGCCTTGGCTGTTCGGCGCCGTCGGCACGGGCTGCTTTGAGGCGGGCCGCAGCATCCAACAGCTGTTCCTGGTGGGTCCGGTCCAGGTCGTCGTCCTTGAGCAGGTGCGGCAGACGCGACACGGTCGTCGAGGGGCTCATCGGGGTCACGCGGGATCACGCTGGATGGGGCACGACATGCAGCGGGATCCGCCTCGGCCTCGGCCGAGTTCGCTGCCGGAGATGGTGATGACCTCGATGCCCCGTTTGCGGAGCATGGTGTTGGTCGCGACGTTGCGGTCGTAACCGATCACGACGCCGGGGGCGATGGTGAGGAAGTTGTTCGCGTCGTCCCACTGCTCCCGTGCCGCGGCGCGCGGGTCTTCCCTGGTGGTCAGCATCCGGATGCCGTCGGTATCCAGGCTCTCCTCCAGCAGCGGGAGGAGATCGCGGGGTGGTGCGATCGTGAGCCCGTCCGGGTCGGCGCTGGCGGTGATGAGGTGGGCGCGCAACGACGTGTGCCGTAGCGATGGGGAGAGCACGAAGTTGCGCCGATCGAGCATGGTCATCAGAGTGTCCAGGTGCATCATCGCGTGCGATCGGGGCAGGGGGATCGCGATGACCCGCCCGGCCTGTCCCGTGTCGAACAGCTGCTTCGCGAGTGTCTCCACCGCCATCGGGGTGGTGCGCTCCCCCATCCCGATCAGGACCGTGTCGTGGCCGACGATGTGAATGTCGCCGCCCTCGATCGCCGACACCTGCCTGGTCTGGTCCGGGTTGTACCGGTCGATGCGGGCCGCGGCGAACAGCGGATGGTGATCGTAGATGGCGCGGACGTTGACCGTCTCACGCACCCGCGCCGGCTTGGCCATCACGTTCACGTTCACCCCGCCGTAGACCCACGCGGAGCTGTCACGCGGGAACAGGGTGTTCGGCAGTGGCGGGAGCAGGAACCCGAGAGGATCCTTGGTGTGCCAGAGCAGGCTGTCGGTCGCGGGGGTGCCGAACTCGTCGACGGTGATCCCGCCGATCAGCACCTCCGCCAGCTGGTCCGGCGTGCGGTCGTCCAGCATGCTGCGCAGTAGCGGCGCGAGCACCGGCCCGTACTGGTCGGCAGTACACACCCGGTCCAGGACGAACGTCCGTGCCTCCGGGATGGCGAGAGTCTCGGTGAGAAGGTCGGCGAAGTAGTACACGACGACATCGTGGGAGCGGAGCACCTCGACGAACACGTCGTGCTCCGCGCGGGCCTTCGCCGACCACAGCACGTCGTCGAACAGCAGCTCCGTGCAGTTGTCCGGGGTGAGCCGGTCCAGCTCGATCCCGGGACGGTGCACGATCACCTGCCGCAGCTTCCCCACTTCCGAGTGCACGCCGAGGCCCTCGGCGTGCTCCACGCTGGAGGTCGGCGCCACAGTGCTCCGTCGTGCGGTCTGCTGCGTGGCGGTCATGACGACGCACCTCTTCCGGCAACAGCCCGTTCACTGGCCAGTTCGGAGGGGACGCCCAGCGCGGCGGGGGTGTCGGGGACGGCGGGCGTGTCCCAGGGAGTCGGACCGGGGATGCCGTGGCGGCGGTTGGACGCCTTCATCCACACGTACAGGGGCACGCCCAGCATGAATGCGATCGCCCCGTAGAACGTCGCCTGCGCTCCCGTTCCGATGAGCGCCCAGAAGCTGAATGCCAGCGCGAGCACCGAGATGGTGACATCGCGGGCCAGGTGCGGCCACGAGGTGGCGCGGGCGCGGGTGACGAGCCAATAGATCTGCGCGGTCGCGGAGAACAGGTACGGCACGACCGCGGTGAACACCGTCAGCAGGACAACCATCGTGAATACCTGCTCGAAGCTCGTGTAGGCGAGGATCGTCAGCAGGGTGGCGAGGACGGTGGAGCTGATGATCCCCACGAGGGGCATGCCGCGGTGCTCCTTTGCGAACACACGCGGGAACATGCCGTCTTTCGCGGCGGCGTGTGGCATCTCGCCGATGATGAACGTCCACCCCACCAGGCATCCCAGTCCGGAGACGACCGCGACCGCGGCGATCGTCTGCCCTGCCCACGTTCCGGAGAAGATCGCGTTCGCGGCGTCGCTGAACGGAGCGGTCGACGTACGCAGATCACTGTTGCTCACCGTACCGAACACGGCGAGGATGCCGAGGATGTACACGAGCCCGCAGGCGATGGTGCCGTAGACGGTAGCGCGGGGCACGTTCTTCCCGGGGTCGCGGACCCGCCCGGCGGCGACAGATGCGGTCTCGATGCCGAGGTACGCGAACAGGGCTACGGCACCGGCGCCGGCAAGGGCAGTCCAGGAGTCGGTCCCGGATGAGTTGAACGGGCCGAGGTTGGCGGGGTTGAGGAAGAACAGACCCAGGATCGCGATCAGAGCGAGCGGCACGATCTTCAAGACTGTGAACAGCACCTGCGCTCCCCCCATGCTTCGCAGCCCGAGCACGTTGATGAGCACCGGGATCCACAGGCACACGACCGCGATGACGATCGACCAGCCCACGTTGTGTTCTGTGTTGACGAAGACCTCGACGTAACCTGTCAGCGCGACGACGATCGCGGCGTTGCCCGCCCACGCGGTGAGCCAATACGACCAGGCGTTGAGGAATCCGGCGAACTCTCCGAATGCATCCCGCGCGTACAGGTAGGGCCCGCCGGAACCGGGCACACGTCTGGTGAGCTGCCCGAACACGATCGCCAAGGCGAGGGCACCGATCGTGACGAGGACGAACGCGACGAGACTGATCGGACCGAATGCGGCCAGTGCGGTCGGAAGCCCGAACACACCGGTTCCGATCACGGAGCCGACAACGAGGGCGGAGGCTGCGGGGAGCCCGAGTTGCTTGACCCGGGGCGGTGGTGATGTGGTCATGACCGCCATGCTGGCCTCACCCGGTTGCGACGGTGCGGGTCGAAGGTCCTATCGTGACGCGAGCACGTTGAGGTGGACTGGAGGCGCCGATCACTGCGACAGGTGGAAGGGACTCCCGCTCCGATGACGACAAGGACTCCGCATCGGGCAGGACCTCACCACACGAGAACGACCGAGCAGACCGCCGCATCCGGGACCCCTCCCCTGACGGTGCGCGAGACAGCTGTGCGCCGGAGCGCCGACGTCCTCACGATGCTGTCCTCGGCCCCGGACGGTCTGGCGACGGCGGAGGCGGACGCCCGAAGGGCCCGTGTGGGTCCGAACGTGCTGCGCGAGCGACGCGCACGGCCGTGGCGCGTGCTGGGCCGCCAGGTGAGGAGCCCCATCCTGATCCTGCTGTTCGTCACCGCCGTGGTGTCGACGTTCCTCGGCGAGGCCGCGAACGCCGTGATCATCGGGATCATCCTCGCCGCGAGCATCGGCCTGGGGTTCGTGAGCGAATACCGGGCCGAGCGCACGGCCGATGCCTTGCACGATCGCATCCGGCACACGGTCATCGCGCGCCGCGACGGCGCCCCCACCGAGATCGATGTCACCGACCTCGTCCCCGGGGACGTCATCGCGCTGTGCACCGGCACCGTGGTGCCCGCCGACATGCGCCTCCTCGAGGCCCACAACCTCGCGTGCGACGAGAGCATCGTGACCGGCGAATCCGTGCCCACCACCAAGGCCACGCAACCCGCGGACCACGATGCGGGGATCGCCGACCTCACCTCCTGCGTGCTGATGGGTACGGTGGTGCAGTCCGGCAGCGGTACGGCTGTCGTCGTGGCGACCGGGGCCCGCACCGAGTTCGGGCGGATCGCCGCCGGTCTCGCAACCGCGCAGACGCAGACGGGTTTCCAGCGCGGCCTCGGCCGATTCTCGATGCTCCTGCTCGAGGTCGCCCTGACCCTGACGACGGTGATCTTCGTCGCGAACGTGCTGCTGCACCGCCCCATCCTGGACGCGCTGCTCTTCTCCCTCGCGATCGCCGTGGGCATCACCCCGCAGCTTCTGCCCGCCGTGGTCAGCACGAGCCTCGCCGCCGGCACGCGCGCGCTCGCGAAGCGCCGCGTCCTGGTGAAGCGGCTCGTGTGCATAGAAGACCTCGGCGACATGGACATCCTCGTCACCGACAAGACGGGCACCCTCACCGAAGGCCGGATCAGCTTCACGCGCGCCCTGCCCGCCGACCCCGCGACCGACCCCGATGAGCTTCAGCTTCTCGGCCTGCTCGCAACCGAAGCCGACTACGCCACGACGCCGCACACCATCGTCGGGCTGAACCCCCTGGATGCGGCGCTGTGGGACGCGGCTCGACCGGCGTCCGCGCGGCCCGAGACGTACCGTCGCGTCGATCTGCTCGCGTTCGACCACGAGCGGCGGCGCACGACCGTCCTGGCCGACACCCCCGCGGGCGAACGCATCGTCGTGACGAAAGGGTCGCCCGAGGAGGTGATGGGCGCCTGCTCCCACATCCCTGCCGGCGCCCGGGCGATCCTGGACGGCGAGTATGCGGATGGCGCACGGGTGGTTGCGGTTGCGACGAAATCCGCACCGCAGCTGCAGAACCTCACTATCGGCGATGAGGACGGCCTATCCCTGATGGGCTTCCTCGTGTTCCTCGACCGGCCCAAACCCGACGCCCGCGCCTCACTGGACGAGCTCGCGCGACTGGGCATCACGGTGAAGATCGCCACCGGCGACAACGCCGTCGTCGCACAGAAGGTCCTGGCCGATCTCGGTTTCGTCTCCGGCGGCACCTTGACCGGCTCGGAGATCGACGCTCTCGGTGATGACGCGCTGCGCCGGGCCGCGTCCACCGCGACGATCTTCGCGCGGGTCTCTCCGGAGCAGAAGGCGCGGATCATCCGCCTGCTGCGCCGCTCCGGGCGCGGCGTCGGATTCCTCGGCGACGGGGTCAACGACGCCCTCGCCCTGCACCAGGCCGATATCGGCATCTCCGTGGAGACCGCCACGGACGTCGCGAAGGATGCCGCGGACGTGCTTCTGCTCGACAAGGACCTGGGGGTTCTCGCCGACGGCGTCATCGAGGGCAGACGGATCTTCGCCAACACGATCAAGTACGTGCTGATGGGCACGTCCAGCAACTTCGGGAACATGTTCAGCGCCTCAGTCGCCTCCGTCGTGCTCCCGTTTCTGCCGATGCTGCCCGGGCAGATCCTGCTGAACAACCTGCTCTACGACAGCGGGCAGCTCGCGATCCCCAGCGACCGGGTCGACCCGGAGCAGCTGCGGGCGCCGTCGCACTGGGACATCGGCTTCATCCGCCGGTTCATGCTGTTGTTCGGGCCCATCAGCTCCCTGTTCGATTTCGCCACTTTCGCGCTGATGATGTTCGTCTTCCACGCCGCCGAGGGTGAGTTCCAGGCCGGATGGTTCATCGAGTCCGTCGCCACCCAGACCCTGATCATCTTCGCCATCCGAACCCACCGCATCCCGTTCGTGCGCAGCCGACCGTCGGCGGGCCTCACCATCACGTCCCTCGCCGTCGTCGCGATCGGGGTGTGGTTGCCCTATTCGCCGGTGTCGGGGTTGCTCGGCTTCCAGCCGCTCCCGGCCCTGTTCTTCCTGGCCCTCGTCGGCATGATGGTCGCGTACCTCGTGTGCGTCGAGGCCGCCAAGGGCTGGTTCTTCGCCCGTCCCGCCCAGCAACCCGCACCGCAGCCGCCCATCGTGGCACGGATGCGCCGCTATCAGCGCCGCGTGCACCGCCGCTCCGCTCGATTCGCCGCCCCCTCGCCGGCCCAGACCCGGTGACCGGACCGGGACGGTGGCCGTCTCAGCAAGCCGTGAAGCGTCACATCATGATCGGGTGCCGACCCGGGGCATCAGAAGTCCGTCACATAACGCAGCAGTGCCGCGGCGGGGCCGGTCCCGTCCGGTGGGCCCGGGTGCACGGGAACGATGATCGCATCGTCGGCGAGAGCCTGGCGGACGAGTTCGTCATGACGGTCCGGGAGCCCGCCCGCTGGGGGCGCGTCGGCTGCGGGCGCACGCCAGTCCGTGTCGATGAACAGCGTGTCGATCGCGCCGGCCCGGGATGCCCTCTCGATGGCGTCGAGCTCGTACAGCACCAGACTCGGGGAGGCCTCGGTCAGCCGGTCGAGCTGCGACTCGCGTCTGCGTGCGCGCACCTCCCCAACTCGGGAATCGGCGAGGTCGCCGAGTCTGTCCGGGGTGTCGTCGTCGTGATTGCCGGGGAGCGTCCCGGCCAGGGATGCCGAGTTGGGGAGGGTGTCCTGGAGAATGCTCGACAGCGGCTCGGCCGCGGCGATCAGGAGCAGGGCCCCCGCCTCGTGGAGGACGGGTCCGATGGCCCGGTGGATGGCGCGGGCGTACTCCCGCAGGCGCTCTTTGGGATCCTCGGAGGTGCGCAGATGCGCGAGGGTGTCCCGATCCCCCGTGAGATCCAACCGGACTGTGGTGCGCAGGCTCTCGGGAAGACCGGGCACATCGACGACACGAGGGGGATGCGCGGTCACGTCGACGAGGCGGATGCTGTTCTCCGACGCGGCGAGCGCGAACACCGGCGGTTGCACGGCGAGCATGCCCTCCACGAGAGGGGCGATGAGAAAACGGTCGCCTACTCCCACCCATGGCGCGGGTGACGTGATCAGCGGGATCGACTCGCACTCCTCGGGCGTGGCGAAGATGCCCACCGATCGGATCCGCTCATCCATCCGCACGCGATCCGCGGTATCACTCGCGAGCCGCTCCAGCTGGCCGCGGATCGCGTCGGTGGTCGATGTGGGCGCGCCCGCGTCGGCCAGGGCACGCAACACATCGCGTATCTGCGTGCGAGCCTGTTCTGTCGGGTGATTGCCGCGCAGCCAGGCGCCCGCGTCGCCATAGACCGTGACGCACCAGGGTGCGCGCGTATCGGCGATGCGGCGCACCTCAGTTCGCGCCGGTGATGACGATCTTCCGGGGAGTCCCGACCTGTGTGGGTGGGACGCTGGCGGCGAGTACTGCCTACCGGTCATGAGATCTCCTTCCGGCGAGCATGCAGAAGTTGCACACCCGCTAGCGTCGCTCCTGCTCGCGCAGCCGGGAAGGGTCCTTGGTCCCACGCCCGTGTCACCGAGGGTCGGCGGGTCGGGTTCGGTCGCTCTCTCCGTGAGATTCCCGCTGCGTCCGAGCCGTGTCCGCCGGGTGGGACGAAGATCCAGGGGCCCGTTGCGCGGCTCTCCTCTCGAGACGGCGGTGGACGAGCTTGCCGGTCTCGACGACCACGAGCACCGATGAGGCGATCAGTGCCGCGACGGCCCAGTCGGTCGGTGCCAGAGGCACGACACCGAGGACGCCGGCAGCCGCCGGCCACGCCATCACCGCCCACAGCAGGGCGACCGAGACCACGACCGAGACCAGCAGCAACCGGTTGCGCAGCGGGTTCAGCCGGAACAGCGACATCTTCTCCGAGCGGGCGTTGCCGACCTGGAAGACATTGAAGAACACGAACGTCACCAACGCCAGGGAGCGCGCGTACTCGAGGTCGGCGCCGGATCGGAGCGCCCCCTCGAACACGACCAGCACGATCATCCCCATCCATACCCCGGTCAGGAACGTGCGTACCCACAACGCGCGGGACAGCACGCCCTCACGACGTGGTCGCGGTGGATGCGCGAGCTCGTCCCCGTGGGCGGGTTCGAACGCCAACGCGATGTCCTGGATGCTGTCGGTGACCAGGTTAATCCAGAGGATCTGCACCGGCAGGAACAGCAGCGGCTGGTCGAGAAGCAGGTTCACCGTCAACGCCAGCACCGCTGCAATCCCGGTCGAGAGGAGGAAGAAGGTCGCGTTGCGGATCGCGGCGAACGTCACGCGGCCCTGCTCGACGGCGTGGACGATCGTCACGAAGTCGTCGTCGGTGAGGATCAGGTCGGCGGCGTCCCGGGCGACATCGGTGCCCGACCTGCCCATCGCCACGCCGATCGCCGCGGCTTTCAGCGCCGGGGCGTCGTTCACGCCGTCACCCGTCACCGCCACCGTCTCGCCGGAGGCGGTCAAGGCCTGCACGATTCGCAGCTTGTCCTGGGGAGTGGCACGCGCGACGACGTTGGTCTGCGCGAGGCGGGCGACGAGTGCCGCCTCGTCCAGGGCCGCCATCTCCCCGCCGGTCAGGGGGTGACCCGCATGGGGAACCCCCAGCTGTGCGGCGATCGCCTGCGCGGTGGCAGGGTGGTCGCCGGTGAGCATCTTCACCGTCATTCCCGCGCGCGCACAGGAGGCGATCGCCTCCTCCACCCCCGGCCGCGGCGGGTCGATCATCGCCTCGAAACCCAGGAACGTGAGTCGGGCAGGGGACGGCAGCGGCATCGACGCGAGCTCGCCGTCGTCGAGCTCGCGTTCCGCGGTCGCGATGACCCGCAGCCCACGGTCCGCGAGATCCCGGTGCGCATGCTCCGCCATCTCGATCCCGACGACATCGCCGTCCAGGGTTGCCGCGGTCGTGCAGAGGGTGAGGATGACGTCGGGCGCGCCCTTGACGAACAGCATCCTTCGGCCATCCGGATCGTGGCGCACCGACTGCGACAATCGCAGCTCGGGCTCATAGGGCGTGTATGCCTCGGCGCGAGCGGCTCGTTCGTCCGCGGTCACCGCGCCGGCGTCCAGCGCTGCCGATGCCATGGCGACGTCGACGGAGTCCCCGACCAGCACGCCCTCCCGGACGGCCGCCTCGTTGGTGAGCGCGCCGGCCCGCAACGTCCGCCTGACTGTCGGGGTGACGTGCTCACCGGGCCGCCAGGCTCCGTCGACGGTCCAGATCTCGGTGACCGTGAGCCGGTTCTGTGTGAGTGTTCCGGTCTTGTCACTGAGGATCACGGTCGTGGACCCCAGCGTCTCCACCGCCGGCAGATGCCGCACGATCGCACGCCGACGCGCCATCTGCGACACACCGACACTCAACGCGACGGTGAGCACGATGGGGAGTGATTCGGGAACCGAGGCGACCGCCAGCGCCACCGCGGTGCGCACCATCTCGCCCGGCGCATACCCGCCGACCACACCGGCCACGAACACGAAGAAGATCGCGGCCAGCAGGGCGACCACGATCTGACGTTCCAGTCTCCGCGTCTTCTGCTGCAAAGGAGTCAGAGCAGGCGGAGCCTGCACCAGGTCGCTGATGGCCCCCAGCTCGGTGTCCGCACCCGTCGCAACCGCCACGGCCCGCCCGCGCCCCGCAGTGACCAACGTCCCCGAATACACCATGTTCGTCCGCTCACCGAGGACGGCGTCGGCCGCGACGATGCCGGCCTGCTTGTCTACGGGGAACGATTCTCCGGTGAGCAGGGACTCGTCCACGCGCAGCGCGTTCGCGCGGAGCAGCCGCAGATCTGCCGGCACACGCTCCCCCGCCACGAGCAGGACGATGTCCCCGGGCACGACCTCGCGCGACGGCACCGTTCGTGTCGTGTCACCACGGACCACCTGCGCCACGGTCGTGGACAGCGATCGCAATCCGCGCAGGTCTCGTTCCGCCTTGCGCGTCTGCCAGAATCCGAGCGTGGCGTTCAAGACGATCACGACGAAGATCGCGGTCACATCCACCCACTCCCGCTGAACGATCGTGACGGCACCGGCGATGAGCAGGATGAAGATCAACGGCCCGGCGAGCTGACGGCCGAGCACCTTCCACCACGGGTCCGGGTGCACGGAGGGAAGCTCGTTCGGGCCATGGACGTGAAGCCGATGCCCGGCGTCCTGCTCCGTCAGCCCCTCGGGCCCCGTGCCCAGAGCCTCCAGCAGTGCCGCCTCATCGAGCTCGGCCCACACCAGAGACCCGGGCGAATTCCGCGTAGGTAGGTCGCCCGGCATCAGATACCCGGTGCTCGGGCGATCCCTGCACGTCCCGCCGTGCCGACCGGGTGCCCGCGCCGCACACCGGTGGCCGACACCGCGGACGAGGGGACGAGGGGCGCCGTCCCGGGACGGCGCCCCTCTCGCGGCCCTCCGGGAGACGATGCGCCGGTGCCCGAATCGGCGTGCCGTCTCGAACCAGAGGGCGACCCAACGGGCCCGGCGTCCCCGGGGCGTCCCCCATGCGAAGGGCGTGCTCCGAGAAAGCCGAGGTCCATCGATTCAGTCTGCGCCGTGGAATCACGAACATCCGGGCCCTAAGTCCCAGCAGCCCGTGTTCTCCACCATCACGCCGTCTGCCGGGACGGGGACGGTGCGGCGGCGAGCTCCGCGGCGAACGCGGCGTAGGCGTCGAAGACATGGGGGTCATCCAGCGAGGAGAGGGCGGCGAGCTCGGCCGGGTCCTGACCCTGGAGGATGCGTTTTACGGGCACCTCCAGCTTCTTGCCCGTGCGTGTGCGGGGCACGGCGGGAACGGTGACGATCCGGTCGGGGACGTGCCTCGGCGTCAGCGCCTCCCGAAGTGCGCGATGGATGTCGCGGCGGGCCGTCTCCTCCACCCACCCGCTGCCCGGCACGACGAACAGCACGAGCAGACCTGGCCCGCCCTCTGGATCCTCCAGGTGCACCACGAGGCTGTCGGCGACGGTCGGCAGCTCCTCCACGACGCGGTAGAACTCCGCCGTGCCGAGGCGCACACCGCCACGGTTGAGCGTCGCATCCGACCTGCCCGCGACGATGCAACTGCCGGCAGGGCCGAACCGCACCCAGTCGCCGTGCCGCCAGATCCCCGGATAGACGTCGAAGTACGCCTCGCGGAAGCGCGTGCGGTCCGCGTCCGCCCAGAAGCCGATGGGCATCGAGGGCATCGGGCGTCGGATGACCAGCTCGCCGAGTTCGTCGACGACGACGCGTCCCTGCGGGTCGAACGCGACGGCGTCGACACCGAGCGAGGCGCCGCTGATCTCGCCCGCCCACACGTCGTGGAAAGGGGAGCCCTGCACGATCGCCGAGCAGACGTCCGTGCCACCGCTGCCCACGTTCAGCAGGACGTCGTCGCCGAACTGCTCGTGGACCCAGGCGAAGCCGGCCGCCGTGAGCGGGCTTCCCGCGACGCCGACCTGGCGCACCGCCGAGAGGTCGTGGTCGCGCGCGGGCCGCAGCCCCGCGTCCCGTGACGCCATGATCAGACCGGGGCTCGCCCCCATGAGCGTCGCGCGCGTGGCGGCGGCGAGCCGCCACTGGCTGTCGAGGTCCGGGTAGAGCGGATTGCCGTCGATGAGCACGGCCGCGGCCCCGTGCAGCAGCGCGGAGACCAGCGTGTTCCACATCATCCACGCGGTCGTCGTGAACCACAGCAGCCGATCCCCCGCCCGCAGGTCCCAGTGCAGCCCCAGCGACTTCAGGTGCTCGAGCAGGATTCCGCCGTGGCCGTGCACGATCGGCTTCGGCTTGCCCGTGGTGCCGGAGGAGAACAGGACGAACAGCGGATGCGAGAACGGCACGGCGTCGAACACGAGCGGCTCGTCGGTCTCCGCGGCGAGCTCGTCCCACAGCACATCGCCCTCGGCCCGGAACTCACCGTACGGCACGCCCACCACATGCCGTACGGTGGGCAGCCCCGCGCGGAGCGCGGCGACATCGGGAGCCTTGTCGATCGCCTTATCGCCGTAGCGGTACCCGTCGGCGACCAGGAGCACGACGGGATCGAGCTGTCCGAACCGGTCGATCACCGCCCGGCTGCCGAACTCCGGCGCGCAGCTGGCCCACACCGCGCCCAGACTCGCGGCGGCGAGGAAGGCGACGACGGTCTCGGGGATGTTGGGCAGGTAGGCCACCACCCGGTCGCCCCGCCCCACGCCGAGCCGGCGCAGGCCTGCGCGCACCCGCCGCACCTGCTCGCCGAGCGCGCCGAAGGTGAGTTCGGCATCCTCGCGCGTCTGCGAGGTCGCGATGAGTGCGAGCGAGTCAGGGTCATGCCGGAGACAGTGCTCTGCGTAGTTCAGCTCCGCTCCGTCGAACCACCGGACCTCCGGCATCGTCTCACCCGTGAGCACGGCCCGGGCGGGCACGGCGGCGCGGACCCCGAAGTAGTCCCAGATCGCCGTCCAGAATGCATCGAGGTCCTCGACGGACCAGGCGTGCAGCGCGGTCACGTCGGCGAAGTCCAGACCGCGCTCGGCGCCCAGCCACCGCACGAAGTCCGCCAGCACGGATGCCTCGCGCAGCGCCGGGGACGGACGGTAGAGGAGGCGGTGCGCGGGCGCACCGGCATCCGCCGCGCTCATCGGTCGGCGCCCGTCGCCAACGCCAGTCGCAGGAGGTCCGCCTCCGCGAAGAGCGCCGCCAGCTCGGGCATCGAGTCCACGACCAGGTCGGGCACGTCCTCGGCCGTCGCGTCGGCGATCGTCTCCCTGGTCGCCATGCCGGTCAGCACGATGCCGGCGACGGCGCCCGCGCGCCGGGCCATCCCGCTCTCCAGATAGACGTCGTCGCCCACGACCAGCGTGCGGGCGGGCGTCGTCCCGAGCGCCCAGCACACCGTGTCCATCGCGTACTCCGAGGGCTTGCCGAGCACCGTCCACGGCCGACCTGTCACATGCGAGAGTCCCGCCGTGATGAACCCGGAGACGCCGACGTTCAGGCGGTCCTGGCTCGCGAAGGCGGGGGCGTCGGACGTGCAGTAGAGCGCCGCACCGGCGAGGATGGCCTCGGCCGCGAACTGCAGCTTGGGCTTGGCGAAATCGGTGTCCCAGCCGACGAGCACGGCGACCGCACCGCACTGTGCGCCGGACGCGTGGTCGTCGGGGTCGACGAGGGTGATGCCGTGGTCCCGCAGGACCGAGACCACCCCGTCGCCGCCGTAGGCGAGCACCGGGGCGTCCGCATAGCGCTCCCGGATGACGCGAGCGGCAGCGACCGCCGGTGTGAGCACCTCGTCGTCCGCGACCTCGATGCCGAGTGCGCGCAAGTGGGCGGCGATGTCGGAGGGCCGCTGGGCCGTGCCGTTGGTGAAGGCGCACAGCCGGCGCCCGGAGTCCCGGGTACGCGCGATCATCTCCGCCGCTCCCGGCAGGGCGACGCCCCCGCGTCCGCTCGGGCCGTCCGAGAGCACGAGACAGCCGTCGATGTCGAACATGATGCCGTCGACGGCGGCGAGTCTACGGATGATATCGGACGTCATCGGTCCTCCTTCGTGGGGCGGTCCAGTGCGATGCGCGCGTCGCCCGACCAGACGCGCAGCGAGCGCCAGCGGGGCAGCTCGTGCACGGCGTCGATGAACGAGACGACGTCCGTGACGGCGGTCGTGCGGCGCCGCGGGGCGCCGGACCAGCGCGGAGCCGGTCCCGCGGCGTACATCGGGGCGAGCTGCTCCTCGGGCAGTACGATCGCCAGCAGCAGCTCCTCCTCGCTGAGGCGCCGGCCGAGGCGGGCGGCGTGGATCTCGTGCAGCTCGGCCAGCGACCGCTCCTCCTGTTCCCGGTCGAGCTCTGCCGCACGCGGAAGGTCGCGCACGCGGGAGACGACCTCGGGATCGATCTCGCCCTCGGGTGTGCCGAAGTGGCCGAGCACGAAGCGCACGACCTCGTCCGGGATGCGGCTGTAGCGGTCCTGTCCGCTGTCCTGAGCGAGCACGTTCATGAGTGCCTGGCTGCCGACGAACTGGCTGAACGGCGTCACCATGATCGGGTAGCCGAGCTCGGCGCGCACCCGCACGCACTCCTCCAGCACCCTCGGCAACCGGTCGGCGAGCCCGATCTCGCCGAGCTGCCGGATGAGGGTGCCGCGCATGCCGCCCGGCACCTGGTGCACATGAGCACCGAGATCGAACTCCGACGGGGTGCCGGCGGGAAGTCCCTGGGTGTCCGCGATGTCCCACAGCGTCGCAGCCGCGCGGGTCGCGGCGTCCCGATCCGCCTCGATCTCGATGCCGACGGCGTCCAGATTCGTGAGCAGGTGCTCGAGGCTCGGCTGAGCCGTACCGTTCGAGAGCGGCCCGAGCCCGGTGTGGAGGACGTCGACGTCGAGCGCGGCCGCGGTGACATACAGCTGCGACGCGGCGCCCGTCGTCGTGTGGCTGTGCAGCTCCAGGGGCTTGGAGACGGCGGCCCTCAGCCTCGGGACGAGGTCGCGCACCCGCTCGACGGTGAGCAGACCGCCCGGATCCTTGAGGTAGACGCGGTCGATCGCGGGCTCGGCCTCGTAGGCGAGCGCGTTGGCGAGGTAGCGCTCGTCGGTGTGCACGGGGCTCTCCGTGAACACGACGCCCGCCACCACCTGCGTGAACCCCTCGTCCTTGGCCCACCGCGCGACCCGGCAGGTGGCGTCGCGGTCGTTCATCGGCTCGGCGATCTGGAGCCGGCGGACGCCGTGCGTGGCGAGCATCCGGAGTGCGAGGCGCATGACCGGCTCGGTCGCTCTCTCCCACGACATGAAACGCATCCCCGTCGTGATCGCCGACAGCAGGACCCCGGGGGCCGCGGCGCTCACCCGGTCGAGCCGCTCCCACGGGTTCTCCCGGTGGAACTTCACCCCGACGGAGAGGTGAGTCGAGCTCGTGACGTCGATCGCGTCGAACCCCACCGCCGCGAGCCCCGCAGCGGCCGCCTCTGCCATGCCGGTCGTGATGCCGGTCGCCCCCCACAGGCTCTGATTGCCGTCGCGCAACGACGTGTCGACGACGCGCACAGGTCCGCGGGTCCGGGTCGCGCCCAGTGCCGTCAGATGTGGCGCGCGGGAGGCCGTCTCGGTCATCGGATGCCCTCTCTCAGCGTCTCCCATTCACGGCCGAACCACGTGGTCGGCACCGGTCCCGCCCGGAACTGCTCGTGGCCGAGCACGGCCGCCAGCATCGGCAGGGTCGTGGCGATGCCCTCGATGCGGGTGGCGCGGACGGCCGCGAGCGCCGCGGCGATGGCGGCCTCGCGGTCATGGGATCGCACGATGAGCTTGGCGGCCAGACTGTCGTAGTAGGGCGGGAAGTCGAAGCCCGACGCGATCTGCGTCTCGATGCGGATGCCGGGTCCGTGCGGCCACCGCACCTCACCGATGCGCCCCGCGTTCGGCCGGAAGTCGGCGGCGGGATCCTCCGCGTTAATGCGCAGCTCGATCGCGACGGCGGGCGGCACGGCCGGCGGATCGGGCAGCTCCGTCGGTCGTCCGAGTGCCAGCAGCAGCTGCGCCGCCACCAGGTCGACCCCGAACGCCTCCTCGGTCACCGGGTGCTCGACCTGGATGCGCGCGTTGACCTCCAGGAAGACCACGTCGTCGCTGAGCGTGTCCACGAGGAACTCGACCGTGCCGGCCCCGCGGTACCGCAGGGCGCGCACGAGCGCCCGTGAGGCGTCGTGCAGGGTGCGGCGCCGTTCGGGCGAGAGATCGGGCGCCGGGCATTCCTCGATGAGCTTCTGGTGCCGCCTCTGCACGGAGCAGTCGCGGTCGCCGAAGATCAGCACGCCGCCCTCGCCGTCGCCGAAGACCTGCACCTCGACGTGGCGCGCCGAGCCGTAGTAGCGCTCGATGTAGAGGTCGCCGTTGCCGAACGCGGCGGCGGCCTCCTGCGCGGCCTGAGGCGCGAGCGCGACCAGCTCCGCCTCGGAGGCGGCCAGGCGGATGCCCCGGCCTCCACCGCCGTGGATGGCCTTCACCAGCAGCGGGTAGCCGACCTCCGCGCCGAGGGCGGCGACGTCGTGGACGTCGGTGATCAGGCGTCCCTGCGCGACCGGGACGCCCGCCGCGACCGCCACCGCGCGCGCGCTGCCCTTGTCCCCCACCGCGCGCAGCGTCTCCGGCCGTGGTCCGGCGAAAGCGATCCCCTCCGCCTCGAGCAGTTCGCACAGTCGCGGCTGCTCGCTGAGGAACCCGTACCCGGGGTGGACGACATCGGCGCCCGCGTTGACCGCGGCCTGCGCGATGAGCTCGGGCCGCAGGTAGCTCTGCGCGGCGGGCGCCGGACCGATCGTGAGGACGCGGTCGGCGGCGCGGGCCGCGATCGAATCGGTGTCGGCGGCGCTCGCGGCGAGCACCGACTCGGCACCGATACGCCGCGCGGCGGCGACGATGCGCGCCGCGATCTCACCGCGGTTGGCGACGAGCACGACGGGAGAGGCCGCGGACACGACTCAGGCCTCGAGCCGGGCGAGGACCTCGCCGAACTGCACGTGCGCCCCGTCATCCGCCTCGAAGCCCGCGATGACGCCGGCGACACCGGCGGACACCGGGTTCATGAGCTTCATGATCTCGATGATCCCGATCGTCGTGTCGGGCTGCACCGCGTCCCCCGGCTCCACGAACGGCGGCTCCCCGGGAGCGGGACGGCGGTAGAAGACGCCGAGCATCGGCGCGGTGATGGCCGCACCTGTCGCCACGGACTCGTGGGCGGGCGTGGGCCCCGGGGCGGACACGGGGGCGGGCGGCGCCGGCTGCGGGGGCCGATCCGCGCTGACCGCGTCCGTGGCCGCGACGACATGTTCCGGGGGGCCGCCGATGGTGCCGGTGCGGGAGAGCTGGACCGAGACGTCGCCGAATGCGACGGCGACGTCGTCGTACTCGCCACCGTCGAGGATGGCGATGAGATCGAGTAGTTGCTGCCAGCTCGGCGAGGAATCCGGGGCCACGTCGCCCTCCTTACGGTCGAGGCACCATCGTGCGGGCGGGAGGGAGCCGCGGCAATTCGCGTTCTCATAAGATGAGAAGAGTCGTGGTCTTGATCCGGGCGTCGGGCATACGGTGAACGCCCCAGCCGGGACCACCACGATCGCGAATTCGAGGACGAACCGTGACCGATCATTTCGATGCTGTCGTCGTCGGCGGCGGCCACCATGCGACGATCATCGCCCCCTACCTGGCCCGCGCGGGCCTGAATGTCGCGGTGTTCGAAGCCCGCACCCACCTCGGCGGCGGCGCCCAGAGCATGCCGGGGCCTGTCGGCGGCGTCACGCAGAACCCGTGCGCGCACTGGACACGCTTTTACGGCCACCCCGCTTACCGAGACTTCGGGCTGGGCGAACTGGGTCTGCGCTACGTGTTCCCCGAGGGCAACGAGGCGATGGTCTTCGACGACGGCTCGGTGTTCATCGGGTACTCCGCCGCGCGCGTGGTGGACGACAGCGGTCGCGCCGAGCCGTGGGCGGAGGGGGTCGCGCGGACGGAAGCGAACATCCGCGCCTTCAGCCGACGCGACGCCGACGCGTACCTGCGCATCCACGACGCCTACGCCGCGCACATCAAGTCCGCCTTCGGGCGCCAGCGCTTCACCCCGCCGCCGCCGTGGGGAACGCCCGACCCCCTCGAGGCTCTGCTCGAGGCCCCCGGCTCGCTCATCGAGCCGGTGCACCAGTTCATGACGATGCGCCAGCTCGCCTACGACGTGTTCGAGTCCGACGAGCTTCGTACGCTGTTCATGCGCGCCGGCGTCACGTCCACCGGCTGCTACCCCGACGATGTCCCCGGCCTCCAGGGCTTCGTGCACAACCTCGCTCTCGTCCTCTCCCTCGAGCCGGCGGCGATCGCGATCGGCGGGACCGGCGCCATCACCTCCGCCCTCGTGAAGGCGGGACGGATGCGGGGAGTCCGGTACTTCACCGGCACGCGCGTCGACGAGATCGTGCAGGACGGCGGCCGGGCCACCGGTATCCGGCTCGAGGACGGCACCTTCGTCGGAGCGGACGTCGTCGTCAGCGACCTCGGACTCCCCCAGACCGTGCTGCAGCTGCTGCGCCACGGCGAGGTCGCCGAGCGCATCCGCCACCGGCTGCGCAACGTCGTGTACGACCGCGGACAGCTCGTGTGGGCGAACGTGGTCACCCACGAGGCCCCGGACTACGCGGGAACGACCGGGGTGGGCGAGGCCGGGTCCCAACCGCGGCTGTACTGGGGACCGAAGGACCCCGACTGGTTCGCGACCCGCTATCAGGCGCACATCTTCGCGGAGGGGATCTCCCCGCGGATGCTCATGCTCTCCAGCACCGACTCGCAGTGGGACACCACCCGCGCGCCTGATGGGCTCCACATCACGGGCATCGAGGAGTTCACCGCGCCCGCGCGGTTCTTCGACGAGGCGGGCTGGGCGCACCTCGAGCGCGAGTTCGAGCGTCGCATCCGCGCGCAGTGGCCGACCTACGCGCGCAACATGACCGACGACAACATCGCCGCTATCGAGTGGTTCCTGCCCCCGCGCGTGCGAGCGACGCACCCCGACATGATCGAGGGCGGATATGTCGAGGGCGCGCATCTCGCCAGCCAGATGGGGCGATTCCGCCCGATCCCCGAGCTCGCCGACTATCGGACGCTGCTGCCGAACCTCTACAACTGCTCCTCCAACGTGCACTCGGGGTCGGGTATCGGCCGCGGGAGCTCGCTCAACTGCTGGCATCGCATCGCGCAGGACCTCGGGATCGATCCGGACGCGGAGATCCGCCGACCCGAGCCCGCCCTCCTCGAGGCGAACCGGGCGAAGATCTGACCCGAGGGGAGCGAAGATGACCGACGCTGGGGACCGGCACGGCCCGCACAGCGTCATCAACCGCGTCCTCGCGGTACTGGCCACCTTCGAGGGCACGCCCGGTTCGCTCACGGTCGCCGGCATCGCGCAGCGCGCGGACCTCCCGGTGTCCACGACCTACCGGATCGTGGCCTCCCTGGAGGAATGGGGCGCGCTGCGGAAGGGATCGGACGGCAGGTACCAGATCGGCTTCCGGCTCTGGTCGCTCGGGCAGCAGGCGGGACGGCGCCTGCGCGACCGCGCCCATCCGTTCCTGCAGGATCTCTTCGACCTCACCCAGGAGAACGTGCACCTCGCGATCCGCGACGGGCTGCACTCGCTGTACGTCGACAAGGTCTACAACTCCCGCAAGCTCCCCGTGGTCTCCCGGATCGGGGGGCGCCTGCCCCTCCATGCGACCGCCGTGGGTCGCGTCCTGCTCGCCGCCCAGCCCGACTGGTTCGTGGACGCCTACCTCGCACGTGAGTTGGAGAGTCCCACCCCGAACACGGTCACCGACCCGGCGGTGCTGGCGCGGGTGATCGCGGACGTGCGTCGGGAGGGGTTCTCCGTCACGTACGAGCAGATGCGCCTCGGCGCCATCTCCCTCGCGGCCCCCATCGTCTACCAGGAGGAGACGGTCGCATCCGTCGCGCTCGTCTTCGACATCGGCCAGGCCGGCGAGGTCGACCGACTGCGACCCGCTGTGAAGGGGACCGCGGACAAGATCGGCCGGGCGATGCGCGGGGGCAGCGCGGGGGCGGTTCTGCGGCGCGTATCGCCACCGACGTCGGATCGTTTCTCAAGCGATGAGAAACCCGGCTTGCACGGCGCCGGTCCAGGTTGAAGAGTCAAGGCACTCGTTCAAGGAGGAGCAGGATGAGCATCGCCGCACCGACCACCGCAGGACCCGACTACCACGGGTTCGAGCCGTTCAAGCTCACCGATCCGTTCGGGGCCTGGAAGGCCCTGCGCGAGGAGGCCCCCGTCTTCTACGACGACCGCATCGGCTACTGGGTCGTCTCCCGGTACGACGACGTCAAGGCCGTCTTCGACGACTGGGAGACCTTCTCGTCCGCGAACGCCCAGCAGCCGATCCGTCCGCTGGGCGACGCGGCCAAGCGCGTTCTCGCAGACGGCGACTTCACCGCCTACTCGGGCCTGTCCGCGCGGATCCCGCCCGACCACACGCGCATCCGGGCGATCGCCACCAAGGCGTTCACCCCTCGCCGCTATCGCGTGCTGGAGCCCTTCATCCGCGAGAACGTCGACACCCTCATCGACCGGATGGTCGCGAAGGGCGAGCCCGGAGACATCCTCACCGACATCGCGTGGGATCTCCCGACCATCACGATCTTCACGCTCATCGGCGTCCCGGTCGACATGATCGAGACCGTCAAGGCCTGGGCGAGTTCGCGCACCGCCATCACGTGGGGCGACCTCACCGACGACGAGCAGGTGCCGCACGCCGAGAACCTCGTCGCCTACTGGCGGTACTGCCGCAAGCTGGTCGCCGACGCGAAGGAGTCGCCCGGCGACAACCTGGTGTCCGACATGGTGCGCTTCCAGGCCGAGGGGGACGAGATCAGCGACCACGAGATCGCGTCGTTCCTCTACAGCCTGCTGTTCGCGGGTCACGAGACGACGACGACCCTCATCTCCAACACCGTGCGCGAGCTCCTCGCGAACGACCAGTACACGCGCGTCCGCGACGAGCCCGCGCTGATCCCCGGCGCGATCGACGAGGTGCTGCGCGTGAGCGGCAGCATCGTCGCCTGGCGCCGCCATGCGGAGAAAGACGGCGAGATCGCGGGCGTGCCGATCCCGGCCGGCTCGAAGGTGCTGCTGCTCATGGGCGCCGCCAACCGCGACCCCGAGGTCTTCCCGGATCCCGACACCTTCGACATCACCCGCGCCAACGCCCGCGCCCACCTCTCGTTCGGCTACGGCATCCACTACTGCATCGGCAACATGCTCGGCAAGCTGCAGACCCGCATCGCGGTCGAGGAGATCGCCCGGCGCCTGCCGCGGCTGCGACTCGTTCCGGACACCCACATCACGTTCGGCGACAACCTGTCGTTCCGCGTCCCGAACTCCGTCCCCGTTCTCTGGAAGTGACCGCCATGAGCATCCCTCTGAACCAGACCTACACGTTCGCCTTCGACTCCGGCGACGAGCCCACCATCGAGCGCTTGGGCGGCAAGTGCAACAGCCTCGCGATCATGACCTCGGCCGGGATGCCCGTTCCCCCCGGATTCGCGATCACGACGGATGCCTTCGACAAGGTCATGACCGAGACCAGGCTGGGCGCACGCATCGCCGAGATCCTCGTCGGCCTCGACGAGCACGACGTCGCCGAGGTGGATCGCCGGGCCGCACACGTGCGGGAGCTGATCCTGACCCAGGAGATCCCGACCGATGTGCGCGACGAGGTGGTTCTGGCCTACCGCGGGCTGATGGACCGATGCGGCGGCGACGTCGCCGTGGCGGTGCGCTCCAGCGCGACGGCGGAGGACCTGCCCGACGCGAGCTTCGCCGGACAGCAGGACACCTATCTCTGGATCGTGGGCGAGGTCAATGCGCTCCACAAGGTCCGGGAGTGCTGGGCGAGCCTCTACACCGCTCGCGCGATCACGTACCGCATGGCGAACGCGATCCCGGATGAGGGACTCTCGATGGCGGTCGCGGTGCAGAAGATGGTGAACTCCCGCAGCTCGGGCGTGGCGATGACGCTCGACCCGCAGACGGGCGACCGCACGAAGATCGTCATCGAGTCGAGCTGGGGGCTCGGCGAGATGGTCGTGTCGGGTGAGGTGACGCCCGACAACTTCCTGCTCGACAAGGTGATGCTGAGCGTGGTCACCCGTGCGATCAGCGAGAAGGCGGAGGAGCTGGTGCCCAGCGGCCGCGGCAGCATCGTCCGTCGCCCGGTCGACGACGACCGCCGCGGCGCGCCGAGCCTCTCCGACGAGGAGCTGCTCGCCGTCGCGCGCCTCGCCAAGGCCGCCGAGCGCCATTACGGCAAGCCGCAGGACATCGAGTGGGCGATCGACGCCGACCTGGCCGACGGCGAGAACGTCCTGCTGCTGCAGGCGCGACCGGAGACCGTGTGGTCGCCGAAGTCCCCCACCAACACGATCGCCGTCACGTCCCAGGGTTCCGGGATCGCTGCGATCGCCAAGTCGATGCTCTCGAGCCTCGGCATCCGCTGAACCCGCCCCGCCGCTCCACCCGACAGCACGAAACCCGACAGCCCGAGACGACGTCGCTCCCCCGCGAGCGCGTCACGGATGTATCAAAGGAGATGCAATGTCCGACACGACGACGCAGAGGAAGTCCTTCCCCTCGCCCTATGACCTCCAGGCCCCTCCCGGATCCGAGGGGTGGGAGGCGCTCTACCCGTACAACCTCGTCTTCCGCGACGAGTTGCGCGAACAGGAGGACAGCCGCTTCTGGTTCTGCGACAGCCAGCACTGGCCCAACGTGTTCAAGCCGTTCGAGGTGACCGCGGTCGAGTTCGCCAGCCGCAACCTCGGCGCCTACAACACGCGGCATTACCTCGTGCCGCCGGCCAACGGCATCGACTATCGCATCCACAACGGCTACAACTACTTCAGCCCGGTGCCCGTGCCGCCGGACGAGATCGCCGCGCGCGTCCCGCACTTCCTCGAGCGCGCTGGCTACTACTTCCAGAACTGGGAGTCGCTGCTGGAGAAGTGGCACACCAAGGTCACCGACAACATCCGTGCTCTCGAGGCGATCGAGTTCACGCCGCTGCCCGACATGGTCCCGATGGAGACGATCACAGAGGGCGTCGGCTACGACCCGTCGGTGGACCTGTTCGAGGGCTACGACCGGCTCCTCGCCCTGGTGTATCGCAACTGGGAGCACCACATGGAGTTCCTCAACCTCGGCTACGTCGCCTACCTCGACCTGTTCCAGTTCTGCAAGGAGGCGTTCCCCGGCATCCCGGATCTCGCGATCGCCAAAATGGTCGTGGGCGTCGACTCGGTGCTCTTCCGCCCCGACGACGAGCTGAAGAAGCTGTCCACCCTCGCGGTCGAGCTCGACCTGCAGGACGTCTTCGCCCGCGGGGCGGGGAACGCCGCGACGACGCTGGCGGCGCTGCGCGAGGCACCGCGCGGAACCGAGTGGATCCAGGCCTGGGAGGCGGCACAGGATCCGTGGTTCAACTACACCTCCGGCAACGGCTTCTACGGCGACGACCGGTACTGGCGCGACGACCTCGACATCCCGATGGGGTACGTCCGCGACTACGTCGTCCGCGTCGCGGCCGGCGAGAGCCTCGGACGCCCGAAGGACGAGCTGCTGATCGAACGGGACCGCATCGTCGACGAGTACGCGGCCGCGCTCGACGACGAGGCCCGCGCGACCTTCCACGGCAAGCTCGGCCTGGCCCGGACCGTCTACCCCTACGTGGAGGACCACAACTTCTACATCGAGCACTGGACGATGGGCGTCTTCTGGCGCAAGGTGCGTCAGCTGTCGACGATGCTGCACGAGCAGGGCTTCTGGCCGCAGCCGAACGACATGCTGTACCTGAGCCGCGACGAGGTGCGTCCCGTCCTGTTCGACTACGCGAGCGCATGGGCGGTGGGCACCGCGCCGATCGGCCCGACGTACTGGCCGAAGGAGATCGAGCGCAGGCGCGCGATCATCGCCGCTCTCCAGCAGGAGCGCCCGCAGCCGGCGTTCAACACGCCTCCGGAGCAGATCAGCGAGCCCTTCACCATCATGCTCTGGGGCATCACCACCGAGCAGGTGCAGCAGTGGCTGGGCACCGACGACGCCCAGGAGGGCGTGCTCACCGGCATGGCGGCCTCCGGCGGAGTCGTCGAGGGCGTCGCGCGCGTCATCACGAGCCCCTCCCAGCTCGATGAGCTGCAGCAGGGGGAGATCCTCGTCGCTCCCGTGACCGCGCCCAGCTGGGGGCCGGTCTTCGGCAAGATCGCCGCGACCGTCACCGACATCGGCGGGATGATGAGCCACGCGGCGATCGTCTGCCGCGAGTACGGCGTGCCCGCGGTCACCGGCACCGGACGGGCGTCGACCCTGATCACCACGGGAACCCGGTTGCGCGTCGACGGCACGCAGGGCACCGTCATCATCCTCGACTGACCACGATCCGGACGACACCATGACACGCGCATCCCGCTCCCCCGTCAACCTGCTCGGACGAGACGTCTCGGCGCGCATCCCCTCGCGGGATGCCACCAAGGGCATGATCCGGATGGAGGAGCGGGACGCCGCGGTGTGGGAGGCCGCCCTGCCGTTCCTGCGCACCCGCGACAACGATGCGCACACGCTCGTGTCGTACGGCATCGCGCGGGCGCTGCTCGAGATGGTGCCCGAGGGCGATCCGGACGTCGTGCTTCCGGCGATCATCCTGCACGACACGGGCTGGTCCACCGTCGACGAGACCGTTGCGTTCGACGCCATCGCCCCCGACCGTGACGGGAGCCTGCACCACATCGTGATCCAGCACGAGAAGGAGGGCGCGCGCATCGCCCGCGAGGTACTGGGGGCCCTCGGCCATCCGCGGGCGGCGATCGACGAGATCGCCGAGATCATCGACGGCCATGACACCCGCCTGACCGCGCTGAGCGTGAACGATGCGCTTGTGAAGGATGCGGACAAGGTCTGGCGGGTCTCGCCGCACGGCATCGACGTCGCGGTGCCGCGATTCGGCCTCACGCGGGAGGAATCGGCGATCCTCAACGCCTCCCGCGCCGTCGACGACCTGTTCACTCCCGCCGCGCAGGCGATGTCTCGCGCGTTCCTCGCGTGGGAGTGCATGACCGAGAGCCCGCAATGGCTCCAGACCACCCCTCGGGAGCTGGGCGCATGAGCGGGACGCACAGCGGACGCACCGTCGTCATCACCGGCGGCGCGGCGGGCCTCGGCCGCGCCTTCGCGGTCGGCTTCGCCGAGCGCGGCGCGAACGTGGTCGTGGCCGACATCGACGAGCGGGGCTCGGCCGAGACGGTGCGCCGCATCCGGGATACCGGCGGCCGCGCGCTGGCGGTCCGCGCCGACGTGACCGACCGCGCGTCGACTGATGCCCTCATGGCCGCGGCGACCGAGGAATTCGGCGCGCTGCACGCCCTCGTCAACAACGCCGCGATCTACGCGACGATCCACCGGGCGCCGTTCGCGGACATCGACCCCGACGAGTGGGATCGCGTGATGGCCGTGAACGTCAAGGGCACCTGGCAGTGCTCCGCTTCGGCGGTCGCGCGGATGGCGGAGGGCGGCGCGATCGTGAACATCGCGTCGGCCACCGTGTTCAGCGGCTCGCCGCAGTGGATGCACTACGTCGCTTCCAAGGGCGCCGTGATCGGGATGACGCGTACGCTCGCGCGCGAGGTCGGCGGACGCGGGATCACCGCGAACGTGATCGCGCCGGGGTTCACCCTCACCGAGGCGTCCCGCGCGCAGCTGGAGGACGCCGAGACGTACGGCGTCTCCGCGCGCGCCATCCGTCGCGCGAGCGTTCCCGAGGACATCGTCGGCACGGCGCTGTTCCTGACCTCGCCCGACGCCGCCTACATCACGGGCCAGACGATCGTCGTCGACGGCGGCAAGCAATTCATCTGACAAGGAGCAGCACGTGAGCACAGTGGTCTACACCGCGGCCGACGGCACCCGGACGGTGATCGAGGGTCGGCCGGGCGATTCCGTAATGGAGACCGCCGTCCGCAACGGGGTGAAGGGCATCGTGGGCGAGTGCGGGGGCAGCCTGTCCTGCGCGACGTGCCACGTCTTCGTCGAGCCGGAGACGTTCGCGCTGGTCGGCGGCCCGAGCGGGCCGCTGGAGGACGACATGCTGGACGGCACGGCGGTCGAGCGACAGGAGACATCGCGCCTGTCGTGTCAGATCCGGCTGGAGGAAGGCGTGGAGTACCACGTCCGCACGCCGGAGGCTCAGATCTGATGCCCGGGACACTCGTGATCGGCGCCTCGCAGGCGGGCGTCCAGATCGCCGCGACACTGCGCGAGCTCGGAGACGAGGAGCCGATCACGCTCATCGGCGAGGAGCCGCACCGCCCCTACCAGCGTCCTCCCCTGTCGAAGAAGTGGCTCAAGAGCGAGCTCGTCCCGGGCGACGTCATCCTGCGCACGCGCGAGTGGTACGACGGACAGCGGATCGACCTCGTCAGCGGCGACCGGGTCGTGACGATCCGGCGCGACGCGGACGGCACGGGACTGGCCATGACGCAGGGCGGGCGGCAGCTTGCGTTCGACCGCCTCGCCCTGGCCACGGGCTCCTCCGTGCGCCGCCTCACGATCCCCGGCACCGACTTCCACGGCGTGCACTACCTGCGCGACGCCGACGATGCGTATGCCCTCGAAGCGGCGCTCCACGACCCCGCGAACCGGCGGGTGGTCGTCATCGGCGGCGGGTTCATCGGGCTGGAGATCGCGTCCGTCGCCCGCAGCGTCGACAAGGAGGTGACGGTTCTGGAGGCCTCGCCGCGGCTCGTCGGGCGGGTCGTCTCCGAGCAGACGAGCGCCTTCTACCTCGCCGCGCACCGTCGCCGCGGCACGCGGGTCGTGCTGGACGCGCGGCTGCAGCGGATCGTCGGCGGAGCCGCGGACGCCGCGGGCCGCCGCTCGCGGGTGGTCGGCGTCGAGCTCGCCGACGGCGTGCTGATCCCCGCCGACCTCGTCGTGATCGGCATCGGGGTGCTGCCGCGCACGGAACTCGCCATCCAGCTCGGGTTGGAGGTGGCGGGCGGGATCGTCGTGGACGCGCACGCGCGGGCCTCGGACGGGCGCACGGTCGCCGCCGGCGACTGCACCGCCATGCCGAACCCGTACACGCTCGGGGTGCCGGGCCTCACACGGATCGAGAGCGTCAACAACGCGCTCGAGCAGGGCAAGGTCGCCGCGTCGACACTCCTGGGCCGCCCCGCGACGTACGCATCCGTGCCCTGGTTCTGGTCCGACCAGGCCGACCTCAAGCTGCAGATCGCGGGCCTCAGCGCCGGATACGACCACGTGGTCGTGCGGGGCCGCCCGGAGGACGAGCGCTTCTGCGTGCTCTACTACCGCGGCGGCCGGCTCATCTCCGCCGACTGCGTCAACCAGCCCGCCGAGTTCCTCGCCGTCCGCGGCGCGCTCGCCAAGGGGCACACGATCCCGCCCGACCGCGCAGCCGACATGAGCACGCCCCTCAAGCTATCGGTGACCGAGCCGGTCGCGGCCTGACCCGGAGATATCCATGACCCGCTTCCTCCACACGTTCGACAACGTCCAGACGCTCGGCAACGGCCAGTCGCCGCGCCGCGCCTACACCGACCTCGACGACCTGTGGCGCGCGGCGGAGCCGTACATGCGCGCGCGCCGCAACGACATTCACATCCCTCTTTCGTTCTCCTTCGCCGAGCTGCTGCTGGACGACTACCCGGATGCCGACGAGCGGGTCGCGCGCGTCGCGATCCTCCTCCACGACGTCGGCTGGGCGCGGGTGGATGCGGAGGCCATGATCGCGGACGGCTTCCGCTCCGAGAACTGGCGCCAGTCCGACGCACGCATCCTGCACGAGGCGGAGGGCTGCGCGATCGCCCGCGAGCTCCTGCCTCCGCTGGGCTTCGATGACGCGTTCGTGACGAAGGTGACCGACATCATCGATGGTCACGACACCCGTTTGGACCACCGCAGCCTCGAGGACGCCATCGTCCGCGACGCCGATCGCCTCTGGCGGTTCACCCCGACCGGCACGGCCTTCTCCGCGGAATGGTTCGGCCGGACGCCACGCGAGATCGTACGGCAGCTGGAGGACGGGGTGCTCGACGAGCTCATCACGGCCTCCGGCCGCCGCATGGCTGAGGCCGAGCTCGTGCGCACGATCGAGCTGCTGAAGATCGACCTGCTGTAGGAGGACGACCGACATGACGATCCCCGAAGCCCCGCCGCGCACCGCGCTCGCCCGACACCGGGACGCGGCTGCACGCCTGCCCTACCGCCACGTCGACGACGTGTTCATCGGCGGCGAGTACGTCGCGGCCGAGACCGGCGAGAGGCAGGACGTCATCGACCCCGCGACCGCCGAGGCATGGGGATCGGTCCCCGTCGCCTCCGACCGCGACGTCGACCGTGCGGTGCGCGCCGCACGCGCCGCCTTCCCCGGCTGGGCGGGGCTCGCCCCCGGGGAACGCGCGGCGCGGATGCGTGCGTGGGCGGACGCGATCGAGCGGCGGAGCGATCCCCTCGCCGTGACGAACTCTCTCGAGAACGGTTCGCCCCTCGCGGAGACCTCCGGCCAGGCCGCGAACGCCGCCGGGATCATCCGCTACTTCGCGGGCCTCGCAGACATCCTGGAGCGCGAGGACGTCCGCGTCGCCCCGCTGGACCCGACGCAGGCGACGACCGTGCGGCGCGAGCCGATCGGCGTGTGCGCGCTGATCGCTCCGTGGAACTTCCCCATCAATCTCGTCGTCATCAAGCTCGCGCCGGCGCTGATCGCCGGCTGCACGGTCGTGGTGAAGCCGGCGTCTCCGACGCCGCTGTCGATCCGCTTTCTGCTCGATGCCGCCGTCGAGGCGGGCATTCCGGCGGGCGTCGTGAATCTCGTCACCGGCGACGCCCGCGTCGGCGATCGGCTCGTGCGTCATCCGGACGTCGACAAGGTCGCCTTCACCGGGTCGACGCCCGTGGGCCGCCGGATCGCGGCGGCGTGCGGGGAGCTCCTGCGCCCGGTGACGCTCGAACTCGGCGGGAAATCCGCGGCCATCGTCCTCCCGGACGCGGACGTCGCGCATCTGCAGCGCGTGCTCATCCGCTCCTGTCTGCGCAACACGGGTCAGACGTGCTACATCTCGACGCGGCTCATCGTCACCCCCGAGCGCTACGAAGAGGTCGTCGATGCCGTCGCGGCCACGGTCTCGGCCGCCGTCCAGGGCGACCCGCTCGACCCGGCGACGGTGTTCGGCCCCTCGGCGACGCGCGCGCAGCAGGGCATCGTGCGCGACTACATCCGCAGCGGCATTGCGGAGGGCGCGCGGGTCGTCACCGGCGGCGACGTCGAACCCGCGATCGCGGAGGGCTTCTTCGTGACGCCCACCGTCTTCGCCGACGTCACCGCCGAGATGGCGATCGCCCGCGAGGAGATCTTCGGCCCCGTGCTGTCGATCATGCCCGCGCGCGACGTCGACGAGGCGGTCGCCCTCGCGAACGCCACACCGTTCGGTCTCGGCGGCATCGTGTTCGGGCAGAACGAGGACCGCGCCTTCGAGGTCGCCACCCGGGTCGACACGGGCTCGATCGGCATCAATTTCTTCGGCTCGAACCACGCCGCGCCGTTCGGCGGTCGCCGCGACTCGGGCTTGGGCGTCGAGTACGGCGTCGAGGGGCTCAACGCCTACCTCACCTACCAGTCGGTGCACCGCAGGGTGCGCGCGTGACGGGAGTCGTCCTGCGCTGGGGCGTCAAGCGCAGCCTGCAGGAGTACGTACGCTCCGCCGGCGGCGCGATCGAGGCGGGAGACGGTGCCGTCTGGGACGACGACGAGGCGCTCTTTCCCGCGGATCCGCGCATCCCGGGCGGCTTCCGCGGCTTCGTGCGATTCCGGGCGCACGAGGGGATGCTCGACTGGACCGTCGCCGAACCGCGCTTCGAGAAGGACCGGGCGGAGCTCACGGTCCGCGGTCGCGACGGGGCCCGCATCGTGTTCGCCACGATCGTCGGCGACGAGGCGCGCCTGACCGTGGACGGGGCGCTGATGTTGGGCGGCTTCTACGCCACCGGGACGGTCATGGACACCGTCTCCGTCCGGCCCTGACCGGGCGCGGGAGAGAGCGTACGCTCGGATCATGGTCAGCGCTGACGCCACGATCGCGGAGTTGCAGGGGCTGGATCGGTCGGAGTGGCCGGCGTACCTGGCCGAGCACTCGGGCCTGCCCGGCCCGCGCGCCAATCTCCCGTTGGTCGAGACGGTCGCGGGACTCGCTGATGCCCTCGCGATCGACGAACTGGTGCGAAGCGGCGACGAGTACCCGCTGATGTGCGCGGCTGCGGCCCTCGGGCGCCGCGCAGACGATCCCGAGTCCGAGTCGAGGGCACACGACCTTGCCTCCGACGAGCATTGGCGGGTGAGAGAAGGCGTCGCGATCGGCCTCCAGCTGTTGGGCGATGTCGCACCGGCCGCGCTGAGCTCCGTCGTGCTGAGGTGGGCCGACGATCCGGACCCGTGGGTTCAGCGCGCTGCCGCGGCCGCGATCTGCCAGCCGCGTCTCCTGCGCACTCCCGACGCCGCGGCGCTCGCGATCGAGGTCTGCAGACGAGTGACGCGTCAGCTCGCAACGCTTCCCGCCGAGCGCCGCACGCATCCCGATGCGCGGAAGCTCCGGCAGGCGCTCGGATATTGCTGGAGCGTCGCGATCGCCGCCGATCCCATCCCTGGCCTTGCCTCTTTCGCCGATCTGGACACCGCCGATCCCGATATCGCGTGGATCGTGAACCAGAACCGGCACAAGAAGCGCCTGTCCGTTCTGCTCTGACGGCGCACTGCACTGCATCCGCGGGGTGCTCGCGGGGATCTTGGCGATGAGCACGCTGGCCCAGCCCATCCGCGCCTGCGTCATCAGCGCAGGTGCATGCTCTCCGTCACGAGCCGTGCGCCGTAGTCATCAGCCTGAGAGCCGCATCGATCCGAAAGCGGTGATCCACGTCCTTCAGATCCATCGACAGGATCTCCTCGATCCGCATGACCCGGTAGCGCACGGTGTTCGCGTGGACGTGCAGCCGTGCCGCCGTCCGGCCGAGGTGGCGATCGCATTTCAGGTAGGCCGTGAGCGTGCGCAGGTACTCCGTCCCCGATGTCTCATCGGCTGCGGCCAGCGGGCCAAGCAGGTGCTCAATCTGTCGGCCGAGGCGCTCTGACGAGACTCCGCCGGCCAGCGTCGCGTCGATCGTGTTCACCGTGCGAACGCGGGGGCCGTGCTCGTCGGACCGTGCGGACTCCCCGATCGATGCGATGTTGTCGAGGCAGACGCGCAGGTTTTTTGCTCCATCGCATGCTTCGCCGATCACCACGACCCACGGCTCGGAGCCGATCCTGGGGAGGATGCCGTGCTCGATCTTGTCGCGAATGTGCGGGATCCCGTCGGTCGCGTCGAGTAAGGCGACCAGTTCATCGCCCCGACGGCAGAGCGGGGTGTGGGGCAGAACGCTCTCGAGGGCATCGCCCAGTAGTCCGGCGTCGATGTCGGTCGCAGCACCCCGGTGGTTCGGGCGGCGCGCGAAGAGGGCGGGGGCGCGCGAAGGTCCGTGCCATTCGTGATCGAGAAGCTCGTTGAGCTGCGCGTTGCCATCATCCAGGATCGATCTGGCCCGGATCGCAAGATCGGTTAGCAGGCCCCCGATCATCGAGGTCGAGGTGCGCAGCAGCCTCGTCTCCGACCGCGTCAGCTCGCGATTCCCTCGGACGACGAAAGCGAAATCGCCGGTGCGTCCGGCGATGTGCGTCCAGCGCACTTCCGGATCGCGCATGGTTCGGTCGGCCACGACCACGTCGATCGCCGCTCCTTCACGCTGCCGCAGCTCAACCGTCATCCCCAGGTCCTGTGCGAGTATCTCGAGCGCTCTGTGGGCGCCACCACGAAGGCTGAGCGAGTCGGCGACGAGTTCCGTGGTGCGCATCGCGCGGTCCGTTGCGGCGAGCTCCTCCTGGGCGGTAAGGAGAGCGCCCCGCACGGCATCGACTTCGCGAAGCGACGCCACGCATGCTGACAAGGTCTGCGCGATTTGGCCCATGCGATCCAGCTGGACTTCGGTCCAGTCATGCATGTGCCGATCGGCGGCGTAGATGACGCCGAAGATGTGCTCGCCGGCATAGACGGGAAGCGTCAGCGTCGCCAGAATCCCCTCCTGATCGATGACACGCGCCATCACCGGTCCGCGGCGGGGGTCTGCGGCGTAGTTTCGGCACGTCGCGGCGATCCCGTCGAGGGCGACCCGTCCGCCGATGCCCTCACCCAGCGCGAGTGTCCACGACGACGCCATCTCGACGGTCCGAAGGCCCGTGTGGGCACCCATCAGGAGGTGCCCGTCGACGATCGGAGCCACCCAGGACACGTCGCATTCCACCCAGGCGACGACCTCTTCGGTCGCAGCTTTCATCGCCTCGTGGACCGAGCGTGCGGCGAGCAGTTGGCGCAGGAAACGGGCGCGCGGGTCCGCTCCGGCTGGTTCCGGTGTGTCGTCGGTCGGGTGGACCACTGCCCCTCTCCTCTTCGTCGAGTCGGGTGTAGCAGCGATTGTATTCGGCTGTCACGCGCTGACAACCGACAGCCCGAGAACTTTGTCACGACGTGTCTATCGTCGCTCCACGCCACCCGGAAGAGTCAATCGTGCCGTCCGGGAACTCCACCGGCGGACCCGACAACGACGTCAGGAGATCCCATGACCCCTTCCCCCACCGATAACGCTCAGACGGTGCTCGTTGCAGGCGGAGGCCCGATCGGACTGGCAGTCGCGATCGATCTCGCCTTGCGCGGCGTGCGCACGATCGTCTTCGAGGCTCGTCTTCCCGACGAGTCGTTCGGACCGCGTACCAACCAGACCAACGCGCGCTCGATGGAACACTTCCGGCGCTGGGGCATCGCCGACGCACTGAGGCGCAATGACCCGATCGACCCCGAGATGAAGCGCGACGTACGGTTCATGACTCGCGTCGTCGGCGGCCACACCCTGGCCAACCTGGAGGGCGGCGTCGAGTGGGCGGCCCGGTTCCCCTTCGCCGCCGAGACCCCGGAATGGGCGCCGAACCCCGCGATCGAGAAGACCCTCCGCGACCGGGCCGCGGAGCTCTACGAGATCGACCTGCGGTTCGGCATCGAAGTGACAGGCTTCGCGCAGACCGATGATGGAGTCACCGTGGAGTTCGTCGATCGGGACGGCATTGCAGGGTCGGCGAGCGGGGCGTACCTGGTCGGCGCCGACGGCAGCCGCAGCTTCGTCCGCAGGCAGCTGGGCGTCAAGCTCGAAGGCCTGCCGAACCTCACCTCCGCGATGGCCTGGCACGTCCGCGCCCCCAAACTGAAGGAACTCGCCCGTCCCACGGGGCTATCGGCCTTCTACTGGCTGATCAACGAGGACCGCACGGGTCTCATCGTGTTCGCCCAGGACTCCGACGACACCTATCTGTTCTTCGACGCCCCCGCACCGGACGGCGTCGACCCCGACGACTGGTCCTCCGTGAGCGCGTACTATTTGCGCCAGCTGGGAACGGACACCGAGCTCGAATCGCTCGGTGGCGGTCAGCTGATGGTCCACTCCGTGATGGCGCCGCGCTACGACCACGGGCGCGTTCTGCTCGCCGGTGACGCCGCCCACCTGATCTCGCCGTATGGCGGGTTCGGCATGAACATCGGCATCGGCGACGCCGCCGACCTGGGCTGGAAGATCGGTGCAACCCTGCAGGGATGGGGTGGCTCCGCGCTCATCCCCAGCTACAGCCAAGAGCGCCGAGAGGCCGAGGAGTGGATCCTCGACGTGTGCGCGAAGAACACCTCTCTCATCGGACCGAACATGGCACGCGATCACATGGAGCAGGACGGTCCGGGCGGCGACGCGGCACGAGCGGAAGTCACCGAGATGATCTTCGAGAAGAAGGTGTCGGAGCTGAAGAGCATGGGCGCGCAGCTCGGGTACCAATACAACGGGTCCCCGATCATCGCGCATCAACCGAACCCGCCGGAGTCGACCGCCGGCGACTACATCCCCACCGCGTCACCCGGCTCGCGCCTTCCGCACGTCTGGCTCGATGACACGACCTCGCTGTACGACCGGCTGGGGCCATGGTTCACGCTGGTCGTGACGGAGGAGGGACCGGACACCACCCCGTTCGAGGCTGCGGCCCACGACCGAGGTGTCCCGCTGCTCGTCCTCACCCCGGGCTCGCAGGAGCTCGCCGAGTTGTGCGAGGCGAAGCTCGTGCTGGTGCGCCCCGATCAGCACGTCGCATGGCGCGGTGACGTGGCGCCAGCGGATGTCGAGACCCTGATCGACCTGGTGCGTGGGCATGTCTGACCGTCACGTCCGGGTGGGCGGCATCGACTGGGCCTGCACCGAGATGGGCGCGGGGCCGCTCGTGCTCTTTCTCCATGGCACGCTCAGCGGGCGAGTCACCTTCGCCGACACGATGGCGGCAGTCACGGGTCCGTACCGTCTGGTCGCGATCGACTGGCCTGGCCACGGCGAGTCGGGCTGGGACCCGGCAGGGTGGACAGCCGACGACCTGGTGGCGGCGATGCCGGAGCTCGTCTCGGCGCTGGGAGAGGAGTCTGCGATCCTCGTCGGTCTCTCGCAAGGCGGCGCGATCGCCACGCGCACCGCGATCCGCTACCCGGAGCTGGTCGACGCGATGGTGCTCATCAACGCGTCTCCCCAGCCTCCTGGGCCCGATGCGGTCGCCGCGGTCGCAGCGGTCGGCGACGCGCTCGCAGGGGACGACGAGACGGTCAGACGCGATGCGGCGGCAGGGCTCCAGCGCATCTTCCACGCCCCCGGTTGGCTCGATGCACACCCCGACGCAGCCGAGCGCGAGCTCCAGCAGATGCTGGCGCACCCCCGGGAGGGTGTCGCCCTGGCCGCGCGGGTCCCCGCGACTTATCGGCCGGTCAGCGACCAGCTATCCCAGATCCGCTGCCCCACGCTCGTGGTGTGGGGCGAGCGCGACCCCGGCACATCGAGAGGACCGGAGATGGTCGACGCGATCCCTGACGCGGAACTCGTCGTCCTCCCCGGCGCAGGCCACCTGGCAACCCTCGAGGCGGCTGCGCCGACCGCGGCCGCCATCTCGGGATTCCTCGCCCGAGTTCACCCCGACCAGAAATGAGTTGAGACATGTACCTGGCCTCCATCGTGAATCGACCGACGATCTTCGTCGATGGTGCCCCCGTCGACGTCCACGACGCATCCGGCGGCCGCTTCCCCGCCGGGATCGCTGACATCTACGAGGTGTGGGACGAGTTCCGCGCCTGGGCGTCGGAGCAGAACGCCGGGCGTCCGGGCGATATCGACGTCGCCACGCTGGGCGCGCCGTCACCACGACCGTCGCAGGTCTTCGCCATCTCCCTCAACTATCTCGACCATGCGGAGGAGGCCTCGCTGCAGATCCCTGACTTTCCTTCTGTCTTCACAAAATTCCCGTCATGTATCGGCGCTCCGGCCGCACCGGTCGAGATCGCACGTCCGATGACCGACTGGGAGCTCGAGCTCGTCGTGGTGATCGGTCGCGAGGGACACCTCGTGAGCGACGCTGACGGGTGGGACCACGTCGCCGGCCTCACCATCGGTCAGGACATCTCCGACCGGGAGCTCCAGCTCGCGGGGCCTTCGTATCCGCAGTTCAGCCTCGGCAAGTCGTTCCCCGGCTACGGACCGACCGGCCCGTGGCTGGTCAGCCCCGACGAGTTCGACAACCGCGATGACATTGCCCTGCGCTGCATCCTGGACGGGGAGGTGGTGCAGGACTTCCGTACGTCCAACCTCATTTTCAGCATCCCCCGGCTCGTCTCTCTCCTCTCGAGCGTCGTCACCCTGCGCCCAGGCGACCTGATCTTCACCGGTACCTCTTCCGGCGTCGGATTCGCCCGCACCCCGAAGCGTTTCCTGGCTCCGGGTCAGGAGATCGTCAGCGAGGTCGAGGGGATCGGTGCTCTGCGCACCACCCTGGTCGCCTCGGGCTCGTGAGTATCAGATGAGATTCGTCACGTACGCGTCCTCCGACGGCGACAACCGCGTGGGCGTGATCGCCGACGCGGTAGTGCATGGGCTGGATTCGGGGCCCAGCATGGTCGACTTGCTCGACGCCGGTGAGCTCCAGACGCAGGGCGAGAGGGCTTTGAGACGGCCCGCCGAGGTCGTCGAGTTGGACAAGGCGCTGCTCCGAAGTCCGCTGCAACCGCGGTCGATCCGCGACTGCGCGGGGTTCCTCCAGCACCTGCGAAACGTGTCTTCGGCGATCGATATGCCCGTGGACGAGCGATTCGAGACCTTCCCGCCCGCGTACTTCACGAACCCGGATGTGCGCTTCGGCCCACGCGACGATGTCCCGATGGCGCCCGACACCGAGATGTTCGACTTCGAGCTCGAGATTGCGGCGGTCATCGGACGGGTCGGATGCGACATCCCGCTCGCCGATGCGGAGTCCCATATCGCGGGCTTCATGGTCTACTGCGACTGGAGCTCGCGGGATCTGCAGATGAAGGAGATGCCGTTGCGCCTCGGGCCGGGCAAGGGCAAGGACACCGCCAACACGCTGGGACCCGCTCTCGTGACTCCCGACGAGATCGAGCCGTTCCGGTCGGGTGCAGGCTACGACCTGGAGATGACCGTGCGCGTCGATGACGAACTCGTCAGCCATGGGCGCTGGAGTTCGATCGACTGGGGCTTCGCCGACATGATCGCGTTCGCATCGCGCGGAACGAGGCTGCGGCCGGGCGACGTGATCGGTTCAGGCACCGTCGAGAGCGGATGCCTATTCGAGCAATACGTCACCGATCGCCAGAACTTCCGTGGATGGCTGCAGCCAGGCGACGATGTCCGGCTCGCGGTGGAGCAGCTGGGCGAGCTGCGCCACCGAGTCGTCGCAGCGCCGACGGCCGAACGTCTGAGCACGGGGTACTGAGATGGAGCTCACCCTCCGTTCCCTGCTGGTCGGCGGGATTGCCCGCTTCGGCGACCGGGCGGCGCTGCTCGGCCCAGACGGCCGCACCCTCAACTACCGCCAACTGGAGCGCAGCGCGGATCGGCTCGCCCACCTGCTCGTCGCCGCCGGGGTCTCGCCCGGTGATCCGGTTGCGCTTCTGATGGGGAACCGCGTGGAATGGGTCGTCGCCGACCAGGCGATCCTGCGTGCGGGTGGAGCGAAGGTCCCGATCAACCCGATGCTGTCCGCCGCCGAGATGGCTTACATCCTGGCCGACAGCGGCGCGACGGTCGCGCTCGCCGACGACACTCTCGCCGCGGTGGCGCGCGACGCCGGGGTCGCCCAGGTGATCGAGCTCGGCGAGGCGTGGGAGCGGGCGCTCGCGACCGAGACGGACGGACCGCCGGACGTGAAGGTCGCACCCGCGGACATCGCGCTCATCCTGTACACGGGCGGCACTACCGGCCGGCAGAAGGGCGTGCTGCACACCCAGGAAGCGCTCGCGGTCAACCTCCTCGCCCACGACATCGAGATCGGCATTCTCGATGACGAGCGGATCCCCCTGACCGCGCCGCTCGCCCATTCCGCGGGCTTCCTCCTGAACGCCGGGCTGCTGAAGGGCGCCTTCCACGTACTGGCGACGCGCTTCGACGCGAGCACGGTCATCGACACGGTCATCGAGCACGCGATCACCGTGCTCTTTCTCGTGCCGACGATGATCTACCGTCTCCTCGACGCCGACCACCGCGAGGGCGAGATCGTGTCGTTGCGCACCATCCTCTACGGAGCGGCGCCGATCACGCTCGAGCGGCTAGAACAGGGGATTGAACGGTTCGGGCCGGTCTTCATGCAGCTGTACGGGCAGTCCGAGGCGCCGAACTTCCTCACCCGTCTGACACGGGAGGACCATGACCCGGCGCATCCCGACCGGCTCTCCAGCTGCGGACGAGCGGCGGCCTTGGTATCGGTGGCGGTGCTCGATGACGACGACCGCCCTGTGCCGACGGGCCAGGTGGGCGAGATCTGCGCGCGGGCACCGTACGTCATGACTGGGTACCGGGGAATGCCGGAGAAGACGGCCGAGACCCTTCGGGGTGGGTGGCTCCACACCGGTGACATCGGCACGATCGATGCCGACGGCTTCGTGCATCTCCTCGACCGCAAGAACGACATGGTGATCACCGGCGGGTTCAACGTCTACACCACAGAGGTAGAGCAGGTGATCGCTGGCGTCGCCGGCGTACGGCAGACGGCAGTGGTGGGCATCCCTCATCCCGATTGGGGCGAGGCCGTCGTCGCCTACGTGGTCGCCGAGGAGGGTTTCGACGACGATTCTGTCCGAGTCGCGTGCGACGACGCCCTCGGTCGCTACAAGCAGCCGAAGGCCGTGGTGCGCGTCGATGTCCTCCCGACCACCGCGGTGGGCAAGGTCGACAAAGTCGCCCTCCGCCAGGCATGGCCGGGGTGGACGGAGCGGATGCGATGAGCGGCTCTGTCTACATCACGGGAGTCGCATGCACTCCCTTCGGCAAGCATCCGGAGCGCTCGATCAAGGAAATGGTCACCGCCGTGGTGGACGAGGTGCTGGCTGACGCCGGCAGCTCGCCGGAGGAGGTGGGATTCGTCGCGGTCGGCAATGCGATCGGATCGCTGATGACCGGTCAGGCGATGATCCAGGGCCAGCTGGCCCTGCTCGACACCGGCCTGGCTGGAGTCCCCATCGTCAACATCGAGAACGCGTGCGCGTCGAGTTCGAGCGCCCTTCTTCTCGCGGTCAACGCAGTCCGCGCCGGAGCCTGCGAGACAGCTCTCGCGATCGGTGTCGAGAAGATGACCTCCCCCGACAAGGCGCGTGCGTTCGACGCGCTCGCGACAGGGGTCGACATCACGGCTGCCGGCGTGGGGCGCCCTGGCGCATCCGTCTTCATGAGCATCTACGCCCAGGAGGCACGCGACTACATGGCGGCCACCGGCGCGACCATCGAGGCCTTCGCCCACGCCGCCTCAACCGCACGGCTGCACGGCAGCCTGAACCCCCGCGCCCAGTACCGTTCGGCGGCGACACCGCAGGAGATCCTCGAGTCGCGGGTCATCGACGACCCGCTTCGACTCCTCATGTGCTCACCGGTAGGTGATGGGGCGGCCGCGGTCCTTGTCTCGTCGCGACCGCGGACCGATGCCGCGATCGCCGTGCGCAGCATCGCGCTTCGGTCCGGGCGACGCGCGGAGGGCGGCGAACTCATCCGACGCACCGCAGCGGAGGCATTCGCCACAGCGGGACGCCGCCCGACCGACGTCGACGTGCTCGAGGTGCACGACGCCGCAAGCTCGGCCGGTTTGGTCGCTCTCGAGGAGATCGGCGCCGTCGAGCACGGACACGCTTGGCGCCGCGCGCTCGACGGCGACCTCCGTTTCGACGGTTCTCTCCCGGTGAACACCGGTGGCGGGCTGGTGAGCAGGGGCCACCCGGTCGGTGCGACCGGTGCCGCGCAGATCGTCGAGCTCGTCGATCAGCTGCTCGGTCGCGCAGGAGGTCGGCAGGTGCCTGATGCGCGTGTTGCCGTAGCGCAGAACGCCGGCGGCGCCGTCACCACCGCGCCGTACACGTCCGCGGTCTGCAGCGTGACCGTCTTGGAACGCGACTGAGGCCACCTTGGCCGCAGTCGAAAGGAAAGGAGCAAAGATGACCACCACAGGATCCGTCAGCGCGATGGGGTATATCGCGCTGGGGTCGAGGGATCTCCCCGCCTCGACCCGTATGGCCGCCGACGTGCTCGGCCTGAGATCGGTGGAGAACACGGCCACGCGCGCCTACCTGTCCGCAGCCGACACCCACCACGAGCTGGTCTATGTGAAATCGGACGTGGAGGGCGTCGACCACATCGGCCTGGTCGCGCCCGACAGTGACAACCTCGCGGCCATCCGGGAGAAGGTCCGGCGCGGCGGTTGGCGCGTCCTCGCCGAGCAACCCATCGAGGAGCACATCGAGGAGGGCTTCGCCTTCATTGGGCCTGAGGGGTTCACCTGGCACGTCTACCGTGGCATGTCGATCTTCGACAACCGCACGGGAGGCTTCGGCCCGGATCGGTACGGACATGTCAACCTCAAGGTGCGCGACTCGGTCGCGATGGTCTCGTTCCTCGTCGATGTCTTCGGGTTCACGGTCTCGGACCGCATCGGGGAAGACTTCGCCTTCTTCCTTCGCTGCAATCCGGAACACCACGGCATCGCCGTCGTGAAAGCGGCCGGTCACCAGCCCTCACTTCATCACCACGCCTGGCAGGCTCAGAGCATCACCGATCTCGGCAAGCTCGCCGACCGTTTGGCGAAATCGGGATCTCGGTTGTTCTGGGGTCCGACCCGTCATGGGGCCGGGCACAACATCGCGGCATACTACATCGAGCCGGGTGCGGCCCTGGTCGAGCTATACACCGATATGGAGATGATCTACGACCCGCGCCGGGACGCCATCGTGTGGGCGTTCGAGGATCCGGGTTGGCTCAGCCAGTGGGACGGCCTCTCGCCGGAGAACATGCTGGAGTTCGGGGTGCCCACGATCAGTCGCTGACGTCGCCCTCGGGCCGGTGAGGAGCACGGTCACGCTCCGAGGCACGACGGGCGGCAGCATCCCTGGCGCAGATGACCCCTCGACCGGCTTGGTCGTGCGAGCAACCGGGGGATGCGCAAGTGGCGCTGGAGGCCAGCGATACCTACACGATGGTCGTGCCAGAACTCGCTGGCAAAAAACTCACTCCCAGACACGGCGAAGCCCTGACGAGAGTCATCTCATCAGGGCTTTTCTGTCGGGATGACAGGATTTGAACCTGCGACCCCCTGACCCCCAGTCAGGTGCGCTACCAAGCTGCGCCACATCCCGTTGTTCACTTTTCAGCCCCCGCCTGAGCGCGGACAACTCCCCCATCTTACCCGAGCGCCCGAGCCCCCGCGAACGCTCTCGCCCCGTGTCGGCACCTCGCGCTAGCGTGACCGCCATGATCACCATCGCGCCCGCCACGGCCGACCGGTTCGACGACGTCGAGCACACCTTCTCGGGCGGCGGCGACGGACTCAGCTGCCAGTGCCAGTGGTGGACGCTCACGAACGCGCAGTTTCAGGCATCCGACCGCCATGAACGCGAACGGATGCTGCGGGCACAGGTCGCCGCAGAGCCCTCCCCCGCCCTCATCGCCTACGTCGACGGCGAAGCCGCCGGGTGGGTCCGCGTCGGACCCCGCACCGCGCAGCCACGACTCGCACGCACCCGCGACTTCGCCGCGACCAACGAGCCGTGGGATGACTCGACCGTCTGGGCCGTGACCTGCTTCGTCGTGCGCAAAGAGCACCGCGGCAAGGGCCTGAATCAGCAACTGCTCGACGCCGCGATCGACCATGCCCGCACGAACGGAGCCCGCGTGCTCGAGGCGTATCCGACCGACACGAGCGCCACCAAACGCTCGTCGAACGAGCTCTTCCGAGGCATCCTGAGCGTGTTCGAGAACGCCGGATTCCGCGAGATCGCACGTCCCAAGCCTGAGCGGGTGATCGTTCAGCTCGACCTGAGCACCTGAACGCCACGAACACCGGACCGGTGGCTCGTGCGACGATTGTCGTGTGCGGCGGCAGGCCCAACGAGGAGCAACATGAGCGCAGAGTCCCCACGGTCGCCCCTCGCGGGCCTGGCCGGGCTGCCCGCGTGGATCGGCTTCATTCCCTACGCGGTGGTCTCGATCGTGCACGTCATCGCGCTCGGCCTGGATGCGGACGCGATCGCCGCGCCGACCAAGCTCACACTCATGCCCCTGCTCGTCATCGCCGCCCTCTGGGCCGGACGCGGCTCCACCTGGGGCGCGCCAGCGACGCTCCTGTTCGTCGCCCTCGCGTTCTCGTGGCTCGGCGACGGCGCCGGCACGTTCTTCCCGTACGCTCCCGAGCTGCCCGTCATGCTGCTCTGCTTCGGCCTCGCGCACGTCGCCTACATCGTGCTGTTCTGGCGGTTCATCCGCACGAAGCCCTGGCCCGCCTGGGCGCTCGTCTACGCCGCGTGGTGGCTCCTGCTCGTGATCGTCCTGTGGCCCCGGCTCGGCGCCCTGTCGTTCGCCGTCGCGATCTACGGCCTCGTTCTCGGCGGCACCGCGGCGACGGCCGCGCGCTGCGCCCCGATGGTCGCCATCGGTGCGGCGTTCTTCCTCGCCTCCGACACGATCCTCGCGTTCCGCCTCTTTACCCCCGAGGCCATGCCCGACTGGACCAGCCCCCTCGTCATGGCGACCTACACGCTCGGCCAAGGGCTCATCGTCGCGGGCGTCGCCGTCGGACTGCCGCGCCTCGCCGTACGATCCCGGGCGGCGCGCACGTGAGCAGCGAGACATCCCGTGTGCGAACGGATGCCTGGCTCTGGGCCGTCCGCGTCTACAAGACCCGCTCGGCGGCGACGACCGCCTGCCGGGCGGGGCACGTGCGTGTGAACGGCGATCGAGCCAAGGCCGCGCAACCGATCGGTCCCGGCGACGAGGTTCGCATCCGCATCGCCGGGTTCGATCGCACGCTCGTCGTCCGCCAGACGATCGTCAAGCGCGTCGGCGCCCCGGCGGCTGCGTTGGCCTACGAAGACCTGACGCCTCCCCCGCCTCCCCGGGAATCGATCGCCTTCGTGCCGGTGCGCGACCGCGGGGCGGGTCGGCCGACCAAGCGCGAGCGCCGCGACATCGACAAGCTGCGCGGATTCGCCCCCGAGTAGATCCGCGACTCTCGGACGCCTTAGATGTGAAAACTCTCATCTTCTTGCCGCGATCTCGGCGTGATTTCGGTGTTTTTCGGGCGTCGGATGTCGGTGGTCGTCCGTAGAGTTTCGAACATGCATTCGAACATGCGTGTCGCATCCGATGAGGATGTTGATGTTGCCGCGCGTGACCTGGCGGTGCGGTTCGCGGAGGCGTCGCGGACGGTGGCGCGGGCGCAGGCGGCGCAGGCGCGGGTGTTGGCGGATGCGGCGGGCCTCGGGATGCGCCGGGTTGCCGAGCTGGTGTCGGTCTCGTCGCGTGAGGCGGAGTTGCCGGTGCGGGCGTTGGCGGCGGAGTTGGGTGTCGCGGCGAACATGTCCGACCGGACCGTGCAGCGCCGCATGAACGACGCCGCGGTGCTGGCGGAGTCGTTCCCGGCGACGTTCGACGCATGGGATGCGGGACGCGTCGGTGCGGGGCATGTTGCGGTGATCATGGAACACGGCACACCCCTCACCAATCCGAAAGCGCGGGCGGTGTTCGAGCGCGAGGCGTTGGCTCGGGCGGAAGGAACGACACCCGGACGATTGGCATCGTCGTTGGCGCTGCTCGCGGAGTCACTGCAGCCCCGAAAGTTGACCGAGCGCCACCAAGAAGCACGAGCCACCCGCGGTGCGTGCGTGCGGGATATCGGGGATGGGATGGCTGAGTTCAGCACAATCCAACCGGCGGTGTTGGCGCACGCAATGCATGACCGGATCACGCAGCAGGCGCAGGCACTCAAGAAGGCCGACCCATTTGACACCCGTACCCTCGACCAGATCCGTGCGGACCTGGTGGCTGACATGGTGCTGACGACTTCACCCACTGTTGAGACGGGTGCGGGGATGTCGGACGGATTTGGAGGTCTGGGGGCGATCCGCGCGATCGTGAAGAGCGTGTCAGATGGTTTGTGTAAGGGGCAGTGCTCCTGACTGAAAGCCGAGACACTGATGACCATGATTGACAAGCAGGCGCGTGATGAGCGTCGCAAGGCTCAGCGCGAGGGTGTGGAGGCGCTCGAAGCATCGGGCGCGTTGGACGACCTTTACGCGAAGATCGATGCTGGCGAGGTCAAGCTCGACGGCAAGGATGGGCTGATCCAGCAGCTCATCAAGGCCGGCCTTGAACGCGGATTGCGGGCGGAGCTGACCGAGCATGTCGGCTACGAGCAGGGCGATCCCGAGGCGGGGCTTCACCCGAATTCGAGGAACGGCTCGTTTCCGAAGACTGTCGCGACCAGCGTCGGTGACGTCGACCTCGCGATCCCCAGGGACCGGGATGGGTCCTTCACGCCGATGCTGGTCCCGAAGGGCTCACGGCGCCTGGGTGGGCTTGATGACATGATCGTCTCGCTCTACGCCGGTGGGATGACGATCCGCGATATCGAGCATCATCTGGTCTCCACGATCGGCACGGAGATCAGCCGGGAGACGATTAGCAAGATCACTGATGAGGTCCTCGATGAGGTCATGGCTTGGCAGCATCGGCCGCTGGAGGCGTTCTATCCGGTGATTTACCTGGACGCGCTGATCGTGAAGGTCCGCGATGGTGCGCACGTGCGCAACAAGGCCGCTCACATCGCTGTCGGCGTCGACATGGATGGCATCAAGCACGTCCTGGGCATCTGGATCCAAATCACCGAGGGCGCGAAGTTCTGGGCCGGTGTCTGCGCGCAACTCGCCAACCGAGGCATCGCGGACGTCCTCATCGTCTGCGTCGACGGGCTCACCGGGTTCCCCGAAGCGATCGAGGCTACCTGGCCAGAATCGACGGTTCAGACGTGTGTTGTTCATCTGATCCGCTCGGCCATGCGGTTCGTGAACTACAAGTCCCGCAAAGCCGTCGCCGCCGCGTTGAAACCGATCTACCAGGCCGCGGACGAAGACGCCGCCCTCGTCGCGCTGACCGACTTCGCCGCGTCCGACCTCGGCATCGCGAACCCGAACACAGTCCAGGTGTTCGAGAACGCTTGGGACAGATTCACACCGTTCTTGGCGTTCCCACCGATGCTGCGCCGGGTGATTTACACGACGAACAGCATCGAGTCGCTGAACTACCAGCTGCGGAAGATCATCAAGAACCGCGGGCACTTCCCCTCCGACGACGCCGTCGTCAAGCTGCTCTGGCTCGCAATCTGCAACATCGAAGACAAGCGCGCCCGCGACCGGCTCAAGGAACGCGGACGCGCTCGTGGCGTCAAACGCAACGCCGAAGGCCGCCTCGTCGAGGGCCAGATCACCACGAACTGGAAACAAGCCCTCGCGCAACTCGCCCTCGCCTACCCCGACCGCATCCAGCCCTACCTCTGAAACCCGAGCGACGCCCGCTTACACAAACAACTTGACAGGCTCATCGTGAACGTCACCGTTCCCGCTCTCGCGTTGGCCGGGGTGACGGATGAGCCCGCGGAACTGGCCGGGCGGTGCCCGATCGACCCGGCGACAGCCCGCACCCTCGCCGGCCACGCCACGGGATGGGATCGGGTCCTCGCAGACCCGATCACCGGGTGCGTTCTCGCGGTCGACCGATACACACCGTCGGCGGACATGAAACGGTTCCTGCGCGCACGGGATCAGCACTGCCGGTTCCCCGGGTGCCGGCAACCCGCCCATCGGTGCGACCGCGACCACACCCTCGATTACGCCCTCGGTGGTGAGACCAGCACCTGCAACCTCGCCTGCCTCTGCAAGAGACACCACACCTTGAAAGGCGAAACAGGCTGGACCGTGAGGCAACTCGGCGGCGGAATCCTCGAATGGACCTCACCCGGCGGGCATGTCTACATCGACAAACCCCCACCCGCCGTCCACTTCACTCCGAACACCGACCCACCACCCTTCTAGGCATGGGGTCGCTGCGCCCGCCCGCCCACCCGCCCGAGTACTGCGCCTGTCGAAGCGACCCGCTGAGCTTGTCGAAGTGACGCACTGCGCGGCGCCCGACCAGCGAGCCCGAGGCATAACTCCCTACGCTCGGTCGTGCAGCGTGATCTGGTAACCGTCGGGGTCGGCGAACGTGAAGGTGCGGCCGAACGGACCGTCGATCGGCGCCGAGACGATGGTCTCCCCGTCCGCGACGAGCGCGTCGTGGATGTCTTGCACGTCCGTGGCATGGAGCCAGATCGCGGCACCGATACCGGGCTGCGGCACCGATGCGAGGTCGGTGCCGGGGATCACGTCGCGGAGCGCGAACGCGATCGGCGTGGTCTCGAACACCACGGCATGCGGCGGCCCGGCGGGCGACCGGACCAGACCGAGATAGCGCTCGTAGAACGCCCGCGAGGCAGCGAGATCGCGTACCTGGAGAGAAATGAAGTCGGGGCCGGTTGCGGGCATGATCTTGCTCCTCGTTTCGTGTCAGTTTTCTGACACAGAGCAATCTATGTCAGAATACTGACATGAGTCACGTCGGCATCGATCTGCAGACCTCGCTGGGCTACCTGCTGAAAGAGGCGTCGAGCGCGCTGCGGTCCGCCATGGAAGACGTCCTCCGGCCGCTCGGGATGAGCGTCACGCACTACTCGTGTCTGGAACTGCTGTCCCAGCGCCCGGGGCTGTCCAACTCCGAACTCGCGCGCGGCGCCTTCGTCACTCGGCAGTCCATGAACGTGCTGCTGCAGAACCTTGAGCGCGACGGCTTCGTCACTCGCCCCACCGAGGCCCCCGTCGGCAAGGTTCTTCCCACCGAGCTGACGGAGCGTGGTCGCGAAAGCCTCAAGCAGGCGACCGCCGCGGTGCGATCCGTCGAACTCAGGATGTTGTCGGGAATGACCGAAGACGAGCAGGCGGCCGCCCTGCGGATCCTGCGCAGCATGATCCGCTCACTCCGCGACGAGAACGCCTAGCACAGACAACGCCGAGCACAGACAGCGCCGAGCGCAGAAGAACGCCTACCGCAGAAGAACGCCTACCGCAGAAGATCGAGCACCCAACGCGCCCCGCGCACCGTGGCACCCAGTCGCTCAGCCCGACGCGTCAGCCCGGCATCGCTCGTGACCACGGTCAACGCGGCACCATTCGCGTCGAGGTCAGTCACGGTCGCCACGATCGCGTCGTCGCCGGATGCATCTGCCCGCACGATCTCGATCGGACCGGAACGATCGGCGACGCCGCGCGCGGCTCCCTCGAGCACGACGACGAAGCGCGGAAACCACCGGTCGACCGGCAGGGCGATCGCGGATGCCTCGAGCCCGGCGACGGCGAGTGCCTCCAGCCGATCGAGCAGACGATCCGTCGCACCCGCGCGATCCTTCCACCACCCGTCCGGCACCGAACCGACGACGTTTGCCGCGTCCACGACGACCACGGGTCGCAGGTGCAGTGTGGGCCGCAGGTGACTCCAGGCATCCTCGAAAGACGGATGCAGCGGGTGGTCCACGACGTCGTCGACGCGCACCCACTCCAGCGCGTGGCTCTCGGGGTCGCTGATGACGGGCTCGAAGGGGACGATGACGTCGCCGATCACCGTCGTGTACGACCAGATGTCGAGGTCGAGCACGCTCGTGGCGCGCGGTCTGATCGCCGACCCGGGCACACCGGCCTCTTCGAGCGCCTCGCGCAGGGCCGCGTCCATCGCCGACTCACCCTCGTGGCGTGCGCCACCCGGAAGCGCCCAGGTGCCGCCGAAGTGGCTCCACGACACGCGATGCTGCAACAGCACGCTGTTGCGCGCGGCGTCGTACGCGAGCAGGCCTGCCGCGCCGTACCGGCCCCAGTAACGTTCGCCACTCGGCGCGACAACCCACGCATCCCCCGAGTCGCGGGGCCCGAACGGCCGCCGCGGCTCACCGGGGACGGGGGGCTCGATGCTCACCACACCAGATTGTCACACCCGGGCGGGCGCAGCGCCCGACCGGCCCGGTTCAGCGCGTGCGGCGCTCGCGCACCCGCATGTTGATCTGGATCGGCGTGCCCTCGAAACCGAAGATCTCGCGCAGGCGACGGGCGATGAAGCGGCGGTAGCCGGGGTCGAGGAATCCAGTCGTGAACAGCACGAATGTCGGCGGGCGGGAGGCTGCCTGCGTGCCGAACAGAATGCGCGGCTGCTTGCCACCGCGCAAGGGGTGCGGGTGCTCGGCCACGAGTTCGGAGAGGAAGGCATTGAACTTACCGGTCGGAATCCGCTGATCCCACGACTCCAGCGACGTCTCGAGCGCCGGCACGAGCTTGTCGAGGTGACGCCCGGTCTTGGCCGAGATGTTCACGCGGGGTGCCCATGCGACGTGAGCGAGGTCCTGTTCGATCTCACGCTCGAGATAGCGTCGACGATCGTCGTCGACGAGCTTGTCGCTCGAGAGCAGGTCCCACTTGTTGAACGCGAGCACGAGCGCGCGTCCCGACTCGAGCACCATGTCGATGATGCGGACGTCCTGCTCGCTGAGCGACTCGCTCACATCCAGCACGACGACGGCGACCTCCGCCTTTTCCAGCGCCGTCGCCGTACGCAGCGATGCGTAGAAATCGGCGCCCTGCTGCAGGTGCACGCGGCGACGAATGCCGGCGGTGTCGACCAGACGCCAGAGCTTGCCGCCCAGCTCGACGATCTCGTCGACCGGGTCGCGGGTCGTGCCGGCGAGTTCGTTGACGACGACGCGCTCCTCGCCCGCCGCCTTGTTGAGCAGCGAGGACTTGCCGACGTTGGGGCGTCCGAGGATCGCAACGCGGCGCGGGCCGCCGATCTCGTGCGAGGCGACGGCCGAGACCTCGGGCAGCTTCTCCATCAACTGGTCGAGCAGGTCGGCGACGCCGCGACCGTGAATGGCCGACACGGGGTGCGGCTCGCCGAGGCCCAGGCTCCAGAGCGCGGCGGCCTCGGGCTCGTGGCGTGCGTCGTCGATCTTGTTCGCGACGAGGAAGACGGGCTTGCCGCTCTTGCGCAGCAGCTTCACGACCTGCTCGTCCGTCGCGGTGGGTCCGACCATGGCGTCCACGACGAAGAGGACGACGTCCGACAGGTCGATGGCGATCTCGGCCTGTGCGGCGACGGATGCGTCGATGCCCCGCGCATCCGGTTCCCAGCCGCCCGTGTCGACCAGCGAGAAGCGCCGGTCCATCCATTCGGCCTTGTACGTGACGCGGTCGCGCGTCACACCCGGGGTGTCTTCAACGACGGCCTCGCGACGGCCGAGGATGCGGTTGACGAGCGCGGACTTGCCGACGTTCGGGCGGCCCACGATCGCCACGACGGGCAGCGCCGGGAGGTACTCGATGCCGTCGATGCCGCGCTCGACACCCGCGAGCAGGTGCGCGTCGTCCTCGTCCAGGTCGTAGTCGGCGAGGGATGCGCGCAGCGTCGCCGCCCTCTGCTCGACGAGCTCGGGGTCGAGTTCGGCAAGCTTCTCGGCGATCTGGTCGGGGCGACCTTCGTATTCGTCGTCAGCGCTCATGGCGTCAGTCCTCGTGTTCTGCCGACGCGTGACCTCGAAACGATGTCGAGGACCGCGTCGACGGTCTGTTCGAGATCGAGGTCGGTCGAATCGACCACCTTGACCCCCGGGGCGGCGGTCAGGAAGTCGACCACCCCGCTGTCGGAGGCGTCACGGCGGTGCAGGGCGTCGGCGACGACCGCTGCTTCTACGCCGGTCAGCTCGGCGCTGCGCCGGGCGGCGCGCACCTCGGGGGCTGCTGTGAGCAGCAGCCGCACGGCCGCGTCGGGCGCGACGTTGGTCGTGATGTCCCGGCCCTCGACGACGATGCCGTCGGGGGCGTCGTGGATGATCGAGCGGAAGAGGTTCGTGACGGCCTGGCGGATGGCGGGCACCCGGGCGACGCCGCTGACGGCGTCCGAGACCCGCGGTTCGCGGATCGCACCGCTCACATCGACCGATCCGACGCGTACCCAGGGATCTTCGGGGTTGGTCGAGATGGCGAAGTCGAAATCTCCGGTCGCGTCGAGCACGGCGCTCGCATCGCTCGTGTCGGCACCGCGCTCGAGCACGTGCCAGGCGAGCGCGCGATACGCGGCGCCCGTGTCGAGGTAGCCGTAGCCGAGGCGCGAGGCCACCAGCTTCGCGACGCTCGACTTGCCGCTGCCCGCGGGACCGTCGATCGCGATCACGTTGTCGGCGGTTGCCAGCGGCATCACAGTCGTGGGTTCACTCATTGCCCGTACCCGCCATCCGCCAACCCCGCTCCACCAATCCCGCGGCCGCGTTCGCGACGGTCGCGGGTTCCACGCTGATCTCGGCGAGGCCGAAGGCGGCTCCCGGCGAGTGTTCGAGCCTCAGGTCTTCGACGTTGACGCCGAGCGCGCCGAGGTCGCTGAACAGACGAGCGAGCTGCCCCGGGGAGTCATCCACCATCACGACGAGCTGCTCGAAGCGCCGCTTCTGCCCGTGCTTGCCGGGCAGGCGCTGGACGCCCTCGTTGCCACGCTGAATCGTGTCGGCGATCGTGCGGCGAGAGCCCGCGGCATCCGGGTCGCGCAGCGCATCGGCAACGCGGCCGAGGTCGGCGGCGAGCTGGTCGAGCACCTCGACGACGGGCTCGGCGTTCGCGCCCAGGATCTGCACCCACAGTTCGGGAGCGGATGCCGCGATGCGCGTCGTGTCGCGGACGCCCTGGCCGGCGAGCCCGAGCGACTGCTCCGGCGCTTCGCGCAGCCGGGCCGCGAGCAGACTCGAGACGAGCTGCGGCACGTGCGAGACGACCGCGACCGAGCGGTCGTGCTCCTCGGGCGTCATCTCGATCGGCATCGCGCCGAGATCGAGGGCCAGCCCTTCGACGACCGCGAGGTCCGCGGTCCGGGTCTCTTCGTCGCGGCACACCACCCAGGGCCGGCCGATGAACAGGTCGGAACGGGCCGAGATCGCTCCCCCGCGTTCACGACCGGCGAGGGGGTGCGAGCCGATGTAACGGGTGAGGTCGACGCCGCGCTCGCGCAGTTCGTGCAGCGGCGCGAGCTTCACGCTTGCGACATCCGTCACGACCGCGTCGGGATAGCGCGCCAACTCGGCCGCGACGACGTCCGCGACGACGTCCGGGGGCACGGCGACGACCACGAGCCGAGGCTCGTCGTCGGGGCGGCTCAGCCGCCCGGCGCCGTAATCCACGGCCAGTCGTACCTGCGCGCGCGAGGTGTCATCGAGCGCGACATCGACCCCGAGCGCCATCAGGGCGTGCCCGACGCTCGCGCCGAGCAGCCCGGCACCGACCACGCGGACGGTGCCGCTGGTGCGCGCGGCAACGCGGGGCGTGGTCGAGTCGGTCACTGAAATCTCCTACGGTGTGTCGCCCTGCGGCTCGTCGTCGCTCGAAAGGGCGGCATCGCGGCGCGCAAGGGTGAGCAGCGCGCCGCGTTCCACCTTAGTCAACTCCCGCGCCTGCCCCGCCGGGAGAGTTCCCAGGTGGAGCGGGCCGAACTGCCTGCGGACGAGCTCGCGGACCGGATGCCCCACCTCTGCCATCATGCGCCGCACGATGCGGTTGCGACCCGAGTGCAGGGTCAGCTCCACCAGGCTCGTGCCGCCCGAGGCATCCAAGAGCCGCGCCTTGTCGGCCGCGATCGGTCCGTCCTCGAGCTCGATGCCGCGCGTCAGCTGCGCGATCGTCTGGGCGCTGACCCGGCCCGATACCTTCGCGATGTAGACCTTCGTCACGCCGTACGAGGGATGCGCGAGCACATGGGCGAGCTGACCGTCGTTGGTGAGGATGAGCAGGCCGCTCGTCTCGGCGTCGAGGCGACCGACGTTGTAGAGGCGCTCCGGCCACTCGGCCGTGTACCGGGTCAGGTCGGGGCGGCCGCGCTCGTCGCGCATCGTGCTGACGACGCCCGTCGGCTTGTTGAGCATGACGTAGCGCATGCCCGACTCGACCTGCACGGCGACACCGTCGACGTCGACCAGGTCGGACTCCGGATGAATCCGCGCACCCATCTCCGTGACCACGACACCGTTCACCCGAACGCGCCCGTCGGCGATCAGCTCTTCGCTGACGCGCCGCGAGGCGACGCCGGCCTGGGCGAGCACCTTCTGCAGCCGCACACCGTCCGCCGAGGCATCCGTCGTCCCGGTCTCTCCACCACTCATCGCCGCATCCCCTGCTCCATGTCCCACTTTTCCCGCTCGATGTCCCAGTTTCGCCCGCAATGTGCCGTCCATACCGAGCCGAAGCGGGACATGCTTGGACAGGATGGCTCGCTTCGGCCGGGAACCTGAACCACGCTCACCGGCCGAGAGCTTCGTCGAGGCTGTCGTCGTCCGAGACGTCGGGCAACAGGGGCGAGATCGGCGGCAGCTCGTCGAGCGAGTTGATGCCGAGGTTCACCAGCAGCGCATCGGTCGTGCCGTAGTGGATCGCCCCGGTCTCGGGATCCGCGTACTCCTCGGTGATCAAACCCCGGCCGAGCAGCGTCCGCACGACCGAGTCGACGTTGACGGCGCGGATCGCGGCGACCTGGCCGCGCGTGACCGGCTGCTTGTAGGCGATCACGGCGAGCGTCTCGAGCGCCGCCTGCGACAGCCGCGACGGCGCCTGCGTGTTCACGAACTCGCTCACCAGGTCGTCGTGCTCGGCGCGGACGTACAGCCGCCATCCCCCGCCGACCTCGCGCAGTTCGAACCCGCGCCGCGGCCCGCCGGCCACGCCGTCGTAGTCCTCGACCAGCGACTCGATCGCCTGCCGCACCGCGGCGACGGGTGCCGCCACGGCGGTCGCCAGGGCGACGAGGCTCTGCGGCTCTTCGATCACGAGCAGGATCGCCTCGAGACGACGGGCGACGTCTTGATGTTCAGCGGTCATAGTCGGCCCCCAGGGTCGCAAGTTGTTCGTCGGACCAGTTCTCGGCCGACCATCGCAGGGTGAGTTCGCCGAGCGGCTCGACCTGTTCGAACGACAGCGCCGCGTGACGGTAGAGCTCGAGGATCGACAGGAAGCGCGCCACGACGATGCCGGGCTGCGTGACACCCGCGACGAGCTCGCGGAAGCTCACCGATTCGGCCCGCCGCAGCAACGACACCACCACGGCCGCCTGCTCGCGGATGCTGACCAGCGGCGCGTGCAGGTGCTCGAGCCCGACGTGCGGGATCTCGCGCGGGCTCAGCGCCAGCAGGGCGATCGCGGCGAAGTCCTCGACCGACAGCGTCCAGACCAGTTCGGGAACGGCCGCGCGATGCTTCTCGTCCAGCCGAACGGCGCGGGCGTGCCGCGTGTCCTCACTCTGCAGCCGGGTGCCGAACCAACCCGAAACCTCTTTGAACGCGCGGTACTGCAACAGGCGCGCGAACAGCAGGTCCCGCGCCTCGAGCAGCGCGACGGACTCGGAATCGACGAGCTCGCCCTGCGGCAGCAACCCCGCGACCTTCATATCGAGCAGCGTCGCCGCCACGACGAGGAACTCGCTCGCGCGCTCCAGCTCTTCGTCCGGATCGAGCGCCCGCAGATACGAGATGAACTCATCCGTGACCTTGCTGAGCGCGATCTCGGTGATGTCGAGCTCGTGCTTCGAAATCAGCGAGAGCAGCAGGTCGAACGGGCCGTCGAAGCCCGTGACCGAAACCCGGAATCGGCCGTCGCCGTCCCCGTCATCAGCCGCCGACGCGGTCTCAGGCGACGTCGCCACGGGCGACCAGTTCCCGCGCCAGGCGCAGGTAGGCCTGGGCGGCGGCGTGCTCGGGGGCGAATTCGATGATCGGCAGACCCGAGACGGATGCATCCGGGAACTTCACGGTGCGACCGATGACCGTCTCGAGCACGTCGTCACCGAAAGCCTCGACGACGCGTTCGAGGACCTCACGGGCGTGGAGGGTGCGTGCGTCGTACATCGTCGCGAGGACCCCGTCGAGCTCGATCGCGGGGTTGAGGCGATCGCGCACCTTCTCGATCGTCTCGATCAGCAGGGCGACGCCGCGCATCGCGAAGAACTCGCACTCCATCGGGATGAGCACGCCGTGGCTGGCCGTGAGGGCATTGACCGTGAGCAGTCCCAGCGAGGGCTGGCAGTCGATCAGGATGACGTCGTACTCACGCGAGACGTGCCGCAGCACGCGCGCCAGGATCGTCTCGCGGGCGACCTCGTTGACCAGGTGCACCTCGGCGGCCGACAGGTCGATGTTGGCCGGCAGCACGTCCAGACCCTCGGTGCGCGAGGGAACGATCACCTCGTGCGGGTCGCGTTTGGTGTCGAGCAGCAGGTCGTAGACGGTCGGCACGTCGTGCGTCTGGATTCCGAGGCCGGCCGACAGCGCGCCCTGCGGGTCGAAGTCGACGACCAGGACGCGACGCCCATAGTGCGCGAGAGATGCGGCCAGGTTGATGGTCGTGGTCGTCTTGCCGACCCCGCCCTTTTGGTTGCAGAGCGAGATGATGCGGGCCGGGCCGTGCGAGGCGAGCTTCGGAGGCGTGGGAAAGCCGTGGTACGGACGACCGGTCGGGCCGAGGGGTGCCTCATCCGTCGAGGAGGCCTTCTTCGTGCCCCGCGCGCTGCCCGCCACCGATACTCCCTGCTTCACCATCTGAACCCCATGTTGTGGACCGATTCTAGTCACCCGTGCCCCCTCGACCCTGGCGGCGCGCGCGAGGGCCGGTGCTGTCCGACGCGTTACCGTGCGCGCGGATGGGATGTCGCGTACACGTCGCGCAGGGCGTCGACCGTGACGTGCGTGTAGATCTGCGTCGTCGCGACCGAGGCGTGCCCGAGCAGTTCCTGCACGACACGCACGTCGGCGCCGCCCTGCAACAGGTGTGTCGCGAACGAGTGCCGCAGGGTGTGCGGTGAGACGTGGGCCGAGATCCCCGCCTTCTCGGCGGCGGCACGGATGACGAGCCAGGCGCTCTGCCGCGACAGCGGCGCCCCGCGTGCCCCGAGAAACAGCCGCGGCGTGGCGCGACCACGCAGCGACAGCTCGGGACGCACACGGGTGAGGTAGGCATCCACCGCCGCGCGGGCGAACGATCCCACGGGCACGATCCGTTCCTTGTCGCCCTTGCCGCGCAGGCGGACGATGTCGCCGGTCGAGCCGTTGCCGGTCGCGCCGCCGCCGCCCATGAGATCGTCGACGTCGAGGGTGACGACCTCCGACACCCGAGCTCCCGTCGCGTACATCAGCTCGAGCAGCGCCCGATCCCGCAATCCGATGGGGTCCTCACCCGACGGCGCCGCGAGCAGCCGCTCGACCTGCTCGATCGTCAGCGCCTGGGGCAGACGCCGGGCGGCCTTCGGCGGGCGCAGCCGAGTCGAGACATCCTCGTCCTCGATTCCTTCGCGGGCGAGGTAACGGTGCAGGCCCCGCACCGAAGACTGCAGGCGCGCGAGGCTCGAAGCGGCGGGGGGCGGGGATGCGGCGGCCCGGTCTGCGACGTAACGCGCGACGACGTCCGGTGTGACATCCGTCGTGTCGCGAACGCCCTGCTCGGTCAGCCATCCGACGTAGTCGCCGAGGTCACGGCGATAGGCCGCAACCGTGTGCTCGGACAGCCCGCGCTCGATCGAGACGTGGCGTAGATACGCCGTCACGGCTCGATCGATCCGCACCGAGGTTCGCCTCCGTCCCGTTCGCTCAGTCCCGTTCGCTCAGTCCCGTTTGCTCAGTCCCGCTCGCTCAGTCCCGGATTCGGCTCAGCCCGCCGCGCGCCGGCGACGTTCGGATGCCGCAAGCACGGCGACGATCAGGATCGCGTTCTGCATCCGCCCCTCGAGCACGGCCGTGACGGCGTCTTCGAGCGGAACCCACTCCAAGCGGATGTCGGCCTCTTCGGCCTCGCGCGCGTACGTCTCGGGCGCGGGTGAGATGCCCTCCGCGAGGAAGATGTGCACGACCTCGTCGCTGCCGCCCGGTGAGGTCTTCATGCTGACGAGCTCGCTCCAGCGGCTCGCCGTCAGATCGGCCTCTTCGGCCAGCTCACGGCGGGCGGTGTCGGCGGGCGGCTCCCCGTCGATGTCGAGCAGGCCCGCCGGGATCTCCCAGTCGCGCGAACGGATCGGATGACGATACTGCTGCAGCAGCAGGATCCGTCCGTCGTCATCGATCGCCGCGATGGCGACGGCACCGGTGTGATCGACGTAGTCGCGTGACGTCGACTCGCCGTTGTAGTCGAAGGTGTCGCTGCGCACATCCCAGACACGGCCGGGATAGACGACCTCGCTGCGGCTGATCTCGAGTTCGACCGGCTCATCGCGCAGTGCTGAGAAATCAGTCATTCTCCACCGGATCCACGTCGAAGAGCTCGCTCGCGCGGTGACGTTCGAGCGCCGCACCGACGAGCCCGCGGAAGAGCGGGTGCGGCGCGGTCGGGCGCGAACGCAGCTCGGGGTGCGCCTGCGTGGCGATGTAGTACGGGTGCACGTCGCGCGGCAGCTCGACGTACTCGACCAATGCCCGGTCGGGCGAGAGGCCTGAGAACACCAGGCCGGCCTCGGTGAGGCGGTCGCGGTACGCGTTGTTGACCTCGTAGCGGTGCCGGTGGCGCTCCGAGACCTGCGTCGCGCCGTACAGGTCGGCGGCGAGCGACCCCTCGCGAAGGTCCGCCGCGTACAGGCCGAGGCGCATCGTGCCGCCCAGATCGCCGCCCGCGATGATGTCCACCTGCTCGGCCATGGTCGCGATGACCGGGAACTCGGTGTCGGGGTCGAACTCGCTCGATGACGCACCCTCGAGCCCGGCGAGGTTGCGCGCGTACTCGATCACCATGCACTGCAGCCCCAGGCACAGTCCGAGCGTCGGAATGCCCTGCTCGCGCGCGAATTTCAGCGCACCGAGCTTGCCCTCGATGCCGCGGATGCCGAAGCCACCGGGCACGCAGATGCCATCGACGTCCGCCAGGGCGCGGGCCGCGCCATCCGGCGTCTCGCACAGATCGGACGGGATCCAGCGGATGTTGACGTGCGTCTCTTGCGCGAAGCCACCCGCCTTGAGCGCCTCGGTGACCGACAGGTAGGCGTCCGGCAGATCGATGTACTTGCCGACCAGGCCGATCGTGACCTCGTGCTTGGGGTTGTGCACGGCGCCCAGCACCCGTTCCCAGCGCGACCAGTCGACATCGTTCGCCTCGTCGAGGCCGAGCGCGTTGACGATGTAGGCGTCGAGACCCTGATCGTGCAGCATCGTCGGGATGTCGTAGATGCTCGGCACGTCGACCGCGTTGACGACGGCGTCTTCGTCGACGTCGCACATCAGCGCGATCTTGCGCTTGTTCGACTCGGTGACGGGCCGGTCGCTACGCAGCACGAGAGCGTCGGGCTGGATACCGATCGAGCGGAGCGCGGCGACCGAGTGCTGCGTCGGCTTGGTCTTCTGCTCGCCGGATGCGCCCATGAACGGCACGAGCGAGACGTGCACGAAGAAGACGTTCCGGCGGCCGAGTTCGTGGCGGATCTGGCGCGCCGACTCGATGAAGGGCTGCGACTCGATGTCGCCGACCGTGCCGCCGACCTCGGTGATGATGACGTCGGGCTGGGGATCCTGCGTAGCCTGCAGACGCATCCGTCGTTTGATCTCGTCCGTGATGTGCGGGATGACCTGCACGGTGTCGCCGAGGTACTCGCCGCGACGTTCGCGGGCGATCACCTGCGAGTAGATCTGACCCGTCGTGACGTTGGCCGCCTGACTCAACTCGACGTCCAGGAAGCGCTCGTAGTGCCCGATGTCGAGGTCGGTCTCGGCGCCATCGTCGGTGACGAAGACCTCACCGTGCTGGAACGGGTTCATCGTGCCCGGATCGACGTTCAGATACGGATCGAGCTTCTGCATCACCACCCGCAGACCCCGCGCCGTCAGCAGATTGCCGAGGCTCGCGGCGGTCAGGCCCTTACCCAATGAAGAAACGACACCACCGGTCACGAAGATGTGCCTCGTGATGTGCTTGGTGATGTCGTTCGATGTTCCCGATGCAGTTTCCGCCACGGGCTTTAATCCTATCAGTCGCGTGAGCCCGCGAGCCCGAGCAGCTCGCGCGCGTGCTCGAGAGCCGCGGCCGAGTCGGGAAGTCCCGACAGCAGCCGCGCCATCTCAGCAGCGCGCTCGGGCCCTTCGAGCCTGCGGACGCTCGAGGCGGTCACCGACCCGTCGTTCTCTTTCACGACGGTCAGGTGGTTGGTGGCGAACGCGGCCACCTGCGCGAGGTGCGTGACGACGATGACCTGGGATGCCTCGGCGAGGCGCGCGAGACGACGCCCGACCTCGATCGCGGCGGCCCCGCCGATGCCCGCGTCGATCTCGTCGAAAACGAAGGTCGGCACGGGGTCGGTTCCGGCGATGACGACCTCGATCGCGAGCATGACGCGGCTCAGCTCGCCGCCCGACGCGCCCTTAGACACCGGACGGGGCTCGGCGCCGGGGTGCGGGGCCAGCAGCAGCGCGACATCGTCGCGGCCATCGGACGATGCGGCGCCGGGCGACACCGTCACCTGCAGGCGCGCGTCCGGCATCGCGAGGGCGCTGAGTTCGGCGCTCACGGCGTCGCCCAGGGCCACCGCGGCGACCGTCCGGCGCTCCGTGAGCAATGCGGCGGCGTCGTCGAGGGCTCGGGCGGCGGTCTGGAGTTCGTCGGCCAGCTCATCGATGCGGGCGTCGTCGCCCTCGAGTTCGGCCAGTCGGGCGGCGCCGGTCTCGGCGAGCGCCAGGACCTCGTCCAGAGACGTTCCGTGGTGCCGGATCAGAGCGCCGATCGCCGCGCGCCGCGTTTCGACGGCGTCGAGTTCGAGGGGTCCCGATTCGTCCAGGTCGGCGAGATAGCCCGACAGGTCGGTCGCGATCTCGGCGGCACGAAACCCGAGTTCGGCCACCTGCTGCGAGAACGTCTCGAGCGCGGGATCCTGCGCACTCGCGCGCTCCAGCAGGCGCCGCGCCTCGCCCATCAGGATGGAGACGTCCACGGCATCCGCCTCGGCGGACAGCGCCTCGCGCGCCCCCGCGGCAGCCGCCCGCAGCTCTTCCACGTTCGCGAGGCGCTCGGCGCGCTGGGCGAGCTCGACATCCTCGCCCGGTTGCGGTGCGACGTCCTCGATCTCGGCGAGCGCGGCACGCAGCGTCTCGGCCTCGGCCGTGCGCACATCGCGCTGGGTCGTCAGGGTCGTGTGCTCGGCGTCGAGAGCACGCCAGCGCGCCCACGCGTCCCGGTAGGCGACGAGCGCGGCGCGCACCCCCGCTCCCCCGAATCGGTCGAGCGCGTCGCGCTGGGCCGTTGCCGACCGCAGGCGCAACTGGTCGGACTGGCCGTGAACGACCACCAGATCGTCAGCCAGGTCCGCGAGCACACCGGCCGGCGCCGCGCGCCCGCCGACGCTCGCGCGACTACGACCCTCGGCCGTCACCGTGCGACTCACGTACAGCTCGGCCCGGTCGGTGCCCAGGGGTTCGAGGTCTCCCCCGGCTTCGCGGACGCGATCGGCGACGGATCCCTCGGCCGGAACGTTCCAGATGCCCGCGACCTCGGCCTGACCGCCCGCACGCACCACGCCCGAGTCGGCACGCTGGCCGAGCAACAGACCGAGGCCCGTCACGACCATGGTCTTGCCCGCGCCGGTCTCACCCGTGATGGCGGTGAAGCCCGGGCCGAGCGGCAGCGTCGCCTCGGCGATCACCCCGAGCCCCGCGAGTCGTACTTCCTCGATCACGCGCCCGCCCCGCGGTGGGTGTCGGGGTCGAGATCGAATTCCGCTTCGGTGGGTTCGTGCGTCGCCCAGGTCTCGGGGTCGGCGGCGATGGGCCCGCGCCATCCGTCGACCGGCAACCGGAACTTGCGCACGAGGCGGTCGGTGAACGCGGCGGGATGCAGACGCGCGAGACGGACGGGCTCGGGCGAGCGATGCACCATCACGCGGGCGCCGGGCGGCAGGTCGTGCGAGCGGCGGCCGTCGCACCAGAGGATGCCCGTGCCGTTCGTCCTCTCGAGCACCTCGATCGCGATCGTGGCCTCGGGGCCCACCACGAGGGGCTTGGCGAAGAGGGCGTGCGCGGACAGCGGCACGACCGCTATCGCCTCCACGGTCGGCCAGATCACGGGTCCGCCTGCCGAGAAGTTGTAGGCGGTCGAACCCGTGGGGGTCGAGACGACCATGCCGTCGCACCCGAAACTCGACAGGGGGCGGCCATCCACCTCGAGGACGACCTCGAGCATCCGTTCGCGGCTGGCCTTCTCGACCGTCGCCTCGTTCAGCGCCCACGTCTCGTAGATGAGCGAGTCGTCGGACGCCTGCACGCGCACGGCGAGGGCCAGGCGCTCCTCGACCCGGTAGTCGCCGAGGATGGCGCGATGCACCGCTTCGTCCAGTTCATCCCGCTCGATCTCGGCGAGGAATCCGACATGCCCCATGTTGATGCCGAGCACCGGGGCCGTGCCACCGCGCACCAGCTCCGCCGCGCGCAGGATCGTGCCGTCGCCGCCGAGCACGATGGCCAGCTCGATCTCGTCGACGGGAACGTCGATGCCGAGCGTTCCCGTGTTGTCGAAGTCCCTGATCGCTTTGCCCAGCTGGGTGCGATCGTCGGCCGAGAATACGGCCCGGGCACCCGCGGCGTGCAGTGCCGCCGTCACGCGGCGCGCGGCGGCGACCGTGTCGTCGCGCAGCGCATGCGCGACGACCAGGATGTTGCGCGTGCTCGTCATGCCGCTCCCGCCGATTGGTTCGCCCCACCCATTCTGTCGGATGCCTCCCGTTCGCCGGGCCGCCCGCGCGCTGTGGAGGACATCTGTGGCCTTACGTCACCGGATGCTCCGGTACGGCACCGACGCCGGTTCAGCGCTGCGTGAGCTCGTTCACCATGGCGAGCCAGGCGCTCGGGTTCGACGCATCCGCGTCCGTTCCGCCATCCTCCGCGTCACGCTCCCGGAGCCAGGCCACGAACTCGTGGTTGCCGTGCGTGCCGGGCAGCGGCGAGGCGACCACGCCGTGCGTTCCGAGGCCCGCGTCCCACGCCGCCCAGAGCACACCCGCAACGGCATCCGCGCGCGATGCCGGATCGGTCACCAGCCCGCCCCGAACGGATGTGCGGCCCACCTCGAACTGCGGCTTGATCAGCAGTACGGCGTCACCGCCCGGCGCCATCGTCGCCCGCACGGCCGGCAGCACCAACGCCAGCGAGATGAAAGAAAGATCGCCCGTGACGACCGAGGGTGCGCTGGTCACACCGCTGACCGCGGCGAGCGACTCCGGCGTCATGTCACGGACGTTGTAGCCCTCGACGGACACGACACCCGCGTCATCCCGAATCCTCTCCGACAGCTGGCCATGGCCGACGTCGACCGCGATCACCGGGTCGGCGCCGCGCTCGCGCAGCACCTGCGTGAACCCGCCCGTCGACGCACCCATATCGAGCGCCACGCGGCCGGCAACCTCGATGGGGAACGCGTCGAGAGCCGCGATGAGCTTGTGGGCGGCGCGACTGACGTAGTGGTCGAATGCGGCGACCTCGATCAGCGACGACTCCTCGACCCGGGCCGACGCCTTCACGACGGGGCGACCGTCCACCGTCACGAGCCCGTCGGAGATCAGCCCCGCGGCGTGCGTGCGGGAACGCGCGAGACCGCGCGCCGCCAACGCGGCATCCAGCCGCTCACTCATCGGTCGCCGGACGCCGAAGCGCGCGGATCGGCGAGGCCGCCCACACCTTCGAGCTCACGCGAAAGTTCGTCGTACATCGCGTCGAACGCTGCGGCGCGGGTCGCGAGCGGCTGTTCCTCGACCACCCGCAGGCGCGACACCAGGCTGTCGTCGAAGGCTCCCTCGGGCGTGTTGCTCATCGCCCCAGGATACGACGAAGGACGACGGATGCCTCGGTGCCCCGCGTCAGCGACGGTCGCCGATCAGCGGGCAGCGCGGAAAGGGTCGTCGTAGAGGCGCTCGGGCACCCGCAGCCCGTAGATCGCGCGCCCGGAATCCCAGATCGCTCGGGCCGCGGCGCGCAACAGGTTGATCTGCGCCGAACCTTCGGCGACGATCTCGACGTCGTTTCCGGACACCCGGACGGTGGCGTCGCCGACCGTGACCGCGCCATCCTTCCCGCGCGTCTTCACGATCGGATACGGCTGCGACAGCTCGCGCAGGTCACCGAGGATGAAGTCCGGACGTGACCCCGCCGGCGCGGCGAGGACGTGCTTCGGCCGGTCGATGCCCGTCAACACGAGAGCCGAGGCGATCCCGGCGCGCTGCGCACCCAGAATGTCGGTGTCGAGGCGGTCGCCGATGAACAGCGGATGCTTCGATCCGAACCGCGCGATCGCCTCGACGAAGATCGGCGTCTCGGGCTTGCCCGCGACGGTCGCGAGCCGCCCGATGGCGGTGTGCACGGCCGACACGAGCGTGCCGTTGCCCGGCGCGATGCCACGCGCCTGCGGGATCGTCCAGTCCGTGTTCGTGGCAATCCACGGGATGCCGCCCTCGTCCTCGGGCACGGCGAGGGCGTACGCGGCCTCGGCCAGATCGCGCCAGGCGACATCCGGCGAGAAGCCCTGCACCACGGCGGCGGGAGCATCCTCGGCGCTGCGCGTGACGATGAAGCCGGCCTTCTCGACCTCGACGGTCAGGCCCTCTCCCCCGACGACCAGCACACGCGACCCCTCGGGGAGCATGTCCCGCAGCAGTCGCATGGCGGCCTGCGGGCTCGTGATGACGTCTTCGGGCTGCACGGCGAGCCCGAGTTCACGCAGCTGCCCGGCAACGGTCGCGTCCGTCCGAGAGGCATTGTTGGTGATGTAGCCGAGCCGCCGCGTCCGACCCGCGGCGTTCAACGCCTCCACGGCGTGCGGAATCGCCTGATGTCCGGCATAGACGACCCCGTCGAGATCGGCCAGCACCGCGTCGACCCCCTCGAGCGGCGACGGGGTCACCCTCCCGAGCAGCGCCATCAGTCGGATGCCTCGGTCTTGTCGGTCTCCTCGCCCTCAAGGGGTTCGGCGGTGTCTTCGGAGTCCGGGCCAGCCGTGGGAACCGCATCTGCGTCGTCGAGGTCATCAGAGCCCTCGACGAGCTCATCGGCGTCGTCGAGGTCATCGGCGTCCTCGACGACCTCAGCGGCGTCGACGTGGTCATCAGCACCGTCGAGGACCTCATCGGCATCGTCGAGGTCATCAACGTCGTCGAGGTCGATCTCGACTTCTTCGATCTCGTCGATCTCGAGCACGTCGTCCGAGCCATCGCCGTCGAGGGCCGCCTCGGCCACTTCGGCCAGTCGGGTCCACCGCGCGGCCTCGTCCAGACGCCCGAGCTCTTCGAGCACCGTTGCGCGCGCGGCGAAGAGACCGGGGCTCCACGGGAATGCGGTATCGGGATCCAGCTCGGGGATGTCCAACTCGCGCAGGGCGCGCTCGGGATCACCCAGATCGAGTCGAGCACCGGACATGGCAACGGCCAGTTCGACGCGGGTCTCGATCGGCAGCGAATCACGATCGACAGCGCGACCGACCTCGAGCGCACGATCGGGACGCCCCACCCCACGCTCGCTGTCGACCATCATCGCGATCTGGTCGTCGCTGCCCGAGATACGCCGGTACGTGCGCAACTCCCGCAGTGCGAGGGCGAAATCGCCGACGGCGTAGGCCGTGATCGCGAGCGACTCGCGAACGACAGCCACGCGACCCGCCTTGCGCGACGCGGCCAGGGCGTGCTCGTGGGCGAGTGCGGGATCCTCGTCGATCAGCCGGACGGCCATCGCGAGGTGGCGACCGACGGTATCGGCGTTCTCTTTGCTGAGCGTGCGCAGCTCGTTGCGCGCGCTCGGGTGAAGATCACGCGCGGTGACGTCGTCGGGCAGGAACGGATCGGGAATGCGCGGCTCGAAGTCGCGATCGCGCGGCGGAGCATCGCTGCGGTTGTACGCGGGCCGACCTGCGTTACCGTTACGGCGCTCGTACGGAGGACGCGAGCCACCGCTGTCACGGTTCTCGTACGGACGACGCGGAGCGTCCCCGTCACGCTTCGTATAGGGCGGGCGCGACGAATTGCTGTCGCGCTTCTCGTACGGCTTCCGAGAGGCGTCACCATCACGCTTCGCATAGGGCGGACGCGAGCCACCGCCGTCGCGGTTCTCGTAGGGACGACGCGCGGTGTCACCCTCACGTTGGGTATGGGGCGGACGTGCGGAGTTACCGTCACGCTTGGCATAAGGGGGGCGCGAAGAATTCCCGTCGCGCTTCTCATACGGCTTGCGCGACGCATCCCCATCACGCTTTACATAAGGCGAGCGGGACGAATTGCCGTCGCGCTTCTCATACGGCTTGCGCGGAGCGTCACCATCCCGCTTCGCATAGGGCGGGCGAGACGAGTTGCCGTCACGCTTCTCATACGGCTTGCGCGGAGCGTCACCATCACGCTTCGCATAGGGCGGGCGAGACGAGTTCCCGTCACGCTTCTCATACGGCTTGCGCGGAGCGTCACCATCCCGCTTTACATAAGGCAGGCGGGAAGAGTTGCCGTCGCGCTTCTCATACGGCTTGCGTGAGGCGTCACCATCACGCTTCGCATAGGGCGGGCGGGACGAATTCCCGTCACGCTTCTCATACGGCTTCCGCGCACCATCGCCTCCACGTGGAGACGACGGGCGCCGATCTGCGCCGCCACCGGTGCGGGGCGCACCCGAAGAAGGTCCGCGCCCCCGATCGGGTCCACCGCGACGCTCATCGTCCTTGCGGTCGTCGTCTGCCATGTTTCCGATCCTTTCGCGACCCGCCCGTCGGCGAAATCGCACTGTTGTAAAACAGCGTTGTTAACGAAGAAAGGGCCACCCAGCATTGGGTGGCCCTTTCTTGAAAGAAGTCCGGCGGTGTCCTACTCTCCCACAGGGTCTCCCCTGCAGTACCATCGGCGCTGAGAGGCTTAGCTTCCGGGTTCGGAATGTAACCGGGCGTTTCCCTCTCGCTATGGCCGCCGAAACACTATTGATGTTTCAATCGTTCAAGCATGAGTTTGGTGACGTAAGTCACCTCATGCGGTTCTCGACCGTACATCGAGAACCACTCAGTGGACGCAAGCACCTAGCAAAAATAGGTGATTATCAAATCATCGGCTTATTAGTACCGGTCAGCTACACGTGTTGCCACGCTTACACACCCGGCCTATCAACCCAGTAGTCTGGCTGGGAGCCTCTCGCCCGAAGGCATGGAAATCTCATCTTGAGGCCGGCTTCCCGCTTAGATGCTTTCAGCGGTTATCCATCCCGAACGTAGCTAATCAGCGGTGCCCTTGGCAGGACAACTGACACACCAGAGGTTCGTCCAACCCGGTCCTCTCGTACTAGGGTCAGATCCTCTCAAATTTCCTACGCGCGCAGCGGATAGGGACCGAACTGTCTCACGACGTTCTAAACCCAGCTCGCGTACCGCTTTAATGGGCGAACAGCCCAACCCTTGGGACCTACTCCAGCCCCAGGATGCGACGAGCCGACATCGAGGTGCCAAACCATGCCGTCGATATGGACTCTTGGGCAAGATCAGCCTGTTATCCCCGAGGTACCTTTTATCCGTTGAGCGACAGCGCTTCCACAAGCCACTGCCGGATCACTAGTCCCGACTTTCGTCCCTGCTCGACTTGTCAGTCTCACAGTCAAGCTCCCTTGTGCACTTACACTCGACACCTGATTGCCAACCAGGTTGAGGGAACCTTTGGGCGCCTCCGTTACTTTTTGGGAGGCAACCGCCCCAGTTAAACTACCCATCAGGCACTGTCCCTGAACCGGATTACGGTTCTAAGTTAGATATCCAGAGTGACCAGAGTGGTATTTCAACAATGACTCCACCTGAACTAGCGTCCAAGCTTCACAGTCTCCCACCTATCCTACACAAGCCACACCGAACACCAATACCAAACTATAGTAAAGGTCACGGGGTCTTTCCGTCCTGCTGCGCGTAACGAGCATCTTTACTCGTAATGCAATTTCGCCGAGTTCGCGGTTGAGACAGTTGGGAAGTCGTTACGCCATTCGTGCAGGTCGGAACTTACCCGACAAGGAATTTCGCTACCTTAGGATGGTTATAGTTACCACCGCCGTTTACTGGGGCTTAAATTCTCAGCTTCGCCTTGCGGCTAACCGGTCCTCTTAACCTTCCAGCACCGGGCAGGCGTCAGTCCGTATACATCGTCTTGCGACTTGGCACGGACCTGTGTTTTTAATAAACAGTCGCTACCCACTAGTCTCTGCGGCCTCCAAACGCTTTCGGAGCAAGTCCTTATACGTCGAAGGCCCCCCTTCTCCCGAAGTTACGGGGGCATTTTGCCGAGTTCCTTAACCACGATTCTCTCGATCTCCTTGGTATTCTCTACCTGACCACCTGAGTCGGTTTGGGGTACGGGCCACTAGAACCTCGCGTCGATGCTTTTCTTGGCAGCATAGGATCACCGGATCTTGCCCTTGCGGGCTCCCCTTTGTGTCTCAGCCTTAGTGAGAGACGGATTTGCCTATCTCTCGGCCTACGCACTTGGCCTCGGACTACCATCGCCGAGGACCGGCTACCTTCCTGCGTCACACCTGTTAATACGCTAACCGCACCAGCATGGGGTCGTGCGCTAGGCCCAACGCTTCACCCCGAAGGGATCCGTCAGTGGGATTCAGACACTTAGCACTACTGGGTTAGTTTGGGCGGTTCTTCGCGGGTACGGGAATATCAACCCGTTGTCCATCGACTACGCCTGTCGGCCTCGCCTTAGGTCCCGACTTACCCAGGGAAGATTAGCTTGACCCTGGAACCCTTGGTCTTTCGGAGGACATGTTTCTCACATGTCTTTCGCTACTCATGCCTGCATTCTCACTCGTGTAGCCTCCACGGCTGGTTCACACCGCCGCTTCGCTGGCCACACGACGCTCTCCTACCCATCAACACGGCTGGACCACGAAGGCCTACCAATAATGTCAATGCCACAACTTCGGTGGCGTGCTTGAGCCCCGTTACATTGTCGGCGCGGAATCACTTGACCAGTGAGCTATTACGCACTCTTTCAAGGGTGGCTGCTTCTAAGCCAACCTCCTGGTTGTCAAGGCAACTCCACATCCTTTCCCACTTAGCACGCGCTTTGGGACCTTAGTTGGTGGTCTGGGTTGTTTCCCTCTCGACTATGAAGCTTATCCCCCACAGTCTCACTGCTGCGCTCTCACTTACCGGCATTCGGAGTTTGGCTGACGTCAGTAAGCTTTTGGGCCCCATCGGCCATCCAGTAGCTCTACCTCCGGCAAGAAACACGCAACGCTGCACCTAAATGCATTTCGGAGAGAACCAGCTATCACGAAGTTTGATTGGCCTTTCACCCCTATCCACAGCTCATCCCCTCAGTTTTCAACCTAAGTGGGTTCGGCCCTCCACGAAGTCTTACCTTCGCTTCAGCCTGGCCATGGATAGATCACTTCGCTTCGGGTCTAGGACATGCGACTGAATCGCCCTATTCAGACTCGCTTTCGCTACGGCTACCCCACTCGGGTTAACCTCGCCACATATCGCTAACTCGCAGGCTCATTCTTCAAAAGGCACGCTGTCACCCCTACTAAGGAGGCTCCAACGGTTTGTAAGCAAACGGTTTCAGGTACTATTTCACTCCCCTCCCGGGGTACTTTTCACCTTTCCCTCACGGTACTTGTCCGCTATCGGTCATCTGGGAGTATTTAGGCTTACCAGGTGGTCCTGGCGGATTCACACGGGATTTCTCGGGCCCCGTGCTACTTGGGATACTTCTCGCGCTGAGGGCGACATTTCGACTACGGGGTTGGCACCCTCTATGACTGGTCTTTCAATACCATTCGTCTATATCGTCTCATCACGCTTGCTGCTCGGCAGAGCAACATGAAAAGTCCCACTACCCCGAATATGCAACTCCTGCCGGATATCACACATACTCGGTTTAGCCTCTTCCGGTTTCGCTCGCCACTACTAACGGAATCGCGGTTGCTTTCTCTTCCTGTGGGTACTGAGATGTTTCACTTCCCCACGTTCCCTCTACCCGCCCTATATATTCAGGCGGGAGTCACTGGGTCAGCACGCTGCCCAGCGGGGTTTCCCCATTCGGAAATCCTCGGATCAAGGTGTGCTTATCCACTCCCCGAGGCTTATCGCAGATTGCTACGTCCTTCTTCGGCTCCAGATGCCAAGGCATTCACCGTTTGCTCTTAAAGATTTGAAATCACATGAGTTTGAATCAGAATCGGTTTGAGCAGATGCTCAACTCGAAATTGACTAATGATCTTTAAGATCATCTTTGTGAGTCGATCGTTGATCGACTCAAAGATGCTCGCGTCCACTGTGTAGTTCTCAAAGTACGGGCGGTACCTTCCCGCGATGCCATCCTGTGGCAACGAAGAAAGGTCCTGAGGTTCGTCTGCTCCGACCCGTGGGCCGAGCGCATCCGGTCCCTCAGGACCCAACAGCGTGCATGTGCCGAGAGAACGACCAGAACCTTTCCAGCTGCAAGCAGCGTACTGAGTTCGGGACTTTCCGATACGGCACCTTGTCTAATGTTCCACCCATGAGCTACCAGTCGAGAACGTGTGTCTCGAATCTGGCTCTGGAAGGCCCTGAGGCCTCCAAGTGCTCCTTAGAAAGGAGGTGATCCAGCCGCACCTTCCGGTACGGCTACCTTGTTACGACTTAGTCCTAATTACCGATCCCACCTTCGACGGCTCCCTCCACAAGGGTTGGGCCACCGGCTTCAGGTGTTACCGACTTTCATGACTTGACGGGCGGTGTGTACAAGACCCGGGAACGTATTCACCGCAGCGTTGCTGATCTGCGATTACTAGCGACTCCGACTTCATGAGGTCGAGTTGCAGACCTCAATCCGAACTGGGACCGGCTTTTTGGGATTCGCTCCACCTTGCGGTATTGCAGCCCTTTGTACCGGCCATTGTAGCATGCGTGAAGCCCAAGACATAAGGGGCATGATGATTTGACGTCATCCCCACCTTCCTCCGAGTTGACCCCGGCAGTATCCCATGAGTTCCCACCATTACGTGCTGGCAACATAGAACGAGGGTTGCGCTCGTTGCGGGACTTAACCCAACATCTCACGACACGAGCTGACGACAACCATGCACCACCTGTTTACGAGTGTCCAAAGAGTTGACCATTTCTGGCCCGTTCTCGTATATGTCAAGCCTTGGTAAGGTTCTTCGCGTTGCATCGAATTAATCCGCATGCTCCGCCGCTTGTGCGGGTCCCCGTCAATTCCTTTGAGTTTTAGCCTTGCGGCCGTACTCCCCAGGCGGGGAACTTAATGCGTTAGCTGCGTCACGGAATCCGTGGAATGGACCCCACAACTAGTTCCCAACGTTTACGGGGTGGACTACCAGGGTATCTAAGCCTGTTTGCTCCCCACCCTTTCGCTCCTCAGCGTCAGTTACGGCCCAGAGATCTGCCTTCGCCATCGGTGTTCCTCCTGATATCTGCGCATTCCACCGCTACACCAGGAATTCCAATCTCCCCTACCGCACTCTAGTCTGCCCGTACCCACTGCAGGCTGGAGGTTGAGCCTCCAGTTTTCACAGCAGACGCGACAAACCGCCTACGAGCTCTTTACGCCCAATAATTCCGGATAACGCTTGCGCCCTACGTATTACCGCGGCTGCTGGCACGTAGTTAGCCGGCGCTTTTTCTGCAGGTACCGTCACTTTCGCTTCTTCCCTGCTAAAAGAGGTTTACAACCCGAAGGCCGTCGTCCCTCACGCGGCGTTGCTGCATCAGGCTTGCGCCCATTGTGCAATATTCCCCACTGCTGCCTCCCGTAGGAGTCTGGGCCGTGTCTCAGTCCCAGTGTGGCCGGTCACCCTCTCAGGCCGGCTACCCGTCGACGCCTTGGTGAGCCATTACCTCACCAACTAGCTGATAGGCCGCGAGCTCATCCCTGACCGAAGTTCTTTCCAGCTTCTGAAGATGCCTTCGAAGCTCGTATCCGGTATTAGCAGCTGTTTCCAACTGTTATCCCAGAGTCAGGGGCAGATTGCTCACGTGTTACTCACCCGTTCGCCACTGATCCAGAGAGCAAGCTCTCTTTCACCGTTCGACTTGCATGTGTTAAGCACGCCGCCAGCGTTCATCCTGAGCCAGGATCAAACTCTCCGTGAAAGAATTTTGCTGCGACAAGACCGGAATGGGTCGAGCCGAGCGAGTTTGATCTGACGATCGGATGTCATTACTGACATATCCGTTTAATCTCAAAAGAATCTCATCGGTCAGACAAGCTGACCGCGAGGTTTTTTGGCATTTGACAAGTGCACGCTGTTGAGTTCTCAAGGATCGGATGCTCCTGCGCCGTGTCTCTCGACCGTCCCGCAGGGCAACTTCTCTATCTTACATCCTCTGTCCGAGATGTCAAATCGACATTCTCAGTTCTTCGTGACCCGGACTTCATGTCCGTAGGCACTCCAATCAGAGGAGTTTCCCATCGTAAACCCGAAGGTTGCAGCACTCAAGAGAGCTGATTTTGATGGGATGTTCTTCGCTTGAGGAGGGGAAGCTTTCGGGGCCTCACCGCGCTCCTTTGGGGCGAACAGGTATTACTTTACGTGCGGTTTCGCCGGACGGGCAAATTGCGGTGCGTCCCGGGCGTGTCGCGCATGTTTCCGGGGTTTTTCCGGCGCCGACACCGAGGGCGCATGCGGGTCTACGATCTCGACCATGATCGATCCCGTGGAATCCGACGCCCGCGATGCCGCCACGACACCGCCTGTCCCCCTCCCCTCGCGCCTCGCCGTCGGCGCGCTCGCGTGGCAGAGCGTCTCCGCCGCGTCGCGTGCGGCCGCCCAGCTCGCCTCGGCCGAGCCGGCATCCCTCGATCCCGCACGTATCGCGGTGGCCTACTCCAGCGAGCGCCACATCCTCCTCGATGGCGAATCGCCCTCGCCCTGGGCCCCGCTCTCGGGATTCTTCCGCACATCCGACGGATGGGTACGCACCCACGGCAACTATCCGCACCACGCGGATGCGCTCCGGATGGCTCTCGCTCTCCCGCGGGACGCGGACCGGGACGCGGTGGCGCGCACCCTCGCGGCGATGCCGGCGGGGGTCGCTGCCGAGGCCATCAGTGCGCGCGGCGGCATCTGCGTCAGCGTCATGCACGAGAACGCGGACGCGGATGCTCTCCTCGCCGAGCGTCCCGTTGTGCGAGTCGATCGCCTGGGCTCCTCCCCCGCTCGCCCGCGGACCTGGGGGCCGACGGCGGCGCCGCTGCACGGCATCCGTGTCCTGGATCTGACGCGCGTGATCGCGGGACCGGTCGCGACCCGAACCCTGGCGCTGCTCGGAGCCGACGTTCTGCGGATCGATCCGCGCCGGCACCCCGAGTTGCCGATGCAGCACGCGGACACCGGGCATGGCAAGCGGTCGACCGTGCTCGATCTGAGAGAGCCCGACGATCGGGAGGTCTTCGATCGCCTGCTCGTCGACGCCGACGTGATCGTTCTCGGCTATCGCCCCGCCGGTCTGGCACACCTGGGGCTCGAACCCGCCGAACTGGCCTCTCGCCATCCCGGAATCATCGTCGCACGGCTGTCGGCATGGGGTTTCGACGCGTCGTCCGCCGACCGCCGTGGATTCGACAGCATCGTGCAGGCCGCGAGCGGCATCGCCTGGATCGAGTCGCGCGAGGACGGCATCCCCGGGGCCCTCCCCGCACAGGCGCTCGACCACAGCGCCGGGTATCTGCTCGCCGCCGAGATCATGAGCCTGCTCGAACGTCAATCGCTCGAGGGCGGGTCGTGGCTCGCGGAGACGTCTCTGCGTCGAGTCGCCGCGGAGCTCCTTCGAATGCCCCGAACGGCCGAGCCGAGCGCCGCCGAGCCCTTCGACCCGGCCCCGCACCTGCAGACCTTCGCCTTCGACGGCGGGATTCTCACGACCGCGGGCCCCGCGATCGCGTACGAGGGCGGACCGGATGCGTTCGCCCCGCCACGCCCCTGGGGTGCGGACACCCCCGCTTGGCTGTGACCCACCCGCCCGCGAACGGACGCAACATGCCGTTCCATGTCGTTGTGGAACGGCATGTTGCGTCCGTTCGGTGCAGATCGAAGTCGAAGCGAAGGGAAAATTGGCTCGAAGGTGGCTTCAGAGGCGCCGGGGCATGGGCGTCCGGTGCCACACCTGCAGGACGATCGCGAGTACCAGGGTGAGCCCGCCCCAGATGCCCACGGTCGGCGGAAGCACGAGGTATGCCAGGTGCTCGACCCCGAAGCCCGGCCGGAGCGGTCCGAAAATCGCCAGCCCGCCGATCCACGCGGTCGTCAGGAACACCGGCAGCGACAGCCACCAGGCGACGCGCACGAAGCCCGCGACCCGATCCGGCACGGGTTCGGGCGGACGACGCGCGAGCCACCACACGGCCCACACCCCGATGATCAGCAATCCGAGCGCCGATGAACCGTACTGCAGCCACTTGTAACCCGCCAACGGGCCCCACTTCTCGGCCAGGGCCGGGAAGGCGAGCAAACCCCACCGGTCGAGGTGCGTGAACAGGTCCCACGCGATGTGACTCGCGACGCCCAGGCCGAGCGAGAGAGCGAGGAGCAGGATGCTCGCCAGCGAGATCGTGCCCGGCGCAGCGCCGGGTCGGTGTCGCGCGAACGTCTCACGCGCAGAGGCCCGGGCCCCGACATGCCACCCTGCCGGGAGCCGTTCGGCCAGCGCCCTCGGCACGAGATCGAGCGCGGCCGGCCGCAGAACACAACGCCAGACGAGCAGCAGCACGAGCGCAACGACAACCGTGACGGGAAGCCACGACCAGGTGTGCGTGACCGAATACCGCAGACCGAATCCCCGCAGGAAGATCGGCAGGTCCGGCGTCATCGCACCGATCGCGATCGCCGCCGGCACCAGCGGCGTGCGCACGAACGGCAGCGCGACGACCGCGTGGCTCGGGGTGAACGGCATCCGGCCGTCAGCTCTCGGTCACTGTTCGGGCGCGATCATCGGACGAAGACGCCCGCCAGGGTCTTCTTGCCGCGACGGAGCACGGAAACCCCGCCCGGAAGGGCGCCCGACACGACGACGGATTCGTCGGCGACCCGCTCGCCGTCGAGACTGACGCCGCCCTGCGCGATCGCGCGCCGGGCCTCGGACAGACTCGCCACCAGACCCGTATCGACGAGAGCGCGAACGATGTCGGTCCCCGGTGGCAGCTCGGCGTGCGGCAGCTCGCGCAGGGCGGACTCGAGCGTCGCCGCATCGAGCGCCATCAGGTCTCCGCCTTGGAAGAGCGCCTCGGATGCCGCGATCACGGCGGCCGTCGCATCCGTTCCGTGCACGAGCGCGGTGACCTCGAGTGCCAGCCGCTTCTGCGCCTCGCGGCGGAACGGCTCGGTCTCGACGAGCTTCTCGTACCGCTCGATCTCGTCCCGGCCGAGGAAGGTGAACACCTTCAGCCTGGAGATCACGTCGGCGTCGAGGGTGTTGAGCCAGAACTGGTAGAACGCGTACGGGCTGCACATCTCGGCGTCCAGCCAGATCGCGTTGCCCTCGCTCTTGCCGAACTTGGTGCCGTCGCTGTTCGTGATCAACGGCGTGCCGAGCGCGTGCACCGAGACACCCTCGACGCGGTGGATCAGATCCACGCCGCTCGTGAGGTTGCCCCACTGGTCGCTGCCGCCGGTCTGCAGCACGCAGCCGTACTCGCGGTAGAGCTCGAGGTAGTCCAGTCCCTGAAGGATCTGGTAGCTGAACTCGGTGTAGCTGATGCCCGCCTCGGAATTCAGCCGGGCGCTCACGGCATCCTTCTTGATCATCGTTCCGACGCGGTAGTGCTTGCCGATCTCACGCAGGAAGTCGATCGCGCTGAGCGGTGCGGTCCAGTCGAGGTTGTTGACCATCCGCGCGGCGTTGTCGCCGTCGAAGCTCAGGAACCGCTCGACCTGTGCCCGCAGGCGCTCGACCCATTCGCTCACGGTCTCGCGGGTGTTGAGGGTGCGCTCGGCCGTCGGCCGCGGATCACCGATCAGACCCGTCGATCCGCCGACCAACCCCAGCGGACGATGCCCCGCGAGCTGCAGTCGACGCATCGTGAGCAGCTGCACGAGGTTGCCGAGGTGCAGGCTCGGCGCCGTCGGGTCGAAGCCGCAGTAGTACACGATCGGGTCGCCACCGAGCATCTCGCGGAGAGTCTCGGCATCGGTCGAGACGTGGATGAGCCCGCGCCAGACGAGGTCATCCCAGACGTTGTCGAAGGCGGGATCGCGCACGGGAGCGGTCGCGGTGAGGGCATCGGATGGCACGTCTTCGAGGTTATCAGCGGCCCGCCGGACGCCCGGACGGGCGTGGTCGGCGATGTTCACGCGCCGCCGGATCCGAGCACCCACCACACGAGGAAGGCCGCCGCGAGGGCCGTGACCCAGCTGACCATGCTGCCCACGAGGAAGTACTCGGCGCGGTCGCCGTTCTCGCCATCGCGCGAGATCTCCGGGAATCGCACGATGCCCTTCGCCGCGATGACGGCCGCGAGCAGCGTGTAGGCACCGGTGAGGGTGAGCGCGAAGACGAGCAGGCGCTCGAGGGGCCCGATCAGTCGGCCGCCCTTGAGCGCCGATGCGCGGGCAGCCGGAGGCGGTGGCGGAAGAGGCGGTACGGAAACGGGTGCGGCGGGGCCGTGCACGGCGGGGTCGTGTGCTGCACCCGGGACATCCCTCATCGCAGCTTCTTCGGGCGGACGGATGACGCGCTCGAGCGCGAGAGCGGAGCGCACGATGACGTTGCCCGACTCGAGCAAGAACACGACCGTTCCCACGAGGAGGAGCATGTCAGCGGCGGACAGCGGACCGAGGGGCGACGCGAGGGGTGGCAATTGGGTGAGCACTCCCCCGCCCCCACCGCCCAGCGGGCCGTCACCGACCAGAATGCCGCCGAAACACACGACGAGCAGCGCCATCATGGGCCAGGCGCCGGCCCGGCCGCCGCCCGCGTGCGGGACGAGCCACAGCCAGACTCCGGCGGAGACCAGAGCCACGACGATAGCGAGGGGCGCCGCCGCGCAGACACCGATCGTGATGACGACGAGTCCCACGACCGCGAACCCGATCCAACGGCGGCCAGGCATGGACACGCGCACGAAGGCTCGCACCAGGTCTGCCGCACCGATCGCGAGCAGCACGAGCCCCGTGAGGGTCACGATCCCGCCCGCCGCGTCAGCGCGTGGAAGCCCTCGACGATCGCGGAGGCTCCGGCCCCCGTGAGCGCCTGAGAGACGGCGGACTGCGTGATGCCCTCGCTCTGGGCGAGGTCCTTCTGCGACCGATCCAGGCAGCGCCCGAGGGTGAGTCGGCGTGTGCGTTCCGACATCGAGGTGACGATCTGGTCGCGCGCCAGCAGGTACGCGTTGGCGAGCGGCACGGGCATGGACATACCGTCAGTCTCGTCCGCACCACCGACAACCCAGGCGCGCGCGCTCGGCGCGGCGCGGCGCTGCTTCGCGTGAACGGTGTCGATGGCCTCGCGCGCCGCCCACCACGCCGGCCCCTCGGGAATCTCGCCCGCGGCGGATCGGATGGGTGCGAGCGGTCCGATCCCGATGCCGAAGCGGAAAGCCACGGCATCCGGAAGCGTCAACTGCAGCAGCAACGTCGAGGCCAGCGCGGCATCGAGGGTGTCGTAGACGGCCTGTTGTTCGTCGCCCGCGGTGGGGCGGAAGGGCTGCCGGGCGAGGGGGAAGGCGCGCTCCGTCGCGGCGATGGCGTCGTCGAGCGTACGTTGAGCGGATTCGCGGTCGTCAAGACGACGAGATCCGATGATGTCAGCGATCACGGCTATGGGCATACCATAAGCATATCGCTTATTATTCAGGAATATAAGGTCAACGCTTATTTGCGAGCAATATCATCGCGAGCTCGCCGGCCGACACGAGAGGCGGGAACGGTCGCTCGGGCTCAGAGTCCGAGCGCGTGGCTCGCGGTCTGTGCGCGCGCGACGAGCTCGGCCCGCTGCTCGGTCACCCGCACGGGCGCCGTACCGCCTGCCCCGGAGCGGCTCGCGACGGAACCCTCGATCGTGAGCACCTCGCGTACGTCGGGCGTGAGCAACGGCGAGACCTCGGCGAAGAGCTCGTCCGAGGCATCCTCGAGTCCGATACCGCGCTGCTCGCACGCGCGCACCAGCGCGCCCGAGATCTCGTGCGCATCGCGGAACGGCACGCGCCGACGCACGAGCCAGTCGGCCACATCGGTCGCGAGCGAGAAACCCTCGGGGGCGAGCCGAGCCATCCGCTCGGTGTCGAATCGCAGCGTCGCGATCATCCCGGCGATCGCGGGAAGCAGCACCTCGAGCGTCACGACCGCGTCGAAGACGGGCTCCTTGTCCTCTTGCAGGTCGCGGTTGTACGCCAGCGGCAGACCCTTGAGCGTGGCGAGCAGACCGGTCAGGTCGCCGATCAGGCGCCCCGCCTTGCCCCGCGTCAGCTCGGCGATGTCCGGGTTCTTCTTCTGCGGCATGATGCTCGAACCTGTCGAATACGCATCGTCGAGTGTCACGAAGCCGAACTCGCGCGTGTTCCACAGGATGATCTCTTCGGCGAAGCGCGAGAGGTCGATGCCGATCATCGCGGCGATGAACGAGAACTCCGCGACCACATCGCGCGCGGCGGTGCCATCGAGCGAGTTCTCGGAGGGGCGGTCGAGGCCGAGCTCGCGGGCCACCAGTGCAGGATCGAGGCCGAGGCTCGACCCCGCGAGCGCTCCCCCGCCATACGGCGAAACGGCGGCGCGGGCGCGCCAGTCGCGCAGGCGTTCGAGGTCGCGTACGAGCGGCCAGGCGTGGGCCTGCAGATGATGGGCGAGCAGGATCGGCTGGGCGTGCTGCAGGTGCGTCCGACCCGGCATGATCGCGGATCCCGCAGCCTCCGCCTGTGAGACAAGGGCATCGATGACACGCAGGATGTCCCGGGCGATGACCGTCGCATGGTCGAGCAGATACATCCGAACGAGCGTCGCGATCTGGTCGTTGCGGCTGCGTCCGGCGCGCAGACGCCCGCCGAGTTCGGCACCCGCCCGCTCGATCAAGCCCCGCTCGAGGGCACCGTGCACGTCCTCATCGGCCTCCGCCGCGACGAAAGCGCCCGAGGCGACGTCCGCGGCCAGGGCATCGAGGGCGGCGTGCATCGCGGCGAGCTCATCCGGCTCGAGATACCCGGCCGCGGCGAGCGCCGCGGCGTGCGCCTTCGAGCCGGCGATGTCGTAGGGCGCGAGCACCCAGTCGAACTGCGTCGAGCGACTCAGCGCGGCCAGTTCGGGCGACGGACCGCCCGCGAATCGTGCGCCCCAGAGCGCCCCCTCGTTCGTACCCTGCGCCTTGTCGTTGCTCACGAGTCCACCCTATCGACGGCATGTAGCGCGGCCGGCCCGCGGGGACCCGCCAGGCGTGACACGCGGTCGAGCACCCACTCGAGGGGTCCGCGCCCCACGAGCAACGCCCACAGCGTGCAGGCGACCACGGTCCAGACCACGAAAGGCACGAACGGATCGGTGTCCCGGAAGGCCCCGAGCGTCGACTCGCCCGCTTCGGGTGCCGGCTGCAGCACCCACCAGACGACGATCTGACCGACGTACGCGGTGAGCGGCATCGAACCGACGGCGCGCAGGGGCAGGGTGAGCCACCCGAGCGGGCCGAGCCACGCCTCGCCGCCATCCGGCGCGCGCCACCACGGTCGGGCGAGCAGCAGGCAGAGGCCGACCACCGCGACCGCGAAGCCCCCCGAGCCGAACACCTCGAGCAGTCCGTCGGAGTGCGGATCTGCGGTCCAGACCATCGCGAGATAGGTGTCCGGCGTCGCGGGCGCGACGGCGGCGAGCGTGTACGCCACGATCGCGAGAGCCGCACCCACGACCACGAGGGCGAGCTGCGTCCGGAGTGCCCGCACATCGAGGCGACCAACGCCGAGTCCCGCGACGACGAAGGCGATCCAGACCGTGAACGGATAGTTGAGGCCGATCAGCAGACCCAGATCCGCCCCAAGCGCGGTGTCCCAGAACGGCAACTGAATGATCGCGGCCTGCACCCAGGGCATCACGAGTCCGAGCAGGGCGGCGAACGCAAAGAGGAACGCGGGTCGCACACGCAGCAGCGGCAGCACCAGCAGGAACAGGATGGCGTACGCCGGCAGGATCACGTAGACCGGCACCTGCGTGAGGATCAGCAGCACACCGATCACCCAGATGCAGAGAGCGCGCAGCGCGAGCCGAGCGGATGCCCGCTCCCGCGCCGCGCCGCTCACCGGTGTACGTCCGCCGGTGAGGAGCGCGATCGAGATTCCCGCGAGCGTCGCGAACAGGATCGATGAACGCCCGTTGACCACGTCTGTCCAGGTCGAGAGGTCCGCGATGTCGAACGGATCGATCCACAGCAGGTGCGCCGCGAACATCCCGATGACGGCCAGACCGCGCGCGAGATCGAGCCCGGCAATCCGGCGCGGGCCATTCAGACGGCGCCAGTTTTCGGCGAGCAGGGGGCGTTTCGCCTCGCTGCGCTCGCTCAACGGATGACCTCGCTCAGGCCCGCTGCAATAGCCACACCAGCAGAGCCTTCTGCGCGTGGAGCCGGTTCTCGGCCTCGTCCCAGACGACGGACTGCGGGCCATCGATCACGTTCGCATCGACCTCGTACCCGCGATCGGCGGGCAGGCAGTGGATGAAGATCGCGTCCGGACGCGCGAGCGACATCGTCTCTTCCGTCACCTTGTACGCGCCGAGATCACGCAGGCGCGCGATCTTCTCCTCTTCCTTGCCCATCGACACCCAGGTGTCGGTCACGATGATGTCGGCTCCCGCCGCAGCCTCGAGCGGATCGGTGTGAATCTCGACCGACCCGCCCGTCTGTGCCGCGATGCGGTCGGCGTCGGCGATGACGTCGTCACGGGGCGAGTAGTCCTCGGGCGCGGCGACGCGAACGTGCATGCCGGCGGTCGCGCACGCGAGCACGTACGAGTGCGCCATGTTGCTCCTGCCGTCACCGAAGAAGGTGAGCGTGAGACCCTTCAGGTCGCCCTTGTGCTCGCGGATGGTGAGCAGGTCGGCCAGAAGCTGGCAGGGGTGGAAATCGTCCGACAGGGCGTTGACGACCGGCACGCGGGTGTCCTTCGCCATCTGTTCCAGCCCTGCCTGCGCGTAGGTGCGCCAGACGATCGCGGCGACCTGGCGCTCGAGCACGCGCGCCGTGTCGGCCGGGGTCTCTTTACCGCCGAGCTGGCTGCTCGCGGTCGTGATGATCAGCGGCGTTCCGCCGAGATCGGCGATGCCCACGGCGAACGAGACGCGCGTGCGGGTCGAGGACTTGTCGAAGATCACCGCGACGGTCTGGGGGCCCGCGAGCGGCTTCTGCGCCCAGCGATCCTTCTTCAACTCGATCGCGAGGTCGAGGATCTCGGCCTGCTCGGCCGCCGTGATGTCGTCATCGCGCAGGAAGTGGCGGGTCATGCGGGAACCTCCGTGGGGGTTGTCTCAGGTGCGGGTGCGGGTGCCGATGCGGATGCGGCATCCGCGGCATCGTCGATCAGAAGGGCGTCGGCCACGGTGGACAACGACGCGGCGAAGAGCTCGAAGAACTCGGCGACCTCGGCGTCGCCGATCGTCAGGGGCGGCGCGAGCCGGATGGTCTCGTCGTTCGCGGCGTTGACGATCAGGCCGTGCTCCTGTGCGGCCGCGACGACGGCCTTCGCGACCGGATGCGTCAAGGCAACGCCGATCAGCAGTCCCTGACCGCGCGTTCCCGCGACGAGCGGGGATCCGAGCGCCGCAATGCCGTCGCGCAGTTCCGGACCGCGCGACGCCGCATTCCCGACGAGTCCTGCCCCTTCGATCTCGCCGAGCACGGCTCCGGCGACGGCCGTGCCGAGGGCGTTCCCGCCGAAGGTCGAGCCGTGCGTGCCCGGGTAGAACAGATCGCTCGCGTCGCCGTACGTGATCAGCGCTCCGATCGGGAAGCCCCCGCCGATCCCCTTCGCGACCGTGATCGCGTCAGGTGTGATGCCCTCGTGCTGAAAGCCGAACCAGCGCCCGGTGCGTCCCGCACCCGTCTGGATCTCGTCGATGATCAGCAGGGCGCCGTGCTTCTCCGTCAGCTCGCGGGCTGCGCGCAGGTACCCCTCGGGCAGTTCCACGACGCCGGCCTCGCCCTGGATGGGCTCGACGACGAGGGCCGCGACTCCCCCCGCGGCGAACGCATCCTCGAGCGCCGCTACCGTCATGGGCAGATGTTCGACGCCGGGGACCATGGGCAGGAAGTCGGCCTGCATGGCGGGCTTACCCGTCATGGCGAGCGTGCCCATCGTGCGCCCGTGGAACGCGTTCTCGAGCGTCAGGATGCGCGTCAGCCCGGCCTTCTTGCCGTGCAGGCGGGCGAGCTTGAACGCGGCCTCGTTGGCCTCGGCGCCGGAGTTGCCGAAATACACGCGTCCCGCCTCACCCGTTCCCGCGAGCCGCTTCAGGCGGGCGGCGAGTTCGAGCTGCGGGGGCGTCGCGAAGTAGTTCGACACGTGCGCGAGCGTCGCCGCCTGCGTGGTGATCGCCTCGACGAAGACCGGATGCGCGTGCCCGAGCGAATTGACCGCGATACCGGCCAGGAAATCGAGGTAGCGGCGACCCGAGTCATCCCACAGCGAACACCCCTCGCCGCGGACGAACAGCGCGAGCCGATCGCCGAAGCTGCGCACCAGGTCCTTGCCCGCGTCATCCTGCCAACTCATCCCGCCACCACCTCTGTTCCGATTCCTTTGTGTGTGAAGACCTCGACGAGTACCGAGTGCGGCACGCGACCGTCGATGATCGCCGCCGTCCTGACGCCGCCCTCGACCGCGTCGAGGCACGCCTGCATCTTGGGGATCATGCCCGACTCGAGGCTCGGCATCATGTCACGCAGTCGCGACGACGTGAGGTGCGAGACGAGCGAATCGCGGTTCGGCCAGTCGGCGTAGAGTCCGGGCACGTCCGTCAGGACGATGAGCTTGGCCGCGCCGAGAGCCACGGCGAGGGCGGATGCCGCGGCATCCGCATTCACATTGAGTGACTGGCCGGGGCGGTCGAGGTCGGGGGCGATGCTCGAGACGACGGGGATGCGTCCCGCCTCGAGGTGATCGTGGATCGCGGTCGGATCGACCTCGACGACATCGCCGACGTTGCCGAGATCGTGCTCGACGCCCTCGATCGTCACACCGCGGCGGCGTCCGCCGAACAGTCCGGCGTCCTCGCCGCTCAACCCGCTCGCGAACGGTCCGTGCGCGTTGATGCGTCCGACGAGCTGCGGGTTGATCTGGCCGGTCAGGACCATGCGCACGACCGAGATCGCCTCGGTGTTCGTGACGCGGTAGCCGCCCTTGAACTCGCTCGGGATCGCGAGCCGGTCGAGCATTGCCGAGATCTGCGGGCCCCCACCGTGCACGACGACCGGCTTCACGCCGACGAAGCGGAGGTAAGCGATGTCCTCGGCGAAGCTCTCCTGCAGCTCTTCCGAGATCATGGCGTTGCCGCCGTACTTGATCACGATGATCTGGTCGCGAAAGGTCTTCAGCCACGGCAGCGACTCGATCAGCACGCCGGCCTTGGCTGCCGCCTCTTCCGGACTGGTGTCCTGGATGGCGCTCTCGGTCGTGTCCGTCGTGTCGGTCATGAGGAGTACGCGCTGTTCTCGTGGACGTAGTCGTGCGTCAGATCGTTGGTCCAGATCGTCGCGTGGGCGTCGCCGACCCGGAGGTCGATGCCGACGTGGGTCGCCCGCGGGGCGAGATCCACCTCTTCGCGCGGGCGGTCGGGGCCGCCCCGCGTGCAGACGCGGACGCCGTTCATGCTGACATCGACGTCGTACGGGTCGAACGCGGCATCCGTCGTTCCGATAGCGGCGAGCACACGGCCCCAGTTGGGGTCGTTGCCGAAGATCGCGGCCTTGAAGAGGTTGTTCCGGGCGACCGACCGGCCGACGGCGACAGCGTCTTCTTCGGATGCCGCGCCGGTGACCTCGATCGTGATGTCGTGGCTCGCGCCCTCGGCGTCGCCCTGCAGCTGGGTCGCGAGGTTCGTGCACACCTCGCGGAGTGCTGCGCCGAAACCCGCGGGGTCGGGCGTGATGCCCGAGGCGCCGCTGACCATGAGCGTGACCTGGTCGTTGGTCGACATGCAGCCGTCCGAATCGAGTCGGTCGAAGCTCACCCGCGTCGCCGCGCGGAGGTGCGCGTCGGCCTGTGCCGAGGTCAGCACGGCGTCGGTCGTGATGACGACGAGCATCGTCGCGAGTCCGGGCGCGAGCATCCCGGCACCCTTGGCCATGGCGCCGATCGACCATCCGTCGCCCTGCACCACCGTGCGCTTGGGACGCGAGTCGGTCGTCATGATGGCGAGGGATGCGTCCTCTCCTCCGTCTGCCGTGAGCGCTGCGATCGCCTTCTCGGTGCCGTCGAGGACCTTGGCGCGGAAGACCTCGTCGCCCGTGCCGATCAGGCCGGTCGAGCAGATCAGGATGTCGCCCGAGCTGACGTCGAGCAGTTCGCCGGCCTTCTCGGCCGTCTGGTGCGTGGTCTGGAAGCCGAAGCTGCCCGTGAAGCAGTTGGCGCCGCCCGAGTTGAGGACGATCGCCTCGACGACGCCGTCCTTCACGGCCTGCTCGGACCAGAGGATCGGGTTGGCCTTGGCGCGGTTGCTCGTGAAGACGGCCGCGCCGACCTTGAGGGGTCCGCGGTTGACGACGACCGCGACATCCGGCTTGCCCGTCGATTTCAGCCCCGCGACGACTCCGGCCGCCTCGAAGCCCTGGGGTGCGGTCACGCTCACGGCGCCACTCCGTTCACGGTCAGGCCCGTGGCCTCGGGAAGGCCGAGGGCGATGTTCATCGATTGGATCGCGGCGCCCGCGGTGCCCTTCACGAGGTTGTCGAGCGCGGTCACGACGACGACCCGGTTCGCGGCGCGGTCGATCGCGAGGCCCATGAGCGCCGTGTTGGCGCCGAGAACGTCGGCCGTGCGGGGGAAGTCGCCTTCGGGCAGGAGCTGCACGAACGTCTCGTTCCCGTACGCCGCCTCCCACGCGCCGCGGATGTCCGCGTCGGTCGCGCCCGGCGCGATGGGGGCCGAGCTCGTCGCGAGGATGCCCCGTGCCATCGGCACGATGACGGGTGTGAACGAGATCCGGATGCCTTCGTCCGCGGTTTCCGGCGCGGTCGATGCGGACCGCGCTGCGGCGAGCGCCTGCCGGATCTCGGGGATGTGCCGGTGCGTGCCGCCCACCGCGTAGGGGTTGGCGGACCCGAGGATCTCGCTCGCGAGCAGGTTGGTCTTCAGGCTCTTGCCCGCACCGCTCGGACCGACGGCCAGAACGCTCACGATGTCGGATGGATCGATGACCCCGGCCGCGACGCCCGGCGCGAGGCTGAGGCTCACTGTCGAGGCGTTGCATCCGGGCGCCGCGATCCGGGTGGCCCCGACGATCCGGTCCCGTTGCGTTCCGCCGTCGACCGGCAACTCGGGCACGCCGTACGTCCAGGCTTCATGGAAGTCGCCGCCGTAGAAGTGGTCCCAGGCGCTGACGGATTCGAGCCGGTGATCGGCGCCGCAGTCGATCACGAGCGGAGTATCGGCGAGCGCGTCGGTGTACTGCCCCGACTGCCCATGGGGCAGGGCCAAGAACACGATGTCGTGACCGGCGAGCGTCTCGGGCGTCGTCTCTTGCAGTGTGAGGTGAGCGAGCGAGCGCAGGTGCGGCTGGTGCGCGACAAGGGGCTGCCCCGCGTTGGAGTGCGCGGTCACGGTGCGGATGACGACATCCGGATGCGCCGCCAGAAGGCGCAACAATTCGCCGCCGGCATAGCCGGAGGCGCCGGAGACGGCTACCTGATAGGGCATGGTTCAACCTTAGGGTCTGGGACGATGCGACCCCCGCTCGGAGCGGGGCGCGGGATGACGCGCTGGTTACCGACGGCGACACCCTCCGCTCGACCCGCCGAAGCGGGGAGCGCGGGGTCGCCTAGAGTCGGCGTCCGTCCCGACGTCGGCGCGCACCGGCGAGGCTCACGGGGAGCGTCTCGAGCTGGGTGGCGGCCGAAGGCATGGGCCGACGATAGCGGCCGGGACTCAGCATCCGCAAATCCGCGGGGCCGCGCGGGCGAGCGTCAGCGCGCGAGGTCGGCGAGCAGCGCGAGTTCGTCCGCACGGGTCATGCCCGCAAGCCGTTCGCGGTCCAGACCCCGCGCCCGTTCGGCCCAGAGCGCCCGCTCGAGGGTGTTCCGGATGCTCCGGAGCCGGCCACCCGCCGCGAGGTAGGCTCCATTCGAGCGCGTCATGAATCCGGGCATGCCCGGTGGCAACCACAGCGGAAGCGAACGCGGGCCCGCCCAGGGCGCGACGCCCTGCGCGGTGAGCCACTCGCCGTCGGCCTCGACGAGTGCCCCGGTGTGCCCGGCGACCTCGCGGGCGAGCGCGAGCATCCCACCGAGGGGCACCGACTCCCCCACCGCGTTGGCGGTGCCGTGCCATCCGTCCATGCCGCGCGCGACGACGAAGTCGGTCAGGTCGTCGACGTCGATCACCTGGGCGCGGGCCGCCTCCAGCGGAGGCGCGAGGACCGCGCCGTCGCCCGCGAGAGCGAAACGCCCCACCCAGTACCCGAAGCGGTCCGTGGGGTCGCCCGGCCCGACGATCAGCCCGGGGCGCACGATCGCGGCACGGTCGCCGAGCACGGAGCGGACGGATGCCTCGGCCGCGGCCTTCGCGCGCGAGTAGTCGTACTCGTCCTCGGGCGTACCGGGCGCCGCGGGTTCGCTGAGCGGCGCGCTCTCGTCCGCACCGACCTCGACGTTGCTCGCGTATGCGGACACGGACGAGACGTATGTCCAATGCCGGGCCCGCGTCACGAGGCCGTCCACCGCCGCGGCGACGTGGTCGGGGATGGACGAGATCTCGACGACCTCGTCCCAGTCGCGGCCCGTCACCGCGGTATAGGCACCGGGATCCGCGCGGTCCGCGACCACCAGTTCTGCACCCGGCGGCGCAGGCCGCGCACCGCGGGCGAGGCAGGTGACGGATGCCCCGGCATCCACCCACCGTCGCGCGATCGCGCCGCTGAGCCATCCGGTGCCACCGAGAATCAGAACGTCGGTCATCCGTTCATCCCATCAGACGTGCGCCGCCGACGCGACGGGTCCGAATGCGACGTTGTCGCCGACGGCAAGCCGTGGCGGCGGACAGTATTCCGGATGAATCGGGCTCCGTCCCACGCCCGGGCGCGCCATTCCGCGGGTGCCTCACGTACCGCGCCTCCTTCATCCGGAGTACTGTCCGGCGACTCGCCGTGAAAGCCTCCCGACAGCCCGCGCCCTAGGCCTTCGACGGAACGACGGATGCGCGGGCCCGCGCGACCGCCGCGACAGCACCGAGGGCCGCGACACCCGCCCAGATCACGAGGCCGATCGCCGCCTGCAGCACGGCATGCAGCGAACCGCCGAGCAGGGCTTGCGTGCCCTGCAGCCCGAGGCTGAGCGGCAGCAGCGCGAGCGGCCCCGCGGCGATCGAATCCGCCGGCACCGGTCCGGCGATGCCCGCCGCGACGACCTGCACACCGAGCGCGACGACCGAGACGACCAGCCCCGCCCGACCGAGCAGACCGCAGAGCGCCTGGTGCACGAGAGCGAAGCACACCGACATCACGATCGAGAGCGCGAACGCGACGGCCATGCGATCGGGCGCGACACCCAGGAGCGCCACACCGACCCAGACCAGCAGGGCCTGGACGATCCCGACCACGGCACCGACGATCGCCGCCTGCCCCGCGATGCGACGGGCCGAGGCGGGCGTGCCGAGCGCCGCGCGCGAGAACGGAGCCACCACGAGCGAGGTCGCGAGCGCACCTAACCAGAGCGCGACGGGCACGAGTGCCGCCACGGCCGCCGCGCGGGCGCTGGAGGGACCCCCGACCGAGGCCGTGTCTACGCCGATGGGATCGGCGACGACCCCCGCGATCGTCTTCTGCTGATCTGCGGAGTACGCGGGGATGTCCGCGGCGGCGGTGTCGAGTCCCGATGCGAGCGCTCCCGATCCGGTCGCCAGTTCTCCGAGTCCCGCCCGCAGTTCGCCGGCTCCCTCGGCCAGGGCGCGCGCCCCCGCAGCGGCCTCCGCCTCGGCCTGGGCGAGCTGCCCGAGTCCGACAGCGACGGGTGCCGCGACTTCGGCGAGCGCTCCCGCACCGATCGCGACGGCCGCCGCATCGACGGAGTCTCCCGCCAGGGCGCCGGCGTGCGTCTGCAGCCGCGCGGCGGCGGCCGCGGCCTGCGCCCGCAGGGCCGTGATGTCGGCGAGGAGGTCCCCCGCCGGCCGCGCGGGGTCGAGCGCGATGAGCGCCGCGATCGCATCCAGCTCGGCCACACCGAGATCCTGCGCGAGAGCAAGTTCTTCCGCGACGAGGGCCTCGGCCGCCACGGACGCCGCGAGAGCTGCGGTGTCGGCCGATGCGGCTCCGCTGAGGGTGCCCAGGTCCCGCGCGCCCTGGGGCAGGGCGTCGAGGATCCGCGCGATCTCGCCGATCCCGGCGGCCAGGTCGGAGCTGCCCGCCTCGATCCCGCCGGCGCCCTCGCCCGCGCCCTCGATACCCGAGGTCAGTTCTTTCGCACCGGATGCCGCCTGCCCGAGCGATCCCGACAGCTCCGCGAAAGCGCCCAGAGTGCCGGCGACGTACCCCGAGGTCAACTCGGCCGCGACACCGCGGGGCAACCCGGCAGCGACCGCGTCCGCAACCCTTCCCTCGACGAAGCCGTGGCGCGTGCTGGTCTGCACCTGCAGCTGAGCCACCGTCGGGTCAGCCGAGCCGAGCGTCGCGACGTTCTGGGAGAAGTCGGCGGGGATCGTCACGATCGCCTGGAAGCTGCCGTCGGTCAGTCCCGCCGACGCCGTACTCGCGTCCGTCAGCGTCCAGGTCAGGCCGTCCGGGCTCGTCAGAAGGTTCTCGGTGAGCAGCTTGCCCGCCGCCACGGGTTCTCCGGCCTGCTCGATCGGTGTGTCGAGATTCACGATCGCGGCCGACAGCGTCTCGTCGCTGCGGTGCGGCAGCATCGTGAGCAGGATGATCAGCGGAGCGGCCACGGCGAGCACGATGATGGCCGCGGCACGCCGACGGGATCCGGCGGGAGCGGGGACGAGGCTCCAGAAGCTGGTCACGAGCGACTCCTCTCGAGTGCGGCGGCATCGACGCGCACCGAGACGACGACGCGATCGGTGACCGGCACGAGCTCGTCGTCGACCGCGAGCACGGCCGTCGCCGGCGCGTCCAGCCGGCCCAGCACCGCGGCCACGACCTGCGGCGATCTCCCGCGCAGGTCGACCACGACGAGCGGCAGGCCGGACGACAGCGCGACCGCCACGGCGAGCGCCCACCGCCCGGCATCGTCCAGCCGCGCGACGAGGGTCTCGGGTCCCGTCTCGGCACCCACGGGTGCGCCGACGACGTCGATGAGGGCGTCGAAGGCCCGCGCGGCATCGTGTGTGCGTGCGGGCAGTTCGCGACGCGAGACACCGTTCAGGCGCAGCATCCCCTTCAGGTACTCGCCGACGGACTCGGCGTCCACGGCGGGGGACGCCATCTCGACGTGGGCACTCCGCGCCGCCAGCGCACGCCGCTCGAACGGCAGCAGACGACCCTGCACGGCCACGGAGCCCTCGACGTCGCCGGACCTCCCCGCCAGCACGGCGCTCACCCGGTCGGCGTGCTCGCCCCGCACCAGCAGCACCGCACGCGCGGGTACGCCGAATGATGCGGGCTCGAGGCCCCCGAAGGAGGCATCCTGCGCGTGCACACCCTCAGCTCGCTGCTCGTCACCGTCCCGCCACGTGCGCTGGGCGAGCATCCGCTGCACCGCGTCGCCCTCGATGTCGGCATCGGGCAACACGCGCGCGAGCCCGCGTGGCAGCCACCACGCGCGGTCGCCGAGCAGCGCCATGAGAGCCGGCACCAGGGTCATCCGCACGACGAACGCGTCGATCAGCACACCCACCGCCAGCGCGAGGGCGATCGGCTGGATGATGGCGTTGCCCCCGGGGACGAAGGAGAAGAAGACGGAGAACATGATGAGGGCCGCGGCCGTCACCACGCGCGCGGAGGCCGAGAACCCCTCGAGCACGGATGCCCGGGCATCCCCCGTCGCCGCGTAGCGCTCACGCATCCGCGAGACGAGGAAGACGTGGTAATCCATCGCCAGGCCGAACAGCACGGCCATCACCAGGATCGGCATGAAGCTGATCACCGGGCCCACCTTCCCGACGCCGAGCAGGTCAGCCGCCCACCCCCACTCGAAGACGGCCGTCGACACGCCGAGCGCGGCACCCACCGTCAGCAGGTAGCCGAACGTCGCCGTCACGGGAACCGCGATCGAGCGGAACATGATCATCAGCAGCAGCAGGCACAGCCCGACGACGACAAGGGCGAACGGCAGGAGCGCCGCGCCCAACCGGTCGGAGATGTCGATGGCGAGCGCCGTCTCACCCGTGACCTGGAACCCGAAACCGTGCGCGGTCTCGAAGGCCGGCGCCAGGTCGCGCAGCCGCTGCACGAGGTCGCCCGTCTCAGCCGAACTCGGCGCGCTGGTGGGGGTGATCGTCAGCACCGCGAGGTCGAGCGCCTCGTTGGGGAACGCCTGCGACGTCGTGGCGACGCCCTCGACCGACCCGAACTCGCCGTCGAGGGCGTCGAGCGCCTGCTCGACATCGAGCGTGCGGGAGATGTCCGACGTGATCAGCAAGGGGCCGTTGAATCCCGGACCGAACCCCTCGTCCAGCAGGTCGTAGGCGACGCGCGGCGGTGAGCCCGCCGGGTCGTACCCGGCATCCGGAAGCGTCAACCGCATCCCCGCGGCCGGCACGGCCAGGGCGAGCAGCACGACCACGACGATCGCCGCGGTGGCGAGCGGCGCCCGCGTCGCGATCCGCGCCCACGCGGGGCCCCGCTTCCGCGCATCCGGCTCGGCTTTCCCCGTCCGCTCCGCGCGCTTCCGCCGCGGCTTCGGGATGAGTCGCCGGCCGCACAGGGTCAGGATCGCCGGGAGGAGCGTGACGGCCACCGCCAACGCGCAGAGCACGGCCGCGGCGGCGCCGAGCCCCATGACCGTCAGAAACGGGATGCCCGCGACCGCGAGCCCCAGCAGGGCGATCATGACGGTCAGGCCCGCGAAGACGACCGCCGTTCCCGCCGTCGCGATCGCCACGGCGACGGATTCGGCGACCGCCATGCCCTGCCGGAGGTTGCCACGATGCCGCGACGTGATGAGCAGCGCGTAGTCGATCCCCACCGCGAGGCCCAGCATCGTCGCAAGCACGGGAGCGGTGGCCTGCACCGGCGCGAAGGCTGCGACGATCGTGATCGAGCTCGTCGCGACGCCGACGCCGATCGCCGCGGTGATGAGCGGCATCCCGGCGGCCAGCAGCGAGCCGAAGGTCACGGCCAGCACGACGTACGCGATCGCCATCCCGACCAGCTCCGTCCAATCGACGCCGGATGCGGCGGTCGGCACGATCCCCGAAACCGCCACCTGCAGACCGGCCTGGGTCAGCGGCGCCGTCGCCTCGTCGACCGCAGTGACCAGACTGGCCGGAATCGCATCGGCGGCGTCCGAGAGCTGCACGGCGATGAACGCCATCCGCCCCTCCGACGACACCTGGTCGGCGACGCCCGTGCCCGCGGGAGAGGAACCGCTCGCTGGCATCGGATACGGGCATCCGACGTTCGTCACCCCCGCGACGACGGCCAGGCTCTCGCAGGCCGCGCCGATGGCATCCGCCTCGTCCGAGATCGCGGATCCGTTCGGGGCGACGACCACGACACGTCCGCTCGCGCCGCTCAGCTGCGGAAAACGCTGCTCCAGGGTGTCGAGCGCGGCCTGGGCCTGAGTGCCGGGGATGTCGAAGGAGGACTGCAGGTGGTTGCCGAGCGCTGCGGCCGCGGTGCCACCACCGACGGCCAGGATGAGCCACGCGGCCAGCACCCACCACCGCCGTCGGGCGCAGAATCGACCTATTCGATAGAGAACGGAGGACATCTCCGACGACTCCTCATCCCGGGCTCAGCCCGACCCCCCACGACCCCATCGGGACTACTCTGGCAGAACAGCACGGTGTCGATGAGACACCCCGCGCGTGGCGGGTCGTCTCGGGTCGGATGCCTCGCTGTGGCAGCGATCGGAACAGCGGGGCGTTGGATGCCCGAGGCAGACGCGTCCGCATGATCCGCGGACACAACTCCGGAAGATCTCGGCTCTGAACAGCGGAGAGCCCGTCTTTCCGCGGATGCCGATGAGGGTGGCCGCGGTTGTTCCGGAGTACTGTCCGGCTGAGCACCGCGGTCCTCCGCGGCGACAGCCGGGCCGACGCGTCAGTCGCGGATGCTGGCGCCGAAGCGCTCGGCGGCCACGGCGACACCCGCGAGCTTGGCGTCGGACGCCTCCGCGGCCGTGAGCGTGCGGTCGGGAGCCCGGAAGCGCAGTGCGAACGTGAGGCTCTTCGACCCCTCGGGCACCCCCGTGCCGCGGTAGTCGTCGACCAGCCGCACCGACTCGAGCAACTCCACCGCACCCTGCGCGAGTGCGGCGCGCACCTCGGCGGCGGGAACGTCCGCGCCCACGACGAGCGAGACATCCTGCGTCGCCGCGGGGAACCCCGACAGCGACGCCGCGACGACACGCGACGACACGAGCGAGAGCAGCAGGTCGAGGTTCAGCTCCGCGACGATCACGCGACCGGGAAGATCGGATGCCTCGGCCACCGCCGGCAGCAGTTCACCGACGTATCCGACCTCGACACGCGTCTGATCGGGGGTGTCCACCGACAGCACACCGGTTCGGCCCGGGTGCAGAGCAGCCCGAGCGCCCTGGGCTACGTCGATCGAGACGCCGGCCGCCGCCGCGATGACGCGCACGGCGTCGAGCGCCGCACCCAGATCGGCGGGCTCGGCTGCACGGCCGGGCTGCTTGGGCGCGAGGTTGCCGGTCAGCAGAACCGCGACGTGCCGGGGCTGGGGCGGGATCGACGCGTTCAGCTCGGCCAGCACGTCGTCGCTCGGACGCTCGGCGAGCGGCGGCACGAACGACGTGCCGTACTCGACCCCGGGCTCGGGCGCGAACACGCTGTCCGTCTCGAAGATCGTCAGGTCCGTGAGGCCGCGCGAGAGGTTGCGATGCGCGACCTGCAGCAGCGCGGGCACGAGCGAACGGCGCAGGAAAGGCGCCTGGCCGTCGAGAGGGTTCGCGAGCTTGATGCTCGGCAGGTGCTCGCCGGATGCCGAGCCGTGCAAGTCGTTCAGGGCCTCGGTCGTGAACGGGAACGACGGGGTCTCGACGAAGCCGGCCGCGGCGAGCGCGTTCGCGACACGACGACGGCCCTGCTGAGCCTCGGTCAGACCGCGGCCCGACGGCGGGGTCGGCAGCACCGACGGGATCTGGTCGTACCCCTCGATACGCGCGACCTCTTCGGCGAGCGTCCACTTGTCGGTCAGGTCCGGGCGCCACGTCGGCGGCGTCACGAGGTCGTCAGACTCGCGTTCCCGCACGTCGCACCCGATCATCTCGAGCGCCGCGCGGATCTGTTCCGGGGCGTACTCCACACCGATGACGGAGGAGACGAACCCACGCGGCAGTTCGATCGCGGGGGCCGAGTAGGCATGCATCAGCGCGCCGCCCGCGCGGGTGTCGGTCCCGCCCGCGAGTTCGACCATCAGTTCGGCAACCCGCGCCGCCGCGACGAACGGGATCGCGGGGTCGACACCGCGCTCGAAGCGGCGGGATGCCTCGGACGGCAGCTTGTGCCGTCGGGCCGTGCGCGCGATCGTGACCGTGTCGAACGTCGCCGCCTCGATCAGGACGTTGCGCGTGGCATCCGTCATCTCGGTCGTACCGCCGCCCATCACGCCGGCGAGTCCGATCGGGCCCGACTCGTCGGTGATTAGCAGGTCTTCCGGGCTGAGGTCGCGCACCTTGCCGTCGAGCGTCTCGAGCTTCTCGCCCACGGTCGCGCGGCGCACCGTGATGCCGCCCTGCAGCCTGTCGAGGTCGTACCCGTGGATCGGCTGACCGAGCTCGAGCATGACGTAGTTCGTGATGTCGATCAGGATGCCGAGCGAGCGGATGCCCGCGAGCGTGAGCCGCGCGATCATCCACGGCGGCGTGGGCCGAGTCGGGTCGACGTCGCGCACGATGCGCGCCACGAATTCGGATGCGCCGACGCGGCCGCGGATCGGGGTGTCGTCGACGACCGCGACGGAGAAGGCGCTCTCGTCGGTCAGGTTGACCTCGCCCCACACCTTCGCGCCCGGGTCTCGGAAGGCCGCGCCGGTCGAGTGCGAATACTCGCGAGCAACGCCACGGATCGACAGCGCGTATCCGCGGTCGGGCGTGACATTGATCTCGACCGCGACGTCGTCGAGCCCGAGCAGCGCGATCGCGTCGGTCCCGACGGGGGCGTCGATGCCCAGTTCGGCCAGGCGCAGGATGCCGGCGTGCTCGTCGCCGAGACCCAGCTCGCGCGCCGAGGCGATCATGCCGTCCGACACATGACCGTAGGTCTTGCGCGCGGCGATCGGGAACGGCCCGGGCAGCACGGCGCCGGGCAGGGTCACGACGACCTTGTCACCGACGAAGAAGTTGCCGGCGCCGCAGACGATGCCGTGCACCGCCGGACCGCCGTCCGCGGCGGTCTCGCCCTCCGGCGCGACCTGCACCTGACACCAGCGGATCGTCTTGCCGTTCGACTGCGGCTCCTCTTCGAACGAGAGCACCTCGCCGACGACGACGGGACCCGTCACCTCGAACCGATGGACGTCCTCCTCTTCGAACCCGACGCGCACGAGAGCTTCGAGCACGTCCTCGGGCGACGCATCCGTCGGCACATCGACGTACTCACGCAACCACGACAGCGGAACGCGCATCAGACCACCATCCCGAACTGCTCGCTGAAGCGGACATCGCCCTCGGCCATGTCGCGCATGTCCTGCACGTCGCTGCGGAACATCAGCGTCCGCTCGATGCCCATCCCGAACGCGAAGCCCGAGTACACCTCGGGGTCGATGCCCGCGGCCCGGAGGACGTTGGGGTTGACCATTCCGCAGCCGCCCCACTCGATCCAGCGCGCACCGCCCTTGAAGGTCGGGTGCCAGAGGTCGAGTTCGGCCGAGGGCTCGGTGAACGGGAAGTAGTTGGCGCGGAAGCGGGTCTTCGCCTCGGGCCCGAACAGAACGCGCGCGGCGTGGTCGAGCGTGCCCTTGAGATGCGCCATCGTGATGCCCTTGTCGATCACGAGCCCCTCGAACTGCGTGAAGACGGGCAGGTGCGTCGAGTCGAACTCGTCGGTGCGGTAGACCCGGCCCGGGCAGAGCACGTAGATCGGGATGTCGCGCTCGAGCATCGAGCGGACCTGCACGGGGCTCGTGTGCGTGCGCATGACGAGGTGACGGTCGACCGGGTCGACGAAGAAGGTGTCCTGCATCTGACGTGCCGGGTGGTCGACGTCGAAGTTGAGGGCGTCGAAGTTGAACCACTCGTGCTCGAGCTCGGGTCCCTCGGCGATCTCCCACCCCATGCCGACGAAGATGTCGCTGACCTGATCCTGCAGCAGGGTGAGCGGATGCCTCGCGCCCACGCGCGTCCGGGACGCCACAGCGGTGATGTCGATCCGCTCCGCCTCGAGCCGGGCGGCCGTCTCGGCCTCGACCAGCTCCGCCTCGCGCGCGGCGAGCGCCTGCGCGACACGTCCGCGGGCCTGGCCCATGAGCTTGCCGAACTCGGCCTTCTGGTCCTTCGGCACATCGCGCATGCGGGAGTTCAGCTGGGCGAGGGGCGAACCCTCCCCCGCGTGTGCGGCGCGCGCGGCCTTGACGGCGGTGGTGTCGCCGGCCGACGCGATGGCCTCGAGCGCTGCCGCGACCGCGGCGTCCACGGCTTCAGGGGTGATCTCAGGAGTGTCGGACACGAGACGCGAGTCTACCGGGGCCGGATGCCCGGGCCCGGCCGTGCCCGTCTTTCAGGCGCCCCGATCGTCCCGCTTCTGAACGTCCTCTTCTCGCTGCGCCACGATCAGCTGGGTGTTCGTGCCACCCTCGCGCTGCAAAGGCGCGACGGCGGCCGCGGCCGCGATCACGCCGGGGGAAGAACGCAGGCGAAGCTCGACCCACTTCGCGATACCCGAGAGCAACAGACACAGCCCGATGTAGATGATGGCCGCGACGATGCCGGCCTGCAGGATCGGCCGTCCATAGGTGCCCTGGCTGCCGATGAGCTTCGCGAAGGCCAGGAGCTCGGGGTAGGTGATGATGAACCCGAGCGCCGTGTCCTTCAGCGTCACGACGAGCTGCGCGATGATCACGGGCAGCATCGAGCGCACCGCCTGCGGCAGCAGCACGAACGCCATGACGCCGCTCTTGCGCAGGCCGATGGCGTACGCTGCCTCGCCCTGTCCGCGAGGCAGCGCCTCGACGCCCGCCCGCAGAACCTCGGACAGGACAGACCCGTTGTAGACCATGAGCGGGATGACGACCGCCCAGTAGACCTCGACGTTGATGCCGACCACGGGAAGCCCGTAGTACATCAACAGCATGAGCACGAGGACCGGTATCGCCCGGAAGACCTCGACGACGGCCATCACGGGAACGCGGATCCAGGCGTGATCCGACAGGCGCCCGATGGCGAGCACGAATCCCAGCAGCACCGCGAGCGCCCCCGCGGCGGCGAAGGCCGCCAGCGTGCGCCCCGTGGCCTCGGCGATCTGCACCCAGACCGCGGAGAACGAGAAGACGTACCACTTCTCGGCCGAGAACTGACCCGTGACCGCGAAACGGTAGACCACGAAACCGATGAGCCCCAGGATGATCAGGACGGTGGCAGCGCCGATCAGCCGGTTGCGCAGAACTGCGCGCGGTCCGGGCACGTCGTAGAGCACGGAGGTCATCGCGCGATCCTCCATCGGTTCTCGAGAGTTCGCTGGAGCCACGAGAGCAGGAACACCAGCGCCACGAAGATCGCCGCGACCCAGAGCAGCACGACGAGGGCGTTCTCGCCCTGCTCGCTCATGACGGCACGGATGCGGCCGAGTTCGGCGACCGAGAAGCCCGCCGCGACGGTCGTGTTCTTCAGGAGGGCAATGAGCACGCTCATCAGCGGTGGCACGACAGATCGGAACGCCTGCGGGAGGACCACGTACCCCATGACCTGCGAGAACGGGAGGCCGATCGCCCGGGCCGCCTCGGCTTGGCCCACGGGCACCGTATTGATGCCCGAGCGCAGCACCTCGGCCACGTAGGTGGCGGTATACAGCCCCAGAGCGAGGATGCCCAGATACAGGAAATCAAGGGTTGGCAGGCCGAGCTGGGGGTAGCCGAACGCGAAGAAGAAGAAGACCAGCGTGAGGGGGGTGTTGCGAACGGTGTTGACGTAGACCGTTCCCACGGCCCGCGCGATCGGTACGGGCGAGACGCGGGCAGCCCCGACGATCGTTCCGAGGATCAGCGCGAGAATCCCGCCCCCGAAGAAGAGGATCAGGGTGTTGCGCATCGCCTCAACCCAGATGGGGAGGTGATCGAAGATGACGCCCATGCGTCCGTCCTTCCTGGTACCTCGAGCAACGAGAGGATTGCGGGGGCGGGTCGTCGAGACCCGCCCCCGCGGCGAACTAGTCGACCGTGGGCTGCTCGACCTCAATGCCCGACGAACCGAGGTTCTTGTCGAAGATCGCCTGCCAGATCTCGCCTCCGTCGGTGAAGAGCGTGTTGATGTGCTCTTGCAGCGCGGTGTCGCCCTTGGTCAGGCCGACGCCGTAGCGCTCCTCGCTGAACGGCTCACCGACGACCTTGAGGTTCTCGGGGTCCTGAGCCGCGTAGCCGATCAGGATCGCTTCGTCCGTCGTGACGACATCGACGACACCTGAGAGGAGCGCCTCGACGCACTCGGAATAGCTGTTGAACTCACGCGTCGGCACCTCCGGGTAGTTCGTCCGGATGTTCTGGATCGGCGTCGAACCCGTTGCCGAGCAGACCGTCGTGTCGGCGCTCAGGTCCTCGACGCTCGCGATGTCGCTGTCCGCGGCGACGAGCAAGCCCTGGCCCGTGACGAAGTAAGGGCCCGCGAAGTCGATCAGTTCCTTGCGCTTGTCGGTGATCGAGTACGTCCCGACGTAGTAGTCGACGTCGCCGTTCACGATCGCCTGCTCGCGTGCTGAGGAGTCCACGCGGATGAACTCGATGTTGTCTTCGTCCACGCCGAGCGACGCCGCGATCCAGCGTGCGATGTCGATGTCGAATCCCGTGCGCTCGCTCGTGACGACGTCGAGGTAACCGAGTCCCGGCTGGTCTTCCTTCACACCGACGACGACCTTGCCGTCAGAAGAAATCCGGTCGAACGTCGGGCTGCCCTCGAGGGACACATCGTCCGCGACCTCGAACCAGGCGGTGCCCTCGTCCGTCCCTTCGCCCTCGCTGGGGGCTGCGGTGGGGGTGCCGCTGTTACAGGCCGTGAGCGCGAGCGCCGCGACCCCGACGATCGCGAGTGCTCCGAATCGTGACTTACGCATGTGCTGTCCTCCTGGGTTTCGTATATTTCGATATCCCGCGAACGGTGCATGCCCGCGGAAGCGTGTCAGAACCTGATGGTCGCGTGCGTCAGTGCGTGATGAGTTTGGACAGGAAGTCCTTCGCACGATCCGTCTCCGGATGCGTGAAGAAGTCGTCGGGCTTCTGGTCTTCGAGGATCTTGCCGTCGGCCATGAACACGACCCGATCGGCGGCCTTGCGGGCGAAGCCCATCTCGTGGGTGACGACGATCATCGTCATGCCGTCCCGGGCGAGGCCGACCATCACATCCAGAACCTCGTTGATCATCTCGGGGTCGAGAGCGCTCGTCGGCTCATCGAACAACATGACCTTGGGGTTCATGGCCAGCGCTCGGGCGATGGCGACACGCTGCTGCTGACCGCCCGACAACTGCGCCGGGAGCTTGGATGCCTGATGCCCGACGCCGACCCGATCGAGCAGAACCTTGGCCTCGCGCTCCGCGTCCGCCTTCTTCATCTTGCGGACCTTGATCGGCCCGAGGGTGACGTTCTCGAGGATCGTCAGGTGCGCGAAGAGATTGAACGACTGGAACACCATCCCCACGTCGGCGCGCAGGTTGGCGAGCCCCTTGCCCTCCCTGGGCAGCTCTCTCCCGTCGATCGTGATGGACCCACTCGTAATCGTCTCGAGGCGGTTGATCGTGCGGCAGAGCGTCGACTTGCCAGAACCCGAGGGACCGATCACGACGACGACCTCGCCCTCGTTGACCGTCAGATCGATGTCGGTGAGCGCCTGGAAGTCGCCGTAGTGCTTCTGGACGTCCCTCAGAACGACGAGGGGCACACCCGTCTGCACGTGATTGGTGCCGTTGGATACCATCGGCACACCCTAGGAGCGGACGACCCCCAGCGGCAGGGGGTTGACATGTCCCCTCAGCGGTGCGTGGGCGGAGTGGACCGCTGCGCGAATGCGCTCTCGTACAGGCACACGCTCGCCGCGGTAGCCAGGTTCAGCGATTCCGCACGCCCGTAGATGGGCAGCCGCAGGGCACGGTCGGCCAGGGTGAGCGCGGCGTCCTCGAGACCTCGCGCTTCATTCCCGAACAGCCATGCGGTCGGCTCGGCGAGCAGTCCCTCATCACGTGCGGCGAGCAGATCCTCGCCCTTCACGTCAGCGGCGAGGACGCGAAGGCCCGCCCCGCGAGCGAGCCCGAGCACGGGCGCGAGCTCGACGCTGAGCGCGATCGGCAGGTGGAACAGGGACCCCGTCGTGGCGCGCACGACCTTGGGGTTGTACGGGTCGACGGTGCGGCCGGTCAACACGACGGCGTCGGCGCCCGCGGCATCCGCTGCCCGGATGATCGTGCCGAGGTTGCCGGGATCGCGCACCTCTTCGCACACGGCGATCAGGCGCGGGGATGCTGCGAAGACATCTCGGACCGAGACCGGGAACTGACGCGCCACGGCGATGACGCCCTGGGGTGTGACGGTGTCGGCCATGGCATCGAGCACCGCCTCGGTGGCGTAATCGATCTCGAGGCCGACGCCGGACGCCAGATCACGCAGTTCGCCGTGACGATCGATGGCCGACGGCGTCGCGAAGAGTTCGACGATCGCGTCGGGCCGATAGGTCAGGGCCTCGCGGACGGCCTGCGGCCCTTCGAGGAGGAAAAGGCCTGTCTCTCCGCGGGCGCTCCGCTTGGTGAGCTTTGCCACGGCGCGCACGCGCGGTGAGCGCGGGTTCTCGAGCACGTGCACAGTCTAGGGCGCCGCGGTCATGCGCCCGTGAACGCCGAAGGCCCCGCTCTCGAGATGAGAGCGGGGCCTTCGAACGAACAGCGGCTAACGCGGACGCCTTCGGCGCCGACGTGCGGTGCCGTTTGGACTACGCGGATGCCTTGGGCGCCGACGTGTCGGCGGGCAGGGCGGCCTTGGCCGTGGCGACGAGCGAGGCGAACGTGGCGGGCTCGTTGACCGCGAGCTCGGCGAGCATGCGACGGTCGACCTGCACACCAGCGAGGCCGAGGCCCTGGATGAAGCGGTTGTACGTCAGGCCGTTCTGGCGCGACGCGGCGTTGATGCGCTGGATCCACAGACGACGGAAGTCGCCCTTGCGCTTGCGGCGGTCACGGTACGCATAGACGAGCGAGTGGGTGACCTGCTCCTTGGCCTTGCGGTACAGGCGCGAACGCTGTCCGCGGTAACCGGAGGCGCGCTCGAGGATGACGCGACGCTTCTTGTGGGCGTTTACTGCCCGCTTGACTCTAGCCATTTGTCTTGTTTCCTATCCTGATTCGGCGCGCTCAGCGACCGAGAAGCTTCTTGGCGACCTTGGTGTCGGCCTTGGACAGGACCTGGTCCTGGTTCAGGCGACGCGTGCGACGGCTCGACTTGCCCTCGAGGTTGTGGCGCATTCCGGCCTGCTGCTTCTTGAGCTTTCCGCTGCCGGTGATCTTGAAGCGCTTCTTGGCACCCGAGTGGGTCTTCTGCTTCGGCATCTCGTTTTCCTTTGCTGAGGCCCCGGAGGGCGTCGTGGGTGTGCACCCGCCGGGGCGGGAGTGGTGTGAGGGTCCTACTCGGCGACCGATTCGGCCGTCTCGGACTCGGGCTTGGGACCGCGAGCCTCGCGCGCAGCCTGCTTGCTCGCGTCGCGCTTGGCGTTCTGCTCGGTCTTGACCTCGGACTTGTTCTTGTGCGGTGCGACGACCATGACCATGTTGCGACCGTCGATCGTGGGGTTCGACTCGACCGTGCCGAACTCGGCGACATCCTCGGCGAACTTGCGCAGAAGACGCACGCCCTGCTCGGGACGCGACTGCTCGCGACCGCGGAAGAGGATCATCGCCTTGACCTTGTCTCCGGTCTTGAGGAAGCCCTCGGCGCGCTTGCGCTTGGTCTCGTAGTCGTGCTCGTCGATCTTCAGACGGAAGCGGACCTCTTTGAGGACCGTGTTCGCCTGGTTGCGGCGAGCTTCCTTGGCCTTCTGCGCGGCCTCGTACTTGAACTTCCCGTAATCCATGATCTTGACCACGGGCGGCTTCGAGTTGGGGGCCACCTCGACCAGGTCGAGCTCTGCCTCCTGCGCGAGGCGTAGCGCTGCCTCGATGCGGACGACACCGATCTGCTCTCCTGCGGGGCCGACGAGTCGGACCTCGGGCACGCGGATGCGGTCGTTGGTGCGGGGATCGCTGATGCGGAACTCCTCTAGATCTGGGTAACCGCACGACGGAGCCGTGCGGGGTGGAAGCACCCGGAGACGAGAGTTTCCGGGTGAAGCGAACGTCGCATTCCACCCGGCGCGGTATCGAAACAGCCCGCCGGCTTTGTGCCCAGACCACCGAATGCCTCAGATCGAGACGAGCCGGCGGAGCACGTGGACCCGGTAGCCTGACCTATGGTCGGCGTGGGTGGGATGCGAATCCTCTTCGAACCGAGACAGAAGTCCCGGAGCCCGCAGAAGTCTAGCAGAGAGCGACACGTGAGCACGATTCCCCCCGAAGACAACGTCCGAGTCGGCAACGAACCGGATGCCGCCACGCAAGCTCGCTGGGAGGAACAAGAACGCGCAGCCTCGGCCGCAACCCGCGACATCGCGGACGTTCCCGCCGTCGAGGTCATCACGACGACCGCCGTCCATCTGCTGAGCGCCGCCGCCGTCAAGACCGGCCTCGCCGATGACCCGGGCAACCAGACCGACCTCGACGAGGCCCGCAAGCTCATCAACGCCCTGGCAGGTCTCATCACCGCGGCCGCACCCGAGGTGAGCGACATGCACGCCCGCTCGCTGCGCGATGGCCTGCGGTCGGTTCAGCTGGCGTTCCGCGAGGCATCCGTCATCCCCGATCCCATCGGTAAGGGACCGGGCGAGAAGTGGACCGGGCCCGTCACCTGACCCGGCGCCCCGAGCGTCAGGTGGCCGAGCGCTCCAGCCGAACCGTGAGCGAGTCGACGAGCGTCGCGATGCGGTCGTCCGCCGCCCAGCGCTGAGCCAGGCGCGCGAGCACGGGGTCGAGTTCTTGACGCTCGAGGCCCCGCAGCAGACTCAGCCGGACGATCGTCTCGGGGCCGCGGAGACGCGCGGAGGGGTCTCCCGGTTCGAGCACGATGTCGACCGCGGCCAACTCCGTCGCGATCGACTCGAGGAATGCCTGCCGCACCTCGACCGACTCCGACGACGGGATCCACGACTCGCCCTGCGCGAGCGCCCACACCGCGGGCCTGCGGATGACGAACTCGGTCTCGGAGCCCGGGTCGACCACGATCAGGTCGGTGCCCTCCCCCACGGCGGCCTGAGCCACGCGCGCGACGGGCGTCGGGATCGGCCTGGCCGAGGCATCCCACGCCTGCATCGCGGCGACGCTCGAGAACGCGGGAAGGACCGTCCTCCCGTCGGGGGCGGCCACCGTCACGATCGAGAGCTCCTGGGTCTTGTCGACGGTCAGCCCCGACGGCGCAACGCCGGTCTCGCCCCGCTCGGCGATCAACGGGACGAGCAACCGCACGGCCCGCAGCGCGTCGACCACGGCCGCCTGGCCCACCTCGCCCGCACGAAAGGCGGCGAGGGCTGCGAGGAACGCCTCGGGCGCCGACCCGTCGTCGTCGGCGTGCGGGTTCGGTTGGAAAGCGCGCCCCTCCCACGGGACGCCCGCGGAGTCGGCGCCGTGCGTGTGCCCGGTGCTGCTCGCGTCGTCCGGATCAGCCGGCCGCGACATCCAACGCCTCGGCCAGCGTGAACGCTCCCGCATACAGGGCCCGACCCACGATCGCGCCCTCGACGCCGAGCGGGACCAATTCTCGGAGCGCTGCGATGTCATCGAGGCTCGAGACGCCACCCGAGGCCACGACGGGCTTCGGCGTACGTGACGTCACCTGGCGGAGCAGGTCGAGGTTCGGGCCCTTGAGCGTGCCGTCCTTCGTGACGTCGGTGACGACGTAACGGCTGCAGCCGGCGGCCTCGAGGCGGTCGAGGACCGTCCAGAGGTCGCCACCTTCTTCGGTCCAGCCGCGCGCGGCGAGGGTCGTCCCACGAACGTCGAGTCCGACGGCGATGGCCTCGCCGTAGCGGGCGATCACGTCGGCCGCCCACTCGGGGTTCTCGAGCGCGGCGGTGCCCAGGTTGATGCGGCTCGCACCGCTGTCGAGGGCGGCCTCGAGCGAGCGGTCATCACGGATGCCCCCCGACAGCTCGACGCGCACCCCCTTGACCTGCTTGATCACCTTGCGCAGGACCGAGGTGTTGTTCCCGCGGCCAAACGCGGCGTCGAGGTCGACGAGGTGGATCCACGTCGCACCCTGGCGGGCGAAGTCGAGCGCCGCGTCGACGGGGTCGCCATGGAAGGTCTCGGTGCCGGCCTCGCCCTGAGTCAGGCGAACGGCCTTACCCCCAGCGACATCGACGGCGGGAAGGAGGACGAGCTCGGGTGTGGCGGAGAAGTCGTTCATGGATCCTCGTGCGTGGGCGGATGCGCCGGTTTGACACCGGATCCGGCAGCCGCGGGACGCGGGCCGGGGGCCGGATGGGCACGAAGCCTAGATTTTAGTCTCGGGCAGCCCGTCGATCCAATTCGCCAGCAGGCGGATGCCCGCGGCACCGGACTTCTCGGGGTGGAACTGGGTCGCCGAGAGCGGACCGTTCTCGACGGCGGCGAGGAAGGGTGCGCCGTAGTCGGTCCAGGTCAGGTGCGGGCTCGCGAAGGGTCCGTCCGCCTCGAGCGACCACTCCTGGACGCCGAACGAGTGCACGAAGTAGAACCGTTCGTCTTCGAGCCCGGCGAAGAGCTTCGATCCCGGGTCGGGGCGAACCGTGTTCCAGCCCATGTGGGGCAGAACGGGGGCGTCGAGTTCGCGCACGACGCCCGGCCACTCCCCCATGCCCTCGGTGTCGACGCCCCGCTCCACGCCCAACTCGAACAGCACCTGCATGCCGACGCAGATGCCGAGGACGGGACGCCCGCCGGCCAGGCGGCGATCGATCAGGCGATCCCCGCCGCTCGCACGGAGGGCCTCCATCACGGCTCGAAACGCACCGACGCCCGGCACGACGAGACCGTCGGCCTCGAGCACCAGCTGCGGGTCCGATGTCAGACGCGCGTCAGCGCCCGCCGCCTGCAGCGCCTTGACGGCCGAGTGGATGTTGCCGGATCCGTAGTCGAGGACGGCGACGACGGGCCGACGCACATCGGACACAGAGGCATCCGTCACAGCGCGCCCTTGGTGCTCGGGATCCCCTCCACGAGGGGATCGAGCGACTTGGCCTGGCGGAACGCGCGCGCGAATGCCTTGTACTCGGCCTCGGCGATGTGGTGGGGGTCACGTCCTTCGAGAACGCGGACGTGCACCGTGAGTCCGCCATTGAACGCGATCGCCTCGAACGTGTGGCGGACGAGCGAACCCGTGAAGTGACCGCCGATCAGGTGGTGTTCGAACCCGGCGGGCTCGCCGGAGTGCACCAGATAGGGACGGCCCGAAATGTCGACGACGGCCTGCGCGAGCGCTTCGTCGAGCGGCACGAGCGCGTCGCCGTAGCGGGAGATACCGGCCTTGTCGCCGAGCGCCTCGCGGATGGCGATGCCCAGCACGATCGAGACGTCCTCGACGGTGTGGTGCGCGTCGATCTGCGTGTCGCCCGTCGCCTTCACCGTCAGGTCGGTCAGCGAGTGCTTCGCGAACGCCGTCAGCATGTGGTCGAAGAACGGCACGGTCGTGTCGATGCTGCTGCGACCGGTCCCGTCGAGGTCGATCTCGAGGTCGACGGATGACTCACTCGTGCGACGAGTCCTGCTCGCCGTGCGCCTGCTCATGCCTGCGAGTCTATCGACGCGAGTTGGTCGAGGAATGCTGTGGTCTCATCCTCGGTACCGGCCGAGACGCGCAGCGTCCCGGGCAGCCCGACGTCGCGCACGAGCACGCCGCGCTCGAATAGCGCGCGCCACGTCGCGGCGGGATCGGCGACCCCGCCGAACAGGATGAAGTTCGTCCAGGACTCGTACGGCTCGTACCCGAGGGCGGATAGCGTCGCACCCATCCGATCGCGCTGCTGGACGATGTCGTCGACCATCGCCAGCATGGTGTCGGAGTGACGCAGCGCGCCGAGCGCCGCGGCCTGCGTGAGCGAACTCAGGTGGTACGGCAGCCGCACCAACCGCAACGCATCGATGAAGGCGGGGTCTGCGGCGAGATAGCCGACACGGGCCCCCGCGAACGCGAACGCCTTGCTCATCGTGCGCGAGACCGCCAGTCGCGGGCGGTCGTGCAGGAGCGTCAGCGCCGAGCGCTGATCGTGCGGCGCGAACTCCCAGTACGCCTCGTCGACGACGACGACACCACGGGAGGCTTCGTACACCGCCTCGATGACCTCGATCGGCATCGGCGTGCCCGTGGGGTTGTTCGGGGAGCAGAGGAAGATCACATCGGGGTCGGCTTCGGCGACCTGCTCGGCAGCGAACTCCGGGGTGAGGGTGAAGTCGTGTCCGCGCTCGCCCGCGATCCATCCCGCACCCGTGCCGGACGCCAGGAGCGGGTACATCGAGTACGTCGGGCCGAACCCGAAGGCCGTGCGGCCGGGGCCCCCGAACGCCTGCAGAACGTGCTGGAGCACTTCGTTCGAGCCGTTCGCCGCCCAGATGTTCTGCGATGTCAGGCCGTGACCGAGGTAGTCCGCGAAAGCCTCGCGGAGCGCATCGAAATCACGATCGGGATAGCGGTTGATCTCGCGCAGCGCGACGGCGATGCCGTCCAGGATGTCGTCGGCCACCTCTTGCGGGACGGGGTGCGTGTTCTCGTTGACGTTCAACGCGATCGGCACGCTGGCCTGGGGTGCCCCGTAGGGCGTCTTTCCCCGGAGATCGTCACGGAGAGGGAGGTCTTCGAGGGATGCGCTCACCCCTCCCATGCTACGACGCACGGGACTCGCGACGTGTTCCGGGCGGGAGGTGCCCCGACGCGTTCGCGTGGGGGCCCGCGACGCAGCGGGGGCTCAGGACGTGAACTCGGCGGGGATCGCGATGCGCTGCCCCGCGTCCACGGTCGACGAACCGAGCGCGTTCAACCGAACGATCTCATCCACGACGTCGCGCGGGTCGGCCGCGGGCGCCACCTCGAGCGCGATCGACCAGAGCGAGTCACCCGGTTCCACCAGAACCGTCGTGAACTCACCCGCGGGCGCCGACGCGCTGCGGGATGCGAGCGCCTCGCCACCGGCGAGGACGCCGATGAAAACGGCGACCGCGAGCGGCAGCGACACCATGCCGACGATCACGCGGCGACCACGCGCCGTCATGCGCAGGCGGGTGTGCGATGGCATCGACATGAGTGCGGTCGTCATCTTGTCCTCCTGGATCGTGTGGTGCTGAGTGGCGCGGGTTGAGAAGACTTCACGCGATGCCGGAAAGCCCGTTCGCGAGTCCAGCTCCGCATCCGACTCTCGGCCGGGAGAGCCGGATGCGAAGTTGTGTTCCGAAGTTATCTTCGAGTGTTGCATCTTGTCAAGTCCTTCTGCGCCTCTGTGTGGCCCGAATCGATCGACACGCTCGAACAGATGTGCCGAAAACGACCGAGGACCGGATAGTGTTTCGATGGTCGCGCTGGTGCAAGAGCAGTACACCAGCGACCACCGACATCGCATCGAGAGCGACGCCACGTACGGCGGGAGGAGCACGACATGACGCTTGAACCCTGGGACTCCGCCCTGGCCGATCCGGACGCCGACCTGGGCTCCGATGCAGTCACCGACGCACGCGGCGAGGTCGCCGCGGATGCCTCCGATGTCGGCGAGACGACCGAACCGCGTGCGCGCACGCGGCGTCGCAAGAGCCTGAGCGACAAGCAGCTGGCGATCCTCGAGGTGATCCAGCGTTCGGTCCAGTCGCACGGCTATCCGCCGAGCATGCGCGAGATCGGAGACGCCGTCGGCCTGCGTTCGCTCTCGAGCGTGACGCACCAGCTCAACCAGCTCGAGCTCTCGGGGTACCTTCGTCGCGACTCCGGCAAGACGCGCGCCATCGAGGTCTTGATCGACCTTCCCGGCAGTGCGGCAGAGAATCCCGCCGACTCCGCGCCCCCGGTCGGCGACGCGGCCATGGTCCCTCTCGTCGGGCGCATCGCCGCCGGCGTGCCGATAACTGCCGATCAGCAGGTGGAAGAGGTCTTCCCGCTCCCCCGTCAGCTCGTGGGCAAGGGCGAGCTGTTCATGCTGCGTGTCTCCGGCGAGTCGATGATCGACGCGGCGATCTGCGACGGCGACTGGGTCGTCGTCCGCACACAGGCGACGGCCGAGAACGGCGACATCGTCGCGGCCATGCTCGACGGTGAGGCGACGGTCAAGACCTTCCGCCGTCGCGACGGACACACGTGGCTCCTGCCCCGCAACAGCGCGTTCGAGCCGATCCTCGGCGATCACGCGACCGTTCTGGGCAAGGTCGTCGCGGTCCTGCGCGCCGTCTGACGCCCCATCACGGCATCCGGCGCCGTGCGTGAGGAACTGCGCGGAGACGCTTCGGAGCGGTATAAGGGGATGTGACCAACCCCACTCCTGCTCCCGCGAACGCAGCGGATGCCGCACGTCGGCTCGCCGAACTCGAAGCCGAGAACGCACGCCTCCGCTCCCGACTCGGAGAGACGCCGTCCCGCCCGGAGCGCGTGTCGCGGCCTCGCCGGGGCACGTGGCGAGCTGTTCTCTCGTCTGCCCTGATCGTGATCGCAGCCCTGCTGGTGCCCGTCTCGATCGTGTCGGCATGGGCACGAACCGAGCTCGTCGACGAGACCGCGTTCGTGGCGACCTTCGCGCCGCTCGCGCAGGACCCCGCTGTGCAGGCTCTGATCGTCGATCAAGCGACCGCGGCGATCGACGAATCCCTCGATCTGCAGGGCCTCACCGACGATCTGTTCGACGGGATCGAGGGTCTCGGGCTGCCGCCCCGCGCAACGGCAGCGATCGATCTGCTGCGCGGTCCGGCGGTCGAGGGGCTCCGCGGCCTGGTGGGCACATCCGTCACGCAGCTCGTGGAATCGGACGTGTTCGCCTCGGTCTGGGAGACGGCCCTCCGCGCGAGTCACCGCGGCCTCGCCGCCGCGGCGACGGGAACGACGCAGACGGGCGCCGTGACCATCAGCGACTCCGGCGAGGTGGGGATCTCGCTCGCGCCGATCATCGACGAAGTGAAGGACCGGCTGGTGGCGCAGGGCGTGGGATTCGCCTCCGCGATTCCGTCTGTGGACCGGACGATCGTCCTCGTCCAGAGCGACGCGCTCGTGAGCGTCCGCATCGTCTACGGGATCGCAGCGACCGTCGGATGGTGGCTGCCGCTCGTGACCCTCGCGCTGTTCATCGGCGGGGTGCTCCTCGCTCGCCGCAAGAGCGTCGCCCTCGTCGGGACGGGCGTGGCCATCGCCATCGGCGGGGGTACCCTCGCCGTGGCCCTCGCGGTCGGCGCCACCGTGGCCTCGATCGCGGCGTCGCGGCTCGCGATCCCCATCACGGCGGTCGACGCCATCTACGCGCAGATCGTCACGGCGATGCGCGACACCGCCGCGGTCATCGCGCTGATCGGTGTGCTCCTCGCCCTTCTCGCGTGGGTGCAGGGGCGCAGCAACGCTGCCGTCGCCATCCGTACCGGCGCCACGGGCGTCAACCACCGCCTGCGGTCGTCCCTGCGCTCCAGCGGCGTCGACACCGGCCGCGTCGGACGCTGGATGTACACCTATCGCGTCCTGGTGCGCGTTGTGCTCGCCGCGCTTGCGATCCTGTGGCTGCTGGCGCTCCGCCCGCTCTCGATCGGCGATGTCTCGCTCGTCCTCGTCGTCGCGCTCCTGGCCTGGTGGGCGACCGAACTCGCGCAGAACGAGCCGGAGGTCGTCGAAGCCGCGCCGGCCGAAGCCGAGGACGTCGAACCCGATCGCGCCACGGTGTAGCGCGCCCGGACCGGCACCCGTGGTGTCGGCCGCGCCGCGTAGCCTGTCGGGATGACCACGATCCTGCCTTTCGGAACCTGGCCCTCCCCCATTTCGGCTGCCGAAGTCACGTCCTCCGCACCACGCATCGACGGCGCACGATTCGTCGGCGACGAGGTGTGGTGGAGCGAGTCACTGCCGCAGGAACGCGGCAGGACGGCCATCCTGCGGCGCGCGATCGAAGCCGACGCGGAAGCGGACGCCGACGTGGTCCTTCCCGGGCCGTGGAGCGCACGTTCGCGCGTCCACGAGTACGGGGGCGGCGCGTGGACGATCGATGACGACGGGACGCTCTACTTCGTCGAGCAGTCCGATCAGCGCGTCTGGCGGCTGGGCGCAGACGGCGAACCGCGTGCGCTCACGGTCGAGGCCCCGGGCACGCACTACGGCGACCTCACCTGGGCGAACGGACGGCTCCTCGCGGTGCGCGAGACGGCGCGCGACGGGCGTGTACCCGAACGTGCCATCGTCGAGATCAGCTCGGTGGCGGTCGAGGATGCGGCACCCTCTGCGGGCACGCCCCTGGCATCCGGCTACGACTTCCTCGCCTACCCGCGTCTCTCCCCCGACGGCGACCGCTTGGCGTTCATCGGATGGAACCACCCGAACATGCCGTGGGAGGCGACGCAGCTCGTCGTCCTCGACATCAGGACCGGCGCCGTCGGTATCGTCGCGGGCAGTGCTCACGAATCGGTCCTGCAGCCGGAATGGACCGGTCCGGACGAACTCACCTATTCGACCGACCGCTCGGGGCGGTGGACGCTCGAGCGGCGACGCCTGGGCGGGCTCCCGGAGCCCACCGCCGCCGAGAGCTCCGACGCGGACACCGGCGGGCCGCTCTGGAACCTCGGCGCGCGATGGTTCGCCCCGCTCGACGACGGGCGGATCCTGGCGGTGCGCACGCACGGCCGTGACGAGCTCGTCGTGGAGGACACGGACGGCGGGGCCCGAAGCATCCGCACGCCGCTGTCCGCGCAGGTGCTGATTCGCGACGTGAGCGGCACGCGCGCGCTCGTCACGGGTGCCGGCGCCACGACCCCTTCCGGTCTCTGGCTGGTCGATGTCGACGATCCGGGCAGGGCCCGACCCCTGCGCGGTGGGGTGTCCGACCGGAGCGACGGTTGGCTGCCCGAGGCCATCGCGATGACGTTCGACGGACCCAGCGGACCCGTACACGCCTTCGCGTACCCTCCCTCCAATCCGGGGGTCGAGGGTCCCGCGGACGAACGACCCCCGTACATCGTCACCGTGCACGGCGGGCCCACCGCGCACGTCGCGGGCGAGGCGTCCCCCGCTGTCGCCTACTTCACGAGCCGCGGTGTCGGCGTGCTCGACGTCAATTACGGCGGGTCGAGCGGCTACGGCCGCGCGTACCGCGAGCGCCTCGCCGGGCAGTGGGGAATCGTGGACGTCCAGGACGTCGTGGCGGCAGCCGAAGGACTCGTCGCCGCGGGGTTCGCCGATGGCGCCCGGCTGGCGATCAAGGGCGGGTCCGCCGGTGGATGGACCGTCCTGTCCGCCCTGACGACATCGAAGACGTTCTCGGCGGGCATCAGCCGCTACGGAGTCGCCGATCTGCGCGCCCTCGCCGCCGATACGCACGATTTCGAGGCGCACTACCTGGACGGACTCGTCGGGCCGCTCCCCGACGCCGAGCCCGTGTACGAGGCACGATCTCCGCTCGGCCGCATCGATGACCTGAGCGTTCCCGTGCTGCTGCTGCAGGGTGCGGATGACCCGGTCGTGCCTCCCGCGCAGGCCTACGCCATGCGCGACGCCCTCGCCGCGAAGGGCATCAGCCACGCGCTCGTCGTGTACGAGGGCGAGTCGCACGGCTTCCGTCGCGCCGAGACCATCCAGCACGCCCTCGAGAGCGAACTGAGCTTCCTCGGCCAGGTGTTCGGTTTCGCAACGCCGGGCGTGCCCGTCCTGCCTCTCGAGGACTGAGAGGGGCGTAGGGAGCCGCTCACCTGGCAGTGGGCGCGACGAACCAGGCCCGCGAACGACGACGCGTGCCAGCGGAATCGCCCGAGACGACCGGGGCGGGCCGCGGTCAGCGCAGGAACGGGGCCAGTTCGGCGGCCAGGCGTGCGGAAACGTGCGCGTGCAGCGCCGTGCCACCCTCTTCGTGCCCTTCGGAGACGATCAGGCCCGAGTCGTGGGCCGCCGACACCAGGTCGCCCCGGTCGTACGGCACGAGCGCGCGCACCTCGACGGCGGGCAGCGGCAGCGCTGCCTCGACAGCGGCGCGCAGTTCGTCGATGCCCTCGCCCGTGCGGGACGACACGAACAGCGCGTCCGGCACGAGCCCGCGCAGCACCATCCGGTCGTCGGGACCGACCAGGTCGGCCTTGTTGAACACCACGATCTCGTGCGCATCGCGCGTGCCCGCCTCGGCCATGACGTCGCGGACCGTCGCGAGTTGGCTCGCGGGGTCGGGGTGCGCGGCGTCGACGACGTGCAGCACGACGTCCGCGCCCGCGACCTCTTCGAGCGTCGAGCGGAATGCCTCGACGAGCTGGTGCGGCAGGTTGCGGACGAACCCGACCGTGTCGGTGAGCGTGTAGACGCGTCCGTCGACCGTCTCGGAGCGGCGGACCGTGGCATCCAGGGTCGCGAACAGGGCGTTCTCGACCAGCACGCCCGCGCTCGTCAGCCGGTTGAGCAGGCTCGACTTGCCGGCGTTCGTGTACCCGGCGATCGCGACGGACGGGATCGTGTTGCGGGTGCGCTCGGCGCGCTTGGCCTCACGGGCCGGGGCGAAATCGCGGATCTGACGGCGCAACAGCGCCATCTTCGTGCGAATGCGACGACGGTCCAGCTCGATCTTCGTCTCACCGGGTCCACGCGAGCCCATTCCCGCGCCGCCCGCACCGACCTGGCCACCGGCCTGGCGGGACATCGAGTCACCCCAACCACGCAGGCGCGGGAGCAGGTATTCGAGCTGTGCGAGCTCGACCTGCGCCTTGCCCTCGCGGCTCTTGGCGTGCTGGCTGAAGATGTCGAGTATGACGGTGGTGCGATCGATCACCTTGACCTTGACGACATCCTCGAGCGCACGCCGCTGGCTGGGCGCGAGCTCGGTGTCGGCGATGACGGTGTCGGCTCCGACAGCCGCCACCAGGTCGCGCAACTCGTGCGCCTTGCCGCTCCCGAGATAGGTCGCGGGATCCGGATGGGGTCGGCGCTGCAGCACGGCGTCGAGCACGATCGCCCCGGCCGTCTCTGCCAGGGCGGCGAGCTCGCGCAACGAGTTCTCGGCGTCCTCCTGCTCGCCCTGCGGGTACACACCCACGAGCACGACGTTCTCGAGGCGGAGCTGGCGGTACTCGACCTCGGTGACGTCTTCGAGCTCGGTCGAGAGCCCCGGCACGCGCCGGAGCGCCTGGCGGTCTTCGCGGTCCCACTGATCCCCGTCCGAGGACGCACCCGCCGTCGTCGAAGCATCCTGCAGAGCCTGCGCTGCCCCGAAGGTGCGCAGGCCGGAACGAGACTGGGCGCGCGCCAGAACCCGCGCGACGACATCGTCGGACGCGTAGTCGATCGTGTCCGCACCCGTGCTCTGGGCCGCGTCTTCGTGGGTTCCCGCGACATCGCCGGGGGGTGAAATCCTGTCGGTCATGTATTTCCTCTCCGGATGCATCGCACCCGCAATGGGGCGGTTCAGGCATCCGTGGTCGTCGTGTCCGCGCGACGTCGTAAAACTCTAGCCTCCCGCGCGACACGGGTACTCCGCTACGCTCGCACCCATGGCGAGCGACCACTACTTCTCTGCGAGTCCCGCCAGCGCCGAGAATCTCCGTCAGATCCGCGTCCAGCTGGACGGCCGGACTGTCGAACTGACGACCGCTGGCGGGGTCTTCAGCCCCGACCGCCTGGATGCCGGGACCGCCGTGCTTCTCGCGAACACTCCCGCCGCTCCGGCCGGGGGCCACCTTCTCGATCTCGGGTCAGGTTGGGGGCCGGTTGCCCTCACCCTGGCGATGCAGTCTCCGCACGCGACCGTGTGGGCCGTGGACGTCAACGAGCGAGCCCTCGACCTGGTGCGCCGGAACGCCGAAAAGCTGGGACTCGTCAATGTCAACGCCGTGCTGCCCGATGGTGTTCCCGACGACGTGGCGTTTCGAAGCATCCGGTCGAATCCCCCGATTCGCGTCGGCAAGAACGAACTGCACGGTCTGCTCGAGCGCTGGATCCCACGACTCGACGAACGCAGCGATGCGTGGCTGGTCGTGCAGCGGAATCTCGGTTCGGATTCACTGCAGCGCTGGCTCGCGGCGACATTCGAGCGTGGGTTCAGTGTGCATCGGGCCGCGACCGGCCGCGGGTACCGGGTGCTCCGCGTCCGTCGACACGGCTCACCGCCGACCACGCCCCTCGACATCGTCGGCTGAGGCATCCTCCGCTTCGGTTCGGATTGCGGACTGCCCGACACGGACGGCCACCGCTTTGCCACGCTGAACCACGTGACGGCTGCAGTTCGCGGCATCCGCTACGTCCATCGGCGGCGCGGATGCGGAACCGTGGAGCCGCCACGGGAACGAACGGATGCACGGGGTGCGACGCCAGGAGCGGCGGGCGGGACGGACGAGACCGACCGGAGCCCAGGCCAGAGGAACGAGACCGGCCGACGGTCAGGCGAGGGCCACGTCACCCGAGTAGACGAGCACCGCCGGGCCCGACAGCAGCACGTGCAACGCGTCGTCGCGGGGAACCATCCGGACCCCGAGTGTTCCGCCCGGAACGTCCACGCGCCATGCGTCCGGGGCCCCGGCTCCCGCCCAGTGCCGGACGGCCAGCGCCGCCGCGGCAACACCCGTGCCGCAGCTGAGGGTCTCGCCGACGCCGCGCTCGAAGACGCGCATCCGGATCACACCCACCCCGTCCTGCACGAGGGGCTCGGCCGGCACCACGAACTCCACGTTGGCGCCCGCGGCCGGCTCGGGGTCGAGCACCGGTTTGTAGGTCAATTCGAGTGCCTCGAGCTCGTCCTCACCGGGCAGAGCCACGACGACGTGCGGGTTCCCCACATCGATGCCGAGACCGGGTCGGGCGACGCTCAGACCACGCGCGCGCACGGTCGGCGCACGCTCGTCCACGATCCATGCGCCCAGATCGGCCTCGAACCCGTTCGCCGAGCGGGTCACCGCCTTGACGCCCGCCCGGGTGCCGATCGCGATACCGTCCGGGCCGATCGCGGCCAGGCCCGACTCGGCCAGGTAGTGCGCGAAGACACGGATGCCGTTGCCGCACATCTCGGCCTTCGAGCCATCCGCGTTGCGATAGTCCATGAACCACTCGGCGCCCGCCGCGAGAGCGGACGCCCCCTCGTCGATGGCAGCGGAGCGGACGACGCGCAGGATGCCGTCGGCTCCGATGCCGAAGCGTCGGTCGCACAGGGCGGCGACCTGATCGTCCGTCAGAGACAGTGCCCCGTCCGGATCGGCGACGATCACGAAGTCGTTGCCCGTGCCGTGACCTTTGGTGAATGTGACGGTCCCGGGCATGCGCACGAGTCTATCCGCGTCCGCCGGGGCTCAGTCGGCGAGCACCAGCCGCGCCGTGGCCTGGCCTGCGGGGAGCCAACGAACGTCGGCATAGCGGCGGAACCACGAGACCTGTCGGCGTGCGTACCGCCGTGTCAGCGCCTGGGTCTGCGCGATCGCCTCGCCGCGGTCGACGTGTCCGGCCAGCTGCGCCAATGCCTGCGCGTAGCCGATCGCCCGGCGCGCCGTGGTGCCGCGCTCGAGCCCCTCGGACCGCAACGCCTCGACCTCGTCGAGCAGACCCTGTGCCCACATGTCCTCGACCCGCGCGTCCAACCGCTCGACCAACACGGATCGTTCCTCGTGCAGACCGATCACGGTCGACGGATGCCAGGCCACCGGCTCGTCCGGAAGCGCCGCGCCGTGTGTCGCGCTCCCCTGCGCCAGCACCTCGAGAGCCCGCACCACCCGGCGACCGTTGCGCGCATCGATTCGCGCGGCTGTGGCGGGATCCTGTTCGCGCAACCGGGCGAACAGGATACCGGGCCCGTGCGCCTCGAGCTCGGCCTCGAGTTCGGCGCGGAGTGCTTCGTCGCGCGGCGGGAACGAGAAGTCATACAGCACGCTGGAGACGTAGAGCCCCGAACCTCCGACCAGGATGGCGTGCGCGCCCCGTGCGTGAATGTCGTCGATCGCCCGTCGGGCCTCGACCTGATAGGCGGCCACCGCGGCATCCTCGTCCACGGACAGGACGTCGAGCAGATGGTGCGCGACGCCGCGCCGCTCGGACAGCGGCAGCTTGGCCGTGCCGATGTCCATGCCCCGGTACAACTGCATCGCATCGGCGTTGACGATCTCGGCGGGTTCGCCGCGCGCCGCGAGGGCTTCCGCCAGGCCGAGCGAGAGCGCACTCTTGCCCGTGCCCGTCGCGCCGACGACCGCGAAGAGTCGGGGGGCCCCGTGATCGGTCCCGGCGACCCGAGCCGACGCTGCGCTCACGCTCGGGGCGGGAACACGGGCAGACCGAGCGACACCGCGCGGGGTGCGCCGGCCGTTCCGCCTGACCCGCCGGCGGGTGCGGGCACCGCGCAGGACTCGGCCTGCGTGCGGTCCCACGCATCGCCCGCGCGCGTGCGACGGATGCGCAGCGGGGCGCCGTCCGGTGAGTCCGCAAGCAGATAGAACGGCGCCGCGTGCGTCACGACGGCGGTCACGATGTCGCCGGGGCGAGGCGTCTCGGACCCCTCGGGCAGTTCGACGTGCACCAGACGGTTGTCTTCGGCGCGTCCCGTCAGGCGGTGGGTTGCCGCATCCTTCTTGCCCTCGCCGGTCGAGACCAGCACGTTGACCTCGCGGCCGACCTGGGCCTGATTCTCTTCGAGCGAGATGCGGTCTTGCAGCGCAACGAGCCGCTCATAGCGCTCCTGCACGACGGCCTTCGGCACCTGGTCGGGCATCGTCGCGGCGGGCGTGCCCTCGCGGATCGAGTACTGGAACGTGAAGGCGCTGGCGAAACGCGCCTGCTCGACGACGCGGAGCGTTTCGGCGAAGTCCTCTTCCGTCTCACCCGGGAACCCGACGATGATGTCGGTCGTGATCGCGGCGTTCGGGATGCGCGCGCGGACCCGGTCGAGAATCCCGAGGAACCTCTCGCTGCGGTAGGAGCGGCGCATGGCCTTGAGGATGCGGTCGCTGCCCGATTGCAGCGGCATGTGCAGCTGCGGCATGACGGACGGCGTCTCGGCCATCGCGTCGATCACATCGTCGGTGAACGCGGCAGGGTGGGGGCTCGTGAACCGGATGCGCTCGAGTCCGCGAATCTCGCCCGCGGCACGCAGCAGCTTGCCGAACGCGTGACGGTCACCGAATTCGACGCCGTACGAGTTGACGTTCTGCCCGAGCAGCGTGACCTCGATCGCGCCGTCGTCGACGAGCAGGCTGACCTCTTCGAGGATGTCGCCCGGTCGTCGGTCCCGCTCCTTGCCGCGGAGCGTCGGGACGATGCAGAACGTGCAGGTGTTGTTGCAGCCGACCGAGATCGACACCCAGCCGCTGTACACCGAGTCGCGCTTGGTCGGGAGCGTCGACGGGAAGACCTCGAGCGATTCGAGGATCTCGAGCTCGGCTTCGCCGTTGTGCCGGGCGCGTTCGAGCAGGCGCGGCAGCGAACCCATGTTGTGCGTCCCGAAGACGACGTCCACCCAGGGCGCCTTGTCGAGCACCGCCTGCTTGTCCATCTGTGCGAGGCACCCGCCGACGGCGATCTGCATGCCGTCCTTACGTCGTTTGACGGATGCCAGGTGCCCGAGTGTGCCGTAGAGCTTGCCCGACGCGTTCTCGCGGACCGCGCACGTGTTGATGATGACGACATCTGCTTCGGACCCGGCATCCGCGCGAACGTATCCGGCGCTCTCGAGCGATCCGGAGAGGCGCTCGGAGTCGTGGACGTTCATCTGACAGCCGAAGGTACGCACCTCGTAGGTGCGGGCGACACCGTCGTCGGCGCGTGCGGCCGGAGATGGCGCGATGAGCGTGGGCGCGCTGGAGAGGGTCGACATGATCCGCCCATTCTACGAGCCCCCATCACCGCGAGGCTCTGGGCGGCGTCAGCGTCGCCGAAACGCCCCATTTGCGGCGAAACACCATGTCGCCGGGCGTCTCGCAACAGATGGGGTGTTTCGGCGATGGGGACGGGTGCGGTGTCAGCGGAAGCGCACGCCGGATGCTCCGACGCCGGCCTCGTCGAGGGCCTGCTTGGCTGCGGTCATGGCCATCGATCCGCCGAATCCGCGGCGCGACAGCTGACCGTGCAAACGACGCACCGCGGCCTCGCGATCGAGCGAACCCATCGAACGGGCCTTCTGCCGTGCGAAGTCCAGGGCACGCTCCGCCTCGTCATCCGGGAGCTCGTCGAGCGCGGCATCGACGACCTCGCGCGAGATGCCGCGACCCGACAGCGTCTGCGAGATGGCCCGGCGCCCCTGACCCTTTCGGCTCGTCGCGGCATACACGAGCTGCTCGGCGAGACGCGCGTCGTCGAGGTAGCCCCGCGCCTCGAAGTCCGCGACGACACCTTCGATGGTGTCGGCGTCGAGGCCGCGCTCCGACAGAAGTCCCGTCGCCTCTTTCGCCGAGAGTTGACGTGTCCGCAGCCGCTTCACCAGCGCCTGCGTCGCCCCTTCCACGTCCGCACCGGGCTCATCGTCCGGCTGGTCATCATCGTCCAGTTGGTCATCGCGCGCCACGATCGGGACTGGAAGACGCTTCGAGTCAGCGGTGGGCTCATCCTCGGCCCAGTACGCGGGAGAGAACGCCACGCGCTTCGAGGGCGCTGCCACCCGTCTCTCGGGTGCGGCCTGCCCGCGCTGGGGCTCCGCACCCGGGAGATAGGTGACGGGGGCCAGGCGCTCGCCCCCATCACCGCCACTGGTCGGCACGATCACGCCGGGCGACGCTGAGCGAGCTCGTCGTCGGCCGCGACCTGCGGCAGAGCCTTGGGCATGCCGATGCCGAGCTTCTGCTTGATCTTGTGCTCGATCTCGTCGGCGGTGTCGGGGTTCTTCAGCAGGAAGTTGCGGGCGTTCTCTTTACCCTGTCCCAGCTGCTCCCCCTCGTACGTGTACCAGGCGCCGGACTTCTTGACGATCATGTGCTCGACACCGAAATCGATCAGCGAACCCTCGCGTGAGATACCGGTGCCATAGAGGATGTCGAACTCGGCCTGCTTGAACGGCGGGGCCATCTTGTTCTTGACGACCTTGACGCGCGTGCGGTTACCGACGGCATCCGAGCCGTCCTTGAGCGTCTCGATGCGGCGGATGTCGAGGCGGACCGAAGCGTAGAACTTGAGCGCCTTACCGCCGGCCGTGGTTTCGGGAGAACCGAAGAACACGCCGATCTTCTCGCGGAGCTGGTTGATGAAGATCATCGTCGTGTTGGTCTGGTTCAGACCACCCGTCAGCTTGCGAAGCGCCTGCGACATGAGGCGCGCCTGCAGACCGACGTGGGAGTCACCCATCTCGCCCTCGATCTCGGCGCGCGGCACGAGGGCCGCGACCGAGTCGATCACGATGAGGTCGATCGAGCCCGAGCGGATCAGCATGTCGGCGATCTCGAGCGCCTGCTCACCCGTGTCGGGCTGCGAGACGAGCAACTGGTCGATGTCGACGCCGAGCTTCATGGCGTATTCGGGGTCGAGTGCATGCTCGGCGTCGATGAAGGCAGCGATGCCGCCCGCGCGCTGGGCGTTTGCGATGGCGTGCAGCGTCAGGGTCGTTTTACCCGACGACTCGGGACCGTAGATCTCGATGATGCGGCCGCGGGGCAGCCCGCCGACGCCGAGGGCGACATCGAGGGCGATGGAGCCGGTCGGAATGACCTCGACCGGGGCGCGTTCGTCGCTGCCCAGGCGCATGACCGAGCCTTTTCCGAACTGGCGGTCGATCTGTGCGAGGGCCGATTCAAGGGCCTTCTCGCGGTCGGCGGGGTTGGGCATGGGATGCTCCTTCTGTCTCGCGGTCCATCGCCTGCAGTCTGTCGCGCGGCCGGATCGGCGATCCGGATACTTCGACAAGGCGTGAGCGGGGCTCGGTGTGCTTCTCACGTTAGGAAGGGCCTCCGACATCCGTCGTTCGGCCAGTCACCTTCGTGGAGAAACCGCACCTCGTCCACCTGTGCAGGAGCTTATCCAGCGACGAACATAGTTTCGACTAATGCGTGGGCGTGTCGTCGAAGACTTCCACGACCATGGCGCCACGCCTCAGGGGAGGGGATCGAGTGCCCGCGCCATCCGCTGCAGGAAATCCGCGATGATGGCGAGCTGATCGGCGTCATAGTCTCCCGCGATCTCGCGCATCGCGCCGAGGTGTCCCCCGAAATGCCGATAGAACGTGGCCCGCGAGTGATCGGTCAACACGACGACACGCGCCCGCCGATCGGTGGGATGCGGCTTCCGTTCGACGTGGCCCGCCGCGGACAGCCGATCGACCATCTTGGACGTCGATGCCGTCGAGATGCGAAGGTGTCGGGCGAGATCGTGCGGACTCACATCGGATCCGCGACGCTCCCACTCGACCATCATGCGGAGCGCGCGCAGGTCGGTGAGGTTCATCGCCATCTCGTCCCCGACTTCGCCGTGCATGCGGTCGAGGGCGTCGCCCAGGCTGCGCAGCGCGAGGAGCGCCGACCGCACGGGATCTTGCTGCTCAGTCAACGCGTGGACACCCCCTCGGGCTCATGTGTATCATCGGGAGACAGCGATTAGCTAGCTAAGCTAGCGAATTAACAGGGGAGCACGTATATGCCCGACACCGACGACGTTGTCCTCCTCGACGAGGCGGGAAACGAGATCGGGACCGCTCCGAAGGCCAGCGTCCACGGTACCGATACGGCGCTGCATCTCGCATTCTCGTGCCACGTCGTCGATGACGAGGGCCGGATCCTGGTCACGCGACGCGCGCTGGACAAGCAGACCTGGCCCGGTGTGTGGACGAACTCGTTCTGCGGACACCCGAGGCCTGCCGAGCCCGTCGTCTCGGCGGTGCGTCGACGTGCGGAGCACGAACTCGGGATCGGCGTCACGTCGCTCGAGCTGGCCCTGCCCCTGTTCCGGTACCGCGCCGTCGACGCGAGCGGCATCGTCGAGCACGAGATCTGCCCGGTCTACACGGCACGCACGGTCGACGAGCTCGTTCTCAACCCGAACGAGGTCGTCGATGCCATGTGGGTACGACCCGAGGATCTCGCACGCTCTCTCGAGGCCACGCCCTGGGCGTTCAGCCCGTGGCTCGTTCTTCAGGCTCAGCAGCTGGACCTGTTCGCGGCATACCGTTCCGTAGGCGATCGCCGTCTCGCGTCATGAGCCCCTTTTCATGAGCCTGATCTCCACCAGCCTGCTCAGCACCGACGCCCGGGCACAGATCGATACGACGATCGATGGCGCCCTCGCGCGCATAGATCGTCGTGCTCAGCCATTCGGGGGCGTTTTCGCCGAGCTCGGCGCCGCCATCCATCGCGCGGCGCGGGGCGGCAAGCGATTCCGGCCGGCGCTCGTCGTGGCGACGTTCGAGTCGCTCGGCGGTGACGCGTCGACGAACGGATGCGTCTATCCCGTCGCCGCGGCGTTCGAGCTGCTGCATGCCGCATTCCTCATGCACGACGACATCCTCGATCACGACACCATGCGTCGTGGTGTGCCGAACGTGTCGGGCGAGTTCCGGTCCTACGCGTCGCGGTGGGGAGCGGATGCCTCGGGCGCTGCGCTCGTCGGAGACGCCGCTGGCCTTCTCGCGGGCGACCTGCTGCTGCACGAGTCCCAGCGCTTGATCGCACTGTGCCCCGCGTCCGACGACGAGCGCGCGCGTCTTCTCGATCTGCTCGACGAGGCCGTCCTCGTGTCGGCCGCGGGAGAGCTGGCGGATGTCGCGCACTCGGTGCTCGACGAAGAACCCGCGGCCTCCGACATCCTGGCCGTGACGCACGACAAGACGGCCGTGTACTCGTTCGCGGCACCGCTTCGTGCGGGCGCGCTGTTGGCCGGGGCGACCCCCGAGACCGAGACGATGCTGGCGCAGTTCGGCAGCCGACTCGGGCTCGCGTATCAACTCGTCGACGATCTGATCGGCGCGTTCGGCACGGACGAGCAGGCAGGTCGCCCCGCGGGGGCCGACCTGCGCGAGGCGAAGCAGACGGCCCTCATCGCCTTGGCGCGGGCTACCGCATCCTGGTCGGAGGTGAGCGACGCGCTCGCCCTGGCGCACACCGGACCGATCGCCGTGCGGCACGCGCAGGACGTGCTCGATGGCAGCGGCGCACGCCGCGAACTCGAGCGCCTCGTGAACAGCGCTCTGGCGGAAGCCCGCGCACTGGTCGTAGCGGGTCGGCTGCCGCCCGCCACGGCGCGGCTGCTCGGCGACCTCGTCAGCGCCGTGGAAGCCCGGATCCCGTGACCCGGCGCCCATCGTCCGGCGGATCGTCCCCCGGCCCTGGCGGATCGCCCCCCGACGCGACCGGACTCGACCTGTACGACCGCACCGCACGAGCCGCGGCCGACACCGTGATCGCCCGGTACTCGACCTCGTTCGGGTTCGCCTCTCGCCTGTTGGGGCCACGCGTTCGCCCGCACGTGCGCAGCATCTATGCGCTGGTCCGCGTCGCCGACGAGATCGTCGATGGACCGGCGCGCGAGGCGGGACTGACCGCCGCGGAAGAATCCCTCGAACTCGACGCGCTCGAGGCTCAGACGCTCGAGGCGATCCGCACCGGCTTCAGCGCAAACCTGATCGTCCACGCGTTCGCCCTGACCGCCCGCGAGTGCGCGATCGGCGAGTCGCTCGTCCGCCCCTTCTTCGCGTCGATGCGCACCGACATCACGGTCTCGGAGCACGACACGGCATCACACGACGCCTACGTCTACGGATCGGCCGAGGTCGTGGGCCTGATGTGCTTGCAGTCGTTCGTCAACGCGGGCAGCGCGACGCCCGGGCCGGCCGAGCCCGAGATCGTCGCGGGCGCCCGCCGCCTCGGCGCGGCATTCCAGAACGTCAACTTCCTGCGCGACGCCGGCCACGACAGCGGCACGCTCGGGCGGGACTACCTCGGTCTCGACGGTTCGCCGACGACCCGGACCGCCGTGCTCGACGACATCGACGCAGACCTCGCCGCCGCGGCATCCGTCATCCCACGCCTGCCGCGCGACTGCCGACGCGCCGTCACGTGCGCGCACGATCTGTTCGCCGAGTTGAGCGCGCGTCTGCGACGAGCGGATGCCTCGCCCGGCCGGGTCCGCGTGCCGAACCCGGTGAAGGCGCTGCTGTTCGCACGCGCGGCATCCGGGGCCCGCCCGCGGCCGCCGCGACGGGCGAAACGCGCATCGACCGGCCACCCCTCCCCCCGCGCACAGCGGCCACCGACGCCAGGAGCACGCTCATGAGCACCGCCGAACGAGTCGTCGTGATCGGCGGGGGCATCGCGGGTCTCGCGACGGCCACGCTGCTGGCCGCGGACGGGCACTCCGTCACGCTGTTCGAGGCACGGGATGACCTGGGTGGCCGCGCCGGATCGTGGGAGCGCGACGGCTTCCGCTTCGACACGGGACCGAGCTGGTATCTCATGCCCGAGGTGTTCGACCACTTCTTCCGGCTGCTCGGCACGAGTTCGGAGCGAGAACTCGACCTCGTCCGCCTGGACCCCGCGTATCGCGTCTACACGGAGGGCGACCCCGAGCCCCTCGAGATCCGGTCGGGCGTCGAACACGTCGCGGAGCTCTTCGAAGACATCGAACCCGGCTCGGGTGCCGTCCTGCGCGAGTACCTCGCGTCGGCGCAGGACGCCTACGAATTGGCCGTCACGCGGTTCCTCTACGACTCCTACGCCTCGACCACGGGCCTGCGGGATCCCGCACTGCTTCGTCGCCTGCCCCAGCTGCTCCCCCTGCTCACGCGCCCGCTGCACCGCCATATCGAGAGCCGTTTCCACGATCCTCGGCTGCGCCAGGTCCTCGGCTATCCCGCCGTCTTCCTCGGCGGTTCGCCGTTCGACGTGCCGAGCCTGTACCACCTCATGAGTCACCTCGACCTGGGCGATTCGGTCGCGTATCCGATGGGCGGGTTCACGACGATCATCGACGCGATCGCGCGCCTCGCCCGCGAGCGGGGCGTTGCGATCGAGACCGGCTCTCCGGTCGTCGCGATCGAAACCGCCGGTCCGCGGGCGGTCGGCGTCCGGGTTCAGGATGCCTCGGGTGCATCGCGCTTCGTACCCGCCGACATCGTGGTGGGCGCCGGCGATCTCCATCATCTCGAGACCGAGCTGCTGCCGCCCGAGCGCCAGACGTATCCCGAGTCCTGGTGGAAGAAGCGCACGCCGAGCCCCGGCGCTCTGCTGCTGCTGCTCGGTGTCGAGGGCGAGCTCCCGCGCCTGGCGCACCACACGCTGGTCTTCACGCAGGACTGGCGCGGCAACTTCGATGCGATCTTCGGCGATGAGCCGTACGTGCCCGATCCGGCCTCGCTCTACGTCTGCCGCCCCAGCGCCACCGATCCGTCGGTCGCACCGGCCGGTCACGAGAACCTCTTCGTGCTCGTCCCGATGCCCGCGGACATCGCGCTCGGCCACGGCGGTGTCGACGGCACCGGCGACCCGCGCATCGAGGCCGCGGCCGATGCCGTGATCGATCAGATCGCCGCGTGGACGGGCATCCCCGACCTCGCCGACCGCATCGTCGTGCGTCGCACGATCGCGCCGGCCGACTTCGCGGCCGACCTGCACACCTGGCGCGGCAACTCCCTCGGGCTTTCGCACACGTTGCTCCAGAGCGCCGTATTCCGTCCGCGGAATGCCTCGCGCAGGGTCGACGGGCTGCTCTACGCCGGTGCCGATGTCCTGCCCGGCATCGGTCTGCCGATGTGCCTCATCTCGGCCGAGCTCGTGCTCAAGCGCGTGCGCGGCGACGACGGTGCGGGAAGGCTGCCGGAGCCGGTTCTCGACACCGTGGGAGACTGAACGCGTGCCGGGCCTGTACCTTCTCGCGATCCTCGTCTCGACGGCGGGAATGGCCCTGATCGATCGCCGCTTCCGGCTCGCGTTCTGGGTCGCTCGCGGGCGCACGCTCGCGACCGTCGCGATCGGTGTCGCCTTCTTTCTCGCCTGGGACGCCGCGGGCATCATCAGCGGGGTATTCGTCAAGGGCGACAGCCCGCTCTACACGGGCATCGTCCTCGCTCCGGAACTGCCGGTCGAAGAGGTGTTCTTCCTCGCGTTCCTCTGCTATCTCGCTCTCGTCTGCGCGGCCGCCGGGATGCGCGTGCTCGGCCGCCGGGATGCCCCCGAAGCCCGAGCATCCGAAACCGAGGGAAGCGCCCGCGGATGACATACCCGCTCATCGTCGTCCCGTTCCTGCTGCTCGCGGCCGTCGTCACGGCCGTCACGATCCGCCGCGAGCGATTCGGCCGGCGAATGGCCGCGTCCGCACTCGCCGCACTCGTCTTGCTGGCCCTCACGGCCGTCTTCGACAACATCATGATCGCGGCCGGGCTGTTCACCTACCCGAGCGAGCACCTGAGCGGTCTGCACATCGGGCTCGCTCCGATCGAGGACTTCTCGTACCCCCTCGCCGCCGCCTTCCTGATCCCGGCCGTCTGGACGCTCCTGACCCCGAGGAAGCCCGCATGAGCGGGGCGGAGCGCATCGGTCTCGGCCGAGTCATCCGCACCCTCTTCGTGTCGTCCCGGCCGATCAGCTGGGTCAACACGGCATTTCCCTTCGCGGCCGCGTACCTGGTCGCGACGCGCCAGATCGATGGCGCCCTCATCGTCGGCACGATCTTCTTCCTGATCCCCTACAACCTCGCGATGTACGGCATCAACGACGTCTTCGACTACGAGTCCGACCTGCGCAACCCGCGCAAGGGCGGCGCGCACGGTGCCGTGCTGGATCGACGCCTGCATCCGGTCACCCTGTGGGCGGCGGGCCTGTCGTGCCTGCCCTTCGTCGTCTATCTCGTGTGGGTCGGAGCCCCCCTCTCGTGGCTCGTGCTGGCGACCAGCCTGTTCTTCGTCGTGTTCTACTCCGCTCCCCCGCTGCGCCTCAAAGAGGTTCCGTTCGCGGACTCGGTGACCTCGAGCATCCACTTCTTCTCGCCCGCGGTGTACGGCCTCGTTTTGGCGGGTGTCGTGTGGACACCGGGGCTGGTTGCGATCGTCGTCGCGTTCGCCCTCTGGGGCGTTGCTTCGCACGCCTTCGGCGCGGTGCAGGATGTCTCGGCCGACCGGCAAGCCGGAATCTCGTCCATCGCGACGGCGCGGGGCGCGGCCTGGACCGTTCGCTTCGCCCTGGTCTGCTACGCGCTCGCGGGCGTCGTGATGCTCGCCGCCGAGTGGCCCGGGCCGCTCGCCGGACTGCTCGTGATCCCGTACCTGGTCGCCGTATGGCCGTACCGGAGTGTCAGCGATGCTGCGTCGCACGAGGCCACGCGGGGCTGGCGCGCATTCCTGTGGATCAACCAGCTGGCGGGCTTCGGCGTCACGCTGCTGCTGATCTGGTGGTGGCTTCTCACCGGCTGACCCGGCCCGCCGCTCGCATCGACCACACCGGTCGTGTCGGCGGCCCGTGACGACGAAGACGGTGCCGCCCGAAGGGCGACACCGTCTCGTGCAAGGTGGATCAGCCGGCGGACAGCGCGAGCAACCGGTCGATCGCGTCCGTCAGGCGGGCGTCCGCCGCGCCGAACGCGGCCCAGTCTCCCGCCTGCAGGGCCGCATCGCGGTCCAGCATCGCCTGGCGAGCTTCATTGAGCAGCGCCTGCTCCTGGACGTCGACGGTCGACCCGCCGCCGTCCGAGGGGTTCGACGGCTGCGCGCTCGGGTCACCGGGCGTCGCGCTGGGGTCGGGTTCGACCGCGCCATCCCCCGCATCGGCGCCGGAGTCGCCACCGAAGAGCGTGTCGAGCGCCTCGTTCAGCGTGTCCTCGAAGGCGATCTCGTCGCCGAACGCGACGAGAACCTTCTGCAGGGTCGGCAGCTGCGTGCCACCGGACGACTGGACGAAGACGGGCTGCACGTACAGGAATCCGCCGCCGACCGGGAGGGTCAGGAGGTTTCCGTTGAGCACCTCGGACTGTCCCTGCCGCAACAGGTTGATCTGGGAGGAGACCACCGGGTCGGCGTTGAAGGTGTTCTGCACCTGGCCGGGGCCGGGCACCGTCGTATCGGCGCTCACGACGAGCATCCGCAGCTTGCCGTACCCCTCGGCCTTGACCCCGTTATCGGATCCGGCGTCGGCATCCACCGCGAGGTAACCCGTCAGGATGTTGCGCGACGCGGTGCCCGTTCCGGGCGGGATGAACGTCGTGAACATCGAGAACGACGGTGCCGTCTGGCCCGGCATCTGCATCGTGAGGTAGTACGGCGGCTGCAGGCGCGTCGAGGTCGAGTCCTGCGGATCCGTGGGCGTCGACCAGGCGTTGTCGCGCTGGTAGAACGACTGCGCGTCGTCGACGTGGTATTGGCCGAGCGTTGCTCGCTGCACCTTGAACAGATCGGTCGGGTATCGGACGTGGCTGACGAGTTCGGCCGACATCTCGCTGATCGGCTTGACCGTGCTGGGGTACACCTTCTGCCACGCCTGGATGAGCGGGTCTTCCGGGTCCCACGCGTACAGCGTCACGCTGCCGTCGTAGGCATCGACCGTCGCCTTGACCGAGTTGCGGATGTAGTTGATGTCGTCGATCGTGAACCGCGGCGTCGGGTTCGTCGTGTCGGCGATCGCGTCGGACAGGCTGACCGTGCGCGAATAGGGGAAGGTCGACGCGGTCGTGTATCCGTCGACGATCCAGACGATGCGGCCGTCGACGACGCTCGGGTACGGGTCGTTGTCGAGGTCGAGGTACGGCGCCGCCTTCTGAACACGGGTCTTCGGATCCCGGTCGTAGAGGATCTGCGAGTCCGCGTTGACGTAGTCCGAGAGCAGGATGTCGGTGGACTGGAACTTGAGCGCGTAGATCAGCTTGTCGAAGAGCGTGCCGATCTTCGGTCCGCCATCTCCGTCGAACGTGGTCTTCGTCTCGCTCTGGCCCTCAGAGCCGCGCGGGTAGTCGAGCTCCACGGGGGCCGTGCCCTCCGGCGCGCCGACGATGGAATACAGGGGTGATGCCTCACCGAAGTAGACGCGGGGCTCGAAGTTCTCGCTCTCGCTGAGGAATCCGGTCGCCGGGATGCCTCGCTCGAGGAAGACGGGGTTGCCGTCGGTCGTCCGCTGGTTGCCCGCGGCGACGACGAGGCCGTAGCCGTGCGTGTAGACGACGGTGCGGTTCTGCCACGTGCCCGCGGTGCCCAGGGCATCCATGTCCAGTTCACGTACCGAGACCACCGTGTCCTGCGACTTGCCGTCGATCTCGTAGCGGTCGACATCGAGCGGGTCGGTGAACTGGTAGTAGGCGCGGAACTGCTCGAGCTGGCGAACCGTCGGGCTGATGATCGCGGGGTCCATGATGCGGATGGACGCTGTCGTCTGCGCGTCCGCGCGCAACGCGCCGGGCTCGGCAGCCGTCACGGCGGTCGTCTCGGTCTTCTCGAGTCCATCGATGCCGTAGGCGACCTTGGTCATGTCGAGGTTCCGCTCGATGTACTGCTGCTCGAGCGAGAACTCGTTCGGCGCGACCTGGAAACGATCGACGATCCAGGGATAGCCGACTCCGACGACGATCGCCGAGACGATCAGGAGGGCCGTGCCGATCAGCGGGAAGCGCCAGCGACCGATGATGGCCGTGACGAAGAAGAGCAGCGCGACGAATGCGGCGATGCCCGCCAGGATCGCCTGTCCGGGGATGACCGCGTTGACGCCCGTGTAGCCGGGGCCCGTGATCAGGTCGCCCGTTTCGCTCAGCGTCTTGTAGCGGTCGAGCCACAGGCTGGCCGCCTGGGCGACCAGGTAGAGCCCCGCGAGGATCGCGAGCTGGATGCGTGCGGACTTCGAGATCCGCAGCTCCCAGCGCCCGCCCTCGCGCTGGCCCACGCGCACGGAGCCGTAGAGGTACGAGACGACGGCGGTCAGGCCGAGGCAGATCAGCAGGATGGCGGAGGCGAAACCGAGCGCTGCGCTGTAGAACGGCATCGCGAACAGATAGAAGCCGGTGTCGAGACCGAACTGCGGGTCCGTCATGTCGGTGGTGACGCCATTCATCCACAGCCAGACGGTCTCCCACTGGGTCGACGCCGAGAAGCCCGCGAAGAAACCGAAGAAGACGGGGATTCCCCACATCGCCAGGCGCCGGAGGGGTTCGACGACCTCTTGGTAGCGATCGAGCTGGCTCGACAGCCGCGCGTACACCGGACGGAGCCGGTAGGCGAGCTGGATCGTCAGCCAGACCGGGATGGCCATGGCGAGGAACCCGATGACGAACATCGTCGCGCGGGCGAGCCACTGCGTCACCAGCACCGAGTCGAACCCGATCTGCCGGTACCACATGAAGTCTGCGTACAGGGAAGCGAAGATGAAGAACCCGACGAGCAGTACCGCGATGATGACCAGAGAAATGGTCACGACGCGTCGTGTAGTGCGGGGGGCCGCTGGCTTCGAGGAAGTCGTGGTCACTCCACCAGTCTAGGCGCCCGGTTTCGCGCGCAGTCCGTGCGCAGACCGGGAGAAGGCCGGGTAACCGGCCACGTTTCGATTACGGCGGCGTCATCGCGCGTCAAGGAACAGCGCACGCGGGGAGCGCATCGAGGTCCCCGCCGTCGCGAACGGCGTCGAGCGCGGTGATCGCATCATCGAGCTCGGCCACCGAGAACACGCGCAGGCCGGACGGGATGTGCCCCACGACCTCGTCGCAGTTCGCCGCCGGCGCCAGGAAGTACTCCGCCCCCGCTCCCCGTGCTCCGTAGAGCTTCTGTCGGATGCCGCCGATCGGGCCGACGACGCCGTCCGCCGTGATCGTTCCGGTGCCGGCCACCTGGCGCCCGCCGTTCAGCTCGTCGGGGGTCATGGTGTCGATGATGCCGAGGGCGAACATCAGGCCGGCGCTCGGTCCGCCCACGTTGTCGAGCTGGATCGTGACCTGGACCGGGAAGTCGTAGTCGAGGATCGTGGACACGCCGATCTGCCAGGCGGAATCGTCCTCGCTGTAGACGGGACTCACCTCGACGGTCTGCTCGGCGCCGCCGCGCTCGATCGTCAGAGCGACGGGCGCCCCGTCCCCCTGCTGAATGATGTCGCGCAGTTGTGTGACGTCGCTGATGGGCTGCCCGTTCGCGGCGGTGACGACGTCGTCCGCCCGGAGCACACCCTCGGCCGGAGAACCCTCGGGCAGCGAGTGGATCCGTACGCGCGAGTCGACCTCGTATCCGAGTTCGCGCAGCGCCGCCACGGTGGCCTCGTGCTGCGAGTCCACCATCAGCTGCGCGTTCTGCTCAGTGCGCTGCTCGCTCGTCTGGCCCGCGGGGAACACCGAGTCGAGCGGGACGACGGCTCGGGAGCGGTCGAACCAGGCCCCGATGAGCTCGAGCCACGTGGGGGTCCGCTCGCGATTCCCCACCACCTGGACGGTCGTCAGGTCGAGCGCGCCCGTGGTGTCGAACGTCTCGGCGCCCTCCACCTCGATGAGCGGAACGGCGGTCCCGTCCGCGCCGGTAGCCGTCCCGAGCGTGTTGTACACGGGTCCGGGCTGTTGGATCACGTATCCGGTGGGCAGGAACGTCAGGGCCGCCAGGCACACAAGGGCAACCGCGAGCGCGATGATGCCGACCCGGGTCGACCGCCGCAGCGGCGGTCGCTGCGCGGGCACGACCTGGAGGTTCTCGTCGAACAGCGCCACGGTGGGACCTTTCTTCGCTCGCCCGGGAGGGAGCGGGACTTCGGGCGCCGTTCGCGAACGGCGTAAGCAATGCGGGCTCGACCCCGGCGGGGTCACAGTCGGCTGCGACTAGCGTAGAACCACCCACCCGAACGACGCTGAAAGGCGGCTGAAGTGCCTGGCGACGAGAACCCCGAGGAAGACTTCGAAGAGCTCCTGCGTCGCATGCTGGGCGGCGGCGGGCAGATCGATCCCGCTCAGTTCGAACGGCTCACCGGCATGCCGCTGGACCCCGCCATGATGGCCATGGTTCAGCAGCAGTTGCGCGGCGCGATGGCGGCCGGGGACGGCATCCCGTGGGGTGTCGCGGAGCAGCAGGCACTGCAGCTCGCCCGGAGCGGCGGGCTGAGCGTGACCGATGGCGACCGCGTCGACCTGGACGGTGCGCTGACGCTCGCGAACCTGTGGCTGAGCGAGGCGACCGTCATCTCGGACCTCGCGCAGAGCCCCCGCATCATGACGCGTGCCGAGTGGGTCACCGCGACGCTTCCCGTCTGGCAGGAGTTCGCCGAACCCGTCGCGACGAGCATCACGGATGCCTTGACGCGCACCCTTGCCGAGCAGGCACCGGAAGAGCTCAAGCCGCTGCTGCAGGGCGCCGGCAAGGTCATGCGCTCACTCGGCGGTTCGCTCTTCGCGACCCAGCTCGGCCAGGTCGTCGGTCAGCTCTCGACCGAGGTGATCAGCGGCGGCGACGTCGGCATCCCCGTGATGCCCGCCGGTGAGGCGGCGATCCTGCCGCAGAACTTCGCCGATTTCGGTCGCGACCTCGACATCGCCGAGGATCAGCTCGCGCTGGCCGCGGCGGTGCGCGAGCTCGCCCACGCCCGTCTCTTCCGCCACGCGAAGTGGCTGCGCCTGCACGTCCTGTCGCAGGTGACCGAGTTCGCCCGCGGCATCGACGTCGACACGGACGCACTGGAGGACCTCGCGTCGCGCTTCGACCCCTCGCGCCCGGACGAACTGCGGACGGCGCTCGAGAGCGGCGCCCTGCTGCCCGAGCACACCGAGGCCCAGCGGGCCGCCCTGTCCCGTCTCGAGAACCTGCTCGCGACCGTCGAGGGTTGGGTCGACGTCGTCACGGAAGATGCGACGGCGCGCCTGCCCAAGGCCGCCGCGATCGCCGAGACCGTTCGCCGCCGCCGCGCCGCGGGCGGGCCCGCGGAGCAGGCGCTGGCCTCGCTCGTCGGGCTGGAGCTGCGGCCGCGGCGCCTGCGCGAAGCGGCGGCGATGTGGCGGGCCATCACGAATGCGGTCGGCGTGGAGGCACGCGATTCGCTATGGGACTACGCGGACTTCATGCCCACGTCGGAAGACATCGACGACCCCTCACGGATCATCGAGACGCTCCGTCGCCGCGCGCTCGGTGACGCGGCGCCCGAGGCGGAGCTCGACGAGCTGGACGACGCGATCGCCCGCATTCTGGCCGGTGAAGAATCGGCCGATCCGCGCTCGGACCCCGACGCGGGGCCGGACGAGCAATCCGAGGACGGCACGAACCCCGAGCGCTGAGGTGGCGACGGGGGCCGACACCGCCCGTCCTCCACAGGGCTCCCCGACCGTCACCTGTCGCCGCACCCTGTGGAATCTCGCGGCCGGACTCGACCCAGACGACACAATCGCGGAATGACCGTGATGCTTCGCCTCGATCCGACCCGTACCCCGCTGTGGCGCGATGCGACCACGATGCAGCTCGGTGAACACGCTCAGACGCGGTTGACGGATGTCTCACCCTGGCAGGAGCGGCTGCTGTTCGAGCTCACCCGGGGTCTGCCCGAGTCGGGTCTCGACGTGTGGGCGGACCTCAAGCGGGTTCACCCGCGAGAGGTCCGCGCTTTTCTCGCCCGTCTGGGCGACGCGCTGACACGCACCGACCTCGAGAGCCGGAGCGCGCCGGGCGGCATCCTGCTCGAGGCGCCGCGGGGCGGCTCGAGCGATCCGGTCGTCGTCGCCATGCGGATGGCGCTGGAAGCGTCCGGGTACTCGGTCACGGTCGTCGAAGAAGCGGACCCCGGCGAACACGATCGCGCCGCGGCCGAGGCATCCGGTGCGGATCTCGTCGTCCTTGTCGCCCGACACGTCCTCGACCCGCGGCGGGCATCGCCGCACCTGCGCGCCGATCGCGTTCACCTGCCCGTTCTGGTCGGCGGAGCCGGGATCGTCGTCGGCCCCCTCATCGTGCCCGGCGTGACGGCTTGCATCACCTGCCTGCACCTCGAACGCCGCGACGCCGATCGCGCCTGGCCGATGCTCGCCCTCCAGCTGCTCTCGGCCGGAGCGCCCGTGCCCGCGCCCGAACTCGTCCACGAGAGCGCGGCCGCACTGGTCCGAATCCTCGCGGACCCCGGCGGCGCGGAGGGATGTTCGGTGACGCTTACCGCGGGGGGCGAGCGCCGACGGATGACGCACCGGCCGCACGATGAGTGCGGATGCCGAGCTCCTGAAGGAAACGTGACGGCTCCCGCTCAGCTCTCCCGTTCCCGGCAGACCACGACAACGAGACAGACCGCCGTGCCCGCGTGATCGCGACGTACAGCAGCCGGCGTTCCTCGTCGATCTGCTCGAGCCCGCGCGCGTACGAGATCGGCAACAGACCCTCCGACAGTCCGATCACGTGCACATGGTCCCACTCGAGACCCTTGGCCGCGTGAATCGTCGCGAGCGTCACGGTACGCAGCCCCGGATCGTGCTGGTCCCGGGCGCGCGCCTGCAGGTCATCCGTGAAAGCACGCAGGGTCGTCCCCGGCGGCGCGTTCTCGGCCAGGCGCAGCAGCGTCGCGCGTGCCTCCCACGCGTCGCGCAGCGCACCGCCGGCCGGGGGCGGGGTCTCGGTGTAGCCACGGGAGCGCAGCAGATCACGGACGACGGGCACGAGGTCACCGGAACCGCCCGCGACGGACTCACCCCGCAGCACGAGCACGGCGTCGCGCACCTCGGGCAGCTCGAAGAACCGCTTACCGCCGAGCACCGTCGCGGCGATGTCGTGGGCGGCGAGCGCGCGCTGCAGAGCCGCCGATTGCGAATGCGCCCGGTAGAGCACGGCGAATCCCTCGGGGGTCTCGCCGCCGTCGAGGCGCCGTTTGATGTTCCGTGCGACCGCCGTCGCCTCGGCATCGTCGTCGGGATGCATGGCCGTCGTCGCCGGCGGCCGTGCCTGCGTCTCCGGTGTGTTCGGACGCGGTGTGCTCGAACGCGGTGTGTTCGAACGCGGTGTGTTCGAACGTGCCGCGGGCGCGCTCGGGGCATATGAACTCGATGCCGCGTCGGCTTCGCCCCCACGGCTTCCCGCCTCGGAGCCCGCCGCGACCAGCTCGAGGGCGCCCGGACGACCGCGCATCAGGGCATTCGCGGTCGCGAGGACGGGCGGTTCGGAGCGGTAGTTGCGCTCGAGACGCACCATCAGGGCACCGGGGTGGTGCCGCTCGAAGTCGAGCAGGAACCGCGGATCGGCTCCGGCGAAGGAGTAGATCGTCTGGCTCGCGTCACCGACGACGCACAGGTCGTTGCGCTCGCCCAGCCAGAGTCCGAGCAGTCGCTCTTGGAGCGGCGACACATCCTGATACTCGTCGACCGTGAAGTGCCGGTACTGCTCGCGCACCGCTCGCGCGACGCGCGGCTCGGACTCGATCATTCCCGCGCAGGCGAGCAGGATGTCTTCGAAGTCGAGCTGCCGCCGCTCGTCCTTGAGCTTCTCGTAGGCCTCGTGCAGCGCGACGACGGCGTCGGGGCTGAGGCGTCCGAGACCCGGACGGCCCGCGCGCGCGTAGTCCTCGATCGTGCGGAGCGTGACCTTGCGCCACTCGATCTCGGACGCCACGTCGCGCAGTGTCGCCCCGTCGAGGGTGAGGCGGAGTCCGCTTGCCGCGTCCGACAGCGCGCGCACCTTGTTCGACAGGACGGGCGGCGCAGACTCGCCCCCCGCGACGGTCGGCCAGAAGTAGTTGAGCTGTGCGAGCGCGGCCGCGTGGAACGTGCGCGCAGAGACGCCCTCGATGCCGAGCGAGCGCAGGCGTCCGCGCATCTCACCAGCCGCACGCGTCGTGAACGTGACCGCCATGACCCGCGAGGGAGAGTACATCCCGCTGTCGACGCCGTAGGCGATGCGGTGCGTGATCACGCGCGTCTTGCCCGAACCCGCCCCGGCGAGGACGCAGACGGGTCCGCGAACCGCGAGGACCGCCTCGCGCTGATGCTCGTCGAGGTCTCGCAGGGCGCGCTCGGCCCCCCCTGTGGGATCCGTCATCGATCCGTGACCCGTTCGAGCCAGCGCTCGATGAGCCCGCGCGAGATGGAGGATGCCCCGGGCAGAACCACGTCGCCATCACCCGCGAGCGCCCGCTCGATCTCGTCCGGTTCGAACCACCGCACATCGACGATCTCGGATCCATCGGGTCGCGCGGCCGCCGAGTCTTCGGTCGACGCGAGGTATCCGAGCATCAGCGAGCGCGGGTAGGGCCACGCCTGCGAGCCGACGTATTCGAGAGCCGAGATGCGCACGCCGGACTCTTCTTCGATCTCGCGCACGAGGGATTCCTCGGCCGACTCCCCCGCCTCGACGAACCCCGCGAAGCACGAGTAGCGCCCGGCTGGCCATGCGGCGTTCGACCCCAGCAGCAGGCGCTCGCCGTCGGTCACCGCGACGATCACGGCCGGGTCCGTGCGGGGAAAGTGCTCGCGTCCGCACGCGGGGCAATGCCGCGACCATCCGGCGTTCCGCAGTTCGGTGCGCGTGCCGCAGGCGGGGCAGAACGGAGCATCTTGGATCCAGCGCGCCAGGGACAGGGCCTCGACGAAGAAGGCTCCGTTCTCGGGGTCCAGCGTGCCACCCACGTCACGCAGCTCGACCCAGCCGCCCTCCGGCTCGAACGGTGCAGCATCCGCTTCGTCGTCCTCGATCAGCGCGAGCAGCACGGCGCCGAGCGCGTCGCGACCGAGGAACGCGACGATCGCGGCGGGCTCGAGTGTCGCGGCGGGGACCAGCACGAGCACGCCGGATGCGTCGAGGGGCGCGCGACCCCGTCGCAGCACGAGAACCCGCGCGTCGGGCTCGTCGGCGAGGACGGTCAGGGCATCCGCGAGATCACGATCGATGGCCGATCGGTCGATCGGAGAGACCGGGGGCGTGATCACCCTGGGCAAGCCCGGGACCGTCATGGATGACCTCTTTCGCGGGCGTGGCGCGGGTAGTGCGTGCGAGGACCGACCTACCCTGGGGGCATGACTGGCTCCCCTCTCACTTTAGCCGCGTCGGTGAGCGCAGCCCTGCCCGAGGCCGCGGTCGTCTCGGCGGCAGCTCTCTCGACCGGCGAGGGCGGCCGCTACGACAGCGCCGTCGTCGGGCTGGACGACGGATCGTCCGTCGTCGTGCGCGCGCCGGTGGATGCCTCTGCCGCCAGCGACCTCGCCACCGAGGCTCTCGCCCTGCGCGCCCTCACCCCGGGCGCCCGTGCCCTGCTGCCCTTCGTCGCACCCCGTCCGCTCGGCGAAGTCGCGCTCCCCGAGGGCCGTGCCCTGCTCACCGACATGGTTCCGGGCTACCGCGTCGAGGCGGGCGACCTGCCCGCGGGCCCCGGCGCCGCAACGTCGATCGGCATCGCGCTCGCGGCCCTGCATGCACTGCCCGCCTCCGTCGTTCGCGCCGAGGGACTCCCCGTCAAGTCCGCCGAAGAGGTCCGAGAAGCCGTCGTCGCGCTCATCGAACGCGCCGCATCGACGCGTCGGCTCCCCGTGGCGCTCGCCACACGCTGGCGGCGTGCCGCCGAAGACGAGGCGCTGTGGCGATTCGAACCGTGCGTCGTGCTCGGTGACGCGGTCGCTGCCTCTTTCCGCTTCGAGGATCGCGACGGGTTCCCGACCGTTTCCGGCCTGCTGGGCTGGAGCCGCTTCAGCGTCGGCGACCCGGCCGTCGACCTGCAATGGCTGGCCGCGGCTCCCGACGCCGCCGACGACGTGTATGCCGCGTATGTCTCCGCCGCGCACCGCTCGCCCGACCCGGATCTGCGCACCCGTGCCCGGCTCTACGCCGAGCTGGAGTTCGCGAAGTGGCTGCTCCACGGTCATGAACAGCGCCGCGAGGACGTCGTGGACGACGCGGTTGCGCTCCTCGACGCTCTCGTCGACGGACTCGGAGATGCCGCGACGCGCCTCGACCCGGTCGCCGTCGTGGGTGTGGACGATGCGATCGCCGTCCTCGCCGACACGCCCGTCACCAGGGCGGTCGCCGAGGACGATGGAAGCATCTCGATGCAGACCGACGCCTACGACCCGGCGATGGTGTCGCTGTTCGTGGCCGCAGCTCGCGCGCACGAGACCGGCGATGTCGGTGCACCGGCAGCCGCAGCCGAGCTCGCCGAGGACGCATCCCGTCACGACGTCCCCCCGCTGCCGGGCTCCTCGGACGTTTCGGCCGCCGAGATGGAGACCGCACCGATCGACGTGAGCGGCTGGGGCGACCTGCGTCAGAGCGTCGATTCGACGGACTCGGATGACGCTGCGGGCTCCGCCGATGCGGTGGCTCCGGCGGGCTCCGTCACCGATCCCGACGTCGTGCCGGATACGGATGTCCCAGACGAAGAGATCGAGGCAGCACGGGCCTCGCGTGCCGCGTTCCAGCGCTGGGCGAGGTCGGCCTCCGAGTAGACGCCGTCTCCGCGCAGGATCAGATCGTCGCCCACGTAGTACAGGACGACGTCGATCTGATCGAGGGGCACGCCCCGGGCCTTGTGGTAGGCCAGCCGGTACAGGGCGAGCTGCAGCATCCGCTCTTCGCGCTCCGCGGGCGAACGCGGCGGGCGACCCGTCTTCCAGTCGACGATCTCGATGCGTCCGTCGCGATCATCGCGGCGATACACGGCATCGAGCTTGCAGATGACGACGCGACCCGGGCCGCCCGCCTCGGGAAGGGCGAAGTCGATCTCGGTCTCCACCTCGAGAGGCCGCAGCGGACCCCACTCCGATCGCTCGAAGTTCGCGCGCAGGCGTTCGAGATCGGCCGCGTCCTCGACGGACGCTTCGGAGTCGGTCGGGTCGTCATCCCGCTCCCACAGCGCCTCGTCGATCGAGCCTCCAGCGCCGCTGCGCCCCGACCGTTGCTCGACCCAGGAGTGGAACAGCGTGCCCAGGCGCGTCTGCCGGTACGGTCGCTCCGGCATGGGGCGCGCGATCGCCGCCACGGTTCCCGTGTAGTCGGTGACGAAGTCCTTGAAGCGAGAGGCGGGGATGCGTGTCGGCGCCGCGTGCCGGGGGCCCTGCGCGCGCATGTCACGCTCGGCGAGCAGGCGCGCCAGCAACTCATCGGGTTCGGGATCGGCCCGCGTCGCCGCGTGCTCGACGCTCGCCGCCGCGGCGCGGACGATTGGCCCGCGCGCGCCGAGGGGATCGAGGGGCCACGAGAGCACCTGCCCGCCCCTCTCGAGATACGGGTTGTCGCCCGGGTCCGCGGGCTCGATCGGCGGCATCCCGAGCGCCTCGACAATCTCGACGAGGTAGGGGCTCGGGTCGCGGGGCTTGCTCTGCCCACCCCACTGCGAACCCGTCAGCAGCAGATCCGAACGGGCCCGGGTAACCGCGACGTACGCCAGCCGCCGCTCCTCTGCCTTCTGGTGATCGCGCACCCCGTCGCGGTAGGCGGCGATGGCCTTGCGCAGCGCGGCGCGGTCGGGGTCCGCACCGGGGCGCCAATCCAGCACCGGCAGCGCATCGCGGTCGCCGCGGAAGGCGTAGGGCAGAACACCGAATCCGAGCCATCCGGCCACCGACCGCGGGGCCTTGGGCAGTTCGTCCTGCACGAGCCGCACGACGGCCACCGCATCCCATTCGAGACCCTTCGAGCCGTGGACGGTCAGCAGCTGTACGACGCCGGGCTGGGGCGGCTCGGGACGCGGCATGAGCTCGTCGGTCTCTTCGGCATGGTCGAGCCAGGCGAGCAGGCTGCCGATCGAGCCGCGCTCGTCGGCCGTGAGAAATGCGCGCACCTCGTCGAGGAAGGCGCGCAGTTGTGCCGAGGCGACGCGCGCGGGCCCGCGGGTCTCGTTCGCGGCGAGCTCGATGTCGAGGCGCAGTTCGAGCTCGATCGTGCGGATCAGGTCGGGGATCGGCTGAGCCACCGCGCGCCGCAGCCGTCCGAGCATCTCGCCCGCCTCGCGCAGGCGGGCGCGGCCGGCGGGAGTGATTTCGGCGATGAGGCGGTAGTCGTCGCGCACGGTGCGGACGAACTCGAGGGCATCGACCAGCGAAGGCTGCTCGTCGGCACCGGCCGAGCCGCGCACGCGCGCGGCCAGCTCGGCCGGGAGCGGCGCGAGCGAACCGTCGCGCCTCGCGAGCGCGTCCGCCAGGGCATGCAGAGCCGCGAGGTCGGCCACACCGATCGCGAAACGCGGTCCCGACAGCAACCGGATCAACGACGACCCCTGCGAGGGGTCGTGCACCACCCGCAGCGCCGCGACGACGTCGACGACTTCGGGGGTCGTCAGCAGGCCGCCGAGCCCCAGGATGCGATGCGGCACGTCGTGCCGCGCCAGTGCCTCGGCGAAGGCGTTCATGTGCCTCTTGGTGCGGAACAGCACAGCCCCCGAGTGGGCACGGGGCGTGGCGGAGTCCGCCTGCGCCGCATCATGGTGGGCCCGCACGTCGACGAACCAGCGCGCGACCGCATCGGCCTCGTCGTCGATCGTCTTCTCGAAGCGGCACTGAACGCGCCCGTGGGCCGCACCGGGTCGAGCCCCCAGAGCACCGACCGGAACCCCGCGGTGCTCCGCGCCCGCGACGAGCCGGTTCGCGGCGGTCAGGATGCTCAGGTCGTTGCGCCAGCTGATCATCAGGCTGAATCGACCACATGCGGCTCGGTGCGCGAAGGCACCCGGGAAAGCGCCCAGGTTGTCGGCGGATGCCCCGCGCCAGCCGTAGATCGACTGGTTGGGGTCACCCACAGCCATCACCGCGGAGTCGCGGAAGACCTCGGCGAGCAGGCGTGTCTGGATCACGGACGTGTCCTGATACTCGTCGAGCAGCACGACGCGGTACTGCTCACGGAGGTGCTCGGCGACCTCGGGCGCACGCTCGATGATCTCGAGGGCCCCGGCGACCTGGTCGGCGAAGTCGAGCGTGTCCTCGGCGCGCTTACGGGTGGCGTAGTCGTCGACGAGGCCGGCGAGCACGGGAAGCCCGCTCATCGCCGCGTGGAATTTCTCGATGTCGCCGGGGTTCGCCAGGGCGGGGTTCGTCAGGGGCTCGAGCGCCGCGGCCCACTCGTCACCGAAGCGGGCCACGCTCGCGGCATCGACGCGGTTGTCGAGCAGTTCGCCCGCCAGCCGGTGCACGGCATCGACGACGCTCGCGAACGCCTCCCCCCGCTCCGACAGGCGTTCGTCCTCGGATGCCACGACCACCCGCCGCGCGAGCAACCACGACCCGGACTGGCTCATGAGCGCCGCATCCGGGTCGCGGCCGATCCGCGGGCCGTGCTCGCGCACGATCGCGTCGGCGAACGCATTGTAGGTCGAGACTCGAGGGCGCGACAGCAAGACCTCGCCCGCCGCATCCTCTTCCGGGGGAACGGCCGCGAGCGCCTCGGCGAGACCGTCGACGAAAGCCACCAGCTCGGCGCGGCGCGCACGCGGGGGCAGGGCACCCGCCCGTGCCCAGAACCCGGCGAGGGTGCCGTCCGCCGCGAGGGCATCGAGGTGCGGCAGCAGCCCACGCCGAGCGAACTCGTCGATGCCCGCGAGCCGCTGATCGATCCGTTCGGCGAGCTCGCCCGCGGCCTTGCGGGTGAACGTCAGCCCGAGCACCTCGTCGCGGCGCACGTGACCGTTCGCGACGAGCCACACGACCCGTCCCGACATCGTCTCGGTCTTGCCGCTGCCCGCCCCCGCGACGACCAGGGCAGGCGTGGGCGGTGCCTCGATGACGGCGCGCTGGTCGGGGGTGGGGCTGGGCAGACCCAGCGCCGCCGAGATGACGGGGGCCGAGAGGCCCATCCCGCCCGGCCAGACCGCGACGGGCGGCGCGGAGACATCCGGGGCGACGCTCCCGGTGCCCGTGGTGCTCGTGGTGCTCGTGGTGTCGGCGGACACGGCGGGTGGCGGCGTGGAGGTCACGAGGCCGACACCGCCTTGATCGTGTGGATGCGGCAGACGGCGAAGCGGTCCGTCGTGCAGTGCGTGTCGAGGTTCGCATCGAAACGGTCGGACGACATCCCCTCGGCCACGTCGATGATCGTGCGCAGGAACGACGTTCGCCGCGCGACATCCATCGGCGCCTGGCGCGCGAGTCTGTAGTGCGTGTTCTTGAGCGTCTTCGAGAGGACGAGCAGCCGCGCGCCCGCGTTCGCGGCGGGATCGGCGCCGGGCAGCAGCCCTTCCCACAGGGCGAGCTGGTAGGCCGCGAGCTGCGCGTCGTCCGCGACCTTCTCGTCGGTGAGCTTGTCTTCCGAACGGCCGGTCTTCAGGTCGACCACGACGACACGCTCGGCGACGCCCTCCTCCTTCGTCGGGTCGAGGGCCTCGCCGCGTCCCGAAGGGTAGACCTCGATGCGATCGACCGATCCGCTCAGCAGGGCGAGCCTGCGGTCCTCGGGCGGACCGTCCCCCACTCCCCCGCCACGCGGGGCTCCGTCTTCTCCGCCGTGCTCGGCTCCCCGTTCACCGTCCCGGATCGCCCAGACATCCGGCGCCGACTCCACGCCATCCGCACCACCGGCGACGGAATCCATGTCGATCGCGAGCCGGAAGCGCGCCTCTGCCCCCACGACACGGCCCTCTTCGCGGTGGAACCGCTCGAGGTACGCGTGCAGTCGATCGACCAGCAGCCCCGCCCACGCATGCTCTTTGCGGGCCATCCAGGGCGCCTCGAAGTCGAGTTCGCCCCAGCGCCCGTCCACGACCGCCTGCAGGGCAGCGCGATCGCCGCTCGGCACCTCTTCCATGGCGGCGTGCAGGATCGTCCCGACCCCGGCCGACCACGAACGGGTGTCCCCGCCGAGGGCGCGGATCGCCCAGTCCAGGCCGCAGGCGTCGAAAGCGTCGAGCTTGGAGGGCGACACGTGCACGGGTGATCGGGCCGGGTCGCGCAGGGGGCCGTTCGAGGATGCCTCGGCCATCCCGTACCACTGATGTGGCGCCGCGCCGGGCACGCCGGCCCGCGCGAGCACCACGAGCTGGCCCGCCGCGTGCGCGCGCACCGGCGCCGGGGCGACCGGGGTCGTCAGGGCTCGCCGGTGCTGCGCGACGAGTCCCCGCAGGGTCAGAGGATGCTCCACCGCACCGGTCGGATCGTCGCTCTCGTCGGGTTCGGGAAAGAAGCTCAGCAGGGGGCTGGGGCCGCGATCGTCGTCGTCGACCGCCGTAACGGCGAGCCGCGTACGGGCGCGGGAGACGGCCCGGACCAGCAGGCGCAACTCGTCGTGGAGCGCCGCGCGGCGGCGGTCGAGCGATCCCCCGTTGTCGGGTTCGGCGTGCGCCCCGGTCGAGCGATCCGGCGTGTGGCCCGATGCATCCGGTCCCCCGATGGCCAGTCCCTCGATGTCGGCCAGCCGCCACGTATCGAGCAGACCGCCCCGCAGGCGCACGTTCGGCCATACGCCGTCCTGCACACCCGCGATCACGACGCCCTCGAACTGCGTGCCGAGCGCGGCGGCGGGCGTCAGCAGCGCCACCGTCTCGGCGACATCGGGTGAGGTCAGCATGTCTTCGGGGACCTCGCTGTCGACCATGCGTCGCAGGAACGCTTCCGGTGCCTCGTCCGGCGACGTCTCGACGAAGCGCTTCGCCGCGTCGAAGAGTGCGACCAGAGCGTCGAGCGCGTGGCCGCTCTCGGCAGAGAGCGTGCCCGGCGTCGTGGCGAGTTCGTGCCACACACGGGCGAGGGGGCGGCCCCCGCCGTCCCGCGCACGATCCCACGCGATCCACAGCAGATCGTGCACCGTGGCACCGCGCTGCGCGTCGGCGTGCAGCACGCGCAGCGTCGTCGCGAGCCTCTCGGCCGCCCGCGCCTCGGGCGTGTCGAGCAGCGCGAGATCGAGCGGGTTCGCCATGGCCTCGTGCAGCAGCTCGCGCGCGGGACGTGTGCCACCGGCGGCGAGTTCGGCGTGGCGAAGACGCGCCCGGAGACGCCGCAGCCCCACCGCATCCAGTCCGCCGAACGGCGAGAGCAGCGCGGCGGACAGGGCTTCGGAATCGCGGATGTCGGGGGCGCTCATGCCGAGTCGCACGAGCTGAACGAGGTCACGCACGACGCCCTCGCTGCCCAGTGGACGCGGCAGGCTGGACGACCGCGTCGGCACCTCGCGGGCAGCCAGCTCGGCCTCGAGCTCGCCGACCTGACGGGTGTCGTGGGCGATCACGGCGAGCGCCGACCACGGGATCTCGTCGACGATGTGCCACTCACGCAGCACCCGCGCGATGCGGTCGATCTCTTCGTGCGGCGAGGGGGCGATCATCGTGCTCACGCGGGGGTCCGGCGGGAGTTCGGGCCCGGGCGCTCGGCGATGTTCGACACGCCCGGATGCCCCGATCGCGGTCGTCACCTCGCGCGCTATCCGCGCCAGCGCGGGCGTCGACCGGTGTTGGTCGTCGAGCACGTGCAGCGCACCGAGGGCGTCGCAGAGCCGCGCGAACAACTCGGGCGACGCACCGCGGAACGACCCGGAGCCGATGTCGGGATCACCGAACGCCAGCACCGCCACCCCGCGGGCCCGGAGTCCGCGCAGCATCGCCATGCCGCCGCGCGTGAGCTCTTGGGCATCGTCGACGAGCACGGCACGCAATCGAGCGGGGGGTCCGAGCAGAGCCTCGCCCGCCGCCCCCGAGGGCGCCGTCGCGAGGATCGCCGCGGCCTCGCGCAGCAGTTCGGCGGGATCGCGATGCTCGGCACGCATGGCGCCCACCGTGAAGCGGTAGTCGGTCACGAACTCCGCGGCCCCCACCCAGGCATCACGCCCGAGTCTGCGTCCCGCGGATGCCAGCTCGGCGGGCCCGATACCGCGTTCGGTGCACTCGGCGAGCAGTGCCCGCAACTCGGCGCGAAAGGTGCGCGATGCCCGGACGGCCGGACCGAGCGTGGCCGGCCACCGTGAGACGCCGCGCTCGGCATCCCGTTCGTCACCCGCGAGCAGTTCGGCGATGATGCGGTCCTGGTCGGGCGCCGTCAGCAGGCGCGGCGGCTCGCCGCCGCGCTGCACGGACACGCCGCGGACCAGCTGGAACGCAAAGGATGCCATCGAGCGGGCCAGCGGCCCCGGGGTCGCAACCCCGCCGACGAGCGCGAGCCGGTCGCGCAGTGCCGTCGCGGTCTGACGGGTGGGGGTCAGGACGAGCACTTCGTCCACACCCAGCCCGTCGCGCGCCCCCGCGGCCAGCAGGCGCGCCACGCGCGCCACCAGTGCCTCGGTCTTGCCCGTGCCCGGCCCGCCGATCACGACACCCGAGGCATCCGCCGGGAGCGCGACGACGTCGGCCTGTGCCGCGTCGAGGCCGTCCACCCAGCCGCTACCCGTACCCATCCCCCCACGCTAACGCGGCCCCCCGACACCGCCGTCCGGCAGCGCGCGCTCGACGCGTTCGCCCTCAGCGTGACCGACCCGGGCAGCCCTCACCCACCCGTGTCGTAGAGTTTCAGAGCAGTCGGGCGTCGTGCCCGGAGAGCAGAGAGGCAGTCACCCGTGGAGATTCGCATCGGCATCGCCAACACCGGCCGTGAGCTGAACTTCGAGACGTCCGAGTCCGCCGAGACCGTTCGTGCAGCCGTCGCGAAGGCACTCGACGCATCCGCCTCGCACGTGTCGTTCGCCGATTCCAAGGGCAATTCCTACATCGTCCCGACGGCCGCACTGGCGTATGTCGAGCTCGGCACCGAAGAGGCACGCCGCATCGGTTTCGTCGGCTGACATGCTGATCGTCCTCGCGCTGGTCGCCGCGGTCGCGATCGGTATGGCGCTGCACTTCGCCCTGCCGTTGCGCTCCACGCGGGGCGTCGCGCTCGGCCCCCTGCTGGACGCTGCGATCGCCGCGGTGATCTACACGAGCCTGACCTGGCTCGGCCTCGCCGAGAGCAACCCCTGGCTGTGGGTCGCGTCGATCGCCATCCCCGCCGTCGTCACCGGCGTCGTGCTCGCGGTGGTGTCGCGCGCCCGCGCCGCGCACGACGAGCGCGAGCGGATCCGCCTCAAGCTCGTCTGAAAGCTCGACGAGCCGCGCGCGTTCAGGCGTTCAGGCCGACCGCATCCATCCGTCGCGAGTGGGCGGCCATGAGTTCGGTGAACACCGGTTCGACCTTTTCTTCGGCGGCGCGGTCGAGTCCGACGGAGGTCGTGAGCGCTGCCCGCGCGACGAGCAGGGTGTCGCCCACCAGGCGCCGTCCCCACATCGACAGCAGCGAACGCCATTCCTCGTCGCTCGAGATCGTCGCCGCGATGATCTCGACGATCGCGCCGCGGTCGTCATCCGCCTCGAGGATCACGGACACGCGTCGCCCGGTGTCCCCGTACGTCGATGCGAGCGCGTGATAGAAATCGTCGAGCAGGCCCGCGGTCAGATGCACGCTGAGCAGGGTCTCCATCGGACGTTCGCCATGCGTGACGCGCCGGAACGCGTCGAGCTGCTCACGGAACGGCAGCATCACGGTCGTCGGGTCCTCGTCCCGCTCGCGGATGAGCGCGACGATCGCCTGATGTTTGGTCAGCGCGGCGCCGGCGGCGCGTGACAGCGCCTCTTTCTGCGCCAACTCGGGGGTGGACGTGATCAGCTGCGTCAGGGTCTCGAAGTATCCGAGCTGCAGGTAGGCGGCCTGACCCAGGAAGGTCTGCACGTCGGGCGCGAGCTCGGAGAAGTCGACCCGGGTCGCGCCGGATGTGTCACCCCGGGATCGGAGGGTCAGCACGCGACGCGGCGTGCGCCGCCGGCGCAACCAATTGAACACGGGATCAGCCTAGCCGCGGGCGAGGGTGGCCGTTGGGGGCGGCGGAAGAGTCGCGCCGCGGAGCCTCGGGTAGGCTGGGACTCGTCCCGGCGTCGGATCGGGACCCCGCGCCTGTGGCTGAGTGAAGGGCGTGGATCACCCTTCTTCCCCTCCGGGGGCAAGTACCCAGGCAGCATCTCACTGCCGGACAGGCTCATATTGTGACGACCTTCGCCGAACTCGGTGTCGATCAAGACATCGTCGACGCTCTCGCTTCGAAGGGCATCGTGGATGCCTTCCCGATCCAGGAGCAGACGATCCCCCTCGGACTCCCCGGGCAAGACATCATCGGGCAGGCCAAGACCGGCACCGGGAAGACCTTCGGCTTCGGCATCCCCGTCGTCCAGCGTCTCGGACTCGACCCCTCACCGGGCGTGAAGGCCCTCATCGTCGTCCCGACGCGGGAGCTGGCCGTCCAGGTCTATGAAGACATGGACATGCTCACCTCGAACCGCTCCACGAGCGTCGTCGCGATCTACGGCGGCAAGGCGTACGAGGGGCAGATCGACCAGCTGAAGGCCGGCGCGCAGATCGTCGTCGGAACCCCGGGTCGCCTGATCGACCTCAACAACCAGCGTCTGCTCGACCTCTCGAACGCGACCGAGGTCGTACTCGACGAGGCCGACAAGATGCTCGATCTCGGCTTCCTGCCCGACATCGAGAAGATCATCACCAAGGTCTCGCAGATCCGTCACACCCAGCTGTTCTCGGCCACGATGCCCGGGCCGATCGTCGCGCTCGCGCGTCGCTTCATGTCGAACCCGATCCACATCCGCGCGACCGACCCCGACGAGGGCCTGACGCAGGCGAACATCAAGCACCTCGTCTACCGCGCGCACTCGCTCGACAAGGACGAGGTCATCGCCCGCATCCTGCAGGCCGAGGGCCGCGGCAAGACCGTGATCTTCACGCGCACCAAGCGCGCCGCACAGCGCCTGTCGGACGAGCTCGGCGACCGCGGCTTCAACACCGCGTCGGTGCACGGCGACATGAGCCAGGAGGCGCGCGAGCGTTCGATGGCCGCATTCAAGGCCGGCAAGAAGGATGTCTTGATCGCGACGGACGTCGCCGCCCGCGGTATCGACGTCGATGACGTCACGCATGTCATCAACCACACGATCCCCGACGACGAGAAGACCTACCTGCACCGCGCCGGTCGCACGGGTCGCGCCGGCAAGACGGGCATCGCGGTCACGTTCGTCGACTGGGACGACCTGCACAAGTGGGCGCTCATCAACCGCGCCCTGGAGTTCGGCCAGCCCGAGCCGACCGAGACGTACTCGTCCAGCCCGCACCTGTTCACCGACCTCGACATCCCCACGGGAACGAAGGGTCGTCTTTCGACCGCACCGCGCACGGCGGCCGTCAAGACGCAGGAGCCCGCGCGGGAGCGTTCCGGAGCGCCCGCGGGTGACCGTCCGCGTCGTTCACGCTCTCGCTCGCGTTCGGGTGGGAGCGGCGAGGGCACGGCAGCGGCCTCGCCGAACGTTCCCGCCGATGGCTCGGGTTCCGGTTCCGACGCCCCTCGCACGGAGGGCGGCGGAACGCACGACGGAGGCGGCAGCGAGCACCACGATGGCCGCCCCGCGCCGTCGCGCCGCCGCCGTCGCCGCCGCTCGGGTGGTTCGTCCGGAGCCCCGACCGCTCCCACCGCGTAACCCGCGTGCACCGCTGACGGCACGGGATTCGCCATTCGGACCCGATCGAGCCCCCGTGAGAGGGCCTCACCCGCTATCTTGAGCGGTGGCGCCCGTAGGCGCCGATCATCCGATTGAAAGGCACACCCGTGCGCATCTTCACCGAGGCTGTCACTCCCATCAGCTACGAGTACCAGGGCTTCTGGGGTTCTTTCTGGGACCTCATCTGGTGGTTCTTGGCCATCTTCATCTTCTTCGCCTACCTGATGGTCCTGTTCTCGATCATCACCGACCTGTTCCGCGACCACAAGCTCAGCGGGTGGTGGAAGGCCGTCTGGATCATCGTCCTCCTCCTCACCAACTGGCTCGGCGCGCTGATCTACCTCATCGTCCGCGGTCGGGGTATGGGTGAGCGGAGCGCCGCGCAGGCCCAGGCCTTCGAGCGCGCGCAGCAGGACTACATCAAGCAGGCCGCCGGAACGAGCCCCGCCGACGAGATCGCCAAGGCGAAGTCGCTCCTCGACGCCGGCACGATCACGCAGGCCGAGTACGACCAGATCAAGTCCAAGGCGCTTTCCTGAATCGCCCGACCCGATCGCGAGCGGCCCCCGTCCTTTCCGGACGGGGGCCGCTTCGTCATATTCCGGGACTCCTCACACCACGTCGGCGGCCGTTTTCGACATCCGCGACGTCCGTCGGCTGCGCGGATGCCGCGAAGGCGCCGATGCGTTGCAGGGCTCGTTCACCGTCCGAAGCGAAGCGGGGCAACGCGTCGCGTCACGGCTCGTCGGACCCGGGCGTCAGGGGTACACGGGTGCGATGCCGGAGCCGAGCGCGATGATGCGCTCGACCATCTCGTCGGAGGTCGTGTTCTCGCCCGGCAGATTCGGCTTGCCGAGGCCGTGGTAGTCGCTCGACCCCGTCACGATCAGATCGCGCCGCGCGACGACGTCCCGGAGCACCTCGATGCCAGCCGGGGTGTTCTCGCGGTGGCCGAGCTCGAAGCCCGCCAACCCCGCATCGATCAGCTGCTCGAGATAGGGAACGGGCATCATCCGTCCCCGACCGGCCGTGGTGGGATGCGCGACGATCGGCACCCCGCCCGCGGCGACGACCAGTCGCACGGCCGACAGGGGGTCGGGCGCGTAGTGCGGTTCGTAGTAGCCCTCGCGCGGGTGGAGGATCCCCGCGAACGCCTCGGAGCGGTCGAGGGCGAAGCCGCGCGCGACGAGCGCGTCGGCGATGTGCGGACGACCCACGGTGGCGCCATCGGATGTCTGGGCGACGACGTCCGCCCACGACAGGTCGTAGTCGCGCGAGATGTTGCGGACGATGCGTTCGGCCCGGCCCATCCGGTCATCGCGGATGCGTTCCATCTCGGCCCGGAGGGCAGGGTTGTCGGGATCGAACAGGTAGGCGAGCAGGTGAACGCTCCGCCACTCGTGCTTGGCGCTCAATTCCATGCCCGGGAGCAGCGTCATGCCGAGCGACGTGGTGGCCTCGGCGGCTTCCGCCCACCCGGCCGTCGTGTCGTGGTCGGTCAGCGCGATCGTCCGGAGCCCGTAGCGGTGCGCCGCGCGCACGACGGTCTCGGGCGGCTCGGTGCCGTCGGATCGCAGCGAGTGCAGGTGGAGGTCGCTCGGCCCCTCGAATCGCCGCACGACGTCCCGCTGCCCGTTCATCCCCCCGAGCGTACCCCCGGCGGGTTCCTGACGACCGGCGTCGTCGACGCCGCCGACGCTCACGTCCGTCGTTCTCCCAGCCACGACTCCTAGAGTCGAAAGGTGCTGCGCGTGCTCGGGATCCTCATCGCCGTGCTGTTCGCGATCGCGACAGCAGTGCTGACGTGGCCGTCCTTCTTCCGGGTCGAGCAGACGTTCCCCGTCGCGCAGATCGTGGCCTTCCGCTCGCTCGTCGCCGTCGCCTTCGCTCTCGCGACCGTCCTGATGCTGCTCCTCGCGATCGCACGCCCCCTTCGCGGTTTCGCCCTGTCGATGGCCCTGGTCGCCGTGATCGGCACCCTCGGCAACGGCGCGATCGTCGTGACGCGCGGCACGGGAACGACCGAGCTTCCGGCCGAGACGGCGACGAGCGTCCGCGTCATGACGTGGAACACGGCGGGCGAGGCGACGGATCCGGTATCCGTCGCGCAGACCGCCGTCGCGATGCAGGCGGACATCGTCTCCCTCCCCGAGACCACGATCGAATCCGGCGAGCAGATCGCGATCGCCATGCGCGAGCTCGGGCGCCCGATGTGGGCGCACCACGTCGAGTTCAGCACGGGCGTCGACACGTGGGATGCCCGGTCCACCACGCTGCTGATCTCGCCCGAGCTGGGCGACTACTCGGTCATCGAGTCCTCGCAAGACGGTTCGAGCAACACGGGCGTTCTGCCCAGCGCCGTGGCGATGCCGATCAACGGACAGGGACCGATCGTCGTCGCGGTGCACGCCGTCGCCCCCCGCGAGGACGACATGGAGCACTGGCGCACCGACCTCCGCTGGCTGGCCGATCAGTGCGCCACCGGAAACGTCATCATGGCCGGGGACTTCAACGCGACGATCGACCACATGGCACGGCTGGGCGTCGACGGCGGAACACTCGGGTACTGCCACGACGCGGCATCCGAATCCGGGAACGGCGGCGTCGGCACCTGGACCACGGACCTCCCGGCGCTCGCCGGCGCTCCGATCGACCACGTGCTGTCGACGCCGAACTGGAAGGCGACGGGATCGATCTTGCTGCGCTCGCTCGACGGTTCCGGCAGCGACCACCGCCCGCTGGTCGTCCAGCTCGAGCCCGCCGGCTGAGCCCGCGCCTGCGCCGCCCGAGGCCGCGCCTGCCTGAGCCCGCACAAGCCTGAGCCCGCACCTGCCGGAGCCCGCACCTGCCTGAGCCCGCACAAGCCTGTGCCCGCGCTTGTCTGAGCCCACACCTGCCGGAGCCCGCACAAGCGCAGTTGGGGCGTCCGGCGGACCTTGGGGCGCGGGATTCCGCGCCCCAAGGTCGCCCCGACGCCCCAACGCCCCAACCTCGGTCGCCCCGATGCCCCGACGCCCCGACCTCGGTTGGCGCGGGAGCGACCCGCGTTCGGCTCGGCGTCCCCCTCCCGCAAACCGCAGCGCGTGCGAGACTGGAAGGATGAGCGCGACGGGCGAAACGAACACGGTGACCGAAGAGGCTGCGCAGGATGACCGCGAGGCGCAGGCCAATGCGAATCGCCGCCAGCGATTCGGGCAGGGCTTCCTCGACACGATCCCGAACGGCTGGGCCGAACGGCCCGAGACCGCTCCCCCCGCCCGGCCGCAGGCATCCTTCGCCGCCGCCCGCCGTGCGGTGCTCTCGGCCGCGTTCCCCGGCAAGCGCCTGGTCGTTCCCGCCGGCGGCGTCGCCGTGCGCAGCAACGACACCGACTACCCGTTCCGCGCGCACTCGGCTTTCGCGCACCTGACCGGGTGGGAACGGGATGCCGAGCCCGACGCCGTCCTCGTCCTCGACCCCGTCGAGGGGGGTCACACGGCGACGCTGTACTTCCGCGAGCGCGCCGACCGCAACACGGCCGAGTTCTACGCGGACGCCTCGATCGGTGAGTTCTGGATCGGCCCGCGTCCGGCACTCGCCGGCGTCGCGGCCGATCTGGCCCTCGAAACGGCGCACCTGGACGGGTTCGAAGCATCCGATGACGACCTGGTGGTCGGCGACGACGAGGAGCTGACGCGCTACGTGTCGGAGTTGCGGCTCGTGAAGGACGCCTTCGAGATCGAGCAGATGCGCCTCGCGGTGCAGGTCACGGCCGACGGGTTCGACGACATCGTCCGCTCACTCCCCCGGATCGTCGCGCATCCCCGCGGCGAGCGCGTGGTCGAGGGCGTCTTCCACCTGCGCGCCCGGACCGACGGCAACTGGGAGGGCTACGACACGATCGCCGCGTCCGGTCCGCACGCGTGCTACCTGCACTGGACCCGCAACGACGGACCCGTCGTCCCCGGCGACCTCATGCTGGTCGACGCGGGCGTCGAGGTCGACAGCCTGTACACCGCCGACATCACCCGCACCCTGCCCGTCTCCGGCCGCTTCACCGAGGTGCAGCGCCGCGTCTACGAGGCCGTGCGCGAGGCGGCGGATGCTGCGCTGCGCGTCGCGCGGCCCGGTGCCCGTTTCCGCGAGGTGCACGAAGCGGCGATGGCCGTGATCGCCGCGCGGGTCGCCGAGTGGGGTCTGCTACCCGTAACGGCCGACGAGGCCCTCGCGCCCGAGACCGGCGGACAGCACCGGCGCTACATGGTCCACGGCACGAGCCACCACCTCGGAATCGACGTGCACGACTGCGCGCAGGCCCGTCGCGAGATGTACTACGACGGCGTGCTCGAGGCAGGCATGGTCTTCACGATCGAGCCGGGACTGTACTTCCAGATCGACGATCTGACGGTGCCCGAGGAGTATCGGGGCATCGGCGTACGGATCGAGGACGACATCCTCATGACCACTCAGGGGCCGGTCAATCTCTCGGCGGATATCCCGCGCACCGCCGACGACGTCGAGGCCTGGATGGCGCGGCTCGCTCCCCCGGCCTGACCCTCTGCCCAGCGGAGGAGATCTGCCGAAGGGAGGACGATTCGGCCCGACGACCCCCTCTGCTCGGCACGGGCCCTCGGCTCCGGCCGCGCTCAGAGCAGTCGAGCGCGGAGGAAGTCCGCGACGAGCGGGGCGAGACCCGCGCCGACCTCCTCGGCCGGGCGCTTCTGCCCCTTCACCTCGAATGAGTGCCCGCCGCCCTCGATCCAGGCGATCCGCGCATCCCGACACGACGTGACCGCGCGCTCGAGGCCCTCATGGGGCACGACGAACGGGTCGTTCGTCCCCTCGACGAACAGCTGAGGCACCTCGATCCGCGGCAGATGCTCCGCGCGTTCGCGCTCGGGATCGCCCGGCGGATGCAGCGGGTAGCCCAGGTAGACCAGCCCCGCAATGCCGAGCGGACGTTCCGCCTCGGCCATCGAGGCCATCCGTCCCCCGTACGACTTGCCGGCCGCCCAGAGCGGCTCGCCCACGGGCGCTTCCCCGCGCGCGCGATCCACGACCGCTCGCCAGGTGGCGATCGCATGCGCGGCGGGCCCCGGCATCCGTCGCCCCGCCTCGCGATACGGGAAGTTGAAGCGCAGCGTCGCGACGCCCGCGTGCGCCAGCGCGTCCGCGAAACCCACGAGGAACGGATGGTCGTAGCCCGCGCCCGCACCGTGCGCGACGATCAGGGTCGCCCAGGCCGCGGCCGGGCGGTGGGAGGCGACGCTGATCTCGGTCTCGCCGGCCGGCAGCGTGACCGACCAGCGCTCCACGCGGCCCGTTGCGGAGGAGATCTCGTCTTCGGAGGAAGGAGGAATCGACATCCGTCCTCCGAAGCGGGGATCTCCTCCGTTCACGATCCGTTGCGGGAGTCGGATCCGGGGCCGGCATCGCGATGCGGGTCGTCGGACGAGTCATCCGAGGCGTGGTCGGATGCTTCGGGACTCGCATCGCCGGACTCGACGGGCGAAGCCGCCACGGCGGGCTCGATCCGCTGACCGTACCGGGGCGGCTCTTCGGGTGCCACGGCTTCCACACGCTCGCCGTAGCGCGGGGGCGCGGCATCCGGGGGCAGCGGCGGTCGCTCACCCGGGGTCGCGGGGCCACCCGCCACGGGCGGCACGGGCGGCAGTGCAGCGGAGACGGGAGCGGGAGCGGATGCCGGGGCCCCACCCACGACGCCCAGCACCTGCCGCGCCTTCGCGAGGCTATCGCCCCCGACCGTGACCTCATAGTGGTCGGCGAGCACCTGCATGACGGAGGCGAAATCGCGGCGCCGACGGATGAACGAGTACGTGATGATGCTCAGGAGCATCCCGACGGCGACGCCGACGAAGAGCACGCCGACGAACGCCTGGATCGGCACGGACGGGCTGCCGAGCACGAGGATCGCCGAGAAGAACAGGCCGATGAGCAGGCCGTTGACGGCACCCGAACGCGCCGCGGTGGCGTATCCGAGACGTCCGGTCACCCGTTCGATCGAGCGCAGACCCTGACCGACGATCGCGATGTCGCGGGCGGGAACCTCACCCGCGATCAGCGCCGAGACGGCCTTCTGCGCTCCCTCGTAGGTCGGAAAGCTCGCGACGGTCTCGCCGACGGCCTCGGCGCGTTTGCCCGGGGGCGTGGGTCCCAACATGCTCATCCCGCCATTGTCCCACGCCCTCCCTAGGCACCCCCTGTGACGGGGCTACGCTGGAGCAGTGAGCACGCAAAGGGTCTTTGTCGCGCGCCTGGCCGGGTGCGCCGTCTTCGACCCCGCGGGCGACCGCCTGGGCCGCGTTCGCGACGTCGTCGTGGTGTACCGGGCGAGCGACCCGCCGCGTGTCGTCGGTCTGGTCGTCGAGATCCCCGGACGCCGTCACGTCTTCGTGTCGATCGGACGCGTGACCTCGATCGCGACCGGTCAGGTCATCACGACGGGCCTGATCAACGTGCGCCGGTTCCAGCCGCGCGGCGGCGAGGTGCGCGTCCTCGCCGAACTGCTCGGGCGGCGCGTTCACCTGACCGACGGATCGGGCGAAGCGGTGATCGAGGATGCCGCGATCGAACGCAACCGGCTCGGTGAATGGGCGATCGGGCAGCTGTTCCTGCGCCGCCCGAAGACGAGCGCCAGTCCCTTCGCGAAGGGGCCGACCACGTTCGCGAACTGGAGCGATGTGCGCGAACGCATGGCGCCCGGCGAGTCGCAGTCCGTCGAGCAACTCGTCGCCTCGTACTCCGAGCTGCTGCCCGCGGACCTCGCCAACACCCTGCTCGATCTTCCCGACGCACGCATGATGGAGGTCGCCGGCGAACTGCCCGACGACCGTCTCGCGGACGCGCTCGAAGAGATGCCCGAAGGCGACCAGGCACACATCCTCGAACAGCTCGGCGACGAGCGCGCCGCCGACATCCTCGATGCGATGGAGCCGGACGACGCGGCCGACCTCCTGGCGCAGCTGCCCGAGGGCCGCTCCGAGCAGTTGCTCGACCTGATGGAGCCCGAAGAGGCCGACGACGTTCGTGCCCTGCTGGCGTACGGACCCGACACCGCTGGCGGCCTGATGACTCCCGAGCCGATCGTGCTGTCTGCCGACGCGACGGTGGCCGAGGCGCTCGCGCTCATCCGCCGTCACGAACTGCACCCGGCCCTCGCGGCCGCGGTGTTCGTGACGCTGCCGCCCTACGAGACCCCGACGGGCCGCCTGCTCGGCGTCGTGCACTTCCAGCGGATGCTGCGCTATCCCCCGCACGAGCGCCTCGGCGCGATCATCGACGACTCGGTCGAGCCCGTGCACGCCACCGCCTCGGCGGCGGAGGTCGCCCGTCTGCTCGCGAGCTACAACCTCGTCTCGCTTCCCGTCGTCGACAACGCCCATCGTCTCGTGGGCGCCGTCAGCGTCGACGATGTGCTCGACTACCTGCTGCCCGACGACTGGCGCTCGCACGACGCGGATGCCTCCGCGGCCGGTCCCGCGAGCCGTGCCGCCGGATCGAGGCGCCGCTGATGGCGCGCACGTCGCGCCGCGTCACGCTGGACGCGCCTCGCGGGCGCCCCGGTGTGCTCTCACGCACGCCGCAGCCCTCGCGTGACCGCTTCGGCCGCTTCACCGAGTGGATCGCCCGCAAGATGGGCACGCCGTGGTTCCTGCTCGGGTTGAGCCTGTTCTGCGCCCTGTGGATCCTCTGGAACACGATGTTCCCGTCGTACTGGCGTTTCGACTCGGCGGCCAATGGGTTCACGGCCCTGACTCTCGTCCTGTCGCTGCAGGCCTCGTATGCCGCTCCCCTCATCCTGCTCGCGCAGAACCGTCAGGACGACCGCGACCGCGTCCAGATCGAGCAGGACCGGCAGCGGGCGGAGCGCAACCTCGCCGATACCGAGTACCTGGCCCGCGAGATCGTGGCGTTGCGCCTGGCCCTCACGGATGTCAGCAGCGACGTCGTCACCAAGGACGTCCTCCGCAGTGAGCTGCGCCACGAGCTGAAGGCACTTCTCGAGGGCCTCGAGGCCCGAGGTGGCGAGCGCTCCGAGACGGATGCCGCGGCACCCGATGAGCGCTGACCGCGGGTCCGAGTTCGACGAACGGCTCAGCGCCGCGGTCCGCGTGGCGGTCGGGTCGGTGACCGACCCCGAGCTGCGTCAACCCCTCGCCGACCTCGACATGGTCCGCGACATCGCCGTCTCGCGCGGAATCGCGGATGTGGGGATCGCCCTCACGATCGTCGGATGCCCCGCCGCGAACCGCATCGAATCCGACGTGCGCCGGGCCGCGGCATCCGTGCCCGGTGTCGACGACGTGCGCGTGAGCGTCGGCGTCATGACCCCCGCCGAGCGCGCCGCCCTGACCGATCGTCTGCGGGCGGGTCGACCGCGCGGCATCCCGTTCACGGCCGAATCGCTGACGCGCGTCATCGCGGTGACGAGCGGCAAGGGCGGTGTCGGCAAATCGACCGTGACCGCGAACCTCGCCGTCGCGCTCGCGGCACGCGGGCTCAGAGTGGGCCTGATCGACGCCGATGTGCACGGCTTCTCGATCCCCGGGCTGCTCGGACTCGTGGACGGCGAGGGCCGCACCGTGCGCCCCACCCGCATCGATGATCTGATCCTGCCGCCCGTCGCCTACGGGGTGAAGACCGTGTCGATCGGAATGTTCCTGCGCGAGGGCGAGGAGGGCGCGGCCGTCGCCTGGCGGGGGCCCATGCTGCACCGCACCGTGCAGCAGTTCCTCACCGACGTGCACTTCGGCGACCTCGACATCCTGCTCCTCGACATGCCGCCGGGAACGGGCGATGTCGCCATCTCGGTCGGCCAGCTCCTCCCCCACGCCGAGGTCGTCGTCGTCACGACACCGCAGACAGCGGCATCCGACGTGGCGATCCGCAGCGCGTTGGTCGCACGCCAGACGGGGCAGCGCGTCATCGGCGTCATCGAGAACATGGCGGCGCTCACGCTCCCGGATGGCACCGTGCTCGACCTGTTCGGCGCGGGTGGTGGGGCGCAGGTCGCGGCCGCACTGTCGGCCTCGGATGCCTCGGATGCCTCGGATGCCTCGGATGCCTCGGATGCCTCGGATGCCTCGGGTGATGTTCCCTTGCTGGCGTCCATCCCGCTCAGCCCGGCTCTGCGCGCGGCGGGCGACGCGGGTGAGCCCCTCACCGCGACGGGCGCGCCCGGGGAGGCACCAGACACGAACGCGGATGACCCGGCCCGGCGAGCGCTGATCGACCTCGCGGCGCGGCTCGCCGTCACGCCGCGCGGTCTCGCCGGCCGCCCCCTCACCCTCAGGCCCCGTTGACCCGCGAAGGAAACCCATGGCATCCGACACGACCGTGACGACGACGCACGGACCCGTCCGAGGCGAGTCCGACGGCGCGATCCGCTCGTGGAAGGGGATCCGCTACGCAGCCCCGCCCACGGGCCCGCTGCGCTGGCGCGGGCCGCGCGCTCCCGAACCCTGGACCGCTGTGGCCGACGCCACCCGGTTCGGCCCCATCGCCGTGCAGACGGCGTCACCCGCGATCCGCCTGCCCGATGATGCCGTGCAGAGCGAGGACTGCCTGACCCTGGACGTCTGGGCGGCGGAGAGCGTTTCGGCGAGCGAACCGCGTCCGGTCATGGTGTGGGTGCACGGTGGCGCGTACATGTTCGGCGCGACCTCGCAGCCGATGTACGACGGCCGGTCGCTGGCTGCCAGCGGCGAGATCGTGCTCGTCACGGTCGGCTACCGTTTGGGCGCCCTGGGGTTCGCCGATCTCTCGCGCTTCTCGACCGATGCCGAGACCTTCGAGACGAACCTCGCGCTGCGTGACGTCCTCTTCGCGCTCGCCTGGGTGCGCGACAACATCGCGGCCTTCGGCGGCGATCCCGAGAGCGTCACGCTGTTCGGTGAATCCGCCGGGGGCGGCATCGTCACGACCCTCATGACCTCGCCCGCGGCGCGCGGGCTGTTCCACCGAGCGATCGCCGAGAGTTCGCCCGCGACCTCTGTCTACGGTCAGGACCGCGCTGAGCGCGTGGCCCGCGAGCTGCTGCAGGCCGTCGACGCCGACCCCGCCGATGTCTCGTCGTTCCGGAACATTCCCGCCGATCGGCTCGCCGCCGCGGCGATGACGGTATACGCATCCACCCCCGCCGACGAGCCGGGCACCCTGGCCTTCACGCCCGTGGTCGACGGTAACCTCGTGCCGGAGCATCCGGTCGATGTGTTCTCGCGCGGAGGCGCGCTGCCCGTGCCGCTGCTGATCGGCACCAACCGCGACGAGACCTCGTTGTTCACCATGATGAAGTCACCGCTCATGCCGGTCTCGAAAGAGGCGATCGAAGAGATGTCGATCGACCTGCGCGCCGATCGCCCCGACCTCGACATCCCCTCCGACGCCGAGATCCAGTCCGCCTACGCGGGCTTGCGCCTGAAGAAACAAGGCCCGGCCATCTCGCGCGACCTGGGATTCCGCATGCCGACCCTCTGGGTCGTGCAGGGCCACGCCGCCGTCGCCCCGACCTACCTGTACCGCTTCGACTGGGCAACACCCATGCTGCGACTGCTCGGGATCGGCGCGACCCACGGGACCGAGCTGCCCTACCTGTGGGGAAACCTGCAGGGCGGCAAGAAGGACATCACCTTCCGCCTCGGTGGCCTGCGCACCGGCCACGCGCTGTCGACGCGTCTGCAACGCCGATGGATCGGCTTCGCGCTGGACACGTCACCGCAGGCCGAGGGCGCCGTCACCTGGGAGCCGTACACCGCCGCGGATCGCGCCACTCTCGTGATCGATCGGGTCGACCGGGTGGAACCGGACCTCGACCACGACCTGCGCGCGGCGTGGGGCGACGAGGTGCTCTCTTTCACCTGAGCCGCGCGGGTGCCCTCAGGTGGCTTCGGAGTCGTAGGGCGTCGCGACCGGTGCGGCGGAGGAACGTGCCGATGCCGGGGCCGCCGCGGAGTCGGATGCCCCGTCCGCCGCGGCACCGCCCGCGGACGCCGCAGGGCCCGCGGTGGTGGCCACCGGGCCCGCGCCGGCGCCCACGCCACCGGCACCCGCGCCGCCCGCACCACCGAGCGCCGCGGTAGCCGGGCGGGGGGCTCCCGGGCTGACGGGCTTGAGCGGCGGCTCATCGAGCAGGGCCTCGCGGATGATACGCCGGGGGTCGTACTGGCGCGGATCGAGCCGACGCCAATCGACGTCGTCGAAGTCCTCACCCATCTCGTCGCGCACCCGTGTCTTCGCCCCGCGCAAGAACTCGCGCAATCGCCCGAGCATCTTGGCCAAACCCTCGGCGTAGCGAGGCAGTCTCTCGGGCCCCACCAGCAGGGCGGCGATGACACCGATCAGCAGGAGCTTCTCGATCGTCAACCCGAAGAACATGAGAACAGGTTACTCGCCGCGCCTGCGGCCGGAGTCCGCGCCAGCCCCGTAATCTAGGGAAAATGGACAAGCGCGTGAGCGGACAGCAGGCCAGCTGGCGGTACGCGACGGAACAGGTGACAGAGCCCGATCCGATCGCGAAGGCTCGCGCGCACTCCCTCGAGCTGGGCATCGTGCCCATCGATCCGGCCATCGGCGCCCAGTGCGCCGTCCTCGTCGCTGCCTCCGATGCGCTGAACCTGGTCGAGATCGGCACGGGCGCGGGCGTCTCGGGCATGTGGCTGCTGCACGGCAGCGCCCGAGGCATCCTGACCACGATCGACGCCGAACCCGAGCACCTCGCGGCTGCGCGCAAGGCGTTCTCGGATGCGGGCATCCCGCCGGCACGGGCGCGATTCATCACCGGTCGGGCCGCCGAAGTCCTGCCGCGCATGAACGAGTCGGCATACGACATCGTGCTGATCGACGCCGACCCGGAGCACATTCTCGAATACGTCGCGCACGGCCTTCGGCTGGTGCGCGTCGGTGGCACGGTGCTCATCCCCCGCGCGCTGCAGAACGGGCGCGTCGCGGATCCCGTGCAGCGCGATCCGGTCACGACCGCGTTCCGATCCCTGATCCAAGAGACACAGGGCTCTCAGGCCGTCATGCCCGCCCTGTCGATCGTCGGCGACGGGCTGCTGCAGCTCACCAAGATCACCGAGTAGCGCCGCGCCCGCCGCCGTGACCGGTGCGCACCGAGTCGGCCGGTTCGCGCCGAGTGCGCCGCGTGCACGTCGGCGATAACGGGCGCGCTCGCGAACAACCGGCGTTTTCAGCGTCCACGCGGCGCGAACTCAGGAAGAGGCCCGGGACGCAGAAAGGCCGGTCCCGCGAACGGAACCGGCCTGACGACGAACTCTAGGCGGAGACGACTCCCGAGAGCACATCGTGAAGCTCCTTGGCTTCGGCGTCGTTGACCGAGACCACGAGACGCCCCCCACCTTCGAGCGGCACCCGCACGATAATCAGGCGCCCCTCCTTCACAGCCTCCATCGGTCCGTCGCCGGTCCTCGGCTTCATGGCTGCCATAGCGGCCCCTTTCGTCGCGAAATCTAGCTCGGTCCAGTTTATCCTGCCGACCGACGTAATACGGCCGAGCGGTATATCAGGGCACCTGCCAGTACATGTTCGCCAGTCCGTACATGTTCCAGATCCACCACCACTGACCCGCGAGACACACCGCCAGGGCCCCCACCCGCCAGATCGTGGACCGCGGGGTCGCGACCGCGCCCCAGAGTGGCGAGAGGGGGAACAGCAGGCGAAAGATGCTGGACTGCGGGAAGAACACCGCGAACAGGTATACGAGATAGCTCGCAGACCACAGCCGCACCTCCACACCGAGCCGCCGGACGTGGGGCTCGAACAGCAGGATCGCGGCCGCCCCCAGCATCAGGACGACCGCGGCCGCGATCCCGAAGCCGGCCGGCGCACCCCACGACCGCAACCAGAACTCGGCGCCGGCGAACCACCCGTGGAAGGGCATGAAAACACCGCCGTCCGTGACCCAGTTGCGACGCCACGCGAGCTCGGTGGCGAGGTATCCGCCCGGATCCCCGGTCACGATCCCGACGATGACCTGCCAGGCGAAACCCGTCACGACGGCCAACCCGCCGAGCGCGAGGATGTGCACGACTTCGGTCCGACCGAGGGGTTCGCGGTCGCGACGGAACCATCGCCAGAGGCCGAACAGGCCGAGAAACAGCGCGAACGCCAGCACACCCGGACGGGTGAATGCCATCAGGGGGATCAGCAGGTACAGCCATCCGTATCGCCGCCTCCGTACACACCAGAGGGACAACAGCAGCCACAGCAGGAACAGCGATTCGGCATACGCGACCTGGAACAGTGCGGCGAGCGGGGCCGATGCGAACAGAGCCACCGACCAGAGGGCAGCCGTGTCACCGATGCGATCGCGCACCATCTGGAACAGCACGAAGCAGCACCCCAGGCCCGCCGCGATCGCCACCAGGAAGCCGCCCACTCCCCAAGCGGCAAAGGGTATGCCCACCGCCTGCGACAGCAGGGCGAATGGCAGGCTGACCGCCTGCGACAGAAACGCGTACAGCGGCATGAAGGCCCAGGCGTTCTCGGCCACGGCGCCGGTCTCGGTCAGCGGTAGCTCGGCCGGGTAACCGTTGACCGCGACCAGCCAGTACCACTGGGCATCCCACCCGAGGATGAACGGCGCCAGGCCCGGGTTCACCCCGAATCGCGAGTCCGGGCCCGACATCGCCGAAGCGAGGAGCATCAGCCCCGTCGTCACGAGCCGAGCGCCCAGGTAGATCATCACGATCCAGAAGCCGAACCCCGGCCCCCGGGGCGCTCGCGTCGACAACGGATCGGCGCCGGACACGGATGCCTCCGGCCCGGTGTTCACGCCGTCAACCACGCCCGCAGTCCACGCGCCACCGCGTCGATCTGGGCGATCGGCACCCGTTCCTCGTCGTGGTGCGCGAGCTGCGGATCACCGGGGCCGTAGTTCACGGCGGGGACTCCGAGGGCCGAGAAGCGCGCGACATCCGTCCACCCGTACTTGGGACGCGGCTCGGCGCCGACGGCCGCGACGAACTCCCGCGCAAGCGGCGCGTCGAGCCCCGGGCGCGCGCCGGGCGCGAGGTCGACGATCTCGACCTCGAACCCCGCGAACACGTCGCGGACGTGCTGTTCGGCCTCCGACTCGGACCGACTCGGGGCGAACCGGAAGTTGACCTCGACCTCGCAGAGGTCGGGGATCACGTTGCCCGCGATGCCGCCCGAGATCGCAACGGCGTTCAGCCCCTCGCGGTAGTCGAGGCCCTCGACGGTGATCGTCTGCGCGCGGTACTGCGAGAGGCGCTCGAGAATCGGAGCGGCCTGGTGGATCGCGTTCTCGCCGACCCAGGAACGGGCCGAGTGCGCGCGCATGCCGTGGGTGCGCACGAGCGCGCGGAGGGTGCCGTTGCATCCCCCCTCGACCTGACCGCCCGAGGGCTCACCGAGGATCGCGAAGTCCGCCGCGAACAGGTCGGGTCGATGCTCCGCCAGCCGCTTGAGGCCGTTGAGATTCGAATCCACCTCTTCGTGGTCGTACCACATCCACGTGATGTCGGCCCGCGGCGCGACGAGCTCGGCGGCGAGCACGAGCTGCACCGCGACCCCGGCCTTCATGTCGACCGTTCCGCGGCCCCAGATGCATGCCTCGCCGTCAACGACCACGTCGCGCGTCGGCAGGTTGTCGTTGATCGGCACGGTGTCGATATGCCCGGCGATCACGACCCGCTGGTCCCGGCCGAGCATTGTGCGGGCGACGATCGTGTCGCCGTCGCGGATCACCTCGAGGTGCGACAGGGCCGAAACGGCGGCCTGGATCGCATCGGCGAGCGGGGTCTCGTCGCCCGAGACACTCGGGATGTCACAGAGCACCCGGGTGAGCTCGACGGGTGACACGGAGAGGTCGAGCTGCGGCATCCCCCGAGTGTACCGGCGCCCTCCGTGCGCGTCGGGGGTGCGAGCGGTTCGATAGCGTGGACTCATGAGCAGCGAGCGGTGGGTGTGGGGCGAGGGACTCGCCACGATTTCGAGCGACGGAACGGTGCTGGACACCTGGTACCCGGAGCCGCAACTCGGACGCGTGCCGCTCGGGCGCGACGCGGCGATCGCGGATGACCTGGATCGCCTGGCGGCTCCGGACGACCGCCGCGGGGTCACGATCGAGGCCGTCACGGTCGAGATCGACCTCGACGCGGCTCCCGCGTCCACCTCCGACGCATACTTGCGCCTGCACGTCCTCTCGCACCTGCTCGCGGCGCCGAACGAGGTCAACCTCGACGGGATTTTCGGTCACCTGCCGGTCGTCGCCTGGACGAACGCCGGGCCGATGCATCCGGACGACGCGACGCGCCTGCGGCCCCTTCTGCTGCGCGACGGCATCCAGGTGGGCTCGCTCGACAAGTTCCCGCGCCTCACCGACTACGTCACGCCGGTCGGCGTCCGGATCGCGGATGCCTCGCGCGTCCGGCTGGGCGCGTACCTCTCCCCCGGCACGACCGTCATGCACGAGGGCTTCGTCAACTTCAACGCCGGCACGCTCGGCTCGTCGATGATCGAGGGTCGCGTGTCGCAGGGCGTCGTGATCGGCGACGGCAGCGACATCGGCGGCGGCGCGTCGATCATGGGCACGCTCTCGGGCGGCGGAACGCACCGCATCTCGATCGGGGCGCGTACCCTGCTCGGCGCGAACGCGGGCGTCGGCATCTCGCTCGGCGACGACTGCGTCGTGGAGGCGGGACTCTACGTCACGGCCGGGACGAAGGTCGCGCTCGTCGACGCCGCTCCCGCGGCCGACGGCACGACGCCGGTCGTGAAGGCCGCCGAGCTGTCGGGCAGCGACGGCATCCTGTTCCGTCGCAACTCGGTATCGGGTGCGGTCGAGGCCGTGCGTCGCGCGGGCGTCGGCGTGACCCTCAACGAGGCGCTGCACGCCTGACCCGACGGCGGCTGACGCTCACTGAGCCTGTCGAAGGGCGCGTCCGGAGTGACGCCCGCGTAAGGTGGCGCCATGAGTAAGCGCATGCCCAAGGACCTGTACAAGGCCGAACTGAAAGTGCTGCAGGCACGTCTCGTCGACATGCAGGCGTGGGTGCAGTCCTCCGGTGCGCGCATCGTCGTCATCTTCGAGGGGCGGGATGCCGCGGGCAAGGGCTCGACGATCAAGCGCGTCTCCGAGTACCTCAACCCGCGCGTCACGCGCATCGTGGCGCTGCCGACGCCGAGCGAGCGCGACAAGACGCGCTGGTACTTCCAGCGCTACGTGCCGCACCTTCCCGCCGCGGGCGAGATCGTCCTGATGGATCGGTCCTGGTACAACCGCGCGGGCGTCGAACACGTCATGGGCTACTGCACGAGCGCCGAGTATCACCGGTTCCTGCACCAGGCGCCGATCTTCGAGCGGATGCTGGTGGAAGACGGGATCATCCTGCTCAAGTACTGGTTCTCGGTGTCCGACGTCGAGCAGGAGCGCCGCTTCCACGACCGCGCGGGCGATCCGATGCGCCGCTGGAAGCTCAGCCCGAACGATGTCTCATCGATCACGAAATGGGAGGACTACTCCCGCGCCAAGGACACGATGTTCGTGCACACCGACATCCCCGAGTCACCGTGGTTCGAGGTCGACAACGAAGACAAGCGGCGCGGGCGCGTGAACATGATCGCGCACCTGTTGTCGCGGATTCCGTCCGAACCCGTCTCTCGCGAGCACATCGTGATCCCGGAGCGCCCGGCCTCCGGGGGCTACGAGCGCCCGCCGCGGGACGACGACAACGCCGTGCCGGACTACGCCGCGGAGATCATCGCCCGCTTGGGCTGATCACACGCCGGGATAGTTGCGCTCGCGCGCACCCGTGTAGAGCTGCTGCGGGCGCCCGATCTTGGTCTGCGGGTCGAGCTGCATCTCGCGCCAGTGCGCCAGCCAGCCGGGCAGCCGACCGATGGCGAAGAGCACCGTGAACATGCGCGTCGGGAAGCCCATCGCCTTGTAGATGACGCCGGTGTAGAAGTCGACGTTCGGATACAGGCGGCGCTCCTTGAAGTAGTCGTCGCTCAGCGCGAGCTCTTCGAGCTCCTTCGCGAGGTCGAGCAGCGGGTCGCTGACACCGAGTGCCTCGAGCACTTCGTCGGCCGACTCCTTGACGAGCTTGGCGCGCGGGTCGTAGTTCTTGTAGACGCGGTGACCGAAGCCCATGAGCTTGACCCCGTCTTCCTTGTTCTTGACCCGCTCGACGAACCGCGCGACGCTCTCGCCCGAGTCGCGGATGCGCGCGAGCATGTCGAGCACGGCCTCGTTGGCGCCGCCGTGCAGGGGGCCGTAGAGCGCGTTGATGCCGGCCGAGATCGACGAGAACTGGTTGGCCCCGGTCGAGCCGACGAGCCGGACCGTCGAGGTCGATGCGTTCTGCTCGTGGTCCTCGTGCAGAATCAGCAGGCGCTCGAGCGCGCGCGACATGACCGGGTTCGGCTCGTAGATCTCGCTCAGCACGCCGAAGTTGAGCTTGAGGAAGTTGTCGACGAAGCTCAGGGAGTTGTCCGGGTACAGGAACGCCTGCCCGACGCTCTTCTTGTGCGCGTATGCCGCGATCACGGGGAGCTTGGCGAGCATCCGGATGGTGTTGAGCTCGATGTGCTCGGGGTTGTTCGGGTCGGACTCGCCCTCGTAGTAGGTCGAGAGAGCCGACACGGCCGACGACAGCACGGACATCGGGTGTGCCGTGTGCGGCAGGGCCGAGAAGAATCGCTTGAGGTCCTCGTGCAACAGCGTGTGGTGACGGATGCGATCATCGAACGCCGCGAGCTCGTCGGCGCTCGGCAGCTCGCCGTAGATGAGCAGCCAGGCGACCTCGAGATAGCTGGAGTGCTGCGCGATCTGCTCGATCGGGTACCCGCGGTAGCGCAGGATTCCCTTGTCGCCGTCGATGAAGGTGATCGCCGACTTGGTCGCCGCGGTGTTGACGAATCCGTAGTCGAGCGTGGTGTGCCCGGTCTGGCGCGTGAAGCTCGAGATGTCGATGCTCGGGGTGCCGTCGCTCCCCGGCACGATGGGGAATTCCGCCGTTCGATCAGCGATTGTCAAGAACGCCTTCGTCGGCTGCGGGTCAGCCGGACCGTTGCCCGAGTCATTCTGCGTGGCGTCTTCATTGACATCGTTGCTCACGGCGCCTCCTTGCGATTGTCGTCGTCTGGGGGGGTTCTGCCGCCCGGGGCGGCGTTCGCTCGGTGCGGAGCCGTTGGTGCGCCGACCGGAGCGGCGGCGCCAAGGACTGATCGGCCCCAGACATCCGCGTCGTTACAGCCTAGTGGGCCATCGCGCCTACTATCGAACCGGCCAAAGCGTCCGCGAATTCGATGGTGGATATCTACGAAACGGATGCGCGCAGGCGTGCTGCAGCGCTCGCGATGCGCTCGTCGGTCGCGGTGAGCGAGAGCCGGACGTGTTGCGGAAAGTGATCGCCGTAGAACACGCCCGGCCCCGCGAGGATGCCCAGCTCGGCGAGCCGGGCCATGCTGTCCCAGCCATCGCGACCCTCGGTCGCCCACAGGTACAGACCTGCTTCGCTGCGGTCCACGGTGAATCCGGCGGCCTCGAGCGCGGGCTTCAACGCGGCGCGGCGCGCGCGGTACAACTCCTTCTGCGCGGCGACGTGCGCATCGTCGCCGAGGGCCACGATCATCGCCGCCTGCACCGGACCGGGCAGCATCAGACCGAGGTGCTTGCGCACGTTCGCGAGCCGGGTGATCAGGTCGGCGTCGCCTGCCAGGAACGCCGCGCGATACCCGGCGAGGTTCGACTGCTTGCTGAGCGAATAGACGGCGAGGACGCCCGTGGTGTCTCCGCCCGTCACACGCGGATCGAGGATGCTCGGGATCGGTTCGCTCGCCCACGGCCCGTCCCAGCCCAGTTCGGCGTAGCACTCGTCACCCGCGATCACGGCACCGAGCTCGCGGGCGCGGGCGACGGCGCGAGCGAGCTGATCGACATCGAGGACTCCCCCGTCGGGATTCCCCGGCGAGTTGAGCCAGACCAGGCGCGTCGCAGCAGGCCACTCCTCGGGCGCGTCCGAGGCGAACGGGATGGCGCCCGCGACGCGCGCTCCGATCTCGTAGGTCGGGTAGGCGGCGCGAGGATGCACGACCACGTCGCCCTCGCGGAGCCCCAGCAGGGTGGGCAGCAGCGCGACGAGCTCCTTCGAGCCGATGGTCGGCAGCACGTTCCGTGCCTCGAGACCGACGACGTCTCGACGACGCGCGAACCAGTCCACGATCGCCTCACGAAGCGCCGGAGTGCCCACGGTCTGCGGGTACGCGTGCGCGTCGGTTGCTTCGGACAGCGCGTGACGGATGATGTCGGGAGTCGGATCGACGGGCGATCCGATCGACAGATCGGCGATGCCATCCGGATGCATGCGTGCCCGAGCCGCGTAGGGCTCGACCTGGTCCCACGGGTAGTCGGGGAGTCCCAGGACCCCCACGATCAGTGCTCCTGCGGGGGAAGCGCCTCGATGACGGGGTGGTCCTTGTGGATCACGCCGACCTTGGCCGCGCCGCCCGGGGACCCGATGTCGTCGAAGAACTCGACGTTCGCCTTGTAGTAGTCGCTCCACTCGGCGGGCAGGTCGTCTTCGTAGTAGATGGCCTCGACCGGGCACACGGGCTCACAGGCGCCGCAGTCGACGCACTCGTCCGGGTGGATGTACAGCGACCGTTCGCCCTCGTAGATGCAGTCGACGGGGCATTCGTCGATGCAGGCACGATCCTTCACATCGACGCACGGGAGGGCGATCACGTAGGTCACCCGTCCAGTCTATGTCGGCGCGGACGGGCTCAGATCCGGCCGGCGTCGACTCCCGTCGCGGCTCCGACCCGGGATCCCGCCGTCGACCGGGTGGATGCCGGCAGCTCGGGCCAGGCCACGATCAGCACCGCCACGAGCGGGCAGGCCACGGTCCAGACGACGGCGGCCATGCCCGCGGGCGCGATGACGGAGCCTCCGGGCCCCTCGCCCGAGAACACGATCACGGCCAGCGTGATTCCAACCCCCGCGGCGACCGACGCCCACCGATCGGCGAGCAGACGGATCGCGAGCATGAGCGCCCCGGAGCCGATGATCCCGAGCACGAGCCCCACCGGAATGCCCCAGATGGTCGCCGCGTGAGCGACCGTACCGACGACGCCGAAGACGGCGCCCGCGAGTGCGGCGATCAGGAAGGTCGGGATGCGTGAGACGAACTTCGGCATGGGCTCGACGATACCCCGCGCGGCGCGGGCTCAGACGGCCCAGCCCGCGAGACGCAGCAGGGCCGCCGTCGCCGCTGCGGCCGCGACCACCACGAGAAAGGGAGCGCGCAGGGCGAGCAGTCCCGCGGCGACCAACACGGCGGGCACACGAGCATCGACCGCGAGGGCCTGACCCGCCCCGAGCGTCTGCACGGCGACGAGCGCCGCGAGCAGCGCGACGGTGAGCAGGTCGGCGATCCGCGCCGGGCGCGGGGCCTGCACCCACGCGGTCGGCAGCAGATAGCCGACGGCTTTGAGGGCGAGACAGATGACGGATGCGAGCAGCACCGCGGTCCAGAGGGTCATGGCAGGCCCTCGCGTTCGCGGACATCGGATGACTCGGTGGGCGGCATGTCGTCGCGCCCGAGCCAGTTGAACCACCCCACGACGATCGCGACGACGGCCGCGAGCAGCACGGGCATGCCCGGCATCAGACCGGGGGTCAGCACGGTCGCGACGACCGCCGCGGCGACACCGACCGCGATCGCCTGCCGTCCGCGCAGCCGGGGCCACAGCAGCGCCAGGAACGCCGCCGCGGCGGCCGCATCGAGGCCATACGCTTTCGGATCACCGAGCACGTCACCGAGCAGCGCCCCCACCAGCGTCGTGACGTTCCACCCGAGGTAGATGCCGAGGCCCGTCAGCCAGAACCCGAGCGTGCGGGCATGCGGCGTGGTCTGGGCGAGCGAGACGGCGGTCGACTCATCGATCGTGAAGTGCGCGGCCCCCGCGCGCCGGAGCACTCCCCGGCCGATGACCGGAGACATCCGCATCCCGTACGCGACGTTGCGGACCCCGAGCAGCGCGGCCGAGGCGATCGCCGCGGGCGCCGCCACCAGTCCCCCGGCTCCGATCACGCCGACGAAGGCGAACTGCGAGCCGCCCGTGAACATCACGAGGCTCAGCACGCACGTCTGCCAGACGTCGAGCCCGGATGCCACCGACAGCGCGCCGAACGAGACGCCGTAGACGCTCGTCGCGAGCGCGACGCCGAGCGCCTGGCGCCGGGCACGCCGGGCCTCGGGATCGGGTTGGCGATCCGGCTCGGCGGTCCGCTTCGCTCGCCGGCCCGCACTCATGAAAGCGAGTCTGAACAGTCGGCGGATGTCTGTCAAGTCGAACGATCGTTTGCCATAATGAACGCATGGAAACGCTCGGTGCCCGCATCGCCCGGACTCTGCGTCGTGAACGCGAGGCCATCGGAATCTCCGTCTCCGAGCTCGCCCGGCGCGCCGACGTGTCGAAGGCGACGGTCTCGCAGCTCGAGGGCGGGTCGGGCAATCCGAGCGTCGAGACGCTGTGGGCCCTCGCCGTGGCGCTCGGCGTGCCCTTTGCCGTGTTCGTGGATCAAGAGGCCCAGGCGCCGACGCTCGTGCGCGCGAGCTCGCGATCCGGATCGAGCGCGGGCATCCCGTCGTCCGCCGCGCCGTATGTGGCGTCGCTCCTGTCGGCCAGTCCCCCGAACGCGCGCCGCGACATCTACCTGATCCGCGCCGAACCCGGCGAGGCGCGCGTGTCGGACCCGCACCAGCGGAGCACGACCGAACACCTCGTCCTCGTCAGCGGACGGGCGCGGGTCGGCCCGGCCGATGCCCCGCACGTGCTGGAGCCCGGCGACTACCTCGCCTATGCCGGGGACGCCCCGCACGTGTTCGAGGCGCTGCTGCCGGGCACGAGCGCGGTGCTGGTGTCGGAGCTCCGCTGAGCCCCCGACATCCGCTCACCTACACGCTCGAACGGTCGCGACTCGCCGTTGTGCGTCGAAACCACGCGGCGTGTCGCGACCGTTGGTGCAGCTAGAACCGAATCAGCCCTGGCGCTTGAGGCGGGCCGTCGCGCGGGCGCGCTCATTGGCGTCGAGGTTGACCTTGCGGATGCGGACGATCTCGGGCGTGACCTCGACGCACTCGTCCTCGCGGGCGAACTCGAGGCTCTCCTCGAGCGACAGCTGGCGCGGCGGCGTCATGGACTCGAAGGTGTCGGAGCTCGCGGCACGCATGTTCGTGAGCTTCTTCTCCTTCGTGATGTTCACGTCCATGTCGTCCGCGCGCGAGTTCTCGCCGATCACCATGCCCTCGTAGACCTCCTGCGTGGGCTGGACGAAGAACGACATGCGCTCCTGCAGCGCGATGATCGCGAAGGGGGTGACGACACCCGAACGGTCGGAGACGATCGAGCCGTTCTGGCGCGTGACGATCGTGCCCGCCCAGGGCTCGTAGCCGTGCGAGATCGCGTTCGCGATGCCGGTGCCGCGGGTCGTGGTGAGGAACTCGGTGCGGAAGCCGATCAGGCCGCGCGAGGGGACGATGAACTCCATGCGCACCCAGCCGGTGCCGTGGTTGGTCATGTTGTCCATACGGCCCTTGCGGGTGGCGAGCAGCTGCGTGATCGCGCCGAGGTACTCCTCCGGCGCGTCGATCGTCAGGTGCTCGAACGGCTCGTGCGTCTTGCCGTCGACCTGCTTCGTGACCACCTGCGGCTTGCCGACGGTCAGCTCGAAGCCTTCGCGACGCATGTTCTCGACGAGGATGGCGAGGGCCAACTCTCCGCGACCCTGCACCTCCCAGGCATCCGGGCGTCCGATGTCGACGACCTTGAGAGACACGTTGCCGATCAGTTCGCGGTCGAGGCGGTCCTTGACCATGCGCGCGGTCAGCTTGTGTCCCTTGACCTTGCCGACGAGGGGCGACGTGTTCGTGCCGATCGTCATCGAGATCGCGGGGTCGTCGACCGTGATCGCCGGCAGCGGCCGCACGTCTTCGGGGTCGGCGATCGTCTCGCCGATCGTGATGTCGGGGAAGCCGGCGATCGCGACGATGTCACCCGGGCCTGCGTCATCCGCGGGGTAGCGCTCGAGGGCGCGCGTCTTGAAGAGCTCGGTGATACGGGCGTTGCTGGTCGTGCCGTCGGAGCGCACCCAGGCGACCGTCTGGCCCTTCTTGAGCGTGCCGTTGAAGACGCGCAGCAGGGCGAGGCGACCGAGGAACGGGCTCGAGTCGAGGTTCGTGACCCAGGCCTGCAGCGGCGCGTCGTCGTCGTACGACGGGGCCGGCACGTGCTCGAGGATCGCGCCGAAGAGCGGCTCGAGGTCGTCGTTGTCGGGCAGGGCACCGTTGTCGGGACGGTTCAGCGACGCAGCACCGGCACGGCCACTGGCGTAGACGACCGGGACATCGAGCAGGGCGTCGACATCGAGGTCCGGCACGTCGTCGACCAGGTCGGACGCGAGTCCGAGCAGCAGGTCGTGGCTTTCTTCCTCGACCTCGGCGATGCGCGCGTCGGGGCGGTCCGTCTTGTTGACGAGCAGGATCACGGGAAGCTTGGCCTCGAGCGCCTTGCGCAGCACAAACCGCGTCTGCGGGAGCGGGCCCTCGGATGCATCGACGAGCAGCACGACACCGTCGACCATGGACAGGCCGCGCTCGACCTCGCCGCCGAAGTCGGCGTGGCCGGGGGTGTCGATGACGTTGATCGTCACGGGACCGTCGGTCGCGTGCACACCCTTGTAGGTGACCGCCGTGTTCTTGGCGAGGATCGTGATGCCCTTTTCGCGCTCGAGGTCGTTCGAGTCCATCGCGCGCTCTTCTGTGTGCTCGTGCGAACCGAACGAGCCGGTCTGGCGGAGCATGGCGTCGACGAGGGTCGTCTTGCCGTGGTCGACGTGCGCGACGATCGCGACATTGCGGAGATCGGAACGGAAGGCACGCGCCATGAAAAGGTCCTTGCAGTGATGGGAAGTGTGAGAGACGGCCCGGTGTTTCGACAGGCTCAGCAGCCGATGTCGAAGGGTCCAGTCCCCCTCAGCCTATCGCAGGCCGCTGTGAGCCCGGCGAGTGCCCTCTTCCGCGCGGTGTGGGCGCCCGGATGCGCCAGGAACGACAGCGGGGCGGGACCCCGAAGGATCCCGCCCCGCCCGGACAACAACCGCTGCTTACTCGGCGGCCCAGCCCACGAGCGTCCAGTCGATCGTCTCGAACTGCGTGGCGCCCCAGTTCACGAGACCATCCGTGACTGCGTACACGTTCGGGAGCGGCGCGATCGGGAACATCGGGACGTACTCCCAGATGGCCGCGTTGATCTCGTTCGCGATCTCGATGCGCGCCTCGGGGTCGAGCTCGGTGTTGGCCTGGTCCCACAGGTCGCCGAGCGCCTCATCGGTCGTGCCGGTGAAGTTCTGCTCGGAGTCCAGCGGGAAGAACAGCGGCTCCGATGAGGAGATCGGGAACGCGGTGCCGACCCACGAGAAGCTGACCATCTCGAAGTCGCCCGGGATCACGTAGTCGCTGAAGTAGCCGGCAACGGGAACCGAAACGAGCTCGACGGGGATGCCGAACTCACCGAGGTCGGCCTGGACCTGCTCGGCGCGCTGGATGTTCGTCGCGGTGTCGGCGGGAACGGTGACGCTCAGCTCGAGCGGCTCACCGTCCTTGACCCACGAGTCGCCTTCCTTGCTGTATCCGGCCTCTTCGAGGAACGCGGCACCGGCATCGAGGTCGTAGGGCAGCGCGTCATCCGTGTAGCCATCCTGACCGGGCATGAAGATGTAGTCGCCCTGCGTGACGGCGGGCACGCCGACAGGCGTGTTGGCCGCGGCCGCGATCTGCTCGCGGTTGACGATCGAGGCGACCGCCTTGCGCACGTTGACGTCCGCGAGGGGACCTTCCTTGGCGTTCATCGTGACGTGGGTCCACGTCAGGCCGTTCGTGGCCTGGATGTCCGCGCCGTCGACGGTCTGCGCGGTCTCGTAGAGGTCCGCACTCGCCGAGATGTAGAGCGCGTCGATCTCACCGTTCGCGAACGACGAACCCTGCTGGTCCTGGCTGACGGCCTGGAACAGGATGCGGTCGAGCTTGGGGGTCTCGCCCCACCACAGCGGGTTGCGCTCGAGCGTGATGACCTGGCCGGTCACGTCGATGTCGGTGAACATGAAGGGACCGCTCGAGGGCATGCCCTGCGTGAGGAAGCCCTCGTTGAACGCGGCGGGGTCGCTCGCGATGCTCTCTTTGAGCACGCTCGTGAACAGGCCCTGCCAGTCGGCGTAGATCGACGAGAAGGTCACGACGACGTGGTACTCGTCGTCGCCCTGCTCGATGGACTCGATCTGGTCCCACCCTGCGGTCGAGACGTTGATGAACTCTTCGTTGGAGCCGTTGTTGGCGAGCCACGTGGCCGCGTAGTCGGCGACCGTGATGGGGGTTCCGTCTTCCCAGACCGCGTCGGGGTTGAGCGTGATCTCGACGACCTGCGGGTCTTCGCTCGTGATCTCGGCCGACGACGCGTAGTTCTCGTCGACGATCGGTACGCCGGTCTCGTCGATCTTGAACGGGCCGCCGAGCGTCGTCTCGACGATGTCGTTGGTGTCGGACTCGTTGCCGTCGATCTGGTAGATGTTGAAGTTGACGGGCAGGGCCGAGACCGCGAGGGTCAGGTCGCCGCCGTCCTGGACGTCCGCGGCGTCCGCGCGCACCCAGTCGGTGGAGGGCAGTTCAGCCGCATCCGTCGGGGCGTCGCTCGGACCCCCGGTGTTGCCTGCTGAACAGCCCGCGATGATCAACGCGCTTGCGCCGAGCATCGCGATGGCGCCGAGCGCCTTCGCACTTCGAGTTCTCATGTGATCGTTTCCTCTCGTGTTTTCGGGGGAAGACCGGGGTGGCGTGGTGCCGTCACCTCGGGCGTTACCCGGCGCGGTCGAGCGCCACCTGATCCATCAGCGCGGAGCGATCCGCGTGATGGCAGGCGACGCTCGCGCGGCCGTGCCGGGTCAGTTCGGGGTCGCTTCCGCGGCAGACCTGCTGCGATGCGTCGTCCAGCAACGCGTACAGCGGGCAGCGGGTGCGGAAGCGGCACCCCGAGATCTCCTGCGTCGGGCTCGGGAGGTCCCCCTGCAGCAGGATGCGTGTGCGGGCGCGTTCGATGCGCGGGTCGGGAATCGGTGCGGCCGAGATGAGGGCCTTGGTGTACGGATGCCTGGGCTCATTGAAGACCTCGGCGATCGGACCCTGTTCGACGATGCGACCGAGGTACATCACGGCCACGTCGTCGGCGATCTGCCGGACGACGGCGAGGTCGTGCGCGACGAAGAGGAACGAGAGGCCGAGACGGTCCTTCAAGTCTTCGAGCAGGTTGATGATGCCGGCCTGGATCGAGACATCCAACGCCGAGACGGGCTCGTCGAGCACGATGATCGAGGGGTTCGTCGAGAGCGCGCGGGCGATGCCGATGCGCTGGCGCTGACCACCCGAGAACTCGTGCGGGTAGCGATCGGCCATCGCGGGGTCGAGGCCGACCAGTTCGAGCAGCTCGACGACGCGCTTGTCGCGCTCGGCCTTGGGCTTGCCCGCGACCCACAGCGGCTCGGTGATGACCTCGCCGATCGGCAGGCGCGGGTCGATGGCGCCCATCGGGTCCTGGAAGACGATCTGGATGTCTTCCCGCAACGCGTGGCGCGCACCCTTGCCGAGCTGGTCCACGTCCTTGCCCGAGATCTCGATCTTTCCGCCCTGGGGCGCGACCATCTCCATGATCTCGAGGATCGTGGTGGTCTTGCCGCATCCGGATTCACCGACGAGCCCGAGGGTACGGCCCGCCTGGAGCGTGAACGAAACCCCGTCGACGGCGCGCACGGTGCCGATCCGGCGCGGGAAGATCGACCCCTTCATGAGCGGGAAGTGGCGCACCAGATCGGTTACTCGAACGACGGGAGCATCCGTTGTCTGGGCGCGCTCCTCCTGTGGCAGCGGCTCGGGACGCGGGAACACCTCTGCGCGCGGGAGTTCACCGCGCGCGATCTCGCCGGCACGGATGCACGCTGAAACGTGCGGCGGTACCGAACCCGGATCGTGCTCGAGCAGCTCGGGCTCGATATCGCGGCAGGCGTCGATCGCGACGGGGCAGCGCGGGGCGAACGGGCACCCGCGCGGCAGGGCGCTGAGCGATGGCGGTCGCCCCTCGAGCGGCACCAGGCGCTGCGTGCCGGCCGTCAGCATGTTCGGCACCGAGCGCAGCAGGCCGATCGTGTAGGGCATGTGGGGTTCGTGGAAGACCTCGTCGGTCGTGCCGAGCTCGACGAGCTTGCCGGCGTACATCACGCCGACACGATCGGCATGACCGGCGACGACGCCGAGGTCGTGCGTGATGAGCACGACCGCGGAGCCCGTGATCTCGCGCGCGGTCTCGAGCACCTCGAGAATCTGGGCCTGGATCGTCACATCGAGCGCCGTCGTCGGCTCGTCGGCGATGATCACCTTCGGGTCGTTCGCGATCGCCATCGCGATCATGGCTCGTTGACGCATTCCGCCCGAGAACTCGTGCGGGAAGGCGCGGGCGCGACGCTCGGCGTCGGGAATGCCGACGATCTTCAGCAGCTCGACCGCGCGCGCGTGCGCGGCCTGAACCGAGAGGGAGGAGTCGTGCAGACGCAGGCCCTCGGAGATCTGGTCGCCGACCGAGTACACCGGGGTCAGCGCCGAGAGCGGGTCCTGGAACACCATGGCGAGTTCGGCGCCACGGATGCGCGACAGTTCGTTGTCGCCCATGCCCAGAAGCGAGCGCCCCTCGAACTCGATGGCGCCCGTGATCTCGGCGGACGAGGGCAGCAGACCCATGACGGCCAGCGACGAAACGGACTTGCCCGAGCCGGACTCGCCGACGATGCCGAGGAACTCGCCCGCGTGGACGTCGTACGAAATGCCGCGCACGGCGCGCACGGGGTCGCCGCCGCGCTGCGGGAACGTCACGCTGAGGTCGCGGACGGAGAGGAGCGGCGCCCCCACGACGGGTGTGCGAGCGGCGGCCTTGCGACCGACCTGGAACTCAGCCACGGTTCACCCCCGAGGTCGGGTCGATGGCGTCGCGCAGGGCGTCGCCGATCAGGCTGATGGCGAAGAGAAGGATGATGAGCACCGCCGCGGGGAAGACGAAGAGCCAGGGCCGGGTGAGCGCCGCGGCGGTGCCGTCGGCGAGAAGCGTGCCGAGCGAGACATCCGGCTTCTGCACACCGAACCCGAAGTAGCTGAGCGACGTCTCGGCCATGATCGAGGCGACAATGCCGAGCGTGGCGTCGATGATGAGCAGCGAGGCGACGTTCGGCAGGACGTGCCGGCCGAGGATCTTGCGCGTCGGCATGCCCATGTACCGGGCCGCGCGCACGAAGTCGCGGTTCCGGAGCGACCGGGTCTGGTTGCGGACGACCTGCGCCATGATCATCCAGCTGAAGATCGCCAGGAAGAAGGTCAGCGCCAGCCACGACAGCCCGCGGGTCAGCGGGCTCAGCAGCACGAGGATGAAGAACGAGGGGATCACGAGCAGCAGGTGGATGAACCATCCGATCACGCTGTCCGCGCGCCCCCCGAGATACCCCGCGAGCGACCCCACGATCGCCGCGATAAGGGTGGCGCCGACACCGGCCAGCAGCCCGATGATGAGCGACTTCTGCAGCCCCGACATGGTCTGGGCGTAGATGTCCTGACCGATCGCGTTCGTGCCGAACCAGTGGCGGAGGGTCGGCCCCATGCCCATGTTCAGCGCGTCGCGGTCGGTGACACCCCACGGGTACGCCAGCGGCCCGATGATCGCCCACAGCACGATCAGGGCGAAGACGGATGCCCCGACCCAGAATCGCGGCATGCCGCGCAGCCGCGCCCACACCAGGCGGTTGCGCGAGAGGGGCTTGCGCTCCCGGGTGACCGGGTCGCGGGGCTCGAGCGGCGCCTCGAGCGCCTCTTGCTGCATGGTCATGTCAGGCCCTCACCCTCGGGTCGAGCGCCGCGTAGAGCACTTCGGACAGCGTCGACGACAGCAGCACGAGAACCGCGACGAACAGCGTCGAGCCGGCGACCGCGTTGATGTCGTTCTGGGTCACCGCGTTCAGCTGGAACTGCCCCATCCCCCGCCACGAGAAGACGATCTCGAGCATCGCCGAGCCGGCGATGAGCGTGCCGAAGCTGTAGGCGAAGAACGTAGACATAGGGATGAGCGCGATGCGCACCCCGTGACGCACGAGCGCCTTCGAACGGGGCAGGCCCTTGGCGCGGGCCGTGCGGATGTAGTCGGCGCCCAGAACGTCGAGCATCACGCTGCGCTGATAGCGCGAATACGACGAGGCGCTGATCAGGACGAGCGCGATCGTCGGCAGCAGCAGATGGATGGCCCGGTCGAGCGCGATGTCCCACCAGCCGCCAGAAATCCCGGCGGTGTACTCGCCCGTGAAGCGGATGACCTGGGTTCCCAGCGCGTTGTTGAACGACGTCGCGGCGATCATGAGCAGAACGCCGATCACGAAGGTCGGCGTCGCGAAGACGATGTACGAGGAGTACGTGACGATCTGGTCGCTCGCGCGGTACTGCCGCACGGCCCCCCAGACGCCGAGGAGCACGCCCACGATCGCGCCGAGGATCGACCCGATCAGCAGCAGACGCAGGCTCGCGCCCGAACGCGCCGCGATCTCGGCCGTGACCTGCGCCCCGCCGACCGTCTCGCCGAGCGAGAACTGCGTGAACAGGTTGACGAGCCAATTCCACAATCGCACGAGCACGGGCACGTCGGGATTCACACCCATCGCGTCGAGGCTCGCATCGATCGAGGCCTGCGGCGGACGGGGGTTCATTCCATAGAACCGGTCGGCCGGCTTCAGCAGCACGCTGGCCAGGATGTACGCGAGGCACGTCGCGATCAGGCTGAGGATCGCGTAGTGGATGAACCTGCGGACCACATAGAGCGTCACCGGGCGGGCCTGGCGGGTGTGTCGCGGTATGCAGCGGGGGAGGTTGCGTACGTCATCGTGGATCTCTCGGAAGCAGTTCCGGGTTGGAACTCAGTGTCACGAAGGCTGGCTTTCAGCCCGCCGTGGGTGCCGGCGATTCATAGACCCTAACCCGGCACATCGAGACAGTCACACACATTCGCCGGTCTTTTCACGAACGTAACAATCTCGCCCCCTGCGAGAAATGCGCGAGATGACCGTTAGAACCTACGCATTACATTCATTGAACGACGTTAACGATTGTCACAGCGCTCACGGCCCAGATGGCGATGACAGCGAGCGCGACGAGCGCCGCAACGTCCCAACGGCGACGGATCACGGGTGCGGTGTGCGCTCCGCCAGAGGACGCGTCCACCTGGGACCCGATTCCGTGATCCGCTCGGCTTTCGGTCGCCGAGATCCACTGCTCCCTCAGCAACTCCATGTCGCGCAATGCCGGCGGTTCGCGTCTCTCTCCCCCGCCGAAGCGCAAGGGGGGCCGGCCGGGGCGCCCCGCGACCGGACCGCCGAAGCTCGAGACATCCTGTCCCGAACTCAGGCGGAAGCGCACCTGCCAGCGCAGCTCGATGTCTCGCACCGCGCTCCACGGGAACTCCACGATGCGCAGCAGGTTGTGCACGCGGACACCGGATGCGTCGGTGCGGATGTGCGGTGCGTAGACCAGCACGTAGACGAACCAGAGCACCAGCAGAACCCAGGGCGCGAGCAGCAACATCTCGCCCACCCCGGCGCGCACGCCCGCGTCGACGAGCAACGCGAGCGCGACGAGCGCGGCGACGATCAGGCCGATCGTCGCCGACGGCGCCCGAAAGACACGGACATCGCTATCCGGCGTCGACGGCGAAGGCACGCGCCTCACACACCACCGAGCGGGATCGACGCCCCCGGGATCGCCGCCAGCAGCCGACGCGTGTACTCCTCGGCCGGGTTCGCGAAGATCTCGTCCACCGTGCCCTGCTCGACGATCTTGCCCCGCTCCATGACGGCCACCATGTCGGCGGCGACACGGACGACGGCGAGGTCGTGCGTGATGAACAGGTACGTCAGGCCGAGCTCGCTCTGCAGCTCGGCGAGCAGCTGCAGGATCTGATCCTGCACCAGCACGTCGAGCGCCGAGACGGCCTCGTCGAGCACCACGACGTCCGGCTTGAGCGCGAGCGCACGCGCGATGGCGACGCGCTGACGCTGCCCGCCCGAAAGCTCGTTCGGGTAGCGCGACTCGAGCGACTGCGGCAGCGAGACCTGGTCCAGCAGCTCCGCCACGCGGGCCCGGCGCGACGCGCGGTCGCCGACCTTGTGGATGTTCAGCGGCTCCGAGATCGTGTTGCCGATGTTGCGCAGCGGATCGAGCGATCCGTACGGGTCCTGGAAGACCGGCTGCATCTGACGGCGCAGCCGGAAAGACTCGCGGCCGCCCAGCTTGGCGACGTCCTGGCCGTCGACGAGGACGTCACCCGACGTCGGATCCTCGAGTTTGAGCACCATCTTCGCCACCGTGGACTTGCCGGAACCCGACTCCCCCACCAGAGCGAGCGTCTTACCGCGCGGAATCTGGAACGAGACGCCGTCGACGGCCCGGAACGCTTCGCTGCGGAACCCGCCGAGTCGGATCTTGTACTCCTTGACGAGATCCCGCACCTCGATCGCGGGCGGGATCGCCGCGACGTCCGCGCTGGTCTCGATGCCTCGATCCTGCACACGCGTCTGAATACGTTTCGACGCGAGGCTCGGCGCCGCGGCGACGAGGCGCTGCGTGTACGGATGCAGCGGGTTCTCGAGGATCTCGCGGCTCGGACCCATCTCGACGATCTCGCCCCGGTTCATCACGATGATCTTCTCCGCGCGCTCGGCGGCGAGTCCGAGGTCGTGCGTGATCAGGAGCACCGAGGTGCCCTTGTCGCGGGTGAGCGTGGCCATGTGATCGAGGATCACGCGCTGCACCGTCACGTCGAGAGCCGATGTCGGCTCGTCGGCGATCAGCAGCTTGGGGTCGGCCGCCAGGCCGATGCCGATCAGGGCGCGCTGGCGCATACCGCCCGAGAACTGGTGCGGAAACTGGTGCAGGCGCTTCGCGGCATCCGGAAGTCCTGCCTGTTGCAGAACCTCGATGGCCCGCGCGTCGACGTCCTTGCGGCTCGAGGCGATCCCGTTCGCGCGGATCGCCTCTTTCACCTGGAAGCCGATGCTCCACACGGGGTTGAGATTCGACATCGGGTCCTGCGGGACATAGCCGATCTCGCGCCCGCGGATGCGCTCCATCTGTCCGGCGTTCAGGTCGGTGAGCTCGCGCCCATCCAACTGGATGCTTCCGCCCGTCACGAGCCCGTTGCCGGGAAGCAGGTTCACCACGGCAGAGGCCGTGGTGGACTTGCCCGAGCCGGACTCCCCCACGATCGCGACGGTCTCGCCCGGAAAGATGTCGAGGCTGACGCCGTGGAGCACCTCGTTGGTACCGAAGGCGACCGTCAGATCGCGGATGCTCAGAAGCGGGACGTCGATTCGCTCGCTCATCGGCGGGCCCTCGCCTTCGGATCGATGGCATCTCGGAGAAGCTCGCCGAGCACGATGAATGCGAGCACGGTGACCGTGAGCGCGATCGAGGGGTAGATCAGCGCCATCGGCGCGACACGCAGGGACTGCTGCGCCTGGCTGATGTCATTGCCCCACGACATCGTCTCGCTCCCGAGCCCGACGCCCAGGAACGCGAGCGTCGCCTCGGCGACGATGGCGGCTGCGAGCGAGATGGTCGAGACGACCAGCACGGGCGGCAACGCGTTCGGAACGACGTGCGAGACGAGTGTCCGGAAGCGCGACTGGCCGAGCGCGCGGGACGCCATCACGAAGTCCGCCTGCCGCACACGCAGGATCTCGGCGCGGATGATGCGCGCCGTCGACGCCCAGGCGAACCCACCGATTGCGAAGGCGAGCGTGAAGACCGTGCGGTTCTGCGAGAACACGCTCATCACGACGATCGCCGCGAGGATGTACGGGATGGCGAAGAAGATGTCACCGATGCGCGAGAGCAGCGAGTCGAGCCATCCGCCGTAGAAGCCGGCAAGTGCGCCGAAGACCAGGCCCACGGTCGTGCCGATGACGGTTGCGATCAGGCCGACCGAGATCGAGGTGCGCGCGCCCCACACGATGCGCGACCAGACGTCGCACCCCTGGAAGGTGAAGCCGAGCGGGTGACCCGGGGCCGGTCCGCCGTTGCTGTTCTCGAGGAAGCACTGCGAGTTCGGCGGCACCTGCGTGAACAGGGTCGGCGCGAACGCCATGATCACGATGATCACGACGACGATGCTCGAAACCCAGAAGGTCGGGCGACGACGCATGTCGCGCCAGGCGTCGAGCCAGAGGTTGCTGCGCTTCGCGGCGACGCGAACCTCGTCGACGGCGATCGTCGCGTCACGTACGGGGGCAACGAAGTGCGGGGCGGGAATGCGATCACTTGGCATAGCGGATCCTCGGATCGAGCAGACCATAGAGCAGGTCGACGACGAGATTGACGAGCACGTATACGACCACGAAAACAGTCACGAACGAGACCACGGTGGGCCCCTCCTGTCGCGTGATCGCCTCGTACAGCGTGTTCCCCACACCGGGAACGTTGAAGATTCCCTCGGTGACGGTCGCGCCGACGAGCAGCACACCGAAGTTGGTGGCCGAGTTGGTGATGACGGGCAGCAGTGAGTTGCGCATGACGTGCACGGGGACGACGCGACGACGCGAGAGCCCCTTGCTGTACGCGGTGCGGACCCAGTCCTGATTGAGCGTGTCGATCGTCGACGCGCGCATCAGTCGCATGCTCGTCGCGTACAGGCTCACCCCCAACACGATGGCGGGGAGGAGCAGGTCGAACCATCCGTTCCGCGCCCCCACCGTGGGTCTGAACCACCCGAGCTGGATCGCGAGGAAGTACTGCGCGAGGAAGGCGAGCACGAAGATCGGGACGGCGACGAAGACCAGGGCGACGACGAGTGACGCGTTGTCGAACAGCTTGCCCTTGCGCAGCGCCGAGAGCGTGCCGATGATGATCGCCAACGTGAACTCGATCACCAGAGCCATGATCGCGAGACGCGCCGTCACCGGGAAGGTGCGCAACAGGATCTCCCCGACGGGCTGACCGGAGAAGCTGACCCCGAAGTCGCCTCGCAGCACACCGGTGATGTAGTAGAAGTACTGCACCAGGAACGGGTCGTCCAGGTGGTACTGCGCCCGTATCTGCTCGAGCAGAGCGGGGTTCGGGGTCCGGTCGCCGAAGAGGGCGAGGATCGGGTCCCCCGGCATGGCGAAAACCATGAAGTAGATCAGCAGGGTCGCCCCGAAGAACACGGGGATCACCTGCAGCAGTCGTCGGAGGATGTACGCGAGCACCCTCACTCCCTTCGGATACGGGGCGAGCGCACACCCTATCGGCGCGCGCGAACCCACTAAGAGCATCGTGCCGCGTCGGGTGGGCGAGCGCGAGCCCCAGGCAACATGTCGCGAGGCGGTGACGTGTATCCGTCACCGCCTCGCGAGTGAGATCGGGAGTTAGCCCTTGGTGATCTCGTGGTACAGCGGCACCGAGTTCCAGCCGAACTCGACGTTCTGGACCGTGTCGGCGTAACCGCCGGTCACGTTCGAGTACCAGAGCGGCGTCGCGGGCAGATCCTTCAGCAGGATCGACTGTGCCTGCTGGAACAGCTCGTTGGCCTCACCGGCGTCCGTCGACGAGATGCCCTCTGCGAGCAGCGCATCGAACTCGGCGTTCGAGTAGTCGCCGTCGTTGGAGCCCGCGTTGGTCGCGTAGAGCGGGCCGAGGAAGTTGTACAGACCGGGGTAGTCGGCCTGCCAACCCGTGCGGAACGCGGTCGTGATCGTGCGGGCGTTGACCAGTTCGCGCAGCTCGGCGAAGGTCGGGTAGGGAGCACCCGATGCCTCGATGCCGAGCACGTTCTTGATCGAGTTGGTCACCGCGTCGACCCATGCCTGGTGGCCGCCGTCGGAGTTGTACGCGATCTGGAACGAGCCCTCCCACGGCGAGATGGCGTCGGCCTCGGCCCACAGGGCCTTTGCCTCGTCCTCGTTGTAGGCGAGCACCTCGGCACCCTCGAGCGAGTCCGACCAGCCGTCGATGACCGGCGACGTGAAGTCGCTCGCCGGCGTGCGGCTGCCCTCGAAGATCACGTCGGTGATCTCGGGACGGTTGATCGCCATCGAGATCGCCTGGCGACGCAGCTGGCCCTCTTCGCCCGCGAAGTGCGGCAGGTACTCGGGCACCGTGAAGGACTGGAAGACCGCGGCGGGCTGGTTGACAGCCGTGCCGCCGACATCCTCGAGATCCGACTCGAAGGTCGCGAGAGCACCGGTCGGGATCTGGTCGACGACGTCGACCTCACCCGCGAGCAGGTCGGCGTACGACGCGTCCTGCGACGCGTAGAAGACGATGGTCAGGCCACCGTTCTTCACCTCACGCACACCCTTGTAGTCGGGGTTCTTGACGAGGTCGATCTGCACGTCGTGCTGCCACGCGTCGTCACCGGCGAGCATGTACGGGCCGTTGCCGATCGGGTTCTCGCCGAAGGCCGCCATGTCTTCGAACGCGACATCCGGCAGCGGGTAGAACGCCGAGTAGCCCAGGCGCAGAGCGAAGTCCGAGGCGGGCTTGTTGAGCGCGATCGTGAACGTGTAGTCGTCGACCTGCTCGAGACCCGTGAGCTCGGAGTCCTCGTCGTAGCTGAAGCCCTCGATGTCCTCGAAGAAGTAGCTGTTCAGCTGCTCGTTCGACGCGAGTGCGCCGTAGTTCCAGGCCTTGATGAAGTTGTCAGCGGTGACTTCCTCGCCGTCCGTGAAGGTCTGGCCTTCCTTGATCTTCACCGTCAGGTTCTGCGGGTCATCGACCGTGATCTCTTCGGCCATGTCGTTGACGGGCGAGCCATCCGCTTCGTAGGCCACCAGGCCCGCGAAGATCGCGTCGAGGATCTTGCCGCCGCCGACCTCGTTGGTCGTGGTGGGGATGAGCGGGTTCTCCGGCTCAGAACCGTTCGTGGTGATGATCGCGTCGCTCGCGCCGCCACCGTCGGTGTCGCCCGAGTCTCCGCTGCCCGCACAGCCGGCGAGCGTGAGCCCTCCGACGGCGAGGAGCGCGAGCCCCGACAGGGCAATCTTGTTGCGCTTCACTTGTCCTCCTGTTAAGAGTGCTGTTACGCGCAGAGTCATGGTCATGGTTCTGCGCGGGATAGAGAAACCCTAGGCATCCTGGTCCGAATGCTCCAAATCATGAGCAAAACCGTTACATAGCCTTAACTCAGGATGCCGTCTATATGGCAATCTGTCGAAGTGGAACCCGTGAGGCCCGTCGACGGCCCGATGAGACTCGACCGCCCCGCGCGGGTTCGACTGTGGTGGGAGATCGGCATCGTCCTGGCGTTGTCGGTCGGTCGGTCCGCCCTCTACTCGGTCCTGCAGCTCGTGCAGTCGCTGGAGCGCGAGGAGTCGCTCGGCCAGCAGTCGACGTCGGTCAATCCCGGGGCCGCGGCATCCGAATTCTGGCCGGTGCTCTACCAGTTCCTGTCGCAGTTCTTCGCGCTGGTGCCGGTGGCGCTGGCGATCTGGTTGCTGTGGGAGCCCGGCACGTCGGCGTTCCGGCGCATCGGCCTGGACTTCCGCCGCTTCGGCGGCGACGTCGGGCGGGGCGCCCTGCTGATCCTGGTGATCGGCGTGCCGGGGCTGGGCCTCTACGCGATCGGCCGCGCTCTCGACATCACCCTGCAGGTCGATGCCTCGCCCCTCGATCCGTCATGGTGGACGATCCCTCTGATCCTGCTCGCGGCGGTGCGCGCGGGGCTGACCGAGGAGGTCATCTTCATCGGGTACCTCTTCGATCGGCTGCGGCGGCTGGGGTGGGGCTGGTGGACGATCATCCTGTCGACCGCGGCGCTGCGCGGCGCGTATCACGCTTACCAGGGGTTCGGCCCGATGATCGGGAACTTCGTGATGGGCGTGGTCTTCGGGTGGTGCTACCGGCGCTGGGGCCGGGTCATGCCGCTCGTGATCGCGCACACGCTGATCGATGTGATCGCGTTCGTCGGGTACCCCCTCGCCGCGGCCCTGTGGCCCGGGGTCTTCGGTGTGCCGGCAGGTCCCTCGCCCGCGCCATCGGGATCTCCGTCGCCGTCCGCAACGCCCTGACCGCGGGCGGCCGGGTTTCGCGCCGAAACACCTCATCTGCGGCGAAACACCTCTCGCCACAGGGTGTTTCGGCACAGATGGGGGGTCTCGTGGCGGTGTTGCCGGCGGTGACCTCGGACACCTGTGTGCCTCGACGCATCCTCCACAGGGATGCGCCCCGGATGTCTGTCCCCGGGCCACCGCGCAGCGCCACTCGAGCGGAGGAGTTTGCGGGATGGTGGACCGATGCGGCATCCTCTCGCACCGGACGAACCCGGACTTCTGCTCGCCTCTGACGAGCGACGAGTACCGTCCGGTTTGTACACGCGGGCGGCCCGGCGGGAACTCGCGCGAGTGCGGCCCGGTGTGTACGCGCTCGCCACGTGGTGGCGCGGTTCTGCTCGAGGGGATTGGCCCGACACGCATCGCGTCGCGCCTGTCGAACGGAAGCTTGTCCGTGCGGGCGTTCCCCTCGTCGCCCCTCGTGACAACGCGATGCTCGCTACCGTACGGCGATGATCGGGCGCCGAGGGGTGCACGTGGCGGCCGCGGATGGTGGGGCCCATTCGGCAGAGCAGTCCCGCCGGATGGGGTCCGACTGTCGGATCTCCCCGCCGGGCGCCACCCGAAGCACGAGCCAGCGGGCCGGGTCAGGCGAAGGCCTCCACGGGCGGGCAGGCGCAGGCCAGGTTGCGGTCGCCCCACGCATTGTCCACCCGGCGCACGGGCGGCCAGTACTTGTTGCGCACGAGCGCGTGCACCGGATAGACGGCGCGCTCACGGGAGTACGGATGGTCCCACTCGCCCGCGATCGCCGACTCGGCGGTGTGGGGCGCATTCACCACGGGGTTGTCGTCCGCGGGCCATTCCCCCGCCGCGACGGCATGCGCCTCGGCGTGGATCGCGATCATCGCCTCGACGAACCTCTCGAGCTCGCCGAGGTCCTCGCTCTCGGTCGGCTCGACCATCAGCGTCCCCGCGACGGGGAACGACATCGTCGGAGCGTGGAATCCGTAGTCGATCAGGCGCTTCGCCACATCGTCCACCGTGATCCCGGTCGCCTCGCGCAGCGGACGCAGGTCGAGGATGCACTCGTGCGCGACCAGTCCGTTCTCGCCCGTGTACAGCACCGGGAAGTGCGCACGCAGCCGGGCCGCGACGTAGTTGGCGGCGAGCACCGCGGCGGCCGTGGCATTCCGCAGGCCCGCGGCCCCCATCATCCGCACATACGCCCACGACACCGGCAGGATCCCGGCCGACCCGTGCGGCGCACCCGAAATCGGCGCGCCATCGAAGACGAAGCCGCCCGCGTGATCTGCCCGGGGCGAGAACGGATGCCCCGGCAAGAACGGTGCGAGATGCGCTTTCGCCGCGACCGGGCCGACACCCGGCCCCCCACCGCCGTGCGGTATCGCGAACGTCTTGTGCAGATTGAGGTGCGAGACGTCGCCGCCGAGGTCGCCGAACCGCGCGTAGCCGAGCAGGGCGTTGAGGTTCGCACCGTCGACGTAGACCTGACCGCCCGCGTCGTGCACCGCCTGCGTGATGTCGAGCACGTCGTGCTCGTACACCCCGTGAGTCGACGGGTACGTGAGCATCAGCGCCGACAGCGTCGAGGCGTGCTCCTCGATCTTCGCGCGCAGGTCGTCGAGGTCGACGTTGCCCGCCTCGTCGCACGCCACGACGACGACGCGCATCCCGGCGAGCACGGCCGATGCCGCGTTGGTGCCGTGCGCCGACGACGGGATCAGGCAGACATCGCGCCCCAGGTCACCGCGCGAGCGGTGGTACCCGCGGATCGCCAGCAGCCCGGCGAGCTCGCCCTGCGATCCGGCGTTCGGCTGCAGCGAGACGGCGTCGTATCCCGTGACCTCGGCGAGCCACGTCTCGAGCTGCTCGATCAGGCCGAGGTATCCGCGCACGTCGGCCTCGGGGGCGAAGGGATGCACACGGGCGAACTCCGGCCACGACACGGCGGCCATCTCGGTCGCCGCGTTGAGCTTCATCGTGCACGACCCGAGTGGGATCATGCCGCGGTCGAGGCCGTAGTCGCGATCCGCGAGCGTCTTCAGGTACCGCATCATGGCGGTCTCGCTGCGGTGGGCGTGGAAGACCGGATGCGTGAGGTAGTCGTCCTCGCGCAGCAGACCGACCGGGAGGGCGCCGATCGAGTCGTCCGCCGGCTCCCGCGACGCGATGTCAGAGGATCCAGGCGCGCCGACCGCTGGCTCGGAAGCGGGGGACCCCGAAACGGCAGCATCGGGCAGACCGAACGCCCACGCGACGGCGTCGAGATCGGCCAGGGTCGTGGTCTCGTCGACCGACACCCCGACGGTCGCCTCGTCGACCCACAGCAGCTGGTAACCACGCGACCGGGCGCGCTCGATCACGCGACCGGCGTCGCCGGGGACGAAGACGCGGAGCGTGTCGAAGAACTCCTCCGACGCGAGGTTCAGCCCGTAGTCCCGCAGGGCGGTGGCGAGCGATGCCGCCTTGCCCGCGACATCCGCTGCTATCGCGCGCAGCCCCTCGGGGCCGTGATACACGGCGTACATCGCCGCCATGACCGCGAGCAGCACCTGGGCGGTGCAGATGTTCGAGGTCGCCTTCTCACGACGGATGTGCTGCTCGCGCGTCTGCAGAGCCAGCCGATAGGCGGGGTGCCCCGCGGCATCACGAGAGACGCCGACGAGGCGCCCCGGCAGCTGCCGCGCCAGGCCCTGACGCAGGGCGAGATAGCCCGCGTGCGGCCCACCGTAGCCGAGCGGAACGCCGAAACGCTGCGTCGTTCCGGCCGCGATGTCGGCGCCGAGTGATCCGGGCGATGCGATCAGCGTGAGGGCGAGCAGGTCCGCCGCGACGACGGCGAGGCCGCCCCGCGCCTGCACCGCCGCGATCACATCGGACGGATCCCAGACGCGGCCGGAGGCGCCGGGGTACTGGACGAGAACGCCGAAGGCCTCGGGAAGGGCCGCAGCGTCGCACGAAGCCAGGTCGATCGTCTGCAGTTCGATCCCGAGCGCCGCGGCGCGCGACTCCAGCAGAGCCCGTGTCTGCGGCAGCGCGTCCGCGTCGACCAGGAAGACGTTCGAGTCCGACTTCGAGGCACGGCGGGCGACGAGCATCCCCTCGACCACGGCGGTGGACTCGTCGAGCATGGATGCTCCCGCGATATCGAGTCCGGTCAGGTCGGTCACCATCGTCTGGAACGTGATGAGGGCCTCGAGCCGACCCTGCGAGATCTCGGGCTGGTACGGCGTGTACGCGGTGTACCAGGACGGGTTCTCGAGCACGTTCCGCGTGATCACCGCGGGAGTGAAGGTGTCGTAGTAGCCGAGTCCGATCATCGGCCGGGCCGTGCGGTTGGTCGATGCGATCTCGCGCAGCTCGGCGAGCGCCTCGGCCTCGGTCGCGGCGGGCGGGATGTCGCTCGTCGTGCGCTCGTGGACGCGGATGGCTCCCGGCACGGCGGCATCGAGCAGCGCGTCGACGCTCGGGTATCCGAGCACATCGAGCATCGCGGCCTGCGCCGACGCATCCGTCCCGATGTGGCGGGCGGCGAATGCACCCGCCCTCACGCGCCCGCCGTCGGGGACCGTCACGAAGCCTGTCCCGTCAGGCCGATGTACGCGGCGCGGTCGAGCAGCTCGGCCGGGGCCGACGAATCGATCCGGATCTTCAGCAGCCAGCCGTCCTCGAACGGCGACGAGTTGATCAGACCGGGGTCGTCCGTGACCGCGTCGTTGATCGCGACGACGTCGCCGGTGAGGGGCGCATAGAGCTCGCCGACCGACTTCGTGGATTCGATCTCGCCGCACACCTGTCCCGCGCTCACCCCGGAGTCGACGGTCGGCAGCTCGACGAAGACGACGTCGCCGAGCTTCTCGGCGGCGTAGTCGGTGATGCCGACGGTCGCGACATCGCCGTCGATCGAGATCCACTCGTGCTCGGCGGTATAGGAAAGTGCGGTGAGATCGGTCATTTCTTCCTCCGGTAGAACGGGGTGGGTGTGACGGTCGCGGGAATGCGCGTACCGCGGACATCGATGAAGAGCGGGGTGCCGGGCTCGGCGGAGCCGGGGTCGACGTAAGCGAGGGCGATCGGATGCCCCAGCGTCGGGCTGAGCGCGCCGCTCGTGACGATGCCCACCCCGGTGCCTGCCTCGGTGCCGGCCGCGGCCTCGCCGGCGAAAACGGCGTAACCCGCGCGGCCGGCTCGGCGACCCTCGGAAGCAAGGCCGACGAGCACGCGAGCATCCGGATCCAACGGTGCGCTCGCGCCCTCTCGCCCGACGAAGTCGCCCTCGGTGGCGACCGCGCGGACGAGCCCCGCCTGTGCGGGACGGATGTCGAGCGACAGCTCATGGCCGTACAGCGGCATCCCGGCCTCGAGTCGCAGGGTGTCACGGGCCGCCAGGCCCGCCGGCACGAGCCCGAGCGGTTCGCCCGCCGCGAGCAGCGCTTCCCACAGCTCCTCGGCGCGCGCGACGGGGACCGCGAGCTCGAAGCCGTCCTCGCCCGTGTACCCGGTGCGAGCGACGAGCACCGGCGCACCGTCGAACCGAGCGGTCGCCGCGGCATAGTAGCCGAGGTCGTCCAGGAGCGGCGAGAACTCGACCAGGCCCTCCGTCGCCTCGAGAACCGCGGCCGAAACCGGTCCCTGCACCGCGATGAGCGCCGTGTCGTCCGAGACATCCTCGAGGCGGAATCCCGGTTCGCCAGCGACGAAGCCGAAGCTACCGCCAGCGTCGGTGCTGGACGTGCCGGGGGCGGGAACGGATGCTGCACGCTGGGCGAGTGCGGCTGCCACGGCATCCCGGTTCCCGGCGTTCGCGATCACGACGAAATGGTCGTCGGCCAGGCGGTAGACGATGACGTCGTCGACGATGCCGCCCTGTTCCGCGAGCACGAGGCCGTACGCGGCCTTGCCGAGGCGCATCGCCGACGGCCGGCCCGACAGGGCGTAGTCGAGGAACTCGCCAGCCTTCTGGCCGGTGACGACGAACTCGGCCATGTGCGAGATGTCGAACAGTCCCGCGGCGGTGCGGACCGCGTGGTGCTCGGCGAGCTCCGAGCTGTACCGCACGGGCACCCACCACCCGCCGAAGTCGGTGAACGATGCACCGAGGCGCTCGTGGGCGGCTGCGAGCGGGGTGCGGCGCGGCGGCGCCGACTCGGGCGGCGGAGGCGACGTGGTCGCGCCGGGTGGGGCCGTCGTCGGCGGGGTGGGGTCTGGCATGAGTTCTCCCGTGGTGGTGCGGGCGGGCGCCGATCGACGCCCGATGAACTCCCCCTCTGTCATCTGCCTGAGAGTTTCGCCGAGACATCCTCGAGGATGACCCGACTTTCACCGTCGGCGGATCCGCACGAAGCGGATCTCTTTCCAGAGTGGCCCGACCCCCGCGGTACGCAATACCTGAGAGATTGGCGGGGAGGCTTGCTCCTTCGGTGCCCGGCGCGAAGCGGTGCCGGGGCTCTCCCGCAAGGGGTCATAGGGCCGGTATTCAGTTGTTGCCCGACCGCGGAGGGTCCGACGCGGCCAGCATACCCACAGCCGCGCCGCGCGACAGATCCCGACGCGCCCCCATCTCCTGACGACATGCCGAGCCGGCCCGCCGTCGCCGCATGGCCCGTACGCCGCCGAAACACCCTTTGCGCGGCGAGACACCCCTTGCCTGGGGTGTTTCGCCGCGGCAGGGGTGTTTCGCCGCGGACGGGGTGTTTCGGCGCGGGGCCGGGGCGAGGGCGGTCGGGTGGGGCAGCGGCGGCAGCGGGGCGGAGGCGCGCCGGGCACCTAGCGGTCAGCGCGTGCAGGTACCGGATGACACGGGACTCTGCCACCCGGCAGCACCCGCCACGATCGGCGCGAGTTCCGTCGACGTCGAGGCGTATCCCCGGGTTTCCGCATCCCCTCCGCGGGCGAACACGAGTCCCGCGACGTCGCCCTGAGCGGTCAGCAGCGGGCCACCGGAGTTGCCGGGCCGAACGTTCGCGTCGAGTGTGTAGATCTCCCGCGGGTGGGACGAGTCGTCGTAGATATCGGGAACGGGCACGACTCCGATCGCGAGCACCGCCGCAGACATGGATTCGAACGGACCCCCGTGCGGATACCCCTGCACGGCGGCCGAGGACCCGGCCGGCAGTACGGGTACGACGTCGAGCGGATCGGCATCGAGGCCGCCGACCGCGATGACCGCGATGTCGCCCACGGGATCGAAATACACCACCTGACCGTCGCGCGCCTCCCGACCGGGTAGCTCGACGACCGGGCGATCGACCCCCGCGACGACGTGCGCGTTAGTCACGACCCGGTCCTCCGCGATCACGAATCCGGAGCCGCTCGAACTGATACCGCAGGCATATGCCACTCCGGTAATACGGGCGACGGATGCCGCGGCCTCAGCGAGTTCCGGGTCGTCGAGCCGAACGGGGGGCTCGACGACGGCCGTCCCGGGCAGCAGCAGACCGCCGAGCGTCGGTATCGCGTCCCCGAGCACGGCGCCGCGCAGCTCGGCCAACCCCGCTTGGAGGGGACGGGGCACGAGATTCTCGATGACGGTCAGCACACGGGACGATGCGATCGCGGTCGAGACGACGGGGGTCCCCGTCGCCGCGAGCCCCGAGCCGACGAGCGATACCGCGAGAGCCGCCGCGACGAGGGTCAACCCTCCCCCGAGCACGCGGTCGACACCGCGCAACGGTGTGCGGTCGACACCACGTCGGAGAGCGGTGCCCGCCGCGGAGCCGAGCGCGGCACATCCCGCCAAGAGCAGCAGCGTTGCGGCGAGCGCGGCGAGCGCGCGCCACATCGGCCAGGGCACCGCCGCGGTCACGAGCGGGATGAGCCAGTACGCCGCGACCGCCCCGATGCCGAGTCCGACGAGGGTGCCGAGACTCGCGAGAAGGCCCCGCTGAAACCCGACGATGAGAGCGACCACAAGCAGAACGAGCACGACGATGTCGACGATCTGCACGCCGTGCTCCCTCCCCCGCACCCGGACCTGCGCGTGAAATCGGCGCGCGCAATCCCACAGTAAATGGCGTCGCTGAGAAGTCACGGCAGGCGCCGCACGCGCCGCGTCTCGGCGCCGCACCCGATGCCGCGACCACGACGCCGCCCGGGCGCCGAGCGCGCCCCTTCCCGCCGAGATCGCCCGTTGCCCGCAGGAGATTCCCGGCCCTCTCGTCGCCAACCGGCGCGCTCGGCATGAGGATCGCGGTCGGCGTTTGCCTTCGAGTCAGCATGACACTAAGATCGATGGTGGTTAAAGTCACCGTGACACAAACCGCAGCGAACATGACTCCTCCTCTCACCCATTCGCCCGACGCGACCGCCGCGGTATCCCCCGCGACCGGCGTCGATGCGACGCGTGTGGCGGTGTCGACGGTGATCTTCACGCTTCGGCGGCGTGCCGAGGATGACTCCGCCGCCGTCGTTCTGCCGCTCGTCCGGCGCACACGCGACCCGCACGCGGGGCTCTGGGCCCTGCCCGGCGGATGGCTGGACGCGACGGAGGGACTGGATGCCGCGGCATCCCGCACCCTCGGCGAGACCACGGGCCTCTCACCCAGCTATCTGGAGCAGCTGTATGCGTTCGGCGATGTCGATCGCTCGCCCACACGCGTCGTCTCGATCATCTATTGGGCCCTTCTGCGTTCGGCCGAGGTCGATGCACAGGTCGCGGCTCACGCGGCAGCGGGCGATGCTCCCGAGAACGTGGCCTGGTTCGACGCCGCCCACCTGCCCATCCTCGCGTTCGATCACAACCAGATCGTCGAGTACGCCCTCTGGCGCCTCCGCAACAAGGCCGGCTACTCCCGTATCGCCCACGGCCTGCTGGCCGATGAGTTCACCCTCGCCGAGCTGCGCGAGGTGTACGAGTCGATCCTCGGCCGCAAGCTCGATCCCGCGAACTTCCGACGCCAGGTCGAGAACTCCGGAACGCTGATCCCCACCGATGGCTTCCGCACCGGCAGCCATCGCCCCGCCCGCCTGTACCGCTACAACCAGGATGTGGAGCTCGCCGAACGCGGCCCCCTCGCGACACCGTCGTCGGCCCGCCCATCGGGCCGCGCATCCTTCGAATCGAGGACGAAATGAACGCCACTCCCCTCACGCTCTCGCCCTCCGTCGATCACGAGATCCAGCGGATCACCGCCGGACTTTCCGATGCGGAGACCTGCAACACCGACCTCGCCGCGGGGCCGTGGAACTTCGACGGACGACCCGGATACGGCCCCGGGTCGTCGATGGGCGATGTCATCCCGGTCGGCTCGCCCCGCCAGGGCGAGCTGCCGGTCGCGTATCGCGAGGCCTCGGAGGCCGACCTGCACGAGCGGATCGTCGCCGCCAAGCGTGTGCTCGGCGACCGGGTCGTCATCCTCGGGCACTTCTATCAGCGCGAAGAAGTCGTCCTGCACGCCGATTACGTCGGGGACTCGTTCCAGCTCGCGAATGCCGCGAAGGCGCACCCCGAGGCCGAGGCCATCGTGTTCTGCGGGGTGCACTTCATGGCCGAGACCGCGGACCTGCTCTCACGCCCTGAACAGGCGGTCATCCTCCCGAATCTCGCCGCCGGGTGCTCGATGGCCGACATGGCGAACATCGATCAGGTCGAGGACTGCTGGGAGCAGCTCGAGGATGTCTACGGCCCCATGGATGCCGTGGACGCGGACGGCCGGGTGCCCGTCATCCCCGTGACCTACATGAACTCGTCCGCCGCGATCAAGGGGTTCGTCGGCCGACACGGCGGGATCGTCTGCACCTCGTCCAACGCCCGTACCGTGCTCGAGTGGGCCTTCGCACGCGGGCGCCGCGTGCTGTTCTTCCCCGACCAGCACCTGGGCCGCAACACCGCCAAGGCGATGGGCGTTCCCCTCGAGCGGATGCCGATGTGGAACCCGAACCGTCCGCTCGGCGGCAATGACGAGGCGGCGCTCGACGACGCCCGCGTCATCCTCTGGCACGGGTTCTGCTCGGTGCACCGCCGCTTCACGGTGGATCAGATCGACAGGGCACGGGCCGAGCATCCCGGCGTCCGCGTCATCGTGCACCCCGAGTGCCCGATGCCGGTCGTCGACGCGGCGGACGAGGCCGGATCGACCGACTACATCCGCAAAGCCATCCAGGCCGCGACCGAGCCCACCACGTTCGCGATCGGCACCGAGGTGAACCTCGTGCAGCGGCTCGCGGCGGAGCATCCGCAGCACACGATCTTCTGCCTCGATCCCGTCATCTGCCCGTGCTCGACGATGTACCGCATCCATCCCGGATACCTCGCGTGGGTGCTCGAGGAACTCGTCGCGGGTACCGTGCGCAATCGGATCACGGTCGCGGCGGACGTTGTCGAGCCGGCACGAATCGCACTGGAGCGGATGCTGGCGGCCAAGCCGTGACGAACACGACAGGCACCACGCGTGCGATCGTCGTGGGCAGCGGCATCGCGGGACTGACCGTCGCCCTGCACGCCGCGCGCGCCGGTGTGCACGTCACGCTCGTGACGAAGGACGTGCTCGAGCACGCCAACACCCGGTACGCGCAGGGCGGCATCGCCGGCGTCATGTTCGCCGACGATCGGGCGGCCGATCACGCGCGCGACACCCTCGCCGCGGCCGCCGGACTCGGTGACCCCGCCGCTGTCGAGGTGCTCGTGGCCGAGGGGCCGGAACGCATCCGCGAACTCATCGCGCTCGGGGTCGCGTTCGACCGCGACGCATCCGGAGCGTTCGTCAAGGGACTCGAGGCCGCACACTCGTACCCGCGCGTCCTGCACGCGGGCGGCGACGCAACCGGTACGGCGATCGAGACCGCGCTCGTCGCGGCGGTTCGCGTCGCGGGCGTCGCGATCCTCGAACACGCCTTTCTCGTCGACCTGGTGCGTGAGGACGACGGCGCCGTGACCGGTGTCGATCTGCTCACCCAGGACGGCCGGCGGATGCTCCGGGCCGACGCCGTCGTGATCGCGACCGGCGGGGCGGGCCAGCTGTACGCGCACACGACGAACCCGTCCGTCGCGACCGGCGACGGCATCGCCGCGGCGATGCGCGCGGGTGCCGAGGTCACCGATCTCGAGTTCGTCCAGTTCCACCCCACGGTGCTCGCGGCGGGCGAGCCGTTCCTGATCTCGGAGGCCGTCCGCGGCGAGGGGGCCACCCTCATCGACGACGATGGCCGCCGATTCCTGTTCGACGCCCACCCCGGCGGCGAGCTCGCCCCGCGCGATGTCGTCGCCCGCGCGATCGCGCTGCGGATGGGCGAGCAGGGCGGTCGGCCCGTGCACCTCGACGCGACACGACTGGGCTCGACTCGATCGGGCCCGGCCGGACGCGCATCAACGGCATCGTTCCTGGCGCGTCGCTTCCCCACGATCGACGCGGCCGTGCGCGACCGCGGGCTGGACTGGGCACGCGAGCCGATTCCCGTCACGCCCGCCGCGCACTACCTGATGGGCGGGATCGTGACGGATCTGGACGGCCGGACCAGCCTGCCGGGGTTGTATGCGGTCGGTGAGGCCGCGCGCACGGGCGTCCACGGGGCGAATCGCCTGGCATCGAATTCGCTGCTCGAGGGTGCCGTCTTCGGCGCCCGTGCCGCCGCCGCCCTGGCCGCATCGCGCCCCGCCCGTCCCGCTCCTCTCACCCGTCCCACTGATCCCGCTCCCCTGGCAGAAGATGCCACCTCCCGCCCCACGACATCGCACCGACTGCCAGGCGAGCGGGTCCGACCACCGTTCACGCGGGCCGGGCTGCAGCGGGTGATGTGGGAGGGCGCCGGGGTCGTGCGGGACGAGCGCGGGATGCTCCGGGCGCAGAGCCTGGTCGACGGCTGGCTCGCGCGGCGCGCCAGCATCAGCAGCAGCTCCGGCTCCGGCTCGGGCACCGCCGCGCCCGCCTCGCAGGCCGACTTCGAGGACGACAACCTGCTGCAACTCGCGGCCGCGACGATCCGTGCCGCCCTCGCACGACGCCACTCGATCGGGGCGCACTACCGCAGCGACGACCCCGGCCATGCGTCCCTCCGCACCGCGCGACGAGAGCCCGCGGCATCCGTCACCCCCGCCGACCCCGCCCTCGTGGGGAGCGCAGGATGCTGACCCGCGCCGCGATCGATCGTGCCGTCTCTGCGGCGCTCGAAGAAGACGCGCCCTGGGGCGACATCACCAGCGAATCGCTCATCCCCGCGACGGCGACGGCCCGCGCCGAGTTGATCGCGCGCGAGCCTGGAGTCTTCAGCGGCGGCGAGGTCTTCGCCGCCGCTTTCCGGCTCACCGATCCCGCGATTCGCGTGAAGCTCCTGGTCGCCGACGGCGACGAATTCGCCCCGGGCGCGGTCCTCGCGATCGCCGAGGGGCCGGCGCGGGGCGTGCTGACGGCCGAGCGTGTCGCCCTGAACTTCGCGCAACGGATGTCGGGAATCGCGACCCTCACGGCGCGCTTCGTCGCCGAGGTCGCCCACACGGGGGCCCGGATCGCCGACACCCGCAAGACCACGCCGGGGCTGCGCGCCTTCGAACGCCACGCGGTGACGAGCGGCGGTGGCCACAACCACCGGCATTCCCTGTCGGACGCGGTGATGGCCAAAGACAATCACCTCGCGGTCCTCCAGCGCAACGGCGTATCGGTCACGGCCGCGCTGCAAGGCGCGATCGCGCGGCTGCCGCACACGACGCACGTCGAGGTCGAGGTCGATCGCCTCGACCAGATCGAGCCCGTGCTGGCGGCCGGTATCGGAACGATCCTGCTCGACAACTTCTCGATCGATGACCTCCGGCGCGGCGTGGAGCAGGTCGCTGGCCGCGCGATCGTCGACGCGAGCGGCGGGGTTCGGCTCGACACGGTGCGAGCGATCGCCGAAACGGGCGTGGACGTCATCTCGGTCGGAGCCTTGACCCACACGGCCCGCGCGCTCGATCTCGGCCTCGACGTACGTGTGGACGACCCCGCCGCGGACGATCCGACGACCGCCGAGGGCTGACGCACATGCTGTATCTCGACAACGCCGCGACGACACCGGTTCGCCGCGAGGCGCTCGACGCGATGCTGCCGTACGTGACGACCGAATTCGGCAACCCGTCGAGCCACCACACCGTCGGCGAGCGCGCCGCCGGGGCACTCGCAACGGCCCGAGCGGCGGTCGGCCGGGCGCTGGGCATGCGGCAGAGCGATGTCGTCTTCACGTCGGGTGGTACCGAGGCGAACAACCTCGCCGTCAAGGGCATCGCGATCGCCGCACGACTGGCCCGCGACGCCCGTCACGTGATCACGACACCGATCGAACACGAGTCGATCCTCGAGTCCGTCGACTATCTGCGCCGTGTCCACGGCTTCGCGGTCACACAACTCCCGGTCGACGCATTCGGACGGGTCGATCCCGCCGACCTCCAGGCTGCGCTCCGCGACGACACGGCGCTCGTGACCCTCGGTTACGCCAACAACGAGATCGGGACGATTCAGGATGTCTCGGCTCTCGCCGCCATCGCCCGCGGACGACGGGTCCCGATCCACATCGACGCGGTACAGGCCGCGGGATGGCTCGATCTGTCGGCCGCCGACCTCGGCGTCGACGCGATCTCGATCGCGGGGCACAAGGTCGGCGCTCCCCCGGGCACCGGCGCGCTCGCCGTTCGCGGGCGGGTTCCGCTCGAGCCCCTGATGCACGGTGGCGGCCAGGAACGCGGCCGCCGGAGCGGCACCGAGAACGTCGCCGGGGCGGTCGCGCTGGCGACCGCTCTGACGCTCGCCGAGACCGAACGCGCCGATGCATCCGCTCGGGTCGCGGCGCTCCGCGACGGGTTCATCGCGCGTGTCCTCGATACCGTGCCGACGGCTCGGCTGACGGGCGATCCCGATCATCGGCTACCGGGCACGGCCAGCTTCACGTTCGCGGGAACGAGCGGCGAAGCCGTGCTGCTCGAACTCGAACGCCGAGGCATCGTGTCATCGAGCGGGTCGGCGTGCGCGGCCGGCAGCGACGAGCCCTCGCACGTGCTGCTCGCGATCGGCATTCCCGCCGAGGTGGCGCAGACATCCGTCCGCTTCACCTTCTCGGCGCGACGGACGGATTCCCTCGAAACCGTTGCCGCTGCTCACACGCTGGCCGACGCCGTCGCGGCCTCGGTCTCCGCCGTACAATCGGCCGCATGAGCATGAGCACCGATGCGGTCGTCACGCTCGTCGTGGCGGGGTTGAATGTCGCGCCTTACGCCCGCGAGGCGCTGGATTCGGTGCGAGCACAGACCCTCACGAACTGGCGCGCGATCCTGATCGACGACGCGTCGACGGACGACACGCGACAGATCTTCGCCGACGCGGCCGCGACGGATGACCGCTTCGTGCTCGAGGAACCGTCGGACCGCCGGGGTCTCGGCGCCGCCCGCAACGCGGGACTCGCCCGCGTGCGCACCCCGTTCGTCGGGTTTCTCGACGCGGACGACATCCTTGCTCCGGACGCTCTCGCCCGGCTCGTCGCGACGCTCGATCGGACCGGCAGCGACTTCGCGGCCGGTGCGTACGTGCGGCTGAGGCCGGACGGACCGGGGTATGCGGTCGGCGCGGTGCAACCGTGGGTCGCCGCCGCGACGGATCCCGAACGCTCGGCGACGACGATCGATGAGCACCCCGAGGCATCCGGGAACATCGTCGCGTGGTCGAAGGTCAGCCGCACCGACTTCTGGCGTCGGACCGGGCTGCGCTTTCCCGAGGGACGCCTCTACGAAGACCAGATCGTGGCGCAGGCCATGTACACCCGCGCGCGGGCGTTCGATGTCATCCCCGATGTCGTCGTGCAGTGGCGTGTGCGAGCGGATGGCACATCCATCACCCAACGAGAGGGAGAGCTGTCCGTGCTCCGCGACGCGCTCGACGCGATGAGCGCCGGGCTCGGGCTTCTGCGCGAGGCGGGGGCGGCGCGAGCCGTGCAGGCCCGCGCCGCCCTGATCCTGACGATGGACGTACCGCGACTCGCCGCGCTCGCGCGCCAACACCCCGACGACGCCTACCGGCGCTCGCTCGGGACGTTCACTCGAGCCGTGTGGCTGGCGGCGGATGAGTCCACCCGCTCCGCACTGGACTCGGACGCGGCCACGACGGTCGCCGCGGTCTCGCTCTGGTAGACCCCGCCCCGTGAACGAGCGCCGCGCTCGACGGCACCGGTGATCCGGATCCACACCGCGCGGGCTGCAGTTCTCGGCATCCGCGCCGTCGATCGACGTAGCGGATGCCCCGAACTGCAGCCCTCGCGGTGCTCGGGGCCCGGGCAGGGCCCGGGCGGGGCCGTCAGTGCGCGATGACGGGCTCGGCCTCCGTCGCCGCCGGTCGACCGTGTGCGAGCGAGATGCCATCGCCCCGCCGTCGATACAGGAACGCGGCGACGACGAAACCGATCGCGAAGAAGCCCGCACCCCACCAGTACGCGACGCTGTAGCTCTGGATGGCCGCCTCTGCGAGCACCTCCGGCGTGGCGGGACCGTTGGCCGTCACGTACGCGGTCAGGGCCGTCGCGGCCAGGGTGTTCAACAGCGCGGTGCCGATCGATCCGCCGACCTGCTGGCTCGTGTTGACCATGGCGGAAGCGACACCCGCGAACTGCGGATCGACGCCCAGCGTCGCGGTCTGCATCGCCCCGGGCATGATCGATCCCATCGCGAGTCCCATCACCATGAGCGCGGGCAGGATGTCGCCGATGTAGCCGCTGTCGTGACCCAACCGCGTCAGGAGGATCATGGCGATCACGCCGAGGACCATGCCGATCGGCACGATGATCTTCGGTCCGAGGCGCGGCAGGAAGATGTTCGTCGAGAGCTGCGCCGCGAGGATCAGCATCACGATCATGGGCAGGAAGGAGAGCCCCGTCTGCATCGCCGTGTAGCCGAGCGAGACCTGCAGGTAGTACGTGACGAACAGGAAGACCCCGAACATCCCGGCTCCGGCGATCAGCACGGAGATGTACGACGCTCCGCGGTTGCGGTCGAGCACGATCGGCAGTGGCAGGAGCGGGTGACGCGAGCGGCGCTGCCACAGTACGAAAGCGATGAGCAGCACGCCCGACCCCGCGAGCATCCCCCACGACAACGGCGAGTCCCAGCCATCCGTCTCGGCGTTCGAGAAGCCGTAGACGAGCAGGAACAGGGCACCCGATGCCGCGAGCGTGCCCGGGATGTCGAGGGTCGGACGCGGACCCGTGCGGGTCACGTGACCGACGAACAGGGTCGCGCCGATGATGGCCACGAGCGCGATGAAGACGTTGATGTAGAGATTCCATCGCCAATCGAAGTACTCGGTCAGGAATCCCCCGAGCAACAGGCCGATCGCACCGCCGGCTCCGGCGATCGCGCCGAACACACCGAAGGCGCGGGCGCGCTCTCGCGGGATGGTGAAGGTCGTCGTCAGCATCGCGAGCGCGGTGGGCGCGAGCATGGCCGCGAAGACGCCCTGGAGAGCTCGGGCCGCGACCAGCACGCCGAAGGTCGGCGCCGCTCCGCCGAGGGCCGATGCCAGCGCGAAGCCGATCAGTCCGATGACGAACGTGCGCTTGCGCCCGATCAGGTCCGAGAGCCTGCCGCCGAGCAGCAGAAGGCTTCCGAACGCCAGCGCGTAGGCCGTGACGACCCACTGCCGGTCGCCGTTCGAGAAACCGAGGTCGGCCTGCGCGGCCGGGAGGGCGATGTTCACGACGGTCGCATCGAGCACGACCATCAGCTGAGCGAGTCCGACGGTTGCGAGAGTCCACCACCGGCGGGACGAGGGCGCCGTCGTCGTTGCGCCAACGGAAGAGGAGGTCTGTGACATGCCGAAAACCATATACGAGAATCATCCGTTCCGGATACCAAGCGTTCTGGATTAGGATGGAACACAGCACGAACGGAGCGCGAACACACGCGTGGACGCCGCGAACACGAGGAGGACCGCGATGACGCAGCCCGCACCCGCTGTCGCCGACGAGGAACCGACCCGCCTCGGCCGGAAACGCGACCACTCGCGCGATGCCGACATCCTGCAGGCGGCGATCGAGATCCTCGCCGAAGAAGGCTTCGACGGCATGACGATCGACATGGTCGCGACCCGCGCGAAGGCCGGAAAAGCAACGCTCTATCGACGATGGCCCTCCAAGGCCGAGCTGGTGCTCGATGCGATCGGATGCATGAAGGCCGCCGATCTCTCGCCCGACAAGCTGCCCGACACGGGCACGCTTCGCGGCGACCTGGTCGGCATGATCAAGCCCCACACCGCCGAGGACTCCGAGCGTCGGCTCCGCGTCATGGCGGGCGTCGCCGCTCTCCTCACCCGCGAGCCGGAACTGACCGAGGCCGCCAACGCCGTGCTGATGTCGCCGCGTATCGCGGCGATCCGGGTCCTGCTCGACCGCGCTCGCGTGCGGGGCGAGATCCGGGCGGACGCGGATCTGGACGCGCTCGCGAGACTCCTCCCCGCTCTGGCCGCGTTCCGCGGGCTGGTCGAGCGAAAGCCGATCGACCGCGAGTACCAGATTTCCGTGATCGACGGCATCCTGCTCCCTGCCGCCGGGGTCGCGCGTCCCCCGAGCTGACCCGCAGGTCCTGGCCCGACTCGCTCGCTCAGCCGAGCCCGCTGGATGCCTCGACCTGGCGCATCGCCAGCTCGGCGTACAGGCCGCCGTCCGCCATGAGCTCGGAGTGCGTGCCCGTCTCGACGATGCGCCCGCCCTCGACCACGTGAATGACGTCGGCACCCACCACGGTCGAGAGGCGGTGCGCGATCGACAGGGTCGTGCGGCCCCGGGCCGCGGCATCCAGCGCCTGCTGCACGACTCGCTCCGAGACCGTGTCCAGCGCGCTCGTCGCCTCGTCGAGCAGCAGCACGGGCGGGTCCTTCAACAGCACCCGCGCGATCGCGATGCGTTGCTTCTCGCCCCCGGAGAGGCGGTAGCCGCGCTCGCCGACGACGGTGTCGTATCCGTCCGCGAAGCGTTCGATCACGTGGTGGATGTTCGCCGCACGGCAGGCCTCTTCGAGCTCGGCCTGCGTGGCCTCCGGCTTGGCGTAGGCGAGGTTCTCGCGCACCGTCGCGTGGAACAGATAGGTCTCCTGCGACACGATGCCGATGTTCTCGATGATCGAGGCTTGACGGAGGTCCCGGACGTCGGCACCGGCGAAGAGAACCGAGCCCGACGAGGCCTCGTAGAGGCGCGGCGCGAGATACAGGATCGTCGTCTTGCCGGCCCCGCTCGGTCCGACGAAGGCGACGTGCTGCCCGGGCTCGGCGACGAACGAGACGCGGTCCAGGGTCGGACGACTCGTCCCCGAGGCATCGGGGTAGCGGAAGCTCACATCGCGGAACTCCACGCGCCCGAGCGGCCCCGGTGCGTCCGCGACGTCGATCGCGACGGGCGACTCGGAGATCGTCGGCTCGAGGTCGAGGTATTCGAAGATGCGCGCGAACAGGGCCTTGGATGTCTGCAGGTCGAGCGCCACCCGCATCAAGGCCATCAGGGGGAAGAGCAGTCGCGCCTGCACCGTCGTGAACGCCACGATGACGCCCGCGGAGATGTCGGCGCTGCCTCCGGTGATCAACAGACCGGCGACGAGGTAGATGATAGCGGGGACCGACGACATGATGATGCTCACGATCCCGAAGAACCACTGTCCCGACATCGCCTGTCGCACCTGCAGCACGACCTGGTTGCCGTTCTCGAGCGTGTAGCGCTCGATCTCGGCGCCCTGGCGGTGGAAGGCCTTCGCGAGCAGGATGCCGGAAACCGACAGTGTCTCCTGCGTGATCGCGGTGAGCTGCGAGAGGGACTCCTGCGTCTGCGCCGCGATGCGCGCGCGCACCTGGCCCACCTTCCGCTGCACGAACACCAATCCCGGCAACAGCCCGATCGCGATCAGCGTCAGTCGCCAGTCGATGAGCACCATGGCGACGACCGACGCGATCACGGTGACGGTGTTGCCCAGGATGCTCGTCATCGTGTTGGTCAGCACCCCGGCGACGCCACCCACGTCGTTCTGCAGGCGGGACTGGATGACGCCGGTCTTGGTCCGCGTGAAGAACGACAGGTCCATGGCCTGCAGGTGCGTGAACAGGCGGACGCGCAGATCCCCCGTGACGCGGTTGCCGACGGTCGAGGTGAGCCAGGACTGCAGCACGTTCAGACCCGCGGATGCCACGAACAGGCCGATCATGAGCAGTACGAGTTCCACGAGCAGGCCGAGGTTCGGGCCGGCATCGTTCGCCGGGAAGAGTGCGGAGTCGAAGATCACCTCGATGATGAGCGCGGGAACGACGCCGATCGCCGCGCTGACGACGACGAGCATGGCCGTCACGGCGAGCTTGCCGCGATACGGACGGAACAGGGCGACGATGCGCCGACCCAGGAACGGGATGTCGGGGGCCTCGGCGTTGCGCTCGCGCTGGGCGTCGGAGTCGACCCCGCGGGTCAGCCCCCCGCCGAATCCCCCGCGCGCCATGGTCATCCGCTCAGCCTAATCTCGCCCGCAGACGCCGGATCGGCCGCGGCTATGATGAGTGCGCCCGGTGGCCGCGAGCCCCGTCCGAGCGCGCACACGCACGACCCGCAGGATTTCCGTTGCGCACGGGAATGCGATGTCGGTCGTCGCGGTTAGCCTGACTGTTCGCCATCCTCGGATGGCTATCGAGTCCTGCCCTGAGAATCCTGGAGACGAACGATGTCCTCGACGAGAACCGACAGCGTCCCCGCGATCGGCGGCCCCGCGGTACCCACCGGCAGCGTGCCGGTCGGGGCGCACGGCCTGACCGCCGCCCAGAACCGCATCATCTGGCTGCTGCTGGCCGCCGCCTTCGTCGCGATCCTGAACGAGACGACGATGGGTGTCGCGATCCCGCACCTCATCGACGACCTCTCGATCACGGCCGTCGCAGCGCAGTGGCTGACCACGGCCTTCATGCTGACGATGGCCGTCGTGATCCCCATCACCGGGTTCCTGCTGCAGCGCTACACCACCCGCCAGGTCTTCCTCGCGGCCATGGGGCTGTTCTCGCTCGGAACCCTCCTCGCCTTCGTCTCCCCCGGTTTCGAAATGCTCCTCGGCGCCCGGGTCGTCCAGGCGTCGGGCACGGCGATCATGATGCCCCTGCTGATGACGACCCTCATGACGATCGTCCCGCCGCACCTGCGCGGACGCATGATGGGGCGCGTCAGCGTGGTCATGGCGCTTGCGCCCGCGATCGGCCCCACGGTTTCGGGCTTCCTGCTCGAAACGGTCGGCTGGCGCTGGATCTTCGGCCTCGTCCTTCCCATCGCGCTCGTCGCGCTCGGCGCCGGAGCGCGCTGGATGACGAATCTCGGTGAGACGCGCAAGGCTCCCATCGACATCCTCTCCGTCGTGCTGTCGGCCCTCGGATTCGGTGGCATCGTCTTCGGCCTGAGCCAGATCGGCGGCGGCCATGGCGGTGATGCCGCGGCGGATTCGCTCTCGACCGTGACGCTCACCGTGTCGTTCGTCGTGGGCGTCGTGGCCCTTGCACTGTTCGTGTGGCGGCAGCTGCGCCTGCAGCGCCGCGACCAGGCCCTGCTCGATCTGCGCGTTTTCCTCTCGCTCAACTTCTCACTCGCGATCACGCAGATGCTGGTCGTCGCGATGGCGTTCTTCGGTGCCATCACGGTCCTGCCGCTGTACCTGCAGCGTGTGATCGGCGTGACGGCGCTCGAAACGGGCCTGATCGTCCTTCCCGGCGCACTCGCCATGGGACTGCTCGGTCCCGTCATCGGACGCATCTACGACCGCTTCGGCACGCGCGTCCTGCTCATTCCGGGCTCGATCATCTCGAGCGCGACGCTGTGGTTCTACACGACCCTCGGCGAGGACACCTCGATCCTCATCATCGTCATCGCCCAGACCCTGCTGTCCGTGGGGCTCGCATTCTCCTTCACGCCGCTGTTCACGGCCTCGCTCGCCTCCCTCGAGCCGAGGCTGTACTCCTACGGAAGTGCCGTCCTCGCGACCACGCAGCAGGTGGCAGGGGCTGCCGGTATCGCGCTGCTCATCACCGTGATGTCATCGGTCGCGGCGGGCGCCATGGCGGAGGGCATCGGCGAGGTCGCGGCCGAGGCATCCGGCGTTCGCGCGGCGTTCATGATCTCGGCGATCGTGTCGACCGTCGCCGTCGTGCTGGCGTTCTTCATCCGCAAGCCTGCCGACTCGGTCGGCGCGCCGCCCGTCCACTGAGCGGGTCGCGCGGGGCAGGAACGTCCGCGGACGCTGTCAAGCCCCTGGGGTCTCGCGCATCGGTTGCGTAGCGTCAACAGCATGACTGATCTCACAGGAAAACGAATCGCCTTTCTCGCGACGGACGGCTTCGAGGACAGTGAACTCACGTCCCCCTGGGCCGCCGTCACCGACGCCGGGGCAACCGCGGTGATGATCGCGCCCGAGGCCGGATCCATCGAGGGGAAGAACGGCCACACGCAGCAGGTGGACGAGATCTCGGCATCCGCGGATCCGAGCGCATACGACGCGATCGTCCTGCCCGGGGGCGTCGTGAACGCCGATCACCTGCGCATGGACGCGGCATCCGTCGCCTTCGCGAAGGCGTTCTTCGAGGCCTCGAAGCCCGTCGGCGCCATCTGCCACGCGGCGTGGCTCCTGATCGAGGCGGACGTCGTCGACGGCCGGACGATCACGAGCTACCCGAGCCTGGCGACCGACCTGAAGAATGCGGGAGCGGATTGGGTCGACGAAGAGGTCGTCGTCGACCAGGGGCTCGTCTCGAGCCGCACCCCCGACGATCTGCCCGCGTTCAACGCCAAGGTGATCGAGGAGATCTCCGAGGGGCGCCACGAGGGCCAGCAGGCCTGACAAGACCCGGCGAGTCCGCCGCAGATAGCGGGGACCGGCCGAAAGTCAGAGGATGGCGCGGGTCAACTGCTGCAGCACGCACCACCGCAGCAGGAGCCCGCGGCATCCTCTGCGTTCGTCATCAGCAGGTTCTTGTCGTCGGAGATGGGCTTGAGGGTCTGCATGGGGGCGTTCTCGGGCGACGTGTTCATGATCTCCATGCTAATCATCTCCAGAGAGGCGGGCGTCGGTAGCACGATCCGCCCACCCGGCACCAGCCCGCGCGCACCGACGATTCCGACGTCTAAGGTCGGGACCATGGATGACCAGGCCCGGGATGACAAGACCATGAATGACAAGAACGACACCGGCGACGTCGACATGACGGCCGAAGAGAAGCGCCGCGACCAGTTGCTCGCGGCGCCCGACGCCGTCGAGTCCGACGCCGCCCCTCGCATCGAGGTCTCGAAGCACGACGGCAACACGCGTATCGACATCGCCGACGACGCCGCGGTCCGCCCCGGACCGGCACCCGAGGGCGACTGATCCCCGTCAGCGTTCGGCCCCTCGGCGCCGTCAGCGTTCGGCCCGTCAGCGTTCGGCTCCGTCAGCGTTCGGCTTCGTCCGGCAGCTTCGCCACGACGATCAGCGAGACATCCTGCACCTTCCAGTCGAGCGCGACGATGGCCTCCGTCGCGGCCGTCAAGCGTCTGACGCTCACCCGCTTCGTCCGTGGCACGACGAAGGCTTCGACGTGGAACACCTGGCCTTCGTCCCGCACCCGCACGCCGGCCTCGCGGATCCAGCTCACCCGCGACAGGGCCGCGATGATCTCCTCGATGAGCGGGTGCGGCTCACGATCATCGACCGATCGAGCACGCTGATCCATCAGATCCCGAACCGCCGTGCGGGTGTTCTTCACACCGTCCCACAGGATTCCCGCCGAGATGAAAAGGGCGGCGGCGCCATCCAGCCACCACCATCCGATCCCGATGCCGAGCACCCCGACGATCGAGGCGGCGTTGGTCGTCCAGTCCGCCTTCGCCATGTCGGCGTCCGCGAACAGCACCTTGTTGTGCAGAAGCGGCGCCAGGCGACTCTTCGCGGGCCCGTAGATCAGCGGGCCCACGACGATCACGGCCATCACGCCGATCATGAACCAGCCGAGCCACACGGCGGTGCCGAACACGACGACCGTCCCGATCGTCGGATGCTCGGCCGCGAGCAGGCCGATGACCGATTCCGCCGCCAGGCTCCCTCCCACCGCGAGCAGCGCGACGCCCGCGACGAGATGTCCGATGCCCATCGTGCGGTGCAGGCCGTACGGGAATCTGCGCGTCGGGCGCCGCCGCACGAAGATCAGGGCGAGGAGGAATGCGATCTGCGGGATGAGCGACAGCATGTCCTCGATCCACGCGGTCTTCATCGCCTGGGAGTTGCCCACGACCAGGGCAACCAGCACGATGGTCACGCTCGTGAATCCGATCGTGATCCATTCGAGGCGCACGGCCCGACGGAGGGCGTCGGCCTGTTCCTGCGGCAGGTCCACCCGGCCGAAGGTGTTCACGGCGACGTCTCGTCGTCCAGGTAGCGTTCGAGCGCCGACAGAAACCGGTTCTCGCCGAGGGGCACGAACATGACGATCGCGCGCCCGTCCGCACCGGGTATGCCGGGATACTCCCGGGTGACAGCGACGCGGTCCGCCCAGGGCGTGGCACCCGTCATACCTCCCACGATCAGATCGAGCTCACCGCGTTCCATCTCGCCGACGAGCGTCTCTTCGCTGCCGACCGTCCAGTCGATGCGAGCGTCGAGGGCGTCGGCGAAGCCCCGCGCGAGCTCGGCGGCCGCGCCACCGATACGTTCGTCGGCGGCCTGGCCACCGGAGGCCTCGATGCTCACGAGGGCACTGTCGGGCGACGCGCCCACGCGCAACACCCCGCCCGAGACACGATCGAGCGCACCATCCGGATCCGCCGGGATACGGATCCCGCAACCAGCGAGCACCGCGACGAGAACGAGCGCGACGGCCACGGCGAGGGGCCGGGGCACATCACGCACCCCGGTCGCCCCCCGCGAGCGGGTCACGGCTCCAGCACGACCTTGATGCATCCGTCCGCCTTCTTCTGGAACGTCTCGTACATCTCGGGAGCACGATCCAGCGAAACACGATGCGTCGTGAGGTCCATGACACCCAGGGGGTCGCTGGAGTCCTCGACGAGCGGAAGGATGTCATCGATCCACCGCTTCACATTGCACTGCCCCATGCGCATGCCGATCTGCTTGTCGAACATGGTCTTCATGGGCATGATGTCGGCATCCCCGGCGTACACCCCGCTGAGCGAGACCGTGCCGCCGCGGCGCACGAGGTCGATCGACGCGTGCAGCGCCGCGAGCCGGTCGATTCCCACCCTTTCCATCAGCGGCTGCGACACCACGTCCGGCAGCAGCCCGATCGCGGTCTGGGCGGCCTTGATGCCCGGATTGCCATGGGCCTCGAGCCCGACGGCATCCACGACGGAGTCTGCGCCACGACCCTCGGTCAGGTCCCGCAACTCCGCGACGACATCGTCCGTCAGGTCATAGGCAAGGACTCCGTGGCGTTCGGCCATTGCACGCCGCTCGGGCACGGGGTCGACGGCGAGCACGCGGAACCCGCGATGCACGCCGATACGCGCGACGAACTGCCCGACCGGCCCGAGACCCATCACGGCGAGGGTGCCGCCCTCGGGCAGGTCGGCGTACTCGACGCCCTGCCACGCGGTGGGCAGGATGTCGCTGAGGAACAGGTAGCGGTCGTCCGGCAGATCGCGGCCGACGCGGATGTGGTTGTAGTCCGCGTGCGGCACCCGGAGGTACTCGGCCTGGCCGCCGGGCACCTGCCCGTAGAGCTTGGTGTAGCCGAACAGGGCCGCGCCGCTGCCGTACTCACGCACCTGCGTGGTCTCGCACTGGGACTGCAGTCCGCGGCGGCACATGAAGCAGTGCCCGCACGAGATGTTGAACGGCACGACGACGCGGTCGCCGACTGCGAGGTCCGTGACGTCGGATCCGACCTCGACGACGACGCCCATCGGCTCGTGGCCGAGGATGTCCCCGCGATCGAGGAACGGCCCGAGCAATTCGTACAGGTGCAGGTCCGATCCGCAGATGGCGGTGGAGGTGATCTTGACGATGGCGTCGGTCGCGAATTCGATCCGCGGATCGGGAACCTCCTCGACCGCGAGGGAACGCTTGCCCTGCCAGGTGAGTGCCTTCATGAAAATCCTCATCTCCCGCCGACGGGGGCGTCGGCCGGTGCCCACACTCGCCTTCCCATCCCATCCGCGCCACCCACTTGCGCACGGACGCCGGGGCCGCCACAATCCCCGCGAACGATCCAGGTGCTCTGGACTGTCAACCCCCGGGCGCGGATGCTCGAGGCATAGGACAATCGGTTACGCCCGCAGAACGGAAGAGACCCCATGGCCCGCAACGTCAGAGTCCTGCACTGCCCGCCCGAAGCCGTCTTCCGCGTTCTCGAGGACGGATGGCTCTACCCCGCCTGGGTCGTGGGCGCGACGCGCATGCGGGACGTCGATGCCGGATGGCCCGAAGCGGGCGGTCGCCTGCATCATTCCGTCGGGGTGTGGCCTGCGCTGATAGACGACGAGACATCCTCGATCGAGTGGAACCCGCCGCACCGCATGGTCATGCGCGCGAAGGGCTGGCCGATCGGCGAGGCGCGGGTGACGATCGACGTGAAGCCCCGAAACGAGGGCTGCGTCGTCCGCATCCAGGAGCACGCTGTCGCCGGCCCCGCGACGCTCATCCCCCGCCCGATCGCCGATGCGATGCTGCGCTGGCGGAACGCCGAGACCCTCCATCGTCTGGCGTACCTGGCCGAGGGGCTGAGCATCTCGCCCGAGGAATCCACCGCGGACGAGGAGGGCACGGGCGCCGTCGACGGCGACACCGACCCACGCGGAGGCGACGACGCGTGAGCGCGATGCGCGCCGCGGAACGGGCGACCGAGGTCGATGCGGTCATCGTCGGAGCTGGTCCCAACGGGCTTGCGGCCGCGGTGACGCTCGCCCGGGCCGGCCTGTCGGTGCGCGTGTTCGAGCGCGCGGCGCGCGTCGGTGGTGGAACGTCTTCGCGTGAACTGACCCTGCCGGGATTCATCCACGACGTCTGCTCGGCCGTGCATCCGCTCGCGTTCGAATCGCGCTTCTTCCGCGAGTTCGAGCTCACTCGACGCGTCGACTTCGTCACCCCGGATGTCTCTTTCGCGCACCCGCTCGACAGGGGCGCCGCCGCGATCGCGTACCGCGATCTCGAGCGCACTCGCGAGGGGCTCGGGTCGGATGGTGCGGCGTATGCCGCGCTCATCGGTCCCCTCGCCGAGCGCTCGAGCCACGTCGCCGACCTCACCGGACAGTCGCTGCTGCGGGTGCCGACGAGTCCGGTCACGGCGCTCGCCTTCGCCGCGGCGACGCTCGAGCAGGGCACTCCCGCGTGGAACGCACGTTTCCGGGGACGCGCCGCGCCCGCGCTGCTGACCGGCGTGGCCGCCCACACGTCGCTCCCGCTCCCGAGTCTCGCCTCCGCGGGTGCGGGACTCGCCCTGACCGCGTACGCCCACGCGCGCGGCTGGCCGATCCCCCGCGGCGGCAGCCAGGCGATCGCCGACGTCATGGTCGACGACATCCTGGCGCACGGCGGGGCCGTCGAGACGGGCGTCGAGGTCACGAGCCTCGCCGACCTGCCCCGCGCGCGCGTGACGCTGCTCGACCTGACTCCACGCGCGCTCGTGCGGCTCGCGGGCCCGCGGCTGCCCGACCGTTACCGGCGAGCGCTCTCGAGTTTCCGGTACGGCAACGCATCGGCCAAGGTCGACTTCGCCCTGTCGGAACCCGTTCCCTGGACGCATCCCGAGTTGCGCCGCGCGGGTACCCTGCATCTCGGCGGCTCTCGAGAAGAGATCGCGGCGAGCGAGAACGAGGTCGCGAACGGACGCCTGAGCGGGCTGCCGTATGTCCTCGCGTCGCAACCGTCCGTCTTCGACGACTCCCGGGCTCCCGAGGGCATGCACACGCTGTGGACCTACACCCACGTGCCCTCGGGCAGCGCCGCCGATCGCGGCGAGGCCGTCATTCGACAGATCGAGCGCTTCGCCCCGGGCTTCCGCGACACGATCCTGGGCATGTCGTCGTGGACGGCGGCTGATCTGCAGCGGCACAACCCGAACTATCCCGGTGGCGATATCTCTGCGGGAACTCCGGATCTGTTCCAGCTCGTCCGCCGTCCGGTCCTCAGCACCGATCCGTGGCGCACGCCGTTGCCCGGCGTGTATCTGGCGTCCGCGTCCGTCACCCCCGGCCCGGGCGTACACGGCCTCGGCGGATGGCTCGCGGCGCGCAGCGCTCTGCGACACGAGTTCGGGATCGAGGCCTGGCCGAACCTCTCGCTCGGCTCCTGAGCGGGGGATCCCCGGGACGGCAACGCCTCGAGCCGGGCTAGGCTCCAGCTGTGGACGAGATCGAGAACATGACCCGACAGCTGGAGCGGCTGCTGGGCGACCCCATCGCCGACGCCGTGGCGGGCACGGTGATGATCGTCTCGGTGTCCGAGCCGACCCGCCGCTGGGGGTACCAAGCCTGCCAGATCGAGATCGTGCCGGATGCGCCCGGGATCGAGCCCGTGCGTGTTGCGACAGAGGTCGTAACGACGCGCAAACACTGGCCCAAAGTCGGGGGCATACTGCCTGCGCGCATCTCGACGACCCGTCCCGAGCGGATGGACATCAACTGGGATGCGCTCGCTCGAGGCTGATGAGGCGACCCGCGCAATCCCGACGCCGTCAGGCGACCCGGAGCAGAGCCGAGAGCCGCCCCGAAGTTTCGACCAGTGTCTGCAGACGCGCCGCGGATACACCCACCCGGCTGAGCTGGATGAGGCCCTGCGAAACCATCACCACGTGTGCACCGAGCGGATTGATTCGATCTTCGGGTAGGTCGATCTCGCCCGTTGCGACGCTCTCCGCGACGCGAGCCGCGACCACATTCTCCATGCGTTCGATCGTGCGCGATGCGACGACCACGACGTCGGGGAAGCGCGCGGCGAGTTCTCCGATGCTGTTGAGCATCAGGCATCCGCGTCGCTCAGCGCCGGAGGTGCAGTCGCGCACGACCTTGTCGAGGTAGTTCACGACAGCCTCCTCGAAGCTGCCCGCGTGATCCGCAATCACGTTCTCGACCAGCTCGACGCGCTGATCGCAGTACCGCTCGAAGGTCTTCAGGAACAACCCGAGCTTGCTGCCGTAGGCGCTGTACAGGCTGCCGTTCGCGACGCCCGAACGCTCGGCTATCAGCTCGATGGACGTGCGCTCGTAGCCGCGCGACCAGAAGAGATCCTCGGCGACATCGAGGAGGTGCTGCTCGTCGAAGCTGCGCGGACGGCCCATGGGATAACGGTACATCGCGGACGATGAGCGCCGCGCGGTCAGCCGAGGGGAACGAGTGTCACCTCGCGCACCCCGCCGTCGTCGATGACGAGGGTCATCATCGTGCGGTGCGGCTGCCGGCGCCGGTCGGTCGGCGAGCCCGGGTTCAGCAGACGAACACCGCCCGGACTGACCGTGTCCCACGGGATGTGACTGTGCCCGAAGATCAGGACGTCTGTGTCGGGGAATGAGGCATCCGTCCACGCATGCCGACGCTTGGCGTCACCGGTCTCGTGGATGACCGCGCACCGCACCCCCTCGATCTCGCGCCGGGCGATCTCGGGCAGCCGGGCGCGCAGGTCCGGTCCGTCGTTGTTGCCGTAGACGCCGAGCATCTCGCCGTGTCGGGACAGGTCATCGAGCACGGATGCCCGGGTCCAGTCCCCCGCGTGGACGATCAGGTCCGCGGCGTCGGCGGCGGCCCGCACCTCGTCCGGTACGCCACGCGAACGATCCGGAACGTGCGTGTCGGAGATCAGCAGCAGTCGCGTCGCCATGGATCAGTCGTCACGCCTCGGGTCGCGCGTGCCCGTCGGCGCCCACCACGCCCGCGAGCGCGGAGCCGTCACCGAGCTTCTCCGTGCTGATCACGCTGATCTTCCCGTTCGTCTCGAGCACGACCGCCGCGATGTCGGACGGATCGCCCGACCCGGAACTCCTGATCGCCTGCAAGACCTCGGACTCCGCCAGTCGCGTACGCCGCAGCGCGTCCGGCCGCATGACTCCGTGCGAGAGGAGCAGCACGGGCTCGGAGGTGAGGATGCGCCGCGCGCCGCGCCAGCGTGAGGAGACCCACGCGATGACGAATTGGAGGGCGGCGATCAGCGCGAACGCCGTCGCCCCGTCCGCCCACGACACCGTCGAGCTCAGCAGGGCCGTCGCGAGGATCGACCCGAGCGCGACGGTCACGACGAAGTCGAACACGTTCAGTTGAGCCAGGGTGCGCTTGCCCGAGATGCGCAGCACGACGACGACCGTGAGGTAGGCGGCCGTCCCGAGCACCAGGATGCGTCCGAGGTCGGACCAGGAATCGAACCACATGTGAACCTGCTTCCAGTCGAGGGCGGGTCGTCGTGTGCCAGGGTTTCAGAACCTCGTGATCACCGCACCGGGGTTGCCCCCGGCCGCCGCCCGTGCCTCACGCCGAGCGGTAGACCTCGACGCTGTCCGGCCGCTGCTGCACCGCGAGGACGAGAGACAGGATGCCGAGGCCCAGGGTCCCGCTCAGGGCAGCGAGCGTTCCGACGAGCGCGAGCAGATCCGCCCAGCTCTGGATCGCGCCGGGCCCGACCGAGACGAAGACGATCTGCGGCACGGCCCACGCGAGCGCTTGGAACCCCAGAACCCACAGCGGAGCCCAGCACCAGGGCGACGCCACGACGCCGGCCCGGGCGATCTGGGTCGCCGCGATCAGGGCGGCTCCGGTCTGCACGACCAGGGTGACGTATCCATAGGTCGTCCAGGCACCGAGCGACGTTCCGTCCTGCGGAAGCAACCGGACGGCTACGGTGTCGATCAGCGGCCACACGGCCACGATCGTCATCGTCGTGACACCGAGCGGACGTCGGGCCACCACGCTCGCCGCGGCCGTGGTTCCGAAAGCGAACAGCATCACCGCGACCGCGTAGACGAGGTCCGCGACGCCGCCGAGGACGAACACGCCCGGCATCCCCGGGCCGGTCGAGCGGAGCATCCCGAGTACACCGCAGACGATGAGCCCGATGCCGCCGAGAGTCCAGGTCCGTCGTCGATCACGCATGCGGCCACGCTACCGAACGCTCGCGCGCCATGCCCATGCATGCCCTGCATGCCGAGTCGGGCGGTGCCCGTGGATCCGCTCCACCGGCACCGCCCGATTCGACCGACGGATGCGTCAGGCCGAGGGCACGCGCCTGCGCACGACGACCGCGGTGAGGCCCGCGAGCATCAGGAACAGGGCTAGAGCCAAGCCCGTGCCGTTCTCATCCGAACCGGTCTGGGCGAGCGTGCCGTCCGCGACGATCCGGATGCTGGTCCAGCCCAGCAGCTCGCCGCCCGCCGCGAAGACGGCCAGGCGGTGCGTCCCGATCTCGGCGCTCGACGGAATCGTGACCGCTATCCGACCGAAGGCATCGAGCGTGCCCGATGCGATCTGCACCGGTGTCGAGTACATCCACACCGTTACGGGGGTGCCCGCATTCTGCGAGCCGGTGTTGATCGTCACACGCCCACCCGCCTCGGCGGCGATCGGCGCCGTGAGATCACCGCTGTTGGCCTCGACCAGCTGCTCGCCGGCGAGCGGCGCACCCGATCCCGTCTGCGGAAGACCCGGGGTGCCGGGGGTGCCGGTGCCGGGGGTACCGGTGCCGGGCGTGCCGGTGCCGGGCGTGCCCGTTCCGGGGTCGACGACGCTCGCCGACACCGTACCGGAGTGCAGGGCGCTCGAGGTGAAGCCGTCCGCGAACCACCACGCCGCGCGGGCGAACCCGGCGACCGCCGAGGGCGCCGTGGCGAAGCCCTCGTTGTTGATGTCGGGCATGCTCGCGGGTCGCGCGACGTGCACGATCGCGGGCTGAGGGGTGCCGTTGAGCGTGATCTGCGCGGCGGTGCCCTGGCATCCGTTGTCGCAGACCGCCCACAGCACATCGAGCACGGTGTCGTAATCGAGCGCCATGACACCCGTGAGTCCCGGGTCGAGCGTCGCGACGAGCTGTGCCGTGCCGTTCGCGTTCAGGGCGAAGGCGAACACCCCGCCACCGTCCTCGACCGCGACGAAGAACAGGCCGTCACCGTGGCCGGGGTAGCGCGTCGGGTCGTACGCCGCGTTGGTCGTCGTGTCGATCAGACCCGTGAGGTCGCCGTCGGCAATCCACTCGACCGCCTCGATACCGAGGTTCGCGCCGACGCTCGGCAGCAGGGTCGTGAGGTCCCATTCCTGGGTTGCCACGACGTCGGGGCCCGGCACGTCCGGGTCGACCTTCAGGACGACGTTCTGGTTGACGCCCTTGGCGCTGTTGTCGCGCTCGGAGGCGAGGTACACCCAGCCGGAGCCGTCGACCGTGATGCCTTCGGTGTCGGGACCCGCCGCAGAGGGATTCGAGGCATCCCGCTGGAAGCGTGCGCGCTTGCCATCGGCCCACCCGTCGACGAACGTCGCCGAGCCGTTGGCACCGACCTCGAGCTTCCAGAACGTGCCCGTGCCATTGTCGACGGCCCAGAGGAAGGTGCCGTCCGACGTCAGCTGCGTGTCGAGTCCGGAGCTGTCCGCGAGGAACATCGGGGCCGTGTCGACGACCGTGACCGTGCCGGACCCGGGCCACTCGCCAACGGGGATGTCGCCGACGCAGATGTTCGCGGCGCCCTTCGTCGGCTCGGCTGTCGCGGCGAACGTTCCGGACACATCGGGGCAACGGCCCCACGTGGTCGCGGCGTGGTCGGGACCCCAGGTCGTGGAGTCGCGCAGCGCGTCGCCCTCGAACAGGCGGACGCTGTCGTCCTTCCCGAGGCCGAAGCCCAGCGTCTCGCCCTCGATCACGAGGTAACCGAGGGCGGGGATGGTCGTGCCCGCCGGGATCTCGTACGCGTGGGTGTCGTCGTTGTCCTTCACGACGATTCCGCCCACATCCAGCACGGTCGAGGTCGGGTTGACAAGCTCGACCCAGTCACCGGGCTCACCGCCGTCCGATTCCACCTCGTTGATGCGGACGGGGTTGCCGCAGGCGTTCAGCAGGCCCTTGGTCGAGACGCCGAGGTCGACGAAGTCGCCGGTTCCGTCGGCGCAGCGCGCCCAGACACCCGTGGCATGCGCGGAGTAGGCGTATTCGGCGACCGTGACGTTCTGCGCGTTCCGGACGGTGACGGTGTCGCCGCCGCCCAGCCCGAACACGAAGTCGGTCGGCTGATCGAAGACGAACAGCGCACCCGGCGCGAGCGTGGTTCCGCTCGGCAGCGGTGTGGTCTCGGACGCGTGACCGATCGGGTCGCTGTCCATGACCGACCAGCCGGAAAGGTCGACCGTGGTCGCACCCATGTTGATGATCTCGATCCAGTCGGTGGCGTCACCGTTCGATTCGATCTCGTTGATCTGCACGTCGGGCAGCACGCACGAGTTCGTGGCGCCCGGCGTCGGGTAGGCGAGAACGAACGGCCCTTCCCCGTCGGGGCAGCGCGCGAGCGTCGCCGCTGCGGCGTCACCGTCGATCGCGGCGTGTCCGGACCACGGCAGCGAGTCGTCGATCAGCGCGAGTGAGGCGTCGTAGAGGCGGATGCGGTCGGCGCTGCCGATCCCGACGGCCGTGTCGAAACGGGCAACCAACCCGCCCACGAGGCCGACCGTGTCGGCCTGAACCAGGACGTATCCACCACCCGAGATCGACGTTCCCGCCGGGAACTGCCAGCGGTGATCATCGGAGTCGTCACGGATCTCGTAGCCCGAGATGTCGAGCGCCTCCGTGCCGGGGTTGTAGAACTCGACCCAGTCGGCAGGCTGCGAGTCGATCTCGTTGATCACGACCGAGCCGGGCGTGGGGATCGGCGCGCAGTCGTTCGCGGCGCCGGGCGTGGCGACCGTGGCCGGGGCCCAGGCATCCGTCCCGTCGGGGCAGCGCGCCCAGATGGCGAGGGGCGCGGTGTTCGCGTACGCGTAAGCGTCGACCTCGGTTCCGGATGCGTCGTACAGCACGACTTCGTCGCCCTTGCCGAGCCCGAAGGGGAAGTCGGTGTCTTTGACGAGCATGACGAAGCCACCGGCGGGGATCATGGTTCCCGCGGCGAGGTTGCCGAACTCGGTGCGCTTGTCGTCGGCGACGCGCCATCCGGTCAGGTCGACCGTTGCGGTGCCCCGGTTGAAGAGCTCGATGCGGTCGGTATAGCCCGAGATCTCGTCGTAGTAGATCTCGTTGACGACCACATCGGATGCGACGGGATCGGGATCGGGATCGGCCGAGCCGGACGGATCGGGGTCCGGGTCCGTCGAACCGGACGGGTCGGGGTCGGGCTCCGCCGCCGCGAACGTGTTCGCTGCGCCCTTGGTCGCCTCGCTGGTGAGCGCCCATTCGCCCGCGTCGTTCACGCCCCAGGTCGTGGCGGCGTGTGACGTCCAGGTGTATTCGTCGACGAGGTTCGCAGACGCGTCGAACAGCCGCACGGAATCGCCGCCGCCGAGGCCGAAGCCGAAGTCGCCCACGCCCGAGGCGACGGCGTCGAGCACGAGGAACTCCCCCGCTGCCACGGTCGTGCCGACCGGAATCGTGTACGAATCCGCATCCGTCGAGTCCTTCACCACGTACCCGTCGAGAACGATCGGCGTGTCGCTCGGGTTGTAGAACTCGATCCAGTCACCCGGGGTGCCGCCCGATGATTCGATCTCGTTGATGCGGATGCCGGGTTGATCGGCGACAGCGGTGGCCGGCAGCGCGACGACGGCGGCAACGCCGAGGGCGCACGCCACCGTGGCGGCGAGTCCGGAAGACAGGCGGGGCATGAGGCTCCTGAAGATGGTGAGAACGGGTTCCGTCCACACCATCGAGGTCGCCTGGACGGTCGGGAACCGTGCGGTGTCCGCCGGGTTAACGCTCCGGGTCCCGCGGCCCATGCGGTCGATACAGGACCCCGCGGCATCCCCATCCCGTGCGCCGCCGAGCTCGCTCCTGTTAGCGTGAAGCCACGATCGGGCGGAGGTGATCAGCGGTGCGGGAGTTGTGCTCTGCCCTTCTGACGCTCGTGCTCGTCGCCGCCGGCGCCACGTCCACCCTCGAATCCGGGGCGGCGATCGGTCTGGTCGTCATCGTCGTCGCGGCGGTCGCGACGCTTGCGGTGCTCGCGCACCTGGTGCGGCTCCACGCATCCGGGTCTGGCACCCGGATCGACCCGGACGGTTCGCTCGGCATCGCCACTCCCCCGGCGCAGAGCGATCCGGATGCCGCGGGCCACTCCCGCCCTCGAGCCCCGGGTATCGCGGCCTCGGCCGCGTAGCCCTCGGTTTCACGCCCCCGCCCACGGGGGTTCCTCGCCGACGTCTGTCGCGGCAACACGCCGCCCACCCAGACTCGACGATCGGAAACCTCCGTGGACCTCTTCGCCCTACCCCCTCTCGCCGCCATCCTCGACGCCGTGTATGCGGCGATGATGTGGCTGACCGACCTTCTCTCCCCCATCGCGGGCGACGCATCCGCCGCCGCGGCCATCGTGCTCGTGACGCTGCTCGTGCGCGCCGCACTGATCCCCGTCGGAATCTCGCAGGCACGAGCCGAGCAGACGCGCGCCCGCCTCGCGCCGCGCCTGCGCGAGATCCAGAAGCGCTACAAGAACGACCGCGAGCGCCAGCAGCGCGAGATGATGCGGCTCTACGCCGACGAGAACTCCTCACCGTTCGCCGGATGCCTGCCGATGCTGGCCCAGGCTCCCGTGGTCGGCGTCATCTACGCGCTGTTCTTGCACACCTCGATCGCGGGCCACGCGAACGCTCTCCTCACCGAGCAACTCGCCGGTGTACCCCTTGGCACATCCGTGCTCGGATCGCTCGGCGCCCCCGACCCGGCGACGTGGGTCGTCTTCGGCGTCCTCGTGCTCATCGTGTGTGCTGTCGCCGAGGTCACCCGCCGCGCCTTCCGCCCGATCGCCGCCGCGGGTGCAGGTGCGGACACGGATGTCTCAACCCTGACATCCGCGGGCGCCCGACGCGTGATGGGCCTGCTGCAGTACGCGACGGCCGTCGTGCTGCTGTTCGTGCCGCTCGCCGCAGCCCTCTACCTGACGGTGACGATCACGTGGACACTCGCGCAGCGCCTGATCCTGCGGCGCCGCTATCCCCTGCCGCCGGAGGTCCGCCGCGCGTAGCCCCGACGACGCCGGATAGCGCCGAGTGCGCCGGATCCGCGCGGCGCACAACCGGCGTGTTCGGCGGCAAGCGGCGCACTCGGCGGGAACCGGGAGCGCTATTCGTCCGTGCTCACCCAGGCGGCATCGAGATCGGGCCCGTCGGGGTCTTCTTCACCCATGCCCACGGCATCGATCGCGGGGCCGGCCCCGCCGGGCTCCACGGCGTCGTGCGGCTCGTCCGCGATCTGCTGTTCGTCTGCGGGGTCTCGCTCCTGCGACATGGTCGTTCCTCTCGATGGTCGGAGCCCGAGCGTCTCACCCGCGAGGGTGCCGCGCCCCCGGGTTGACTCGTGCCCGCGTCCGCGGTATTCCGCAACGCGCGCCCCGCGCGACTAGGCCGCTGTCGCGGGCGTCGCGACGATCGTGCCCTCGACCTCGCACACGCTCGCGAGCGTGTTGTACACCGTGCCGTACCGGCGCAGGTTCTCGTGCAGCAGTTCGATGCGCCGCGGCGGCTCGTCGGTCACGATGTACAGCTCATAGTGGATGCCCGTGAACCGCGGCGGACTGTCCTGCCGATGCGCCATGACGACGACATCGACGTCTTCGTACCGGAACGGCATCAGCTTCGACGACCGTTCCACGTTCTTCAACAGGCACGCGGCGAACGCGGATGCCAGCAGGTCGGCCGGTCCCGGGAGCCCACTCGGCACCGCGACATCCCAACTTCCGTCGAAGGTGATCGTTTCCGAGCCCGCGTGCGCGACCGCGGGCCCTCCAGGCGTCGCCCCGGCATGAACCGTGTAGGTGTGCGGCGCGGATGGCCGCGGAGTCGAAACCGTCATGCCCCCAGCATCCGTTGCCCGGAACCGGCATCGCTGGGGCGAAGGTCCCGCGATCGACATCCCGGCGGGACCAACGGCCCTGCCGAAGCCGCCGGGGCGGGCAGAGGCTTGAGCACACGAGCCCTTTCGAGCGAGGAGCGCACGATGGCAAGCCACCGCAGGATTCGAATGCCGCGCGTCGGCAGCGCACACCCCACCCCGGAGAGCTGAGCGATGCCCGTTCTCGTCGCATACGCCAGCCGACACGGGTCCACGGCGGGCATCGCCGAACGGATCGCCGAGGTCCTGACGGACGCGGGCGTACCGGCCGAGGCCCGGCCCGTCTCGCGAATCGATGACCTCGATGAGTACGACGCCTTCGTCATCGGGGCCGCCGCGTACATCACGCACTGGTTGAAAGACGCGATGTCGTTCGTCGAGCATCACCGCCACCTGCTCGCGGCGCGACCGGTCTGGTTGTTCAGCAGCGGTCCCCTCGGCTCAGAATCTATCGGCGCAGACGGCAAAGATCCGCGCGAGAGCACGCGCCCGAAGGAGTTCGACGAGCTGGCCGACCTGCTGCATCCGCGCGATCAGAAGGTCTTCTTCGGCGCGTGGGACCCGGACGCTCCGCCGGTCGGAATGGCCGAACGGATGATGAAGCTCGCGCCCGCCGCGGCGAAGTCCCTGCCCGCGGGCGACTTCCGCGACTGGAACGACATCGACGCGTGGGCGACACAGATCGCCCGAGAACTCGCCGCACCCACTCGCGCGTGATAGCGCGTCACACCGATCCAGATCACAGAAAGGCACTGCCATGAGCGTCCTGTCACAGACCTACCGATTCGCCTCCGCCGCGCTCGCAGTCGGCATACTCGTCCTCGGCACCGGGACGGGCGCCGTGGCTGCGGCCCCACCGCCCGTCGCCGCGCCCACGTCATATGCCGCCGCGACCGGCGACCTCGAGGGTCCGCAGTTCTACAGCGGCACGACGATCGACGTTTCGGACAACGTCGACGGTGACGTCTATGCCGCGGGCCAGAGCGTCACGATCAGCGGCGACGTCACGGGCGATGTGATCGCCGCGGCGCAGACCATCACGATCACGGGCACGGTCGACGGCAACGTGCGGCTCGCGGCTCAGGACGTCACGATCAGCGGCGAAGTCGACCGCAGCGGCACCGTCTTCGCCGCCAGCGTCACGGTCACCGACACGGGATCGTTCGGCACCGACATCGTCGGAGCCGCAAACGATGTCCGCATCGGGGGCGAGGTCGGGCGCGACGCATACCTCTCCGTCGGCCACCTCAGGATCGATGGCACGGTCGGTGGCAACGTGACCTATTTCGGCGAACGCGAGGCCCAGATCGCCGACGGATCCGTCGCCGGCACCGTCGATTTCGTGCAGACACGTCAGTCCGCTGACGTGCAGGTCTCACCCTGGGTGCTCTTCGCCGGCTGGGTGCTCGGGGTGCTGTACGCGCTCGTCGCCCTCAGCGTGGTGACGCTGTTCGCCGGGCTCCTCATCCCCCGGTGGCTGAACCGGGTGACGGACCACCTCGTTCCCTCGCCCTGGAAGGCGCTCCTCGTCGGGTTGGTGGCATCCATCGCCGTCCCCTTCGCCCTGCTGTTCCTCCTGGTCACGATCATCGGCGCCCCCCTCGCCCTAGCCCTCGGCCTGGTGTGGATCGTGCTGACACTCGCCACGTTCGTCTTCGGCGCGTACTACCTCGGACGGCTGATCCTGCGCGGCGGGCAGCATCCGGTCGTCAAGGCGCTGCTCGGTGGCCTCATCCTGATCGTCGCACTCCAGATCCCGTGGCTGAACGTGCCGGTCTGGCTCGCAATGGTGTTCTTCGGCCTCGGGGCGCAGCTTCTGGAGTTCTGGACGCAACGCCCGTGGCACGCGAAGAGCGAAACGGATGCGTCGGCGACGGCACACTCGGACGCGGTCGAAACGCCGGCACCGGACACGGCACCGGCACCCGCCCCGGAGACGGTGGAACCGACCCCCTAGGCCGTGTTGCTATACGCATCTCGGTGGCTCGCGGGTGATTCTGGATGTCGTGTCGCGTGATGTGATCTCTGACGAGGCGTGGGCAGTGATCGGGCCGCTGTCCCCGACGGTGAAGGCCACGGGCCGTCCGCCGGTGAACCGGCGCACGGTGGTCGAGGCGACGGCGTGGCGGTTCCGCACCGGGGCGCCGTGGCGGGACGTGCCGGAGCGGTTCGGGAACGGGAACACGATCTACAAGAACTTCAACCGGTGGGCTGAGCAGGGCGTGTGGGCGCAGGTACTGGAGAAGACGCAAGCGCTCGCGCAGCAGTTTGGGGACGTGGACTGGGTTGCGTCGATCGACTCCACGATCGTGCGAGTGCATCAACACGGCGCGACCCTTCCCCGCACCACAGGGGGCACCGTCGAACTACAAGAAGTTCGGTGACGAGCCACCGGATCATTCGATCGGTCGCACCCGCGGCGGGTTGACGACGAAGAACCACCTGGTCTGCGACGGGAAGGACCGCGCCGACCAGATCGCGCATCGTCGCAAGAAGCCCGGGCGGCCGATCGACTTCAGTGCCGGACAACGAGAGCGCTACAGGGGCCGCAATGTCGTCGAGCGGTGCTTCAACAAGCTCAAGCAGTGGCGGGGGATTGCGATGCGCTCAGACAAGACCGCCCGCAATTACCACGCCGGCCTCTGTATAGCCGCCACGATGCAGTGGGCCGACCCCGTCCTGACGGGGCTCACTACGCCGTGATCGAGGGGAAGATCCACTCGCGTGACTGGGCCTCACGGCGGGGGCGGTACAGGCGAACCATGTAGTTCCACCCTTCGGGCGTCGGGATGGCGTTGGGTTCGTCGCCGTCGCCGAAGCGAACGGTCACCGAACCATCGGCGTTCGGCGCTGCCGTGACGCTGTTGACGCTGACGACACCGCGATCGTTCTGGCTCATGTAGCCGGCAGGGTTGTACACGGTGATGGACCAGAACGCATCGACCGGGACGTCTCGCACTGTGAGTTCGTAGTGCCCGACGGGAAGCTTCGGCTCGACGTTCAGGTAGATGGCTTCGTGTTCAGGGAATCCGCCCCATGCGGACGCGGACCCCAGTAGGTGCCGGATTGGGTCGACCTCGCCCTCCTTGCCGAACGCGTTCCGGAAGTCGGGGAGCCCTTTCGAGAGCGCCAGGAGGTGTCCCCGGGTGTCATTGAACGACTCCTCGTCGTATGCGGGATGAGTGAACGGGACCGCAGAGTTCGCCTGGATTGCGAACCGGTCCTGGAGCGCGTTCACGGCTTCCACATCCGCCGCATCGTCCGGGTTGACGAGCGTGCGGACTGCGATCGTCACGTAGTCGGTGCCGCAGTTCTCCCGCGACAGGGTGTGATCACCGGCGGCGTGGATGATGAACGGCACGAAGTGGTCCTGGCTGATCACCATGGCCGACACGTAACGATCGCCGCTCTCGGGGACGGTGAGCGTTGCCCCCTTCGACACGTCCACGACCGCGGCGCTGTACAACGTGTCGCGGTTTTGCCGAATGACGGGCTGATGATCAAGCGGCGTCGGCACGCGGTTGTGCGCCCACGCATTGATCGCGCCGGTGTCCTTCAAGACAAAATCGAACATGCGGTCAGTCTCCGCGCGGACGAAGTTCTCGACGGTAACAGGCTCGGTCGATGTCATGCCGCGAGCCTATGCGCCCGCCCCGCCGCGAACCCGCACCGAACACGACGAGCCACGCCAGCGCGCCACCTCGCCAAACGTTTGGCAACACGTGCTAGGCCTGACCCGCAAGGTCCGCGCTCGTCTCGCCGCGAGCGCGGACCTTCGCGTTACCCGGTCGGATCAGGATGCGGGACGCCTATTCTGGAGAGCGACGTGACGGCACGTGTCGCCGTCGCAGCTGCGACCGGGAACGATCCGTGCGGATGATCGAAGGGCCCCTGTGAACATCACGCTGCTTCGACGGTTCGTGGCCGTCGCATCCGAAGACCTGCACTTCCCGCGCGCCGCGAAGACTCTCGACATCCCCCTCGCATCGCTCTACACGTCGATCGACAAGCTCGAGGCGGAGGTCGGGCATCCGCTCTTCACGCGCAACAAGGCCGGATGGACGCTCACCCCGGCGGGAAAGCTCCTGCTCATCGAGGCGAAGCGCCAGATCGCGCACGCACCCGCACCCGCGGCGAAACAGGTCGCGCCGGCCGGCGGCAAGGCGAAGGCGTCGAAGGGCAAGGGGCGCGCCCCCGTCGTGAAGGGCGAGCCGAAGCCGTTCAAGAAGCGCCAGGGCCGCTAGCCCGCAAGCGACGAAGCGAACCCGGCGAGAACTACCGTTCGACGACCCGCCCGGCCTCGACGCGCCAGTGCCGGTCTGTCTGCACCGTCTCGAGCATCCGTCGGTCGTGGGTGACGAGCAGAAGTGTGCCCGTGTAGGACTCCAGCGCCTGCTCGAGCTGCTCGATCGCCGGCAGGTCGAGGTGGTTCGTGGGCTCGTCCAGCACGAGCACGTTCACGCCCTGCGCCTGCAGCAGCGCGAGCGCCGCACGGGTCCGCTCTCCCGGCGACAGCTCGTCCACCGGACGCCCCACGTGGTCGGCCTTCAGCCCGAACTTGGCGAGCAGGGTGCGCACCTCGGCCGAGGCGAGCGCGGGAACGAACCCCTCGAACACGGATGCGAGAGGTCCGGGTCCGATCAGCTGCGACCGCGTCTGGTCGATCTCTCCGATCTGCACGTTCGCGCCCAGGCTCGCCGAGCCCTCATCGGGCGACTGCTTGCCCAGCAGCGCCCGCAGCAACGTGGACTTTCCGGCGCCGTTGGGCCCCGTGATCCCGATGCGCTCCCCCGCGTTGACCTGCAGCGACACCGGTCCGAGCGCGAAGGAGCCCTGCCGGAACACCGCGGAGCTCAGGGTCGAGACCACCGAGCTCGATCTCGGCGCTTCCCCGATCGTGAACGCGAGCTGCCATTCCTTGCGGGGCTCTTCGACCTCGTCGAGACGCGCGATCCGGCTCTCCATCTGGCGCACCTTCTGCGCCTGCTTCTCGCTCGACTCGGTCGCGGCCTTGCGCCGGATCTTGTCGTTGTCGGGCGATTTCTTCATCGCGTTGCGCACGCCCTGGCTCGACCACTCGCGCTGCGTGCGAGCCCGCGCGACGAGGTCGGCCTTCTTGTCGGCGAACTCGTCGTACTTCTCTCGCGCGTGACGCCGCGCGGTCGCGCGTTCCTCCAGATAGGAGTCGTATCCGCCGCCGAACACGCGGTTCGAGGACTGGGCGAGGTCGAGTTCGAGCACGCGCGTGACGCACCGCGCGAGGAACTCGCGGTCGTGGCTCACCAGCACGACGCCGCCGCGGAGCCCGCGCACGAACGCCTCCAGCCTCTCGAGCCCGTCGAGGTCGAGATCGTTCGTGGGCTCATCGAGCAGCACGATGTCGAATCGCGAGAGGAGGAGCGCTGCGAGGCCGACGCGTGCGGCCTGCCCGCCGGAGAGGGACGTCATGTCGGCGTGCTCGGCGCCGACACCGCCGAGATCGAGGCCGAGGTCGGCGAGCACCACCGGAATCCGCTCGTCGAGGTCCGCGGCACCGCTCGCGAGCCAGCGGTCCAACGCCGCAGAGTAGACATCGGCCGGGTCGGCACCGGTGCCGCTCATGTTCCTGGGATCGCCGAGCGCTGTGGCCGCGGCATCCATCGCCGCCGTCGACTCGGCGCACCCGGTTCGTCGTCCGATGTAGTCCGCGACGGTCTCGCCCGGAATGCGTTCGTGCTCCTGCGGCAGCCACCCGACGAAGGCATCGGCCGGCGCCAGCGAGACGCTGCCGGCCTGGGGCTCGTCGATCCCGGCGAGCAGCCGGAGCAGCGTCGACTTGCCGGCCCCGTTCGCCCCGACGACGCCGACCACATCACCGGGGGCGACGGTCAGATCGAGGTCGTCGAAGAGCGTGCGGTGACCGTAGCCGCCGGCGAGGCCGCGGGCGACGAGTGTTGCGGTCATGGTTCGATCCTGTCAGCCTCGCCGTTCACGGGAGGGCCGGATGCCTCCCGCATCCGCTCGCGACCGCATCAGCAGGGCGGCCACCAGGGTGACGGCGAGCAGGATGCTCAGATACAGCGTGAACGCACCGGGATCGCTCGCCGCCGTGGCCGCGTGATACACCGCGGGCGAGGTGCCGCCGAAGAGCGAGTTGGCGATGGCGTACCCCAGTCCCACGCCGAGCGCCCGGACCTCGGGCGGAAACGCCTCGGCTTTCGCCACCCCGTTGACCGCCAGGTATCCGGTGATGACGACCATGGCGACCAGGTACGCCGCGCCGACGGCGAGAACATCGCTGGATGTGCGCACCAGGTGCAGGAACCAGCCGCTGAAGAGGATGCCGGCGAGCGCGCTGAAGACGAGCAGCGGTTTGCGGCCGATGCGATCGCTGAGGGCCCCGGCCAGCGGCTGCAACAGCATGAGCACGACGAGACCGACCAGCACGATCAGGGCGGCGGATCGCTCCCCGCGCCCATCCGCCGCGAAGAAGGTCTCGCGCGTCACCGTCGGGACGGTGACCGTGTAGGTGTAGAAGGCCGCGGTGCCGCCCGCCGTCATGGCGATGACCCACACGAGCGACCGCGCGTTCTGGCGGAGCAGCAACCGCATCGAACCGGCCTTCTCGCTGCGACGCACGGGAGCCTCGGGCTGGCGGCGCGCGGCCCAGACCGCACCGACCGCCGAGAGGCCGGCGAGGGCGAACGCCAGGCGCCACCCCCACGTCGAGGCCGCCTCGCGCTGTCCGATCTCGAGGACGATCAGCAGCAGCCCCTGCCCGAGAACCTGACCCGCGACGATCGTGACCGCCTGGAAGGACGAGAAGAACCCCCTGCGCCCCGCCGAGGCCGACTCCGTCAGGTAGACGGTCGCCGCCGCGTACTCACCGCCCGTCGCGATGCCCTGGACGAGGCTCACGACGATGAGGATGACCACCGCCCAGCCGCCGATATGGTCGCGACCGGGAGTGATGGCCAGGGCCAGCGAGCACGCCGACATGAGGAGAACGGCGAACATCAGCGCCCGCTGACGCCCCGCGCGATCGGCGTATCGGCCGAACAGCCAGGATCCGATCGGGCGCGCCAGAAAGGTCAGCGCGAAGACGGCGTAGACGGCCGCGAGGGATGCCGCGTCGGTCGTGCCGAAGAACTCGCCGCGGAAGTACGGCGCGAAGGTCGCGAAGACGTAGAGGTTGAACCACTGGACGAGGTTCGGGACGGATCCCGCGAGGATCGTCCGCACCGCCGATGTCGATCGCGACCCGGATGCTCCCGGCGACGCCGGCCGCGCTCCGAGAGATCCCGCACCGTCGGCGGGGTGCGGTGCTCGCGTCACGCGTCCAGCGTAGGGCCTCCCCCGGCCGGGCTATGCGGACAGGCGCGGATAGTCCGTGTAGCCCTCGGCGCCCGCGCCGTAGAACGTGAGCGGGTTCGGCTCGTTCTCGGGGTGTCCGCCCTGCCAGCGCTCGACCAGGTCGGGATTGGCGATGGCCAGGCGGCCGACGGCCACGGCATCGGCCGACCCGTTCGCGACGAACTCGACGGCCTCGTCCTTGGTGGTCAGTTGCCCGAAACCGCTGTTCGCGATGAACGTGCCACCGAAATCGGCGCGCAGGGACTGCACGAGATCGCCGGTCGGCTCGGCGTGCAGCACGCTCAGGTACGCCAGTCCGAGCGGCGCGAGGCCGTTGACGACCGCTTCGTACGTCGCCTTCACGTCGGCGTCGTCGGTCTCGAGAACGTCCTGGATGTTGTGTGCCGGCGACAGGCGGATGCCGACGCGTCCGGCACCCACGGCGTCCGCGATCGCCGCCGTCACCTCGACGACGAACTTCGCACGCGCCTCGGGCGAACCGCCGTACGCGTCGGTGCGCCGGTTCGAGGCGGGCGAGAGGAACTGGTGCAGCAGGTAGCCGTTCGCGCTGTGCACCTCGACACTGTCCATGCCCGCACCGATGGCGCGCTGTGCGGCGGCGACCAGGTCGTCCCGAACCTCGGCGAGCTCCTCGGTCGTCAGGGCGTGCGGCACCGGATAGGGCTTCTTTCCTGCCGGCGTGCGCACCTCACCCTCGATCGCGATCGCGCTGGGCGCGACGATCCGCGCCGTGCCGGTGATGTCGGTGTGCGACACCCGGCCGCCGTGCATGAGCTGCATCACGATCACGCCACCCTCGGCGTGCACGGCGTCCGCGACCGCGCGCCATCCCTCGACCTGGGCGTCGGTGACGATCCCGGGCTGCCCCGGGTACGCGCGGGACTCCGCTGTCGGGTAGACCCCTTCGGTGATGATCATGCCGAGTCCGGCCCGCTGCGCGTAGTGCTCGGCGACGAGGGGTCCCGGTATACCCTCGGCGCCCGATCGCGTCCGCGTGAGCGGCGCCATCACGACACGGTTGGCAAGAGTCAGGTCACCGACGGTCAGCGGGGAGAACAGATTCACAGATGGAGCCCTTCGCAGAAAGGTCGGGTCACGATGTGCGACCCGACCTGACCGGCAACGAGGCATCCGGTCGTGGTATTCCCCGCCCGCGATGCCGCTTTACGCCGGTGACGCAACCCCCAGCGCGGTCGAGCACACCCGCGTACCGTCGATGACATGACACGGGACGATCTGGACGGCTGGGTGCGGGTTCGCGGCGCCCGCGAGCACAACCTGAAGGACGTCGCGATCGATATCCCGCGCGACTGCATGGTGGTCTTCACCGGCGTCTCCGGGTCGGGCAAGTCCTCGCTGGCATTCGGCACGCTGTACGCCGAGGCGCAGCGGCGCTACTTCGAGTCGGTCGCGCCGTACGCGCGGCGCCTGCTGAACCAGGTCGGCGCACCCGACGTCGACGAGATCACGGGTCTGCCGCCCGCCGTCGCGCTGCAGCAGCGCCGGGGCGCGCCGAGCTCCCGCTCCACGGTCGGCACGATCACGACGCTGTCCAACCTGCTCCGCATGCTCTATTCGCGCGCCGGGACGTATCCCGCGGGGGCGTCGCACCTGTCGGCCGAGGCGTTCTCGCCGAACACCGCCGCCGGCGCCTGCCCCCGCTGCCACGGTCTCGGAACCGTGCACGACGTCACCGAGGACCTCCTCGTACCCGATGACAGCCTCAGCATCCGCGACGGGGCGATCGCCGCGTGGCCCGGGGCCTGGCAGGGCGCGAACCTGCGCAGCATCGTGCGGGGACTCGACATCGACATCCACAAGCCGTGGCGGAAGCTCCCCCGCAAGGATCGCGACTGGTTGCTGTACACCGACGAACAGCCCTCCGTCTTCATCGAGCCCGAAGAGGGACGGGTCGACCACGGCTACTACGGGAAGTTCTGGAGCGCGCGGGCGCACGTCATGCACGTGCTCGGGCAGTCGCAGAGCGAGCGGATGCGCGAGAAGGCCATGCGCTTCGTCCGCAGTATGCCGTGCCCGGAATGCGGCGGCAGCGGCCTGCGTCCCGAGGCCCGAGCCGTGACATTCAATGGGCGTTCGATCGGCGAGATGAACGCGATCCCGTTCGCCGAGCTCGCGACCGAGCTGCGTGCGGGAGCGGATGCCGCGACGGCCGCCGGTGACGGCGAGGCGGCGGATCGCATCGCCACCGATGTCATCTCGCGGGTCGAGGTGCTGCTCGATCTCGGCCTCGGCTACCTGAGCCTCGGCCGCAACTCCACGACCCTCTCGCCCGGCGAGGCGCAGCGCCTGCGCATCGCGACGCAGCTGCGCTCCGGACTCTTCGGCGTCGTGTACGTGCTCGACGAACCCTCCGCGGGCCTGCATCCCGCCGACGCGCAGCCGCTCCTGCGGGTGCTGGAGCGCCTGAAGGACTCGGGGAATTCGCTGTTCGTCGTCGAGCACGACCTCGACATCATCCGTCGCGCCGACTGGGTTGTCGACATCGGGCCGGCGGCCGGCGAGGGCGGCGGACACGTCGTCTACTCGGGGCCGGTCGACGGACTCCGCGCGGCCGAGGGCTCCGTCACGGGACGCTACCTCTTCGCCGAGACGGCGCCGGAAGAGCGCGAGCCCAGGAAGCCCCACGGATGGCTGCATCTCACGGGCGTCACCCGCCACAATCTGCGCGACGCATCCGCCGACATCCCCCTCGGAGTCATGACCGCGGTCACGGGGGTCTCGGGTTCGGGCAAGTCGACGCTCGTCACGCAGGTGCTCGCGCAGATCGTGCGCGACCGCCTCGGGGCGACGCCCGAGGATCCCGACGAGACGACGTTCGACGTCGACATCGAAGCGGTGTCGGGGGCGGAGGCGTTCGATCGCCTCGTCGTGGTCGACCAGAAGCCGATCGGGCGCACCCCGCGATCGAACCTCGCGACCTACACCGGGATGTTCGACGTCGTCCGCAAGCTCTTCGCCGCGACCGACGAGGCGCGCTCGCGCGGCTACGGCGCGGGCCGGTTCTCGTTCAACGTCGCGGGCGGACGCTGCGAGACGTGCCAGGGCGAGGGTTTCGTCTCGGTCGAGCTGATGTTCCTGCCCGGCACCTACGCGCCCTGCCACACCTGTCACGGCGCGCGGTACAACGCCGAGACGCTCGAGGTGACGTATCGCGGTCAGTCGATCGCGGATGTCCTGGGGATGACCGTCGCGGATGCCGCGGAGTTCTTCTCGGACGTCGCGGGGGCGTCCCGCAGCCTCGAGATGCTCCGCCAGGTCGGGCTCGGCTACCTGCGCCTCGGCCAGCCCGCGACGGAGCTCAGCGGCGGCGAGGCGCAGCGCATCAAGCTCGCGACCGAGCTGCAGCGCGCACGCCGGGGCCATGCGCTCTACCTGCTGGACGAGCCGACCTCGGGCCTGCACCCCGCCGACGTCGAGCTGTTGCTCGATCAGCTGCAGCAGCTGGTGGATGCGGGCAACTCGGTCGTGCTCGTCGAGCACGACCAGTCCGTGATCGCGGCGAGCGACTGGGTCATCGACATGGGACCGGGCGGCGGCGACGCCGGCGGACGGGTCGTCGCGACCGGGACGCCCCGGGAGATCGCACGGGGCGACGGCGCGACCGGGACGCATCTCGCGCAGTGGTGGGCGCGCACCGACCCGGCTGAGGGTCAGTCCCAGTCGAGGTAGTCCTCGATGGCCCAGGATGTGGCGCCGACATGGGTTGCGGGGAACATGTGGCCGCCGCCCTCGATGGGCACGACGCTGACGAGGCCGGGTGCGGTCGCCTGCAGCGTCTCGCCGTTGAGCGGCGGGGTGACCTCGTCCTCGGTCCCCTGCACGACGAGCACGGGCAGCCCGTCCGCGAGCGGGGGCGCCATGTCGGCCGCCTCGACGCCGAGCAGGAGGACACCGTTCACCCGCGCGTGGTGGTCGAGCGACACCCGGCGGGCGATCGAACCGCCGAAGGCGTGGCCACCGACCCAGGCGTCGTCGATACCGAGGTGGTCCATGACATCCACGACGTCCTGTGCGAATTCACGGAACGACGGGGCCACGGCATCCGTATCGTCCGCGGCTGCCCGCAACCCGATCCGAACGACTCGGAAGTCCTCTTGTGAGACCGAGTGCGCCAGTGAACCCAACATCTCGATGTCGGATGCCCGACCGGGCACCAGCACGAGGGCAGGGCCCTCCCCCTCGGCGGCGTACGGGATCGCGCGTCCATCGGGCTCGAAGATCTGGGTCTCGGTCATGGTCGTTGCTCCTCTACGTCCAACTCCCCAGAATATCGCGGAGAGCGGCGGCGAACGGTCCCGCGGCCGGTGGGCGTCAGCGCCGGTGGCGGATACCGAAGAGGAAGTAGGCGGCGGGGCCGATCCAGTTGACCAGGATGACCGGGATCCAGACGGGCTTCGGGCCGACCACGTCCTTCTCGTTGCGCCAGGCCAGGTCCCAGAAGGCGAGGAACGCGAAGGCCAGCTGAACGACGCCGACCACGGCGAGCCCCACCTTTGCTCCCACGGAAATGGCCTTGGCCTCAGCGAGAACCTTGGCGCCTTGGGATAGAACTTCCTCGGTCTTGGCCATTTCGATCTCCTTCGATGACGCGGTCGTCGTGGGTATGTTCCACCGTAGTCCGATGACCCCGCCCTCTGAGTGGAAGAGTTCGCGAACTCGGCTCAGACGCCGGTCTCTGCGGGGAGGCGGCCGGATGCGACGGCTTTACGCACCAGCTCGAAGTCGGCCTCGGCGACATCGGCGTAGGCGGCCGACCACGTCGCCGTCGCCTCGGCGAATTCGTCTGATCCGCCGAGGTACCCCACGATCGCGGCCGAGGCCGGGGACTGCCCGTGCGCCCGAGCCAGGAGCGCGGCGCACAGCGCACCGTACGAGCGGAATTGATCGGCGTCGAGCGAGTCCGGCTCGATCGATCCTTTCATGTCGCGGAACTGCCGCCAGTAGTAGTCCACCCGGTACCGGTCCGCGACGTCGCCCGCCCAGCCCCGCATCCACCCGACGAAGAGGTCGGAGTTGGCCTGCAGGATCCGCTGGGCGGCGACGACACGGTGGCCCTCGATGAACTCCGTCACGCCGGGGCGACCCGGGATGAGCGAGCGCCGGCCCCCGTACGTCGACAGGACTGACGGCGGGGCCTCCTTGGCCTGCAGGAACAGGATGTCGCCGGTGGGGCCCTCGACCGCGATCAGGTAACAGCGCGTGCCGACGCTGCCGACACCGACGACCCGCAGGGCGAAGTCGACCACGCGGTACTGCTCCAGCAGGAACGCGATGTCCTCGCGCAGGGTGGCCCGGTATTGGGTGAAGAGGTCTGTGACCTCACCCAACGTCGCATGATCGACGTGGCGCAGGACGGGAGGCTGGTCGACGATGCGGATGCCGCCGTCCACCGAGATCGTCGTCAGGCGCTGCAGGAGCCGCTCCGACGTGCGCGCACGGGCTTTCTTCGCCGCTTTCCGGACCGTCCGCTCGCCTTTCTCCCCGAGGTGACGCGCGACCGCGGACATGTCGACCCGGGTGTAGTACCGCTCCCGCGTGGAGAGTCGACAATACTCACGCAACGTCTCGCGGTACGCGTCGGCCGCGGCGAAGGCGGCCGCGCGGCATGAGTCCTCGCTCAAGCCGATGTCGCGCCCGCTGATGTGCACGCTCGCGGTGAGCCGGCGCACGTCCCACTCCCACGGCGCGACGCCGCCTTCGTCAAAGTCGTTGAGGTCGAACACGAGCGCGCGTTCGGGCGAGGCGAAGAAACCGAAGTTCGAGATGTGGGCGTCGCCGCAGGAGACGACCTCGAGGTCGGTGGTGGGGGCACCGCGCAGGTCGGCGGCCATGACCGCCGCCGTGCCCCGATAGAACGCGAACGGCGATTGCAGCATCCGTCCCACTCGCACGGGCACGAGATCCTTCAGTCTCGATGCATGCTGTTCATCGAGGATGGCGAGCGGATCCCGGTCGACGGGGAGGACGAGTTCGGCCAGGCCTCGTCGCGGCAGGCGCCCACGCACCCGGCGCCCGGCTTCGTACGCGGGTGACCGTCGCTCGCCGTTGCTCATGTCGCAGGCTACCGCGTGAGGGCGAGCGGCAGGAGTGGAAAGCCATATCCGCCGTTGCCACTCACCGCGGTGAAACTGACGGAAAGCGGCGGCGAGGGCGTCAGCTTCAGTTATTGAAGCGGAACTCCACGACGTCGCCGTCCTGCATCACGTAGTCCTTGCCCTCGAGCCGCGCCTTGCCCTTCGCACGGGCCTCGAGCACCGAGCCGGTCGCAACCAGGTCGTCGAACGAGATGACCTCGGCCTTGATGAAGCCCTTCTCGAAATCGGTGTGGATGACACCGGCCGCCTGCGGGGCCTTCCAGCCCTTGCCGATCGTCCAGGCGCGTGATTCCTTCGGCCCCGCCGTCAGGTACGTCTGCAGGCCGAGCGTGTCGAAGCCGATGCGGGCGAGCTGGTCGATGCCCGACTCATCCTGACCCGTCGAGGCCAGCAGCTCCGCCGCGTCCTCGGGGTCGAGGCCGATCAGTTCGGACTCGATCTTCGCGTCGAGGAAGACGGCGCGGGCCGGGGCGACGAGGGCTTCGAGTTCGGCGAGGCGTGCGGCATCCGTCAGCACAGCCTCGTCGACGTTGAAGACGTAGATGTACGGCTTCGATGTCATCAGCCCGAGTTCCTTGATCGCCGCGAGGTCGAGGCCCGAGTGCGAAAGCAGGACGCCGCGTTCCAGAGCGTCCTTCGCCGCGACCGCCGCTTCGAGCACGGCCGGGTCGGCCTTCTTGCCCTTGACCTCTTTCTCGAGGCGCGGAATCGCCTTCTCGAGCGTCTGCAGATCGGCGAGCATGAGCTCGGCGTTGATCGTCTCGAGGTCGTTCTTCGGGTTGACGGCGCCCTCGACGTGCACGACGTCGTCGTCGGTGAAGCCGCGCACGACCTGCGCGATCGCGTCGGCCTCACGGATGTTCGCGAGGAACTGGTTGCCCAGGCCCTCCCCCTCGCTCGCGCCGCGGACGATGCCGGCGATGTCGACGAACGACACCGTCGCGGGCAGGATCCGCTCGCTGCCGAAGATCTCGGCGAGCTTGGTCAGCCGCGGGTCGGGAAGGTTCACGACCCCGACGTTCGGCTCGATCGTCGCGAACGGGTAGTTCGCCGCGAGCACGTCGTTCTGGGTCAGGGCGTTGAAGAGGGTGGACTTGCCGACGTTGGGCAGGCCGACGATGCCGATAGTGAGAGCCACGGGCATCGAGTCTACGGCGGTGCGCCGGGCGCTTCCTCCGGGCGCTCTGCGTCAGGCGCCGCGAACGGCCCGGAACGCGTGCGTCACGTACGGCATCTCGATCGATCCGTCGGCGGCGGGTGACGGGTGCGCGGCGATGTGCGCGAGGACCTGCCGTTCGATGCGGGCGCGGTCGGCCGGCTCGGCCGTGATGACGTAGCTCCGGGAGCGCACCATCTCGAGGAGGGTCTCGCGCGACATCCGTCGCGACCACGCCCGCTCGCGGCGCTCGAGCCCCGCGAACGGCGCGGCGACCCGGGGACCGCCGTCGGCGATGAGCTGCTCGGCGTTGCTGCCGTGCATGATCTCGGTCAGCCGCGCGACCCACGGCACGCCCTCGTCGCGGATGTTCCAGATCAGGCCGAGCACGCCGCCGGGTCGAAGCACACGGCCGATCTCGGTGGACCCTGCGCCGGGATCGACCCAGTGCCACGCCTGGCCGAGCACGACGGCGTCGACGGATGCATCGGGCAGAGGCATCCGTTCCGCCGTGCCCTCGACGGTCCGCACCTCCGAGAGTCCGGCGCGGAGCTGCTCGAGCATCGCAGGATCGGGATCGATCGCCACGACCTCGGCGCCCGTCGCGAGCACGGCGCGGGTGAGCTTGCCGGTCCCGGCGCCCACATCCGCGACCTCGAGCGGCGTGCGCGATTCGACGGGTTCGAGCATCCACTCCACCGCTTCGGCGGGGTACTCGGGGCGCCCGGCCTCGTAGGTAGCGGCGGCCCGCCCGAACGACGTCGACATCTGTTCGCGATCGGTCATGGGGCGAGCCTACGTGGGGCTGCTTGGGGCATCGGCGACCCGCGCTGTCGCACCGGGACGGACTCGACCAGCGGACATCCGGAAGGAGCTACCGAGCCCGGAGCGTCCCACGGCGCCGCACCGGCGCTCACGCGCCCCATCGCACCTTCGTGGTGTTCGCCCGCCTCTCGCTATCCCGCTGGCCACGCGACAGACGACCACGCCGGGTCTGCCCGCCGAACACGGCGCGCCTCCCCCGCCGTCGCCTCCGGCCGCGCGAGGGTGGGGTCGTGCCCCTGGATTTCACCGCCATCGACTTCGAGACGGCCAATTCCAGCCCCGCATCCGCCTGCGCCGTCGGTCTGGTGCGCGTCCGCGCCGGCCGCGTGGTCGCGAAAGCCGGGTGGCTGATCCGGCCGCCCGCAGGCCACGACGAGTTCAACCCGTTCAACACCCGGATCCACGGCATCCGCGTCGAGGATGTCGCGGGCGCTGCCGGGTGGACCCACCAGCTCGACGCCCTGTGCGCCTTCGCCGGTGCCGACGTGCTCGTCGCCCATAACGCCGGGTTCGACATGAACGTGCTGCGCCGGGCTTGCGCCGCGACGGGCGACGAATGCCCGCCGTACCGCTACCTGTGCACGCTGCAGCTGGCGCGCAAGTCGTACGTGCTGGACTCCTATCGGCTGCCGCTGGCCGCGGCCGAGGCCGGCTTCACGGACTTCGCCCACCACGACGCGACGGCAGACGCCGAGGCCTGTGCGCACATCGTCATCGACACCGCGCGGCGATCCGGAGCAACGGATGTTTCACACCTGGCCGAGCTGGCGGGCATCAAGGTCGGACGACTCGAGGCAGCGGGCCCGGCCCCCGTCTCGGCCGGGCCGACGTTCGCGCCTATGGCGCTCCAAGCCGCCGTCGCCTGAGCGGGCCCGGCCGATGTCGCACCCCCCTGCGACGATGAGCCCATGGACATCCTGATCCTTCCTCTGGCTCTCGCGGCACTCGTCATCGGCGCCCTCGTCGGGTGGCTCGCGCGTGGGTCTCGCTCGCAGACCGATCTGGCAGCGCTTCGTGCCCGCGCCACGGGCGCCGAGTCGCTCGTCGCGGGTTTGCGCGAGCAACTCCAACTGCAGCGCGGGGCCGATGCCGAGCGTGCCGAGCGGGAACGACGCGACCAGGCCGTGCTGCGCGCCCTCGCGCCCGTGCAGGACTCGCTCGATCGGATGCAGCGGCAGGTGACCGACCTCGAGCGCGAACGCGGGGCCCAGTACGGCGCGATCGCGGCTCAGCTGCGCCAGTCGCTCGAGTCGGACGAGCAACTGCGGCGCACGACCGAGTCCCTGGCTGGTGCGCTCCGCTCCAACGGCACTCGCGGCGTCTGGGGCGAAACGGCGCTCCGCCGCGTCGTCGAGGCCGCCGGCCTCACCCGACACGTCGACTTCACGATCCAGACCTCGGTGACGACGGATGCCGGAACCGGCCGACCCGACATGGTGATCCGCCTCCCCGGGGGCGCGTCGGTGCCGGTCGACGCGAAGGTTCCGCTCGATGCGTACCTCGAGGCATCCGCGATCCCGATCACCGCGATCGGCGAGCAGGCCGAACGACGTCAGGCGCTCCTGCAGCGACATGTGCGAGCCGTGCGCGCGCACGTCGACGCGCTCGCGAAGAAGGCCTACTGGACGGGCGTCGAGTCGAGCCCCGAATTCGTCATCTGTTTCATCCCGAACGAGTCGTTGCTCGCGACGGCGCTCGACGAAGACCCGACGCTGCTCGACTACGCGTTCTCGCGCCGGGTCGCCCTGGCGTCCCCGGTCAACCTCTGGGCCGTGCTCAAGACGGTCGCATTCTCGTGGACGCAACAGGATGTCTCGGCCGAAGCCAAGCGACTGTTCGAGCTCGGGTCGACCCTGTATCAGCGCCTCGGCGCGCTTGCCGGTCACGCCGACTCGCTGCGCCGCGCGATCGAGCGCACCGTCGAGAGCTACAACAAGTTCGCCGGCTCGCTCGAGACGCGCGTCCTGGCAACGGCACGTCAGTTCCCGGGGATCGACGACACGCGGCTGCTGCCCGAAGCGTCAGCGATCACGACGTCTCCGCGATCGCTGACGGCGGCAGAACTCGTGGAGTCGATCGCGGACGACGATGCCTACGACCACGACCACGACGCGTCCGGCACCGAGGAACCGACCGACGAGTGGTACGACGGTGTGTCGGACGGATCATCCGCGGCCGACGCTCCTGAGCCCGAGGCCGGGATCCTGGCCGCGAACACCGCTGCCCCCGGAATCACCCCTCCGATCGCCCTCGCCGACGTCGGCGAGCTACGGGATCGGCTCAGGACCCTCCGCCGGGAATGAGGCTCATGAGGGCCACGACCGTGCCCGAGACGACGACAAAGGCGCCGATCAACCACCAGGGGCTCACCTCGTGCCCCTCTTCGCGGCGGACACGAAGCAGGACGTCCTGGCGGCGGGCGGGGTCGATGGCGTCGGCGACGACGGCCTGCGCCCCGGTTACGGGATGCGCACCCGTGTGAGCGCTCTGTGAAGTCATGCGGAACCGTCCCGTGTTTGCTGTGGATCGACCACCGTCAACGCTGACTGGCACGCCCCATTCTGCCAGACCGTCCCGTGAAGGCATGGTGACGCCGCGCGCCGTTACGCAAACGTGCGGAACCATCCGGCGCCCACCGCTGCGCTGAAAAGGCCGTGCGTAGACCGCTCAGAGATCCGCGTCCCAGAGGATCAGAGCGTCAGCAGATCAGAGCCACTTGGACGTCAGGTGCTCCGAGGTGATGCGACGCAGCGTTCCGGAACGGCCGCGCAGGACGACGCTCTCGCTGTAGATGAAGTCGCCCTCGCGCCGCACCCCGGCGACGAGCTGACCGTCCGTCACGCCCGTCGCGACGAAGATCGTGTTGTCGCCGGTGACGAGCTCGTTGGCCTCGTAGACATAGCCGTCGGTCCTCAGACCGGCGTCCGCGCCCTTCTGCTTCTCGACGTCGTCGCGCGGCCACAGTCGCCCCTGGATGTGCCCGCCGAGCGCCTTGATGGCGCACGCCGTGACGATCCCCTCCGGGCTGCCGCCGATGCCGACGCACATGTCCGTGCGCGCGTTGTGGCGCGCGGCGTTGATACCGCCCGCGACATCGCCGTCCGACATCAGTCGCGTGCCCGCACCCGCGGCACGGATATCCGCGATGAGCTGCTCGTGACGCGGGCGATTCAGTACCGACACGACCATTTCGTCGATGGGCTTGCCGAGCGCCTTCGACAACAGCCGGATGTTCTCGCCGACGGGCAGACGGATGTCGACCACGCCGACGCCGGCGGGGCCAGTGACGAGCTTGTCCATGTAGAAGACCGACGAAGCATCCAGCATCGTTCCGCGGTCCGAGACGGCGATGACCGACAGGGCATTCTGGCGACCGGCGGCGGTGAGAGACGTGCCGTCGATCGGGTCGACGGCGACGTCGCACTGGGGCCCCCGGCCGTTGCCGACCCTCTCGCCGTTGAACAGCATGGGCGCCTCGTCCTTCTCGCCCTCGCCGATGACGATCACGCCGTCGAAGTTCACCGTCGTGAAGAACGCCCGCATGGCATCGACCGCCGCGGCGTCGGCGGCGAGCTTGTCGCCGCGTCCGATGAATGGCACCGCCCGGATGGAAGCCGCTTCGGTCGCACGAACGAGTTCGAGTGCGAGGTTTCGATCGGGATGAAGCGGGCTCATGTCGCCGGTGATGCTGACCATGTCGTCAGCCTAACGACACCCCTCCGCCCCCGAACCGGGTTTCGCCGGCCCCGACGGCGAAGGAATCGCGCTTCTTTCCGATGCGGCAAACGGAGTCGGCGCGACGCCCGCACCCGGTGGCTCACGCGGCGCGCTTCGCTAGAGTGAACACGCACCCTCCCGATCTGTGAGAGCCGCACACTCCCGATTCCTAAGGAGCACCTCGATGCCCGTCGCCACCCCCGAGCAGTACGCCGACATGTTGGATCGAGCGAAGGCCGGAGGCTTCGCATACCCCGCCATCAACGTCTCGAGTTCGCAGACGATCAACGCCGTCCTGCAGGGCCTGACCGAGGCCGGGTCCGACGGCATCCTCCAGGTCACCACGGGCGGTGCGGACTACTTCGCCGGCCAGACCGTCAAGGCCCGCGCGACGGGCGCTCTCGCGTTCGCCCGCTTCGTCCACGAGGTCGCCAAGAGCTACCCGATCACGGTCGCGCTGCACACCGACCACTGCCCGAAGGAAGCCCTTCCCGGTTTCGTCCTGCCCCTGATCGAAGCCTCCGAAGAAGAGGTCAAGGCCGGGCGCAACCCGATCTTCCAGTCCCACATGTGGGACGGCTCGGCCGTGCCGCTCGACGAGAACATCGAGATCGCCGCGGAGCTGCTGCCCCGCATGAAGAACATCAACGCGATCCTCGAGGTCGAGATCGGCGTCGTCGGCGGCGAAGAGGACGGCGTCAAGCACGAGGGATCGAACGAGGCCCTCTACACGACCGTCGCCGATGTGACCAAGGCCGTCGAGGCCCTCGGCCTCGGCGAGAACGGCCGTTACATCGCCGCTCTGACCTTCGGCAACGTGCACGGCGTCTACAAGCCGGGCAACGTCAAGCTTCGTCCCGAGCTGCTCGGCGAGATCCAGGCGGGCATCGCGGCGAAGTTCGGCACCGGACCCAAGCCGCTCGACCTCGTCTTCCACGGCGGATCGGGCTCGACGTCGGAAGAGATCGCGCTCGCGGTGTCGAACGGTGTCATCAAGATGAACATCGACACCGACACGCAGTACGCGTTCACGCGCTCCGTCGCGGGCTTCATGTTCAGCAACTACGACGGTGTCCTGAAGGTCGACGGCGAGGTCGGAAACAAGAAGGTCTACGACCCCCGCGCCTGGGGCAAGGTCGCCGAGACGGCGATGGCCGCGCGCGTCGTCGAGGCGACGCAGCAGCTCGGTTCCGCGGGCAAGTCGCAGGGCTGATTCAGCACCACCAGCATCACGGATGCCTCGACCCGGCGCTCGTCCGAGAGCAGGGGTCGGGGCATCCGTCGTTCTACGCGGGTGGGCGGAAGTCGTCGAGCAGTCCCGGCGCGCCCTCGGGCACATCGACGACGACGATCTCGTCCCCTGGACGCACGACGCCCCCGCGCACGACGCGCAGGTAAGGACCCAGACGGCGCTCTGCGGCGAACCGCTTGACCCAGCCCCGCTCGTCGGCTCCGCCGAGCCACCGAGCGAACGTCTGGCAGGGGGTCCGCGGCATCGTCACGGCGACCTCGACGCGCTCGCCGATGCGCCAGACCTCGCCGATGCGCGCCGCGTTGACGTCGATCCCCTCGGTGCGCAGGTTCTCGCCGAACCATCCCGGCGGCAGCTCGCGGTCAAGCTCCCGTTCCCAGTGCGCAGCGTCTTCCTGCGCGTAGGCGTACAGCGCCTTGTCGAGCCCGCCGTGGTGCTTGCGATTGACCTGCACGTCACCGCGCACGCCGAAGGGGCCGACCTTCGCGCCGCGCGCGACCGGTCGCTTGTCGATGGCCGTCACGCCCGCACTGCCCGCCTCGGGCAGCAGTTGATGAACGACGCAGACAGCGAGAAGGCGAGCCATCCGCCCATCGTATGGAAACCATCCACCGATGTCCCGAATGCTCAACGATGCGGCACCCTCAACCGAGCCGAAATGGGACACCCCTGCAGACCCTGTCCCACTTTTCAGCTGTATGCCGCCCTGTTACCGAGAGAAAGTGGGACACACACCCCAGAAAGTGGGACATCGAGTCGCCGGGGTGGGGCCTCGAGGGGGGTCAGCCGACTCAGCGGACCGAGCCGACCAGGGCGTTCCAGATCGTCGGGTCACTGAACAGCGGCACCATCAGCAGCACGCTCGTGATGAGGGTGAAGACGACACCACCGACGAGCGGAATCCACCAGGTGATGCGGCCCCGTCGCAGATTCAGCCACGTCAGCGTGGCGGTCAGCAACCACCCGAGGCCGAGGACGAATGCGGCGGCGAGACCCCATCCGCGCCCGCCGCCCGCGAACTCTGCATCGACACCCATGACGCCCAGCACCGTGTTGGCGTACGTCGCGTAGTTCGTGAACGCGGGGATCGACGTCAGAACGTTGAACAGTCCGTAGCCGAGCAGACCGAACGTCACGACCCGGTCGATCATGTTCGGGCGACCGACCGGGCGCGCGGGACCGGATGCCGAGGGCACGACGGGCGGCGGAGCACCCGGCTGCAGCGGCGGCGGTGCCGGGTGCTGCGCCGGGCCGACCGTTCCATACGGTGGGGCGGGCGGAACCGGTGCGGCCGGGGCATCCAGCGACTGGCCGGACGACAGGGCTGCGGTGGCATCCGGTTGCTGGATGCGCGCGCGCTGCTCTTCGGGCGTGGCGTATTCGCCGTACGCCGGACGCGCGGGACGGTCGGGCACGGGGGTGCTCACGCGGTGGCCCCCCGGCCGCCGAGCGCGCGCTCATCGCGCTGGCCCGACGAATCGTGGCGCAGCTCTTTGGGGAGCGAGAAGATCAGGTCCTCTTCGGCCGTCTTCACCTGTTCGACGTCGCGGTACCCCGCGCCCGCCAGATCGGCGAGCACCTGGTCGACGAGGACTTCGGGGACGGATGCGCCGCTCGTGACGCCGACCGTCTCGACGCCGTCGAACCATTCCTGGCGCATCTCGTCCGCGTAGTCCACGCGGTAGGCGGCCTTCGCGCCGTGTTCGAGGGCGACCTCGACCAGGCGCACGCTGTTGGAGGAGTTGGCCGAACCCACGACGATCACGAGGTCCGCGCCGCGCGCGACCTTCTTGATCGCGACCTGGCGGTTCTGCGTGGCGTAGCAGATGTCGTCCGAGGGCGGGTCCTGCAGCTGCGGGAAGCGGGTGCGCAGGCGCCGGACGGTTTCCATCGTCTCGTCGACCGAGAGCGTCGTCTGCGAGAGCCACACGACCTTGGACGGGTCGCGCACCTCGATCGTGTCCGCCTCTTCCGGCGACCCGACGAGCGTCACGTGTTCGGGCGCTTCGCCCGCGGTGCCCTCCACCTCTTCGTGGCCCTCGTGGCCGATCAGCAGGATCTCGAAGTCGTCACGGGCGAAGCGCACGGCCTCGCGGTGCACCTTGGTGACGAGGGGGCACGTCGCGTCGATCGCCTGCAGGCCCCGATCGGCGGCCGCGGACACGACGGCGGGCGAGACCCCGTGTGCGCTGAAGACGATGTGAGCGCCCGGGGGAACCTCATCGACCTCATCGACGAAGATCGCGCCCTGGGATTCCAACTCGGTGACGACGTGGACGTTGTGGACGATCTGCTTGCGCACGTACACGGGGGCGCCGAAGCGCTCGAGAGCCTTCTCGACCGCGATCACGGCTCTATCCACACCCGCGCAGTATCCACGGGGTGCGGCCAGCAGCACCCTCTTGTGTCCTTCGACCGGGATATCCTGAAGACGCCCCGCGCGGCCCGGTACTCGGGGCAGGGGCATGCGGACGACGGGGGTGCTCACTCCTCGATTCTACGGGGGCCATCCTGCGCCCCGGCCGGGAGGACCCAGATGACGGACGCTTCGACACCGCTCGGCGGAACCGCGATGACGCCGCTCGGCGGGACGGGACCGGCATTCGCGCCGCCAGGCGGCCCCGTGCATCCGCGCGACTCGAGCCCCGACCATCCGTGCTCCGTCGCCGCGCTCGGCACGGTCGTGCGCGACTACGTCGCCAAACTCGGCTCGCCCTGGATCGAGGGCGAGGTGACGGAGTGGAACGTCCGCAACGTCGGCACGTTCGCCCGCCTGCGCGACCTCGAGGGCGACGCCATGATCTCGCTCACCATCTGGTCCCGCGTGCGCGATCGACTGCCGAAGGACATCAAGCCGGGCGACCACATCATCGTGTGCGCCAAACCCGAGTATCGCGTCAAGTCCGGTGACCTGTCGTACAACGTCTCGTCGGCCCGGCACGTGGGCCTCGGTGATCTGCTCGAGAACCTCGAGCGCCTGCGGTCGAAGCTTCGCGCCGAGGGACTGTTCGATCCCGAGCGAAAACGTCGACTGCCCTTCCTGCCGCATCTGGTCGGGCTCATCACGGCGAAGAATTCGGATGCCGAGAAAGACGTGCTGCGTAACGCCGAGCTGCGCTGGCCCCATGTGAACTTCCGGGTCGAGCACGCGACGGTGCAGGGCGACCAGTGCGTCCCCTCCGTGCTGGCGGCACTGCGCAGACTCGACGACGACCCGGCCGTCGACGTGATCGTGATCGCGCGCGGCGGTGGTGACTTCCAGGACTTGCTCGGCTTCAGCGACGAGCGGCTGCTGCGCGCCGTCGCCGAAGCGCGAACCCCCGTCGTGAGCGCCATCGGGCACGACGCGGATCGTCCGCTGCTCGACGAGGTGGCGGACCTGCGCGCCTCCACTCCGACCGACGCGGCCAAACGCATCGTCCCCGATGTCGCCGAACAGATCGCCATCGTCCGTCAGGTCCGAGGCCGCCTCGCCGCGCGCCTCGCCCAGAAGCTGCACCACGAGGGCGTGCACCTCGAGCAGCTCCGCTCACGCCCCGTGCTCCGCCACCCCGAACGGATGCTGCACGACCGGGCGTCCTCGATCGAACAGCACATCGCCCGCGGTCGCGCGGCAACGACCCGGGCACTCGCCCGTGGCACGACCGACGTGGCGGAGCTGCGCGCCGGGCTCCGCGCTCTCAGCCCTCAGCACACCCTCGATCGTGGATACGCGATCGTCGAGGTCGCGGGTGAGATCGTTCGCGATGCGGCGAGCGCACCGAAGGGCGCTGAGGCCCGGGTCACCGTGGCCCGCGGCCGGTTCGCCGCGACCTCGCGGGGCGAGGTGGAGGCGTGAGCGCGCGCCATAGGATGAAGACATGACCGAGCAGGCAGCCGACATCGCCGCGCTCTCTTTCGAGCAGGCCCGCGACGAGCTGCAGCAGGTCGTCGCCCGGCTGGAGCAGGGCTCGGCGACGCTCGAAGAATCCCTGCGGCTCTGGGAGCGCGGAGAAGCGCTCGCCCGTCGGTGCGAGGACTGGCTGCTCGGCGCGAAACAGCGCCTGGATGCGGCATCCGCGTCCACCGACGCACCGGCGGCCGGGGGTGACGCGTAGTGTCCCCGCGTACGACACAGCGGGTGGTCGCCGAGCTGGGGCGCCCCGAGACCCCCGACGAGACAGCGGCCCGCAAGGCCGAGTCATCCCGCATCTACCGCTCCAGCCAGACGTTCCGCAATCTGATCGCCGCGATCATCGTCACGGTCGCGGTCGTCTTCATCGTGATCTTCGGCGTCCCGCGCGGCGAACTGCCCGAGCGCGAGGGCATCGACCCGGCCCCGATCGCTGCGCAGGCCGGCGAGAGTCTCGGGCGCACCGTCATCGTGCCCGCCGTGCCCTCGGACTGGCGGGTGAACGCGGCCGAGGTGTCATCGGACGGCGGTTCGTCGTCGTGGTCCATCGCGTACGTACCCGACGATGAGGGTTTCATCCGGTTCGCGCAGGCGTTCGACACCGACGAGGTCTGGGCGCGGAGTGCGCTGGCGGGCTCCGCACCGGCGGACACCCTCCAGATCGACGGCGTCGAGTGGGACGTCTTCGAGCCGGCCGACCCGAGCCGCACGGCGAACATCTCCTACGCACTCGGAACCCAAGCGGGTTCCGACTACGTGCTGCTCTACGGAGCCGCGACTCCCGAGCAGACCGCCGAACTGGCAGCGATCGTTGCCTCGGACGTGAAAGAACTCCAGGGAGCCACCCGATGAGCGATACCCCGACCCCCGCACGCGCCTGGGCCGAGATGCTGCGCGGCAACGCGCGCTTCGTCGCGGGCGAGCCCCGGCATCCGCGCCAGGATGTCGAACGCCGGCACCAGACCGCCGCGGCTCAGAAGCCACGCGCGGCGCTCTTCGGCTGCTCGGACTCGCGACTGGCTGCCGAGATCATCTTCGACAAGGGCCTCGGCGACCTGTTCGTCGTGCGGAACGCCGGCCAGGTCATCTCGGATTCCGTCGTCGGCAGCCTCGAGTACGCGGTCGCGGTGCTCGAGGTTCCCCTGATCATCGTTCTCGCGCACGACGAGTGCGGAGCCGTGCGCGCCGCGATCGACAGCACGGGCATCGATGCACCCGCCCTCCCCGCGCAGGTGTGGCGCCAGATCGCCCCGATCGTGCCCGCCGCACGCCGCGTTCTCTCGGCCGGAGCCGCCGAAGGCGTGACACCCGCGACGATCGACGCCGAGGCTGTGGGCCGCGAGCACCTGCGCGCCACCGTCACCGAGCTGTTGCGCACGTCCGAGCTGATCAGCGACGCCGTCGCCGAGGGCCGCCTGGCCATCGTGGGTGCGAACTATCGTCTTGCCGAGGGCACGGCCGTGCCCGACATCCTGCTGGGCGCCGCGATGGACGCGGACGCCTGAGACCCCGGAGGAACAACGAAGTGACTGACACCGCAGCTGGCATCGAGTACCGCATCGAGCACGACACCATGGGCGAGGTGCGGGTTCCCGCGGCCGCCCTGTACGGCGCGCAGACGCAGCGTGCGGTGGAGAACTTCCCCATCTCGGGCGACAGCCTCGACCCCGCGCAGCTGATCGCGCTCGCGCGTATCAAGAAGGCGGCGGCGCTCGCCAATAAGCAGCTCGGCACGCTCGACGCGGCGATCGCGGATGCGATCGCCGCCGCGGCGGATGAGGTCATCGGCGGCGGTGCCGCGGACCAGTTCCCGATCGACGTCTACCAGACCGGTAGCGGCACATCGACGAACATGAACATGAACGAGGTGCTCGCCACCCTCGCCAGCCGTTCGCTCGGCTCGGCCGTGCACCCGAACGATCACGTGAACGCCTCGCAGTCGTCCAACGACGTCTTCCCGACATCGGTGCACGTCGCCGTCACAGAGGAACTCCTGAACGATCTGATTCCGGCGCTCGACTACCTGGCCGTCGCGCTCGAGGCGAAGGCCGACCTCTGGAAGGGCGCGGTCAAGTCCGGCCGCACGCACCTGATGGATGCGACACCCGTCACGCTCGGTCAGGAGTTCGGCGGATACGCCCGCCAGATCCGCCTCGGCATCGAGCGCGTCCAGGCCGTCGTCCCGCACGTGGCCGAGGTGCCGCTCGGCGGCACCGCCGTGGGCACGGGCATCAACACCCCGGTCGGGTTCCCGCAGAAGGTGCTCGAGCTGCTCGTGAGCGAGACCGGTCTGCCCATCACCGAAGCGGTCGACCACTTCGAGGCACAGGCCAACCGTGACGCACTGGTCGAGGCATCCGGGGCGCTCCGCACGATCGCGGTGTCGCTGACGAAGATCACCAACGACCTGCGCTGGATGGGGTCGGGCCCCAACACCGGTCTCGGCGAACTGCACATCCCCGACCTGCAGCCGGGATCCTCGATCATGCCGGGCAAGGTCAACCCGGTGATCCCCGAGGCGACGCTCATGGTGTGCGCCCGGGTCATCGGCAACGATGCGACGATCGCCTGGGCGGGTGCCTCGGGTTCGTTCGAGCTCAACGTCGCGATCCCCGTCATGGGCACCGCGCTGCTCGAGTCGATCCGGCTCCTCGCGAACACGATGCGCGTGCTCGCCGACAAGACGATCGCCGGCCTCGAGGCCAACCTCGAGCGTGCCGCAGCGTTCGCCGGGATGTCGCCCTCGATCGTGACGCCGCTGAACAAGATCGTCGGATACGAGGCCGCGGCCAAGATCGCGAAGCACTCGGTCGCGAAGGGCATCACCGTTCGCGAGGCCGTCGTGGACCTCGGCTACGTCTCGCGTGGAGAGATCACCGAAGAGCAGCTCGACGAGAAGCTCGATCTGCTCTCGATGACCCACCCCGGATGAGAGCTCGCCTCCCCCTGCACATCGACGTGCCGCGGAGTCGGATAATAAGCGCATGACCCGCGAGCGACGGCCGATCCCGGCGAGGGCGTTGATCGTCGGCGCCATCCTCGCGGTCGCCGCACTCGGGCTCACGATCGTCGGCGGGGTGACGTTCCTCGCGCAGAGGGATCGCACCCTCACCGACATCGACGAACGTCTGATCTCGCAGATCGAAGCACTCGATCAGGTGGATGAGCTTCGTGTCGTCGTCGAAGGCGGTGCGGTGACGAGCGCGCAAGACACCCCCGATGAGTTCACCGACCTCGAGGCGTACCTGCGCGCGGCGGTGTTGCGCCTCATCCCGGGTCGCAACGAGGCGTCCATCGCGGTCATCGACGGCAGGATCGCCTTCCGGAGCGCGAACACCCTGAGCCAGCAGATCGCCGACGACCCGGACTTCGTCGCGGAGGCCGTTGCGACGGCACGACCGGCCGATCCCGCCGTGATCGCGAGCGCGCGGATCGGCTCGACCGACGTGCGCTACATCGCCGTCCCCGTCAACCTGCCCGGAGACGATCATTCCGGGGTCTACATCCGCGCCGTCGATGTCACGCGCGAACTCGAGCCGGTGACGCTTTCGCTCGTGACATACACGGCGGCCGCCCTCGCCACACTGGCCGCGATCGGGATCGTTGGATGGTTCGTCGCCGGACGCATCCTCTCCCCCATCCGTCGCATGCGCGAGACGGCAGACTCGATCACGCCGACGGACCTGCGAGCGCGCATTCCGGCGGACGGAAACGACGACATCTCGGATCTCAGCCGCACCGTCAACTCCATGCTCGACAGGCTCGAGGGGTCGATGGACAACCAGCGTCAGCTGCTCGACGACGTCCGGCACGAGCTGAAGACGCCGATCACGATCGTGCGCGGGCACCTCGAGATGATGGATGTCGAGAACCCGGCCGACGTCGCCAGCACCCGTGACATCGGGATCGCCGAGCTCGACCGGATGACGCGTCTCGTCGAAGACATCGACCTGCTCTCGTCCGCGGAGGGTGACCAGTTCGAGATCTCTCTGGTCGACGTGCGCGAGCTCACCGAGCGGATGGGCGACCTGGTGGGCGGTTTCCCCGGTCACAGCTGGAGTGTCGCGGCCATCGCGCGGGGCGTCATCGAGGGCGACTACGACCGTCTCTTGCAGGCGTGGCTTCAGCTCGCCGACAACGCCGCGAAGTACACCCCGCAGGGTTCGCCGATCGAAATCGGCAGCACCCTCGACATCGCGTCCGTGCACCTGTGGGTACGGGATCACGGCCCCGGCATTCCCCCAGCCGCTCGTCGCAGGATCTTTCATCGCTTCGCCCGTGCGGATCACCGTACAGTGGGGGGATCGGGACTGGGCCTCGCGATCGTCGATGCGATTGCGAAGGCACATCTGGGGACATGCGCCGTCACCGACACCGAAGGCGGCGGCGCGACTTTCACGATCACCCTGCCCATCACGCAGGGACGCAGCGAGACGCTGCCATCCCCCGTCCGGGCCGGGGACGTGGTGTTGCAGAGGGAGGCAACGGGGTGACGCACATTCTGATCGCGGAGGACGAACCGCGCATTTCCGCGTTCGTGAGCCGTGGACTCGAATCCGCCGGCTATACGACGACGATCGTCGAGAGCGGCGACTCCGCCCTCGAGTTCGCCCTGAGCGGCGATGTCGACCTCGTCCTGCTCGATGTCGGACTCCCCGGTATGGACGGCTTCGAGGTTCTCCGCCACCTGCGTGGGCAGGGGGCGAACGTGCCCGTCGTCATGCTGACGGCGCGGAGCAGCACCCGCGATACGGTTCAGGGTCTCGATGCGGGGGCCAACGACTACGTCGCGAAGCCCTTCAAGTTCGACGAACTTCTCGCCCGCGTCCGCTCCCGTCTGCGCGAGAACGTCAACACGGGCTCGATCGGCGTCGTCTACGGCGACATCAGCCTGGACCCGCTGACCCGCCGCGCTCGCGCCGCGGGCCGGGAGTTCGATCTGTCGGCTCGCGAGTTCGCCCTCGCCGAGCAGTTTCTGCGCCACCCCGGACAGGTTCTCAGCCGCGAGCAGCTCCTGAGCCGCGTGTGGGGCCTGGACTTCGATCCGGGTTCGAACGTTGTCGACGTGTACGTGCGATACCTGCGCAGCAAGTTCGGCGCGGAGCACATCGCGACCGTTCGCGGCGCCGGCTACCGCTGGGAGTAAGCCGCCGGGAGCATGCCCGGGGAAAGGTGAAGCCCCCGGCGCTTGGGGGGATGCACCGGGGGCTGAGGCGGGTTATCTGGGGGACTTACGCCTCGATCGTCAACCACGCCCGTCGGGATAGGGCTGGCTGGCATGTCGATCATCAGCCACAAACTGGGGGGATTTTTGGCGGATCATCGACCCGCTCTCGCGGGAGTATTCATTTCTCTCCCACAACTATGACCAGCGGGAATGTGAAGAGGCGAGGAAGGCGATGAGAATTCTCTCATGACGATGAATACATCCGCCCTCCCCGCCTCGTCGCGTTTACGCCAGTTCGCCGGCTTCCAGCAGGTCTGTCACGAGGGCGGCGATCTCGGAGCGCTCGGACCGCGATAGCGTGACGTGGCCGAACAACGAGTGCCCCTTGAGCGTCTCGATGACAGACGCGACGCCGTCGTGGCGGCCGACGCGCAGGTTGTCCCGCTGCCCGACATCGTGCGTGAGGACCACCCGCGAGTTCTGGCCCATGCGACTGAGGACGGTGAGCAGAACGTTGCGCTCGAGCGACTGCGCCTCGTCCACGATCACGAACGCATCGTGGAGCGACCGCCCGCGGATGTGGGTGAGAGGCATCACCTCGAGCAGGCCCCGCTCGACGACCTCTTCCAGGACGTTGCCCGATACGACCGACCCGAGGGTGTCGAAGACGGCCTGCCCCCAGGGGTTCATCTTCTCGGCCTGGTCGCCGGGAAGGTAGCCGAGCTCCTGGCCGCCGACGGCGAACAGCGGCCGGAACACGATGATCTTCTTCTGCTGCTGGCGTTCCAGTACCGATTCGAGTCCGGCGCAGAGGGCCAGCGCGGACTTGCCGGTACCGGCCCGGCCGCCGAGCGAGACGATGCCGACCTCGGGGTCCAGCAGCAGGTCGATCGCGATCCGCTGCTCGGCCGAGCGCCCGTGCAGACCGAACACTTCGCGATCGCCGCGGACGAGGCGGAACTCCGACGGGCCCGTCATGCGTCCGAGCGCCGATCCGCGTTCGGAGTGGATGATCAGGCCGGTGTTGATCGGCAGTCCGGTGACCGTGTCGTGGCTGCCGACCTCGCTCTCGTACAGGTCGCTCAGCTCGTCGCCGGAGAGATCGATCGCCGCGATCCCGGTCCATCCCGAGTCCACGGCCTGCTCGGCGAGGTACTCCTCGGCCTGGATGCCCAGCGACGCGGCCTTCACGCGCATGGGGAGGTCCTTCGAGACGACCGTGACGTGCTGGCCGTCCTGCGCGAGGTGCATCGCGATGGCGAGGATGCGACTGTCGTTGTCGGCGAGACGCATCCCCGAGGGCAGGACCGTCGGGTCGGTGTTGTTGAGCTCGACGCGCAACGTGCCGTCCGTGCCGACCGGGACGGGGAAGTCCAGGCGTCCGTGTTCGATACGGAGTTCATCGAGGTGACGGAGAGCCTGACGTGCGAAGTACCCGATCTCGGGGTCGTGCCGCTTACCCTCGAGCTCGGTGATGACGACGACGGGAATCACGACGTTGTGTTCGGCGAATCGGAAGTACGCCCGTGGATCCGACAGCAGCACGGACGTATCGAGCACGTAGGTGCGTAGAGCGGAATCCGACTCGATCGAGTCGGCACGCTCGAAGCTCGTGTCGTGTGTGATCGTCGCGCTGCTGGAAAGCGTGTCCTGCTGGCGTGCTGCCCCTGTGGTCACAACCTGCTCCCGACCCGGGTTCATACCCGGCATCCGCAAAGTCGACCACCGTGAGGTAGCGAGTCGCACTCTGGTGGCCGACTCGACCGGGCTACTTGCCCGATGAGATGAACGTACGACCGGGACTCGCCGGGTCGCGAATCGACACGCCTCGACGCAGGTTACGTCCGCGTTAATTCCGCGCGGCTACCAGGTGCGTGCGTGCGCGAAGTCGGCGAGCGCGTCACCGAGCATCACCATGCTGTCCGCCGCGGTGCCGACGTGCGGCGCGATGCGCACCGCACCGCTGCGCGTCGTGCAGGTGACGCCGTGGTTCGCGAGCGAGGCCGCGAGGGCCGCGACATCCTGCGCCGGCGGCGCGAGCGTGACGATTCCCGCACGGTGCACGGCTTCGCGGGGAGTCAGTGTCGGGATGTCGTAGCGTTCCGCGAGGAAGAGAACCTCACGGGTACGGGTCGCCATCGCCTCTTCGATCTGATCGACGCCGGTGTCGATGATCTCGCGCAGCGACGCCGACAGCCGTGCCGCGGCGATGTGGTCGGGCACGCTCACCGTGAACGCGTTCGCGCCGGCGGATGCGGGGGGCACCTCGTCGATCGGCAGCGCGACGTCCGTCCCCGTCGCACCCGAGAACACGGGCGTCAGCTCGGCGAGCGCCCGGTCGCTGAACCACGCGAAACCCGTGCCGCGTCCGGCGCGGAGCCATTTGTACCCGTTGCCGCAGACGACATCGGCGGCCTGGTAATCGGCACCAACGACGCCGAATCCCTGCACCGCATCGACGATCAGCAGTCGATCACCGATGACGTCGCGGATACCCGCGAGGTCGGCGCGATAGCCCGTGCGGAAGTCGACCAGGCTGACCGCGACCGCCGCCGTGGACGACGTGATGTTGTCGCGAACGACCTCGGGCGTGACATACCCGGCGGGCGGATCGATCCACTGCGGCTCGACGACGTGCAGTGCCTCGTGCGCGCGGGTGGCGGCGACGGTCAGGCTCGGGTATTCGGCGCGCGAGACGAGCAGCCCCCCGGTGACACCGAAGACCGCCTGCATGAGTCCGTGGGTCGTGGATGGCTGAAGCGTCACGTTCTCTTCGACGGCGCCGAGGAGTTCGGCCACGAGCGAGCGTGCGGATGCCGCGTGCTCCACCACGTTGTCGATGCTCGAGCGACGCCCCGTCGCGAGCAGTTCGAGGTCTGCGATGTTCTCTTGCCGAACCGTCGGCGAGAGCGGCCCGAACGACGCCCAGTCCAGATATCCCGGTTCGAGGTCGAACGACGCCGCGTAATCCTCGATGGTTGCCACCGACCCATTCTGCCATGCCCGGAGCGGGGCAGGTCAGCTACCGAATCTGCGCTCTCTCCGGGCGTAGTCGCGGATCGCGCGCAAGAAGTCGACCTCGCGCAGATCGGGGCCGAGCGCCTCGACGAAGTAGAACTCGCTGTGGGCGCTCTGCCAGAGGAGGAAGTCGCTGAGTCGCTGCTCTCCCGATGTGCGGATCACCAGGTCCGGATCGGGCTGCCCACCCGTGTACAGGTGCTCGCCGATCTGCTCGGGGGTGAGGCTGGCGGCCAGCTCTTCCAACGAGCCGCCGCTCTGATCGTGCTTCGCGATGATGCTGCGTACGGCATCCACGATCTCGCTTCGTCCGCCGTAACCCACCGCGAGATTCACGTGCATCCCGGTGTTGTCGCGCGTGCGCTCGCTCGCCTCGTGCAGAACGCGAGCGAGGTCCGGTGGCAGGTTTTCGGAGCGCCCCACATGCTGAACCCGCCAGTCGCGCTCGCGCGAGAGCTCATCCGCCAACTCGGCGATGATCTCGAGCAGGTCGGCGAGTTCACGGGACTCGCGCTTGGCGAGATTGTCGTGCGAGAGCAGGTAGAGCGACACGACCCGCACCCCGACGTCGTCGCACCAGGTGAGGAACTCACGCATCTTCGCGGCCCCGGCGCGATGACCGTGTGCCGCGGAATCGTATCCGAGCTGACGCGCCCAGCGACGGTTTCCATCGATCATCATCGCGACGTGGCGCGGGACGGGATCATCGCGCAGACTCCGGCGCAGGCGCCCGGTGTACAGACGGTAGAGCGGCCCGCGACCCTGGTTCGACCCACCCGTACTCACCCCCCTACGGTAACGCTTACGCTGGATGCGTGAACCGTCGCGCGCGTTCCCACACCCCCGAGGTCCCGTCCCTTCCGCTGATGGAGGCTGCCGCCGTCGACGCGCACGTCGACATCCGGCCGACGTGGCGCGGATGGATCCATGCGGCCACCTTCCCTGTTGCGATCGTGACCGGCATCGTCCTGATCGTGCTCGCGGACGGCACCGCGGCGAAGTGGGCGTCGGCGATCTTCATGGCGACCTCGTTGCTGCTCTTCGGCAACTCGGCGCTGTACCACCGCTTCGACTGGGGTCCCCGCACCCGGGCGGTCCTGAAGCGCATCGACCACGCGAACATCCTGCTGCTGATCGCCGGCACGTACACGCCGATCGCCGTGCTCGCGCTGCCCCGCGAGAAGGCGACGCTGCTGCTGTCTCTGGTGTGGGGCGGCGCGCTGCTCGGCATCCTGTTCCGTGTCTTCTGGATCGGCGCGCCGCGCTGGCTGTACGTCGCCCTCTACCTCGTGCTCGGCTGGGCCGCGATGATGTACATCGGCGACCTCTTCGCGGCGAACGCGATCATGATGACGCTGGTGCTCGTCGGCGGTCTGCTCTATACGGCAGGCGCGATCGTCTATGCCGTCAAACGACCCAATCCGTGGCCCGGGCACTTCGGGTTCCACGAGATCTTCCACGTCTGCACCGTGCTCGCGTTCCTGTGCCACTGGACCGCGGCGCTGATCATCGCGCTCGACCCGGTCTACGGCTGACGCGCCTCTCCGGCTGACGCGAACGTCCGCCGACGCGGACATCCGGGCGCCGACGGTCAGGCGCGCGGCGGGTTCGGGTCTGCGCGGTATCCGTCGTCGTCCGCGGCATCGACCACCTGGTCGTCGGTGTCCGAGGCCCGTACGGCCGCGTCCGCCTGCTGTTCGGCATCGAGTTCGGCATCGATCTCGGCGCGATAGCGGGTACGACGGATACGGCGTTGCATGTCCCATACCAGCGCAATGACCGCCACGACGAGAACGGCGACGATCGCGAAGCCGAGAAACCCGGGGGTGACGAGTTCGGGATCCGGTTCGACGACGGGTGTGGGCGTGGGCGTTGAAGTCGCGATCGAGGCGATCCACGAGAACGGGAGCATAGGGTCCTTCCGCACGGCGACCGATCCCGAGATGGCACGGGCGGCATCCTGCAACGCATAGCCTGGTATCACCAGCCTAACCAGTCCGTGCACACGTCGCCGAGCAGTCGAGAAGGGGCCAGACGATGACGATCCAAGCCCGTCTCGACGAGCGGTACGGTCGCGGCCGCGCGAGCCGTCGTCGCGTGTTCGCCTGGATCATCTTCGGCGTGATCGTCGCCGCCACAACGGGGGCGCTCGCATGGTCCACGGTGTCGACCGCGGCATCGGATGTCGACGTGGATGTCCTCGCGTTCTCGCTCGTCGACCAGCACACCGCCACGGTGTCGTTCCAGGTCACCGGCCACGCCGACCGCGAGGTCGCCTGCGCCATCGAGGCACTCGACGAGGACTTCGGGATCGTCGGGTGGAAGGTCGTGGTCTACCCCCCGAGCGGCGAGCAGACACGGGCGTATGACGTATCCGTTCCCACCGTGGGTCTCGCGACGACCGGTTTGGTGAACTCCTGCTGGCTCCCCTAGGCTGACCGGATCAAAGTGTGCGCCCTGGCTCGATGCCGGGGCGTTCGGCATATGGGCGACGAGACAACCCTGGCCCCTCACGACTCCCGCACGACACGAACCACAGAAGGAGAACGCCGTGTCTACTGACGCACCCGTGACCTTCCTCACGCAGGACGCCTACGACCGCCTCGCCGCAGAGCTCGAGACGCTCGCGACGGAGGGACGCGAAGAGATCGCCAAGCGCATCGAGGCCGCCCGCGAAGAGGGCGACCTGAAGGAGAACGGCGGATACCACGCCGCGAAAGACGAACAGGGACGCATCGAGGCGCGCATCCGGAACCTGCAGCAGCTCCTGAAGACGGCCGTCGTCGGCGATGCACCCACCTCGACCGGCAGGGTCGTGCCGGGGACCGTCGTGACCGCGAAGGTCGCCGGCCGCGAGCTGCGATTCCTGCTGGCCAACCGCGAGCTGGCGTCTGACTCCGCGCTGGATGTCTACAGCGAGGCGAGCCCGATCGGCGCCGCGATCCTGGGCAAGAGCGAGGGCGAGACCACGAGCTACGAGACCCCCAACGGCCGCGAGATGACGGTCGAGATCGTCAAGGTCGAGACCTACACGGGCCAGTAGAGCGCGCGAAACTTCAGCTAAGTCCTCTTTGCCCCCGCATTTCGAGACATAAGTGAAGTCTCGCGCGGTCGTGCGAGGTCAGTCGGGGACGACGACGGGGTGGAAGCCCGCATCCTTCAGCGTCTTCAGCGTCAGGGCCTTGTGCTCTTCGCCGCGCGTTTCGACGCTGATCTGCAGCACGACCTCGCTGATCTGCAAGCCCTGACCGTGGCGCGTGTGCAGCACCTCGATCACGTTGGCACCCGCCTCCGCGATCAGGTCGGACACGCGCGAGAGCTGCCCCGGACGGTCGGGCAGAGGAATCCGCATGCTCATGTAGCGACCGGATGCGGCGAGCCCGTGGGCGACGACGCGCTGGAGCAGCAGGGGGTCGATGTTGCCGCCCGACAGCACCGAGACGGTCGGCCCGTGCGCTTCGACCTTGCCCGCCAGGATCGCGGCCACGCCGACCGCGCCGGCCGGCTCGACGACGACCTTGGCCCGCTCGAGCAGCACGAGCATCGCACGCGCGATGTCGTCATCCGTGACCGTCACCACGTCATCGACGAGCTCTTGGATCATCGCGAACGGGATGTCTCCCGGGCGGCTGACCAGGATGCCGTCGGCGATCGTCGGCCGAGTCTCGACCTCGATCGGATGGCCGCGGCGCAGCGATTCAGGGTACGGTGCGGCGTTCTCGGCCTGCACGCCGATGACGCGCACGGTCCGGCCCGCGGCGGCGGCCTTCGCCTTGACTGCTCCGGCGACCCCGGCGATGAGGCCTCCCCCGCCGATCCCGAGCACGATGGTCTCGACATCGGGCATGTCCTGCGCGATCTCGAGACCGAGTGTGCCCTGCCCGACGATGATGTCGCGGTGGTTGAACGGGGGGATCAGCACGGCTCCCGTGCGCTCGGCGAACTCCGCCGCGAGGCGCAGCGGGGTATCGACGGTGGCCCCCTCGAGGATCACCTCTGCTCCGTAACCTCGTGTCGCCAGCAGCTTGGGCACGGGCACCCCGAGCGGCATGAAGATCGTGGCGGGGATGCCGAGTGCCTGGGCCGCGAGCGCGACGCCCTGAGCGTGGTTGCCTGCGGAGGCGGCGACGACACCGCGTGCGCGCTCCTCGGGAGTCAGGCGCGACAACCGGTAGGCGGCGCCGCGAATCTTGAAGGATCCGGTGCGCTGCAGGTTCTCGAGCTTGAGATGGACGGGCACTCCGAGCACTTCGGTGAGGTGTTGCGAGTACTCGAGAGGCGTGTGGCTCACCACATCTCGGAGCCCCTCCGCGGCGTCCTCGTATTCCGAGAGCAGCGGCATGGTCAGCCCACGCGGTTCGACGGCGGTCATCCCTGTGTTCCCTCGGGTCGAGTGCTGACGCCAGTGGCGGGTGGTGTTCTCTTCTTTCGTGGCACGGTGCTCCAGATCAGTTCGCCCGCGACCACGCCATCCGGTCTCTCCCACCCGCGCGATCCGATGTAGACGGCGAAGACGTTCACGAACGCGGCGAGCGGGACGGCGAAGAGCGCGCCGGGGATGCCACCGACCAGCGCACCACCCGCGACGACCAGGACGACACCGAGCGGGTGCACCTTGACGGCCGCACCCATCAGGATCGGCTGCAGCACGTGCCCCTCGAGCTGCTGCACGCCGAGCACGACGATCAGCATCAGAACGGCGATGAACGGACCGTTGTAGACCAGGGCCAGGAAGACCGCGACGGCGCCCGTGACGACGGCTCCGACGATCGGGATGAACGAGCCCAGGAACACCAGCACGGCCACGGGGATCGCGAGCGGCACCCCGAGCAGCGCCGCACCCAGACCGATACCGACGGCGTCGATGGATGCGACCAGGAGCTGGGTGCGGGCGTAGTTGACGACCGTCACCCATCCGGCTCGGGCTGCGCCGTCGACCGGCTTGCGGGCCGCACGGGGGAAGAGACGCAGCGTCCACTTCCAGATGCCGCCGCCGTCCGCGAGGGTGCAGAGCAGGATGAAGATCGTGAGCAGGGCGCCGACCACGACGTGTCCGACGGTGGATCCGACCGCGAGCGCCCCCGAGAGCAGCAGCTGCGCCTGCTCCTGAACGATGGTCCAGGCCTGGGCGAGCGCGTCATCGATCTGGCCCGACGTCAGGTGCAGCGGCCCATCGATGAGGTACTGGCGGAACTGCTCGACGGCCTGCACGGTGCGCTCCTGCACGCTCGCCCACTGCAGACTGATCTGCCAGACCACGAGCCAGATGAGCCCCGAGACGATCGCGAGAGTGCCGAGCACGGCGATGACGATCGCGAGCCACCGCGGCACGCCACGACGCAGCAACCACGTGAACGCCGGCCACAGCAGCGCGGTGACGAGGATGGCCACCAGCAGCGGGATGACGATGACTTTGAGCTGGATGACGAGCCAGATCACGATCGAGGCAGCGGCTGCGATGACGATCATGCGCCACGCATACGCGGCTGCCAGGCGCAGGCCGCGCGGCACGGAGGGCGTGAGATCGCTCGAGACCGTGCGCTCGCGAATGACGTCGACCAGCCTTCGACGCGGAGATTCGGGCGCTTCGTTCACCCAGCAAGTCTAGGAGTCCGAACGAGGCCCGCGTTATCACGCGGATTCGCCCGGCCATTCGGGTCGCCCTCGTGCGCGGTGTCGAGATCGCCACGGGGATGTCGGATGCCGCAGCTAGGCTGACGCCGATGAAACAGTCGCTGAGCGCGCGTGAAGCGCGGCGGATGGCGCTCGCCGCGCAAGGATTCGGGCGGCGCTCCCCCGCCGTCGCCGGCACGCGCCAGCTCAACGCGATGCTCGGGCGCATGCACACGCTGCAGATCGACTCGGTCAACGTCTACGCGCGCTCTCACTACATGCCGCTCTTCTCCCGCCTCGGGCCCTATGACACCGCGCTGCTCGATCGGCTCCTGTTCGCCCGGCGCTCGCCCTACGTGGAGTTCTGGGCACACGTCGCCGCGTTCATCCCGGCGAACGATTGGCAGCTCTTCCGGTTCCGCATGGACGACCATCGCGCACGCTTCACGGCGCCCGGCACGTGGTTCGCCGAGAACCTGGCGATCGTGGACTGGGTGCGTGCCGAACTCGGTGCGCGCGGCCCGCTCCGCCCCGCCGAGATCGAACACGACTCACGGCGCGGCGCGCGCGGGCCCTGGTGGGACTGGGACGGCGTCAAACGGGCCCTCGAATACCTGTGGCTGATCGGCGAGGTGGCCGTGGCCGGACGCCGCGGCTTCGAGCGTCGGTATGCGCTCGCGGCCGACGTCATCCCCGCGTCCGCCCTCGAACGCGAGATCGACCGGCCGCAGGCGATCCGAGAGCTCGTGGCGCGCGCGGCCTCCGCCTACGGCGTCGCAACGGAGTCCGACCTGGACGACTACTGGCGTCTGCGCGACCGCAAGGCCGTCAAGCGCGCGACGGCCGAACTGGTGGACGCGGGAGAACTCGTGCCCGTCACCGTCGAGGGCTGGGATCGCGGCGCCAAGCCGCTGCCCGCGTGGGCGCATCGCGATGCGGCGCTCCCCCGCCGCATCGATGCCGCGACCGTCCTGACACCCTTCGACCCGATGGTGTGGTTCCGCGATCGGGCCCAGCGCCTCTTCGGCTTCGACTACCGGATCGAGATCTACACACCCGCGCCGCGGCGCCGCTACGGCTACTACTCCCTGCCCGTGCTGCTCGATGACGAGCTCGTCGGGCGTGTCGATCTCAAGGCCGACAGGGCCGGGTCGAGCCTTCTCGTACAGTCCGCGTGGTGGGAGGAGGGCCCTCTCCGCCCTGACGCCCCCGCACGTGTCGCGGATGTCCTGCGGGATGCCGCGCGCTGGCAGGGGCTCGAGGGCATCTCGGTGGCGAGCTGGGGCGACGCGACCGACGCGGTGGCGGGGGCGCTCGGCGCACCCCGGCACGTCGCGGGGCCCGAGGCCGTCGCGCTCGCACCCGACGAACCGCAGCCGGTCGAGGCGATCGCATGAGCCCGCGACGACGTCCGGGGCGCGGTGCGGCCATCGTCATCGCCGCGGCCGCCGTCATCGCGCTCGCCGCGGCGATCGGTCTCGTCCTGTGGTTCACCACCCGGGGGGATTCGGCCGAGGCGGGTGCGCAGAGATACCTCGACGCGCTCGCCCGTGGTGATGCCGATGAGATCCGGACGACGGTCACCGCCGACGCGATGCCCGGCGACACGACCCTCGACGCCTTCGAGGCCGCGAGCAGCTACCTCGGGCAGCCCACGGTGACGAGTACCGAGACACTGGCGGATGGCACCGCGACGGTCTCTGCGACCTACTCGCTCGCGCGGGAGGCGCGCACCGTGACGTTCACCGTTCGACAGGAGGACGGACGCTGGCTGGCCGATGCGGATGCGCTCGGCGCTCTCGCGGCGACCACGTCGATCGGCGACGCGGTGAAAATCGGTGACGTGGTGCTCGAGACATCCGCGACTCTGGTCGCCCTTCCCGCCGTGTACGCCGTCACGGCAACCCCCGCGGGGATCCTGACCGGTGAGGCGGAGGCGGTCGTGGCGCCCGGCGAGACGACACAGGTCGCCGTGGCGGCATCGCTGACGCCCGACGCCGCCGCGCGGGCCCAACCCGCCGTGGACGCGTATCTGGAGGCGTGCACGGCATCGTCGCCCGAAACGCCCGCGCCGGCGAGCCCGGAGTCGTGCGGCATCAGCGTCCCCTGGGGTGCCGACCTGGCGAGCGCACAGGGCTTCGTGTTCCGGATCGAGACGCTGCCCACGGTCGCGCTCGACGCGACCGGCGGCTTCATCGCCAGCGGCGGCTCGTACGTCGTCACCGTCTCGGGCCCGAAACGTGATGGCACCCCCGGCGAGTTCACCTACCGTGACGATGCGTGGACGCTGCGTGGCGCCCTGGTCTTCACGGGCGGCGAGTTGATCCTCCGGGCCTGGTGAGCGGCCTAGAAGCTGCCACCCATCGTGTGGAGACGCTCGATCCGGTCCGGGATCGGCGGATGCGTCGAGAACAGCCGTGTCAGGGCGTTCGGGCGGAGCGGGTCGGCCAGCCACAGGTGCGCCATCGAGGTGTTCGCCTTCTTCAACGGCTGAGCGTGCGCCTGCAGCTTCGCCAGCGCCGAGGCGAGGCCATCGGGGTTTCGCGTCGTGAGCGCGGCCGTGGCATCCGCCAGGTACTCGCGCTGGCGCGAGATCGCGGCCTGCACGGCACCGGCGAGCAGCGGCGCGATGACCGCCGCGACGATGCCGAAGATCAGGAAGACGATCTGCGCCTGGCCGTTGCCGCCACGTCGCGCGCCCCCGAACAGCGTGAAGCGCAGGAACACGTCCGCGAGCAAGCCGATCGCGACGACGAGCCCGAACACGATCAGCGAGACCCGGATGTCGTAATTGCGGATGTGTCCGAGCTCGTGCGCGAGCACACCCTCGAGTTCTTGATCGTCCATGATGTCGAGAAGACCCGTTGTCACGGCGATCGCGGCACGCTCGGGAGTCCGACCCGTCGCGAACGCGTTGGGTGCCGCATCCTGCACGATGTGGACCTTCGGCATCGGGGTGCCCGTCGCGATGCACAGGTTCTCGACCATGTTCCAGAGGCGCGGGTTGTCTGCCTTCTGGATCTCGACCGCACCCGCCAGGGCGAGGGCCTCGCGATCGGCGACGAAGTACTGCAGCGTCGCGTACCCGACGGCACCGATCACGACGAACGCGGTGATCCACCAGTTGTTGGCGGCGAGCCATCCCGCCAACAGCCCGAGTCCGCCGATGATCAGGACGAACGCGATCATGATGAACCACGTGTTGCGCTTGTTGCGCGCGATCGCGGAATACACGGCTGAGCTGGACTCTCGTCAGACCGGGATGCGCGTCACGTCGGACAGTTCGCGTCAGAACTGAACGCGCGGCGGCTCGGAGATCGCCGCGCCGTTCTCGACCTCGAAGAACTCACGCTCGTGGAACCCGAGGTTCCGGGCGAACATATTGTTCGGAAAGACCTTGATCTTGGTGTTCAGCTCGCGCACGCCGCCGTTGTAGAACCGGCGGGATGCCTGGATCTTGTCTTCCGTGTCGACGATCGACTGCTGCAGCTGCAGGAAGTTCTGGCTCGCCTGCAGCTGAGGGTAGGCCTCGGCGACGGCGAACAGCGACTTCAGCGCCTGCTGCATGTGCCCCTCGGCGACGCCCGCATCGGCCGGGCCCTGCGCCTGCAGGGTCTCGGCGCGCGCACGCGTCACATTCTCGAAGACGGCCTTCTCATGCGCCGCGTACCCCTTGACCGTGTCGATCAGGTTGGGGAGCAGGTCGGCTCGACGCTTGAGCTGCACCGTGATGTCGCTCCACGCTTCGTCCACGCGCACGTTCAGCTGCACCAGCGAGTTGTAGGTCGCCCAGAGGTAGATGCCGACGATGGCGACCAGGGCGACGACGATCAGGACCGGAATGAGCCATTCCCACATGGGTGTCTCCATAAGCGAGGTAGTCAGACGCGAGTGTGTCGTTCGTGCCCCCATCCTACCGGCGCATCCCGCCGAACCCCTGGGAACTATTCGCCGAGCACCCGATTCAGGTACGCGTTCGTGAAGCGCCGGTCGGGGTCGAGGCTGTTGCGCAGCGCCACGAAGTCGCCGAATCGCGGGTATCTCTCGGCGAGGTCGGCGGCGCCGAGCGTGTGCATCTTGCCCCAGTGCGGGCGCCCGCCGTGCGCGAGCATGATCGGTTCGATCGCCGCGAAGTACTCGGTGGGGTCCTCGCGCCAGTAGCGGTGCACGGCGATGTATCCGCTCGCCCGTCCATGGGCCGTCGACATCCAGAGGTCGTCCGCCGCCGCGACGCGCACCTCGATCGGGAACGACACCCGCAGATCGGATGCGTCGATCGCGGCCTGGACGTCCCGGAACGCGGCCGCGAGGTTCTCGATCGGGACGGCGTACTCCATCTCACGGAACCGGACGGTGCGGTCCTGCGTGAACACGCGCGTCGAGGCATCCGTGTACTCGCGATCGCCCGTGAGCCGCGTCGCAAGGCGATTGATCCGGGGCGCGACCGCGGGTACGATCGATGCCGACCCGCACGTCACGCGGAAGAGACCGTTCGCGAGCAGTGTCTCATCGACCCAGCGCGCGGCACGGGGCAGGGGCGAGCGCGGCGCACTCTCGGGCAGGCGCGTATTCGTCTTCGTCAGGGCGACATCGGTGTGCGGAAACCAGTAGAACTCGAAGTGATCGGATGCTTCGGCCCGCTCATCCAGCGCCGCCACGACGTCATCGACCGGCTCGGGACGCTCGACGGCGTGCAACACGAAGGCCGGAACGCACTGCAGCGTGACGTCGACCAGGATGCCGAGGGCACCGAGACCGAGCGCGACGGCGGGCAACAGCTCGGGATTCTCGTCGTCGCTCACGGTGAGCAGGTCACCCGTTCCCGTCACGAGGGTCGCGCCGACGATCTGCGTCGAGATGCCCCCGAAGCGCAATCCCGTGCCGTGCGTGCCGGTCGAGGTCGCGCCCGCGATGGACTGGCGATCGATGTCGCCGAGGTTCGCCATCGCGAGGCCGTACGGGGCGAGCAGGCGCGGCATCTGGTGCAGCCGTGTTCCGGCGAGCACGCGCACGCGCGAGCGCTCGCGGTCGACATCGACGACGCCGCTCAGGTCATCGAGGTCGAGCAGAACGCCGGGCGCGACGGCGATCCCCGTGAAGCTGTGGCCGGCGCCGACGGCCTTGATCCGCAACCCGCGAGCGATCGCGGCCTGCACCGAGCGCACGACGGCCGCCGTGTCGGCCGGGCGCTCGACGCGTTGGGGACGAACCGACGCGGTCCGGCCCCAGTTGCGCCAGGTGCCACCCATCCGGGTCACAGGAACGTTCGCCCTTCGCCGCGGTAGGTCGGCAGCGCCCGCACGATCGCGTCGCCGTCCACCAGCTGGACCTCGGCGATGCGCTCGAGCTGCTCGCCGCTCTTCGACGGGCGCAGCCACGCACGATCGCCCACGGCGAGCAGCCTCGCGCTCTCGCCCTGGAGCGGGGTCTGCACCTCGCCCGAGCCCTCGCGGTCGAGGGTGCGCAGGCCCGGGGGCCAGACCGGAAGCGGCTGGCGCGAGGCGAGCGCGGGGCCCGAGGCGACCCATCCGCCACCGAGGATCGTGGCGATGTCGGGGGTCGGGCGCCGTACGACGTCGTACGCGAAGGCGAGCGCGGGTGCCGGGGCGAAGGCACGGTAGCGGTCGAAGAGGTGCCCGGCGAGAAGACCGCTCCCCGCCGTGACCTCGGTCACCGCGGTGTCGGCGGCGGTGAGCTCGAGCGATCCCGTTCCGCCGCCGTTCACGAACTCCAGGGGTGCGATGCTGTGCAACGCCGCGACGATGCCGCCGCGGCGTTCGCGCAACTCGGCGATCGATCGGCCCTGCATCCAGCGGATCATCGCGTCGCCGCGCCCGTCGTGGTCGGGCTGCCCGGCGATCTGCGCCTCGTACATCATCAGCCCGACCAGGGCGAAGCCCGGGCGTGCGGTAACCGCGCGCCCGAAATCCCGCACCTCGGCGACCGTGTGCAGGGGCGAGCGACGCACACCGATGTGCCCCAGCGCGGGTGCCCGCCACGAGGCATCCGCGTCGATCGCGATCCGGATCGTCGGGCGCGAACCGGGCGCGGCAACAGCGTCGACGAGGTCGAGCTGCGCGAGGTCGTCCACCATCAGCGTCACCCGGGCCGCGAGCTGCTCGTCGGCCGCGAGCCGGGCCAGACTCGCGCGGTCCACGGTCGGGTATCCCATCACGACGTCGTCGTGTGTCTCGGCGAGCCACAGCGCCTCGGCGAGCGTGAATGCGAGGATGCCCCGGTAGCCCGGGAGGCGCAGCACCGCATCGATGACCTCGCGCACGCGCACGGACTTGCTCGCGACCCGGATCGGGGCGCCCCCGGCCCGCACGAGCATGTCGAGCGCGTTGTAGCGGAGTGCTCCGAGGTCGAGCGCAGCCACCGGCGCCGGGAGGTGTGCCGTGGCCGCGGTGAGGCGGGGCCAGTAGGCCGCGGGTGTCATCCAGGGCGTTGGATCGCCGACCGAGTCGGACGTCGTTGGTGCGGTCAGATCGAGCACGCCCCCAGCCTAGGCCCGCGCTCGGCCCGACCGAACGGCACCGCGACGGGTACCCCCGGTGGGATTCGAACCCACACTCGAGCGATTTTAAGTCGCCTGCCTCTGCCGGTTGGGCTACGGGGGCGTGACCTCGCGGCCTCTGTGCGTACCGCGATCCCCTCCAGTATCGCCGACGGTTCCCGTGCCCGCGGAGCCCGAGGCATCCATCCCCTGCGTCTCGCGCGCCGTCTTCGCCCAGGACCGCCGCCCGGACAGCTGCCGGAAGAGCCCCACGGCCAGTACCGGGAAGACGATCCACGAGTACGCCGTGTACGGGATGACCAGGACGAGCGCCACGAACGGCGAGTACCAGCGGCCGCCGCGGAGCGCGAGCGTCGCCACCCCCGGACCGAACGACAGCGTCATGAAGAAGATCAGGATCCACCAGTGCGAGGGCCGATAGGGCACCCCGCTCAGGAACGCGAACACGACCGACACGACGAGCGCGAACCCGGTCAGCAGTTGCAGGGCTGGAGTGAGCAGGTAGTAGACGCTGTCGACACGCGCCAGGAACGGTACGCGGAGGCGCGGCGTGCCGCGGAGGAGCCCGAGCGCCTGCCAGCTGCCCTGCGCCCAGCGCACGCGCTGGCGGTACAGGCGGCGGAGCGAATTGAGCCCCTGCTGGTCGATCGCGACGGAGTTGTCCTGCACACCGGCCCACCCGGCCTGGATGAGGCGAACGCCGAGGTCCTGGTCCTCGGTCAGTCGATCGCGCCATGGACCGGGGCCAGCATCGATGCTCGCGAGGGCGGACAGGCGGTTGAACTGACCGTTGCCGCCCATGTTCGCCGTGCCCCACCACGCACGCCCCGCTTGGAAGACGAGCCCGAAGGACGAGAACTCCACGTCCTGCGCCCAGGTGAGCCATCCGCGCCGGTTGTAGATGCGAACGAGGGATTGCACTCCCCCGATCCCGCCATCGTGAAAATGTCGTGCCGCCGAGCGCGGTGCTTCGGGATCGAGCCGCCCGTCGGCGTCGACGACGACGACGATCACGTGGTCCTCGTCCCACTTGGCGAGCGCGGGATCCTCGCGCAGCGCCGAGCGGACGTGTGCGTAGGCGGCGTTGAGGGCTGCGGCTTTGCCCTCGCGGGCGTGCGGGGCCGTGCGGGTCAGGACGTTGAGGCGCGGGTCGTCGATCCCGGCGAGGATCTCGCCGGTGCGATCCTCCGACCCGTCGTCGATGACGAGGAACATCGCGTGCGTGGCGGCGACCTGACGCAGACGCGCGACGCTGTCGGCGATCGTCACTTCTTCGTTGAGCGCGGGAACGAGGAACACCCACAAGAAGTTCTGTTCGACGGCCCCGCCGGGGTCTCGTCGCACGTCACCGCGAACACGGTTGCGAAAGCGGCTCGCCAGGACGAGCAGCGAGACGACCGACACGAGTGACGAGACGGTGATCGCCAGAACCGCCCAGAACAACACCTGCACCCAGATCGGCAGGCCCTCGAAGATGTCAAGCATCGCGCGCAGACACCCCGATCACCACGAATCGCCCCACGGATGCACGAGGCCCAGCTCGATCGGATCCTCGCTGCCCGCGGCGCGCAGAACCGAGAGCCGATCGAATCCGGGCGGGCCGAAAGGCTGCGGCGGGCGGGTGTTGAAGATCACGTGCTCGAGCCCGCGAACGATGCGTTCGGCGGCATGCCCATCGCCATAGGGGTTGCGTCGGGTCGTCGCGAGGGCATAGGCCCTCTCGTCATCGAGCAGACGGGATGCCGCGGCGACGATCCGCGCCGTGTCGGTGCCGACCAGCTGCACGGTGCCCGCCTCGACGCCCTCGTGCCGCTCGGTCGTCTCGCGCACGCAGATGACGGGTGTACCGAGGGAGGGCGCCTCTTCTTGGATACCCCCGGAGTCCGTGATCGCGATCGTCGAGCGCTTGAGCAGCTTCGCGAACTGCTCGTAGCCCATCGGTCCCACGAGCGAGACGTTCTCTTCGTTCGACAAGCGCGCCACCATGACGGCGGCGACGTCCGGATTCGGATGCAGCGCGACCACGAAGCGGACGTCCCGGTGCGTCATCGCGAGTATCCCGACGGCATCGGCGACGCGCTCGAGCGGCGCACCCCAGTTCTCGCGCCGGTGCGCGGTGACGGCGACGACCCTCGGTCCGTCGGGATCCTCGATGTCCGCCAGCTGCGGATAGTCGTAGGGCACGTCGAGGCTCGCCGCGATGTGGAGAGCGTCGATCGCGGTGTTGCCCGTCACGAAGATGCGGGACCCGGCGATGTGCTCGCGGATCAGATTCTCTTTGTTGCGTTCCGTCGGCGCCAGGTGCCATGCGGCGATCCGGCTGATCAGCTGGCGGTTGAGCTCCTCGGGGAACGGCGACAGGGTGTCGTTCGTCCGCAGACCCGCCTCGACGTGCACGACCGGCAGGTGCAGATGAAAAGACGCGAGAGCCGATGCTGCGGCGCTGGTCGTGTCGCCGTGGACGAAGGCCGCGGCCGGATAGCCGGTCGCATAGGGCGCCTCTGCGGGCGGCAGAGGCGGTCCGAAGCGGTCGTGGAGGAACGCCTCGAGCCGCACGAGCACCGCTGCGAACAGCGTGTTCAGGGTGCGGGGCGCCGGCGGCAGATCGAACGTGACGTCCGGAGTGATCCCTCCGATCGCGAGGACGTGCGCGACCAGTTCGGCATGCTGGCCCGTCGAGACGACGATCGGCTCGAACCGGGTACTGTCGCGCACCGCCACGATGAGCGGCAGCATCTTGATCGCCTCGGGCCGGGTGCCGACGACGAAGACGGCGTGCAGCTTGTCGTGGGGCGTGGTCTCTTCCATGCGCTCACGTTATCGACTCGCGCGCCCGCGAGTCGGGAGGTCAGCGCGAAGCCGCCGCCTTCTCGACGGGAGCGGACTTCGCACCCTTTGCGGCCCCGGCAGGCTTGTCCACGGCGGGTGCCGGGACATCCGTCCTCGGTGCTGCCTGTGCCGGTCGCGGACGCGCCGCGAACTCCTCGAAAACGTAACGCGGCGTCTGCACCGTCTCGAGATTCACGAGGTCGCGGCCCAGCCAGAAGTTGTTCCACCAGCCGCCGAAGACGCGCAACTTGCGCTCCCACGAGGGGATCGCGAGCATGTGGTACCCGCGGTGCGCGAGCCACGCGATGAAGCCCTTGAGCGCGATCTTGTTCGACTGGAACACGCCGTTGTAGAGACCGAGACCCGCGACTGCACCCAGGTTGTGGTGGATGTAATCCTGCGGAAGCTCGCCCCGCAGCACGGCGGTGAGGTTCTTGGCCAGCAGCTTCGCCTGGCGGACGGCGTGCTGCGCGTTGGGCACGCAGTACCCGCCGACGCCATTGCCCGTCAGGTCGGGCACGGCAGATACGTCGCCTGCCGACCAGGCGCCCTCGACGATGTCGTCGTCGGTGCCCACGCGCAGGTCGGGACGGGTGCGGATGCGTCCGCGCTCTTCGACCGGCAGGTCGCCACCACGAACGACCTCGGGGTTCGCCATGACACCGGCGGTCCAGATGATGATGTCGCTCGGGATGACCTCACCCGTCGACAGTTCGACGTTTCCATCGACCGCGCCGGTGACCTGGGTGTCGAGGTGCACGTACGCACCGCGCTTGGCCAGGTCCGCCAGGACCCACTCGCTCGATTTCAGCGAGACCTCGGGCATGATGCGACCCATCGCCTCGATGAGGTGGAAGTGGGTCTCGTCGAAGCTGAGCTCGGGGTAGTTCTTCAGCAGCGCCGAGGCGAACGAGCGCAGCTCGGCGAACACCTCGATACCGGCGAACCCGCCACCGACCACGACCACCGTGAGCAGGCGCTCGCGCTCGGGACCGGCGGGCAGCAGCACCGCCTTGTCGAAGTTCGACATCAGGCGGTCGCGGATGGCGACCGCCTCTTCGATCGTCTTCAGACCGATCGCGTTGTCGGCGATGCCCGGGATCGGGAAGGTGCGCGACACAGCACCGGCGGTGACGACGATCTGGTCGTACGTCTCCTGCCACGGGTCACCCACGGAGGGCGTGATCGTGGCGGTCTTGTTCGCGTGGTCGATGCCCGTCACCTTCGCCGTGACGACCTTCGTGCGCTTCAGATGGCGACGGAGGGACACCACGGAGTGCCGCGCCTCGATCGATCCGGCCGCGACCTCGGGAAGGAACGGCTGGTAGGTCATATACGAAAGCGGGTCGACGATCGTGACCTCGGCCTCGCCCTTGCGGAGGTGCTTCTCGAGTTTCCAGGCGGTGTAGAAACCGGCATATCCGCCGCCGACGACGAGGACCTTGGGCACGGTCTTAGTCACGGGCGCGATGTTAGTCACGTGAAGGGAACTCCTTGACAGTTCAACTGCTCGGCGTGCGTGAATCGCGCGCCGTTCTGACTCGCCGGGCAGCTGCAGTGACGCCGAGCGCCACCAGGATACCAGCCAGCGTGATCGCGGCGAGCGGCAGAGTGCCGTAGATGAGGCTTTCCTGCGACGGTAGCAGGGGCGACCGGGCCGGGGTCGCCTGATCCGCGGGCGGCAGCGCCTCGACCTCGACCGGCGCAACGGTCTGATCCGGAACGGGGCCGGAGTCCGCGCGACGGTACACCCGGATCCACTCCGAGAGGCTGCCCATCGGGTTCTCGGTGACCGTCGCGACGCTCGCCGAGACCGCACCGGCCGCGTCGACGATCCCGGCCCCGTAGAGCAGCGGATCGGTTCCGGCCGCCGGGCGGGCAGTCTTGATCAGGCGATTGATGACGTTCGCGACGTCGAGTTCCGGATGCGCCGACCGCACCAGCGCCGCGATGCCCGCGACGATCGGCGCCGCGCCGCTCGTTCCGCTCCACTGCACGATCCGTCCGTCCGCGGAGACGCCCAGCAGGTTCTCGCTCGGCGCGGACACCCCGATCGTGTACCCCTGGGTCGACGCCTGCACGCTCGCGTTGCCCTGCGGGTCGACGCCGCCGACGGTCAGGACCCCGGGGATCGTCGCGGGGGCGCCGACACGCGTCGTCCCGCTGCCGCGGTTTCCGGCAGCCACGACGACCACGACGTCGTGGTCGAACGCGTACTCGAAGGCGCTGTCCCAGAGCGGATCCCAGGCCAGCGTGTTCGTCGTGAAGGACAGGTTGATGACGGTGGCGCCGTGGTCCACCGACCAGCGGATGGCGGTGGCCACCTGCTCCACGAACGGAACGGTCGCGGATGAGCCGAAGCCGAGCGACACCGAGAGTAACTCCGCCTCCGGCGCCACCCCGACCATGCCGGTGCCGTTCGCCGTACCGCGTGCGGCGGCGAGCGACGCGACCCACGAGCCGTGATTGGAGTCGACGACCCCGACGGGGGTACGGCCATCCGAGCTGCCGAGACCCGAGACATCCGTTCCCCCGGTGACCGCGCCCTGGAACTCCGGCGGGCCCGAACCGATACCGGTGTCGATGATCGCGATCGTCTGTCCCGCTCCGCGGGTGGTCTGCCACGCGGCGCGCACGCCCAGCGAATCGAGCCAGTACTCGGCGGCGCGTACGGGATCGGCCGCGTCGTCGGGAAACGCAGAGGCCGCGGCGGCGGGCGCGACGGCGATCGGCGTCGCGGCCATCACCGTCGCGAGCAGCAGTGCGAGGGCACGCCAGCGCTTCACGACGTGGGCTCCGACGCCGAATCCGACCGGGAACCCGGCGTCTCGCACTCGCACACGTCGGGCGACCACCTCGACCGGGTGAGGGCGCGGTCGCCGATGGGGTTGACGCCCGGTCCGGCGGCGAGCGCGTGTCCGGCGAGGGCGTGCAGGCACTTGACACGGACCGGCATGCCCCCGGCCGAGATGCCCGCGATCTCGTCGACCTCGCCGTAGGCGGCGCGATCGGCGAGGTACGCCGCGTGAGCGCGCGCGTATTCGTCGGAGATGTCGTCGTCGACGAGCAGGTCCTGGAGCTCGGCCATGACGTGCGTCGCCTCCAGCTCGCTCATCGCGGCCGTGGCGGCGGGATGCGTGAGGTAGTAGAACGTCGGGAACGGACTTCCATCGGGCAGCCGCGGGGACGTCGCCACCACGGTCGGATTCCCGCAGACACACCGCGCGGCGATGCCGAGCACACCGCGGGCGGGACGACCCAGCTGCGCGCCGACGACCGCGAGTTCGGCCTCGGTGGGCGCGGCGAAAGGCGGAGTCGTCACCTGACCAGGGTAATCGCCAGAGACCGTGCGGACCGCGCGTGCGTCACGGAGCGGGCGCATCGGTGGACGGCTCGGGGTCTGGCACGCCGATCGTCGGCTCGGTCACCGTCTGGGCGAGTCCGGCCGTGGTCACCGACGCCAGCAGCTGGGTCATCCAGTCGGTCGGGGTCTCGATGACGTCGGCGCTGACGGGCTTCGCGTCCGTCGGCTGGAGTTCCGCGGGAAGGTCGTTGACGACCAGGTAGACGACCTCCCCGGGCCGCATGTAGTAGAGCCGCTCGCGCGCCTGCGTCGTGATGTAGGCGGGGTCGCCCCACCGTTCCTGCTGCTGGCTCAGCCGCTCGACCTCTTCTTGCCCCGCGACGACGGATGCCTCGAGCGCGGCGATCGTCTGGCGCTGCTGCACGAAGTTGCCGAAGGTCGGCACCAGAACGAATGCGGCGAGCACCACGAGGCTCATCATCACGACCATGAACCCCGAGAGCCGCACCCCGCCGAGCCACCCGCGCACATCGACGCGGCGCACGCTGCGTTCGCGATCGGTGGCGCGCGAAGCCTTCGGGCGCCGGGCGGCGGCCGGGCGGGAAGCGGAAGAGGGGGGAGCCGGTCGTTTCGCCACGGCTCCCCCCTCCTTCATTCCTGCTTCGGTGCGTTACCCCTGGTAGCGGGGGAAGGCCGAGCGACCCGCGAATACCGCGGCGTCGCCGAGCTCTTCTTCGATACGCAGAAGCTGATTGTATTTCGCGACGCGCTCGCTGCGGGCGGGCGCGCCGCTCTTGATCTGACCCGAGCCGGTCGCCACGGCGAGGTCGGCGATCGTGGTGTCCTCGGTCTCACCCGAACGGTGCGAGAACATCGTCGTGTAGCCCGCGCGGTGCGCCATGTCGACGGCGTCCAGCGTCTCGGACAGGGTGCCGATCTGGTTCACCTTGACCAGCAGCGAGTTCGCGACGCCACGCTTGATGCCGTCCGCCAGGCGGGTCGGGTTGGTCACGAACAGGTCGTCGCCGACGAGCTGGATCTTCGATCCGAGCTTCTCGGTGAGGTGCTTCCAGGCATCCCAGTCGTCCTCCGCGAGAGCGTCCTCGATCGTGATGATCGGGTACGCGTCGGCGAGCTCGACGTAGTAGTCGGTGAGCTGCTCTGCGGTCCAGTTCTTGCCCTCGAAGACGTACGCGCCATCCTTGAAGAACTCCGTCGCGGCGACGTCCATGCCGAGCGCGATCTCCGTTCCGGGCTTGAACCCGGCCTTCTCGATCGCCGTGATGAGGAAGTCCAGGCCCTCGCGGTTGCTGGGCAGGTCGGGGGCGAACCCGCCCTCGTCGCCGAGGCCCGTGGCGTAGCCGGCCTTCAGCAGCTCGCCCTTGAGGACGTGGTAGGTCTCGGTGCCCCAGCGGAGCGCCTCGGCGAAGGTCTCGGCGCCGATCGGGGCGAGGAAGAACTCCTGCATGTCGATGCCGTTGTCGGCGTGCGATCCGCCGTTGATGACGTTGAAGAGCGGAACGGGCAGGACGTGCGCGTTCGGGCCGCCGAGGTAGCGGAAGAGGGGCAGGTCGGCCGAGTCGGCCGCGGCCTTGGCCACCGCGAGGCTGACGCCGAGGATGGCGTTCGCGCCGACACGGCTCTTGTTCTCGGTGCCGTCGGTCTCGATCAGGATCTCGTCGACGATGCGCTGCTCGCTCGCCTCGATGCCCTCGAGGGCGGGGCCGAGCTCGTCGATGACGGCGTCGACCGCCTTGAGGACGCCCTTGCCGCCGTAGCGGCTCTTGTCGCCGTCGCGCAGTTCGTACGCCTCGAACGCTCCCGTGGATGCGCCGGAGGGAACAGCGGCCCGCTGAACGATTCCGTCGTCGAGCAGCACCTCCACTTCGACTGTCGGGTTGCCTCGCGAATCGAGGATCTCGCGGGCGCCTACTGCCTCGATGAGTGCCACGTGTTTGACTCCTTGCTCGTGCACTGCGGGTGGTTTGGGAGCGTCGTCGGTCCTCGGTCAGTCTAGCGAGGCGGTCGCGGTCGTCCAGGCTGCGCGGGCGCCGTTCACCGGGCGTTAGGCGTCGGCGCGTCCGTGACGAGCGCGACGGCGAACCCGTCCCAGCCCTTGAGCCCGACCGTCTGGAGCGCCGTCGCGTCGAACCGGGCATCCGCGCCGAGCATCTCGAGGGCCGCGCGCGTGCCGGCGACCTGCGGGTTGGTCGTGTGCGGGTCGACGATCTCGCCCTCGCGTCCGATGTTGTCGAGCACGATCACGGTGCCCGGACGCCCGAGCTTCGCCGCCCAGTCGAGGTAGGTCGTATTCGATTCCTTGTCTGCGTCGATGAAGACGAGGTCGAACGGCTCCGTGCCCACGAGCGTCGGCAGCACGTCGGCCGCGCGCCCCACTCGGATGTCGACCCGCTCCCCCACTCCGGCGGCGTCGAGGTTGGCGCGGGCCACGGCCGCGTTGTGCGCCTCGGCCTCTATCGTGACGACGCATCCGCCCGTTCCCGCGCGAACCGGCTCATCGAGCGCCCGCGCCAGCCAGATCGTGGAGTACCCCCCGAGCGTCCCGATCTCGAGCACGCGCCGAGCGCCCGCGATGCGCGCCAGCAGGTGCAGCAGCTTTCCGGCCACGGGCGCGACCTCGATCGCGGGAAGACCCTCCGCCGTCTGCGCGGCAATCGCCGACTCGAGCGCCGTGTCATGGCCGACGAGCGTGTCTACGAGGTACTCGTCGGTGCGACGCCAGTTCGCGGGATTCGATTCCGTCATCGCGTCGAGCCCACCGTCCTGTGTCGCATGATGTCTCGCGTCATGTGTCGTGCTCGATGATGCCGGCGGACTCCCGGTCGTCGTCGACGGCTCCCGGCGGGTACTCGGGGAGTTCGGGCCGGTGTCGCAGGAAAAGGATGCTCGTCACCATCCCTCCCCACACGATCACGATCGAGAGGGCGAGGAACACGACCGCCAACGGGTTCATGACCGTGCTCCCGTCGCGCCAGGCGCCTCCGCGCCGACCACGGCAGCCGTCGGCGTCGACGCGAATCTCGCGGGCGGATAGTCCGGCCACGCGGTGAAGTCGTCCGGCGAGGGCTTCCAGCGCAGGACCGACAGCACCACGGCGCCCACGACGAGCACGAGGACGGTGCCCCAGCCGAACACGAGCAGATACCAGGGCGGCAGACCCCCGTACCCCTCGGTGACGAGCACGACGATTCGCGAGACGAGCATGTAGCCGAGCACGACCGGGGCGAGCACGCTCACCAGGAAGATCCAGACGCGACCGACCCGGAAGGTGGACAGGGCGTCGAGGTGGTAGCGCAGCTCGGGTCCCTTCCGCGCGATCCAGAGCACCAGAACGGTCGTCAGGATGGCGGATGCCACGATGCCGATGTTGTTCGCCCACTGGTCGACGACGTCGAGGGCGAGCAGCCCTGTCGTGGTCGAGAAGATCAGCATCGACAGGATGGCCGAGACGATGCCGATGGTCAGCGCGGCCCGGCGGGTCGAGAGCCCGAACTTCTCCTGCACGGCCGCGGAAACGACCTGCAGGACCGACACCAGCGAGGTGAAGCCGGCGAGGGTCAGCGACCCGAAGAACAGACAGCCGAAGAGCGGTCCGCCCGGCATCTGCGACACGATCGCCGGGAACGTGACGAACGACAGGCCCACCCCGGTGAGCCCCTCGAGCTCGTCGATCGTCACGCCCTGGCTGAAGGCGAAGAATCCGAGCGTCGCGAACACCCCGATGCCCGCGAGGATCTCGAACGACGAGTTCGAGAACGCCACCACCAGGCCGGGCGCCGTGAGGTTGGAGCGCCGCTTGCGATACGACGCGTAGGTGATCATGATGCCGAACGCGATCGACAACGAGAAGAAGATCTGGCTGTACGCCGCGATCCAGACGTTGGGGTCGGCGAGCGCCGCCCAGTCCGGGGTGAAGAGGGCGCCCAGTCCCTCGGCCGCGCCGTCGAGGAAGAGCGCGCGCACGACCAGGATGAGGAACGCGATGACCAGGATGGGAAGCGCGATCACGTTCACGCGCTGCAGACCCTTCGCGACTCCGGCGGCGAGCACGACGATGGCGAGGACCCAGACGATCGCGAGCGGGATGAGCACGCCGGGCACGAACTCGAGGCTGAAGCCGGGGTCGCCGGCCTGGAGATACTCCCCCGTCAGGAATGCGGCCGGGTCGTCGCCCCACCGCAGGTCGAACGAGAAGACGAAGAAGCTCAGCGACCACGCGATGACGACCGTGTAGTACAGACCGATCACGAAGGCGATAGTGACCTGGAACCATCCGAGCGATTCCATCCAGCGCCCGGACCGTCCCCCGAGGCGCCGAAAGGCGGTCGGCGCGGCACCGCGGAAACGGTGGCCGATCGCGTAGTCCAGGAACAGGATCGGGATTCCCGCGGTCAGCAGCGCGATGAGGTACGGGATCAGGAACGCGCCGCCCCCATTCTCATACGCCACACCCGGGAACCGCCAGATGTTGCCGAGCCCGACGGCGGAACCGATCGCCGACAGGATGAACCCGACCTGGCCCGTCCACTGCTCGCGCGGCCTGCTGTCCGGAGACTGCGTCGAGGCATCCGTCTGCTGGTCTTTCGCGATCCGCGCCATGCTGCTCCCGCGTCGTGAGTGTCGATGTTCCGGCATTCGTGGTGAGCACGCTATCAGCCGGGTCGACGCGACCGCGAGGGCTTGCGTCACACGGCGTCGAGCACCTCGGCCCGGACCCGCACCGCCTCGATCACGACCGGCAGAAGTGCCTCGGCGGTACGCCGATACCCGAGCGCGCTCGGGTGGAAACGGTCGACGCCGAACATCTCGTCCGGCTGCTGGAAGAACACGGCGCCCACCGCGCGCCGGAGCGAAACCGCGGTCGCACCGGACCTCTCGGCGACCGCGGCCTGCGCGGCGGCGAGCTGCCGGGACATCTGCGATCCGAGCGTCCGCAAGGGCTGAGGCACGGGGCGGAGCGCCCCGAGATCGGGACACGTGCCCACGACGACCGGTATGCCGCGCTCGTGCAGGCGCACGATCGCCGCCCGCAGGTGCCCGGCGGAGACCGCCACCGGGATGCGGTGGGTGACATCGTTGCCCCCCACCACGATGACGGCGACATCGGCGACATACCGCGCGGGCAGGCCGTCGATCTGTTCCGCGAGCGCCGACGATTCGGACCCGACGATCGCGGCTGTGCGCAGCCGCACGGGGCGGCCCAGGCGCACCGCCATGCCCTTGGCGAGACGGGCGCCCAGCGTGTCCTTGCGCCGATCGGCTCCGAGTCCCGCCGCGATCGAATCACCGAGCACGAGCAGCTCGACCGGCCGACCCGGCAACTGCTTGCGCCACACCCGGTCCGAACGCGGGGCGAGCTCACCCAGGGGCTTGCCGATCCTTCGCCGCGCCACGGCCGCCTGACGGGTGAGAAGCACCCGTGCGCCGATCGCGAACCCGCCGGTGACGGCCGCCACGACCGCCAGTGTCGCGCCGATCATCAGCGCGATGCGTGTGCGGCTCATACCCGCGATTGCACCCCGGCGAGGTGAACACCGTCTGTCGCGGCGGCGAAGCCTGCGTGCGCGAACCGGGCTCCGGGAGCCGGGCGCGCCGGATCAGGTGAGCGGCTTCAGCTCGAGCGAGGCGCGTGTGGTACCCGCGCCGACGCTCGCGAAAGCCGTGTAACCGTCGGACACCGCGCGCTCGAGTGTCGGCTTCAGGTTCTTCGTGCGCCGTTCGAGTCGAACACGTGCGCCCTCGGCGACGAACGCCGCCTTGAGCGCGAGCAGTTCGGCGACGGGGACGTCCGAGTCGTGCACCAGGACGACCGCGGTGGCCGCGGCATCCTCTCCCGCCTCGACCAGGTCGACGATGCGCTCGAACCCGATCGAGAACCCCACCGCCGGAACGTCGGTGCCGAGGAACCGCCCGATCATCCCGTCGTAGCGCCCGCCGCCACCGAGCGAATACCCGACCGAGGGGTGCGCGAGTTCGAAGATCGTGCCCGTGTAGTACCCCATCCCCCGCACGAGGAAAGGGTCGAAGACGAGGGGGATCCCGGATGCGTCCGATGCGGGTCGAGCCGCTGCCACCGCATCGCCGAGGCCGACGAGGTGCGCCACGACCTCGTCCGGGACGCCCTCCGGGAGCGCCCTGCGGATCTGCCGCTCCCCGTAGGGGGTGAACTCCCGCGTCTGCGGGCGGCGCAGGAACGCCTCGAACGCATCCACCGCGGCCGCGGTCGCGCCACGCTCGCGGAGCTCGGCCACGACGCCGTCGGGTCCGACCTTGTCGAGCTTGTCGATCGTGATCAGCACCCCGGGGCGCTCTGTGTCCGCGAAACCGAATGCCGCGAGCATCGCGTCGAGCGCGCGCCGGTCGTTGATGCGCACGGTCCCACCCGCGAGCCCCAGCGCATCGAGTGTGTCGAGGGTCGCGGCGATCAGCTCGGCCTCGGCGCGGGGCGTCGCATCGCCCAGAACGTCGATGTCGCACTGCACGAACTGGCGGTAGCGGCCCTTCTGCGGGCGCTCGGCGCGCCAGACCGGCGCGATCTGCACGGCGCGGAAGACGGTCGGGAGCTCGGCGCGGTGGGACGCGTAGAAGCGGGCGAGCGGCACCGTGAGGTCGTAGCGCAGGCCGAGGTCGGCGAGTGCGGCCGGGTCGTCCGCCGCGGCCCGGATTCCGTCGGCGTCGAGGCCGCGGCGCAGGATGCTGAACGAGAGCTTCTCGTTGTCGCCACCGATTCCGGCGTGCAGGCGTTCGTAGTCCTCGACGACGGGGGTCTCGATCTCGTCGAAACCGTGCGCGCGGTAGCGGTCGCGGATGACGGCGAGCACGCGCTCGCGACGGGCCTTCTCGGCGGGGAGGAAGTCGCGCATGCCGCGCGGCGGGTTCACGGATGCCACGTCCCTATCCTTTCATCCCGCCGAAGAGCACCTCAGTCGGCCTCGGCCGCGCGAATGTCGGAGTCGAGGGTCCGCAGGCGCTCCCGCAGCGCCCGCTCAGCGTCCCATCCCCGGGCCCGGGCCTGTGCCACGAGAACGAGGAGTGAGTCGCCGAGCTCGGCCTCGGAGTCCGGGACCGTCACGGTGGGCGCCGGTGCCGGCACGAGCCCAGACGCCTTGCCGAGCAGCTTCTGCGCCAGCGCGAGCGACGGCATCCCCGGGGCCACGCCATCGAGCACGCTCCGCCGCTCGCTCTTCTCGGCCGCCTTCGCCGCATTCCAGAGCACGAGCACCTGCTCGGGGGTCTCGGCGACGTCGTCGCCGAAGACGTGCGGATGCCTGCGCACCATCTTGTCCGTCAACCCGTCCGCGACATCCGCGATGTCGAAGGGGTCCTCTGCGTCGCGCGCGGCGATCTCGGCGTGGAACAGCACCTGCCAGAGCAGGTCACCGAGCTCTTCGCGCAGCTCGTCGCGCGACCCGGCCTCGACGGCGTCGACCAGTTCGGCGCTCTCTTCGATCAGGTACGGGACGAGGTCGCGGTGTGTGATCTGCTGCGTCCAGACACAACGATCACGAACCAGCCGCATCGTCTCGGCCGCCGTGGCCAGGGCCTCGGCGCGGCGCACGCTCAGCTCTCCGGCGCGCCGCGCGGTCAGCTCTCCGGCGTGCTGCGCCGCGCTGGCTTCCTCTCGCTCCTGCATCGCACCATCCTGCCCCACGGGGCGGCGGGACGGGTGCGCTCAGGCGAGCTGACCGCCCGTCGGCGTGGACGTGGGCGGAACGTCGATCTCGTCGGGCTCGAGGTGCGCGACACGACGGAAGTGCCGGGCGCGCAGCGACACGAGCACCGCGGCCACGACGAGCGAGACGCCCGACCCCGCCAGCACGCCGAGGGTGGCCTCGTCGCGGACGAGCGGATCGCCCGCGAACGCCAGCTCGGACAGCAGCAGCGAGACGGTGAACCCGATTCCGCCCAGCGACCCGGCCGCGAGCAGATCGGCGAAGGACAGGTGCGGCGTCGATCCGCGATGAGCGATGCGGAGCGAAATCCAGCTGAACAGCGAGATGCCGATGATCTTTCCGACCGGAAGCGCGACCAGGATGCCCCAGAATGCGGGCGAGAGTTGCGTCGGCGACACCATCGGGATGACGACGAGCGCGGCCGAGAAGGCGAACAGCGGCAGCACGATGCCGTTGACCCACGGTTCGAGGGCGTGCCGCGTCCGCAGCGCGGGGGTCTGCGCGAAGGCCAGGCCGAGCGCGACGCCCGCGATCGTCGCGTGCACGCCCGACAGGTAGACCAGGACCCACGTCGCGATGCCGAGCAGCACCAGGATCACGGCGATCGGCACGCGCGCCGAGGTGTCGAGGCGACGGCTGAGCACGCCGAAGATCACCACGGCGACCACCGCGATCGCGAGCAACCCGACGTTGACGTCCTTCGTGAACAGGACCGCGATGAAGAGGATGCCGACGATGTCATCGAGGATCGCGAGGGCGAGCAGGAAGATCCGGATGCCCGAGGGCAGACCCTTGCCGAAGACCGCCAGCACACCGAGCGCGAAGGCGATGTCGGTCGCGGTCGGGATGGGCCATCCGTGCGACACATCCGAACCCGCGGTGAACACGAGGTAGATGGCGATCGGAACGAGCACACCGCCCGCCGCGGCGATCGCGGGCTGCAGCGCCTTCTTCGCCGAGTTGAGCTCGCCCGCCGTCAGCTCGAACTGCAGTTCGATCGCGACGACGAAGAAGAAGATCGCCAGCAGACCGTCCTGGATCCAGTGCCCGACGGACATCTCGAACACGCCCGGGATGCCGAGGTACGTCTCCTTGATCGTTTCAGCCCCCGCACCGAGCGGCGAGTTGGCGACGATCAGCGCCGCGACGGCGGCTGCCAGCAGGATGATGGCGGGGAAACGTGCAGAACGAAGGAGGCCCACGGGGTCCTTTCGGTTGGGTCCATGCGGTTTCACCCGCGACGGTCGGTGGGCGCGCTCGCACCACCGCCGACCAGACTTCCCGGCACACCAATGGCCCAGTCTACCGCTCGACCCTGGGCACGTTCAGGGTCGATCAGAGGCGGACCCGTCCGGGGCCGCATGCGCCGTCGGTCGTGACGAACCGGTAACACTCCCGCACTACCCTGAAAACCATGCCCGATCCCACACCCACCGAAGCGATCGATCTCGTCGGCCGCTTCGACGCCGGTCAGGAGCTGCCCCAGTCGATGCGCGCGGACGTGCGGATGCTGGGCGCCCTGCTCGGTCAGGTGCTTCGCGAGAGCGGCGCGCCCGGCCTGTACGACGATGTCGAGCGGTTGCGCACCGCGACGATCCAGGCCTACACCGACCCGAGTTCGGAGGCCTTCGAGCGGGCCGAGGCGATCGTCGAATCGTTCACGGTCGAGCGTGCCGATGAGGTCGCACGTGCCTTCACCTGCTATTTCCACCTGGTCAACCTGGCCGAGGAGCACCAGCGCGTGCGCGTCCTGCGCGAGCGCGACGGCCGCCCCGAGAAAGAGAACGCGACCGACTCCATCGCCGCCGCGTTCATGCGCCTCTCCGAGGAGGTGGGCGACGAGACCGCCCTCGAGCGACTTCAGGGGCTGCGGTTCCACCCCGTTTTCACGGCACACCCCACCGAGGCCCGCCGCCGCGCGATCTCATCGACCGTGCGCCGCATCGCCGCGCTGCTCGAGACGCTCGACTCGTCGCTGAGCGGAGGTGCCGATGAGCGGCGCGCGCGCCGACGCATCCTCGAAGAGATCGACACGCTCTGGCGGACGGCGCCGCTCCGCGCCGAGAAGCCCTCGCCGACCGACGAGGTCCGCGCGATCATGGCCGTTTTCGACGAGACGCTCTACACCGCCGTGCCGCACGTGTACCGCCGCGTCGACGACGCACTGCAGGGACTCGAGGCCGGCCGCCGCGCACCGATCGTGCGCCCCTTCGTGCGGATCGGCTCGTGGGTCGGTGGCGATCGCGACGGCAACCCGTTCGTCACCGCCAAGGTCACGCGCAAGGCCGCCGCGATCGCGTCGGAGCACGTGCTGCTCGGTCTCGAGCGCACTGCGTCGCGCGTCGGCAGATCGCTGACCCTCGACGCCGGGACGACTCCCCCGAGCCCCGCACTCGTCGGCCTGTGGAATCGGCTGCGCGCGGCCGACGAGGACGCGGCGGCGGAGATCGCCAAGCGCTCCCCCAACGAGCCGCACCGACGCATCCTGTTGCTGCTCGCCCGCCGGATCGCGGCGACCCGCACCCGTGACGCCGACCTCGCCTTCCGCGACCCCGACGAGTTGCTCGCCGACCTGCGCGTCGTGCAGGAGTCGCTGGTCGCCGCCTCGGCCGAACGACACGCCTACGGAGGCCTGCAGCAGCTGATCTGGCAGGTCGAGACGTACGGGTTCCATCTGGCCGAACTCGAGGTGCGTCAGCACTCGCAGGTGCATCGCAGGGCGCTCGAAGAGCTCGAGGGCGGGGGCGAACTGAGCGAGACCACCGAAGAGGTTCTCGAGGTCTTCCGTGCCGTCGCCTTCGTGCAGGACCGTTTCGGTCCCCGCGCCGCCGGGCGCTACATCGTCTCGTTCACGCAGTCCGCCGAGGACCTGGCGAACGTGCGGCGCCTCGCCCGGTACGCCGCGGGACCGGATGCGTCCGGCCCGGTGCTGGACGTCATCCCCCTGTTCGAGACCTTCGCCGATCTGCAGGCGGCACCCCGGATCCTGGCGGAGATCGTCACGCATCCCGAGTTCGCCGCCCGCCTCGACGAGACGGGTCGCCGCCTGGAGGTCATGCTCGGGTACTCCGACTCTTCGAAGGACGTCGGTCCCGTCGCCGCCAACCTCGCCCTGTACGAGGCGCAGGCCGCGATCGCCGCCTGGGCCCTCGAGGAGGGCATCGAGCTGACCCTGTTCCACGGTCGCGGCGGCGCCCTCGGGCGCGGTGGCGGGCCCGCGAACAGCGCGATCCTGGCGCAGCCGCCGCACTCGGTCGAGGGTCGGTTCAAGCTCACCGAGCAGGGCGAGGTCATCTTCGCCCGCTACGGCGACCCGGCGATCGCGATGCGACACATCGATCAGGTCGCGGCGGCGACCCTGCTGGCCTCGTCCCCGTCCATCGAGCGGCGCAACGAGGCGGCGGCCTCGCGGTACGCCGACATCGCGGCGACGATGGATGCAGCATCCCGCGAACGCTTCTTCTCGCTCGTGCGCGCCCCCGGCTTCGCGCCGTGGTTCGCCACCGTCACGCCGCTCGAAGAGGTCGGCCTGCTCGCGCTGGGCTCGCGTCCGGCACGCCGCGGACTCTCGGTCGAGTCGCTCGAGGACCTCCGCGCCATCCCGTGGGTGTTCGCGTGGACGCAGGCCCGCATCAACCTGGCCGGATGGTTCGGCCTCGGCACGGCGCTCGACGCCGTCGGCGACGAGGCCCTCCTGCGCGAGGCGTACGACGAGTGGCCGCTGCTGCGCACCATGATCGACAACGTCGCGATGAGTCTCGCCAAGGCCGACCCGCGTATCGCGCGCCGGTATCTGAAGCTCGGCGACCGCGATGAGCTGGCCGAACTCGTGCTGGACGAGATGGAGTCGACGCGCGCCTGGGTCATCCGCATCACGGGCGGCGGCGAACTCCTCGCCAACAAGCCCGTGCTGCAGCGAGCGGTCAAGATGCGCAGTCCCTACGTCGACGCGCTGTCGCTGCTGCAGTTGCGGGCCCTGCGTGCCCTGCGTGCCTCCGCCGTGGCGGGCGCGACGCCCGATCCCGAGCAGCAGCGGCTGCTTCTGCTGTCGGTCAGCGGCGTGGCGGCGGGCCTGCAGAACACGGGCTGATCCCCCGAACGGTCGCGACTCGCCGTGCCGGTGCGCTCGCGCGCGGCGAGTCGCGACCGTTCGTGCGGGTCTGATCGAGTGGCGGTCGGACGGATGTCGGAGGTCCGGCCTAACGTGTGGACATGATCAAGACACGAGAAGACGTCAGCGACCTCGCCGCCGAGATCTGCCCCGTCTGCGACGACACACGCGTCGCGACGGTGGAGCTCAGGTGGTTCGTCCTCGAGCTCGACCGTGACGAAGAGCTGCGCGGTGAAGAAACCCGTGGCGGCAAGAGCAGTGGCGATGAGCTGTACGAGGATGAACCCGCCCTCGAGTTCCGCTGCCTGTCCTGCGGTGCCGACTGGGCCTGAGGAACGCGGATCCGGCGTCAGTCGACGCGGCGGTCCTGCCGGTGTCGTGAGAGGCCGCGGCCGTAACGCTCGGTGAGCTGCACCATCAGATCGGGCGTCTCGCGGTCGAGACCGAAGACGTAGCCCGGAAAGTCGAGCTCTTTCTGCGCCGCCCAGATCTCGTCGTGCCGGTCGGGTGAATACAGACCGAACGGATGCCCCACCGCGATCCACGCGATCGGAACCACGGTCTCGGGTGGGAGCGTCGTACGCAGGTGCACGATCGCCCCGATGCGCACCTCGCAACGGTCGCCGATGCGCGCACCATTGAACACGCGCGTGCCCGTCGCGAGGAACACCTCCGAGCCGATGACGGCCCCGCTGACGGTCGCGCCGGGGCCGATCAGCGTGTGGTCGCCGATGTGCACGGCATCGGCAGCGGTGGCCCGGATGACGGCGTTCTCCATCACGATGACGCAGGCCGCGAGCGTGATCGGGCCGCCCTCGGCGGTGATCACGGCGCCGTGCAGTACCTGGCAGTCGGGGCCGATCTCGACATCACCCGAGATGACCGCCGTCTCGGCGATGACGGCGGAGGGATCTATGCGGGGCCGCGCCCCGAGGTGCTCGAACTGCATGGGCACAACCTACTCCGCCCGCCTCCTGCGGTCCCGCGGTTCCCGCCGTCTGCCCCGGTCATGCCAGCACCACCCGGGGCGTCACAATACCGTTGGGGCGCGGGACATCACGCCCCAACGGGCCTCGAACGCCCCAAAAGTCAGGCAACGAAGGCACGAGCGCGCCTACGAGAGCACAGGGCGGGGTACGGCGGGTCTGACCCGCGGGGCCGGGCGGGCCGGGGCGGGGGGTCGGGGGGCGGACCCGGCCGCGGCAGATCACGCGGATGTCGCGGGCGCGGACTCCTGTGCCCCACCCGCGGCGGCGGCCTCGGGTGTCGGCTCGGGGAACAGCGCGGTCAGCAGCTGCCCCGTCCACGCGATCAGTTCGTCGTCGGGGAGCGCGTCGTTGCCGGATCGCGGCATCGGCACCACGAGCGCCTCACCGCCCGACATGAGCTTCGCCCCGGGGTACAGCCGCTGCATCCGGACCCGCAGCGAGTCCGGCAGGTGTGCCGGCGCGACCCGCAGGTTCGGACCCATCGCGACGACGTCCGTGAGGCCCGACCGCGCGGCGCGGCGACGCAGCCGAGCGACCGCGACGATGCCGGCGACCTCGGCGGGCGGCTCGCCGTACCGGTCGCGCAACTCTTCCACCACGAGGTCGATCGCATCGGGTGCCGCCGTCGCCGTCGCCGCGGACGAGAGCTTCTGGTACGCCTCGAGCCGCAGCCGCTCACTGTCGATGTAGGACTCCGGGATGCGTGCGCGGACGGGCAGCTCGAGGCGCAACTCGGTCGGGCCCTCGACATCGTCGCCGCGGAACGTCGCAACGGCCTCACCGATCATCCGCAGGTACAGGTCGAAGCCGACGCCCGCGATATGTCCCGCCTGCTCGGCGCCGAGCAGGTTGCCCGCGCCACGCAGTTCGAGGTCTTTCAGCGCCACCTGCATGCCCGAGCCGAGGTCGTTGTTGACCGCGATCGTCTCGAGGCGGTCGGCCGCCGTCTCGGACAGCGGCTTCATGTCGTCGTAGAGGAAGTACGCATACGCCCGCTCGCGCGCACGGCCGACGCGACCGCGCAGCTGGTGCAGCTGCGACAGGCCGTACTTGTCGGCCCGATCGATGACGATCGTGTTGGCGTTGGAGATGTCGAGCCCGGTCTCGATGATGGTCGTGCACACGAGCACGTCGAACTTGCGCTCCCAGAAGTCGTCGACGACCTGCTCGAGGGCGTGCTCGCCGAGCTGCCCGTGAGCGACCGCGATGCGCGCCTCCGGCACGAGTTCGGACAGGTGCGCCGCCACCCGCTGGATCGACGAAACGCGGTTGTGGACGTAGAAGATCTGTCCCTCGCGCAGGAGTTCCCGGCGGATCGCGGCCGCGATCTGCTTGTCGTTGCGCGGTCCGACGTACGACAGGATCGGATGCCTGTCTTCGGGCGGCGTCGCGAGCGTCGACATCTCACGGATGCCCGTCACCGCCATCTCGAGTGTGCGCGGGATCGGCGTGGCGCTCATCGCCAGGATGTCGACGTTGGTCTTCAGCTTCTTCAGGGCGTCCTTGTGCTCGACCCCGAAGCGCTGCTCCTCGTCGATGATGAGCAGCCCGACATCCTTGAACGACACCTTCTCGGTCAGGATGCGGTGGGTTCCGATCACCATGTCGATCGAGCCGTCCTCGAGCCCCGCGACGATCTCGCGCGCCTCTTTGTCGGTCTGGAACCGCGACAGCGCCCGCACGCGCACGGGGAAGCCGGCGAAGCGTTCGGTGAAGGTCTCGAGGTGCTGCTTGACGAGCAGGGTCGTCGGCACGAGCATCGCCACCTGCTTGCCGTCCTGGATCGCCTTGAACGCGGCGCGCACGGCGACCTCGGTCTTGCCGAAGCCGACGTCCCCCGAGAGCAGCCGGTCCATTGGGATCGGGCGCTCCATGTCGGCCTTGACCTCGTCGATCGTCTGCAGCTGGTCGGGGGTCTCGGCGAACGGGAAGGCCTCTTCGAGTTCGCGCTGCCAGGGGGTGTCTGGGCTGAACGCGTACCCCTTGGCAGACATGCGCGCGGAGTACAGCTTGACGAGCTCGACCGCGATGTCGCGGACGGCCTTGCGGGCCTTGCCCTTCGCTGCCGCCCAGTCGCTCCCGCCCATCTTCGACAGGGTCGGGGCCTCTCCCCCGACGTACTTCGACAGCAGATCGAGCTGATCGGTGGGGACGAAGAGCTTGTCGCCCGGGAAGCCGCGCTTGCTCGGGGCGTACTCGACCACGAGGTACTCGCGCTTGGTCTTGACCGGGTTGCGCCCGCCGGACGAGACCTCGCGTTGCACCAGCTCGACGAACCGGCCTATGCCGTGCGTGGAATGGACCACGAAGTCACCGGCCTTGAGCTGCAGGGGATCGACGACGTTCCGCCGACGCGACGCCAGCTTCTTGACGACGCGCGAGTCGGCGCTGATCGTGCGGCCGTAGAAGTCCGACTCCGTCAGCACCGCGAGCTTGGCGTCGGCGAACGAGAAGCCCGCCTCGATCGGCGCCTTCACGAGAAGGGCGACACCTGGCTCGGGGGGCTCGGCGACATCTTCGACGACCCGAGCCGCGAAGCCGCGCTCCGACAGCACGTCGCGGGCGCGGTCGACCAGACCGGAACCCGCTGCCGCGACCACGACACCCCAGCCATCCGCCAACAGGTCCCCGACATAGGCCGTGGCCCCGTCGATATTGCCGTGGAACGACGGGATGCTCGCTCCCGAGAAGCGGATGGCGGAGGACTCCCCCGCGTCGAGCACACCCTCGGCGGCCGCGTCCACGGCGCCGGAATCGAACGCGCTCAGCGTCCACCACACGCCCCCGCGGTCCGCCGAGGCCTCGCGCAGCCCCGGCAGCGTCAAGAAGTCGCCCTTGCCGAGGTCGATCGGGGTGTCGGCGCCCGCGGTCGCGGCGCTCCAGGCTGCCTCGAGGAACTCGCGGTTCGTGTCCTGCAGCGTGATGGCGCGCGCGACGGCGCGCTCGGGGTCGACGAGCGCCACGGCGGTGCCCGCCGGGAGATAGTCGACGAGGGGCACGATGCCGTCGGCGAGCACGGGCGTCAGCGACTCCATACCTTCGACGGCGATGCCCTCCGACATCCTCTCCAGCATTCCCGCGAGCCCCGGCAGCTCGCCCTGGAGCGCCTTCGCCCGCGCGCGCACCTCGGCCGTCAGCAACAGCTCACGGCTCGGCGGCAGCGCGATCGACTCGATCGCGCCCGGCAGCGACCGCTGGTCGGCGACCGCGAACGCCCGGATCTGATCGACCTCGTCACCGAAGAACTCGACGCGGCAGGGGTGGTCGGCGATGGCGGGGAAGACGTCCAGGATGCCTCCGCGCAGCGCGAACTCGCCGCGGCGCGAGACCATGTCTACGCGGGTATACGCGAGCTCGACGAGGCGCTCCGCCAGGGATGTCAGGTCGTGTCCGCGTGTGCCCACCGCGAGCTCGACGGGACGAACGTTCTCGAGACCGGACGCGATCGGCTGGAGCGCGGCGCGAACCGACGCCGTCACGACAAGGGGTCGCGATCCGTCCCACTCCGCGACCCGGCGCAGCACCTCGAGGCGCGCGCCGACCGTCTCGGGGCTCGGGCTCAGGCGCTCGTGCGGCAGGGTCTCCCACGCCGGGAACGAGAGCACCAGGGCGTCGGGCAGGTAGGCCGCGAGCGAGGGGCCGAGCTGATCGGCGCGTCGCCCGGTCGGCGTGATCGCGAGCAGCGCCGGCGGACGCCCCGAGGCCGCGCGCCGCTCGACGAGGGCCGCCAGAACGGGCGCGACGAGCCCCTCGATCAGGGAGAGCTCGGCGTCGCGGGAGGCCTCATCGAGTCCCTCACGGAACGCTTCTGAGCGCGCCAAGGCGCGCGTAATTCCGTGAATTGACACACGACCAGTCTACGAGGCACCACCGACACCGCGGGCTTCCGCGACCCTAGGATGAGGGCATGAGCGACCAGACGCCGCCCACGGATGCGCCCACCGCGGGCGGCTACCCACCTCCGCCTTCACCGCCGGTTCCGCCTGTCGCTCCCCCGGTTTCGTCCGACCCGAACCCTCAGCACGCGACTCCGCCCTATCCGTACCCCAGCGCGGCGCAGTACCCCGGCGCGCAGCAGTACCCCAGCGCACCGCAGTACCCCAGCGCGGCGCAGTACCCCGGCGCACCCGCCTATCCGAGTGCGCCCGCCGGGTACTACCCCGGCACGTATCCGCAGGGGTATGCCGCGGGGCCGTCCCCGGCGGCAGCACCGGCGAAGCAGCCGGGCGGCCTCGGCTTGACGGCCCTTCTGCTCGCCCTGGCCGCCGCCGTCGTCGCGCCGATCGTGGGTGCCGTCGCGGCATTCCAGGTCGGCAACGGCAGCTGGAGCTGGTCCCGCATGGAGACCATGCCCAGCAGCGCGTGGGCGGATCTGTCGTTCCTCTCCCCCGTCCGCGAGTGGGTGCTGCTCGGCGAAATCGCGTTCTGGGCCGGCACCGCGCTCGGAATCTGGGCGATCGTGCAGGGCATCGTCGCGATCGTGAAGCGTCGCGGGCGCGGCACGGGCATCGCGGCGGTCGCGGTCGCCGTCGTCGCCCTGTTCATCTTCCTGACGGTCGTCTACGGAGCAGGCATCGCGGGCATCGCCACGGGCCCGAGCATGACGTCGGGTTCCGGCATCGGCGCCTGACCCCCGGAAGCTCACCGCTCGGGGCGCCAGAATCTCGTTGGGGCGCGGGCTGCCACGCCCCAACGGGCGTCCGACGCCCCGGGCCAGAGAGGGACGGCGCCGCGCGCCGGAAAGGGCCGACGCCCCGGGCCAGAGAGGGACGGCGCCGCGCGCCGGAAAGGGACGACGCCCCGGGCCGGAAAGGGCCGACGCCCCGGGCCAGAAAGGGGACGGCGCCGCGCGCCGCAAGACGGCTACTCCCGTGGGGCGTGGAAGCGCTGCTGCGCGGCGAGCAGGCCCTCGCCGACGACGAGTTCGACCGCATCCGCCGCATCACCGATCAGCAGGGGCAGCTGCGCCCGTTCGGTCGTGCCGAACGGATCGAGGACCCAGTCCGCGGCATCCTGACGCCCCGGCGGGCGCCCGATCCCCACGCGAACGCGCGTGAACTCCGGCGTATCCAGCGCCTTCGCGACATCGCGAACACCGTTATGACCTCCGTGCCCGCCGCCGATCTTGAGCTTTATCGTGTCGAACGGGATGTCGAGCTCATCGTGAACGACGATGATCCGCTCGGGATCGATCCCGAAGAATGCCGCGAGTCCCGAGACGGGTCCGCCCGAGACATTCATGAACGAGTTCGGCTTCGCCAGCACGAGCTTCGGCCGACCCGGCGCGAGCCACGTCTCCGCCACACGTGCGTTCGCACGGTGGGACCTGAATGTGGCACCTCGCCGGCGCGCGAGCTCGTCGACGACCATCTGCCCGACGTTGTGGCGGGTGCTCTCATAGCGCGGCCCGGGGTTGCCGAGCCCCACCACCAACCAGGCGTCAGCCACGTCCACTCCCTCACTCGTCGGATTCGCTCCACGCACGGAGCCCGCCCCCACCGTATCGGCGAGAACGGGCTCCGGTTGCGCAGTGCGCGGTGCTTACTCGGCGGACTCTTCCGTGGCCTCTTCGGCCTGCTCGGCCGCAACGGCGGCGTCGGCCTCGGCGATCTCTTCCTCGGCCGCGAGGGTCGAGGCGGGGACCGAGATCGCGACGATCAGCATCTCGGGGGTGCCAGCGAGCGTAGCGCCACGGGGCAGCTTCAGATCGGCGGCCGTGATGTGCGTGCCATCCTCGAGTCCCTCGACGTCGACCTCGATCGACTGCGGGATGTGGGTGGCCTCGACCTCGAGCGACACGGTGTTGTTGTCGAGGTTGACGATCGTTCCGGGGAAGGGCTCACCGACGACATTGATGGGCACGTCGACCTGGATCTTCTCGCCCTTCTTCACGACGAGCAGGTCGATGTGCTCGATGATCTGGTGCACGGGATCCTTCTGGACGTCCTTGACGAGCGCCAGCTGCTGGGTGCCTTCGACATCGAGCTCGAGCACCGCGTTGGCGCGCCGCAGCAGCAGCGCGACCTGGTGGCCCGGAAGCGCGACGTGGACGGGGTCTTCGCCGTGACCGTAGATGACGGCCGGGATCTTGCCCGCGGCGCGCAGGCGACGGGCGAAGCCCTTACCGAAGCTGGTGCGAAGCGCGGCGTGGACCTTCGTGTCGTCCTTTTTGTCTTCCGACATGATGATTCTCCTTGTGGGCACACGACGGATGCGTCGCGTAGGTCTGGGGTTCTCGACTCAAACGCCTACGCGGGAGGAGTGCCACCGGGGCCCACATCGCCACGTCGATCACGGATGCCTCGCTCAGCCGGACGGCCGCACGACGACATCCCTCGCCGAGGGTGAACACCATCCTACCGGAGTTGCCTGTAGCGTGAATACACCTGGCCCGACCACCCACGGCCCGAACCATCACCGGAGCAGATCATGATCGACGGCGTCCTTCTCTCTCACGTCCTCCTCTGGTCGATCGGAGCGCTCACCGTCATCGGCGCCGTCCTGACGGCCGGTGCGTTCTGGTCCATGGGCCGCTCCGGCTACCGCAAGGACTGACCCCGACCGCGCGGCCGAGTGCGCCGGACTCCGGCGAGGCCGCGGGATGTCGGCGAGCCCGTCGAACATCGACGGTCGGAGAGCGGATGAATCGACGACAACGGGCACTCTCGCCGGTCGACCGGCGCGATAGCCTGGAACCCTCCCCTCTTGTAACGCAAGGAGCGCGCGTGTCGCAGAACGATCCGTCCCCGCAGGTCAACACCTCGACCGACCGGGAGGACTCCCCCGGTTCGGCGCCGGAGCACGAGGGCGCCCCTCGACCCGAAGACGTCACGCGCGAGACATCCACCCCCACGGGCCCGGGTGAGGGCGGCGCAGCGGTCGCGAACATCGGCGTCGTCGGCCTCGCCGTCATGGGATCGAACCTCGCCCGCAACCTCGCCCGCCGCGAGGGCAACACGGTCGCGATCTACAACCGCAGCCACGACAAGACCGAACACCTGGCGGCGACGCACCCCGAGGCGGGCTTCGTCCCGACCTTCGACTACTCCGGGTTCGCCGCATCTCTCCAGAAGCCGCGCGCCGCGCTCATCATGGTCAAGGCGGGCGGGCCGACGGATGCCGTGATCGATGAGCTGGTCAAGGTGTTCGAGCCGGGCGACATCATCATCGACGGCGGGAACTCGCTGTTCACCGACACGATCCGCCGCGAGCGCGCCGTGCGCGAGACGGGCATCAATTTCGTCGGCATGGGCGTTTCGGGTGGCGAGGAGGGTGCCCTCGAGGGTCCGTCCCTCATGCCCGGTGGTTCGGACGAGTCGTGGGTCACGCTCGGTCCGATCCTGCGCTCGATCGCCGCGGTCGCCGAGGGAGAGCCGTGCGTGACGCACATCGGCCACGACGGTGCGGGGCACTTCGTGAAGATGGTGCACAACGGCATCGAGTACGCCGACATGCAGCTCATCGCCGAGGCCTACGACCTGATCCGCCGCGGCACGGGCAAGTCCCCCGCCGAGATCGCCGACGTGTTCGCCGAGTGGAACACCGGCGAGCTCGAGTCCTACCTCATCGAGATCACCTCCGAGGTGCTGCGCCAGGTCGACCTCGACACCGGCAAACCGCTCGTCGACGTGATCCTCGACCAGGCCGGGGCCAAGGGCACCGGTGCGTGGACGGTTCAGACGGCCCTCGACCTCGGGGTCCCCGTCTCGGGCATCGCCGAGGCGACGTTCGCGCGCTCGCTGTCATCGCACCCCGAGCAGCGGTCGGTCGCCCGCGACCTGCCGGGTGCGGAAGAAGAACTCGAGCTCGAGGACGAGGACGCGTTCATCGAGGACGTACGCCTCGCGCTCTTCGCCTCGAAGATCGTGGCGTACTCGCAGGGCTTCGACGAGATCCGTGCGGGCGCCGCCGAGTACGACTGGCAGATCGACCTCGGTGCCGTCTCGAAGATCTGGCGTGCGGGATGCATCATCCGCGCGCAGTTCCTCAACCGGATCGCGGATGCCTACGCCGAGACTCCCGACCTGCCGGTCCTGCTCACGGCGCCGTACTTCGTCGACGCGCTCACCCGCGCCCAGGGCGCGTGGCGCCGGATCGTCTCCGCGGCCGCGACCGCGGGCATCCCCGCTCCCGCCTTCTCGTCCTCGCTGGCGTACTACGACGGACTGCGAGCGGAACGCCTGCCGGCCGCGCTCATCCAGGGTCAGCGCGACTTCTTCGGCGCGCACACCTACAAGCGCGTGGACAAGCCCGGCACGTTCCACACGCTGTGGTCGGGAGACCGCACCGAGGTCGAAGCGACCGACACGCACTGAGCCGGGCCGCCCTCTATTGAGCAAGGACTCCGAGGGCGAGGACCGAGAAGACGCCGACCGTCGTCCCGAGGACTCCGGCGGCGGCTGCGACGACGGCGAGAAGCGGCGTCGGTCGCAGCTGGCGTCGCGCGATCGCGATCGACACGCATCCCAGTACGAGACCGACGGGCGCGACGACGACGGATAGGACGAGCGCCAGGATCGTCAGGATGCTCGTCGAGCCCCAGTCGATCGTCCGATCCGGCGTCGTCGGAGCCGCATCATCCGGTTCGTCCTGCGTCCATCGCAGCCCGTTCCACCAGTGGAGCGTCCCGCGGCCGTCGAGATACCAACCGGGTGCCGCGGCTTTCTCGGGCGGCGACATGGCCTCCTCGCCACGGCGCCGACCGTTCGGCCGAGCGCTACGTATAAATAGCACATGCAGATGCTACTCATAAGTCTGTAGATACATAAGTAGCAACGGATCACCGTGGAAGGCGTGATCGGTGACCTTCAGACGACGATTGGTCACAATCTCCGACGCCATCGCGAGACCCTCGGCCTCTCTCAAGAGCAGTTCGCCGAACTCCTCGGAGTGCACCGCACGTATATGGGGGCGGTCGAGCGCGGCGAGCGCAACATGACCCTTCAGACGGTCGAGCGCCTCGCCGAGCAGTTGCACCTCGACGCGCTCTCCCTGATGGAGGCGCCGCTCACGCGCCCGGTGCACACGCCGCGCCGCGCCGGACGCCGCAGCGCCTGACTGTCATTCGGGAACTCGCCGGGGTAGCGTCGGGCACATGCGTGTGCTCTTCATCGGCGGAACCGGAACCATCAGCGCGGCCTGCGTACGTGCCGCGATCGACGCGGGACACGAGGTCAGCGTGCTCAACCGCGGCTCGGGACGACGTCCACTGCCGCCGGAGGTGCGCGAGATCGTGGGCGACATCCGCGACGAGGACGCCACGCGCGCGGCGCTCGGTGGCGCGTCTTTCGATGTCGTCGCGGACTTCCTGTCGTTCACTCCCGAGCATGTCGCGACGGCCCTGCGGCTGGTCGAGGGACGCACCGGGCAGTACATCTTCATCAGCTCCGCGTCGGCGTACGACAAACCGCCCCGGCACCTGCCCGTGACGGAGTCCACTCCCCTCCGCAACCCGTTCTGGAAGTACTCGCGCGACAAGATCGCCTGCGAGGACGTGCTCGTCGGCGCATACCGCGACCGGGGGCTGCCGGTGACGATCGTCCGCCCGTCGCACACCTACGATCACGCACTGTTGCCGACGATGGGCGCATGGACCGACATCGCCCGGATGCGCGCGGGCAGGCCCGTCGTGGTGCACGGCGACGGCACGAGTCTCTGGACACTGACCCACAGCGACGATTTCGCCGTCGCCTTCACGGGTCTGCTCGGCGCGCCCGAGGCGATCGGTGAGGCATACACGATCACCGGCGATCACGCACCGACGTGGGATCAGATCTACGGATGGCTCGCGCGGGCCGCGGGCGTCGCGGAACCGCGACTCGTGCACATCGCGTCCGAGACGATCGCGGCGTTCCGCCCCGATCTGGGCCCGGGGCTCGTCGGCGACAAGGCGCACTCCATGGTCTTCGACAACGCGAAGATCCGAGCCCTCGTGCCCGAATTCCGCACGACGGTGACGTTCGACGAGGGTGCGCGACGCATCCTGAACCACTACGACGCGAACCCCGGGTTGCAGATCGTCGACGCCGAGTTGGACGCCGCATTCGACCGCATGGTCGAGCACGCGGACTCGGCCGGCTAGGAGCACCGGTCCCGGCTGTACCCTCCCGCCGAAGTGGGACAAGCCCCACGACGATGTCCCACTTTCCCTCGCAAAGAGTTGCCTGTAGCGAGCGAAAGTGGGACACACGCCCCGAAAAGGGGGACATGGAGGGCGGGTCAGCGCGGGATGTCGCGCACAGCACCCTTTTCGAGCCGCAGCCGACGCTTCGCGCGGCGAGCGACCGCCGAGTCGTGCGTCACCACGATGAGCGTGAGCCCCGACTGGTGCAGCCCCTCGAGAAGGCGCAGGATCTCGTCCCGCATGCTCTCGTCGAGGTTGCCGGTCGGCTCGTCGGCGAGGAGCACGCGGGGACGCTTCACGATCGCCCGGGCGATCGCGACGCGCTGCTGCTGGCCTCCCGACAGCTCGCCGGGCCGGTGGTCACCCCGGTCGCCGAGGCCCACATGACCGAGCGCCTCGGTGACCCGACGCTCGCGCTCCGCACGATCCAGCCCGAGCGGCTCCAGCCCCATGTCGACGTTCTCGTGCGCCGTCAACGTCGGGAGCAGGTTGAACCCCTGGAACACGAACCCGATCTCGCGCGCCCGCAGCGCACCGAGCTCCGCGTTCGACGCGGACGCCATGTCCGTGTCGCCGAGCACGACCGACCCCTCGGTGGGGCGATCCAGTGCACCGAGCAGCTGCAGCAGCGTCGATTTGCCGCCACCCGTCGGTCCCTGGATCGTGATGAAGTCGCCCTGCTCGATCTCCAGGTCGACATCGTGCAGAGCCCGGACCTGCCGCCCCTTCTGCACGTACGTCTTGCCGACGCCGCTGAGCCGGTAGAGGACGGATGCCGGGGCATCCGGGTTGGGGTGCGCGCCAGTCTCGATCATGGTCATCGTCTTCTCTCCTGTCGTGTCCGTCATGGATCAGCCCACCGAGCGCAGGGCCTCGGCGGGGCTGAGCCGCGCCGCGCGCCAGCCGCCGAAGGCTCCGGCGATGAGGCCGCCGGCAACGGCGAGCCCGATGGCCGCGACGATCACCGCGGGGGTCAGGGGTGCGCTCAGGACGACGTCCGTCGCGGCCTGAGCCGCGGGAGGTCCCCCGAAGCCGCCCATGCCCCCGCCGCCCGGGCCGGTCTGCGTCGTGGCCTCGGTGGCTGTCGAGGTGGCCGTCGAGATGGTCGGCGAGACGATATTGATGGCCAGAACGCCCGCCAGCCCGAGAACGAGACCGACGACGCCGCCGATGAGTCCCTGAACGAACGACTCCCCGGCGACCTGGCCGACGACGCGTCCGTTCGACCATCCGATCGCCTTCAGCGTGCCGAACTCGCGGGTGCGCCGAGAGACGCCCGAGATCGTGAAGAGCACGGCGAGCAGGACGGCGACGGCGAGGACGATGACCGAGAGCCAGGTGCCGAGGTTGGTGATGAGCGAGCTCGCGCTGGACAACGATCCCGAGACGGACGAGGCCAGGTCGGCCTGCGAGCTGACGGTGGCGTCGGGCAGCGCCCCGGCGAGCTCCGCCTGTACCGTCGCGATCGCATCGGCCGAGTCGGCCTGCACGTACACGGTCGAGATGACGTCGCCGACGCCCGAGAGCGCCTGGGCGACATCGAGGGGCAGGTAGACGTTCGCGGCGGTGTCGGCCTCGTTCGACGTGGAGGCGACGACGCCGACGATCTGCATGGCGGTGCCGCCCACATCGATGGTGCCGCCGACCGCGAGCGCGTTGGCCGCCGCGTAGGTCGCGTCGACGAGGACCACGTTCTGTCCCACGTCGTCGGTGCCGAGAGCCCGACCGTCCTGGAGCGTCACGGCCGAGAGGGGGCCCACGGACACGGCTGAAGGATCGATGCCGAGCACCGTGAACGATTGGATGTCGAAGGCGCTGCCACCCGCGCCATCCGGCCCGCGCGCCGGCGGCTCGCCGCCCTCACCGGGCTGGCCCATCTGCGACATGTCGGGCATCTCCCCCGAAAAGGTGGTGTTGGTCAGGCTCAGCGCACCCGATGCGCCCGAGACACCGTCGAGGCTCGCGACCGTTGCGAGGGTCGAAGCGTCGAGCGTCCCGCGCACGCGATCGGCCATCAGGCGCGACTGGCTGAGCGAGGTGGTGCCGTCGGATGTCTCGCCCTCGCCATCCTCGAACTCGAACTGCGGTCCCCCGCCCGCGCCGGGCGCGGTCGTCGCGCCGGTGACCGTGAGATCGGTCCCCACCCCGTAGACCGACTCGAGCGCCTGGGCCTGGGCATCACGCACCCCCGCCGACAGCGAGTTGACGATGATGACGAGCGCGATCGCGACGCCGAGCCCGGCCGCCACGATGATCGTCTGCTTTCGACGGCCCGCGAGTTCGCGGCGTAGATAGGTCCCGTACATGTCTCTCCTCCTGTCCGGCCCGGCGACCGGAACGGGTTCGACGCTAGGGAGAGCGCTGATGCGCGCCTCAAGATCCGCTTATGCGTTTCTGATGTGCGGACACGCATTCACAGCGAACGCATATCCGGCTCCATAGCAAGCACATAGATTTCGGCCGACAATGGGCACATGACTTCCGCCGCTCCCGCCCTGCACCGCCCCGACGGCACCGCTCTGCGCATCGCCGTCGTCGACGACGAGCAGATGCTGACCGACCTGCTGTCGATGGCGCTGCGCATGGAGGGCTGGGAGGTCAAGACCGCGGCGAGCGGCTACGAAGCGCTGCAGCTCGTGCGCGACTTCGAACCCGACGCGCTCGTGCTCGACATCATGATGCCGGACCTCGACGGCATGGCCGTGCTGCACCGGCTGCGGCAGTCCGGCGACGACGTGCCCGTGCTGTTCCTCACCGCGAAGGACGCCGTGGCCGACCGGGTCGCCGGGCTCACGGCCGGCGGGGACGACTACGTCACCAAGCCCTTCAGCCTCGAAGAGGTCGTCGCGCGCCTGCGGGGCCTCATGCGCCGGGCCGGATCGGCGTTCGCGGACGAGGCCGAGCCGATCCTGCGCGTCGCCGACCTGTCACTCAATGAGGACAGCCACGAGGTCGAGCGCGCCGGCACCCAGATCGAGCTGACCGCGACCGAGTTCGAGTTGCTGCGCTTTCTCATGCGCAACCCGCGCCGCGTGGTCTCGAAGGCGCAGATCCTCGACCGCGTCTGGAACTACGACTTCGGCGGCCGATCGAGCGTCGTCGAGCTGTACATCTCGTACCTGCGCAAGAAGATCGACGCGGGACATCCGCCCCTCATCCACACCGTCCGCGGCGTCGGGTACATGATCAAGGCGCCCCAGTGACCACACCCGCGCCACCCGCGGTCGACTCTCCCGCGCCGACGGATGCTTCGAAATCCGCGCCCCCCGAGAGCCGCCGCCCGCGGACACCGTGGACGCTGCAGCGACGGCTGATCCTGACCGTCGTGAGCATCGTGTCGCTCATCCTGGTGCTCGTGTCGATCGTGACGAGCGCGGTGCTCGGGCGCGTGCTCGAGGGCAACGTCGACGACCGGTTGGCGACGCTCGGCACCAGTGCACTCTCGATGCCGCCGGGCTTTCCGGGCGCGAACGCCACCGCGTACCAGATCCTCGAGGCCGGACGGCAAGAGCCCGGGTTCCTCCTCGCGCTGCAGGGCGCCGACGGCATGACGACGGGTGCCGTCGTCGACGACGAGACGCTCGGGGTGAGCAGGCTCAACGCGGCGCAGGTCGAACGGATCATGGATGCCGCAACCGGGGGCATCTCGACGGTCAACGTCGGCGGCGGACTCGGCGACTATCGCATCATCACGGTCCGCAACAGCGCGACGAACGAGACCGTGGGCGCTTTCGGTCTGCCGCTCGAAGACGTCCAGCAGACGATCGCGAGCCTGCTGACGGCGATCGCCCTGCTGACGGCGGGCGGCTTGGTGCTGCTCGGCGTCGCGACCGCGTGGACGATCCGGCGCGGGCTCCGGCCGCTGCACGCCGTCGCCGACACGGCGTCGCGCGTCGCCCGCCAACCCCTCGACCAGGGTGCGGTCACGATCCTCGAGCGTGTTCCCGAGGCACAGGCCGACGACCGCACCGAGATCGGCCGGGTGGGTGCGGCACTCAATACGCTGCTCGATCACGTCGACGCATCCCTCGACGCCCGCCAACGCAACGAAGAGCGGATGCGCCGGTTCGTCGCCGACGCGAGCCACGAGTTGCGCACGCCCCTCGCCTCGATCCGCGGCTACTCCGAGCTGTCGCTGCGCGATCGCACCCTGAGCGAGACCAGCGAGCAGTCGCTGCAGCGCATCCAGGCACAGTCGCTCCGGATGACGGGGATCGTCGAGGACCTGCTGCTGCTCGCGCGCCTCGACGAGGGGCAGGAGCTCGTCTACGGCACATCCGACCTGTCTCGGTTGGTCGTCGAAGCCGTCGGCGACGCGCAGGTGGCGGCTCCCGACCATGCCTGGAGCATCGAGGTCGGCGACGAGCCCGTGCTGATCGCCGGGGATACCGCGCGACTGCACCAGGTCGTAGCCAACCTGCTCGCGAACGCCCGCACGCACACCCCCGCGGGAACACACGTCACGGCGAGCGTCGTGCGCGAGGGATCCGATGCCGTCGTGCGTGTGCACGACGATGGGCCCGGCATCGATCCGGCTCTGCAGGCCGAGCTGTTCGAGCGATTCTCGCGCGGCGACACCTCACGGGCCCGCCAGACCGGAGGGTCCGGGCTCGGCCTCTCGATCGTGCGGGCGATCGTCGAGGCGCACGACGGCACGATCACGATGCGGAGTGCGCCCGGCGACACCGAGTTCGAGGTCCGCCTCCCCGCGAAGCCGCGCGACCCCGAGGACTGAACGCGGGAACTCTTGCGACCGCCGGTTCGGTGAGAGAACTCTCATCCGCGAGCTCTGAAATGGGCCGCGATGACGCGGATTTTCGGCCTCGGATGTCGGAGGTCGTTCGTAGAGTATCGAACATGAGTTCGAATCAGACCCTGGACGTGGAGGCGCTCGACGATGCCTCCGTTCTCGGTCTGGTCGAGGGAATCGTGGCGTTGCGCAAACAAGCAGCACAGGTCCACGCGGCCGAGGTTCGGTTGCTCGCGACGGCGGGCGAACTCGCGGCATCCCGTTCGGCGGCGTTGCGTTCGGATTCGCGGGAGCGTGAGATGCACCTGCGCTCGATCGCGGCGGAGCTCGCGCTCGCGGTGCGCGCCTCCGACCGGACGGTGCAACGCCAGATCAACGACGCCGTCGTCCTCGCCGAGGACTTCACCCCGGTGCTCGAAGCCCTCGAAGAGGGCCGGATCTTCGTGGGCCACGCGCGCGTGATCCTCGACGCGGGCACGCCGATCCAGGACCCCGAGGCCCGCCTCGTGTTTGCCGCCGACGCGGTCGCACGGGCCGAGAACCTCTCCCCCGCACGCCTGCGCCCCGCGGTCGAGGCTCTCGCCGAACGCCTCCAACCCCGCACCGTCACCGAACGGCACCGCGACGCCCGCGCCGACCGTGCGGTCACGGTCACCGACCGGCCCGACGGGATGGGCGAACTCATCTACATCGGCCCCGCCACCCTCGTCCACGGCATCTACGACCGCCTCACACAGCAAGCACGCGCCGTCCGCAACGCCGCTCAGCCGGGCGCGTCGTTCGGGCCCGCCGCCGTGGATCCGAGCGCGGGCCGGGCACGGGTGCCGCCACGACGGATGGTGCGGGTGTCGATACCTCTGACCGCACACCCGAGCTCGCCCCCGACTCGCGCACGATCGACCAGCTCCGCGCCGACGTCTTCGCCGACATGCTGCTCACCAGCGCGCCACAAGACGACCCCACCCTCGACTCGGCCGCCGATCCGTCGCTGGGGTTCGGCGGGCTCGGCGCCATCCGGGCGATCGTGCACGTCACTGTCCCCGCGCTCGCCCTCGCCGGGTTGAGCGACGAGCCGGCCGAACTCGTCGGACGTGCGCCGATCGACATCGACACCGCCCGCCGCCTCGCGGGCCGCGCGACCGGGTGGGATCGAGTGCTCAGCGACCCCGTTCACGGCGGGATCCTCGCCGTCGACCGGTACACCCCCAACGCCGACCTCAAACGCTTCCTCCGCGCACGCGACGAACACTGCCGATTCCCCGGATGGCCGCCAACCCGCCCACCGCTGCGACATCGACCACGGCCACGACTGGGCCCACGGCGGCACGACGTGTGCTCACAACCTTCATCACCTCTGTCGACGCCACCACACCCTCAAGCACGCGACCCCGTGGCAAGTCAGGAATCTCGGCGGCGGCGTCCTCGAATGGACCAGCCCCACCGGCGCCATCTACATCGACGACCCACCATCCCGCGTCCGCTTCACCCCCACCGAACCCCCACCGAACCCCCACCACCGTTCTAGGCACCACCCTGCCCACCGGACGAGATCCGCATCACCGCACGAGACCCGCATCGCCCCGCGCGTCGCCGAATTCGCTCATGCTCGCGACCGGCCGTTCGTAACGAGCGAGCCGCCGGAGTGCCCTCGTCCCGCGAACAGGGCGAGACCGCGCGACCGGGCGGGCTCATGAATCGGCGCGGGCGGTTCAGTACCCCGCGAACGCGTCCGTCGTGAGCGAACGAGCCTTGTCGAGCGCCGGGGCGAGCTCGGCGATCAGCTGGGGCGGGCCCGACACATAGGCGTGGCGGGACGACAGGTCGGGCACGACGCGCGGTAAACCCTCGGCATCCAGGCGGACGCCTCGCGCCCACACCCAGTTGGCCGGCAGGTCGCGCGGCTGGTCTCGCGTGAAGACGATGACCTCGATTCCGGATGCCTCGAGCTCGTCGCGGAACGCCAGCTCGGACGCCTCGGACGCGACGTAGATCAGCACCGCATCACGTTCGATGCCGCGCGCCCGCGCCTCGCGCAGTTGCGAGACGAAGGGGGTGATGCCGATGCCGGCCGCCACCAGGAGGACGGGCGCGTTCGGGTTCCGCGGCAGGAGGAAGTCGCCCCACACGCCCGTCGCGGCATAGTCCACACCCGGCGACGCGACGGCAAGCGCCTTCTTGTAGGTGCTCTCGCCCGCTCCGGCCCCCGTACCCGCTCCAGCACCAGCACCAGCACCCGCAACCGCACCCACACCCGCCTTGACGCGGTACGCGATCCGCACGGTCGGCGCGTCGCTCGGTGCCGAGACGATGCTGAACTCCCGTCGCGTGCCGCGGGCGTCGGCTTTAGCGTGGGGCACCTCGAGTTCCAGGTACTGCCCGGCCGCGAATCGCACCGGGCGACGCGCCTCGAACGTCAGCTGCCGGACGGACGGCGTGATCATGCGCGCATCCGCCAGACGCAGCCGCACCGTGTGGTGTGCGGCCCAGAGGAATGCGAGCAGGTTCCCGATCAGCAGCGCACGCTCCTGCCCGAGCGTGAACGATCCGACCGGGATCGGCCAGCCCGCGAGAACACCCACGACGGCCGCGACCGTCAGCTGCTGCCAGCGGCGGGGCGGCAAGGTCAGGGGCTCCGAGAGCATGAACGCGCCCAAGAACAGGAACGGCGACGACCACAGTGCGAACTGCAGTGCCTGCCCCGCGTCGACCGCGAGGCCCGCCGCTTGCGACTGCACCGCGAGGCGCAGCACCGAGACCCCGACCGCGATGACGAAGAACGTCGCCACGACCCGCAGCCGCTCGGTGCGGATCAGCACGAACAGCCCGAGCACGAGCACCGGACCCGCCAGCACGGGCGATCCGACCCACCACGCCGATGCGCCGAGGCCCGTGATCGTGAGCACGGCGGCGCCGACGGCGGCGGGATTGAGGATGTGTCGGCCGCGCCACGCGATCAGGTATTTCGACGCGACCGCGACGACAGCGGCGAAAGCGATCCAGACCAGTTCGAGCGGAACGAGCGTCGGGCGCAGGATGAACAGCAGGATGCCCGCGGTGATCAGCGACGACTCGTGCCGGATCGGCATCTTCAGCAGCCGCTGCACGAGCGCGTTCGCCCCTACGGTCGCCACGAGCAGTACCGCGAGAGTGGCCACGAGCTCGAGCGGTCCGGGCACGACCAGCCCGAAGAACGACAGCACGAGCGCGACCAGGGTCAGCGCCGCGAGCGCCAGCAGCACGAGGCGATACATCGACATGCGTCCGAGGTATCCGCGCACGCGCGTCCACACGCCCACCACCATTGCGATCACGAGTTTCTCCTACGTCGGTCAGGTCAGGTCAGGTCAGGACGGATCAGATCAGGTCAGGTCAGGTCAGGTCAGGCGCCCGTGGGTCGGTCTCGCAGGCTAGCGGCGCTCGTGAACAGTTCGGCGGAGCATCCGTTCGACCACTCCACGCGCCCATCGGTCAGCATCCGCACCCACTCGGCCCCCCAGCGACGTGCGAGCGCGTCACCGCCGTCGAAGAAGAGGGCGGTGGCCAGCGCATCCGCCCGCATCGTCGTGTCGGCGACGACCCACGTCGCCGCGACGGTCCGCACGGGCACGCCGGTGCGGGCGTCGAGCACGTGGTGCAAGCCGTCGCCCCACGCGCGTCGATTCGCGGCCGACGCGCAGAGCGCCGCATCGGTGACCGACCACACGCCGATCGCGCGCGCGGCATCGAACGGATGCTCCAGCGCGATGCGCTGTGTAACGCCGGTCACGAGCAGGTCGCCGCTCGCATCGACCACGACGCGGCCGTCGGTCCAGGGCTCGAGCGTGCGCGCCACGATGTCGACGAGTCGGCCCTTCCCCAGCGCTCCGACGTCGATCGTGCCGGGCGCATCGAGCGCCAGGCGCGCATCGCGCCACCGCACGCGGGCGGACCAGTCTCCGGGCGCCGCGAGCGGCTCCGCGGCCCGGAGCGAGTACTCCGCGTCGTAACCCAGGCGCTCGAGCGACGCCCCGACGAGCGGGTTGACGGCACCGGATGTCGCGAGCGAGAGCTCTTCGAACGCCTCGAACATCGCCGCGGCGTCGGACGGAACGGGTACGGGCCCCCCACCGCGCGCGAGCAGCGAGACGAGCGAGTCGGAGCGGAAGCGCGACCACGCGGCGTCGAACTCTCCGATGACCCGATCCACGGCCGCGCGAGCATCCGCGGACAGGTCATCGACCGTATCGACACGCCAGCGCGTGCCGATCGCGTCGAACTCCCACGTCGCCGGGAGCTGCCCCGGGGAGCGCGCCAGCGGGGACACGGTCAGCCTGCCGCTTCGACCTTGATCTCGTCGAGCGCTTTGTTGAAACCGCCACTCGTCAGCGACGAGCCGGCGACCCGGTCGACCGAGAGCTCGTTGATGTTCTTTCCCACGACTTCGCCGGTGATACCGCCGATGAACTCGGACTGGTACCGCTTCGACTCGGATGCCTGGGGGTCACCCTTCACCTCGACGGCGGTGACGACGTCATCGGCGAGAGTGATCGTGACCTCGATCTTCTCGACGGTTTCGGGAGTCTGGTACGAACCCGCCGCCGTGTAGGTGCCATCCTTGTACGTCGCGGCTGCCGTCGAGGTGCCCGAGGACTGCTGCGAGGACGACGAGCCGGTGCTGGCCGCGTCCGTCGCCCCGGTTGCCGCGGTGCTGCATCCGGCGAGCGCGAGGGTTCCGGCAACGCCGACCAGGGCGACGCCGATACGAAGCGGGCGGGGGGCGAGGGTATCGCGGATCATCTGGGGACTCCTTCGGGGATGGACCGGGGTCCACAGCCCGATGAGCCGGGTGTCGAACGCCGCTTCCCCGATACTGGTCGAGCTTCCTATGAACTATCTCGGAGCAACCAGCGGGTGATTCGGTAGCCGGATGCCCTGCGGATCAGGCCGCGCCGTCGAACATGCTCGTGACCGAGCCATCCTCGAACACTTCGTGGATAGCGCGCGCGAGCATCGGCGCGATCGGCAGGATGGTCAGGCCCGGGAAGCGGCGGCTCTCGGAGAGCGGAATCGTGTCGGTGACGACGACCTCGTCGATGGCGACGTCCTGCAGGCGCTCGGACGCGGGATCGCTGAAGACCGCGTGGGTCGCCGCGACGATGACGCGCTCGGCACCCGCGGCCTTGAGAGCCTGCGCGGCCTTCACGATCGTGCCACCGGTGTCGATCATGTCGTCGACGATCAGGCAGACGCGCCCCTCGACGTCACCGACGATCTCGTGCACGGTGACCGTGTTGGCGACCTTCGGGTCGCGGCGTTTGTGGATGATCGCCAGCGGCGCCCCGAGGCTGTCGGACCAGGTGTCGGCGACGCGCACGCGACCCATGTCGGGCGAGACGACGGTCAGCTTTGCCCGGTCTTCCGGTGAAAGCGTCCGCTGGAAATACTCCAGCAGGACGGGCTTGGCGAAGAGGTGGTCGACGGGACCGTCGAAGAAGCCCTGGATCTGCGCGGCGTGCAGATCGACGCTCATCACACGGTCGGCACCCGCCGTGCGCAGCAGGTCGGCGATCAGGCGCGCGCTGATCGGCTCGCGCCCACGGCCCTTCTTGTCCTGGCGCGAGTACGGGTAGTACGGCGCGACCACCGTGATGCGCTTGGCGGAGGCGCGCTTCAGGGCATCGAGCATGATGAGCAGCTCCATGAGCCACTCGTTGACGGGGTGTCCGAACGACTGGATGACGAAGACGTCACAGCCGCGGATCGAGACCTCGAAGCGCGTGTAGATCTCGCCGCTCGCGAACGTGCGGTGCTCGGTCGGCGCGAGCTGGATCCCGAGAGCCTCGGCGACCTCGTTGGCGAGGTCGGGTGCGGAGCGTCCCGAGACGACGACCAGCCGCTTCTTCGTCTTGGCGACGAGTCCGGGCGCGATGTCCAGATCGCGATCGAGGTCAACCGTCTTCTTCTTGCGAGCCATTGGGGGCCTTCTCTGCGGCCTGAGCCGCGGCAGTGCCGGGTCGGTTGCGTACGACCCAGCCCTCGACGTTGCGTTGCGAGGCCACGGTCAGTGCGAGCGCGCCCGGCGGAACGTCCTTCCGCACGACCGTACCGGCACCGGTATAGGCCCCGTCCCCGATTCTAACGGGCGCGACGAACACGTTGTGTGCGCCGGTACGCACGTGGTCGCCGACCTGCGTGCGGTGCTTCTCGACGCCGTCGTAGTTGGCGATGATCGTCCCCGCGCCGACATTGGCGCCCACGCCGACCTCGGCATCGCCCAGGTAGGACAGGTGGGGCACCTTGCTGCCGTCGCCGATGCGGGTGTTCTTCGTCTCGACGAACGTGCCGATCTTCCCGCGTGCGCCCAGGTAGGTGCCGGGCCGCAGGTACGCGAAGGGGCCGACGGTCGCGCGCGCGCCGATCACGGCGAGCGTCGCGTCGGTGCGCGTGACGGTGGCGTCCTCGCCCACCTCGCAGTCCACAAGGCTCGTGTCGGGGCCGATGATGGCACCCTCGGCGATGCTCGTGGCGCGCAGGATATGCGTGTTCGGCAGCACCGTCACGTCGGGCGCGAGCGATGCCGTCACATCGATCCACGTCGTGGCGGGGTCCTGAACGGTGACGCCCTCGAGCTGCCAGCGGCGCACCGTGCGGGCGTTGAGCTCAGCGGCGGCCGCCGAGAGCTGCACACGATCGTTGATGCCGAGTGCGGCCGCCGGGTCGGGCGCGAGCGTGGCACCGATCGTCATCCCGGCCGTGTGGAAGAGCGCGACGACGTCGGTCAGGTACCGCTCGCCCTGCGCGTTCTCGTCGCGGAGCGCGACGATCTCTCGCCGCAGCGGGGTGGACTGAAAGATGTATACCCCGGCGTTGATCTCGGCGATCGCGCGCTCGTCGGGCGAAGCATCCCGCTGCTCGACGATGCCGGTGACGGCGCCGTCTGCCGCGCGGATGACGCGGCCATACCCCGTCGGGTCTTCGACACGGGCGCTCAGCAGCGTGACCGCCGCGTCCGCCGCGCGGTGCCCGGCGACGAGTTCGGCGAGGGTTTCGGCGTCGAGCAGCGGCACGTCCGCACTCAGGATCAGGATGTCGCCGCCGAACTCCGTCAGATGCTCGAGCGCAACCTGCACGGCGCGACCGGTGCCCGGGATCTCGTCCTGATCCACGACGATCGCCTCGGGCGCGACATCCTGAACCGCGTCCGCGATCAGATCGCGCTCGTGCCGCACGACGACGAGCAGCCGATCGGGGTCGAGCGCGCCCGCCGTGTCGAGCACGTGCTGCAGCAGCGACCTGCCGCCGATGCGGTGCAGAACCTTGGGCGTTCGCGATCGCATCCGCGTGCCCTGACCCGCGGCGAGGACGACGATGGCGAGATTCTGATCAGTCATGCTCCGCCGCCAGGATTCGAACCTAGACCTAACAGCTCCAAAGGCTGTCGTGCTGCCGTTACACCACGGCGGACCGCGACCACCGTGGATCGCCCCTCAAGTCTGCCAGAGCCCGGCGCGGACCTCCGGCGTTTCATCGCGCCCGATCGCCCCGCGAGCCGCAGGCGAGACGAAACGACGCCCGATGCCATGATGGGGGGATGCCACGCGAGAGCGACGAAGTCGACCGGATCGTCGCCGCGTGGACCGCGCAGCGTCCCGACCTCGACTTCTCGCCGCTCGAGGTGCTCTCTCGCGTCGACCGGCTGTCCCGCCATCTCGACCGCGCACGCCGCGCCGCATTCGGGCGGAGCGAGCTCGTCTCGTGGGAATGGGACGTCCTGTCAGCCCTGCGCCGCGCCGGCGAGCCGTTCCAGCTCAGCCCCAAGCAACTCCTGCAGCAGACGCTCGTCTCGAGCGGCACGATGACGAACCGCATCGACCGCCTCGTCGGCCGACGACTGGTGCGTCGCGAGGCCGATCCCGGCGACGGGCGGAGCGTGCTCGTGACGCTCACCGACGAGGGACGGACGCGCGTCGACGCCGCCATCACCCGCTTGGTCGATGCCGAATCACATCTGCTCTCGGAACTGTCGCGCTCCGACCGCGAACGACTGGCAGGATTGCTTCGCAAACTGAGCCTGGGATTCGACGCCGGATGACACGGCCGCAGCCGTCGACTCGGGCGCGGCGCCCATCATCCCGACCGACCGGATCGATCGAAGAGAGACCGCTATGACGAACGCAACCCGATCGGACGAGACCGGCCTTCGTGGATGGCTCCGCCGGGTCTTCGGGGGCCCATCCGCCGTCTACGGGCTGATCCTGTACTCCGCCCTCATCGCGGGCGTCTCGGACGAATCCACCGACAGCCTCGAAGTGCTGATCGTCTCGTTGTTCTCCCTGATCATCTTCTTCATCGCCCACGTCTTCGCGCACACGCTGAGCGACCACGGCGAGCATGGTTTCTGGCACGCGCTCGAGGGCGGGGTGCGCGAGTCTGCGGGGATGTTGTACGCCGCGATCCCCTCGACGATCGTGTTGATCGCGGGCGCGACGACGCGGATGGATGCGGATGACTCGGTCGGCCTCGCCCTGCTCGTCGCCACCATCGTGCTCGGTGTGCTCGGCTACTCGGCCTATGAGCGCCGCGGCGCGGGGCACGTCGTGCGGATCATCGGGGCGGTCGGCACAGCCATCCTCGGCTTGGCGATCATGATCCTGAACTACGCCGTGCACTGACGCGGGAGCTGCCCGCGGTTCGACTACTCGAGCTGCTCCGAGAGCTCCAGCCATCGCTCCTCGAGACTGACGTTCTCGGCCTCGAGCTGCCCGATAGCCGTCATCTTCGCCCCGAGCCCGACGAAGTCCGCCTGATCGTGGTCGGCGAGGGCCGTGCGCTTCGCCGTGATCTCGGCATCGACTTTCGCGATCCGACGTTCGATCGCCGCGAGTTCCTTCTGTGCGGTGCGCAGCTCACCTCCGCTGAGCCCCGCGGCCGCGGCTTTCGTCCCCACGGCGGCGGATGCCGCCTGCGCACCGCCGGCCTTCTGCTGCTCACGTCGACGGCGCAGATACTCTTCGACGCCGCCCGGCAGGTGGCGCAGCCGCGTGTCGAGGATCGCGTACTGCTGATCGGTGACGCGCTCGAGGAAGTACCGGTCGTGGCTGACGACGATGAGCGTGCCCGCCCACGAGTCGAGCAGGTCCTCGATCGCCGCGAGCATGTCGGTGTCGAGGTCGTTCGTGGGCTCGTCGAGGATGAGCACGTTCGGCTGGTCGAGCAAGATGAGCAGGAGTTGGAGGCGGCGCTTCTGGCCGCCCGAAAGATCCTTGACCGGCGTCGAGAGCTGCTCGGATGCGAAGCCCATCCGCTCGAGCAGTTGACCCGGGGTGAGGTCCTGCGCCTTCGAGCCCGTACCGATCGTGTAGCTCGTCCGCAATCCCGAGATCACGACCCGGACGGGGTCGGCGAGGTACGGCTCGAGCGAATCCATCTGCTGTGTGAGGGTCGCGACCTTCACGGTCTTCCCGCGCTTCACCCGGCCTGTCGTGGGCTCGAGCGTCCCCGCGACCAGCCCGAGCAGCGTCGATTTGCCGGCGCCGTTCACACCCAGAATTCCGGTGCGTTCGCCCGGCGCGATGCGCCATTCCACGTCGTTCAGAACGGGCACCCCGTCATAGGCGACGGATGCGTCGAGCAGGTCGACCACGTCCTTGCCGAGCCGCGTCACCGCGAGCGACTGCAACGAAACGCGGTCGCGAATCTCGGGCACGTCGGCGATGAGTTCGTTGGCGGCATCGATGCGGAACTTGGGCTTGGTGGAGCGAGCCGGCGCCCCCCGACGCAGCCACGCCAGCTCCTTGCGGGCGAGATTCTGACGACGCGCCTCGATCGTCGCCGCCTGGCGGTCGCGCTCGACCCGCTGCAGGATGTACGCGGCATAGCCGCCCTCGAAGGGTTCGACGATGCGGTCGTGCACCTCCCAGGTCGTGTTGCAGACCTCATCCAGGAACCACCGGTCGTGGGTCACGACGAGCAGCCCGCCGGAGTTCGGAGCCCACCGTCGCTTCAGATGTTCGGCGAGCCAGGCGATGGCCTCGACATCGAGGTGGTTCGTGGGTTCGTCGAGGGCCAGGATGTCCCAGTCCCCGGCGAGCAGGCGCGCCAGCGCGACGCGGCGGCGCTGACCACCCGAGAGGGCGCCCAGCTTGGCTTCCCACGGCAGGTCGCCCAGCAGCCCCGAGACGACGTCGCGGACGAGCGGATCGCCCGCCCACTCGTGCTCGGGAGTGTCGCCGATGACCGCGCCACCGATGGTCTCGTCATCGTCGAGGGTGTCGCCCTGGTCGAGCACGCCGATCCGCACGCCCCCGCGCACCGTGACCCGCCCGCCGTCGGGCTCGAGACGCCCGGCGAGCATGGCGAGCAGGCTCGACTTGCCGTCGCCGTTCCGGCCGACGATACCGATGCGGTCGCCCTCGTTCACGCCGAGCGAGATCGAGTCGAAGACGACTTTGGTGGGAAATTCGAGGTGCAGGGCCTCAGCCCCGAGAAGATGAGCCATATCCGCTCTAGGCTATGCGACCCGGATGAACGCGCTCGCAGAAAGCACGAGGCGCCCGGGGTGTATGCCGCCGGGCGCCTCGTGCTGCGGAAGGTCCCGTCAAACCTCAGACGAGGCCGTTCTCCTCGAGGAACTGCGCCGCGATGTCGTCCGGCGACATCTCGTCTTCCGTGCTCTGGACGTTCAACGCCACCAGGGCGTCCGCCGTGAGGGCCGCGCTGACGGCGTTGATGACGTCCGCGATCTCGTCAGCGACATCCGCGTTCACGACGGGGACGACGTTGGACGCGAGAAACAGGCCGTCGGGGTCCTCGAGCACGACGAGGTCCTGGGTCTGGATGCGCGGGTCGGCGGTGAAGACGTTCGCGACGTTGACGGTCCCGGCGACGAGGTTCTCGACCGTGGTGTCACCCGTGGGCGAGAAGGTCACCTCGACGCCGTAGACGTCGGCGAGGCCGGTCGGGCCATACGGACGCTCGGCGAGCTCGGGCGGGCCACCCAGCGTGAGCGGAACGGTGACGTTTGCCAAGTCGGCGATCGACGTCAGGCCGTTCTCATCGGCGAAAGCCGCGGTGACGGTGTACGAATCCTGATCGCTCGCCTCGGCCTGATCGAGAACCGTGAGATTGTCGGGCAGTGCCTCCTGCAGGGCGGCGTAGACGTCCTCGGACGTGCGAGCCTCGGTCCCTTCGTCGAAGTACTGCAGCAGGTTTCCGCTGTACTCGGGGAAGAGCGTGATGGCGCCGGACTCGATCTCGGGCATGTAGGCGTCACGCTGGCCGATGTTGAACTGACGCTCGACCTCGAACCCGGCGCCCTCGAGCGCCTGAGCGTAGATCTCGGCGATGATCTCGTTGGAGTAGTACGCCTGCGAACCGACGACGATCGTGTCGCCGGCGGCGGGCCCGCCGCCGGCGGTGTCCTCCTCAAGCGGGTTGCTCGAGGAGCACCCCGCGAGCACGAGCGCTGCGGTGGCGGCGACGGCCGCGCCGAGCGCGAGCCTGTTCTTCGCTGTGAGCATGGTGCTGTCCTTCTCTCTGTGATGGATCTGTGCTGGGTCTGGTGATCTGGGTGGGTGTTCGGTCTGCTCCGGATCGGTGTCCCCCCGGTCAGGCGGCGGAGACCCTCGGTGAGGTCGACACGCGCGCGCCACGCTTGCGCCCCCGGGCGCCCGATCCGCTCACGAGCCCGGCCTTCACCCCGCGCGGCACGACAAGCCGTTCGGCGATCGCGAAGATTCCGTCGAGCACCAGGGCGAGGGCCGCGACGAGGATCGCGCCCGCGAGCACCTGGTTGAACCGATTGAGGTTGATTCCCTGGATGATGTACTGCCCGAGCCCGCCCAGGCCGACGTAGGCCGCGATCGTGACGGTCGCGACGATCTGCAGCGTCGCGGCGCGCAGGCCCGAGACGAGCAGGGGGAGCCCGAGCGGCACCTCGACGCGCCACAGGATCTGCCATTCCGTCATGCCCATCGCCCGCCCCGCGTCCACGACCCGACGATCGATGGCCTCGAACCCGGTGTACGCGCCCGCGAGGATCGACGGGATCCCCAGCAAGACGAACGTGATCACCGCGGCGGCCGGAGTCTGGAGCACCCCCATGACGAGCACCAGCAGCACGAGCAGACCGAACGACGGGATGGCGCGCGCCGCACCGGAGATCGCCACGGCGATCTCTCGTCCCCTGCCGGTGTGTCCGATGATCCAGCCGAGAGGAACCGCGACGGCGGCGGCGATCAGCACCGAGAGGAAGGTGAACCCGAGGTGCTGCGCGAGAGCGACGGGGATTCCCATCGGGCCCGACCAGCGCTCGGGCGCGAGCATCCACGCGAAGGCTTCCACGATCAGGTTCATGCCGTGACCTCCGTCGCGGCCTGCGCCCGGCGGGCGCGACGCTCGGCGCGTCGGCTGGGCTTGCGGGCCCACGGCATGAGGGCACGACCCGCGAGCACGAGCAGGTAGTCCAGGATCAGCGCGATGACCACGACCGCCACCACACCCGCGAGCACCTCGGGGATGATCCGCCGCTGCAACCCGTTGGTGAAGAGATAGCCGAGGTTCTCGACGCCGATGAGGATCCCCACGGTGGCCAGAGAGATCGTGCTCACGGCCGTCACTCGGAGACCCGCGAGGATGACGGGGCCCGCGAGCGGGAATTCGACCGCCCAGAACCGGCGGAACGAACCGTACCCGAGGGCCGTGGATGCCTGACGGAGAGCCGGATCGACCGACTGCAGGCCGTCCGACACCGAACGGACCATGATCGCGATCGCGTAGATGGTCAGCGCGATGATGAGGTTCGTCGGGCTCGTCGCTCGATACCCGAACACCGCGGGCAGCAGCATGAGCAGCGCGAGCGAAGGAATCGTGTAGAGCAGTCCGACGACCGTGATGAGGCCGCTCCGCAGGAGCTTGTATCGGAAGGCCACCCAGCCCAGCGGCACCGCCAGCAAGAAGCCGACCACGATCGCGATGACGCTCTGACGCAGGTGCAGGAGCGTGAGCTCGGCGATCAGGTCGAGGTTGTCGCCGACCCAGTTCACGTCAGCGCCCGATTCACGTCATCGTCCGATCCACGAGCGCGCCCTGCGTGCGGCCTTCGGCGTCGATCACCACCGTGCCGTGATCGGTCTGCTTGAGACGGAGCGCCCGCTTGCCCTTGTCTGCGCCGATGAAGCTCGCCACGAAGTCGTTCGCGGGAGACTCCATGATCGAGTCGGGACTGCCGACCTGTGCGACCGCTGCCCCCTTCTCGAGGATCACGACCTGGTCGCCGAGCAGGAACGCCTCGTCGATGTCGTGGGTGACGAACACGATCGTCTTGCCGATCTCACGCTGGAGGCGCAGCAGCTCTTCCTGCAACTCCGCGCGCACGATCGGATCGACCGCGCCGAAGGGCTCGTCCATCAGCAGGATGTTCGGATCGGCGGCCAATCCGCGGGCCACACCGACGCGTTGCTGCTGGCCACCCGAGAGCTGACTCGGGTAGCGGTCGGCCATGGCGCGATCGAGCCCGACCGTGTCCATGAGTTCTCGTGCACGCTCGCGCGCCTGCTTGCGGGGAGTCCCCTGCAGAACCGGCACCGTGGCGATGTTGTCGATGACCGAGAAGTGCGGCAAGAGGCCGGAGTTCTGCATGACGTAGCCGATGCTGCGCCGCAGCTGCACGGCGTCTCGCGAACGGATGTCCTCGTCGTCGATGACGATCGACCCACCGGTCGGCTCGACCATCCGGTTGATCATCCGCAGCAGGGTCGTCTTGCCGCAGCCGGACGATCCCACGAGCACGGTCGTCTGGTGGGCGGGCAGGGTCAGCGAGAAGTCATCGACGGCCACGGTGCCGTCCGGATACTCCTTGGAGACCGAGCGGAACTCGATCATCGTCGGGGCTCAGCCGTCACGGGACGACCGAGACATCCTTCCCGAAGGCGACGTGGCCTGCGAAGTCGCGACCAACACGCTCGACGGCACCGTCGTACAGATCGGGGTAGCTCCACGCCACGTCCTCGATCATTCCGTCGTCCGTCTGGAGGTGCCAGTACTGCGCGGCGCCCTTCCACGGGCAGGTGTAGGGGGTGGGGCTCTCGACCAGCAGCCCCTCGGTGAGGCTGGACCGCGGGAAATACCAGTTCCCCTCGATCCGGACGAGGTCTTCTTCGGGTGCTTCTGCGACCACCAGGTCGCCCACGACTGCGCGCATCGTTCCTCCTCGGAGAGCGGTGCGTCCGAGCCTAGCGGCCCCCGCAGACACGGGGGCCGGGCTTGCGAAACCCCGGCGGATCCGGATAGAGGGGCAGGTCAGGACTGGGCGTCGATGACCTCGCGCCACGGGCCCCACTCGGGGTCGTGGCCGGGCCACACCTCGGTGTCGGGCAGCGCGTCGAGCTCGTGCAGGCGGCGGATGGATGCCTCGGCCTGGCGCGCCGCGTCGGGACCAGCCGTGGAACCGCACGGGATGATCTTCTCGATGTTGACCCGCAGGTCGGCCGCGTCGCAGGCCAGGACGATGGTCCGCTCCTCCAGGTCGATCGAGAAGGACTGGTGGCCGGGCGTGTGCCCCGCGGTGTCGAGCGCGTCGAAGCCCTCGGCGATACGCGTGTCGCCGTCGAGCAGGACGGGCTGGACGTTGGACCGCACCAGGTCGTCGAGGAAGAGGAAGTGCGCGCGCGGCTGCGTGACCGCGAGCGCGTGCTCCCACTCCCGGCGCTGGATGAGGAGAGGCTGATCGGGCCGCAGCATCCGTCCCGCGCCCGTGTGGTCGAAATGCGCGTGCGAGACGGCGGCCGCGGCGAGGTCGGACCACGCGAGGCCCGCTGCGGCGACCTGGTCGACGAGCGGGTCGCCCGCGGGCACGACCGGGGCGTAGTTCTCGTAATCGAAGCTCGTGACGCGCAGCGAGCGATGCCGGATGCGCGCGGGATCGAAACCCCCGTCGACCAGCACCCATCCCTCGTCGAAGACGACCGCCGCCGCGGTCACCGGCTCCATCAGATGCCGGAAGCTGCTGCCACCGGCGACCGAGATGGCCTCGGCGATGACCTCGAATCCCACGACCAAGGGAATGACGCGCCGCGGACGTCCGGCGAGCGCCAGGGGCGCGGCATCCGCCCACGCGATGGGCGCGGGAGCGCGCTGGGGAGCCGACGGCGTCTTCGCCCCGGACGTCGGCGCGCCCGGCTCGGATGTATCGGTCACATCGTTCCCTCTCGCCCGGTCGTCTCGGCCTCACCGTACCCGCCGCCGCCCGCCGCCGTCATGCGCACGACATCGCCGCGCACGAGGGTGATCGACGACTCTTCGACTCCGACCTCACGCCACGGCTCCGCGCCCCGACGGACCGCGACCGACGCGGGCGCTCCGGGCCCACCGCCCGCGATGCCCTGCGCGGCATGCGCCGGAGTGCGCTGTTCGCACGCGACCCGGCCGCTCGCCGTTTCGGCGAGCAGCTCGTAGTCACGGCGCACCGCACGCCCGCCGCGCCATCGCCCGGCACCCCCGCTGCCGCGGACGAGCTCGCTCGCCCGGATGCGCCAGGGGTATTCGATCTCGATGACCTCGGCCGAGATGAGCGCGCAGTTCGAGGTGTAGGAATCGATGCCGTCGTCGCCGGGCAACCCGAAGCGTGCCCCGCCCCCGCCGCCGACGGTGTCCATCAGGGTCTTCTCGGCGCCGGTGCGCGGATCCACCCCGCGCATGAGCAGAACGGGGAACGACACGTGGCTCGCGGCGACCGCCTGGTCGGGCAGCAGCTCGCCCAGGGCGCGGAACACCGTGTCGGTGAGCACCTGAACGGGCATGTGACGTGAGACCACGGCCGCGGGCCGACGCGGGTTGAACAGCGACCCCTCGGGCGCGATGGCCTGGATGTGGCGCATATAGCCGTGGTTCTGCCGGATGCCGGTGCCGAGAAAGCACCTTAGCGCGTAGTAGAGGCCGGAGTAGGTGCTCGACCAGGGCACGTTGAACGTCCCGGTGGTCTGCTCGGACGACCCCGAGAGGTCGACGATCAGACGATCACCGCTCACCGAGACATCCGCCTGCACCCGCAGGGGCGTGTCGTAGTGCAGCCCATCTCCGTCCAGGAACCCGGCGACCGTCACGGTGCGGTCGGGCCACGAAGCGATCAGGGCACCTGCTCGCGCCGAGGTGTCGTCGATGAGATCGTCGATCGCCTGCTGCACGGTCGACGCCCCGTGCCGCCCCGCGAGCTCCCGCACGCGCTCGACGCCGCGGCGGCACGCGGACAACTGGGCCGCCACGTCGCCGGCGACCGAGTCGGGATCGCGGACGTTCCGCAGCAGCACGTCCCAGAGGGCCTCGTTGCGCGCACCTCCCTGGTACAGGCGCACGGGCGGGAGTTGCAGACCCTCCTCGTACAGGTCACGAGAGGCGGTCTTCTGGCCCGGGACGGTTCCCCTGTTGCGCGCGGCGATCCCGCCGATGTCGACGTGGTGGGCCACCGTCGCGACATAACCCAGCAGGTCGTCGCCGACGAAGACGGGCACGAACAGCTCGACGTCCGGTAGATGGGTCGCGCCCGAGTAGGGGTCGTTCGTCACGACGACGTCCCCCTCGGCGAGCGGCCCGGTACGGGCCAGAACCCCGGCGAGCGCGAACTCGAGCGTGCCCGCCTGCGCCGGGATCAGGCACGAATCGGCCACGAGACGTCCGTCGGCGTCGAGGAAGCCGCACGAGAAATCGAGCATCTCGCGGATCATCGGTGAGAACGAGCTGCGCTGCAGGATGAGCGCCATCTCGTCGACGACGGATTGGAAACCGTGCCACAGCAACTCTCGCGTGGCGGGATCCGTGACGCGCATCATGCCTCCTTCGCGAGCACCATGTTGGTGAGGACCATGGCGACGCCCGAGGTGCGCTCGACGTACCATCCCGCGGGGATCAGGGTGGTCGTGTCGACCTGGGTCACGATCGCGGGTCCCCGCATCCCCTCGGCCACGCCGGCCCGATCGACGACCGCGTAAGCGACCTCGGCTCCCGCGGCGTCTCGCCCGGCACGCTCCCGCTTCGACCCATCGCCCCGGTCATCGCTGCCCTGCCAGTCGACGGCGATACGCGGCAGGCCCGCGCGCACCCGGATGGTCACGAGCTCGACGCTCGCCCCGCGCCAGGAATGCCCGTACATCGCGTCGTGGGCGACGTGGAAGCTCTCTTCGACCCGGTCCACGTCGGCTGCGTGGAATGCTGCTGCATCTGCAACGGGAACGGTGAGTTCGTACGCCTGACCCGCGTAGCGCAGGTCCAGATCGAGGCTGATCGTCGGTCCGGCATCCCCCGTGGAAGCATCATCGACGCCGAGCGCCGCTGCGGCCTCGGCGGCGAGCTCGCGGATGAGCGCGTCGACTCGGTCATGATCGAGACCGCGCAGGGGCGCGACGAACGTCCGGCCCAGTTCGTATCGCGCATCGCCCATGAGCAGACCCAGCGCCGATGTCAGACCCGGGTACCGCGGCACGACCACCCGCGTGATGTCGAGCTCATCGGCGATCGCGACGGCATGCAACGGGCCGGCACCGCCGAACGCCATGAGGGCGCACGAACGGACGTCCACGCCGCGGACGACGGTGACCATACGCAGGGCCTCGGCCATCCGTCCGTTCGCGATGCGGATGAGGGCGCCGGCCGCCGTCTCGACATCGATGCCGAGGGGCTCGGCGACGTCGATCCCGATAGCGGTGCGCGCCCGCTCGGGATCGAGGGGCAGCGCTCCCCCCAGCAGACCCGCCGGATCGAGCGAGCCGAGAACCAGATGGGCGTCGGTCACGGTCGCACGCTCGCCCGTGCCGTATGCCGCGGGCCCGGGATCCGCGCCCGCGCTCTCGGGTCCGACGGCGAGCGATCCGTACGCGTCCGCTCGAGCGATCGACCCGCCGCCCGCTCCGATCGGCAGCACGTCGATCTGGGGCAGCGCGACCGGCATCCCCGCCACGTCCCCGCGGTAGCGGCGCCGCAGCGCGCCCGCCTGCACGAGCGCGACATCGGCGCTCGTGCCCCCGACATCCAGCATCACGAGGTCGTCGATCCCGAGTCGTCGTCCGAGTTCGGCCGCCGCGACCGCCCCCGCGGCCGGGCCCGACACGAGCAGGCTCACCGGCAGGTCGCGGGCGACGGATGCGGGGATGACACCGCCGCTCGAGGTCATGAGCTGGAAGGCGCCGCCGAATCCGAGCGACCGGAGCCTGTCGTCGAGGCGCGCGATGTACCCGCCCGTGCGGGGCAGCAGCGCCGCGTTGAGCACCGTCGTGGCCGCGCGCGGGTACTCGCGGAACTCGGGGGCGACCGCGCTCGAGAGCGTCACCGGGATGCCGGGGAGCGCGTCGCGCAGGATTTCGGCCGCCCGGCGCTCGTGGGTCGGATCGGCGAACGAGAAGAGGAACACGATCGCGACCGCATCGACCGTGCCGAGCAGCTCGCCCGCGATGCGACGCACGCCGTCCTCGTCCAGCGGATCGACGACGGCACCGTCGGCGCCGGTGCGCTCGCGCACACCGTACACGCGGTCGCGGGGAACGATTCCGGTGCCCTTCGCGCGCCACGGGTCGTACAGATCCGGACGCTGCTGCGTACCGATGTCGAGGATGTCCTCGAACCCTTCCGTCACGACCAGCCCGACTCGGGCGAAGTCACCCTCGATCACGGCGTTCGTGGCGACCGTCGTGCCGTGCACGACCGCGGCGACCTCATCGAGACGGATCGCCGCGGCGTCGACGAGAGCCTCGACGGCGGTGACCATGGCGACACCCGGGTCCGCCGGCGTCGAGCGCACCTTCCGGACGTGCAGGCGACCGTCCGCGGTGAGAAGGGCGGCGTCGGTGTGCGTCCCGCCGATGTCGACCGCGATGACGTGCCTACTCATGCCGCCCCCACCAGATCGGCGACGTCGGCCGCGCAGCCCCACGACAGGGTGACGCCGGCACCGCCATGGCCGTAGCAGTGCACGAACCGCGCCCCGCCGACATCCTCGCGTTCCACGCGGACGGTGTCGCGGACCGGGCGGTGACCGACCGCGCGACCGAGCACGGCGGCATCTTCGAGACGGGGTTCGACGGCGCGCGCGCGGCGCAACAGGTCCTGCTCGAGCGCGGCGTCGGCCTCGGGCTCCCAGACCCCGTCCTGCGCGGGCCCACCGACCACGACGTCCGCTGCCCGCGGAACCACGAAGAGCGGACCGAACTCGCCGTCGCGGATGACCAGCGTGCGCGTGAGACCGGGATTCGAGAGGTGCACGACCTGTCCGCGAACGGGACGGAGCGTGTCGTCCCCTACGAGCGCGGCCGCACCCGCCCCCACCGCGACCACGACAGCATCGCCGGGACGGGCGAAGCCGGCGAGCGACGTCACGGTGCCGTGCTCCAGCGCAATGCCCGCGACCGCACAGCGCGCGCGAAGCCACGGCAAGTAGGCCGCCGTGTCGATGAGCGGCATGACGGAGAGCGTCCCCGCCGCGGTACCGGGAGGCAACTCGCCGGGTGCCGCCGCGCGCAACGGAGGGGCGAAGGCACGCATCCAGGGATCGGGCGGTCCGGCCACGATGCCGGCGGCCAGAGCGAGTTGATCCCGCACGCCCGCCGTCTCGTCGAGCGCATCGACGCGCAGTCGCGCCAGGGTGAGATATGCCCAGCGGCGCGCCCGCTCGGTCCGTTCGACCAGGGGGGCGGACCACAGCGACGCTGCGGCGGCGGACGCCGTGCCCTCCGCGATCTCGCGGGCGACGACGCGCACCGCGTGCCCGCGCTCCGCGAGCGTGAGGGCGGCGGTCAGTCCGATGATTCCCGCGCCGATGACCGTGACATCGCGCATCTCGCCTCCCGTTTGGATCCTAAAGTAGGATACATGGATCCAACATCGCAGATCTCGGCGTCCTCATTCGTCCTCACTGGCGACATCATCACGCTCGACCCCGGTCGCCCGCGCGCACGGGCCCTGCGGGTGGTGGACGGGCGGATCGCCGAGACGGGCGACCTCGACGACGTCCTCGCCGCGAGCCCCGACGACTCCCCCGTCATCGCGGCCCGCGGCACCGTCGTGCCCGGATTCATCGACTCGCACTTCTACCTGCAGCGAGCGGGCATCAAACTGGCCGATCAGTTCCCCGACCGCGATCCCGACGCCGACGAGTTCCAGCGCGCAATGGCCGACACGGCGCTCGATCCGGACTGGCCGGACGGCGCACCGTCGGTCGCGGAAAGGCGGGACGGGCTCCGACGCGTCCAGCCGCTGCTGCACGCGCTCGGCATCACCGGGATCGCCGATCCCTGGGCGACGGCCGAACAGATGTCGACCTACCAAGCTGCCCACCGAGCCGGCGAGCTGACGATGCGGGTGACGTGCATGCCGTACTTCGAGGGCTTGCGCGACCATCTCACGACTCCGGACGAGGTCATGGCAGCGGTGGGTGGACTGGGTGTCGGTACCGGGTTCGGCGACGACACGCTCGCCTTCGGAGCGTTGAAGGTCTACGCCGATGGTGAGGGACGCCGACGGCAGGCGCTGCGCGAGGAGCCCTGGCCGGGGACGGACGACCACGGCGTGCAGGCGATCGCGATGGACGACCTCGAGCGCATCGCGGCGTTCTGCGCCGAGCACGGCTGGGCACTCGGCGTGCACGCGATCGGCGGCGGCGCCATGCGTCTCGCCCTCGACGCCTTCGAGCGCGTGGACGAGCGCACCCCGATCGCGGACCTCCGCTTCCGTCTGATTCATGCCTACCTCGAACCCTCCGCCGAGACGATCGCGCGCGCGGCGCGGCTCGGCGTGCTCGTGTCGTCGCAACCCGCGATCCAGTGGAAGAGCGGCAGGTGGCTCGTCGAGACGCTCGGCGCGGCGGCGGCGGACGCGAACCCGCTGCGCGGGTGGATCGACGGGGGTGTGCGCGTCGCCCTCGGCTCGGACGGTCCGTACTTCCCCTTCGATCCCCTGCGCGTCATGTGGTTCACCCGCACGCGGCGCAGCCGCGACATCGCCGAACCGCTCGGCGCGGACCAGCGGCTGAGCCCGGAAGAGGCACTGCGCGGCTGCACGATCGACGCTGCGTATGCCGCTTTCGCGGATCGGCGCGGCGCGCTCGCGCCCGGCATGCTCGCCGACTGGGCCGAGGTGTCGGTCGACCCGCTGACGTGCGAGGACGACGCGTTGCTCGATGCATCCGTCCTGCGCACCGTCGTGGGCGGTCGCGCCGTCTTCAGCGCCTGAGCCGGTCCCCCGCGGGCCGGTCGAGCAGGCGACGCGGCTCGTCCACGAGCATCGCGTCGATCCGCTCGGCCGCCATGCCGGCCGCCCGCAGCGCGGGGACGATCTCGCCGAAGAGATGCCCGTAGCCGCGCCCTCCGTACGCGCTCAGTTGGGTCTTGGTCCACACCGACTGACCCAGCACGTGTCGCGATCCCGGATGCGTGGCGCAGAACGCGACGAAGTAGTCCAGTCGATCTGCGTCCGTCATGTTCACGACGCGGTCGCCGTGAGAGTCCTCGGTGCCGAAGCACATCTCCAGCACCGCGCCCGCGCCGACGAGCTCGTCCCACACAGCGGCATCGGGATACTCGTCCGCGTTCGTGAACACGACGCGATCCGCCGACAGACCTTCTGCAGCGAAGATCTCGAGCACCTCGATCCCACGCACCCGGTCGGGATCGAGACGCACGCTCACGGATGCGCCCATGCGGGCGGACGCGCGCGCCGCGGCACGCAACAGAGCCCGCTCCACCGGCGGCAGATCGCCCGTCGTGCCGAGGATTCCGAGCATCCCCGCCCGGTAGTCGGCCCCCGGCACACGATCGCGCAGTGCGCCGAGGAAGTCGCGCTCCCAGCCGTCCTCACCGAGATCCAGCCTCTCGGCCGGGAGGGTGCGGATCACATAGTCGCCGTACCCGCGGACGATCGTCATGCCGGTGCGACGGGCGATGTCCGGCAAGCCCGCGTGATTCGGCCCCAATCCCCACGACGTCGGATCGACCACCGCGCGCTGTCCCGCGGCGACGGCGGCCTCGAGCTCGTTGACCGCCAGGTCGGGATCGTCGAGCCGCAGGTTGTCGGCCAGCGCGAGCATGTTGGTGTGCAGGTACCCGCGTGTCTCCGGACCCACGCGATCGCTGTCGGGGCGCGGCACCGCGCCGTCACGACGGAGGGTGGCCGCGTCGCTCAGCAGGTGGTCGTGGAAGGACGTCGGGCCCAGGTTCTCTGCGGGCACGGGGCCGAGCACGGTTTCGATCACGAGCACCCTCTTCTCCACCACGGCTGTTGACCGCGATTGTTCACCGACGATTGCGGATCCATTCTTACGCACTTAGGATCCAATCATGACCCTCGTGACGCGCCCCCTCGACATCGCCCCCGCAGACCTCGACGAGAAGCCTCTCGCACCGCCGAGCGCCGAGCCCCTGTCGGGCCCGATCACGACGAGGTCGAAGGTCGTGTTCATGAACGACGACAAGACCGTCATCTCGGGTATCTGGGAATGCGAGCCGGGCACATCGCGCTGGGAGTTCCTGACCCGCGGCGAGATCATCCACGTCGTGTCGGGCGCCATGACGGTGCAGCGCGACGGCGAGGATCCCGTCGACCTGACGCCCGGCGACGCCGCATACTTCCCCATCGGGTGGACGGGCGTGTGGACCGTCACCGAGAAGCTCCGCAAGCTGTACGTGGTCTACAAATAAGCCGACTGCTGCGGAAGCGCCATTTCGACTCGTCGCCGCGCTCCTCGGTCCATGGCCGAGAACGTCCCGACCGTCGAGTGAGCGCAGCGAGACGCCGTACCGACCCGACTCAGCTCTCGCGCACCTTCTTGAACGGCACCAGGTCGCGAACCGGCACGGCCCGGGCGTCATCGCCCTCCGTGACCCACACGCGCGCATCCGGCCAGTAGTCGCTCAGCAGCTCCGCGCACACCCCGCACGGGTCGATCAGGTGCTCGGTGCCGACCGGGCGCCGCAGCACGCTCACCAGCGCGACGACCCCGACGTCGCGTCCCGCGGCATGGGCGATCGCCGCGCCGGAGGCCACGCCTTCGGCGCACACGGTGCTGCGGCGCGCGGTCCCGTCGACGTGCACCCCCGTGAGGATCGCGCCGTCGGACATCCGGAACGCCGTCGCGACCTCGTGCCGCCCGGCCAGGTAGACCCGTCCGAGGAGATCGCGCGCGGCCGAGAGCAGTTCGGCGTCTGACTCCCCCATGCCCGCGGGCCGGCCGCTCAGTTCCGGTCGACTCATGTCGGGATCCGCAGGATGCGGGCGAGATTCCCACCCTCGATCAGCGCGCGGTCACCGTCGTCCGCGATCGCCTTGGCGATCTTCATCCGCTCGAGATCGAAGTCCGAGCCCGGCCACTCCGAGCCCATCACGATCTTCTCGGCGCCCACGCGGGCATAGGCGCGCCGCACGTCGGCGAGGAGGGTCGCAGATGTCTCGAGGTACACGTTCGGGCGGCGCTCGGCGACGATGATGGCCTCGGGAACGTTCCAGACCGCGCCCATGTGGGCGATGATCGTCGGCACCTCAGGGTGGTCCTTGGCGATCTCCTCGATCGCGAAGGGGGCGCAGAAGGCATCGTCGAGGGCATTGATCAGCACGGTCATGCCGAACTCGGCGCAGAGGCGGAACACGGGATCGAGAAGGCCGTGATCGGCCACGTGATACCCGTGCATGCTCGGGTGCAGCTTCAGACCGCGGATACCGGCAGCCGCCATCCGCTCGATTTCGGCAAGAGCGTTGTCGTCCTGAGGCAGGACCTGGCCGAACCCGATCAAACGGTCGGGGTACGCCTGCTGCAGTTCGATGATGAAATCGTTCTCGATGCGCTGCGCAAGTGAGCAGACCATCGCCATGTCGACACCCGCGGCATCCATCCGCGAAAGGATCCGCTGCGGATCGAAAGGCACGTGTACGGGCGGTTCTTCTCCCGGCCGCGCTCCGGTGAGGTAGTCCGAGCGCCCTCGCACGTTCTGGGTGGTGTTGTACGCGTCGATGATCATGGACGTCCCCCTCGGGTTGTGTTCCACCATATGTGCGGATCCATTTGTGCAATAATGGGATCCAATCATGTCAGACAATAACCGCCTCCAGCTCGGCACCTTCGGCACCAACCTCGCGCCGGGCATCACGTTCACCACGATCCCGGGTGCGCTGACCACCGAATGGTCACGCGTGCGCCACCTCGCGCTCGCCGCGGAGGCCATGGACTTCGAAGCGATCGTGCCGATCTCGCGATGGAAGGGCTACGGCGGCGAGCACAACCCGCATTCGGACGCGTACGAGACCCTCACCTGGGCCGCCGCCGTCGGGGCCGTCACGAAATCCGCCCGGATCTTCGCCACCGTCTCCATGCCGATCGTGCATCCCGTCATCGCCGCCAAGCAGCTCGCGACGATCGATCACGTGACCGGGGGTCGGGCCGGGGTCAATGTGCTCGGAGGTTGGTACCGCCCCGAGATGCCGATGTTCGGCGGCGACCTGCTCGAGCACGACGCCCGCTACGACATGGCGGACGAGTGGATCGACATCGTGCGTCGCCTCTGGACCGAGTCGGACGAATTCGACGTCGCGGGCGACTACTTCCAGCTGCAGGGGCTCTTCTCCATGCCCAAGCCGCTCGGCGCGCGCCCGCGCATCATGAACGCCGCGATGTCGGGCCGCGGGCTCGACTTCGCCCTGCAGAACTCCGACGTGATCTACGTCAAACTCCGCGACGACCGGGACGCCGCCGCCGCGCAGGTCGCCGACATCAAAGGCCAGGCACGGGAGCGCTTCGGGCGCGAGATCGAGGTCTGGACCTTCGGCTATGTCGTCGACGGCGACACCGAGAAGGACGCCCGCGACTTCCTGCACCACTACGCGCAGGAGCACGGCATGCACGACGCGGCGATCAACGCGCTGACGATCATGGGCATGGAGGCGGCCGTCGCGGGCGACAACTCCACCGCCGCGCGCCGCTTCAACTGGGTCGCGGGCGACGGCGGCGTGCCGCTCATCGGCACGCCCGCGCAGGTGGCGGACGGTCTCGAATGGCTCGCGGACGTCGGGATCGACGGATGCCTCCTCGGCTGGCCGCTCTGGGAGTCGGGCATGGCGCGGTTCGAGACCGACATCCTGCCGCTCCTGCGCGAGCGAGGCCTGCGCTCGGCCTGAGTCGGCACCGCGGTCCCCACGAACGGACGCGAGGCTCAGGTCAGGCGCAACAGCCGGGCGGCGTTGTCGCCCAGGACGAGGGCCTGCTCGTCCGCCGAGAGACCCGGCAGGTCCTCCTCGACGATCCGGGCCGTCTCGCCCGGCGTGTACCAGGGGAAGTCCGACCCGAGCACGACGCGCTCCGCACCGATCTCGCGCACCAGCGCGACGATCTGCTCGGGAGTCGGCGCGAGCGGGGCGCCGCTCCAGATGACGACCTCCGAGAGGTCGAACATGAGCTGCGGGTAGGCCGCGGCGAGAGTCGCCGTGTCCCGCCACGACGCACCGCCGAGATGTGCGACCACGATCTTCAGCCCCGGCCGCCGCTCGGCCAGTCCGGCGAAGGCGCTCGGGACCGACCATCCGTACCCGCGCTTATCGGGGCCGCCGTGGAAGACGATGGGGGCGTCCGCCTCTTCGAGCGCGTCGTACACGCCCTCCATCCCGGGGTCGTCCGGATAGGTGCGGATCGCGATGGGGTGGATCTTCATCCCCCGCGCGCCCCACGATCCGAAAGCCTCACTCAGGTGCTCGCGCGACTCGTCGGACGTCATGACCGCGGGGTTCGCCGTGACGAACGGCAGCAGCACGGGGTGCGCCGCCCCCTGATCGCAGAGCCAGCGGTTGTAGGCGACCAGCTCGTCGCGCAGGTGCGCGTAGGCGGGTTGCGCGGGCCAATGCCGCGCATCGTCCGCCGGATGCGGCAGATCGGGGAGTTCGAAGCTCCCGAGTAGTGCGGCGTAGTCGAAGCGCGCCGAGGCGAGGGCGTCGAGGGCGTCGTCGATCGTGCCGGCGACACCGGCGAACGCGACGTCCTTGTCCCCGTACTCCACGATCGGGTAGGTCGTCAGGTCGTGCTCGCCCTCCGCCGCATCGGCGTAGGCGTGCAGGTGGGTGTCGATTCGCATGCTCTACTCCCCCTCGGGGCTCGTACGGGTCTCGACGACGGTCACCATCTCGAAGACGTTGTTGCCGGACAGGCTCGAGACGCCGATACCCGCATAGGTCGAGCGTCCGACCCGGTCGCCGAAGACCTCGACGAACAGGTCGGTAGCGCCGTTGGTGACGAGGTTCACGTCGGTGAACTCCGGAGTGACGACCGCGAACGCGAGCGTCTGCACGATTGCGGTGACCTCGTCGAGCGAGCCGACCGCGAAGCGGATGAGCCCCAGCACGTTGATCGCCGCGTAGCGCGCCGCCTGGTACCCCTGCTCGAGGGTGACGGTGTCGCCGACGCGCCCCGGGAACACCTTGTTGCCCTGACGGTCTTCCGGTGTCATGCCCGAGATCGTGAGCGTCCGCCCGGTGCGATGAAAACCCTTCATCGTCGCGTAGCGCTCGCCGTACGGCGGGTTCGCGTAATCGGGGATCACGAGCCCCAGCTCGGCGGCTCGGGCTTCGGCACTCCAGGACATCCGGTCTCCTGCTCTTTCGTTGTTCATGCGTCGGCGCTCAAGCGGGTCTGCACGCTCGCCGTGATCTCGAAGACGTTGCCGCCCGACAGGCTCGTGACGCCGATGCCGGCGGATGTCGAGCGTCCGGCCGCGTCGCCGAACACTTCCACCCACAGGTCCGCCGCGCCGTTGGTGACCTTGTTGATGTCGGTGAAGCCTCCCCCGACCGCGACGAAGGTCAGGGTGCGCACGAAGCCCGTGACCTCGTCGAGCGAGCCGACGGCATATCGGATGAGACCCAGGACGTTCACGGCCGCATACCGGGCCGCGGCATATCCCTGTTCGAGGGTGACGTCCACGCCCACGCGCCCCGGGTGCACCCGCGCGCCCCAGCGGTCCTCCGGGGTCATGCTGCCGAGCGTGAGGATCCGTCCCGACCGCCGGAACGCGCTCATCGCCGCATATCGTTCGCCGTACGGCGGGTCGGCGTAGTCGGGAACCTGGAGGCCCAGCTCTGCGACGCGGGCTTCCGCACTCCACGACATGAGCCGACTCCGTTCCGATAGAATGGATCCATAGTAGCTGATATCGGATACATTCTAGGGATGGTGTGAGATGGGTGCTGAGGCACGCGTTCGAGAACTGGGTCTGCAGATCCCCGACTATGCGAACCCCCCGTACGGACTTCGGTACGGACCGCTCAAGCCTTTCCACCGCATCGGGAATCTCCTCGAACTCAGCGGGCTCACCCCGGAGAATCGCGCGGGCGACCGCCTGCACCCCGGATCCGTCGGTGTCGACATCACGATCGAGCAGGGATATGAAGCCGCGCGCCTGACGGCCGTCCACACCCTCGGCATGATCCGCTACGCCCTGGGCTCGCTCGATAACGTGGTCAGTCTGTCGCGCGGCCTGTGCTTCGTGCTGTGCCCGCCGGGATTCGAACTTCTGCACGAGGTGTCGGCCGGGGCGAGCGATCTCTTCATCGAGGTGTTCGGGCCGGTCGCGGGCGCCATGGGCCGGGCATCCATCGGCGCGACCGCGCTGTCGCGCAACAACTGCTTCGAACTGTGGCTCAGCCTGGAGTGCGCGCCCGACTCGACCCCACCCGTTTCCATTCCGGCATGACCCCGCGGGACATCACCCGGACGGTCCCGTTCTGGCTGATCTTCGGCGCTTCGGCGCTGGGTGCGATGACCAACGCCGCGAGCACCCCGATCATCCCCGTCTACGTCGGCGAGGTGCTCGGCGGCGGCGCATCACTGTCGGGATTCATCATCGCGCTCGCGGCGCTGTCGTCGATCCTCGCGATGCCTCTGGCCGGGTCGTTGGCAGATCGGCGCGGCTATCGCACCGTGGCCCTCGTCGGGGGATCCATGGCGGTCGTCGCGCTGGTCCTGCTGGCCACCGTGCCGCAGCTCTGGGCAGCCGGCGCGAGCCGCTTGATCTTCGGACTCGGTAACTCCGCGGCGATGACGCTCATCATGGCCTGGCTCGTCGCCCTCGCTCCGCCCGGACAGCGCGGCAAGGCTCTCAGCATCTACGGGCTGAGCGTATGGATGGGCGTCGCGCTCGGGCCGCAGCTCGGCACGTTCGTCAACCAGCTGTGGGGGCCGGCGTCCGTGTTCGCCGTCTGCGCCGTCATCGAGGTGATCACGGTATCGCTGATCATGGGGCTCCCCCGCCCCACCCTGATCACGCCCCGAGACGTCACCACCCCGCCCCGCGGCGTCCGCAACCTGCTCGGCGCCTTCCGGGCCGTCTGGGTGCCCGGGGTCGTGGCCGCCGCCGCCTGGTGCGGCGAGGGCCTCATCCTCGCCTTCTTGATCATCCACCTGCAGGGTGTCGGCGTTCCCGCCACGGGCCTGCTGGGCGCCGCATCCGTCTTCGGCGTCTTCGCCGTCAGTGTGATCGGCGCCCGCCTCGTGCTCGCGACCATGCCCGACCGCATCGGCCCGCTCCGCTCGACCGCGATTTCGCTCAGCGCCCTCTTCGCCGGCCTGACGACGCTCGCGTTCGCCCAGGATTTCTGGGTCGCGGCGGCCGGCGCGGCTCTCATGGGGGTGGGTTTCTCCCCGCTGTATCCCTCGCTCACGATGCTCGCGACCCGCGGTCTGCCCGCCGAGAACCGCGCCATGGGCCTCGGCCTGTTCTCGAGCTTCACCAGCGTCGGCTACGCCGGCGGGGCGCTCGTCGGCGGATTCGTCATCGGATTCGCGTCGTCCATGTGGGCGTTCCTGCTCGTGGCCGGCCTGCAGCTCGTGGCGCTGGCCGTCGTCACCATCTTCACCCGCGACGAGACACCGCGCTCGACGCTCGACGCCGAAGAGCCCCGCGACCCGGCAGCCTGACACGCACGGTCGAGACTCCCTGCGCTCGGGCCCGTTTCGGGTAAACGCAGGCGAAAACCCGCGAGAACCCGCGGCTCGTTCGCCTGGCGAGGTCCCGCGGGGTCCTTTCGTGCCGCTCGCGCGCTAGGCGGCGATCGCCTCGCGCGCCGGCTCGTCGGCGGCCGGGATGACGTGGACCCGCTCGGGGTTGCGGCATGCCACGCGGGCGCGCGCGCCGACGCCGAGCGTCGAGACATCCAGGGATGTGGGAAGCGAGCACACGACCTTGCGCCCGCCATCGGTCTGCAGCTCGAGGCGGAAGCGTGTGCCCTGGAAGCTGAGCAGCCGGACCGTACCCTCCACCGACCAGGCGGGGGCGGCCTCGGTGGCCGACACGAGTTCGAGGTCCTCGGGTCGCAGCACGGCGGTCCCGTCGAGGCGTGCCCCGGCCTCGTCGTCGAGGATGCGCCCGCCCGACGTGGGCAGCAGGTTCGCCTCACCGAGGAAGCCCGCGACGTAGGCGTTCACCGGGTGGCGGTAGAGGTCCTCGGGAGATGCGACCTGCACCAGCTGCCCATCGCACATGATCGCGACACGGTCGGACATCGTGAGCGCCTCGGTCTGGTCGTGCGTGACCGAGACCGTGGTGATGCCGACCTTGCGCTGGATGCGCGTGACCTCCACCTGCATGTGCTCGCGCAGTTGCTTGTCGAGAGCGGCCATCGGCTCGTCGAGCAGCAGGATGCCCGGGTTCGCGGCGATCGCCCGTGCGAGGGCAACGCGCTGGCGCTGACCTCCCGACAGAGAGGCCGGTGAGCGATCGGCCATGCCGGGCAGCTGGACGAGCGCGAGCATCTCGTCCGCGACGGCACGACGCTCCTTGTCGGGGCGGCGTGCGGCCAGCAGTGGAAACGAGACGTTCTCGCCGATCGACATATGCGGGAAGAGGGCGTAGGACTGGAACACCACGCCGACGTTGCGCTTCTGCGGCGGGCGGCGCTCGACGTTCACCGCGTCGAACATGACATGGCCGCTGTCGACGGCCTGAAGGCCCGCAATGACATTGAGCAGGGTCGACTTGCCGCTGCCGCTCGCGCCCAGCAGGGTCACGAACTCACCGGGGCGGACGTCGAGTGACACCCCCTTGAGGACGTGATTCTGGCCCAGGGTGACGTGGACGTCGGAGATGGAGAGGGCGATGGTCATTCGATGACTCCTTCCAGCACGGCCGGGCGGGGACGCCGGCGTGAAGACGATGAGGATGATGCGGATGAGGACCGACCGGCACGACGCCTGCGGAGCGCGTTCGAGAGCGGGAGAAGGCCGAGGACGAGGATGGCCAGGAGCGAGACCAGTGTCGAGGCGGCCGTCAGTTCGGGCGAGAAGGCCTCTTGAGACGCGTTCAGCATGCGCAGCGGCAGGGTCTGCATGCCCGGAGGCAGTAGGAAGACCGCCAGGACGACCTCGTCGAACACGATGATGAACGCGAACAGCGCACCCGAGAGCAGATACGGCAGGAGCGCCGGAAGCTCGATCTTCCAGAGGATGAGCGGCCACCGCGCGCCGAGCGTGCTCGCGGCCGGTCGGAGTGCCGGGTCGATGCGCGCGATGCCGCCCGACACGATGACGAACACATAGGGCATAGCGATGAGTGCGTGGCCCACGATCAGCGTGACCAGAGTCCCCCGCAGGAAGCCGAGCTCGAGGTTGACGCCGTACAGGCCGACCGCGTACGCGATCGGCGGCAGCGCGATCGGCACGATGAAGAGGGTGCGGATCCAGCGCTGGGCCGTCCGGCTGCGCACGCGCGTCAGTCCGATCGCCCCCGCGGTCCCGAGGGCGGCGGCCAGCACCGTCGAGATCGTCGCCGTCCAGAGCGAGAGCCAGAACGATCCCATCCATCGCCGATCGGAGAGCACTTCGGCGTACCACTGCAGAGAGAAGCCCTCGGGCGGGAACAGGATGAAGCTGCCGGAGGTCCAGGACGTCGAGACGAGCACGAGGAACGGCACGATCAACAGCAGGCTGGCCAGGACGGCGACGAGGATGATCGGGCTGCGGTACCAGCCGAGAGATCTGGCGAGAGGGTTCTTCATGCGGTCAGCCCCACTTCTCGCTCACCTTGAACAGGCGATCGGCGATCAGGTAGACGAGCATCGTTCCCGCGACGAGCAGGATACTCATGGCCGCGCCGAGTTCAGGTCGGTTGGCTTGGTTGATCTGAGCGTTGATGACGCCCGACACCGTCATGTTGCCGGGACCGCCCAGAAGGAGAGGCGTGACGTAGAAGCCGAGCGACATCACGAAGACCAGCACGCCTCCGCTGATGACGGAGGGCAGGATCTGGGGCCAGGTGACCGTGCGGAACGTCAACCACGGTCCGGCCCCGAAGATCGTCGCGGCGTTGAGCTGCTCGCGGTCGAGGGATTGCAGGGCCGACATCACGGGCAGCACCGCGAACGGCAGCATGACGGCGATCATGGCGGGATACATCCCGATGGTCGTCTGATACAACTCCACGGGCTCGTCCGTCAGCCCCACCAGATTCAGGAACCAATAGATCGCACCTTTGGGAAGCTCCAGCAGCATCCAGCCGAACGATCGGACCATGACCGACGTCCACAACGACAGGATCAGCGCCGCGAGCAGCACCAGGCGCAGCCAGGTCGCCGATGCGCTGATGGCAAGGGCATAGGCGGTGCCGAAGAGCATCGTGAGGATCATGACGATCACGGCCAGGACGACCGTGCGGATGAGCGATGCCACGAACGCCGGCACTGAGAACATGCCGATGTAGGCCGCTCCGCCCGTCTCGAACGACTGCATCAGGAGTGCGATCACCGGCAGACCGAGTGCTACGCCGAAGAAGATCAGCGGTGGCCACAGCAACCACCGTGTCTCCGCGCGCGAGGCGCCGAGGGCCGCACGCGCGGAGTACTTGCTCCGCGTCTGCGGTAAGGCCAGGGTTGAGGTACTCACTCCGTCATGCTCCCGGGTCGAGATTGCGGTGGTGTTTCCGTAGGCGACATGTCTTTCCGACAATGTACCCCCGTGGATCCAATATAGGAATACATGGATCCGATCCTGTTGCTGTCGTGTTTCGAGGAGGTTACGCCGTGGCGGGAATCAGCCTCACGCCCACATTCGCTCACTCGCCGAACAGGGCCCTACGGGCGTTGTCGGTGTGGATGCGGTGCAGCGCATCGCGCGGGATTCCCGCGGCCTCCGCGTGATCGGCGAACTCCTCGAACAGGAAGACGAAGCCCGGCCCGCCCAGCGCAGCTTGATGGCTGCGCTGGAACACGTCGTGCGAGAGCAGGATCTGCGACTCGAACCCGGCGTCGATGAGGATCTTCAGGTGTTCGACGCGACGACGCAGCTCTGTCGGCACGAGCTGGCCGCCGGTCTTGCAGGCCATCATGCAGTCGTATTGGACGAACACCCCGCGGCGGGCGAGCGCGAGAGAGTATTCGACGCTCTTGACCGTGTCCGTGTGCCCGATCGCCAGCCGGCTCGGGTCCAGCCCCTCATCGTCGACCAGCAGGTCGACCTGCGCCAGGCCGACGGCGAAGGTCGGTGCGTGCGTGCTCACGAGCGCGCCCGTCTCCCGTGACGCCCGGGCTGCAGCGCGGAAGGACTTCTCCTCGCGCGGCGTGATGTGGGCGAAGTCCGAGGCGATCTCGCCGATGACTCCCGCACGCACACCTGTCCCGGGGATCTCGTCGACGAGATCGGCGATCAGGTAGTCGGCGATGCGGGACGTGCTGGTCTGATCCATCCAGTCGTGATCCATGTACGCGTCGTAGTAGTGACCCGTGCCGAGCACGACCTGCACGCCCGTCTCCTCGGCGAGAGCCCGCGTCGCGAGGACGTTGACGATCGACCGCGAGCCGGTGACCCGGTTCTGGAGCTGATGCTCGGGGTCCGTGTCCCACAGCACGGGTGCCGCGTGATTGGTCAGCTCGCCGCAACTGAGGTCGACGAGGGTCCTGCCCCCGGACGCGAGGAATCGGGCGATGTCATCCGCCCGTTCGGCCCAGATCGTCGAGAAGCCGTCGCGGGGGATCATCCGGGTCCCGTTGGCGAAGAGGTGCTCATGCGGCAGGGTGACCCCGAGCCGGTCCGGGGTGATGGGTCCGCTGACCGTGTTGAGCGTCTGCATCGATCATCCGTTCTGTCGTCGTGGTCGAGCTGGTCGTCATCGGAGGCGGGGTCTGCACCCCGCGGGCGGAACGACCGAGGGGTGGTCGGGGCAGTGAGACCCCGGCCACCCCTCGGCGTCCGTCATGTGTTGTGTGCGGTGTTACCCGGCGAGCCAGGCGGTGTAGTTGTCGACCAGGTCGGCCGTGTTGTCGGCTCGCCACTGGTCGTCGTTGTAGAGGACGTTGTCGTGGTCGGGCGAGTTCGCGACCTTCGACGCGACATCCGCGTCGAGGTAGTCGAAGACGTCTTCGTTCACCGGCCCGTAGAGGGTGCGCTCGACGAAGACGGCCTGGTTCTCGGGGTCGCGCATCCAGGCGGCGAGAGCCAGCGCGGCATCCGTGTTCGACGCGTTCTTGGGGATCACGAAGCCGTTCGGATTGACGAACGCCTGGTTCCACTGGATCGTGACGTCCTCGCCGGCCCGCTCGAGGGCCGTGTACTGCCCCGTGACGGTCACCGCGATGGCGGCGCTCCCGCTCGTCAGCAGCTGCTGCACCTCGGGGTAGGACTGGTAGAACACCATGTCGCCGCGGAGCTCGTCGAGCTTGGCCCGGGCGCGCTCGAAGTCGAGCGGGTACAGATCTTCGGGAGCGACGCCGTCCGCGAGGAGGGCGATCTCGAACGACTGGTCGTAGCTGCCCGGAGCGCCCGGCCAGGCCCGCTTTCCGGGGAACTTCTCGGTGTCGAAGAAGTCGGCCCAGTCTGTGGGACCACCGTTCGGGTAGGTCTCGGTCAGCCAGCCCTGCGCGATGCCGATGAAGAATCCGCCGACGAAGTAGGGCTGCAGCGAGGGGTCGAGTAGATCCCCCTGGCTGTCCGCCGGGATCTCGACGAGGTTGTCGCCGTATGACAGCACGTCTGCCGCGGCGACCTGGAACACGTCGTAGTCTCCCTCGTCGCCGGCGAGCATCGCGTTGTAGATCGCGTCCTCGATCGACGTCGAGACGACCTCGACGCCGGTCTCGTCGTAGAAGCCGTCGAAGTAGGCGATCTGACGGCTCTCATTCGTGGGACCGCCGTAGTCGGCCCAGATCACGGAGCCGCTGATCTCGGCGCCGCTGGCGTCTCCGCTCGGGGTGTCGCCGCCGGAGCCGGCGCAGCCCACGGCGAGCGCCGCGACGGCGGCGAGGGCCAGGCCAGATGTCGCCAGGCGGCGAATGCGGATGGTGGATGTCATGTCGAATGCTCTTCCTCGGGATTTGGACGAAACATTGGTGCGTGGATCCAATGTAGCGCTAACTGGATCCTCTTTGGTATCGATTGTGTTTCTTCCGTGTAACGCGTGCCGGGGTACGTCGCGACCACGACAAAGGGCGGGAGACGCCGGTCCCCCGCCCTTCGATGTCGCTCGTCCGCGCTCAGCCTGCCAGCCAGGCCGTGTACGAGTCGAGCAGCGTCTGGAGGTTGTCCGCTCGCCACTGCGTGTCCCAGTAGATGCCGGCCTTCTCGTGCTCGGGCGAATTGACGAGTCCGTCGACGACATCGTCCGAGAGCAGGTCGAACACCTCGGAGTTGACCGGACCATAGCCGGTGCGCTCCGTGAAGACGGCCTGGTACTCGGGCTCGTTCATCCACGCGGCGAGCGCGAAGGCGGCATCGGGATTCGCGGACGACGCGGGCACCGTGAACCCACTGGGGACGATGAACGCCTGGTTCCACTGGACGGTCACGTCTTCGCCGGCGTTCTTGAGGGCGTTGTACTGCCCCGTCACGGTGACGGCGATGGCGGCGCTGTCGCTCGTGAGCAGCTGCTGCACCTCGGGGTAGGACTGATAGAAGACCATGTCGTCGCGCAGCGTGTCGAGCTTCGCCTCGGCCCGTTCGATGTCGAGCGGGTAGAGGTCTTCCTCGGCCACGCCGTCGGCCAGCAGCGCGATCTCGTACGACGCGTCGAAGCTGCCCGGAGCGCCTGGCCAAGCCCGCTTGCCCGGGAACTTCTCGGTGTCGAAGAAGTCCGCCCAGTCCTGTGGTCCGCCATTCGGGAACGTGTCGGTCATCCAGCCCTGCGCGATCCCGAACACGAATCCGCCGACGATGTACGGCCGAATGTCCTCGGGAAGGAGGTCGCCCTGGATGTCCTCGGGCACCTCGATGAGGTTGTCCTGGTAGGCGAGCACGTCCGCGCCGCTCGTCTGGACGACGTCGTAGTCGCCCTCATCGCCCTCGAGCATGGCGTAGTAGACGGCGTCCTCCAGCGAGACCGACGTGACCTCGACGCCCGTCTCGTCGTAGAAGCCGTCGAAGTACGCGATCTGGCGACTCTCGTTGGTCGGACCGCCGTAGTCGGCCCAGATCAGGGGACCCGACAGCTCGGGCACCGGGGACGCGTCGGACGCGGCGTCGCCGCCGGACCCGGCGCATCCGGCGGCGAGAGTGGCGACGGCAACGAGTCCGGCGATGGGGAGGATGGTGCGACGGAAGATGTGCGACACGGGCTGCTCCTCGGGAAGGTGTGAGATTTGGATCCAAAGTACTCCTGAATGGATCCTTTCTTGAGTCCTCTTCGTTACGCTCCGGTAACGCTTGCGGAAGTCATCGCGGGGCTTCGCCCGACCAGACCCAACACGGACTCGATGCCCGCGGTGTGGGCCAACAGGTCACGTTCGCCGCGGTGCCGCCCGACCACCTGCATTCCCACCGGGAGGCCGTGCGAGAAACCCGCGGGAGTGACGAGCACCGGATGCGCCGTGACCGTCAGCCGATTCGCGAGCATCTGCCAGCGGAAATAGCGGTCGTAGGTCACGTCCCCGACGCGGTCGACCCACTCGACCTCCGCGAGCGGCGCGACGACGGGCGTCGCGGGTGTGATCACGAGGTCGACATCGTCGAAGAGCCGTTCCCAGCGGCGGAAGATGTCGGTGCGGATGCGCAGCGCGTCGGCGATCTGCGCCGCGGTCAGCGCCTCGCCCTGGCGGACGTTTCGCACCAGGTCCGGGCGCAACAGCTCGGGGTACTTCGCCACGTCTTCGCGGCACGAGGCGAAGAAGTTGAAGACCTCGATCGTCTCCCACGCCTCCTCCGCCCGCTCGAGTGACGGCGCGAGGTCCAGGTCGACCACGTCGTAGCCCGCGACGAGGAGCGCGCGACGGGTCTCGGCATGCGTCCGCGCGACGTCGTCGGCGATCGGCACTCCCCCGGCGTCGGCACTCCACCCGATGCGCACGCGTGACGGATCGGTCGGTGCGACGTCGAGGAACTGCGCCGGGTCCTCGGGGATCGACATGGGCGCGTACGGGTCGGACCCGGCCATCGCCGCCATGACGATTGCGGCGTCCCGGCTCGTGCGGGCCATGGGCCCGAGCACACCGTGAGCGGTCCAGCCGTTGTCGGGGCGCCCGCTCGCGATTCGGCCGGCGGTGGGGCGCAGGCCCACGACGTTGCAGAACGCGGCAGGGTAGCGCAGGCTTCCACCGCTGTCCGAGCCGTCGGCGAACGGCAGCATGCCCGCGGCCACCGCGGCGGCCGACCCGCCGCTCGACCCGCCGGCGTGGCGGGAGGTGTCCCACGGGTTGCGGCAGACGCCGTGCAGATCATTGAAGGTCAGCGTCCCGAGGCCCACCTCGGGCGTGTTCGTCTTGCCGATCACGATCGCGCCGGCTGCCTTGACCCGCCGCACGATGAACGAATCGGATGCCGCGGCCGCGTCGTTGGCGTGCGCCACCATCCCGTGGGTCGTCGGTAGGCCCGCGGCATCCATCAGATCCTTCACTCCGGTGGGGAGGCCGTGCAGGATGCCGAGCTCGTCGCCCCGGGCGACGGCCCGGTCGGCCTCTTCGGCCGCGGCGAGCGCAGCCGACTCCGGGATCATCGCGACCATCGCGTTGAGGGCGTCGTTGTGCTCCTCGATGCGGTCGAGGTGCGCGCGCATGACCTCCACGGCCGAGACGTCGCGCGACCGGATCCCGGCGGCGAGGTCGACGACGCTCCACGCGTGCAACGGGGTGTCGGTGTTCGTCATGGGATGTCCGTTCGGTCGAGGAGCGCGGCGGGCCGCGCGATGAGCATCTCGTCGATGCGTTCGTCGGTCACGCCGAGCCGCCGCAGCGCGGGCGCGACGCGGCGCACGACGTGCCCGTAGCCCATGCCGCCATGGCGCGTGAGCTGCCCCTTGGTCCACACCGAGCACGAGAGTGTGACGGCGGCGTCGGGGCGGTCGGCCAGGAGCGCGAGCAGGAAGTCGATCCGCTCGGCATCCGTCGCGTCCCGAGCACGGTCGGCGAACGCGTGCTCGCTGCCGAAGGCGAACTCCACGACCGCCCCCGTGTCGAGGACGTCGCCGACGTAGGACGCGTCGAGCACCTTGTCGATGTTGCAGAAGAGGATGCGGTCGGCCGGCAGGCCTTCGCCGATCAGCATCCGAGCCACCTCGGGTCCACGCCGCGCTGCCGCGTCCAGCCGGATCGTGACGGCTACGCCGTTCTCCGCGGCCGCCCGTGCCGCCGCGCGGAGGGCCCGCCCCTCGGCCGGCGTGATCTGGGCGCTCGTCCCCAGCAGGCCGAGCACCCCCGCCCGGTATTCGGTGCCCGGGATCGCGCGGGTGAGCGCGGTCTCGAACAGCTCCTGCATCCTTTCCTCGGCGAGCTCCGCCCACCAGGCGGGCAGGGTCTTGTCGATGTAGCTCCCGTATGCCGCGACGATGTTCACTCCGCTGGCCCGCGCGATGTCCGGCAGGGCCGCGGGCCCGTTCTCGTGAGCGGGACCCATCCCCCACGACGTGGCCTCGATGATGGTGCCGAGGCCGGCGCCGGATGCCTCGCGCAGCTCTCGGGCGGCGTCATCCGCGTCGTCCAGCGTGAGGTTGTCGGGCAGCGACATCCAGCTCCATCGCAGGTCGCCGAGCATCTCGGGCCGGATCGGCCCCTCGAGCATGCCGCCCTCGCGGGTGGGGCGCAGCAGGTGGCGCGAGTCGGTGAGCACGTGCTCGTTCGTCGAGACGACTCCGAGTGCCGTGCGTTCGATCGGGCCGAGGACCGTCTCGATCACGACGTGCTCCGGTGGACCGTGCGACCCCCGACATCCGTCCGATGTACGCGCAGCGATCGGATGTCGTCGACCGGCACCGTGCGCGGATCGGCCGACCAGAGGGCCCAGTCGGCGTACATGCCCGCTCGGAGCACTCCGCGGTCGTTCTCGGCGAGGCTGGCGTACGCGGCACCCGTCGTGTACGCGCCGAGCGCTTCGTCGATCGTGATCGCCTCACTCGCCGCGAGCGGGACGTCGGATCCCGCGACGCGGCGGGTGATCGCCTGCCACATGAGGTGGCGCGGGTCGAAGGCGAAGTAGGGGCCATCCGAGCCGAATGCGACCGTCGCCCCCGCGTCGAGCCACGAACGCACAGGGTTCGCCGTCTCGGCGCGGGCGCCGATCTTCTCCCGCAGACCCACACCGTTGTGCCAGATGATCGAGGGCTGGAGGGAGGCGATGACGCCGAGTTCGGCGGCGGAGCGCATCGTCGCGGAGCCGGGTTCGAGATAGGCGTGGATGAGCTGGAATCGACGATCGCGCACCGCCCCTCCCGCCGCCGCATAGGCGCGTGTCACGAAGGCGATCGCGCCCGCCCCCACGGCGTGGGTGCCGACGCCCCACCCGCGTTCGGCGCAGAAACGCACGAGCGTGCCGAAATCGTCCTCCGAGATGCGCTGCAGCCCGGTGTACCCCGAGCCATCCCACGGCGTATCGAGCAGCGCCTGACCCTTGAGCGCCTCGCCGTCGGCGTAGACCTTGATCGGGCCGAGACGCAGGATGTCGTCCCCGAACCCCGTCGAGACGCCCGTTCCGTCGAGGTGGGCGAGGACGGCGGCGAGATCCGGCGTGGCGACGGATCCGAATTCCAGATAGGGCATCGCGACGGTGCGCATCGTGAGGGCCCCGAGCCGGTGGGCTTCCTGGTAGCCGCGCATCTCGTCGATCGTGACGGCGGGATCCACGACGCCCGTGATGCCGAGCGCGTGGAGCAGGGGTTGAACCACGCCCAGCCCGCGGACCCTGTCGGCCAGCGTCGGGGTCGTACCCGCCGGCCAATCGTCCTCCTCGTCGAAGGTGTCGTGCATCGTCTGGATGAACTCGTCCACACCCGCGCCCGGAGCCAGGAAGGTCAGAGCCTTCAGCCCCCCGCGCTCCATGTGCAGGTGCGCATCAATCAGGCCCGGCAGCACGACACCCTCGAGGTCTTCGACGCGTGCCCCGGGCACGGAACGCGCGACGTCGTCGGCCGCGCCGACCGCCACGATCCGCCCGCGATCGACGGCGAACGCCTCCGCTTCCGGGCGTTCCGGATCCATCGTGACGACGCGGGCACGGAAGACCACGGGCCCGCGGGGCATCGGCTCGTTCACGACACCACCGCCTGCGCGGGCTGGCGGGGGTCCGCGGCCGACTCGAGGAATCCCGTCCGCGCGTTGAGGTAGATCGCCTCGACCGCCGCGGCGTCCCGCGTGTACGGCGGCCAGCGCCGCACGTCGTGACCGCGCCGCTCGAGCTCGACGTAGACCTCGTCGTCGAAGCGGTCCTCGAGGAAGACGTGCGCCGCGAGGTAGTCGAACGGGGCGAACGAGTTCGGAAAGCTCCAGGTCGAGAATCGCGGCGCGTTCACGGCCTCCTGGAGGTCCATCCCGAAGTGGAACGCGTTCACGAAGACCTGCAGCATGGCCTGCACCTGCATGTCGCCGCCGGGGCATCCGAACGGCATCACGCTGCCATCGTCTCGCACGGCCATCGCCGGGTTCGGGGTGAGCCGCGGGCGCTTGCCGGGCGCGACACCCGCGGGATGCGCCGGGTCGGGCCGCGACTGCAGTCCGCGCAGCGACGGCACGATGCCCGTGCCGGGGATGACGGGGGCCGTCGAGGCTCCGTCCGACGGCGTCGCTGAGAACGCATTGCCCCACCGGTCGACGACGCACACGTAGCTCGTGCCACCCTCGCCGATGTGGCGCAGCTCGGCGGCGGAGATCGCGTCCGGAAGCGTCTGGGTCTCGCCGAAGAGTGCGGGCGGCAGCCCCGGGTGGGCGCGATCGGGATCGATTCCCGCGGCTCGCATGGCGATGTGCTCCCGCCCGAGGATGCGTTCCAGGGGTACATCGACGAACGCCGGATCACCGAAGTGGTGCTCGCGATCGGCGAAGACGGCCTTGAGCGCCTCGATCGAGGCGTGGATGTACTCCGCCCCGTTGTGCTCCATCCCGTCGAGACCGAACGCCTCGAGGATCAGCAGCGCCTCGGCCAGGATCGGCCCCTGACACCACGCCCCGCACGTCAGCAGCGTGAAGTCGCGCCACCGCGTCTCGACGACCGGCTCGTACCGCGAACGGAACTCGGCGAGGTCGTCGCGGCCGAGGTATCCGCCGTTCTCTTCGTGGTAAGCGACGATCCGCTCGGCGATCTCACCCTCGTAGAAGACGGCACGCGCCGCCTCGAGCGCGCTCGCACGCGAACCGCCCGCCGCTCGCTCGGCATCGATCATGAGCTGGATCGTGCGCGCGAGATCCCGCTGCACGAAGCGCTCGCCGACCTCCGGCGGCCGACCGGCCGGCAGGTAGATCTTCTCGTTCGCCGGCCACTTGCGGTACCCCGCCTGGCGGTTCGCGATCCCGTTCGCGAGCAGCGGGAACACGGCGAAGCCGTCCCGGGCGAGACGGAGCGCCGCCTCCGCCACGCGGGCGAAGGTCATCGTGCCGTAGTCGCGGAGCGCTGTGATCCAGGCATCGGGCGCCGCGGGCACCACCGTGCGCAGCAGCCCCGTGGGGATCGTGCCGTCGTGCTCGGTCATGAACAGGTCCGCGGGTATCCGCCGCGGCCACACCCCGAGGCCGTCGAGACTCACGGTCTCACCGTCGGCCATGCGGATCATGATCGGAGCGACGCCGGCGAAGTTGACCTCGTCGGCGTGCAGGACCGCGAGCGCCATCCCCGCGCAGCAACCCGCGTCCACTGCGTTGCCGCCGGCCTCGAGGATCGCGAAGGCGGCGGACGAGGCGAGGTAATGCCCCGAACTCGCCGAGTGGCGGGTTCCGAGGATCGCGGGGTTCGGGGCGGTCCAGCTGAACGGTGCGGTCATGCGCTTCCTCGTCTGTGGCGTGCGTGTGGCGGACGGAACCTCGGCTAGAGCACGGGGCGGCGGGCGATGACGTCGGCGACGGCCGCCTCCCACGTCAGACCGAACTCGAGCAACGCCCTGTCTGCCCGGTACGGTCCGACGAACTGCACGCCGATCGGCAGACCCGCCCGCGAGAACGTCATCGGCATCGCGAGGGACGGCATGGCGGTCGCGGTGATCCGGCTGCACGAGCGCTGCCACGCGTAGTAGCGGTCCATCGTGACCCCGTCGATCTCGGTCGGGTATTCCCACTCGACCGGGAACGGCAGGACCTGCACGCAGGGCGCGAGCACCATGTCGTAGTCCTCGAAGAGCGCCTGGAACCGGCGGAAGAGGCGCGTGCGCGCCCCCGCGGCCCGGGCGATCAGCGCCGCGTCGAATCCGCTGGCCCACGCGATGTCGTCCTTGAGCGTCTGCTTGACGAGCTCCGGATGCGCCGCCGCCTCCTCGCCGTGGCCGTCGAGGAATTCCAGCGACCGGAACGTCTCGAACACCAGATCCGCCTCGGACAGGTCGACGTCGACGGGGACGACCTCCGCCCCGAGGTCCGCGGCCAGTCGGGCAGCGGCATCCGTCGCCGCGCGCACCTCCGGGTCGAGGGGCAGACCGCCCAGGTCCGCGCTGTAGGCGATCCGCGCGCCCGCGAACGGCCGCGGGGCGAGGGCGAAGAACTGCGCGGGGTCTTCGTCGATCGCCATCGGCGCTCGACGCTCCGGCCCCGAGATCACGCCGAGCAGGGCCGCGGCGTCCGACACGTTGCGGGCCAGCGGGCCGAGGACCGAGCCCGGGTCCCACGCGTTCCCGGGACGGGCGGACGCGACGCGCCCCGCGGTGGGGCGCAGGCCCACGAGGTTGCCGAACGATGCGGGATTGCGGATGCTCCCGCCCAGGTCCGATCCGTCGGCGATGGGCAGCATGCCGCTCGTGACCGCGGCGGCCGCACCCCCGCTGCTGCCGCCCGCCGAACGCGCGGTGTCGTACGGGTTTCGGGTGACGCCGAAGACCTCGTTGAACGTGTGCGACCCGACACCGAACTCGGGCACGTTCGTCTTGCCGACGAACACGGCGCCGGCCTCGCGCATCTTCGACACGATCACGCTGTCCGCCGTCGCCACGTGGTCGACGTAGATCCGCGAGCCGTGGGTCGTGCGCAGCCCCGCGACGTCCATCAGATCCTTCACTGCGATCGGGATGCCGTGCAGCGGTCCCCGCGAGAGTCCGCGGGCGGTGAGGGCGTCGAGAGCGCGCGCGTCGTCGAGTGCTTCTTCGGCGCGCAGCGACACGATCGCGTTGATTTGCGGGTTCCGTTCTTCGATGCGGTCGAGATGCGCCGCGACGACCTCTTCGGCGCTGAACGCCCGGGTGCGGATGCCCTCGGCGAGCGCCCGCATCGTCAGCTCGGTCAGTGCGGATCCGGTCGGTTTCGGTACGGTCATCTCGTTCCTCCGGTTCGTTGGCGACTCATGACGCGTCCTCGAGCAACATGCGAGCAACCTTCTCGCCCACCACGATCGCGGGCATGGCGGTCGTCGCGCGCGGGATGCGCGGCATGATCGAGCAGTCGGCGATGCGCAGTCCCGCGATCCCGTGCACGCGGGCGCGGGCGTCGACCACCGCGCGCGGGTCGCCGTCGACGCCCATCCGGCACGTGCCGACCGGGTGCCAGTAGTTGTCGGGATGCCGGTACAGGTGCGTGGTCAGCGCCGCGCGCGAGAACGTCTCGGGCCCGGGATGGATCTCGGCGCCGACAAGGGAGGACAGGGCGGATGTCGCGGCGAGCTCACGGAGGATCTCCGCCCCTTCGGCGAGCATCGCCACGTCGGTGCCCTCGGCGTCGGAGAGGAACCGGTGGTCGATCCACGGCTTCGCCTCGGGATCGGCGCTGCGTACACGCACGAATCCGCGCGAGCGCGGCAGCAGGGCGGATGTCCCGATGCTCCAGCGCTTGTCGTCGCCGCGGTGCGTGGGGCTGTACGGAAGGAAATGCAGGTCGAAGGCCTCGGTCTCGAAGCTCGATGCCGCCTTGCCCATCGCCTGCTCGTCGGGGGTCCAGCCGGCCTCCCGCGCGGCGCGCATCTCGTCCGCCATCCGATCCGACCCCGCGAAGCTCATGAGGAGGAACGGCTGATCGTGGAGGTTCTCGCCGACGCCCGGCAGGTGCTGCACGAGCGGAATGTCGAGGGGTGCCAGCTGGGAGTACGGGCCGATCCCGGAGCGCAGCAGGATGGTCGGCGAATTGTAGGCGCCGCCCGCGAGCACGACCGTGCCCGCGCGAACGACGACGTTCTCGCCCCCGTACCGCACGACGACCCCGGTGGCCGCGCCGTTCTCGACCAGCACCCGGTCAACGAGCGCGTCACCCACGATCCGCAGGGTCGGCAGCGACCGCACGGCGTCGAGGTAGGCGAAGGATGCGTTGACGCGGACGCCGTCCTGGATGTTCATCGCCTCGGGGGCGAAGCCCGCCGACTCGTCGAGGCCGTTGAGCGAGGCGAGCCGCGGCATCCCGACGGCCGGTGCCGCGTCGTACCAGGCGTGCTGCCAGGGAGTCAGCTCGGTCGCGGTGAACTGGCGCACCCGCATCCGGCGCATGCCCTCCTCGAAAAGGGGAACCAGATCGTCGGCGGCCCAGCCGACGAGACCGGATTCGGCCCAGGCGTCGTAGTCGCGGCGATGCCCCCACGTCTGCGTGCATCCGTTGACGTCGGAGCTGCCGCCGATCGCGCGGGCACGCTCGAAACCGACCGTCCAGGGGTACGTGTCGCCCGAGTCGTAGCCCCAGTCGTGCGATCGGCCGAGCCGGGTCGCGTCGACGAAGTCGGCCGGCCAGGCGGGATCACCCTCCGGACCGAAGTCCGGACCCGCCTCGAGCACGAGCACGTCGTGCCCGGCCTCGGCGAGGCGCGCCGCGACGACGCTGCCCGCCGTGCCGCCGCCGACCACGACGAACGCCGCTTCGGAGGGAAGGCCCGCGGTCATCGCGACAGGAGCGCGTCGGAACCCACGGCGTTCGCGTCGGCGACGGTGCCGAAGTACGCCAGTACGTCGGCCGTGTCGACGAGGGCGTCCCGTTGCAGGTACTCGATCGCCTCGAGCGACGCGGTGTGCGCGCGCTCGCTCGATCCCCCGACGGCGTCCTGCACGACGCGCACGCGGTAGTCGTGCTGGTGGCCATCGACGAACGTGTAGTGGATGCACACGTCGGTGAGCCCGCCTATCAGGATCAGCGTCTCGGCTTTGTACGCCTTCAGCACGATCTCGAGCTCCGTGCCGAAGAAGGCCGAGTAGCGCCGCTTGCGGATGAGGAATTCCTCCGGCTCCGGCAGCAGCCAGGAGGCCAACTCGGTGCCGTCGTCGCCCTCGATGCAGTGCGGGCCCTCGACCCCGTCGAGCTCACGACCGATGTCCACGAGCGATGGCTTGTGCACCTCCTGGATGAATACGACCGGTACTCCCGCGGCGCGTGCGGCCTCGACGAGCGCGAGCTGCCGGGGCGCGCGCTCCGCGCGACCGCCCATGATGGGGATGCCGCCCTCGCCGGGTGCGGACTCGCCGGCGCCCCCCTGGATGTCGACGACGATGAGAACGGCCCGCCCGACGATGTGCGCGCGTTGGGGCGTGGTGGACGCGATGGGCTTGGTCATGGCCGCTCCAGAAGTCGTCGAGGGGTGTGGATGAGGATCTGGTCGGCGACGGATGCGTCCCCGGCGATCTGTGCGATCGCCGGTCCGATCCTGCGGAAGAGGTGGTCGTAGCCGTTGCCGCCGTTGCGGCGCAGGTTGGCTTGGGCCCAGACATCCTGCGCGATCACGAGTTGAGAGGCGTATCCCTCGGAGAGCAGCCACTCGACCATTTCGAGCCGCTCTCCGTCGGTCGGGTTCCGCATCGCTGCGCTGCCGTAGTAGAAGTCCGAGCCGAACGTGTCGTAGGCGAGCACCGCACCCGCCTGGGCGACCTCGCGGTGATAGCCCTTGTCCCAGAACTCGTCCAAGTGGCCGATGATGACGCGGTCGGGACTCATCCCCTCCTCGAGCAGAACCTCGAGCACCGCCGTGCCGCCCTTGCCCCGGAAGGACTGGTGCGTGTACACGGTCGACCCCGTCTCGACCCCGGCTCGAGCGGCGGCGCGCAGCACACGCCATTCGGCATCGGTCACGGGCCAGCTCGTGCCGATCTCGCCCAGGAGGGCGGGACGGATCCCGGTGTCGCCGATGCCGTCCGTCAACTCGCCTATGAGACGCGCGGCGAGTTCGTCGACCGATGCCGTCTTGACGTCGTCGGCCATGGTGTCCTCGACGTAGAAGCCGCAGCCCACCATGACGTGCACGCCCGCGCGCCGCGAGATCTCGGGCAACTCGGCGAGGCGGCGACCCATGCCGTCGAGCGTGAGCTCGACCACTCCCGACCCCCCGGCGGACGCGACGTGCGCGAGTTCCTGCGCCGCGACATCCGGATCGTCGAGCACGATGTTCTCGGGAATGGAGAGGAAGTTCCAGCGCAGGTACGCCATGAGCTCGGGGCCCATCGGCACGCCCACGGGCGGCAGCTCTTGGGGCTCCTTGGCCCAGATACGGAGGTCGCTCAGCAGGTGCTCGTGCATCGACGTGGGGCCGAGATCGGCTGCCTCGATCGGGCCGAGGACGGTGTGGATGGGCATGGATCTCCTCGGGGCTTCGAACCCTACGCGCCGAAGACGGCGCGACGGGGGTTGTCTACGTGGATGCCGCGCAGGATCTCGGGATCGATCCCCCGCTCGATCGCGAGCGCGGCGAACTCCTCGAACAGGAACGTGTAACCGGGCCCGCCGAGGGACCGCATGTGCGATCGCTGGCAGACATCCTGCGACAGCAGAATCTTGTCCGCGTAGCCGGCGGCGATCAGCTGCTTCAGGTAGTCGATGCGGCGTTCGATCTGCGGCATCACCAGGTTTCCGCCGATGCGGCAGGTCATCAGGCAGTCGTACTCGATGAACGCTCCGCGACGCAGCAGATCGAGCGCGTAGTCGACGCTCTTGACGGTGTCGGCGTGGCCGATCACGACGCGACCCGGGTCCACGCCCTCTTCCATCAGGATGTCGAGCTGCGCCGTACCGGTCGGGAACGTCGCCGCGTGGGTCGAGATCATGGCGCCCGTCTCGAGCGAGGCGCGCGCGGCGGCACGGAACGATCGCTCCTCGGTCGCCGTGATGTGCGACAGGTCGGACGCGATCTCGCCGATGATCCCCGCCCGCACGCCCGTGCCGGGGATCTCGTGCACGAGATCGCCGATCAGGTAGTCCGCGATCGCGTTGACCGAGTTGCGGTCGAACCAGCGCTTGTCGAGATAGTGGTCGTAGTAATGGCCGGTGCCGAGGATCACCTGCACGCCGGTCGCCTCGGCGATCGCCTTGGTGGCCAGGACGTTCGCCACCGAGCGCGAGCCAGTGTCGGCGTTCTGCTGCATGTCGTGCTGGTCCGCCCAGCCGATGGGCGCCGCATAGTCGCTCAACTCGCCGTTGGTCATGTCGATGATCGTCGACCCGCCCGCGGCGGTGAAGGTCGCGAGCTCCGTCGCCATCTCGTCCCAGACGTTGAGATAGCCATCCTGCGGTGTTGTCAGCGTCATGTTGATGAACACATGCTCATGCGGCAGCGTCACACCCAACTGCTCCGGGCGCAGCGGGCCGGTCACGCTCTGGACGGTGTCCATCGGGTTCCTTTCGGGGAGGTGGGGTGGAGCGGGCCGGGCGAATCAGATCGCGATGACGACGCTCTTGGACTCGCAGAACCCGCGCAGGCCCTCGTCGCCGAGATCGCGCCCGAGGCCGGACTCGCCCACCCCACCGAACGACAGGGCGGGGTCGAAGATGTTGTACGTGTTGATCCAGACGGTTCCGGCGTGGATCGCGGCGGCCATGCGGTGGGCGCGCCCCAGATCGCGGGTCCACACGCCCGCGGCCAGACCGTAGTTCGTGTCGTTGGCGATGCGGACGGCGTCGGCCTCGTCGTCGAACGCGATGATGCCGACGACGGGGCCGAAGATCTCCTCGCGCGCGATCGTCATGTCGTTCGTGACACCCGAGAAGAGGGTTGGCTCGACGTAGAACCCGGGCCCGCGCGTTCCGCCGCCCGCGATGAGGGTCGCGCCCTCGCGCTCGCCCTCGCGGATGTAGCCGAGCACGCGCTGGCGCTGCTCTTCCGACACGAGCGGGCCGACCGTGACGCCGCCATCCAGGCCGTCGCCGACGGGCACCTTCGCGACGGCCGCCGCGAGGCGCTCGGTCATCTCGTCGAGGATCGAGCGCTGCACGAGCAGGCGACTGCCGGCCGTGCACATCTGCCCCGAGTGGCCGAACGAAGCGCGCATAGCGGTCAGTACCGCGGCGTCGAGGTCGGCGTCCTCGAAGACGATGTTGGGGCTCTTGCCGCCGAGCTCGAGGGTCAGGCGCTTGAACCCGTCGACGGCGGCGGACATGACGCTGCGCCCGACCTCGGTCGATCCGGTGAACGACACCTTCGCGATGCCGGGGTGCTTCGTCAGCGCGGCGCCGACGCGGCCGTCCCCGGTGAGGATGCTGACGACGCCCTCGGGCACGCCGGCCTCGATCATGATGGCGCCGAGGCGCAGGAGCGTCAGCGGAGTGTCCTCAGCGGGCTTGGCGACGACCGTGCAGCCCGCGGCGAGCGCCGGGGCGAGCTTGAACGCGGCGGTCATGATCGGGAAGTTCCAGGGCAGGATGATCGCGACCGCACCGACCGGCTCGAGCGTCGTGTAGACGTGGTGGGCGCCGCCGTCGATCGGGATGACGGTTCCGCCCAGGCGCGAGGGTGCGCCGGCGAAGTGACGGAACGTGCGTGCCGCGCTGGCCGTATCGGCGCGGGAGCGCTCGATCGGCTTGCCGTTGTCGCGCGTCTCGAGGATCGCCAGTTCTTCCAGGCGCTCCTCGATCAGGTCGGCGACGCGGTGCAGGATGCGGGTGCGCTCGAGCGGGGCGAGGCCGATCCACCGCCGGTCGCGGTGCGCGGCGACCGCAGACGAGACCGCCGCGTCCACGTCGGCGTCCGTCGCCTGAGCGACGGTCGTCAGCAGCTCCTCGGTCGCCGGGTCGAAGATGTCGAGCACGTCACGCTCGCCGCGCTCGGTCCACACTCCTCCGAGCAGGAACGGCTCGTACGGGGGCAGGGCGGTGACGCCGGCTCTCAAGGTCATGTCTTCATCCTTCTGCGTCGTGCGGTGTGCGGCGGGCTGTCCGGGGCGGGCCTAGAAGATCCCGAAGTACTCGCGCTGTTCCCAGTCCGAGACGTGCCGAAGATACCGGTCGAACTCGGCACGTTTGATCGTCGCGTACCAGTCCACCACGGTGGGCCCGAGCGCCGAGCGGAACGCCTCGTCCACGACGAGCGCATCGACGGCGGCGGCCAGGCTCGCGGGCAGGCGCGGGGCGTCCGCCGTATAGGGGTTGGTCGTCGGCGCGGGCGGGATCAGGCCCCGCTCCATGCCGTCCATCCCGCTGATCAGCTGCGACGCGATGTAGAGGTACGGGTTCGCGGCGGGCTCGCCAGAGCGGTTCTCGAGGCGGGTCGCCGGGTCGCCGACGCCGCCGACGGCACGGATCATGGCGCCCTTGTTGTCGATCCCCCACGCGACCCGGTCGGGTGCGAGCGAGAACGGCTGGTAGCGCTTGTAGCCGTTGACGGTCGGGGTGGCGAAGGCGGATGCCGCGGGCGCGTGTTCGAGCAGACCCGCAAGGTATGCCGACCCGACCAGAGAGAGCGTCGTGCCCTCGGCATCCGGCACGAAGGCGCCGCGTCCGGTCTCGAGTTCGTACAGCGACTGGTGCAGGTGCCATCCGGTCGAGGCGCCCTCGGCACCCTGCGGGCGGGACATGAACGTCGCGTGGTAGCCCATCCGCGCGCAGATCCGGCGGACGGCGCTGCGGCACAGCACGATCGCGTCGGCGATCTGCGCGGCGTCCCCCGCTTCCATCGTCAGCTCGAACTGGCTGGGTCCGAACTCCAGCTCGATCGAGCGCAGGGGCAGATCGAGCAGCGTCAGGCCGCGGTAGAGCGCGTCGACGAGGGGCTGCATCGCATCGAGCCCCTCCTCGTGCAGCAGCTGCGAGCCGCGCGTCGTCGGCAGACCCGCGGCGGCGGCACCCGGGCGCCCCGGGGCGCCGATGTCCTCGGCCGCGAGCGGGGTCTGGTCGTCGCGGTAGACGTGGAACTCCAACTCGGCACCGACCGTCATGCCGTAGCCGCGCGCCGCGAGCGCGGTCAGCTCCGTGCGCAGGATGGAACGGCTGCAGAACGGCACGGGCGAGCCATCCGGAAAACGCAGGTCGCACAGCACCATGGCGGTGCCATCGGCCCAGGGCAGCACGCGGAACGTGAGGGGGTCGGGCACGAGCACGATGTCGCCCGCGCCGCTGAAGCCCTCGACGCCGACCCCGGTGTCTTCCGAGAAGACCGAGAAGACCGACTGGCCCGAGGTGTCCTTGAGCAGGAGGGAGCTCGGCGCCGTGACGCCCGAGCGCAGGGCCGTGGGGACGGCCGCGCGGGTCAGGGTCTTGCCGCGCAGGATCCCGTGCTGGTCGACGAACGAGAAACGCACCATCTCGATGCCGATCTCGTCCATGACGCGGCGCATCTGGCCCGCCGCGGCGTACTGCGCCTCGGTCCAGAGGTCGTGGCGGTGGATGAACCCGTCGCGGTCCTTCGCGAGCATGGGGCGCGCCGAGATCCCGCCGCCGCCCTCGGCGACCGCGCGCTCGTCGACGTTGCGCTCATGCATCGATGCTCACCTCGGCGCTGGCCTGCGGCGCGGCCCAGGGCGAGGCGTCGCGACGCTGCTGCTCGCGCTCGATCCACCGGGTCTGCCATGCGTCATTGGCGGCGATCGTGTCCATCGCGAGCGGGCCGGTGAGCTTTGCGGCATCCTCTTCGCTGATCGGATGCGAGGGCGTCTCGCCGCCCGACGCGAACGAGTCGATCGCGCGCAGCAGCAGACGCCGGTTCGCCGTGACGGCGCGGTCCGAGACGCCGAGGCGCTCGACCGTGCGGTCCTGGATCGGGCCCATGCTCTCGACGGCCCACTGGTCGTGGACGTTGATGTCCAGGCCCATACCCGTGTACGTGAGGTCCTTCTGCTCCTGCGGGTCGAAGCCCCAGTTGTTGTCGCGGTTGCGCAGCGGCCGGTAGTCGGGCAGGCTCACGCCCTCGAGGCGCTGCTGGAGCAGCGTGTCCTTGTCGGTGACCTCGGCGAAGTCATACCAGATCATGTACCAGTAGTGGTGCTCGTCGTCGATCGGCACGTGCCACTGCGTGAACACCTTCGAGTTGCCGAAGGGCACGACGAACGCGTTCGGGAACATCAGGTTGGTGACGCGGACGTGCTTGATGTCCTCGGTCAGCTGGCGGATGGCGAAGACGCGCAGGCCGTGGTCGGCGCTCTCGACCTCGATGTCGGGCCGGAAGCTCTCGCCGACGAGCATCGAGAGCTTCTTGCCGGTGCCCTCGACCTCTTCGCTGAACTGCTGGCCGTAGACCTCGCGCGGGTCCTCCTGAATGAAACGGTGCAGGAACGAGACGTGACTCGGGTCGATGCCGCCCTCGAGCCCCTGCAGCCAGTTGCAGTCCCACAGTCCCTTGAACGCGAAGGTGTACTCCTCGGGCGCCACGAAGCAGTCGTAGTGCGGGAACGGGGGCGGGTCGCCCGCGCCCATGTACGTGAAGATGATGCCGTTGCGCTCGATGCAGGGGTAATTCGCGATGCGGATCTTGCCGAGGAACTGGCTGTGCTCGGGCTCGGCGGGCTGCTCGACGCAGCGTCCCTCGCCGTCGTAGAGCCAGCCGTGGTACAGGCAGCGGATGCCGTCCTCTTCGAGTCGCCCGTAGGAGAGGTCCACGCCGCGGTGGGCGCAGTAGCGACTGATCAGGCCCCATCCCTCGCGCTTCTTGAACAGCACGAGGTCTTCGCTCATGATGCGGACCTGCTTGACGGGACGATCCCCCGGCATCTCGGAGACGAGACCCGCGGGCTGCCAGTACGAACGCAGGAGGTTGCCCAGGGGCGTCCCCGGACCCGAGCGCGTGATCTTGTCGTTGTCTTCCTGCTTCAGCATGACCCGCGACTCCTTCGGTATCCGATGTTCACCATATTGTATCCAAGTTCTATGCGTCGAGCACGAGCAATGGGCAGGCGGCACGCGAAACGCAGACCATCATGCAGTCGTTGCGCTCCTTCTCCTGGGCGGTCAGGACGAAGTCCCGGTGCTCGACCTCACCCGAGATCACGTGCGTCTCGCAGCTGCCGCAGATGCCCTCTTCGCAGTCCGAGAGCACCTCCACGCCGACGGATCGCAACGCTTCGAGCACGCTCGTGTCGGGGTCGACCTCGACATCGACCCCGGTCGTCTCCAGACGGATGACGAAGGGCCCACCGGGTTCGTATTCGACGACCGGAGCAGAGAAGTACTCGTAGCGGAGCCGTCCGTTGCCGCTCGCATCGTCGGGGATCACCTCGCGCAGGGCGCTCAGCATCCGTTCCGGTCCGCACGCGTAGACGAGCGCGTCGGGGCGCGCGACGATCTCTTCGACCAGGTCCGCACGGCCCACCTCGTCGCGGGGCGCGAGGCGGATGTCTCCGCCCAGCGCCGTCAGCTCGTCGACGAACGGCATGCGCGAGCACGCGGATCCGAGGTAGACCAGCCGCCAGCGCGCGCCGGCCGCTGCCGCGGCACTCACCATCGGCAGCATCGGCGTGATACCGATGCCTCCGGCGATGAACAGGTATTCGTCCGCGGGTTCGAGCGCGAAGTGGTTGCGGGGGCCGCGGATGGCCACCTCGTCACCCGGGCGCAGGGTCTCGTGCACGTAGCGCGACCCACCCCGGCTGTCGCTCTCGCGGAGCACGGCGATCCGGTAGTGGGGCGCCGCGGGGTCGCCGCTCAGCGAATACTGGCGGACCGGGGCGCCGGGCACGACGAGGTCGATGTGCGCGCCGGGCTCCCAGGGAGGAAGGACTCCCGAGAGCGCGTCGAGTTCGACCGACATCACGCCGTCCGCCTCGACGCGGAGAGCGCGCACGCGCACCGCGATGTCGGGGGCATCGTCGTGGGTGACCATGCGAGAAGCCTAGCAGCGCGTGGATCCGATTCACGTACTTCTGGATCCAATACTTCGGAAAGCGGACGCAAAGGTGCGCCGATCGTTCCCCGCCCCGGACCTGTCTGCTACCGTTCGAACGCGCAGAACAGGCGCGGAAACCAGGGGGAAGGCATGGCGTCGGACGAGGACACGCTCATTTCGGGAGCCACGGGTCATGCCCTGGTGGACGAGATCGCGGCCAAGATTCGCGCGCGGATCATGTCGGGAGACATCCCGATCGGCGCGCAGCTACGCCAGGCCGAGCTCGCCAGCGACTATGGCGTCAGCCGCACTCCGGTGCGCGAGGCCCTTCGCCAACTGCAGAGCGGCGGCCTGATCGAGGTCGTCCCCAACCGGGGCGCCATTGTGCGCGTGCCCGTGCCCTGGGAGGTGCGCGAGGCGTACGAGGTGCGTGCCGAACTCGAAGCTCTCGCCGCATCTCGCGCGGTGAGCCGCATCTCGCGTGGTGATCTCGACACCCTGAGGCTCGCGAACCAGCAGATGTTCGATCGTCCGCTGACCGAGTCGGAGCCGGGCACCGAGGCCGCACTCGAAAGCCGTCAAGAGAACGACACCTTCCACACCACGATCGCCCGCGTCGCCGCGAACAACCGGCTCGCGCGATCGATCGAGGAGATCAACGACACCTTCCCGCGCAACGTCTCGGCTCAGCTGCTGGTGCACGATGCGCGCCACCGCGAAGAGAACTTCCTCGAGCACCAGCGCATCATCGAGGCGCTCGAGAGCGGCGATGCCGACCGCGCGCGGACCGAGATGAGGGCGCACGTCCTCGCAGCGGGCGAGCACCTCGCGCGCTGGTACGAGCAGCGCTCCTCCACCGTCTTCGTCGGCTGAGTCGCCCCGAGCCCGTATTTCGCTTCGTCGCTGCGCGACGAAGCATCGCCCGACACAGGCGACCACGTGCCGCTCCTGCGCAAAACGCCCCATATGCGCCAAAACACCCCACGACGGTGGGTGTTTCGCCGCGAATCTGGGGCTTCGGCGAAGAGGGCCGGCGGGGTGCGAGGGGCACGCGGATGCTCGACGTCAGAGCAGGACGGCGGCGGCCATCCCGAGCGTCGACGCGCCCATCGCGGCGAACTGGATGCGTTCGCGCACCGGTCCATGCCGGAGCGCGACGACCGAGTACACGGCGTACGCGAGCACGCCCGCGCCGATCGCAACGGTGAGGACCGATGCCGAGGCCCCCAGGAGCGGAGCCCCGTGATGACTCGCCACACCCGCGCTCGCGCCCTGTGTCGGCGCGACCATGACCATCACGAGCGCCGCCATGACGACGCACCCGAGGGCCCCGTGGATCGACCCGTGCGCGAACGCAGGCGTGCCCGGCTCGGCACGCGCGGGTCCCGATCGGCGCCCCGTCGTGGCCGCGAGCGTGAGCCCGCCGAGGAGCAGCAGGCCCGCCCACAGCACCGGCGCAACGAGGGGCGCCGAGCGCGATACGTCGATCATCGCCGCGAGCATCAGCACGGCGACGGCGATCTCGACCGTCCGCCCGCGGCGGCGTCCCCGACCCGATGCCACGCAGCACGCCGCAACTCCCGCGGGTGCGAGCGCCGCGAGGTGCAGGAACTCGCTCACGGGCTTCAGTGGTGATCGTGCGCGGAGTGATCGTGGCCCGAGTGATCGTGGCCCGCGCCGGGTGCGCAGTGACCGGGCGACGAGGGCGGCAGGTCGAGCGAGGGGTTGCGCGTGAAGAATCCGTCCGGCTCGAGGCGCAGCCCGATGCGGTGCACGGGCATGATCGGCCACTCCTCGGGCTTGGGGTAGTGATGTATGCCGACGATCGGCCACAGCACGAGCTCTGCGCCATCCAGCGGCCGGTCGGCCTGCTGCCACGCGGTGATGCCCTCGGCCTCGAGCGGGGCCTGGTTGGGGTACTCCCCCGCGATGAAGCGCTCGTTCGCGTCGTACGCCGTAGCCCACAGGTGCTTGGCGACGAAGGGCGCCTTGCGGGCGACGACGCTGCCGGGCTTGGCGAACAGCCGCGTCGTGTGCGGGAGGTAGAGGCGGTACGCCGTCGACTCCCCGAACCGGTTCGTCTTCTCGGTGTTCTCGACGCGCCAGTGCAGCGCGCGCGAGGCATCCGCCATCCGACCCGCGTCCTTCTCGGAGGCGATCGTCTCGGCGACCATCTTGACGGCGTTGCCGTAGGGGTTGAGCTCGTCGTCGTCTTCGACCTCGGCGTGCACCTCGACCAGGCGGTTCCTCGACCCGTCGACCGCCGTGTCGAGGCGCACGGCGAAGTAGTGCTGGTGCGTCGGGGCCTGCACGTTCGGGCTCACCATGCGGCCGAACGACGGCATCTTGCCGTCGTCGATCCCCGAGACCGAGAGGATGCCGGTGAGCTTGATCTCGAGCTCGATGTTGCCGTCCTGGTACAGCGACCAGTAGAACCCGTAGTCGTAGTTCGCCACCGTCGCGAAGAACGAGATGACCAGGCGCCGCGAACGGCGCACATCGGCCTCATCGGTGCGGGTGTTGACGTGCTTCCAGAGAATCGAGGCATCCTCTTCGTGCAGGCACACGCCGTTCTTGATCGTCTTGGTCGCGCCGAGCCCGTCGAGCACGTGGGCGTCGAAGTAGCGGATCTCGCCGAGGCAGTCGCAACCGAGCTCGAGCGACGCCGTCAGCGGCCCCGCGCCGTACTCGCCCCAGTCGAAGAAGTTCTTGCGGTACGCGGTCGGGTCCGAGTCGAGGTACGGCACGTACATCTCGTTGACGGATGCACGGCGCATGACGGGACGGACGGTGTCGCCGTCCTTGTAGGCGATGTCGTGCAGCACGAGACCTTCGCGGTGCGTGAAGCCGATACGGAACGACCAGTTCTGCCAGGTGACCTCGTGCCCGTCGACCGCGAAACCGGGTCCCTCGGGTTGCGTGATCTCGAGCGGCGCGACCGTGCGGTCGGGGCCCCACGTGCCGGAGCGGTAGTTGCCGCCCTCGCTCGCCATGGGAATGACACCGTGGTCCTCGATGCGGATGACGTCGAGGGTCTCGAGGTCGAGGATCGGCACGAGGCCCGCGACGGGCCGGGCATATCCGTTGTCGTCGACCGATTCGCGGTACCAGACCGTGCCCCACGACAGGCGGCGGTCGGCCAGATCCTCGGGCTCGAAGCCGGTGATCGACTCGGGGTCGACCCACACGAGCGAGGTGTCGGTGATGCCGCGCTTGGCCAGCGCCTCGACGACGAGGGGGTGGTTCTTGGCGGCCTGCGCGATCAGGCGCGCCTCGTCGGAGGAGACGCCGGGGCGCTTGGCATCGACGGGCGCCCACGCGGCGACGGATGCCTCGCGGTCGGTGCCCGTGGTCCAGCCCGTGACCTCCCACGCGGCGTGCGCGTGGGGGTTCATCACGACGAGCCGCACCGGCCGTCCCTGGCCCGGCGCGAGGCTCCGCGCGAGGCTCTCCTCGACGGCCATGCCCCAGAAGCGCGGGTGCTCGCCGATGCGCTCGTCCCGCTTGACGAGCGCGACGACACCCTCGATCTCGGCCGTGGTGAGCGGGTCGCTCCAGCGACGTGTCCCGATGTCGAGGTGCGGGGTGCTGAGCTGCTCGGTGCGGGGATGCTCGGTGCTGAGATGGGCGGTCATGACGGGTCCTCTCGGTCGTGCGGGCTCGGGAAGGTGGCGACGATGCCCGCGCCGTCGGCGCGTGGATCGCTGGCCGCCTCGAGGCGGGTGGCGCCCGCTGCGGTGGTGCGACGGATGACTTGAACGTGCCCCGCGGAGTCGTCGGGTCCCGGGAATCGCGCGATCGGCAGCTCGATGGCTTCGGCCCGCTCGACGACCAGAGGGTCGACGCCCGGTTCGATGACGAGCGAGAGCCGCGGCTGACCGAGATCGACATCGCCGACCAACCAGCGCGGCACCGCGAGCGTATCGTCGAGCGCGGAGCCGGGGTCGCGGAGGGCCGGCAGCAGCTGCGACAGGATCCACGGCTGGGCGCGACCGCCCTGGCACCCGGCGATCACGGTGGTCGAGTCATCCTCGACGATCACGGGGCAGAGCGTGTGGGGCGGGCGCGAGGCGGGCGTGAGCCGCGCGGGCGAGGCGGGATCGAGCGAGAAGGCCGCGCCGCGATTGTGCAGCACGATGCCGGTCTCGGGTTCGAGGATGCCGCAGCCGAAGGTGTGGAAGACGCTCTGGATGAGCGTCACGCCCCATCCCTCGTCGTCCGACGCGGTGACGGCGACGGTGTCGCCCTGCGCGGGCGGTTCGTCCAGGACGCGAGGATCGAGACCGCCGAGCGCGAGCATCGCCGAGACGTTCACCGGCGCCGTGCGGGGGTCCCCGAGGTACTCGGCACGCGCGTCGACCCCGCGGAGCGCGGCGTCCAGCAGCGACGGCCCCTCGATGCGGCCATCCTCGTGGAACGTCTTCACGAGACCCAGCAGCACGGCCCCGACGGATGGAGGCGGCGCGGCATGCCAGCGGGCGCCCGCGGTCTCGACCTCGAGGCTCGGCGCCACCTCGGCGACGTGCTCGGCGAAGTCGGCGACGTCGTGCGTCCCACCCGCCGCGCGCAGCGCCGCGACGAGCAAACGGGCGGTGTCGCCGGTGTAGATGTCCTGCGGGTCGGCGGCGAGGCGGCGCAGCGTCGCCGCGAGGGCCGGCTGAACGAGGGTGTCGGCCGCGCGCAGCGGGCGCCCGCCCGGCGCGAACACGGCCGAGAGTCCCGGGTCGGCACGCACCGCGTCGATCCGGGAGTCGATCGCGCGTTCGAGCCCGGGGCTGACCTCGGTTCCGTTCGCGGCGACGGCCGCCGCCTCGGCAAGGGCCTCGCCGAGCGGCAGGCGCGCGCCGAGACGTTCGAGCGCGAGCCATCCCGCCACGATCCCCGGCACGGTGACGGGATGCGCGCCCTGGCGCGGCATCGTCGACCATTCGCCCGCGGCCGACAGGATGTCGCGCGGTGCCGCGCCCGCCGACACGATCGAGAGGGTCTCGCCCGTCGGCGTCCGGACGAGCGCGATCAGGTCGCCGCCGAGGGCGCACTGGTGGGGGTAGACGACCGTGAGCATCGTGGCCGCGGCAAGCGCGGCGTCGATGGCATTGCCGCCGGCCGCGCTCGCCCGCTGCCCGGCCGCCACGGCCTCGCGGTGCGGTGCGGCGAGAGCGACGACCCGCTCGGTGCTCACAACCCTCTCCTCTCGGTCGAGACGAACGAGAGGTCGTCGCGCGTGACGCCGTCACTCAGGTCGGCGAGGGCGTCGCCGACCGCGGGGCCGAACTTGAACCCGTGACCGGAACAGGCCGATGCGATGATCACGCCGGGCTGATCGGCGAGCTCACCGATCACGAAGCGGCGATCCTCGGTCATCGTGTAGAGGCAGGAAGCTGCCTCGACGGGCGTCGTGTCGATGCCGGGAACGTATTCCGACAGCAGCGCCTGGAGCGATTCGATCTCTGCCGCCGTGGGCGGGTCGGGCGCTTCTTCCGGATCCCAGACGAGCCCGGCGTCGACGCCGATCTTGGTGCCGTTGCCATCCACATCGGGAATCCCGAAGACCAGGCCCTCGGGGCGATCGACCGAGAATGCGCCCAGGCTCGGTGGGCCCCCGAGCGACTGTCCGGACGGAACCGTGAGGGTCAGGATGCGCCAGACCTCGAGCAGCGGGGCGAGCTGCGGGATGAGGGCCCCCATGAACGGGCCACCCGCGATCACCAGGCGACCGGCATCGACCACGCCGCTCGAGGTACGCACGCGCACGCCATCACCGTGCGGCTCCCAGCCGAGCAGGGACTCGCCGAATCGCAGCTCGGCGCCACGTTTGGTGGCCACCTCGCGCAGCGAGATCAGGGCACGCTCGGCCTCGATGATCCCGGCGTGCGGGTCGAAGACGGCGTGATACCCCTCGGGGACGGCAAAGGCCGGCATCCGCTTCTGCATCCGTTGACGGTCATCGATCAGTTCGCAGTCGGGACCCTGCAGCTGCGAGTCGCCCGCGTGTGCATACATGCCGCCGGTCCGGTAGACGAGCTTGCGCCCCGTCTCGCGCTCGAGCGCGGCCCAGGCCTCGTAGGCGTTGTCGACCAGGCCGTTCCAGACGGGGTTCGGATAGGCGCGGCGGATCATGCGGGTGCGTCCGTGCGACGATCCGCGCGCGTGCCCGTCGTCGAACCGGTCGATGCCGACGACGCGACGCCCGCGGCGAGCGAGGCTCGCCACCGCCGCGCTGCCGTGGATTCCGAGACCGGCGACGACGACGTCGATGCGTTCGCTCATGACGTCACCTCCCACCGGGGTCGAGAAGCGGGACTGACCCCCTCGACGGCCGCCAGCAGCGCGTCCAGATCCGCTTCGTCGTTGTAGACGTGGATCGATGCGCGCACGACAGAGGGTATCGCGCGCGCCCCGAGATCCCACTGCCCGTGGGTGTCCGGAACGGCGACCACGCGGACGTCGACGCTGGCGAGCGCTTCGACGACCCGGCCCGCCGCGACTCCCTCGACGACGAAGGTCACGATCGCCGAGGTCGAACCCACGGGGTCCACGACAGAGACGCCCGGGATGAGAGACAGCGAGCGGCGCAACAGCAGGGCGCGCTCGAGCAGCCACGACTCGGTGCTTTCGGGCCCGCGCTCGAGTGCCTCGCGCAGCGCGACGCCGAGCCCGAGCCGCGTGGCGACCGAGCTCTCCCAGGTTTCGAATCTGCGAGCCGAGGGGCTCAGCTCCCAGTCGGTCGGGCCCGTCCACTTCGCGCCGCGAACATCCGGCGCCGTCGGCGTGAGCCGCTCCAGCAGGGACGAACGGATGTAGCCGAAGCCCGTGCCGCGCGGCCCTCGCAAGAACTTGCGTCCCGTCGTGACGAGCGCGTCGCATCCGATCCGGTCGACGTCCACGGCGAGGTGGCCGATGGATTGCGTCGCGTCGACGATGTAGGTGGCACCGTGCCGACGCGCGACCTCTCCGATCCGCTCGACCGGCTCGGTGAGACCCGACGAGGTCGGGATGTGCGAGACCGTGACGACCGAGGGGCGACCATCGGCGAGCAGAGCGTCGAGCGCCGCGACATCCATCCGTCCGTGCTCATCGACGGGAGCGACGACGAGGTCGACGTTCTGCTCCCGGGCCATCGTCATGAGTTGCAGTGCGTGGCTGACGTAGGTCGTGCTGGACGCGACGATCCGATCGCTCCGCGTCGGGCGCAGGGCGTCCATCAGCACGCGCAGGCCGGTGGATGCGCTGTCGAAGATCGCGATCTCGGGTGCGGATGCCCCGATCAGCGCGGCGGCCGCGTCGTACACGGCATCGCTCTGATCCCGCATCGCCGCGGCGGCCTCGTACCCGCCCAGGCGTTCTTCGCGCCGCAGGTGATCGATGACCGTCGAGACCACATCGGCGGAGGGCAGAGCCGCACCCGCGGCGTTGAAGTGGTGCGACAGGCCCGCGCCGACGGTGCGCGCGCGTTCGGCGGCCACATCGATAACGGTGTGTGCGTCGAGCGCGGCGTCCGCGACCGGGGCACTCGCGTCAACGGGACGTACGTGCGCCGCCTCGATCGGTTCCATCCGCCATCGCCCTTCACAGTGAGGATCCAAAACTACCACGAGTGGATCCAACTTGAGGACAGATGTACTTCGCTCGCACCACCACCTTCCCCGTCGAGATCGCCCGCCGGCCTCGAGCCCGCCGGTTGTCCGCAGCAAGCATCCGGCGGACTCGGCGACGAGCGGCGATCTCGGCGGGGCGGCGCGAAGGGATCAGGGGACGACGCGGGCGCCGGGCACCGGACCGTGCGCGCCGAAGGCGACGAGCCCCGATGCCGACAGGGCGACGCGTACGTCGAGCGCGGCCTCGGCGTCGGCGCACAGGAACGCGGTCGTCGGGCCCGACCCCGAGACGATGCCCGCGAGGGCTCCCGCGCGCTCCCCCTGCTCAATCCGGGCGGCAAGGTCCGGACGCAGGTTCTGTGCCGCGATCTGCAGGTCGTTGCGCAGCGACGCCGCCAGACGGAGGGGATCCCCCGCGCGCAATGCGTGCAGGACATCGGCATCGACCACCGGGGGGCGGGCCGCGGGCGCGATGTCGGTGCGACCGCGCTCGCGATGCGCATCGAGCTCGGCATAGACCTGCGGGGTCGACAGGCCCCCGTCATCCGTCACGAAGACCCACTCGAATCGGCCGCGGGCCAACGCCGCGCTCAGCTCATCGCCGCGACCCGTGCCGACCGCCGTCCCGCCCTGCAACGCGAAGGGGACGTCTGCTCCGAGTCGGGCCGCGAGGCTCTGCAACTGGATGGTCGTCAGGCGCGTGTCCCACAGCGCGTCGCACGCGACGAGGGCCGCCGCGGCATCCGCGGAACCGCCGCCCATGCCCCCCGCGACCGGCACGCCCTTGCGGATCTCGAGGTGCACACCACCGCCGTAACCCGCTTTGCGGGCCAGCAACCGCGCCGCGCGCAGAGCCAGATTGCGATCGTCGAGCGGCACCCCCGAGGTGTCGACCGGACCGTGGACCGAGACCGAGAAGTCATCGGATGGCGTGGCCCACACGTCCTCGAACAGCGAGACGGCCTGAAAGGCGGTCGCCAGCTCGTGGTAACCATCGTCCATGACCCGACCGACCTCGAGGAAGAGGTTCACCTTGCCCGGCGCACGCACGTGCACGCGCTGAGCTTCGGGCATCATCGGGCCAGCGGTGCTCACAGCGCGGACGACTCCGCCCACAGGTTGACGTCGAGCGAATCCGACAAGGCGTCGATCTGCTCCAGTTCCTCGGTGTCGAACGCCGGGCCCGCCAGAGCGGCGATGTTCTCGTCGAGCTGCTCCGTGCGGGATGCCCCGATCAGTGCCGACGTCACGACGCCGTCGCGCAACACCCACTGCAGCGCGAGCTGCGCCAGCGTCTGACCGCGTTCCTTCGCGATGACGTCGAGGCCCCGGAGCTTCGCGACCGCGTCGTCCGAGAGCCGCCCGCTCGGCAGCGACCCGCGCTTCTGCGCGCGATCGGCCGATCCGTCGCCCAGGTACTTCGACGTCAGCAGGCCCTGCGCGAGAGGCGTGAACGCGATGGCGCCCATGCCCTCCTGGCGCAAAACACCCGTCAGCCCGTCCTCGACCCAGCGATTGAGGATCGAGTACGACGGCTGGTGGATGACGAGCGGCGTGCCGAGCGAGCGTGCCACCGCGGCGGCCTCGGCCGTGCGCGCGGCACTGTAGGACGAGATTCCGACGTACAGCGCCTTACCCTGCCGGACGAGTGTGTCGAGCGCGCCGATCGTCTCTTCGATCGGGGTCACGGCGTCCGCCCGGTGCGAGTAGAAGATGTCGACGTAGTCGAGCCCCATGCGCGTGAGCGACTCCTCCGCGGACGCGATCAGGTACTTGCGCGAACCGTGGTTGCCGTACGGTCCCGGCCACATGTCGTAGCCGGCCTTCGACGAGATGATCAGTTCGTTGCGATAGGGCGCGAAGTCCTCGCGCATCATCCGCCCGAAGTTGGTCTCGGCCGAGCCGTACGGGGGGCCGTAGTTGTTGGCCAGGTCGAAGTGCGTGATCCCCCGGTCGAACGCGCCGCGCAGCAGCGCGCGCTGGTCGTCGAAGGGAATGTTGTCGCCGAAGTTCCACCACAGGCCGAGCGAGATCGGGGGCAGGTAGAGCCCGGATGTGCCGACCTGGCGGTATCCGGTGCCGCTGTAGCGTTCCGCGGCGGCCGCGTACGGGCGGTGCAGTTCAGTCGTGGGGGCAAACCGGTTGCTGTCGCTCATCCACCCAGGCTAACGATCCCCGGTGCACCAGGCGATGCCTCGCGCAAAGCGGCGGCGATGCGTTCGAACTCGTCGATGCCGAGCTCTTCGCCGCGCGCGGTCGGCGCGACACCCGCCGCGATGAGGATGGCCGAGGCATCCGCCGCACTGCCGCCGAGCACGGCGGCGAGCGCCTGGCGCAACATCTTGCGGCGCTGTTGGAACGCGGCATCGACGATCGCGAACACCGCGCGGCGATCGTCGTCGCTCCCCCGCGGCTGGTCGTCGCGTTCGAACGCGACGAGCACCGAGTCGACGTTCGGGACGGGCCAGAACACCTGGCGCGAGACCATCCCGGCGAGACGCCACGTGCCGTACCACGCCGCCTTGACGCTCGGGGCGCCGTAGACCTTCGACCCCGGGGGCGCCGCGAGACGCTCGCCCACCTCGGCCTGCACCATGACGACCCCGCGCCCGAGGCCGGGGAAATGCTCGAGCAGGTGCAGCAGAACGGGCACCGAGACGTTGTACGGCAGGTTCGCGACCAGCACGCGCGGATCGCCCGGCAGTTCGGTGACCCGCAGCGCATCGGCGTCGACCACCGTGAACGCGCCGTCCGCAACGCCGTGCGCGCGCGCCGTTTCGGGCAGGCGAGCGGCGAGGCGATGATCGATCTCGACGGCGGTGACGGATGCTCCGGTCTCGAGGATCGCGAGGGTGAGGGATCCGAGACCCGGCCCCACCTCCAGGACCCGATCGCCCTCGGCCACGCGAGCGATCTGCACGATGCGTCGGACCGTGTTGGCGTCGACGACGAAGTTCTGGCCGAGCTTCTTCGTGGGGGTCACGTCCAGTTCCGCGGCCAATCGGCGGATCTCGGAGGCGCCGAGCAGTGTCACCGACATGGGATCCAGCCTAGGCCGTGCGTTCCCCGCGACACCGTGCCCATCGCCCGTCCGCGATGCGGGTCCGCCCCGCGCGAATCGTCACATGATGTTCACAAACCGGGGACTGTCGTGGGCGGCGCTCCCCGCTAACCTCGAAGCTCAGCGGCCGGGGAAGCTGCTCATCTGGGGCCGGAAGCCCGAGCGGCCCGTGAGGCTGCGATCGCAAACGGGGATAGCGGGACCACTGGGGGATGAATGGCAATCGTCTTGGATACGACGACGCTCACGCAGCAGCGCGCGTCACACGAATCGGACGATCAGATCGCGGGCGAAGCGCGCACGGCGGCTCCGCCCTCGCCCGAGTCGCCCCTGGCCCGCGTGTCATCCATCGCGGATGCCCGCGCCCGCGGCGATGGACTCGCCCTGCGCCGCTCCCCACCCGCCCCCGCCCTCGATCCCGCTGCCCCCGAGCGCTCCGTTCCGGCGGCGCTGCACCCCGGCGTCCATCCGGCGCCCGCACGGCCCGTCGTCGACGCCCCCGAGTTGACGGCCGAGCCGCCCCTACGAGCCGACCGGCGCTCGCCTCGAACCAACGCCTACGACCAGCACGCGGCGGCACGCGGGGGTCCCACTCCCGTCATGACGCTGATGGTCGTCGTGGCGACGATCGGCATCCTCGCCTACTCGTTCTTCCTGCTCAGCCCCGAGCACCGAGGCGACACAATTCCGTACGTGATGGTCATCGTGGCGGAGTCGATCCTCGTCTTCCATGCCCTGCTGTCGATGTGGACGATCCTCTCGGGCGCGCGCGACCCGCGGACGTTCGCCTATCACGACGCGGCGGCGCGCCTGCGGGGACCGGATGGCAGGCTCTCGCTGAGCGGTCGACCCGTCGACATCGACGTGCTCATCACGGTCTACGGCGAAGATCTCGGCATCATCCGCCGCACCGTCACGGCGGCGATCGCGATCGAGGGACGCCACCACACGTGGATCCTCGACGACGGCCGCTCCGACGACGTGCGCGCGTTGGCGGCGGAGCTCGGTGCGCGCTACGTCCGCCGCCTGACCTCGCACGGCGCCAAGGCCGGCAACGTCAACCACGCCCTCACGCTGGCGAAGGGTGATTTCTTCGTCGTGCTCGATGCGGACTTCGTCCCGTCGCCCCGATTCCTGCTGGAGACCGTGCCGTTCTTCGTCGAAGAAGGCGTCGCGTTCGTGCAGACGCCGCAGGTGTACGGCAACCTGAACACGGTCATCTCGCGGGGCGCGGCGTACATGCAGAGCGTGTTCTACCGCTTCGTCCAGCCCGGCCGCAATCGCTTCAACGCCGCGCTCTGCGTGGGCACGAACGTCATCTTCCGGCGGCGCGCGATCGACGAGATCGGGGGGCTCTACACCGACTCGAAGTCCGAGGACGTCTGGACCACCCTGACCCTGCACGAGGCCGGGTGGCGGTCCGTGTTCATCCCCGATGTCCTGGCGATCGGCGACGCGCCCGAGACCGTCGAGGCCTACAGCAAGCAGCAGCTGCGCTGGGCGACGGGCGGATTCGAGATCCTGCTCAGGTACAACCCGCTCAGTCCGGCCCGGCGATTGACGATGGACCAGCGCATCCAGTACCTCGTCACCGCGAGCTTCTATCTGACGGGCATCTCGCCACTGCTCCTGCTGTTGGTGCCGCCGTTCGAGATCTACTTCGACCTGCGTCCGGTCACGATGGAACTCAGTGTCGGCACCTGGTTCCTGTACTACGCCGGCTTCTATGTGATGCAGATCCTTCTCGCATGGTTCGCGGTCGGATCTTTCAAGTGGGAGACACTGACCCTGGCGACGGTGTCGTTCCCGATCTACACCAAAGCCCTCGTCAACGTCATCTCGGGCAAGGATGTCGGCTGGCATGTGACGGGTTCGTCGTCCAGACGGTCGCCGTTCAACTTCGTCCTGCCGCAGATGATGTTCTTCGTCTTCCTGGCGCTCACGACCGTCGTGGCGGTCTGGCGCGATACCCAGAACGAGACCTTCACCCTGGCCACGGCCTGGAACGCGACGAACACCGTGATCCTCGGTGCCTTCCTGATCGCGGTCTCACGCGAATCGCGATGGATCAGACGGCAGCTTCCGCGCGACCTCTCGAGCCTCACGCCGACGATGCCGAGCACGAACCGCACCGTGGTCTCCCGTCCGGGCTTCGTGGCGATTCCGGCCACCGCCCCGTCCGCGACAGCATCCTCGGCGACGGCCCGAGCAACCCCCCTCCCCTCGACGACCGTCCCCTCGATCACTCCCCCACCTGCGCCCATTCCGGCGACCCGGGCCGAAGCTCGGCGCGCACGGGCACAGGCGCAGCTCGCCGGCGGGGGTTCTGTCGGATGACGTGGGGTAACAGGGTCCGTCTCGCGGTCGGTCTGGTGCTGACCCTCGCAATCGTCGCCGCGTGCACGCTCGTCTTCAATCAGCGGCAGCACCAGGTGCAGAGCGCGAGCGCGATGCTCGTCTCGCAGCGCTACCCGGTGGGCACCGACTTCGGCGGGATCGTCGTCGAACAGCTCGTGGACGAGGGCGATGAGGTCGTGGCCGGTCAGCCGCTCTTCGCCGTCCGCAGCCTGCAGTTGCAGCGCGAGACGGCAACGGCCTCGCTCGACGAGAGCGATGGGATCGCGACCGTCGACGCCGACGGCACCGCCACCGTCGTCTCGACGGTCGATGGCACGGTGTCCTCGATCGATGTCCCGCAGGGCGGATTCGCTCAGGCCGGTGGTGTCCTCGCGACGGTGGACCGCGCGGGCAGCCTGTTCGTCGAGGCCGAGTTCGTCCTCACGGCGCGCGACTACGGCCGCATCGAGGTCGGCAGTTCCGTCTCGCTCCGTCTGCCCAACCAGTCCACGCTGCCCGGTACGGTCACGGCGATCCAGGTCACGACGGTCGACGGCCAGGCACTGTCGACGCTGCGGATCGAGAGCGACGAGCTCGCCGGCGCCCTGACGACCGGGCCTTTCCAGCCCGGGACACCCGTCGTGGCGACCCTGGAGCTGCGTGACGATGGCCCCTTCGCCGGTGTCGCGGACGCCGTGAGCGACCTGCTGCGAAAAGTCGGGCTGTGACCTCCGGCGCGCGCCGCAGCGTCGTCGCTGCGGCCGGCGTCGCTGTGCTCGGGTGCATCCTCGCCGCCTGCTCGCTGTCTCCCGCGCCCGCGGAGCACACCCCGCGGGGGCCGGATGCCGCCGCGATCGTGGAATGGGCGCCCCTTCCCGAACGACAGGTCGCCGCGGGCGTGACGATGCGTCTCGCCGACGGCGACGTGCCGCCGACGAACCGCTGGTACTCCGGGCTGGTCTTCGGCGACGCACCCCAGGCCGTCTATCCCTACCCGCTCGCCTTCCGCGCCACGGGTTCGTCGTTCTCGGTCGAGCTTCCGAAGGTCACGGTCACCCCGACGACCATCGCGGCGTCCGCCGGCGTCGGTCTCATGATCGAGACGGACGCGACATCGTTCGCCGCGACCCGTCACGACCCCGTCTCGATCACGCTGGAGTACCGGGACGACACGGGTCCGGTCGGCCACCTGACGATCGCCGAGGGATGGCCCGTCGTCGGGTTCGTGGCGGAGCGCGACACCGCGCTGTCGGCACCCGCGTCGCTCGTCGCCGAGGGCGACGGCACCTGGAGCGTCGCAGCTCAGGGCCAGACCTACGGCGTCGTCGCCCCCGATGCCGACGTGAGCGGATCCACGCTGCGGCTGCGCGCGGGCGCGAGCGCTCAGTGGTTCGCGGTTCCCGAGGACTCGACGATCGAGGCATGGGCGGATGCGCTGGGTCAACCGGTCACGGGAGTCCAGACATCCTTCGCCCTCGACGACACCTCCGCAACGACCCGCCTCGCGTACACCGGGAGCGGATCGACCATCCTGGTTGCCGCGCCCGGGCAGCGCGACGATGCGTCGTGCGCTCTCGGCACCTTCGCGACCGCGTACGGCACGGCAATACCCTGCCCCGGCGCCGAACTCACGTCATCCGTACCGCGGCTCACGCCGACGGCGAGCTTCGACCTCGGGGACATCGACACGCCAGCCGGCGCAGATGCCATCACGCGTGAGCGGATCACCGACGCACTGCGCGAGGACCTGGCCGCGACGCCCACGCTGCCCTCCGACACCTACGGCGGCGGCAAGGCGATGGCCCGGATCGGCTCGCTCGGTCTGCTCGCTCAGAGTCTCGGCGAAACGGAACTCGCGGACCAGGCGGCGGGCCGACTGTGGTCCGAGCTGGCCGAGTGGATGGACCCGGCGGGTTGCGAGAAGCGCGAAGCGCGCTGCTTCGTCTACGACCCCGTCCTGCGCACCGTCGTCGGGCTGACCCCGTCGTTCGGCTCGGAAGAGGCCAACGACCACCATTTCCACTATGGCTACTTCCTCTCGGCGGCGACGGCCCTCGCGGCGCTCGACCCCGACCGCATCGACGGCATGCGCCCCGTGATCTCGGCACTGGCCGCCGACATCGCCGCGGGCGACGGTGAGTCCCTGCCCCGTCTGCGCCATTTCGACCCCTATCGGGGGCACTCCTGGGCATCCGGTCTCGCGCCCTTCGCCGACGGCAACAACCAGGAATCGACCTCGGAAGCGGTCATGGCCTGGAACGCGCTGGCGCTCTGGGCTGACCTGGTCGGCGACGGGGCCCTGAGCGAGCAGGCGACCTGGATGCTGTCGGCCGAGGCGTACGCCGCTCGCACGCTCTGGCTCGAACCGGATCTGGCGGACATCCCGAACCGCGATGCCTTCTCGCACGGCATGCTGTCTCTCATGTGGGGTGGCAAGCGTGACTACGCGACCTGGTTCAGCGCCGAGCCGTCCGCGATTCTCGGCATCCAGCTGATCCCCGTGTCGCCGATCGGCTACGCCTACCTGGCCGAGAACCCCGAGAGCGTGCGGCGCAACGTCGCCGAGGCGGGTGGCGCGGATGCCTTCACGAGGGCGCTCGGCGACTACGTCCTGGCATATGCGGCGCTGGGCGGAGCGGATGCGGCATCCGGGGCGGCAGAGGCGCTGGACTCGCTCCCCGATTCGGCGATCGACGCGGGGAACGCCCGCTCCCTCCTCCTCGCGTGGCTGGCTGCGCTGCCCGGGTGATGTTCGAATCGCCCGGTCCGTGATGCGTGCCACCTCCCGCACGCGGGGGTAGTGTTTCGGTCGTGAGCACCGGAGCCATCCCCACGCAAGCGTTCTCGATGAAGAGCCCTTTCGGGCGACGGGCGGTGGGGCTCTCCATAGCGGCGGCCGTCGGCGGGTTCCTCTTCGGCTTCGATTCGTCGGTCATCAACGGCGCTGTCGCGTCGATCGAGAACCAGTTCGGCCTCAATGCCGTCGTCACGGGATTCGTCGTCGCCATCGCGCTGCTCGGTTGCGCCCTGGGCGCCGTGCTCGCGGGCGTCCTGAGCGACCGGTGGGGTCGCCTGCGGGTCATGATGATCGGCGCCGTGCTGTTCTTTGCGAGCGCTATCGGTTCCGGACTCGCGGTCAGCGCGATCGACCTCACGGTCTGGCGCTTCATCGGCGGACTCGGCATCGGAATCGCCTCCGTGGTTGCGCCGGCCTACATCGCCGAGGTCGCGCCGCGCCAGATCCGCGGCACGCTCGGCTCGCTCCAGCAGCTCGCGATCACCCTCGGAATCTTCGGCGCCCTCCTCTCCAACGCCGTTCTCGCGGGAGTCGCGGGTGGCGCGTCGTCGCAGCTGTGGTTCGGACTCGAGGCGTGGCGCTGGATGCTGCTCGTCGAGGCCGTTCCCGCGCTCGTCTATGGCGTACTGGCGTTCACGATGCCCGAATCCCCCCGCTTCCTCATCGCGAAGGGGCGTTACGACGAGGCCCGCGCGGTATACGCACGACTCGTGCCCGAGGCCGACCTCGAGCAGACCATGCGCGAGCTCGACCAGAAGATCCAGCAGGACAAGAAGTCACGGGGCGTTTCGCTCCGGGGCAAGGCGCTCGGGCTTCAGCCGATCGTCTGGACCGGCATCATCCTGTCGGTCTTCCAGCAGTTCGTCGGCATCAACGTGATCTTCTACTACTCGACGACGCTGTGGCTGGCCGTGGGCTTCACCGAACAGAACTCGCTCCTCATCGGCGTGATCACCTCCGTCACCAACGTGGCGGTCACGATCGTCGCGATCGTGCTGGTCGACCGCGTCGGGCGCAAACCGATCCTGCTGACCGGTTCCGTCATGATGGCCGTCTCCCTCGGGGCCATGGCTCTGTCTTTCGCCTTCGCCGAGACGGTCGATGGAGAGGTGTCGCTCCCCGGCGCGTGGGGTCCGATCGCGCTGGTCGCGGCGAACCTGTTCGTGATCGGTTTCGGTGCGTCGTGGGGCCCGCTGGTCTGGGTTCTGCTCGGCGAGATCTTCCCCAGCCGCATCCGCGGCAAGGCGCTCGGCGTCGCCGCCGGGGCGCAGTGGATCGCCAACTTCCTGATCACCGTCAGCTTCCCGGCGATGTCCGGATGGTCGCTTCCGCTCACCTATCTGATGTACGCCGTGTTCGCGGCCCTGTCGTTCTTCTACGTGCTCCTGCGCATCCCCGAGACCAAGGGCATGGAGCTCGAGCAGACCGAGACGCTGTTCACCGTCGCGGCCGACGACCGCGCCGCCGCGAAGGCCGCCCGCGCGCGGTAGGTCAGAACTCGCCGTACGCCGCGACGGTGTTGGCGGCGAGCTGCGCGCACAACTCGTCGACGTCGACGTCGAGTTCGGCGGCCATGAAGCGGACCGTCACCGGGATCAGATACGGAGCGTTGGGGCGCCCCCGATGCGGCACCGGCGTCAGGAACGGGGCATCGGTCTCGACCAGGATCCGCTCGCGCGGGGTGACCGCGAGGGCATCGCGCAGGTTCTGGGCATTCTTGAACGTGACGTTTCCCGCGAACGAGAGGTAGTAGCCCCGCTCCGCCGCGGTTCGCGCCATGACGTCATCACCCGAGAAGCAGTGGAAGACCGTGCGCTCGGGAGCACCAACGCGCTCGAGCGTCTCGAGGACGGCGGCGTGCGCGTCGCGGTCGTGGATCTGCATCGCGATGCCGTGCTTCTTGGCGAGCGCGATGTGCGCCTCGAAGCTCTCGAACTGCGCGGGCAACCCTTCCTCCTCAGTACGGAAGAAGTCCAGGCCCGTCTCGCCGATCGCGCGCACGCGGGGCTGCGCCGCGAGCTCGTCGATCACGGCGATGGCCTCGTCGAGGCGGCCGGCCGCGGCGTAGGCCGGCGCCTCGTTGGGGTGGATCGCGACGGCGGCGAGCACACGGGGGTGCGACGCCGCGGCCCACGCGGACCAGCGACTGGACTCGATGTCGCCGCCCGCCTGCACGACCCCGATCACGCCGACCTCCGCGGCCCGCTCGAGCTGCTCGTCGAGGCTCAGCGGGTCGGGGCCGTCCATGATCTCGAGATGAGCGTGGTTGTCGTAGACCGCGACGCGCAGCGGCTCGGGAGCATCCGGATACCGGATGTCTCGCCGCCCCTCCTGCGTGCGCTCGCGCACGTACTGGCTCGGGTCGGTCACGTCGCGCCGTCCATGTCGCCTCGCCCCGTCGGGCACCACGAACGGTCGCGACTCGCCGCGTCACCCCGAGGGCGGACGGCGTGTCGCGACCGTTCGCGATGGCGCGGGTCGCTCACACGCTCTGCTCGACGCGCGGGAACAGGGGCGCCAGACCGTTGACACTCGTGCCGGGTTGCAGGACCCCCCAAGCTCCGGCCTCGCGGATCGGCTGATCGCGCAGCCGCCCGATGCTCTCAGCAGCGCCGAGAGCGATCCAGAGCTTCTCGGTGGACTCGGGCGTCACGGGCGAGAGCAGCACGGCGAGCGCACGCAGACCCTCGGCGGCGGTGTACAGCACCGTGCCGAGCCGCTCGCGCTGGGCATCGTCCTTCGCCAGGGCCCACGGCGCGTTCTCGGTGATGTACAGGTTGAGCGCGTCGACGATCGTCCAGATCGCGGTGATCGCCTCGTCGATGCGGAATCGGTCGATCGCCGCGTCCGCGGTGGCCGCGGCATCCGCGACGATCTTCTGCACGGCCAGGTCGGCGTCGGAGTACTCCCCCGGCGGCGGAACGATCCCCTCGTAATACTTCTCGATCATCGCGATCGAGCGTGAGGCGAGGTTGCCGAAACCGTTCGCGAGTTCGGCCTGGTAGCGGGCGGACAGGTCCTCCCACGAGAAAGAGCCGTCCTGGCCGAAGGCGATCGCCGAGAGGAAGTAGAACCGGTACGCATCCGAACCGAAGACATCCGTGATCTCGGATGGCGCGATGCCCGTCAACTTGGACTTCGACATCTTCTCTCCGCCGACCAGCAGCCAGCCGTGCGCGAACACCCCGCGCGGCACGTCGAGCCCGGCCGCCATCAACATGGCAGGCCAGATCACGGCGTGGAAGCGCAGGATGTCTTTTCCGACCACGTGATACGCCGGCCAGCGGCGCTCGAACGTCTCGGGATCCGCGCCGTAGCCGACGGCGGTGGCGTAGTTGAGGAGAGCATCGACCCACACGTAGATGACGTGCGAAGAGTCCCAGGGCACCTCGATGCCCCAGTCGAAGGTCGAGCGCGAGATCGAGAGGTCCTTCAGGCCGCTGCGCACGAACGAGACGACCTCGTTGCGCGCGGACTCGGGGCGCACGAAGTCGGGCTCGTCGCGGTAGAGCTCGAGCAGCCGGTCGGAGAACTCGCTGAGCTTGAAGAAGTAGTTCTTCTCCTGCAGCAGCTCGAGCGGCTTCGAGTGGATGGCGCAGACCTTCAGGCCCTCGAACGGACCGGTGCCGTCGACGATCTCGGACTCGGGCTTGAACTCCTCACACCCGACGCAGTACAGCGCCTCGTACTCGCCTGCGTAGATGTAGCCGCGGTCGTAGATCGCCTGCAGGAAGGTCTGCACGCGGGTCTCGTGGCGCTCCTGCGTGGTGCGGATGAAGTCGTCGTTGTCGATGTCGAGGGTCTCGAGCAGCGGGAACCACGACTCGGCGACGAGCTTGTCGACCCACTCCTGCGGGGTGGCGTTGTTCGCCGACGCCGCGCGGATCATCTTCTGGCCGTGCTCGTCGGTGCCCGTGAGCATCCAGGTGTCATCGCCCGCCTGGCGGTGCCAGCGCGCGAGCGCATCGACCGCCACCGTCGTGTACCCGTGCCCGATGTGGGGCACGTCGCTGGGGTAGTAGATGGGGGTGGTGATGTAGAACGAACGGCCGGAAGTCACCCGTCGATTCTAGGCGGGACGGATGCGTCGGCTCCGCGGTGTGACGAACGCCCGGGCCGGCGGCTCGTCGGCCCTGCTCGGGCCCGGCGGTGGGATCAGCCCGTGACAGCGGTCAGTGCCCGTTCGGCGATCGCGACGGCGGTGGCGGGCGCGACCGCCGCGACCACCGCGATCCAGACATCCTCGACGAAGACGTACACGACCTGGTGCACGGCGATCTCGTCGGTGTACGACGAAGTGAACGCCCGCTCGCCGCCGACCGTCGTCTCGGTGTAGAGCGTCGAGGTGAGCAGTCCGTCGATGAGCGCCGCCTGCGCCTCAGCGGTCGTGCGTGAGATGAACAGCGGAAGCGACCCCTCCCACACGTTCACGACCCACCACATGCAGTCGAGGCGCTCGTCCGCCCGCTGCGCCGTCTCGCGCGCGACCGGGCCGGGCAGCGCCTCGAGCGACGGGAGGTCCGGAGCAAGGTACTGCTCCTGTCCCGTCAGCTCGCTGAGCTCGGCATCGCTCAGCACCTCGCCGCAGTCGCCGGGCACAACGACGGCCGATCCCGTGCCGACGGATGCCTCGGGCGCGGGCGCATCGGAGGGCCCACCGGAGGGCACGGTCGAGCCCGCATCACCCGGTTCGGTGCCGCCCGGTTCGGGCATGCACCCGGTCAGCAGCAGCCCGACCATCAGCACGAGTGCGACTCCACCGCGACGACTCATGCCCGCCAGGTTACTTCTGCTTCGCGTCAGAGTTGGTGTCGGACTTCGCGTCGGACTTGGCCGCCAGGGCCGCCTGATACAGCTCGCGCGACGCGTGTCCGGTGGCGGCGGCGACTTCTGTGCAGGCATCCTTCAGTCGTCCGCCCGCGGCAACGAGCTCGAGCACCTGCGCGACGGCCTCGGCGAGCGGCGGCCGGGCGTTCGACGCACCGCCCACCACGATGACGCACTCGCCGCGCACGCCGTCCTCGGCCCAGGTCGCGAGCTCGGCGAGGCCGCCGCGCTTGACCTCTTCGTACATCTTCGTCAGCTCGCGGCACACGGCCGCCGGGCGATCGGCACCGAGGACAGCGGCCATGTCGGCCAGGGTCGCGGCGATCCGGGACGGGGCCTCGAAGAAGACCATCGTGCGGGGCTCGCGCGCCAGCGCCGTGAATGCCGAGCGGCGCTCGCCCTGCTTGCGCCCGGGGAAACCCTCGAACGTGAAGCGATCGGTCGGCAGCCCCGCCACGGCGAGCGCCGTGAGGACCGCACTCGGGCCGGGCAGCGCGGTGACCGTCACGCCTCGGGCGGCCGCCTCGGCGACGAGCCCGAAGCCCGGATCGCTCACCGTCGGCATCCCCGCGTCGCTCAACACGAGAACGTCCTGCTCGGCCGCGAGGTCGACGATCTCGGCGGCGCGCTGCTTCTCGTTGTGATCGTGCAGGGCGATCAGCCGCGGTCGGTTGGTGATGCCGAGGCCCGCCAGCAGGCGCTGCGTCGTGCGGGTGTCCTCGGCGGCGATGATCGTGGCGGCTTCGAGCGCCTCGACCAGTCGGCGCGAGGCATCCCCGAGGTTTCCGATCGGGGTCGCGGCGAGGATCAGCACGCCGCCAGTCTCGCACCCTTGGTCAGCACGCCCGTGCATCCGGGAGGAACGACGAGCCCGAAAAGTCCCGACACGCCGACCGCTGGGCTGCACGCGGCCGACGGTACCTTCCGGATGTTCGCTGGCCGGTTCGACAGAGCTCGCGCCGCGCAGCCATAGGCTTGTCGCGTGCAGCCGGCCAGCGACCTCGACCCCGCACGCACGGGTCCCGTCAGCACCGACGCGGCCGGCGCAGGCCCGATCGCCACGGGACCGATCGCCACAGGCCCTGTCGCCACGGGCCCGATCGCGACAGGCCCGATCGCCGCAGATCCCTTGCTGCCGCCGGATCGCCCGACCGTGTTCGAGCGATTCGGGCGGCGACTCCGGAGTCTGCCCCGCGTCGGCGGCCTCTGGCACTGGCTCGCGCCCGCCCTGGTCACGCTCCTCGCGGCTGTGCTGCGCCTCGCCAACCTCGGCCATCCGCACGCGCTCGTCTTCGACGAGACGTACTACGCGAAGGATGCCTGGACGCTCGCGCACCTCGGCTACGAGTCGAAATGGCCCGAGGGCGCCGACAAGGCCTTCCTGTCCGGCGACACCATGTCTTTCCTGACCGACGGCAGCTTCGTCGTGCATCCCCCGCTCGGCAAGTGGCTCATCGCCCTGGGCTACGGCGTCTTCGGCGCCGACACCGCGTGGGGATGGCGCCTCGCGGCCGCGCTGGCCGGCACCGCGGCCGTGCTCGTGCTGATCCTGATCGCCCGCAGACTGACCGGCTCGACGGTCTGGGCGTGCATCGCCGGCCTGCTCCTCGCGGTCGATGGGCTCGGGATCGTCCTCGGCCGTGTGGCTCTGCTCGACGGATTCCTGATGCTGCTGGTGCTGCTGGCGTTCTGGTTCGTCCTGATCGATCGCGAACGGATGCAGACCCGCATCGCCCTCGCGGCGACCGGCGACGACCCGCCGGCCTGGGGCCCGATGCTGTGGTCTCGCCCGTGGATCCTCGCCGCGGGTGCGGCTCTCGGCGCGGCGACCTCGGTCAAGTGGTCGGGCCTCTATGTGCTGGCGGCGCTCGGCATCTACCTGGTCGTGACCGATGCTCTCACGCGCCGCCGCGCGGGCATCCGGCGCTGGCTTCCGGATGCGACACTCCGCCAGGGGCCCGCGACGTTCCTGCTCCTGGTGCCGGTCGCGGCGATCGTCTACCTCACGACCTGGACGGGATGGCTCGTCACCCAGGGCGGCTACGACCGGGACTCGGACGCCAATCCCCTGCTCGCCCTGTGGAACTACCACCAGGCGATCTACAACTTCCACGTCGGACTGACCAGTGGTCACTCCTATGCCTCACCGGCCTGGCAATGGCCGCTGCTGCTGCGCCCGACGTCGATGTACTGGCAGAAGACCGAGCAGGGTGTCGACGGATGCGACATGGCCGGTGGTTGCGTGCAGGCGATCTCGAGCATCCCGAACCCGCTGATCTGGTACGCGGGCGTCGGCGCGATCGTGTTCTTGGCGGTCCGCCTCGCCTGGCCGGGCACGGGGCGATCGAGGGACTGGCGATCGGCCTTCGTGCTGACCGGTGTCGCGGCGACCTACCTGCCCTGGCTGCTCTACCCCGAGCGCACGATCTTCCAGTTCTACACGATCGTGATCGTGCCGTTCCTGATCCTCGCGCTCGTGCTCGCGCTGCGTCGCATCGCCGGTCCGCCCGGTGCCCCGACCGACCGCCGTACGAGCGGCCAGGGCGCGGTCGCGGCGTTCCTGCTGGTCGCGTTCGCGGTGTCGGTCTTCTGGTATCCGCTGTGGACCGCCCTCGAGGTGCCGTACGAATTCTGGCGGCTGCACAACTGGATGTTCAGCTGGATCTGACGCACGTCACGACGTCCCGCTAGCCTCCCGAATCAGCCAAGGCGTGGAGCATCCGCGAGATCTTCGGGGTCCGTCGTCGGCAGACGGCACACGAACGCACGGCAGTCGTACGCGGTTGCCCGGCCACCGCTGAGGGTCTTCGCTTCGAACAGCGAGAATCCCGCGCCCGCGAATTGCGCGGCGCGGTGTGGCGGGACCACGGCCACGATGTCCGCGTTGGCGACCCGAGCCGCCCGTGCGAGCGGGTCGTCCGCGTCATCCGCCACGACGACGACCTGCCGCGGGGCTGCGGCGAGCCCGACGGCGACGGCCAGCAGGGCGCCGTAGCCCAGCGGCCGGGCGAGTGCTTCGGCAGCGCGCGACGCGACGACGACGGATGCGCGGGCACGATACTCCTCGCCCGCTCCGAGCAGCCAGAGGTCCAGGCACGCGCCCGCGATCGCGGCGTGGCCCGAGGGCTCGTCGCCGTCCGACTCCCCCGCCGCCGCGGCGAAACCCTGCGCGCCGAGTACCGTGTCGCCCCCGCCGGGCGCGCGCAGAGTCCCCGTCGCGGGGCCGTCGCCCGAGTCGACGCCGGATTCGACGCAGAGGTCGACGAGCGTGCGCGCTGCCACCGCGAACGCGGGTTCGGCAGCCGCGATCGAGAGCGCGACGAGTCCCGAGGCCAGCTGCCCGTAGTCGGCGAGGACCGCCGGGGCGCGCGAGGGAATCTCGTCGAGCGAGGCCCGCACGAGCGTGCCGTCGGGGCGCAGGTTGTTCTGCAGCACGTCCTCGGCGGCGCGGGCCGCCGCCTCGATCCAGGCCGGGCGTCCGAGCCGCGCCCCCGCACGCGCGAGCGCACCGATCGCGAGCCCGTTCCAGCCGGTGACGACCTTGCCGTCGACCGCCGGCGGCGACAGGACCGCCCGACCCGCCGCATCCTGTGCGTAGTAGCCGCCCTCGCTCCGTCGCCCGCCGATCACGGACTCGGAGTCCTGCGCCGCGCCGAACCCGCCGGACGCCTGCTGCAGAACCTCGATCAGGAACGAAGCGATGCCGGCCGCGACGGGCTCGTCCCCCGCACGCACGGCCGCGTCGAGCAGCTGCGCGTTGTCGGTCAGCATGCGCTCGTAGTGCGGCACCGACCAGTCGCGCCGCGTCGCGTAGCGGAAGAACCCGCCCTCGACGGGGTCGCGCAGCGGCGATGCGGCCATCGTCCGGACGGTGCGCGCGGCGAGCGCGGCCGCAGCCGGGTCCTTGTCCGCGAGTCCGGGCGCCTGCAGGAAGCGCAGCACGGTCGCGATCGGAAACTTCGGCGCATCCGCGGACCCGCCCGAGATGAAACCGCCGAACTCGGCGTCCTCGGCCGCGGCGACCGATTCCACCGCGGCGGCGAGGTCTTCGAGGGTCGGGAGCGACCCGTCACCGCCGTCCGGCACGGCGCGCAGGGCTTCGGCGATCGCGGCGGCGGTGCCGTCGACCTCGTCACGACGGTCGGTCCACGCCTCGCGCACGGCGTTCAGCACGTCGCGGAAGGCCGGCACCGGCGGGCGCGCCTCCGGCGGGTAGTACGTGCCGGCGTAGAACGGCACCCCCGTCGGCGTGGCGAAGACGGTCAGCGGCCAGCCGAGGTGGGGCGTGAAGGCGGCTGCCGCAGCCAGGTAGGTGGCGTCGACATCCGGATGCTCCTCACGATCGACCTTGATGGCCACGAACCCCTCGTTCAGCTGCGCGGCGATGGCGGCATCCGAGAACGACTCGCGGGCCATCACGTGGCACCAGTGGCAGGTCGAGTACCCGATCGAGACGAGCACCGGCACGTCCCGCCGGGCAGCCTCGGCGAACGCCTCGGGGCCCCACGGGTACCAGGCGACCGGGTTGCCGGCGTGCGCGCGCAGGTAGGGGCTCCGCGCTTCGGCGAGGCGGGAGGCCATGTGCGCTAGTTGACGTCGTTCGGGTGGGCGCTCACGCGCCCCGAGCCGTCGCCCGCGTCCAGCGCATCGATCGCCACCATCTCGGCGTCCGAGAGGGCGAAGTCGAAGATGTCGGCGTTCTCGCGCAGGCGCTCGGGGCGCACCGACTTCGGGAAGACGATGAAGCCCTTCTGGATGTGCCAGCGCAGCACGACCTGGGCCGGGGTCTTCTCGTGGGCGACGGATGCCTCGTGCACCGGCGCGAGCCCGAACAGGTCGTACTTGCCCTGCCCGAGCGGCCCCCACGCCTCGACGTGCATGTCGTTCTGCTCGCCCCAGGCGACGACCTCGCGCTGCTGGTGCGCGGGGTGCAGCTCGACCTGGTCGACGGCGGGCACCTCGCCGGTCTCGGCGACGATGCGGTCGAGGTGCGGCACGAGGAAGTTCGAGACGCCGATCGAGCGCGACAGCCCGGCGTCGCGCAGCTCGATCAGCTTCGCCCACGCGTGCACGTAGTTGTCGGCGGCGGGCGTCGGCCAGTGCACGAGGTACAGGTCGACGTGCTCGAGTCCGAGCTTGTCGAGGCTCTCGCGGATCGCCGCGTTCGGCTCGTCGCCGTCGTGCCGGTCGTTCCAGAGCTTCGTGGTGATGAAGAGCTCGTCGCGCGGGATGCCGCTGGCGGCGATCGCGGCGCCGACGCCCTCCTCGTTGCCGTAGATCGCGGCGGTGTCGATGTGGCGGTAGCCGATCTCGAACGCCTCGGACACGGCCCGTTCGGTGTCGGCGGCGGGAACCTTGAAGACTCCGTAGCCGAGCTGCGGGATGTCGTAGCCGGAACGGAGTGCGATGGTGGGAATCGTCATCCGCCCAGCCTAGGGAGCCTCGCTCATCCGTGGGGCGGGGGTTGACATCCCCGACGGCGCGGCGAACCGACGCAACATGCCGTGCGCACCGTCGCCCACACGGCATGTTGCGTCCTCTCGCGGGGCCGACCCGTCGCGACGGCGACGAGTCAACCCGCGGCCGGCGCGGGCGGTCCGAGCGCCAGAGGCGCATGCAGGCCGTAGATGTGCACGGCGCCGGGGCCACCGGCGAAGAACGTGTCGAGAGTCGGCGGTGCCGCCACCGGGACCACGGTGATGAGGTCGTCGGCGAATCGCGCGAGTTGGGCGTCCGACGAGCTCGGCGACCGACCGTCGTCCCCCACTGCCGCGCTCACGACGCCCGCGAGCTGCGTGTGCGCGCGGTAACGCGGGTTCGCGGGATCGATGTAGTTGCCGTAGGCGCTCTGTACGCCGAACACCGGCCCCGACCCGGTGGGCATGATGCTGTCGCCCGCCGCGATCTGACCGTCGACGTTGAACGCGAAGCCGCCCGCGACGGAGGCGATCGACGCCGCCGACAGAGCCGCGCCGCACGACGGCACGATCTGGATGTCGATGCCGTCGTCGACGAATCCGTCTCCGCGCGGCCAGCGCGTGCGCGACATCGCTCCCCGCAGGCGTGCGTCGGCGTGATCGAGACAGATTTCGACGGCGATGTCCGTTGCCACCCCCTGACCGGTTCCCAGCCGCAGGATCGCGTGCGCATCGAACGGGTCACGCTTGAGGTCGCCCGCCGACAGGTCGACATAGGGGTGGGCCGTCATCTGCTCGGTCACGACGTCGTCGCGGCCCGTGACGTCCCAGAGCACGAGATCTTCGGCCGAGTCGAAGACCTTGTCGGTCGTGGCGGCGCGGACCGCGAACGCCGCGCCCGGCGATCCGAGCGAGGTGGCGCTGACGATCAGCGCCCGGTTGCGCACCTGGACGACCGGATGCGCGTGGCCCCACTGCAGGTAGTCGTCGATCATGTCGAAGACTTTCGCTGCGTCGTCGGCCGCGGCCTGGCGGTAGCGATGCGCGAGGTCGGCGACGACGCCGTTGCGCACGGTCGTGGTGGTACGCGAGAACACCTCGCGGGGGTCGTCGACCGCGGCAGTCACCGCCGTGCCAAACACGAAGACCCAGTTGGGATAGTCCCCCGGCGGGAATTCCGCGACGAGGCGCTCGAGGATGCGATCGACCGGATCGGGCGCGCCGGTCGCGTGCAGGTAGGGGCCCTGCGGACCGTGCCAGAAGAACTCGGGGGCGACGAAGACGTTGAGCACATCGCTCTCGCCCTCCGGCAGCGCGTCACGGGCGGCGTGGACGGCGGCACGCATGACCGAGAGGCGACCCCCGACATCCGCTGCGACGTCGCCGAGGCCGAGATACGTGCCGCCCATGGCGGACCCGCGGTCGGGGTTTCCGAGCGGCACGACCATGGCCGGGGCCGTCGGAATCGCGTAGCCGATGAAACGCACGTGTGCGAAACCCTCCGAGCCCATGCGGTCATCCTAGGGGCGGGCCTGCCCACCGCCCGTGACCCTCGGCCGTCCCGGGGCGCGTGCGTCATACGATGGAGGGCTATGCCCGCGCCCGTCCCCGTGATCACCTTCCCCCCGGAGCTGCCCGTCAGCGCCGCCCGGGAAGAGATCGCGCGCGCCATCGAGGGCAACCAGGTCGTGATCGTGGCGGGGGCGACGGGATCCGGCAAGACGACGCAGCTGCCGAAGATCTGCCTCGAACTCGGTCGGACGCGTATCGCCCACACGCAGCCGCGTCGACTCGCCGCCCGGACGATCGCCGAGCGCATCGCGGAGGAGCTCGAGGTGCCACTCGGCACGCTCGTCGGCTACAAGGTGCGCTTCACGGACAACGTGTCCGACCAGACGCTCGTCGCCCTCATGACCGACGGCATCCTGCTGAACGAGATCCACCACGACCGGCTGCTGCGCCGCTACGACACGATCATCATCGATGAGGCCCACGAGCGCAGCCTCAACATCGACTTCCTCCTCGGCTATCTCACGCGGATCCTGCCGGAGCGCCCCGACCTGAAGGTCATCGTCACGTCGGCGACGATCGACCCGCAGAGCTTCGCCGCGCACTTCGCGGATGCCTCGGGCACACACGCCCCCATCGTCGAGGTGTCGGGGCGGACCTTTCCCGTCGACATCCGGTACCGCCCCCTCGTCCGCGAGGTCGGCGAGGCGGACATCCCGAAGGATCGACCCGCGCGGAACGTGCCGGACGCGGCCGATGACACGACTCCAGCCCCACCGCACCTCCCTGATGTCCGGGATGCCGCAGAGCAGCCACCCCTCGACGAGGCGCCGTACGACGTCGAGGGCGACGAGGTGGCCGGGATCGTCCAGGCGCTGCGCGAACTCGAGCGCGAAGCTCCGGGCGATGTGCTCGTCTTCCTGCCGGGCGAGGCCGAGATCCGCGACGCGGCCGATGCCGTCCGCGGCGCCTACGCGCAGGCGACGGCCCCGACCGAGGTGCTGCCGCTCTACGGGCGCCTGTCTTCCGCCGAGCAGCACCGCGTCTTCGAGCCCTCCCGCATAGCGGGCGTGCGCCGGCGGGTCGTGCTCGCCACGAACGTCGCCGAGACCAGCCTGACCGTGCCCGGCATCCGCTACGTCATCGACACCGGCACCGCCCGGATGTCGCGCTACAGCAACCGCGCGAAGGTGCAGCGCCTGCCGATCGAGGCGGTGTCGCAGGCGTCGGCGCAGCAGCGCTCCGGGCGCGCGGGCCGCACGAGCGCCGGCATCGCGATCCGCCTGTACGCCGCGGACGACTTCGCCAAACGCCCCGAGTTCACCGAGCCCGAGATCCTGCGCACGAGCCTCGCCTCGGTCATCCTGCAGATGCTCTCGCTCGGATTCGGCGATATCGAGGCCTTCCCGTTCCTCACGCCGCCGGACTCGCGCGGGGTCAAGGCCGCGCTCGACCTGCTCGGCGAGCTCGGCGCGGTGGAGCCCGGGCGGGGCGCCCCGCGGCTCACGAGGATCGGGCGCGACATCGCGCGCATGCCGATCGATCCGCGCTTCGCCCGCATGCTCATCGAAGCGCAGCGCACCGGCGCGATCCACGAGGTCCTGCCGATCGTGGCGGGCATGTCGATCCAGGACGTCCGCGAGCGCCCCGAGGAGCGCCGCGAGGAGGCGGACCGGCTGCACGCGCGCTTCGCCGACCCCACGAGCGACTTCCTCGCGCTCCTCAACCTTTGGAATCACCTGCAGCAGGCCCAGCGCGAGAACGGTTCGAGCGCCTTCCGACGCCTGTGCCGCGCCGAGCACCTCAATTACGTGCGTGTGCGGGAGTGGTTCGACGTGCACCGGCAGATCCGTTCGCTGGTTCCCTCGAAGGGCTCGAGCTCGAAGGACGCGAGATCGGCGGGCTCGAAGAAACCCCACACGACAACCCCCGACGGCGCCGCCACCGACCCGGCCGCCATCCACCGCGCGATCCTCGCGGGCCTGCTCTCGCACATCGGCCTGATCGACGAGCGCGCGGCACAGAAGGGCACCGTTCAGAAGACCGCCGCTCCCGCCCGTCGGGCCCCGACCCCCGAGTATCTCGGTGCCCGAGGCATCCGCTTCGCGATCTTCCCCGGCTCGGGACTGCGCAAGGCGCGCCCGAAGGCCGTGATGGCCGCCGAGCTCGTCGAGACCTCGCGCCTGTACGCCCGCACGGTCGCCGCGATCGATCCCGCGTGGGCCGAGCCCCTCGCGGGCGATCTGGCGAAACGTCAGGTGAGCGAGCCGCACTGGTCGAAGGATGCCGGGGCGGCCGTCGCGTTCGAGAAGGTCACGCTCTTCGGGGTCGAGATCATCCCGCGCCGCCGCGTGCAGTTGGCGCGCATCGACCGGGCGGGCGCCCGTGAACTGTTCGTCCGCCACGCCCTGGTGGAGGGCGAGTGGGACCCGTCGAAGATCGACAAGCGCCTGACGAGTTTCGCGCGCGCGAACGACGAGCTGCGCCGCCGCCTGGAACGCGTCGAGGAACGGGAGCGGCGCCGCGACATCCTCGCGGGAGACGAGGCCGTGTTCGCGTTCTACGACGCCCGGATCCCGCGCGATGTCTTCGATGTCCGCTCGTTCGAGTCGTGGTGGCTCGAGGCGTCCGCCCGCACCCCGAAGCTGCTCACGATGCGCGAGCAGGACCTGCTCGAGGGCGAGGCGCGATCGGATGCGTCGGACTTCCCGACCCGGTGGACCCAGGGCGATCAGACCCTGACCCTCGCCTACCGTTTCGAACCCGGCGCACCCGACGACGGAGTCGCCGTGATCGTGCCACTCGCGCTCCTCGCCGCGCTCCGCCCCGACGGCTTCGATTGGCAGGTTCCGGGGCTTCGACCGGACCTCGTCACCGCGCTGCTGCGGGCGCTGCCGAAGTCCATCCGGCGCCACGTCGTACCCGCCGCGGACTGGGCGGCGCGGTTCGCCGATGATCTGGCGGGAGCGGGACCCGAGAATCACGCGGGGCTCCCCCCGACGACGCTCGCCGCGGCCTTGGCGAAGCTCGTGCAGCGGGTCGCGAACCAGCTGGTGAGCGCCGACGACTTCGAGATGGACCGCGTGCCCGCGCACCTGCGCCCCACGTTCCGCGTGGTGGACGAGCGTGGGCGCACGGTCGGCTCGGGCCGTGATCTGCGCGAGCTGCAGGAGACGCTGTCAGGACGAGCCCGCGAGAGCGTCGCGACCCGACTCGCGGCCCCGGCCTCGGCCTCGACGGGCAAGCCGCGGCGTGGCCCCGCCGCACCGGCGGGGCCGTCACCGTCCGCCGACGCATCCGTCCGCGAGCGTGAGGGGATCACCACCTGGGACCTCGGCGAGTTGCCGCCCGTCGTCGACACGCGCGTGGCCGGCGGGGTCGTCCGCGGGTACCCGACGCTCGTCGACCAGGGCTCGAGCGTTTCTCTGCGCATCGAGTCGACACCGGATGCGGCAGACCGGGCTTTGCGCGTCGGCATCCGGCGGCTCGTGCTGCTCGCCGTTCCCTCGCCCGTGTCGTACGTGCAGGAGCACCTGACCGCGAACGAGAAACTCGCCCTCGCGGCCTCGCCGTACGCGTCGGCGAAGGCCCTGATCGAGGACTGCCGGGCGGCTGCGGCCGACGCGCTCATCCGGACCGTGGCACCGACCGGGGTCGTGCGCACCGCCGACGAGTTCGCGCGCGTGCGCGACGCCGTGTCGGCCGGGATCGTCGACGCCCTGTTCGCCGCCGTGTCCCTGACCGCACGCATCCTCCTCGCCGCGCGCGACGTCGACCGGGCCCTGCGCGGTCAGAACGCGATGACCCTGCTCGCGGCACTGGGCGACGTGCGCGCGCAGGTTGCCGGGTTGATCTATCCGGGCTTCGTCCTCCGCACCGGCACCGCCCGGCTCGCGCAGCTCCCGCGCTACCTCGAGGGCGCGCGGCTGCGACTCGAGGAGCTCGCCGACACCCCGGGCCGCGACCGGCAGCGCCTGACCGAGTACGAGCGCGCCGCGGCCGCATACGCCGAAGCGGGCGGCACGATCCCGGTGAGTCGGGATGCATCACCCGCCCTCGTGCACGCGCGCTGGTTGCTCGAGGAGTATCGCGTGAGCCTGTTCGCCCAGCGCCTGGGAACCGCGGAGCCCGTCTCGCTCCCCCGCATCACGAAGGCCCTGCGCGGGGACTCCTGACCCCGGCCGAGACTTCCTTCCTCGCCGAACGGACGCAACACGCCGTGTGGTCCGCGCCGCGACGGCGTGTCGCGTCCGTTCGCTGGGCAGCCGTTCGCGCACGACGCGAGGGCTACGCTCGAGACAACCCGCAGCCCACACCCCGAAGAGGAAGAACGCATCACCATGACCCGCGCAGTCGTCTACGCCGAGTTCGGCGGTCCCGAGGTCCTCACCGTGGTGGAGATCCCCACCCCCGACATCCGCCCGGCCCACATGATCGTGCGGGTCGAGGCCGCGGGCGTGAACCCCATCGACGCCAAGCTGCGCGCCGGCATCCGCCCGTCCGCCACGCTCGACGCACCCCGCCACATCGGACGCGACGGCGCCGGTGTGGTCGTCGCGGTCGGCGACGACGTGCAGGGCTTCCGCGTCGGCGACCCGGTCGCGTTCCGCGAGACCTCCGGCACCTACGCGAGCGAGGTCCGGGTCGCCGCGCACAACGCGATCCCGCGCCCGCCGTCGGTCTCGGCCGCCGCCGGCGCCGGTATCGGCATCCCCGTGGGCACGGCCTATCAGGTGCTGCGGTCGCTCGATGTGCACGCGGGCGACACCCTTCTGCTGCACGCCGGATCGGGATCCGTCGGTCAGGCCGCCATTCAGTACGCCGTGCTCTGGGGTGCGACCGTCATCGCGACCGCGAGCGAGGGGCGTTTCGATCGGGTACGCGAGCTCGGTGCGACGCCGGTCGTTTACGGCGAGGGACTGCTGGAGCGCGTTCGCGAGGCGGCCCCGCAGGGGGTAACGGTGGCGTTCGACGCGGCGGGAACGGACGAGGCACTCGAGGTGTCGTGCGAGCTCGTCGCCGACCGCAACCGCATCGGCACGATCGTGCGGGGACAGGATGCCGGAAACTACGGCGTGCGCGCCTTCGGCGGCGAGAGCTCCACCCCCCTGACCGAGACCGAGCTCGCGTGGCGTGCCGAGGCATTCCCCGTCACGATGGCGCTGCTCGCGGCGGGCGCGTTCACGATCGAAGAGGGCCCGTCCTTCTCCCTTGCCGACGCAGCCGAAGCGCACCGCGCGATCGAGCGCGGCGTCGACGGCAAGATCGTCATCGTCCCCTGAGGACCTATACCGGGTTCGGCCCCGTGGCAACGGGACGATCCGGATGATTCGACCACTGGCTCCACGAGCCCGGGTAGAGCCGCGGAGTGAGGCCCGCGATCCGCAGTGCGACGAACGCGTGCGAGGCCGTCACGCCTGATCCGCACGACACGGCCACCGGCGACGCTGCATCGACCCCCGCCTCCGCGAAGCGGGCCCGCAGGTCCTCGGGCGCGAGGAATCGGCCGTCCGCGTCGACGTTGCCCGTCGTCGGAGAGTTGAGGGCGCCGGGGATGTGGCCCGCCCGCGGATCGATCGGCTCGACCTCGCCGCGATAGCGCTCGGGTGCCCGCACGTCGAGCAGGGCGCCGGATGCCGCGAGCTCCGCGGCCTCGTCGATCGACACCTGTGCGAGGTGCCCCGTCGAGAGTGTCACGGACCCGGGTGTCGGCACGACATCGCCCCTCTCGAGGGGCAGCCCGGCGGCGGTCCAGGCCCGCAGTGCTCCGTCGAGGATCCGCACGTCCGCGATACCAGCGTCGGTGAGCACCCACCACGCCCGGGCGGCCGAGAGCGACGAGAGATCGTCGTAGACGACCACCGTATCGCCGTCGCCGATCCCCCACCGGCGCGCTGCGGCCTGCAAAGCCGCGACCTCCGGCAGCGGGTGGCGCCCGTCCGTCGGCTCACCGTGCGCCGCCAGGTCGTGGTCGAGGCTGACGAATACGGCCCCCGGGATATGCCCCGCGAGGTATTCGGGTCGGCCGTCCGGTCGGTCCAGGCGCCACCGCACGTCGAGCACGCGCACGGGGTCACCCTCGGCGAGCAGTGCGGCGAGGGCGTCGGGGGTGATCAGGATGTCGGACATGGTTCTCCCGTCTACAGCTCCAGGGTAGGTCGCGGCGCCCGGGCCCCGCTCGTGCCATCCGCGCGAAGACTCGAGCACCGCGCGACAACCCCGCGGCACGTCCCACCCCGCGGGTAGGCTCGGGGCATGAGTGGACTGCGCTGGGGAATCCTCGCGACGGGCGGCATCGCCCGCACCTTCACCCACGACCTGCACGTCGCGGGCCGAGAGGTCGTCGCGGTCGGGTCGCGATCGGATGTCTCGGCGCGGGCGTTCGCCGAAGAGTTCGGCATCCCCCACGCGCACGGTTCGTACGAGGCCCTCCTCGCCGACCCGGACGTGGACATCGTCTACGTCGCGACGCCGCATCCGTCGCACGCAGAGAACGCGCTCGCGGTCATCGCCGCGGGCAAGCACGTGCTGGTCGAGAAGCCGTTCACCCTGAACGCCGCCGAGGCCGCCGCCGTCCGCGACGCCGCGGCGGCGCGCGGCGTGCTCGTCCTCGAGGCCATGTGGACCCGTTATCTGCCGCACATGGCGCGGATCCGCGAGCTGATCGCCGACGGCGCCGTCGGCGAGGTGCGGACGGTCTTCGCCGACCACACACAGCAGATCACGGCCGATCTCCGGCACCGCCTGAACGCCCTCGAGCTCGGCGGTGGCGCACTGCTCGATCTCGGCATCTATCCCGTGTCGTTCGTCTGGAACATCCTGGGTCGGCCCAAGACGATCCTCGCGTCCGCTCGCAAGAGCGATACGGGCGCCGACACCGAGGTGGCGACGATCTTCACGCACGCGTCCGGGGCGATCTCGACCACGATCTCGTCGTCGCGCGCGGCCGGGCCCAACACGGCGCACATCGTGGGCACCGAGGGTCGAATCGACGTCGATCGCACCTGGTACAACGCGACGTCGTTCCGGCTGACCGGACCCGACGGCACGCTGCGCGAACACTACGTCTCGCACGTGCAGGGTCGCGGCATGCAGTATCAGGCCCTCGCGGCCGAGCGACTCGTCGCCGAAGGCAATCTTGTCGGCGACCTCCTGACGATCGATGAGACGGTGGACATCATGGCGACACTCGACGAGATCCGGGGCCAGATCGGCCTCGTCTACCCGGGCGAGGCCTGACGTGGCCGAGGACGGCCGCGTCGCGGTCTATCTCGACTTCGACAACATCGTCATCTCCTGGTACGACCGCGTGCACGGACGCAACGCCTACGGGCGCGACCGTCAGCGCATCGCCGAGAATCCCGCCGAACCCGAGATCGCGGAACGCCTCGGCCAGGCCGTCATCGACGTGGGCGCGATCATCGACTACGCGGCATCGTTCGGCACGCTCGTGTTGACGCGCGCGTACGCGGACTGGTCGTCGCCGGTCAACGCGGTGTACCGCAGTCAGCTCGTCGCCCGCGCGGTCGACCTCGTGCAGCTCTTCCCCGCCGCCGCCTACGCGAAAAACGGCGCCGACATCCGCCTCGCGGTAGACGCGGTCGAAGACATGTTCCGACTCCCCGATCTCACGCACGTCGTGATCGTCGCGGGCGACTCCGACTACGTGCCCCTCGCGCAGCGCTGCAAGCGGCTCGGACGCTTCGTCGTCGGCGTCGGAGTGGCGGGCTCGACCGCCAAGTCGCTCGCGGCCGCGTGCGACCAGTTCGATGCCTACGACGCCCTGCCCGGCGTTTCGGTGCCCACCGACAAGCCGCAGCAGAAGCAGGATGCCACAGCATCCGATACTCCCGTGCGCCAGAGGCGCCGCAGCAGCAAGGACCCGGCGGCCGACCTGCTCGAGCGCGCGCTGCGCCTCGAACACGAGCGCACCGATGCCGACTGGATGCACAGCTCGGTCATCAAGAACCTCATCAAGCGGATGGACCCGTCGTTCAGCGAGAAGGGGCTCGGCTTCAAGTCGTTCTCGGACTTCATCAAGGCCCACCCGGCGATCGTCGAGATGAACGAGACCGACAACATCCGCCTGGTCCGTCTGGTTCCCGACAAGCGCTGAGCTAGCGCTAGCGCGAGCGCGTCGACCAGTACGCCCACGCCACGAGCGCCGGCTGGAAGAAGAGCCGCACGAGTCGCTTGCGGTCGGTGTCGAGTCCGAACCCGTCGCGCTTCTTGGCGTACTGCTCGATGTTGCCCGGGAACACCGCGACGAAGAACGCCGCCAGCAGCAGACCGATGCGCGATCTCTCCCTCGGCAGGGCGATCAGGGCCGCCCCGAGCATGATCTCGACGGCTCCGGATGCCACGACGACCGCGTCTTTGTCGAGCGGGGTGTACTCGGTGGTCCAGTCGGGCACCTGTGCCTGGAACTCCTTGCGCGCCCAGAACAGGTGAGAGATTCCGGCGAACGCGAGCGCTCCCCCGAGCGCCCAGCGAGCGATCGTGCGCGGGGGCGAGGATGCGATGTCGGGTGCGGCCATGCCCTCAGTCAACACCCGGCACGCGGTCAGTGGTACCGGGTCAGTGGCGCCGGGTCAGTGGTACCGGCCGCTGTACGCGTTCAGCGCGGGCTGGCCGCCGAGGTGGGCGTACAGCACGGTGGAGTCGCGCGGGATCTCGCCCGACGACACGAGGTCGATGAGCCCCGCCATCGACTTGCCCTCGTATACCGGGTCGATGATGACGCCCTCGAGGCTGCCGGTCAGGCGTATGGCCTCGTCCGTTGAGGCGACCGGGATGCCGTAATAGTCCCCCGCCCATCCCTCGAGCACCGTGATCTCGTCGTCGCGCAGCTCGCGACCGACGCCGATCATGTCGGCGGTGCGCCGTGCGATGCGGGCGACCTGGTCGCGCGTCTCGTCGATCTTGGCGGACGCGTCGATGCCGATGACCCGGCGCTCGCGGCCGCCGAAGTTCTCGACCAGGTCCGCGAAGCCCGCGATCATGCCGGCATGGGTCGAGCCGGTGACGCTGCACACGATGATCGTGTCGAAGAAGACGCCCAACTCGGCCTCCTGAGCCGCGACCTCGTGCGCCCAGTTCGCGAATCCGAGTCCGCCGAGCGGGTGATCCGATGCCCCGGCCGGGATCGCGTAGGGCGTGCCGCCGGATGCCTCGACATCCGCGATCGCCTGCTTCCACGAGTCCTTGAAGCCGATGCCGAAACCCGAGGCATCCAGCCGCACGTCCGCGCCCATCAGGCGCGAGAGCATGATGTTGCCGACGCGGTCGTTGACGGAATCGGGCCAGTCCACCCAGTTCTCCTGCACCAGGACGGCCTTCATGCCGAGGTGCGCGGCCACCGCGGCCACCTGCCGGGTGTGGTTCGACTGCACGCCGCCGATCGAGACGAGGGTGTCGGCGCCCTGCGCGATCGCGTCGGGCACCAGGTACTCGAGCTTGCGCACCTTGTTGCCGCCGTAGGCGAGCCCGCTCGAGACGTCCTCGCGCTTCGCCCACACCCGCGCGCCGCCGAGGTGGTCGCTCAGACGGTTGAGCGGATGCACGGGGCTCGGACCGAAGGTGAGCGGATGACGCGGGAAGTCGCTGAGCGGCATGGTTCTCCAGGGTGTCGGGAATGCAACATATTACACATCGGAGCAGGAGGGCTTGCGACGCGAGGTCGCGGGCCGCAACGGGTCAGACCGGGTCGGTCGGGTTCACCTTCTCGACCAACAGCGGATCGACCGGGGTGAAGGGGAACGCGGGCAGCCGATCGACCTCGACACCGAAGGTCGCGGCCAGCACGGGGCGGGAGAACGCCGACACCGACTCGCGGTATCCGATGTCCCCCGGGGTGGGCTGATCGAAGAAGATCAGGAAGTGGATCTCGTCGTCCCCGATCACCTCGATCTGGTGGGGGTAGGCCGGCGGCACGAAGTAGCAGTCCCCCGGCTCGAGCAGATACGTGTCGACGGCGCCATCGGGGTCGAGGATCGACATCCGGGCGCGCCCCCGATGCACGTAGCCCATCTCGGCGGTGCCAGGGTGCCAGTGCGGCTCACGCATCCCGTCGTCGCGGATGGTGAGCGAGTACATCGACATGCTCGCCAGAGCGGGCCAGTACTGGCTGCGCGCGAGCTTGACCGCCGCGAACGGATGCTGCAGCGGTGCCTCCTGCGCGGCGATGTCGAACTTGTGCGGGTTGCCGTAGCCGGCCGTGTCGGGGATGACGGCGGGGCCATCGCGCCGGACGATGTCGCGAGAGGCCGTGTCGCGGGGCAGGGCGGCGAAGTCCGCCGACGGCAGCCCGTAGGTGTTGCCCAGCACGGCATCCGACATCTCGCCGAACGCCGCGCGCAGCGAGAAGTCCTCGGGCGCCTCGTTCGAAAAGGCCACCACGATCTCGGCCTCGGCGTCGCCGATGTTCTCGATGTGGTGGAGCGCCCCGCTCGGGATCGTGAACATCTGCCCCGCCGTGATCGTGAACGACGAGAAAACGCTGCCGTTCTCGACGATCGACACCAGGACGGACCCCGCGAGGCAGTAGCCGAGCTCGTCGGCATTGGCGTGCCAGTGCGGTTCGCGGACGCTGCCGGGCGCGAGTACCAGCCGCTTGATGGAGAGCCGCCGCAGGATGGGAAAGTTGTCGACGGCAGCCGACGGATGCTGCCGAGTTCGCTGTCGTGCTGCGCCTCGGCGACGCGAAGGGAACGAACGTGTCGCGAGGAATTCCTGGTGGTCATCTACGGCCTTTCTGCGAACGCGGTGACGGTCGGGACGGGACGGATGTGCTCCACAGCGCCCACGCGACGAGCAGGGGCTGGAGCAGCAGACGGATGAACCGGGCGCGATCTGTGCGCATGAGAGGCGCCGGGAGGCCCGTGCGCCACTGGTGGACGTTGCCCGGGAACACCGCGACGAAGAACGCCGCGACAACGGCGCCGATGCGGCGTCGCTCGCGCGGCAGCGTGACGAGGGCGGCCCCGAGGATCAGTTCGACCACCCCGGAAGCGACGATGATCGCGTCTCGGTCGAGCCGAAGCATCCGCGGCGCCCATTCGGGCACGACGATCCGATACCCGCGGCGCCCCCGCGACAGGTGCGAGACGCCCGCCGCGACGAGCAGCAGCGCGAGCGCCCCGCGCCCGGCCGTGCGCGCCATCCCGGCCGGGTCATGACGTGCGGGCGCCTTCACGCCCCCAGTGTGCCACGACGGCGGATGCCCAACACTCGCGCGAACGGTCGCGACACGCCGCTCGTCCCCATGCCGCGCGGCGAGTCGCGTCCGTTCGATCGCCCGAGCGACCTCAGCCGATGCGCTCGACGGGCTGACGCAGGATCGTCCGGAGCTTCTCGGGCGCCGTGCGTCGCGGATCGCCGAGGTAGATCTCGTGATGGCGTCCGGTCATCCGCAGTCCGTTCGCGGGGATGAAGTCGTCGTGCATCGCCTCGAGCACGGGCCCCTCCGCGTCGTAGGGCCCGACGTGCAGCGTCTGGACACACAATCCCTCGTCGAGCGCCAGCACCCGGAGCTCCTCGATCGCGGGCGCGCCGCCCTTCGTCCGCACCCCCTGCACGGCGACCTCGACACGGGCGTCGTCGATCCAGCCGGGCACCAGGATCATCGCGGTCCAGCGCCAGCGGGTCTTGTCCCGCGCGACCGTGAAGGCGGCCATGTCGTCCGACCACCAGAGCGCCTCGAGCGGCATGACGACGTAGTCGCGGTCGAGCTCGCGCTTGCTCAGAAACTTGAGGGCGTACGCGACGTGGTACAGGGTCGCCAGCGCATCCGCGTACGACTGTGCGGTGTTGGGGTCTCCCATGCCGTCGACCGCGACGTACCGCATCGGCGGAACCGTCACGATGTCGAAGCGTCCGTGGGGCGCGACGTAGGTCGCTATCTGCTTCTTCAGGTCGACCTTCATCTCGCGAGAAGCGTAGTCAGACCGATGCCGAATACGCCACGCGCCGGCACGGATGTTCTCCGTGCCGGCGCGTGGGTCCGGTTGTGCCTATGCCGTGCTCTTATGCCGCCTGGGCGAGGGCGAGGCTCGTCACCGCGAGCTCGCCACCCGAGGCATCCACACTCACCGCTCCCCCGTCGCTGAGGGCGCCCGAGACGAACAGATCGGCGATGCGGTCGTCGACCTCGCGCTGGATCAGGCGGCGCAGCGGCCGCGCACCGTACTCGGGCTCGTAGCCGTGCTCGGCCAGCCAGTCGATTGCGGCGTCCGACACCTCGAACGACACCTCGCGCGAGGTCAGCCGACGCGCTGTCGCTCCGAGCATGAGGCTCACGATCTCGCGCAGCTGCTCCTTCTCGAGCTTGCGGAACAGCACGATCTCGTCGATGCGATTCAGGAACTCGGGACGCATCGCCTCGCGGAGCTTCCCCATCACCCGGACGCGCAGCTCGTCCTCGTTGCCGAAGCCGGTCGAGCCGCCGCCGTCGGCGATGAAGCCGATCGCACCGGAACGAGAGGCCAGGAACTCGGAACCGATGTTCGAGGTCATGACGATCACGGTGTTGCGGAAGTCGACCGTGCGACCCTGCCCGTCGGTCAGGCGTCCGTCATCGAGCACCTGCAGCAGCAGGTTGAAGACATCCGGATGCGCCTTCTCGATCTCATCGAACAACACGACGGCATAGGGGTTGCGCCGCACGCGCTCGGTCAGCTGACCGGCCTCGTCGTAGCCGACGTAGCCCGGAGGAGCGCCGACCAGACGTGACACGGTGTGCCGCTCGCCGAACTCGCTCATATCGAAGCGGATCACCGCGGACTCGTCGTCGAAGATGGACGACGCGAGCGCCTTGGCGAGCTCCGTCTTGCCGACACCCGTCGGGCCGAGGAACAGGAACGATCCGATCGGCCGGTGCGCGTCGCCCATGCCGGTGCGGTTGCGGCGCACGGCCTTGGCAACGGCCTCGACCGCGCCGTCCTGTCCGATCACGCGACCGTGCAGCTCGTCCTCCAGCTCGGCGAGGCGCTCGCGCTCGGTCTCGGTCAGTCGGTTTACGGGGATGCCGGTGGCCCGGCTGATGACGGCGGCGATCTGAGCTTCGTCCACGACGGCCTCTGCGCTCGCGCCCGCCGTCGAGCGGGACGTAGCCTCTTCGATCCGCTGTTGCACCTCGGTGATCGCGTCCCGGATGCGGGATGCCTCCTCGTAGTGCTCGGCCGAGACCGCGGCGTTCTTGTCGGCCTCGAGCTGAGCAAGCCGCTCGAGCAAGCCGCTCACGTCGACCTTGGCTCCCAGGCGCAGCCGCAGACGCGCGCCGGCCTGGTCGATCAGGTCGATCGCCTTGTCCGGTAGCACGCGCTCGGTCAGGTAGCGGTCGCTCAACTCCACCGCGGCGCGCAGCGCGTCGTCGGTGTACTCCACCGCGTGGTGCTCGGCGTAGGCGGGGCGCAGGCCCCGCAGGATCAGCACGGAGTCCTCGATCGAGGGCTCGCCGACGCGGACGGGCTGGAAGCGACGCTCCAGCGCCGGGTCCTTCTCGATCGTCCGGTACTCCTTGAGCGTCGTCGCACCCACGAGGTGCAGGTCGCCGCGCGCGAGCCGGGGCTTGAGGATGTTGCCCGCGTCCATCGCGCCCTCGCCGCCACCTCCGGCGCCGACGACGGTCTGCACCTCGTCGATGAAGACGATCACCTCGCCCTTGCGGGCCGAGATCTCGTCCATCGTCTTGGTCAGGCGCTCCTCGAAGTCGCCGCGGTAGCGGGTACCGGACAGCATGGCCGGCAGATCGAGCGAGATGACGCGCTTGTCGCGCAACTGCTCGGGAACGCCGCCGTCGGCGATCGCCTGGGCCAGGCCCTCGACAATCGCGGTCTTTCCGACGCCCGCCTCACCGACGAGCACGGGGTTGTTCTTCGTGCGACGGCTGAGGATCTCGATGGTCTGCTCGATCTCGTCGGCGCGACCGACCACGGGGTCGAGCTGACCGGCGCGAGCGCGCTCGGTCAGGTCCGTGCCGAACTTGTCCAGCATCGGGGACTGCGTGTCGGCGTCGTCCGAGGCGGCCGCGGGCTCCCCCATCGTGCCCACGGTCTCGCGGGCACCCTGGGTCAGCGCCTCGGCGGTGACACCGGCCTCGGCGAGGACCTGCCCGGCCGGGGCATCCTGAGCCAGGACGAGCGCGAAGAAGAGGTGCTCGGGGTCGACGTACGTCGAACCGGACGAACGCGCGACCTGGAAAGCGTGGAACAGCGCCCGCTGCACGGACGAGGTGATGACGGCGCCGTCCACCGACGCCGCGTCGCCCGCGGCGGGCAGACGGCCCTCGGTAGCGCGCACGATCGCGGACGGGCTCGCGCCGACGCGCTCCACGGCCTCGCGGGCCGGGGACTCGTCGACGAGCACGCGCAGCACGTGCAGGGCGTCGAGTTCACGCTGCCCGCGCTCGAGAGCGAAACGTCCTGCGCGCTGCAGGATGTCCTGCGTGCGGGCGCTCAGGAACCGGGCGAGGTCGATCGACCGCTCGGCGCGAGCGCGCTCCCCCGCCATGTAGCGAGAGAGGAATTCGTCGAATGCACCGGCACCGCTGTCGAAGCCGTCGCCATTCGGGGGTGTGACGTCGTTGGGCACGAGGCCTCCTGATCAAACGTGAGTCTTATGCACTCAACTTTAGGACTTGAGTGCGTTCGTATCAAGTTGAACGTGGAGGGGTCGTGGTTATTCCCGGTGACTTCGCAGTCGCCTCGAGCGCGCGAATCAGGCTCTCGGAGTCGTAGGGACCGATGTGCCGCTTTTCGCCGACGAAGAACGTCGGCGTGGAGTGCAGGTCCATCATCTCGGCGTCCAGGCGGTCGTCGTCGACGCGCCGAACGACCTCGGCGGAGCGGAAGTCGACGACGAAACGATCCATATCGAGGCCGAGATCGGTGGCATAGCCGCGGATGTCGTCCTTGGTCAGCGCCTTCTGATGCGCGAAGAGCGTCCGCGCCATCTCGAAGAAGTGCCCCTGCAGCCCCGCCGCCTCCGCGGCCTTCGCGGCGTCTTCCGCGTGCGGATGCACCGCGTCGAGGGGAAGGTGCCGGAAGACCCAGCGCACCTGTCCGGGCAGACGATCGAAGACGGCGTCGATCGATCCGGTCGCGCGACTGCAGAACGGGCACTCGAAGTCGCCGTACTCGACGATCGTGTACGGGGCATCCACCGGTCCGCGGATGTGATCGCGTTTCGGGTCCACGGGCCGGACGAGCTTCGCACCGATCGCCTGCGGAGGCTGCAGCCGGTCGGCGATCGCGAAGGTGGCCCATCCGAGCAGGAACGCGAGGACGGATGCCGCGAGCACACCGACGCGCGCCAGATCCTGCGCCTCGGCATCGTCGATGGCGATCGTGACGATGAAGAGCGAGATCGTGAAGCCGATGCCCGACAGCGCCGCTCCCCCGGCGATCCGAGGCATCCCGAGTCCCGGCGCGAGCTTGCCACCGCCGAACGCTCGCACGAGGGCCGTGCCCCCCAGGATGCCGACGAATTTGCCGACGACGAGCGCCGCGATGATGCCCCAGGTGAGGGGGGATGTGAACGCCGCCGCGAGCACCTGGCCGTCGAGGTGCACACCGGCGTTGGCGAGCGCGAAGATCGGCAGCACGAGGAAAGAGATGTACGGCGCCCAGGCCGTCTGCAGACGTTCGTTGATCGAGAGCGATTCGCGCAGACTCCGGGTGACGGCGGCCGCGTACAGCGTGTTCGGCGACTCACGGAACGCCTGTGTGAGCTGGGCGGTGCGCTCGACGTCGCCGCGCCGGGGCGCGAACACCGGGATGAGCAGGGCCACGGCGACGCCCGCGAGGGTGGGGTGGATGCCGGCGTAGGCGAGCGCGATCCAGAGTCCCACACCGAGCACCGCGTAACTCAGGCCCCGCGCCGCGCTGAGGAAGCGCACGCACGCGATCGCGGCGACGAGCACGATCGCGACGAGGAGCGGAACCCAGCGGATGCCCTCGTTGTAGAACAGCCCGATCACGAGCAGCGCACCCACGTCGTCCACGACGGCGAGGGTGAGCAGGAAGGTCCGCAGGCGGGCGGGGAACTTCGGTCCGATGATCGCGAGCGCTCCCAGCAGGAAGGCCGTGTCGGTGGAGATCACCACACCCCACGCGTGCGCGTAGCCGGTCGACGCGGCGAACCCGAGGAAGATGAGCGCCGGCAGGATGAGCCCGGCCACGGCCGCCGCGATCGGCACCCGTGCGCGGGCCGGATCGGTGAGCTCGCCGATCGCGAACTCGCGCTTGACCTCGAGCCCGACGAGGAAGAAGAAGAACGCCATCAGCGCATCGTTGACGACGCCGTGCAGCGTGGCGGAGACCTCGAGATCGCCGAGCGAGACATCCAGGTGCATGTCCCAGAACTGTTGGTACGTGTAGCCCCACGGCGAGTTCGCCCACAGGATCGCGAGCGCCGTGAAGATCAGCAGCAGCGCCGCCGCCTTGCGGTCGGAGGACTCGCGCTTGCGCTTCATGCGGATCGAGACCGGCGGCTCGATCGTGGCGGAACCGGGCGCGCTCATGCGGCCAGCATAGGCCTCGCCCATACCGGCAGCGGCCGTAGCCTGGGAACATGCGCGAGTTCTTCGACGGGGCACGGATGCTCCTTCGCGGCCTCGCGTTCTGGCGGCGCATCCCGGGACCCATGATGCTCGGTCTCGTGCCCGCCGCCATCGTCGGCATCGTCTTGTTCGCCGGGCTCGTCATCCTGTCGTTCCACCTGCCGCGACTCGCCGAGTTCGTCACGCCGTTCGCCGACGGATGGCCCGGGCTCTGGGCAGGCGTCGTGCGCGTCGCCGTCGGCACGGCGATGCTGGGAGCCGCGTTCGTGGTGATCGCGATCTCGTTCACAGCCCTGACGCTGCTGATCGGCGAGCCGTTCTACGACCGCATCTGGCGTGCGGCGGAACGCGACCTCGGCGGGGTTCCCGCGGACACGCCCTATGGATTCTGGCGTTCGGTCGGCGACGGCTTCTCCTTCGTCGGCCGCGGTATCGCGGTCGCCATCGCCGCCGGGCTGCTCGGACTCATCCCGGTCGTCGGCGGTATTGCGGGCGCGGTCGGCGGCGTCCTGATGACCGGATGGCTGCTGGCCGACGAACTGTCGTCGCGTGCGTTGTCCGCCCGGGGAATCGACCACCGTGCGCGCCGGGCGCTGCTCGCGGGGAATCGCGCGCGCACTCTCGGTTTCGGCGTCGCGACGCAACTGTGCTTCTTCGTTCCGCTCGGCGCGGTGCTCATCATGCCCGCGGCGGTGGCGGGGTCGACCGTCCTGGCCCGGTCGCTCGTTGGGCCGGCGGAACTCACCGCGGCGGATCAGCGCTCCGAGGCGGGCGGCTAGTCGCGCCCACCCGGCGGGCCGACGATCAGCAGCGCGACGAAGATCGCGACCACCAGCACCGCGACCAGCACGGCGAGGATCCACGGGCGACGCAACAGCGCGCGCATCAGGGGATCATGCCAGGCGCCATCACGCGGATCGGGGCCGGCCTCGAGACGCCAGGAACCCCGGAGACGACCGCTGCGGTGCAACCAGATCTCGGTCGGGATCGTGGCGTAGGGGACGATGGCGCTGGCGATCGCAACGACGGTGGGGACGGGATGCCACCGCTGATTCTTGGCCACCAGCACGGCGGTCGCGCCGTACGACAGGAACACGAACCCGTGGATGCCCCCGCCGATCGTCACCGCGATGGGGAGGTCCACGGTGGCCCGCAGAATCAGGCCCGTGATCAGCAGTGTCCACGAAACAGCCTCCGCGATGGCGAGGGTGCGGAACAGAGCGAGCGGGCTGCGGAACACGGTGGAACTCCTCGGGATCGGACCTCCATCTCATCATGACGATGCCGAGGCATCCGTCCCTCATCGCGGACACCCGATGTCCGCGACCCTTCGTAGCGTGAGCGCGAGGCATCCGAACGGGATGCGAGGGAGGACGTGAAGACATGGACTGGAAGATCGAGCTCATCTTCGTGCCGGTGACGGATGTCGACCGCGCCAAGGAGTTCTACGAGCGGATCGGATTCAACGCCGACCACGACCAGGTGCCGTTCGAGGGCTTGCGCTTCGTGCAGATGACGCCGCCGGGTTCGGCCTGTTCGATCGCATTCGGCGACGGACTCGGAATCGACCTCGAGCCGGGTCGGCAGAACACCATTCAGGTCGTCGTGCCGGACGCCGACGAGGCGCTGGCGCATCTGCGCGCGGTCGGGGTCGAGGCATCCGGTGTCGACGACCAGGCCTGGGGCCGATTCGTCACATTCGACGACCCCGACGGCAACTCGTGGACACTGCAGCAACTGCCCGTCGCGCGCTGAACGGGCGGGCGCATCTGCCACACTCGGGGGCATGAATTCGCCTGCCGCTCCCGTCCGCACCGACGCCGCCCTGGCGGCGGCCGCCATCGCCCTGATCGTCCTGCCGCTCGTCGGACTCGCGATCAAGCTCGCCTGGCCGGGCTGGATGCTCTTCTTCGTGATGATGGTGTCGCCGGTGCTCCTGATCGGCTACGTCGTGCAGGTCATCTGTGAGAGTGTCGAGTACCTCCTGGCGGCCTGACTCTTGCTGACGACTGACCTCGAAGTCTGGGTGTCCTTGCTGTTGATCTGTCGTCCGTCAGGAGGCGCATCACCCTCGTGGTGCTGGCCGGGCGGGCGTGACCTCATAGGAGCCTGATCGCAACAGTCCCATCACAGTCCCGTCCACCCGACCGGCCAGTGTCACTCACCCTGTCCTGATCTGGTTGGAGCGAGCACTATGAGCATGCAGCAAGTCCCCTCTCACCGTCGAGTCGTTGTCGGCGTCGACACTCACAAACACGTCCACGTCGCCGTCGCGATCGATGAGCTCGGCGCGGTCCTGGATCGCCGATCTTTCGCGGCGGATTCCGGTGGCTACGGCCAGCTGATCGACTGGGGCGAATCGTTCGGCGGGAAACTCACCTTCGGGATCGAAGGCACCGGTTCCTATGGTGCAGGCCTGGCCGGCGCAGTGCGCCGTCGTGGAATCGGGACGCTGGAGGTGATGAGAACGGACCGTCGCGACAGGCGACTACGAGGCAAGTCCGACACCATCGATGCCGAGAACGCAGCCAGGGCAGTCCTCGCGGGCCTGGCGACGGCCATCCCGAAGTCAGCCGATGGAACAGTGGAGATGATCCGTCAGATCAAGGTCGCCAAGGACGTCGCCGTCAAGGCGAGAACATCCGCGATGATCAGCCTCAAGCAGGTCATCGTGAACGCCCCCGACGATCTGCGTCAGGAGCTGCAACCGCTATCGAAGATGGCGCTCATCCATCGCTGCGCGGCGCTTCGTCCGGGCCAGGTGACCACAATCATCGCGTCGACCAAGCACACGTTACGATCGATCGCCCGTCGCTGGGAAGTACTGGATGCCGAGATCTCCGGGCATGAGAAGCTCCTGGCAGAGCTGACCGCGCAGATCGCTCCCGACCTCGCGAAAGCCTTTGCGGTCGGTCCTGACACCGCGGCCGAGATGCTGATCGTTGCCGGCGACAATCCGGAACGGATCCGTTCGGAGGCCGCGTTCGCCCGGCTCTGCGGTGTCGCCCCGATCCCTGCATCGTCAGGGATGACCACCCGACACCGGCTCAATCGGGGCGGTCACCGGCAAGCAAACGCCGCACTCTACCGTGTCGTCATCGTTCGCATGCAGCACCACGAACCCACTAAGGCCTACGTCGCCCGCCGGATCACCGGAAGGAAAGACGAAGTCCGAGATCATCCGGTGTCTGAAACGTCTTCTCGCCCGCGAACTCTGGGCCGCGATGCGCCCCATCCGCGAAGCCCGACCACCCCTCCAAATCGCGGCTTGACAGATATAGGAGCATCATCGCTATCACCGGGTTCCTGACCCGACGGGCGGTCTTCCGCACGAGCGCGGGGCGGACGCGCGCGCTGACGGCGGCGTGGCTGACATCGGTCGGCATCGTCGTCACGGCGTTCTTCTTCGTCGACGGCGGCGACACGGAATGGGGGTCCGCCTTCATGTACACGGTCGGAGGCGCCTCCAGCTCCGAACTCGGCAACGTCTCGAGTGCGGTCAGCTACGTCTTCGGCATCGTCTGGATCGGCGGATGGGTCTGGCTGCTCGTCGAGTGGATCAGCGCGCTGATGGTGCGGCGCAGGGCGAGCGCCTCGATCACCGCCTCAGCCTCCTGACATTCGCACGGCTACCAGTCAGCGGGTTTGCTGTCCTTGCCATCGAGCCAGAGCCGATCGCTCGCGTCCGAGTGCGCGCCGCCCGAACCGACGTGCTTCGACGCGATGCGGTCGCCCTTCGTGATGACGTGAACCATGGCCATGGCGTGCCCACGACCGAGGTCGTAGTCCGCCTTGAGCCACTCGATGATCGGTGTCGCCTTGGTGTCGGGGCCGAAGCCTTTCTCCGTGGCGATCGCGACGAGTTGCGCGGGCGTGAGCCCGGTCTTGGTCTCGACGGCGTCGAGATAGGCCTGGAACGACATGCTTCTCCTCGGTCGTTTCTGGGACGGGTCAGCCGCGCAGCATCCCGCGTAGTGTCTGGATGGTATCGGCCTCGTGCGGCTCCTTGTCGGGGCGATAGCCCTTGACCCGGGCGAAGCGCAGGGCGATTCCGCCCGGGTAGCGAGACGACCGCTGCACGCCGTCGATCGCAACCTCGACGACCGTCACCGGCTCGACCCACAACACGTACGGATCGCGTCGCACCTCGATCGTCGGGAAGTGCGCGGTCTGCCACGCGAGCGTCTCGTCCGTCATGCCCTTGAAGGTCTTGCCGACCATCACGAACCCGCCGGGCGGTCCGAACTCCCCGGCGGCGTCGAGGGCTCCGAGATGGATGTTCGACAGCAGCCCCGACCGACGCCCCGAGCCGGGCTCGACAGCCAGGACGACGAGATCGAGCGTGTGCACGGGCTTGACCTTGATCCAGCTCGCGCCGCGACGCCCGGCGGCATACAGCGATTCGACACCCTTGACCATGACGCCCTCGTGTCCCGCGGCGAGCGCCTCTCGGCCGATGCGCTCGGCCGCGTCGGCGTCGGCCGTGATCTCGCCGGGAACGCGGTGGTCCGACGCGATCCCCGCCAGTGCTTCGAGCCGCACGGTGAGCGGTTCGTCGATCAGATCTTGCCCGTCGAGGTGAAGGACGTCGAAGAACCACGGTCGCAGAGCGATGTCTCGTGCGGTCTCGGCTCCGAATCGCGCCATCGTGTCTTGGAAGGGCCGCGGCGCATCGTTCTCGTCGAGCGCGAGAGTCTCACCGTCCAGCACGACATCGTGAACCGGCATCCGCCGCACCACCTCGACGACCTCGGGCAGGCGGTGCGTGATGTCCGCGAGGTTGCGCGTGAAAATGCGCACGTCGTCGCCGCTCCGGTGCACCTGGATCCGCGCGCCATCGAGTTTGTACTCCACGGATGCCTCGCCCACCGCCGCGATGGCGTCGGCGATCGAGGGGGCGGTGCTCGCGAGCATGGGCTGGATCGCGCGCCCGACCACGAGTCCCGTGTTCGCGAGGTCCTCGGCGGTGCCGGTGAGAGCGACGAGCGCCGTCGACGCGAGGTCGCCCGAGAGCATCGCGGCGCGGCGCACCGTCGCGACCGGCCGGTCGGACGCGCGGGCGATCGCATCGGCGAGCACGCCCTCGAGGGCGCCCGTCCGCACCTCGCCGAGCAGCGCCCCGCGGAGGGCATCCCGTTCACGCTCGGTGGCGGCGCTCAGGAGTTCGCCCAGGACCGCGGCGCGCCGTGCCGCCGACCCGGGACCGGATGCCTCGGCCAGGCCCGAGAACGCAGCGTCCACGTCGGCGATCGTCAGCATCGGCGCGTCGGCGGCCGCTTCGAGAGTCGCCGCGAGACCCCGCCAGCCCACGCCGACCTTCCCCTGCCGGGGACGGCCGAGCACGAGCCCGACGGCCGGGACGATCTCATCGGGCGCGAGCGCGCGCAGGAAGGTGGCGAGCACGTCGACCTTCGCGAGCCGAGAGCGCGTCGTGCCGACCGCGACGGCCGTTGCCGCGAGTTCGTCGAACAGCATGGCGTCAGTCTGCCACCGGGCTCCGACGCCGGGCCGGTCGGGTCTGGGCGTGGTCTGCGGCACGACGCGCCCGGGATAGCGTGGGTGCGGTGACCCTCGACCTCGACGCGCTACGCCCCTTCCCCGATTCCGACGACCCCGACGTTCGCGCACATGACGCGGCGGATCGACTCCTGCTCGACGAATCGGCCACCGCGCGCCAGGGACTCGGCCGGCACGACATCGTCGTCATCGGCGACACGTACGGCGCGCTTGCGCTCACGGTCGCGAGCGAGACGGATGACTCGCCCGGTGTGGTCCGCGTGCACCAGGATCCCCTCTCTTCCGAGCGAGCGCTCGCGGCCAACGCGCGATCGACGGGCCTCGAAGCATCCGTCGCCTCCCTGCCCCTCGACGCGGAACTCGTGCGCGGTGCCCGCGTCGTGCTGCTGCGGCTGCCGCGGTCGCTCGAGGCGCTGCGCGACATCGCGGGCCTCATCGCCGCTCACGCTGCGCCCGACGTCGTCGTGTTCGCGGGCGGACGCCTCAAGCACATGAGCCTCGGCATGAACGACGTGCTGCGCGAGTACTTTGCCTCGATCGACGTCTCGCACGCGCGCCAGAAGTCGCGGGTGCTCATCGCACGCGACCCCCACGACGGGCGCGATCCGGTGGCCACACGCGCGCAGCACGACGGCGTGATCGTCTGCGCGTTCGGGGGTGTTTTCGCGGGTTCGTCCCTCGACATCGGCACCCGGCTGCTGCTCGACAACCTGCCCGAGACGATCCCGGGTGAGGACGACGACGCGGCGATCGACTTGGCGTGCGGCAACGGGATCGTTGGCGCCACACTGGCGGTGCGGTACCCGAGCCTGCGCGTCTACGCGTCGGACGAGTCATCCGCCGCCGTCGCCTCTGCCCGCGCGACCGCCGTCGCGAACGGAATCGAAGACCGGGTGTCGGTCGCCCGCGACGACGCGCTGTCGGAGTTGCCCGACGCGAGCGCCTCGTTCATCGCCCTGAACCCGCCGTTTCACCGGGGTGCGGCGATCGACGAGACGATCGCGCGACACCTGTTCGCCGACGCGGCGCGCGTGCTGCGCCCGGGCGGCGAGCTGTGGACCGTCTGGAACTCGGCCCTGCAGTACCGCCAGCCGCTCGAGCGCTTGGTCGGTCCGACGCGTCAGGTCGCCCGCACGCCGAAGTTCACGGTGACGTTCTCGACCCGCCGCTGACGCCGCCCGACACACCAGCACCGAAACACCTCAAACGCACCGAAAATCCCCTTGTCGTGGGGTGTTTCGCCGCAGCAGGGGTGTTTCGCTGCGGCCGGGCCGCGAGGCACCTGTGTGTGCGCCGTCGGCATAGCGCAGGATGGATGATCCCGCCCCCGGACCGGCAACCAATTCACCAACACCCACATTCACGGCATCACGTCCAGCGATGTGGCGCTCCGCGGCCGACCCCGAGCATCCGCTGTATGGCGCGAGCATCACGTTCACCGGCGAGTTGGAAGGCTTCACACGAGACGAAGCCCGGTCGGCCTGCGCAACGCTCGGCGCCACCATCACGGCAGGACCGACGAAGAAGGCGGACGTCGTCGTCATTGGAGGGTTCGATCCCGCCACGCTGCGTGCGGGGGCGACCGTGTCGTCGAAACTTCAGAAGGCAATGGATCTGCGTGCGGCGGGACAGCACATCGAGTTGATCAGCGAAGCCGATCTGACAGCGCTGCTGGCCTACGAGCAGGATCGCTGACGCAACCTACTCAAACGGTGCGTACGCGCGGCTGCCTTCTGCGATCTCGCGATTGAGTGCGGACAAACGGCGAACCAGTTCGGGCGCGTCCTGCGCAACCGACTTCGGCCAGCCGTAGGCCGCGGCCACAGCCTCGTCGAGTCGGCGGTGCAGTGCGGCGAGATCGGTGAACGCGCCGTCGTCCATCAGGTTGTAGAGCTTTGTCAGGCCCATGTCATGCTCGACGCACAGTTCGCTTCGGCGCGCGTACAGGGCGACGGATGCCTCGGCCACCACATCCCGCTGCGCTGAAGTAACGGGGTCCGGCCAAGGGAACGTCATGAATGCCGTCGTCGGCGTGTACCGAAGGTCGCCCTTGAGCGTCGATGACTGCGCCCACGCCCACGAGTCATGGGCGCGAGAGAGCAGCACACCCATGCTGTAGTCATCGTCAAATGCGAAGACATTTGTTGCGTCGCTTGCCATTGTCCAGGGTTCAACCCACGCGATGAACATCCGCTTTCCGTGGCGACCGACCGATGCGTACCGCACCAGTGACCTAAGGGCAGCGCGCATCTCGCCACGCGGCCTGCCAAACTGCCACCACTTCGTCCGGAAGCCCTTGTCGCCGCTCTTGTCGCGTTCAGGCTTCACGTCCCGGCGAACAATTTGCAGCGCTCGGTCATACCGAGCAGCGGCCTCGAGAGAGAGCGCACCAAAATCGATCACCCACCGGCCCGGCCTCTGCTCAAGGGATTCGGCGATGTCATCGCTCGTGAGATAAGGACGGACGACGTCGCGGTACGAGACGGCCGCGTCGGCGAGAAGCGATCGAGCGACCGTGTCGTCAAGAACGAAACCCTTGCCCACCGGAATAGGTCCCTGGAAGCAACGATCACCATTCGCTCTGAGTGCACACGGCTCCCATGCGTCCTGGGAACCCTCCAACAATGAGGCGGTGATCCCTCGGACCCCTTTTCCATCGAGGTCGAAAGCGACCGGCTCAGGGTGTGGTTCCTTAACCCAGTTGACGATGCTGACATGCACCTTCGCGTCACCGGGCCACTTCTGCGACGACACGGCGTCGGTAATGACCCCACCCGTCTCGACTATGTACTCGAGCGACGCGCCACGCGCTCTGTTTTGCGAGATCGAATTCGTACCGACGAGCCCCGCACGTTGCCCAGGCACGAGATGTTGCTGCGCGATCCGAAACCAGTAGACGCAAAGGTCCTTTACGCCTATGTGGAAGTGCGCACGCAGCCAATCGACGTAGTCATCACCGAGGGCAGCGCGCAGCCGCTGCGAACCGAAGAACGGCGGGTTGCCGATGATCGTGTCGACCTCGGGCCATTCCGTGCGGAGCGCATCCGCGGAACGCACGTTCGACAGATCAACGAGAGGAAGCACCGGCTCGGCCTCTCCGAAACGGTCCACCATCTGGCGGTGGCCCATCCACAGGGTCACCCGGGCGATCATCACGGCGACCCGCTCGATGTCAAGTCCGTACAGGTTGGCCAGCGGGTAGTACGGCAGCGGTCCCGTCGGCTTGGCCGTGCCGGTCTGGGCCGCCAGCGCGTCGATACGCAACTTAGCCTCGTATTCGAGTGTGCGGAGCTCGCGATACGCGACGTAAAGGAAATTGCCGCAGCCGCATGCCGGATCGAGCACGCGGAACTCGCACAGGTCCTGCAGAACGGCAACAGCGTCGGCGACAGAAGAAGCGCCCTCGATTCGTTCGCGCCACGGCCGAACGATCGTGGGCGCGACGATCTTCATGATGTCTGCCTCGTGCGTGTAGTGCGCACCGATCTCGGAGCGACGTTCGTCCCCGAGCACACCCTCGAGCAACGAACCGAAGATGGTCGGGTTGACCTCGCGCCAGTTGAATTCGGCGGCCTCGCGCAGATGGAGCAGCTCTTCACGGGTCAAGAAGACGGATGCGGGCCGCGCGAACAGATCGCCGTTGACGTAACGTGTGCCGGCGTAGCGTCCCTTGCGGTTGTGATCGCCCTTCTGATTCAGCAGAGCGAAGAGATACCCGATCTCTTTCGCCGAGTCGGGATCGCTCTCTTTGAGGAGCGACTCGACGGTGGCCTGGAGCGGGTAGCCCTCGAGCATGCCCAGATCCTCCGCGAACAGACACCACACCAACTGCATCGTGAAGCGCTGGATCTCGTCGACGGGCGCCGCCGACCGGTCGATCATCGAGCGGTAGAACTCAGCGATATGACGTGCGGCATCGGCCGTCAGCTCTCGTCGATGCTCACTGAAGACCGGCTCGAGTGTGTCGTTCTGCAGGAATAGCAGAGCGTCGTAGTGATCGACCAACTCGTCGATCGTGAAAGTGATCCGCGGAGCCTTGGGGAACCTTCCCGGCTCCCACACCTCGAACGATTGGAAGTTGCACGCGACGACCCACCGGGCGGCAGGCGTGTCGCCATCACTCGACTCGCGCCAGTAGCGCTCGATCTGATCTGCGGCCTTGCCAAGAGGCGTACCCGGCTTCTTCATCTCGAAGATCGCGATGCCCGGCCAGTGCAGATCCATGAAGCCGGCGGAACTCTTAAAATCCTCGAACAACGCCCCGATGGCCTGGCGATCCGTGCCGTAAGCCGCGAACAACTCGTTCAGGAATGTCTGCGCCTCGGCGCGCTCACTGCCGTTGTACGTACGCCACTTCGCGGCGAACGCGGCGAGAGCGGCCTGTATCTCGGTGCCACTACGCACCCCGCCGTCCGCCACGAATCAGAACATCCGGGTTTCGACCGCGTAGTACGTTCCTTGCATCAGCCGCTTGCGCAGCTTCTGCAGCTCTTCCAGGGTTTCGGTCAACACGAGTTCCTCGTTCTGTGAGCCCCCGGCCTTTCGGATGTTCGCCAGGGCGCGCTTCGAGCGATTGATCGCGTGCTCGAGGTTCAACAAAACGTCCGAGACCTCGCCCATCACCTGTTCTCGAGCACGTTGCTCATCGGAACGCTGATCACCGAGATGCTGTCCGGTCGCTACCTGCTGAGCCATAGGGTCCTCCTGGTCGAGCCCGGGTGTTTGCGGTCCACCGTACGCGGCGGCCTTGACATCCGGCTTCTCTTCGGCGGGTTCTGTGGACTCCACGTTGTCCACAGAACCACATCGGGACTAGAAGTCCCAGTCGTCGTCCTCCGTCGCGACGGCCTTGCCGATGACGTACGACGAGCCAGATCCCGAGAAGAAGTCGTGGTTCTCGTCCGCGTTCGGCGAGAGCGCCGACAGGATCGCCGGGTTCACGTTCGTGACACTCGAGGGGAACATCGCCTCGTAGCCCAGGTTCATCAGGGCCTTGTTGGCGTTGTAGTGCAGGAACTTCTTGACATCCTCGGTCAGCCCGACCTCGTCGTACAGGTCCTGCGTGTACTGCACCTCGTTGTCGTAGAGCTCGTACATGAGCGAGAACGTGTAGTCCTTGATCTCGTCACGCTCGGCCTGCGAGACCTTCTCGAGCCCCTTCTGGAACTTGTACCCGATGTAGTACCCGTGCACGGCCTCGTCGCGGATGATGAGACGGATGAGGTCGGCCGTGTTCGTCAGCTTGGCGCGCGACGACCAGTGCATCGGCAGGTAGAAGCCCGAATAGAAGAGGAAGCTCTCGAGCAGGGTCGAGGCGACCTTGCGCTTGAGCGGGCTGTCGCCACGGTAGTACTCCATGACGATCTGAGCCTTCTTCTGAAGGTTCGGGTTCTCGACCGACCAGCGGAACGCCTCGTCGATCTCCTTCGTCGAGCACAGCGTCGAGAAGATCGACGAGTAGCTCTTCGCGTGCACCGACTCCATGAACGCGATATTGGTGTAAACAGCCTCTTCGTGGGGCGTGATCGCGTCCGGGATGAGCGAGACGGCACCGACGGTGCCCTGGATCGTGTCGAGGAGCGTCAGCCCCGTGAACACCCGCATCGTCAGCACCTGCTCCTGAGGGGTGAGCGTGTTCCACGACTGGATGTCGTTCGACAGCGGCACCTTCTCGGGCAGCCAGAAGTTGTTGACCAGGCGGTTCCACACCTCGAGGTCCTTGTCGTCCTGGATGCGGTTCCAGTTGATGGCCTCGACATGGCTGAGGAGCTTGAGTGGTTCAGGGGACATGACTTTTTCCTAGGTTCGTTTCGACTCGCAGCGCGCTCGACGGGCGACTACAGCGTGCAGCTGACGCATTCCGACATGTCGGTGCCCTCGAGGGCCATCTGACGCAGGCGGATGTAGTAGATCGTCTTGATCCCCTTCTTCCACGCGTAGATCTGCGCCTTGTTGATGTCGCGCGTCGTGGCGGTGTCCTTGAAGAACAGCGTCAGCGACAGGCCCTGATCGACGTGCTGCGTCGCCGCGGCGTACGTGTCGATGACCTTCTCGTAACCGATCTCGTAGGCGTCCTGGTAGTACTCCAGGTTGTCGTTCGTCATGAACGCGGCCGGGTAGTAGACGCGGCCGAGCTTGCCTTCCTTGCGGATCTCGACCTTGGCGGCGATCGGGTGGATCGACGACGTCGAGTTGTTGATGTACGAGATCGACCCCGTCGGCGGTACGGCCTGCAGGTTCTGGTTGTAGATGCCGTGCTGCTGGATCTTCGCCTTCAGCGCGGTCCAGTCATCCTGCGTCGGAATGTGGACGCCGGCGAACATCTCCTTGACCTTGTCGGTCTCGGGAACCCACGCGCGCTCGATGTACTTGTCGAAGAACTCCCCCGACGCGTACTTCGACTCCTCGAACCCCTCGAAGGCCTGTCCGCGCTCGATCGCGATCTCGTTCGAGGCGCGAAGCGCGTGGAACAGCACCGTGTAGAAGTAGATGTTCGTGAAGTCGATGCCCTCTTCCGAGCCGTAGAAGACACGCTCGCGGGCGAGGTAGCCGTGCAGGTTCATCTGCCCGAGGCCGATCGCGTGGGTGCGGTCGTTACCCTCTTCGATCGAGCGGACCGAGCGGATGTGGCTCTGGTTGCTGACCGCGGTGAGACCCCGGATGGCCGTCTCGACCGTCTTGCCGAGGTCGGGCGAGTCCATCGCGAGCGCGATGTTGAGCGACCCGAGGTTGCACGAGATGTCCTTGCCGATCTGCGAGTACGAGAGGTCCTCGTTGTACGTCGTCGGCGTGTTCACCTGCAGGATCTCGCTGCAGAGGTTCGACATGTTGATGCGGCCCTTGATCGGGTTGGCCGCGTTCACCGTGTCCTCGAACATGATGTACGGGTAGCCCGACTCGAACTGGATCTCGGCGAGGGTCTGGAAGAACTCGCGCGCGTTGATCTTGGTCTTCTTGATGCGCGGGTCATCGACCATCTCGCGGTACTTCTCGGTCACCGAGATGTCGCCGAAGGGAACGCCGTAGACCTTCTCGACGTCGTACGGCGAGAACAGGTACATGTCCTCGTCGTTGCGGGCGAGCTCGAACGTGATGTCGGGCACGACGACACCGAGCGACAGCGTCTTGATGCGGATCTTCTCGTCCGCGTTCTCGCGCTTGGTGTCGAGGAACCGCAGGATGTCGGGGTGGTGCGCCTGCAGGTAGACCGCTCCCGCGCCCTGGCGTGCGCCGAGTTGGTTGGCGTAGCTGAAGCTGTCTTCGAGCAGCTTCATGACGGGGATGATGCCCGAGGACTGGTTCTCGATCTGCTTGATCGGGGCGCCCGCCTCGCGGATGTTCGAGAGCAGCAGGGCCACGCCGCCGCCGCGCTTGGAGAGCTGCAGCGACGAGTTGATGCCGCGCGAGATCGACTCCATGTTGTCTTCGATGCGCAGCAGGAAGCACGACACGAGCTCGCCGCGCTGGGCCTTGCCCGTGTTGAGGAACGTCGGGGTGGCGGGCTGGAAACGGCCCGAGAGGATCTCTTCGACGAGCTGGGTCGCGAGCTTCTGGTCGCCGTCCGCCAGGCCGAGCGCCGTCATCACGACACGGTCCTCGAACCGCTCGAGGTAACGCTTGCCGTCGAACGTCTTGAGCGTGTAGCTCGTGTAGTACTTGAACGCGCCGAGGAACGTCTCGAAGCGGAACTTCTTGCCGTAGGCGAAGTCGTTGAGCTCCTGGATGAACTCGAACGGATACTTCGCCAGCACCTCGGGCTCGTAGTACTCCTTCTCGACCAGGTAGTCGAGACGCTCCTTGAGCGAGTGGAAGAAGACGGTGTTCTGGTTGACGTGCTGCAGGAAGTACTCCCGCGCGGCGCGCTTGTCGGCGTCGAACTGGATCTTGCCGTCCGCTCCGTACAGATTGAGCATCGCGTTCAGGGAGTGGTAGTCCATCCCGTCGAAAGCGGCGTTCTGCTTGAAGGGCGTCTGCTGGGGAGCCTGCGTTAGTGCTGTGTCCACCATCGTTCCAATCCGTCGCTCACGCGATCGATGTCTTCCGGAGTGCCGAATAGTTCGAGCCGATACAAGTGCGGCACGTTGCACTTGCGGCTGATGACGTCACCGGCGAGGCAGAATGCCGCACCGAAGTTGGTGTTGCCCGCGGAGATGACTCCCCGGATCAGCTGGCGGTTGCGCTCCTCGTTGAGGAAGCGGATCACCTGCTTGGGGACGGCGCCTTTTTCTTCGCCCCGTCCCTGTCCCCCGCCGTAGGTGGGGGTGACGAGCACGAACGGCTCGTCCACGACCGGTGTCTGATTCCCCTGCAAGGGGATCCTGGTGGCCGGCAGCCCGAGCTTCTCGACGAATCGAGCCGTGTTGCCCGAGAGGCTCGAGAAGTAGACGAGCAGGGGCGCTTGTGTCGCCAGTGTGCTCACGTCGCACCTCCCGTGCGTCCGGCTCAGGCCAGGCGCGTTGCCAGCTCGTCGATCTTGTCGGGACGGAAGCCCGACCAGTGGTCGCCGTCGGTGATGACGACGGGCGCCTGGAGGTAACCCAGGGCCTTGACCTGCTCGAGCGCCGACGGGTCCTGCGACAGGTCCAGAACCTCGTATTCGAGGCCCTTCGAGTCGAGGGCGCGGTAGGTGGCGGTGCACTGAACGCAGGACGGCTTCGTGTAAACGGTGATTGCCATTTCGGCCTTCATCCCCTTATTCATCGGTCTAATCGGTTGCTTGAGCCGGCGTCCCCCCACCGGGAGTCCAATACTACATATGGGTACCGACACCGGGTGGCACCACAAGTGGTAGTAGTTACATTCGTGTAGTTCTCCACCGCCTCTCCCCTTAACAACACAGGTTGTCCACCGTTTCATCCACAAGCAGCGGATCGATTCCGAACCTGAAAAATCGCTGAATAACGCCAGATTCAGATGCCTCAGTCCGGGCTATCCACAGGGTCGACGATATGAGGGGCCTCCGACATCCGGATTCCTGTGGACAACGTCGACACGGCGTGTCGCAACACCGTGTCGGCGTGTCGCACACCGCGACTACCATTGACCTCTCGTGGGCGCATATCGGGAACTGCTGAAGACGCCCGGCGTCGGCCGGATCATCGCCGCGCAGCTGACGGCGCGATTCCCGAACGGGATGATCTCGCTCGCCCTCCTTTTGCACATCGAACACCTGACGGGTTCGTACGGGGCCGCGGGCCTCGTCCTCGCCGCCACCTCGGTGGGTCAGGCGGTCGCCGGACCCGTCACGAGCCGCTGGATGGGCATCTGGGGCATGCGGCGCGTCCTCACGCTCACGACCCTCGTCTGCGCCGCGGCACTGCTGGTGCTGGGACTCTTCCCGATGGTGCTGCCGTTGACCATGGCGTTCGGCCTGATCGCGGGCCTGGCCACCCCGCCGGTGCAGTCCGCGGTGCGGACGGTCTATCCGAAGATGGTCAACTCTCGCCAGCTGACCCCGTTGTTCTCGCTGGATGCTTCGCTGCAGGAGCTGATCTGGGTCTTCGCGCCCGTCGTCATCACGTTCGTCGCCCTGCAAGCCGGCACGACCACCGCGATGCTGCTGATCGTCGTGATCCTGCTCGGGGGTTGCGCGTGGTTCATCATGTCGCCCGAGATCGGGCGCGTGCGCATCCCCCGCAGTCGCCGCAAGATCGGCAAGGTTCTGGCCAAGCCGCCCGTGCTCCTGGCGACCGTGGTCGGGTTCCTCTTGATCGGCGCGTGCGCGGCGGTCGAGGCCGGTGTCGTCGCGACGTTCGGCCATGGCGGGTTCGAGGCCGGCATCGTGCTCGCCCTCTTCGCGATCGGCAGCCTGTCGGGCGGGCTCAGTTTCGGGCACATCCCGATCGGCTCGTGGGCGATGGCGCGTCGCCTCGCGGTCGTCACGGTGGGCCTCGCGCTGACCACGATCTCGCTCAACGTCTTCTGGATCGGCGGCACGCTCCTACTCGCCGGAATCGGCATCGCCCCGGCCCTTGCGGTCGTCTTCGCGATCACGAGCGCGAGCGTGAAGTTCAGCGACACCGCCGAGGCCTACGGATGGATCGGCACCGGGCAGCTCATCGGCGCCGCCGCGGGCTCGGCGATCGCCGGCTTCGTGATCGACGGCGCGGGGCCGACCGCCGCCTACTGGGCCGCGGCGATCTTCGCGCTGTTCGGCGTCATCGTCTCGGTCGTCTGGGTGCGCTCGTTCCCCGATCTGCGCGGCCGCGACGCGAGCCCCATGCCCGACACGGAGCCCGTGCACACCATCACGTGACGCTCAGGCGATACGGCGCAGCACGTGCAGCAGAGCGAGGGCGTAGGCATCCGCGGGTTCCGGATGCGTGAACACGGCCGCCGTCCCGGCTATCTCGATCTCGACCTCGTGCGTGTCGACCAGGCGACGGAGCGCCCGGAAGGTGCCGCGCAGCAGTTCGCGCAGCTGATCCTCCCTCGGCAACCAGAGCGCGTCCTCGAGCGCGACAGAATCCAGCGCCCACTCGGTCGTGCCGTTGAAGGCCAGGATGACGCCGGTCGGGTACTGCCGCGGCTCGATCGTCGTCTCGCTGACCGTGAAGACGTCGGCCTCGAATTCGGGCTCGTCGAGTTGGAATCGATCGCCCGACACCGGATGCCAGACGAGTCCCGTCTCACGCAGCGTGATCGCCAGCTCGGTCGAGATCATGCATCCATCTTGCCGTCGCCACCCGTCGCCACCTGACCGCGGGGCCGGGGCGATCCGCAGACGGAGAGCACCCCGCCAGATTCGTGCTGGATTCTGCCGAACTTCGCAACCCGCTCTCACATCAGTCGCACATTCGTAGGCTGGATGCCATGACCGCACCTCTCGCGCTGCCCGCCCTGACGTGGGGCGACCCCGACGCGCCCCGTCGCGCGCTCCTCATCCATGGCCTCGGGTCGAGCGGCGCCCTGATGTGGCGCCTGGGCGCGGCCCTCGGCGAGGCGGGCTGGGCGGCCACGGCCGTCGACCTGCGCGGGCACGGCTCCGCGCCGCGCGCGCTGGACTACGCGATCGGCGCTTTCGCAGCGGATGTCTCGGCCACCACTCCCCCTCAGGGCGGACCGTGGGACCTCGTCATCGGGCATTCGCTCGGGGGCGCAGCGGCGGTGGTCGCGGCCGCCGCCCATCCCACGTGGGCGCGCAGGCTCGTGTTGATCGACCCGGGCATCGTCGTGCTGGGCGCCGACGCCGAGGCCGTGCGCGCCGGCCAGGAGCAGGCTTTCGTCGACAATCGCGAAGAACTGGTGCGTGCCGAGCATCCCGAGTGGCATCCGCAGGACATCGAGCTGAAGATCGACGCGGTCGCGCGCGCGAGTCGGTGGGCGGTCGACCAGGTCAGTGTCCAGAACCCCGACTGGGACGTCCGCGACGCCTGCGCGCGCGTCACGGTTCCGACGCACGTCATCGGCGCCGACCCCGAGGTCTACAGCCTGTTCACGGGCGACGTCGCGGCGGGCGTGCTCGCGGCGAACCCGCGCTTCACGATGTCGGTCGTCGCCGGGGCAGGCCACTCGCCGCACCGCGACAAACCGGACGAGACGGTTCGACAACTCCTCGGCCTGCTCGGCGACTGACCGAACCGAGCCGCGACCCGACCCCTCCCCTACTCCGGCGGCAGGACAATAGAGGCGTGCCCGACTTCGACCCCACCGTCTACCTGCCCGACGATCTGATCGAGCGCATCCGCGCACGAGCGGCGACACACGATCGCGAGAACACGTTCCCGGACGACGACCTGGCCGATCTGCGCGCCGCGGGTTACCTCGCGATCATGGTCCCGACGGATCGGGGCGGTGCGGGGCTCGGCCTCGCCGAGGCATCCGTTCTGCAGCAGCGTCTCGCGGGTGCCGCGCCCGCAACGGCCCTCGCGATCAACATGCATCTCGTCTGGACGGGCGTCGCGAAGGTCCTGCAGGACCGCGGCATCGACGACCTCGCCTTCGTGCAGGACGGCGCCGTCGCGGGTGAGGTCTTCGCCTTCGGCATCAGCGAGGCAGGCAACGACCTCGTTCTCTTCGGCAGCGACACGGATGCTGCGCCGCTCCCCGATGGCGGGTACACCTTCACGGGCACGAAGATCTTCACCTCGCTCGCACCCGTCTGGTCGCACCTGGGACTGCACGGGCTCGACACGACCTCTGCCGACGGCCCGAAGATGGTCTACGCTTTCGTCTCGCGCGACGAGGAAGCCGCGGACCGCATCATGACGCGCGACGACTGGGACACCCTCGGCATGCGCGGCACGCAGAGCCGCACGACCGAGCTGCGCGCGGCGGTCGCGCCCGCGAATCGTGTCGTCCGGCGCATCGACCCGGGCCCCCAGCCCGACCCTCTCGTGTTCGGCATCTTCAGCGTCTTCGAGATCCTGCTCGCCTCGGTGTACACGGGCCTCGCGCGCCGGGCACTCGACGTCGCCGTCGCGACGGCCCAGACCCGAACCTCGAAGAAGACGGGCACGACGTACGGCCAGGATCCGGACATCCGCTGGCGCATCGCCGATATGGCCCTCGCCTACGACGCGCTGCCGCCGCAGATCGCCGCACTGGCCGCCGACATCGACGGCCTCGCCGACCATGGTGCGCAGTGGTTCTCACTGCTCGCCGGGCTGAAGCACCGCGCGGTGGTGGCCGCCAAAGCCGTCGTCGACGACGCGATCCTGGTCGCAGGCGGCTCGTCGTACTTCGCAGGCTCCGAGCTCGCACGCCTGTATCGCGACGTTCTCGCCGGTCAGTTCCACCCCTCCGACCCCGAGTCGGCGCACGCGACGGTCGCAACCGCCTGGCTCGGGCCGATCGCGCGCTGACCCCGCCAGGTGTGCCGGTTCGCCGTGGCAGGATCGGAATCATGCGTGCCGAAACCCTGCCCCCGGTCGATCTCGGCGACGGGCTGACCGTCACCGCCCTCGGTTACGGGGCCATGAGTCTGACGGATGTCTACGGCCCGGTCGATGACGACACCGCGCTCGCGACCCTCACGCACGCGGTGGATTCGGGCATCCGCTTCGTCGACACGGCGAACGTCTACGGCGACGGGCGCAGCGAACGGATCATCTCGCGGCTTCTGCGTACCCGGCGCGACGACGTCGTGCTCGCCACCAAGTTCGGCATCCACGGCGGCACGGCCGGAAGGCGCGGCGTGCGGGGCACGCGCGCCTACGTGCACGAGCAGATCGACCTGAGCCTGCAGCGCCTCGACACCGACCACGTCGACCTCTACTACCAGCACCGCGTCGACCCCGACGTTCCGATCGAGGAGACCGTCGGGGCCATGGCCGAGTTGGTCGCGGCGGGCAAGGTGCTCCACCTCGGGCTCTCGGAGGCGACGGCCGACGAAATCCGGCGGGCGAGCGCCGTGCACCCGATCGCCGCGATCCAGACCGAGTGGAGCGTGGTCAGCCGCGACGTCGAGCGCGCCGTCATCCCCGCCGCGATCGAAACCGGCACCGGCTTCGTGCCCTACTCGCCCCTCAGTCGCGGATGGCTGGGCGACGACTTCGACGCGACGCGCATCGGACCGGGCGACATGCGCCCGAACTTCCCGCGATTCGCTCCGGAGAACCTGACAGCGAACGCGGCACTCCGCGACGAGTACCTGCGGATCGCGCGCGACGCGGGCCTCACCGGTGCCGAACTCGCGTTCGCGTGGCTCTTCACCCGAGCCGGAGCCCTCGGCATCCCGATCTCGCCCATCCCGGGCTCACGATTCGCGGCGCACGTGGACGGCTGGCTCGGCGGCGTGGGCGTGACGCTCGACACCGAGACGATGACACGTCTGGACGGCTTCGCCGACCGCGTGCGGGGTGCGCGCAGCTTCGACCGCAACTGGACGAGCCTGCGCGGCGAGCCAGCCTGAGGGTGCCCCGCCTGACTGGGCCCAGCGCGGATCAGCGCTTGTCGAAGTCGAACGCCCGCAGCAGCTCGGCCACGGCCTGGTCCCGCTCGGCACCGCCCTGCTCGAACATCGTCGTGACGTGCGTGCGCAAGTGGTTCTCGAGCAGCAGACGGTTGAGGGACTCGAGTGCCTTCTCGATCGCGCGGGACTGCGCGATGATGTCCATGCAGTACTCCTCGTTCTCGATCATCTTCGTCAGCCCGCGCAACTGACCCTCGAGGATGCTCGTGCGGTGCAGGGCGCGCTTCTTGATGTCATCGATCACGCGCCCAGGTTACCGCCGTGCGGCTGGAGGGCGGGCGATGCAACCCCCGCCTGATGATCCGTTCACCGTGCGAGGATGACCGGATGGCACGTACCCCGTTGGCCCTGCTGAGTCCCGCAGACCAAGCTCGACGTCGCTCGCTGACGCGCATGAAGGCGGTCGCGCTGGGGGCACTGCTCTTCATGGCGGTCGTCTTCGTCTTCGCCTTCGCCTTTCAGCAGAACGTGCCCTGGTTGGCATACGTCCGCGCGGCGGCCGAGGGCGGTATGGTCGGCGCGCTCGCCGACTGGTTCGCGGTGACGGCGCTGTTCCGGCATCCGCTCGGCATCCCCATCCCCCACACGGCGATCATCCCGCACCGCAAGGACGAGATCGGCCGCACCCTGGGCGAGTTCGTCGAGACGAACTTCCTGTCGGCCGAGGTCGTCCGCGACAAGCTCGAGAGCATCGGTGTCGCCTCGCGCCTGGGCACCTGGCTCTCGCACGACGAACATGCGGAACGGGTCGCCACCGAGAGCTCGGCGATCACCTCGGCCGTGCTGCGCGCGGTCAGCGACGACGACGTGCGCGACCTGATCGCCGACCTCGCGCGCTCGCACGTGATCGAGCCCGAGTGGGGGCCGGCGGCGGGCGCCTGGCTCGGCCGCATCGTAGAAACCGGCGCGCACCACAACGCCGTCGACCTCGCCGCCGACTCGATAGCGACCTGGCTCGAGAGCAACCGCCCGGCCTTCGCCGGACTCGTTTCGCGGCGACTGCCCGGCTGGGTGCCCTCGATCGCGCACCGGCTCGTCGACGACACCGTCTACAAAGAGGCGGTGAACTTCGTCGCCGCCGTGCGGGCCGACCCCGAACACCCCGCGCGGGTCGCGATCGATGGTTACCTGTCGCGCCTCGCCGCCAACCTGCAGCACGACCCCGACACGATCGCCCGACTCGAGCATGCCAAGGCCACGGTCTTCGACAGCCCGCGCGTGCGCGACCTCGCGGCGCAGCTCTGGGACACGGCGAAGAACGGGCTGCTTTCGTCACTCGCCGACCCCGCGAGCGGACTGCGCCTGCGTGCGCGCGCGGCGCTGGCCGAGATCGGGGGGCGTCTCGCCTCCGAGCCCGCCCTGCAACGCCGTGTCGACACCTGGGTCACGGATGCGGCGACGTTCGCGGTGGATCGCTACCGCCACGACATCGCGTCGGTCATCACCGACACGATCGAGCGGTGGGACCCCGAAGAGACCACGGAGAAGATCGAGCTCATGGTCGGCCGCGATCTGCAGTACATCCGCCTCAACGGCACGATCGTCGGCGCTCTCGCCGGGTTGACGATCTTCACGATCGCGCACGCGATTTTCGGCGCGTGACCCCGGCGCCGCGAAAAGCCTGGCCCGCGCAGGGTCAGGTCAGTAGCCTGATGCCGTGACCGAGCCATCCGCTGCGGCGACGATTCCCGATGTTGCGCTGTTCAGCTACGGGACCCTGCGCGTGCCCGCGGTGCAGCTCGACACGTTCGGGCGCCTGCTCACCGGGGAGCCCGATGTGCTGCCCGGATTCACCATCGACTACCTCGAGATCGAGGATGCCCGTGTCGTGGGGCTCAGCGGACGCGACGTGCATCCGATCATCCGCCGAACCGGCAACCGACTCGACAAGGTCGTCGGCGTGCTGCTCTGGATCACCGAGGACGAGCTCGAAGCCGCGGACGAGTACGAGGTCGAGCAGTACAACCGGGTGTCGGTCACGCTCGGCAGCGGCCGCGACGCCTGGGTCTACGTCGCGCGCTGACGCTTCGACGTCGCGCCGAGTGCGGGGGCCGAGGGGTGCAACCTCGGGGAGGGGGGCGCCTCGAGGTCGCACCCCTGCCCCCCACTCGTATTGCGGGGACCTGCCGTCCGGCGTCAGTCGGTTCGGGTCCGACGGGCGGCTCGGCAGGCGGTTCAGGGGAGTCGCGAGCTGATCACGGCTCCGCAGATGGTGCTCTCCATAGGTATCGCACCGATGAGGGGTCCGTCCACCACCTCGGTGATATATCAGTGCGCGCCGCGCAAACCACGCTCCCTGAGCTCCTCGAAGGGACCAGCCCGACCTCGTAAGGTGGCCGCATGAAGACGCTTGCGCTGGTGCGCCACGCGAAGTCGAGTTGGGACCACCCCGGCATCGACGACCACGATCGTCCGCTCAACGAACGCGGCGTGCGCGACGCTCCCCGGATGGCCGCGCGTCTGGCGACTGAGCATCCCGAGCTGCGCGGCGGCGTTCTGCTCTCCAGCACGGCGCTCCGCGCGGCGACCACCGCGGACGCGTTCGCCGACGCCCTCGACACGACCGTGCGGCTCGACGAACGTCTGTACGGCGCCTCGCCGCGTCGCATCGTCGAGCTCGCCGCGGCCCGGTCCGAGTCGGCCGTGGTCGTCGTGGCGCACGACCCGGGCCTGTCGGACCTCGTGCGGCACTGGTCCGGATTCCCCGCGGACGGCGCAATCCCGCACATGCAGACGTGCGCCGTGGCGGTATTCGACTTCGACATCGACGACTGGCGCGGGCTCGAGTCATCCGTCCCTGATCGCTGGACCTACGACATCCCGCGCGACTCGGAGTAGTCGACCTTCCCGCGGGAGGACCGGGCCTAGTCGACCTTCGTGACGGCCCCACCGGTGATGCGCACCAGTTCGTCGAACGACAGCGGGAACACCGTGTGCGGCGTGCCACCCGCGGCCCACAGCTGTGGGTACTCGGCGAGGTGCTCGTCCACGATCGTGGTCAGCGGTGCGGGGTGCCCGGTCGGCGCGACCCCGCCGATTGCTTGGCCGGTCGCCGCGCGCACCTGATCGGGCGTCGCCCGCACGATCGACCCCCGACCGATGCGTGCAGCCAGGGCGGAGGTGTCGACGCGGTGCGAGCCGCTCGTCATCACGAGCAACGGCTCACCGTCGCTCCAGAACACCAGGCTGTTGGCGATCGCGCCCACCTCGACGCCCAGTGCGGCGGCGGCGAGCGCTGCGGTGGAAGCGGCGTCGGGCAGCACCACGATGTGGCCCGGGATGCCTGCCTCGATGAGGCGGTCGGCGACGATTCTGCTGCGGGGCGAGAGCTCTGCGGTCACGGACCCACCCTAGACGCGCCTCGACGGGCGAGCATCCCCGCGATGCGTCGCGGTCGCGAACATCTCGAAGGAACGATTCGCGGTTTTCGCCCCGATTGCGCAGAATTCGGGCGTCACACCCGCGCGACACCTCCGAGATGTCCGCTTCGGCCCACGCGCAGCATCCCCGCGATCGTCTCAACGACGACCTCCGGCCGGTACAGGATGTCCTCCGCAGCGGGACGGATCCGGACGTATCCCAGCGCGGCGAGCGCGAGATCCCGACGCCTGTCGTCGAGTTGTGTCTGCCAATCCGAGTGGTACGCGCGGCTATCGCATTCGATGACGAGCCATCCGTCGACGACCATATCCACCCGCCCGACACCTCGGATCCGCACCTGCACGTCGACGCTCCCTCCGAGCGCTCGCACCATCAGGCGCACCAGCGTCTCGGTTCCGGCTTCCGCACGGCCGTCGATGTGCGGCCGGATCACACGGCGCCGGGCGGGGATCGCGGCGAACAACTCGTCGAGTTCGTCCTGCCGCACGATTCCGCGGTTCAGAGCCGAGTCGACCGAGGCGATGGCCGCGTGCGGCGACTGACAGATCACGGCTTGCCGGAGCGCGTCGAGCGGCTCGACGACGAGCGCGCGGGGATGCACGGCGCGCATCAGACGCCCCCAGTGCCGCACCGTGCCGTCGCCCGGCCCGCGGATCGTTCCGTTCGTCCGCACGTGCGCGTGCACCCCGTGTCGCGCCTGAACGAACACATCCCAGAGTTCCAGCGCCGACACACATCCGACAAGTCCTCCCGCGCGCGCCGCTGTCTTCATCGCCTCGGGGTCACTCGCCGCGACATAGACATCGTTGCGCGCGCGCACCAGCGACCCACTCCTCAGCTCGTGGGCAATCTGACGACGGCTGTAGCCTGCCGCTCTCAGGTCGGCGTAGGAGTGAAAGCGATGGGCGACGGGAACTCTGTTCATGGCGACAGGCTGACGACCTCGCGAACATCGACGGGCGTCGGCCCAGGTCATCGGGGGACGGCGCTTCTCCACCGGCGATTGTGGAGGGACAACCGCAAGGTGATCGAGGGCACATGCAGCGGGGGCTCCGGGACCGCGAACATCCGAGAGGTACCGTGGTGCGCAGGGCGTCTCCTGAGCAACAGAAGCCGCGACCACACCCCCTCGTTCCTCCCGGATGTTCGCCCCGGCGCGGCGCCTCGCGCCGGGCCCCGGGAATGTCCATGCGCCAGCATGCGTTTGACCACGCATGCACCGCAAACGGATCGGCTTTCTGAGCTTCGGCCACTGGCACCCCCACCACTCGAGCCAGACGAACACCGGGGCCGACGCCCTGCTCCAGTCGATCGAACTCGCCGTGGCCGCGGAGGAGCTCGGGATCGACGGCGCCTACTTCCGTGTGCATCACTTCGCTCGGCAGCTTGCGAGCCCGTTCCCCCTGCTCGCCGCCGCGGGCGCCCGCACCAGCCGGATCGAACTGGGCACCGGTGTCATCGACATGCGGTACGAGAACCCCCTCTACATGGCCGAAGAGGCCGCAGTGGCCGACCTGATCAGCGGCGGACGACTCCAGCTGGGCATCAGCCGTGGTTCACCCGAGCCAGCGCTGAACGGATCTCACGCGTTCGGGTATGTCCCGGACGAGGGCGACACGGACGCCGACCTCGCCCTGCGCAAGACGGAGTTGTTCCGCACCGCGATCAGCGGCGAGCGCATCGTCCGGGCGGATCCGCGCATGAGCGGCGATGGGGCCCTCGCGATTCAGCCTCTCTCTCCCGGGCTGCCCGACCGGATCTGGTGGGGTTCCGGCACCCGCGAAACGGCCGTGCGGACCGCGGAACTCGGCATGAACCTGATGTCGTCGACCCTCCTCGTAGAAGACACGGGCGTGCCCTTCGACGAGCTGCAGCTCGAGCAGATCCAGATGTTCCGCGACGCGTGGGCTCAGGCGGGCTGGGACCGCGAACCTCGCGTCAGCGTGAGCCGCAGCGTCATTCCGATCACGAGCGACCTCGACCGCCGGCTCTTCAGCGCGCGCGAGGACAGCCAGGATCAGGTCGGCATCCTCGAGGGCGTCCGCGCGCGGTTCGGCAAGAGCTACACCGGCGAGCCGGACGAGATCGCGGCCGAGTTGGCTCAGGATGTCGCGGTCCAAGCGGCCGACACCGTGCTTCTGACCGTCCCGAACCAGCTGGGCGTGGACTACAACACCCGCATGCTCGAGACGATCGCTCGCGAGATCGCCCCCGCGATCGGTTGGTCACGCGCGGGTGTGTCCGAGGCGGTCGCTCAAGGCACCCGGTAGCCGGCCGCCCGGACGAGCTCGTACCACTCAGCGCGCGTGAGCGGGATGTCGGAGCCGAGAGCCGCCCCCGCCACCCGCTCGGGTGCGGTGGTTCCCAGAACCACCTGCATGTCGGCCGGGTGACGCGTGATCCACGCCGTCGCGATCGCGATGGCCGGCACGTCGTACGCGGCCGCCAGCCGGTCGATCACGGCGTTGAGTTCTGGATAGTCGGGCGATCCGAGGAAGACGCCGTTGAAGAATCCGGCCTGGAACGGCGACCATGCCTGCACCGTGATGCCGTGCAGCCGGCAGTAGTCGACGATCCCCCCGCCGTCGCGGACGAGCGACTGGTCGAGCCCCTGCATGTTGCCCGCGAGCCCCTGCACGACGATCGGCGCGTGCGTGATCGACAGCTGCAGCTGGTTCGCGACGAGCGGCTGCGCGACGGCCGACTTCAGCAGATCGATCTGGCGCGGGGTGTGATTCGAGACGCCGAAGGCGCGGACCTTTCCGGATGCCTCGAGTTCGTCGAACGCGCGGGCGACCTCTTCCGGCTCGACCAGGGCGTCGGGCCGATGCAGCAGAAGGATGTCGATGCGATCGGTGTCGAGCGCGCGCAGCGAACCCTCGACCGACGTGACGATGTGCTCGTACGAGTAGTCGAAGTACGGGCCGTCCGGCACGATTCCGCACTTCGTCTGCAGGGTGATCTCGTCGCGCTGGGCGGGCGTGAGCTGCATCGCCTCAGCGAACCGCCGCTCGCACCCGTGCAGGTCGGAACCGTACACATCGGCATGGTCGAAGAAGTCGATGCCGGCGTCCCGCGCGGTGGCGATCAGTTCGCGCACCTCGTCGTCGGTCTTGTCCTGGATGCGCATCAGTCCGAGGACGACGTTCGGTGCGGGGTTCCCCCCGAGAGAGATGGTCTTCACGTTGGACTCCTGGAAGAGAGGCTCAGGCAGCCGAGAGCGAGGCGAGCTCGTCGTCGGTCAGCTCGATGTCGGCGGCGAGGACCGAGTCCTGGATGCTCGTGGGCCGCGATGCACCGGGGATCGGGATCACGACAGGCGCCAAAGCGAGCTCCCACGCGAGCGCGATCTGCTGCGGGCTCACGCCGTGCGCATCGGCGACCGTCTGGAACGCGTCGTGCCGCGCGCCGACGTCGGCCGCCCGCGTGATGCCGCCGAGCGGCGACCAGGGCAGGAACGCGATGCCGAGACGCGCGCAGTGCTCGAGTTCTTCGAGACTGGAGCGGAAGGCCGGCGAGAACTGGTTCTGCACCGACACGAGCCGACCGTCGAGGATGCGGTTCGCCTCGTCGATCTGCGCGACGGTGGCGTTCGAGATTCCCGCCATCTCGATGACGCCCTCGTCGAGCAGCTCACGCAGCGCCCCGACGGACTCGGCATACGGCACCGAGGGGTCGGGCCGGTGGAACTGATACAAGCCGATCGCCTCGACCCCGAGGCGACGAGCGGATGCCTTGGCCGCTTCTTTCAGGTACTCGGGGCGTCCGTCGACGGTCCAGCTGCCGTCACCCGGACGCAGGTGTCCGCCCTTGGTCGCCACCAGGACGCCGGACGTGTCGCCGCCGTACGAGCGCAGCGCCTCGGCGATCAGCGACTCGTTGTGACCGACCTCGTCGGCGTGCTCGTGGTACGCATCCGCGGTGTCGATCAACGTGACGCCCGCCTCGAGCGCGGCGTGGATCGTGGCGATCGAGCGGTCCGCGTCGGGCCGCCCCTCGATCGACATCGGCATCCCGCCGAGGCCGATCGCGCTGACGGTCCGGGATCCGAGGGGGCGCTGCTGCACGGTGTTCCTTCTTCCTGTTCTGAAGCCGCGGACAACTCTAGGTCGGATCGCAGACACCGGAGGCCGCGTGGCGACAATCCGTGCGGAGCCTCCCCGCTGTGCGGCGCGCGGGGCCTCCACCAGCGTGGGCCCCCACGGGGGCTCCCATCACCCCAACACCGACCAAACGACAAACGCCCCTCGAGGGGGCGTCTGTCTCAGAGTGGACCTGAGGGGATTCGAACCCCTGACCTCTTCATTGCGAACGAAGCGCGCTACCAACTGCGCCACAGGCCCGAGAACCTCCGACAGATTATCACGATCCTTCGGCCACGCTTGCCGTCGGCCCGCGGTCGTCGGGCACGAGCACTGTGTAGCACCTCTGCCCGGCTCAGGACAACCCACTGACATCTCGATCCCGACGGGAGCAGGGTGAGAACAGAAACCGAAAGGAGCCCCTCATGGGTATCGGAGACAAGATCAAGCACGGCGCCGAAGACCTCACCGGCAAGGCGAAGGAGGCCGCCGGCAAGGCGACCGACAACGAAAGGCTGGAGGCCGAGGGCAAGGCGGACCAGACCAAGGCCGACGTGAAGAAAGCCGGCGACAACGTCAAGGACGCCTTCAACCACTAGCCCCCGCAGCGTAAGGCCCCGCAGGCGCGGCCTACGCGTGGAGCGGTCCGCACCGACAACGGAGCGGGCCGCTTTCGCGTGCGGCGCGGCCGACGACGAACGAACGACGACTCAGGCGGAACGTTGACGCAGGAGCGCGCGGACGTGCGCCTCAATCTCGGCGTCGTCGACGACGCCCATGCCCGCGTAGGGCGAGCGTGCCGCGCCCGGACTCGCCGCGGCAGCGGCGGCCGGCGCGACGGGCTGTGCCGCGGGCCGCACTGTCGGCTGCAGGCGCTGGGGGCGCTCGGGTGCGCTCGACGTGCGCAGGGCCTCTTCTCGGGCGGCCTGACGCAACGCCTCTCGAGCCTCGGCCGCGTCGAGCTGGGCGGCTGCGCGCGAGCCGTTGGAGGACACCAGGGGCTGCGGGAGCGTCCGCGGCGTCCATTGGCGTTGCGGCACGGTGGGTGCGAGGTCCTGAACGGATGCCTTGCGCCGAACCACGATCGGCTGCTCCACGGCGACCGTGGCTTTCGCCGCGACCTTCGCCATCCGCTGCAGCACGATCATCGCGAGGCCCGTCGACGCGGCGCCGGCCCAGAGGAGTGTCTGCGCGCCGCCCTGGACGACCTGCCAGATGCCGAACCCGATGGCACCGAGGCCGATGAGCGCAAGGCTCGTCGCCACGAGCCGGGCGCGTCGACGCGCTCGGGCGCGGCGGGCGAGCGGCGCCGACCGTGCTTGTGCGACCTGCTCGCGCAGACCCTCGAGTTCGGCGGACTGATGTTCGGCCTGCAGGCGGCGGGCCAGACGCTGTTGCTGGAGGGCTGTGCGGGCGTTCAGTTCGAGGTGGACTTCACCCGGCGTCTCGCTGGTCTCGGCGAGCACGCGGATGGCCTGGTTGAGTCGAACCGCGTTGCGTTCGGCCGAGTAGTACTGGTGTCGGCTGTGCCACGTCGGCACGAGATAGACGAGCCAGAGCGCAACGGCGACGAGGAGGATCACTCCGCCGCCCAATACCTGCCCACCCATGCCGACAACGGTATGCGACGGCGCGTCGAAGATCGGGATGCTTCGGGCGTGTCGCGTCGCTGAGGTAACCGCCCCTATGCCTCCGGAGCCGCGGCATTCCGGTCGGCGAGAGGGATGTTCGCGGCGTCGCGCGGGGTCTGCCCCGTAACCCACCGCTCGAGCACCCCGTAGGGCACGTCCTCCCGCGTCAGCGCGAACGCGTAGTGATCCCGCCAGTCGCCGTCGATGTGGATGTACCGGCGACGCAGTCCCTCGTAACGGAAGCCGAGCTTCTCGACCACCCGCAGGCTGGCCGCGTTCTCGGGACGGATGCAGATCTCCATCCGGTGCAGGCGCAACTCGGTGAAGCACAGGTCGGTCGCCAGGGCGACCGCCGTCGGGGTGATCCCGAGTCCCGCGAAGCTCTCGCTGACCCAGTAGCCGATCGTCGCCGAGGCGAGCGAGCCGCGCGCGATACCCCACACGTTCAGCTGACCGGCGACCTCGCCGTCGTACTCCATCACCAGCGGCACGCCGAGACCGTCGCGATACTGCTGCAGGAGTCGACGGATGCCGAGCCTCATGTCGAGAGAGACGACTCCGTCGGGGCTCGTCGCCTCCCACTGCTCGAGCCAGCCCCGGTTGTCGAGCAGGGCCTGCTGCAGCACGCGGGAGTCGCGGGACTTGATCAGCCGGATCGAGATCGGTCCGTGCTCGCGCGGAAGGGACAACTCCATGCCCACTCCCTCTTGCGGGCGGCGAATCCTCGAGACGTGAGCCCTACAGACCCGCCGCAAACTCCTTGAACCAGGGACGCAGCTCGGGACCGAGATCCTCGCGGTCGGCGGCGAGCTGCACGATGGCCTTGATGTAGTCCACCCTATCGCCGGTGTCGTAGCGACGACCGCGGAACACGACGCCGTACACGCCGGGGCCGTCGGGGTCTGCCGCGAGTTCCTGCAGGGCATCCGTCAGCTGGATCTCGCCGCCCTTGCCCGGCTCGGTGTGCTCGAGCACATCGAAGACGGCGGGGCTGAGGACGTAGCGGCCGATGATGGCGAGGTTCGACGGGGCATCCTCGCGCTTCGGCTTTTCGACGAGGCCCTTGACCTTGACGACATCCGCGTTGTCGGTGGCCTCGACGTCGGCCGCGCCGTACAGGTGGATCTGGTCGGGGTCGACCTCCATCAGGGCGATGATCGCGGCACCCGTGCGCTCGTGCTCGGCCAGCATCGTCGTCAGCAGAACGTCGCGTTCGTCGATCAGGTCGTCGCCGAGCAGCACGGCGAACGATGACGAGCCGACGTGCGCCTTGGCACGCAGCACCGCGTGACCGAGACCCTTCGGCTCACCCTGGCGCACGAAGTGGATGTCGGCAAGGTCGCTCGACTCGAGCACGCGACGCAGACGATCGTGGTCGCCCTTGTCCTTCAGTTTGACCTCGAGCTCGGGCACCGAGTCGAAGTGGTTGGCGACGGCGTTCTTGTTACGGCCGATGATGACGAGGATGTCGTCGATACCCGCCTGAGCGGCTTCCTCGACGACGTACTGGATCGCGGGCTTGTCCACGACGGGCAGCATCTCTTTCGGCATCGCCTTGGTGGCGGGAAGAAAGCGCGTGCCGAGACCGGCGGCAGGGATGACGGCTTTGAACTTCATAGGAGGCATGTCGGCCATCGTAACGGGAAGGGAGGCGAATTCTCCCCCGGCCGGGTGGGAGACCGGGTCCGCTGTAGCGCCGACTCCCCCACGCCCCCGCCTAAGATGGTGCGCGTGTCTTCAGACGTCGATAACGTCAAGCGGGCGCTTCGCGCGGATCTGCGCGAGCGTCGTCAGCTGCGATCCGACGCGCAACGAGCCGAAGCGGAGCACGCCATCGCGGACCGCCTCGACGAGTTGGTCGACCAACTCGGTGCACGCTCGATCTCCTGCTTCCTGTCGATGTCGACCGAGCCGGGAACGCGTGAGTTCGTCGATCGTGCCGTCGCCCGAGGCATCCGCGTCCTCCTTCCCGTCACGCGGGCGGACGGCCTGCTCGACTGGTCCGTCGCCGTCGAGGGTGGAGACGTCACCGAGGGGATGTTCGGGCTTCCCGAACCCGTGGGCGAACTCCTCGGCCCCATCGCGGTCAACGATGTCGATCTGATGATCATCCCCGCAGCTGCCGTCGACGCATCCGGCATGCGCATGGGCTGGGGACGCGGATACTTCGACAAGACCATCGGCTCGATGGAGGGCTGTCCGCCCGTCTACGCCGTCATCTTCGACTCCGAGCTCGTCGACGAGGTGCCCAGCGAGGTGCACGACCAGCCCGTCTCGGGCGTCGTCACTCCGTCCCGAACCGTCACCTTTGCGCGCCCCGCGCGCTGATTCACGCCTGAACCAGGAGCACGATGCCCACCTATGCCTACGCCTGCAAGTCCTGCGGCCACCGCTTCGACGCCGTCCAGGCCTTCACCGATCCGACCCTGACCGAGTGCCCCGAGTGCGGCGGCGCGCTGCGCAAGCAGTACGGCACGATCGGTGTCACGTTCAACGGCAGCGGCTTCTACCGCACGGACTCGCGTTCGGGTGATGCGAAGGCCACCTCGGGCGCGTCCGGCACGTCCGGTGCTCCGTCGAAGTCCGACTCCGGATCGAAGTCCGACTCCGGATCGAGCTCCGGCGCGAAGTCGGACTCGGGATCGAGCTCGGGTGGCGGATCGTCGACGTCTTCGTCAGGATCGACATCGGGGACGAAGTCCTCGCCCGCCTCGACGGGTTCGTGAACCGGGCCCCGGCCCGCGGTAAGGAGCAGCGCATGATCAAGGGATTCAAGGAGTTCATCCTCCGCGGCAACGTCATCGACCTCGCCGTCGCCGTCGTCATCGGCGGTGCATTCACGGCGATCGTCAACTCGATCGTGTCGAGCATCATCAATCCGATCGTGGCGCTCTTTTTCCAGGCGGATGCCTTCGGCCAGATTGGGCCCACGATCAAGGGCATCTACGGCCAGCCCGTCACCTTTCCGCTCGGTGATCTCGTCAGCGCGGTCATCAGCTTCCTCGCCGTCGCAATCGTCGTGTACTTCGTGTTCGTGTACCCCATGAACCACCTCAAGCAGCGCGCCGCGGCCCGCGCGGGTCTGAGCAAGGCCGAGGACGAGCCCAAGCTCCCCACCGAGCAGGAGATCCTGGTCCAGATCCGCGACCTGCTCGAGAAGCAGCAGTCCGGTCCCGCGCCCCGCGCCTGACCGCGCACCGACGCAGGAGATCCGCCGCATACAGGACGATTTAGGCGAATTCTGCCTGTGTTCGGCGAATCTCCTGTTCTCAGCGCCCGACGCACTCAGTAGTGCGGCGGCACATCCTGGCGCAGGCGATCGTCGTTGGGGCCCGCTGTGCTCGCGTCCGGTGCGGGGCGGGGATCGGATGCCTCGTCCCGCGGCGCCGGCTCGGGTGTCGCACCGGGCGCGGGCGTGAGCTTGGCCCGCCGCGCCCCGGGCACCTTCACGACGCGCTGGCGCAGACCCGCCCGCTCGTCCGGGGCCGCGGCCTCGCCGGCACCGTCAGCCGAGGCCATCGATCGGCTGGGTGGACGCCTCGACGGCGGGCGCGTCGGGCTCGACACCGAGGATCGAGGCGATGCGCGCCGCGACGGCCGGAGCATCCGTATACAGATCGAACGAGTGCACGCGAACGTAGTGCCATCCGAGTCGGCGGAGCAGCTGGGGGCGCAGCCGCAGCGATTCACGCAGGGACTCGTCGTGCGTCTCGGGGTCGCTCTCGACCACGACCGCCTTGCCCGCGTGCTGAGCCACGAGCGGCAGCAGCCCGCGATAGTGCACGTCGACCGAGACCCCCAGGCGACGCAGCTCGGAGGCGAGTCGGCGCGTGAGCGGGTCGGCCAGGTCCTCGAGGCGGGCATCGCGCTGGCGCGCGGCCATGCCGCCGAGGATCGTCATGAGCGTCGCGGCGCCGTACTCCAGACGCCCGTCGTCGAAGGCGGAGGGACGGATGGATGACACGATCACCATCGAGCGGCGCGCGCGTGTCATGCCGACCGTGAGCAGACGCTCGCCGTCGGGCGTCGACAGGTCGCCGAAGTCGCTCAGTACGCGACCGTGCTTGGTGAGGCCATAGCCGAGCGAGAAGATCACGCGGTCGCGGCTCTCGGCGACCGACTGTTCGAGGGTGAGGACGGCGAAGGGCTCGGCGGTGTCGCGCAGGGCGAACTCCGCGACATCCGACCGGCTCGCGAAAGCCGAGTTGACGGCCGCGCGCACGCGTTCGGCGTGCCGCGCACTTGCGGTCACCACCATGAGCGACTCGTCCGGGCGGTTGAGGGCGTGCTCGAGCACGAGTGTCACGACGCGCGTGACCTCGGTGTCGGGGCTCTCGACGGCGCCGCTGATCGGATCGGGAGCTCCGAACCCTCCTTCGACGTAATCGACCGTCAGGCTTCCCCGTCCGAGGTACGAGCCGGCCCACGGCCACGACACGATCTCTCCGCCGTAGAAGGCATCATTGACGAGTTCGGCCAGGTCTTCGCCCCCGGCGCGGTAGCTGCGGGTCAGCGTATACACGGGCAGCAGGTCCGCGAGCTTCTCGAACACCGAGACATCGTCGAACGTGACGTCGGCTTCGGGCTGCGGCGCCGAACCGGCCGCGAGCGTGAAGGGCGAGGGCCGCTGCGTCACCGGGTCGCCGAGCACGACGACCTGACGGGCGCGGCGGATCGCCGGTGCCGCCTCGGCCAGGCAGATGGCCCCGGCATCCGCGATGATCACGGTGTCGAACATGACCGAGTCGGGGATCCGCGGCACCTCGTAAGGGGATGCGAGCCAGACCGGTGCCAGCGCGCGCCCCAGGGTCGGTGCCCCGAGGGTGAGCGTCGCGGGCGTCGCCGTTCCGCGCGTCAGCAACGCCTTGAGGTTCTCGGCCTCACCGGGCTCATCGACGATGCCGATCTTCCATTCGCGCGCGAGCTGCCACGCGAGGATCGATCCGGATGCCGCGGCGTGCGCCTCGTCGACGAGCCGGAAGTCGCGCTCCAGGCGGTCCACGACACTCGTGTTCGCGCCGAGCAACGACTTGTCGGTGCGCAGCATGTGCTCGAGTGCGGACTGCCACCACGCGTATTCGAGTTCGGCCGCGACACGATCGGCCGGGACGTGCCGCACCGACAGCTCGGCGAGCAGACCACCGAGCCCCAGTCGAGCGAGTTCGGCACGCAGGGCGGTGCGCTCGATCAGGTTGTCGAGCGCGTCGGATTCTGCGGCCAGGCCGGCCAGGGTACGCACCAGAGTGTTGACGGACAGCGAGGCGAGGCGCTTGTCGCGGTCCCGCCCGAGCGGGGTGTCGAGCTCTGCGAGCTCGGCCGTCACCCGCTGCCACGCGACGTGCACGTCGGCGAGCCCCAGCGGAACCTCGGGGGCGACGCCGATGTCGACGAACTGCTGCCACTGCGAGCGCTGACGCTGAATGCGCACGAGCGCCTCGTGCATGTCGGCGACGTGCACGCCCGGACGCACGTACTCGCGGGCCAGCCGGCGCAGGCGCCGACGCTCCCCCGCCTTCATGCCCCCCGCATCCCGACGCGAACCGAGCGCGCGGATGAGCTCGGCGAGGGGACGCTCGAAGACGGTGGGGCTGAAGCGGTCGAGTGAGTCCCGGATGTCGATCAACAGGCGCAGGTACTCACCGAGTTCGTCGATCGAGGCGAACGGGCGCATGCGCGTCTGGGCGATCAGCTCGAAGCCCCGCTCGAGCAGCCGGGGCACCTCGGTCGTGTGCAGGCGCTGGGCGAGAGCATGAGCTGCCTGGGCGGCATCCGTGCTCGCGAAGTTGACGCCGTACCAGGGCGAATCGCCCGGGCCGAAGCGGAATTCGCCCAGGGTCGCGGCGAGTTCGAGCATCCGTGCCGCCTCGGTGCGGTCGTTCGCGAGCTTGGACAGCGTCGCGAAGTCGAAGCGCGTGTCGACCGGAGCGAACCCGTCGGCGACCGGCAGGGCGGCGAGCGCACGGAGTGTCTGGAGGGGGCTGATGTCGAGGCCGGGGACCGTCGTCGTGAGGGCCCTGCGGTACGACGTCAGCAGCGCGCGCAACCGCACGAGCGCGTCGTCGACGTCGCCGAGCTGCGGAGCCGTGGCCTTCTCGTTGCGGGCGATCGCACGCACCAGGTCGCGGGCCGTGTTCGTCGGTGAGCATGCCAGGCCCGGCAGGCCGACCTGACCGAGCCGGTGCCGCACACCCTCGATCGTCGAGCGGCGGGCGCTGACGACGAGTACGCGGCGGTGCTCGTGCACGAGCGCGCCGATCGCGTTGATGACGGTCTGCGTGCCGCCCGTTCCCGGCAGGGTCGCGACGGCGATCGAGCGCCCGGCGGTGATCTGGGCGAGCACGCGCTCCTGCTCGGAGTCCGCGTCGAGCAGCAGGGTGTCGGCGGCGGGCGGGCGGTCATCGGGTCCGACCGACGTGACTTCGCCCTGCTGCGCGGCGAGCGTCTGCCGGTCGGCCGGGTGCCCCGCCAGGGCGTTCAGCACGAGTCCCCCGGCACGGGAGGCGTCGCGGGCCATGCCGCGTGCCACATCGGCGAATGTCGAGACGATCAGGCGCGGATGCACCGTGAAGGTGTCGATGTGGGATGTGACGGAGCGCAGTCGGTCGATGACCCGCTGCGGTTTGAAGACGCCGCCCTCATGGGCGAGCGCCGCGAGCGCCGGGCCGTCCAACGCGATACCGAAGTGCTCGCGCGCGACCGAGTCGAGCTCGGGGTTGATGTGGAAGCCGCCGTGCAGCTTCAACTCGAAGTCGGCGCCGTGGCGACGGATCGCGAGGGGACGAAGCAGAACCGGGGCACTGTACGAGACCCCGCCGATGCGCCATCCGGCGAGGCCGACGGCCAGGTGCACGGCCTCGATCGAGCGGACGGTGCGCAGTTCGACGTTCTTCGCCGTGATCGCCTCGGCCGCGAGGCGCGCCGTGCGCAGGGCGACCTCGTCGCGGAACAGCCCCGAGAGCAGCGTCGACTGGCCCGTGATGAACTGCGGCAGACTGCCCGGGTGCGCGTTGGTGATGTCGATTCCGGCGTCCGCGACGTCGACGAACTGCAGCAGCGGCGAGCGCCCACCGAGTTCGGATGCTTCGGCTCGCAGCCGTGAGCGCAGCACATCGGCGATGTGCGCGATCTGCACGCCGGGTTCCGCAACGCTCAGGTCATCGGGCGCGACGAACGACGAGGCCTCGTCTTCGCCCAGGTCCACGGCGCTGCCGTCTGCTCGCCACACACGGTCACCCTACGTGCGGACTGCGCGTCGACAGGTTAAGCGGGGCGGGTTTCGCGGGATTGCCGGGTTGGACAGGCAATCCCTCCTCCCCCGCCTTCGCACCGAGGCATCCGTCCCCCGATTGCGCCCTCGGGGCCGAGATGTCCCCCGCGCGCGGCAGGATGGGCGACATGCCGCCGCATTCGACATCGATCAGCCAAACGACGCTGCACTACACGACGACCCCCACCCCGATCGGCACCGCGCTCGCGGTGACCTCCGACACGGGCCTCGTCGCCCTCCGGTTCGCGGAGGGCTCTCCCGAGAGCATGCTGGCTCAGATCATGGCCTGGCGACGCGAACCGGCCGCGCGAGATGACGAGGCGCTCGCACCCGTCGTCGCCGAGCTCGATCAGTACTTCGCCGGCGAACGGCGGCGGTTCGACATCGACCTCGACCTGGCGGGTCTCGCCCCCTTCACCCGCGCGGCCCTCGAGTCCATCCGCGACATCCCCTACGGCGAGACGGCGGGCTATGGCGAGATCGCGATCGCGGCCGGCGCGCCCCGGGCGGCGCGAGCGGTCGGAACGGCGTGCGCGAACACGCCCATCTCGGTCGTGATCCCCGTGCATCGCGTCGTCCGCGCAGACGGATCGCTCGGCGAGTACGGGGGGCGACCCGAGATCAAGCGGGCGCTGCTGGCGCTCGAGGGCGGTATCGAAGGAGTGCTGCCGTGAGCGAGGCATCCCCGACCGCTCTTCCGAGCGACCGGCCCAGCGACCTTCCCGTCGACGTGGTCGTCGGCGAGGATGGGCTCGCCCGGCCCCGCTGGGCGGCGAGCGACCCCCTCCTCCGGACGTATTACGACGACGAGTGGGGCATGCCCGTCCGCGACGAGCGCGGGTTGTTCGAGCGCCTGAGTCTCGAGGCGTTCCAGTCCGGGCTGTCGTGGGCGATCATTCTGCGCAAGCGCCCGGGGTTCCGCGCGGCGTTCGCCGCTTTCGATCCCGACACGGTCGCGGCGTACGCGGAAGAAGATGTCGAGCGCCTGCTGCAGGATGCCGCGATCGTGCGTAACCGCGCCAAGATCCTGGCCACGATCGCGAACGCCCGCGCCACCGTCGCGCTCCGTTCCGATGGCGGACTCGCGGACTTGGTGTGGTCGTTCCGCCCCGACGCGACGCCGACCCCGGTGCGCTCTGCCGACGTCCCCTCGACATCCGACGAATCGCGTGCGCTCGCCAAGGCGTTGAAGGCGCGTGGCTTCCGCTTCGTCGGGCCCACCACCGCCTTCGCGCTCATGGAGGCCGTCGGCATCGTCGACACGCACCTCGTCGGCAGCCACCGTCGCGGGTCGAGTGGCGTCTGGCCCGCCTAGACCTCCCGACCTCCCGCCCGCCCGCGCCCGCGCCGCCCGCGCCGGCTGCGCCGCCCGCGGAGCGCCCGACGCGCACACGCGCCCGCGGAGCCCGGCGGCAGCCCGCGGAACCCGAGGCGCCCGTCGCCCTCGCCACTCGCCGCGGGGCGCGGGGCCCGGCGGCAGATCGACGCGCCTGAGACGCCCGCGGAGCCCGGCGGCAGCTCGACGCGCCTGAGACGCCCGCGGAGCCCGACAGCAGCTCGACGCGCCTGAGACGCCCGCGGAGCCCGGCGCGCCCGCGGAGCCCGCGGCAGCGCGCCAACCCATGCCACCGCCCCGTCACTTGGGGCGTGGAAATCCCCTTGGGGCGCGGGATTCCGCGCCCCAAGGGGATTCTGACGCCCCAAGTCGCGCAGCAGGGCCATCGGCAAGGCCAGCAGCATCAGCAGAGCCAGGCCAGGGCAGGGGCAGGGGCAGGGGCAGACCAGTGCGCCGCTAGTGACTCGTGGCCTTCTCGGCTCCGTAGCCGGTGAGCGAGCGCACGTCCATCTCGGCGGCGAGGCGCCGGTCCTCGGCCTTGCGAGACGTGACCGAGCCGAGCCAGCCCAGGAAGAACCCGAGCGGGATCGACACGATGCCGGGGTTGTTGAGGGGCCACAGAGCCGTCCCGACAGGGAACACGCTCGTCTCGGTACCCCAGAACACGGGCGACGCCACGATCAGGATGATGGCCGAGCCCAGGCCGCCGTACATGCTCCACACCGCGCCGCGGGTCGTGAACCCGCGCCAGAAGAGCGAGTACAGGATCGTCGGCAGGTTCGCCGAGGCCGCCACCGCAAAGGCGAGGGCCACGAGGAAGGCCACGTTCTGGCCCTGGACCCCGATGCCCCCGATGATCGCCAGCACACCGATCACGATGACCGTGCGGCGCGCGACCTTGACCTCACCATCCGGCGGCACGTTGCCCTTCTTGACGACATTCGCGTAGATGTCGTGCGCGAACGACGCGGCCGCCGTGATCGTCAGACCCGCCACGACCGCGAGGATCGTCGCGAACGCGACCGCCGAGATGAACCCGAGCAGCAGGGGACCACCGAGCGCGAGAGCGAGCAGCGGAGCCGCCGAGTTGACCCCGCCCGGGGCCTCGCGGATCACGTCCGGCCCGACCAGCGCCGCGGCGCCGTAGCCGAGCACGAGAGTCAGCAGGTAGAACAGACCGATCAGCCAGATCGCCCACACGACCGAACGTCGGGCCTCTTTCGCCGTCGGCACCGTGTAGAAACGCATCAGCACGTGCGGCAGACCCGCAGTGCCGAGCACGAGCGCGAGCGCCAGGCTGATGAAGTCCCACGGGTTCGCGCCGTACTGCAGCCCGGGGGCGAGGATCGCATCCGGGGGCGTCGTGGTCGAGGCATCCACCGCGGCTCCGAGAAGCGTGTTGATGTTGAACCCGTTGATCGCGAGCACCCAGATCGTCATGACGATGGCTCCACCGATGAGCAGGAACGCCTTGACGATCTGCACCCAGGTCGTGCCCTTCATGCCGCCGATGAGCACGTAGACGATCATGAGCACACCGACCACCGCGACCACGATCGACTGCCCGAGCTGGTCGTCGATGCCGAGCAGCAGCGAGACGAGCCCGCCGGCTCCCGCCATCTGGGCCAGCAGGTAGAAGAAGCAGACGGCGAGGGTCGTGATCGCCGCCGCCATGCGGACCGGGCGCTGAGCGAGCCGGAACGACAGCACGTCCGCCATCGTGAACTTGCCCGTGTTGCGCATGAGCTCGGCCACCAGCAGCAGCGCGACGAGCCACGCGACGAGGAACCCGATGGAGTACAGGAACCCGTCGTATCCGTTGAGCGCGATCGCCCCGCAGATGCCGAGGAAGGATGCGGCCGACAGGTAGTCGCCCGCGATCGCGAAGCCGTTCTGCGGCCCCGTGAACGAGCGCCCGGCCGCGTAGTAATCGGCCGCGGTCTTGTTGTTGCGGCTCGCGCGGATCACGATGAACAGCGTGATTGCGACGAACGCCCCGAAGATCGAGATGTTCAGGACGGGGTTGTTCTCGACGGTGGTGGAGGCGGCCTCGAGAGCCGCGAAGATGTCGTTCACGAGGTGGGCTCCTGCTTCTCGAGGGCATCACGGATGGCCTCGGCCTTCGGATCGAGCTTGCGGTTCGCGAACGCGACATACGTCATCGTGATCGCGAAGGTGGTGACGAACTGCCCCAGACCGAAGGCCAGGCCGACGGTCACGTCACCCCAGACGCGCGTGCCCATGAAGTCGGTGGCGAACGACGACAGCAGGACGTAGACGAAATACCAGACGAGGAACGCGACCGCGAGCGGGAACACGAAGCCGCGTTGCGTCCGCTTGAGTTCCTGGAACGGAGCGGACTCCTCGACCGCTACATAGTCGATCCCGCCGGGCGGAACCGTCTCGGTTTTCGGATCACTCATGTGGCCTCCTTGCCATCAGTGCTGGTCCTACACGAAGCCAGAAAGACGACCGAATGTCGCCACGGGAGGCGCGACAGATTGGCCCAATCCGAGCGCTTTTCGTTGGCTCCGGCAGGTGTAGGGTCGACGCTACGAAAGCCGGCGACGATGCCGTCACCCCCGAAAGTAGGTAGTGATGCTTACCCAGGATCGGACCGACTCAGACTCTGCGGTGCTGACCAGTGCCGTGCGCGAACTGGCGCGACGGACTCACTTTCCCGTGTCTTTCGGTGGACTCGTGGACGGCGGCAACGCGCAGATCAGCGCCGTCCACGGCAGCCGCACGCGCAGCCTCGATGGACTCAACGTGCGCGTGATGCGCGGGCTCGGCGGCCGAGTGATGGCAGAGGTGCGGCCCCGGGCGACCCCCGACTACGGCGCGGCACGGCACATCACGCATGATTACGACCGGCACATCCTGGGCGAGGGTATCTCGACGCTTCTCGCGGTCCCGGTGATCGTCAGCGGGCGGGTGCGCGGGTTGCTCTACGGGGGCGCGTGGGCGTCCGCGAACGTCGGCGACGTGGTGATGAAACCCGCATTCCAGGTGGCGGATGCCCTGGCCACCGAACTGCGCGTGCGCGACGAGGTCGAGCGCCGCCTCGCGACCTTCGATGGCGCGACGGCGCCGACGAGCGGCGCCATCGGGACCCTCTCACCCCATACACCGGGCAGCGCGACGACACCCACCGCGCCGCATCCCCCACTGCCCGCGGCTCACCGCGAGGAGTTGCGCGAGAGCTACGCCGAGCTGCGCACGATCGCAGCGGCCATCACCGACCCCGCCGTGCGCGCGCGGCTCGCGCATGTCGAGCAGCGCCTGACGGCGCTCTCGGGTGACGACGACACGGCGCAGCTGACGTCGTCCGTGTCGCTGTCGCCGCGCGAGACGGATGTGCTGGCGTGCGCCGCGATCGGCGCGACGAACGCTCAGATCGCCGCTCAGCTCTCGCTGCGCGAGGGGACGGTGAAGGCGTACCTGTCGAGCGCGATGGCGAAGCTGGATGCCTCGACCCGGCACGCCGCCGTGACCAAGGCCCGCCGGAGCGGGCTGCTGCCCTGACCCCGGGCATCCGTCGCCATCCACGCGATGCCCCGGATGGAACCCCGCGAACCCCGCGATCGCGGAGGCGCACCCGCTAAAGTGGCCTGATGGCCCGCCGAATCGTACATCAGCTCGTCGACGATCTCGATGGCACCGTCCTCGACACCGGAGAGGGCGAGACCGTCCTGTTCTCGCTCGACGGCATCGCGTATGAGATCGACCTGACCGAGGCGAACGCCGCGGCGCTGCGTGATGCGCTGCAGCCGTACGTGGCGGCGGGCCGCTCCATCTCGTCGAGGGCCTCGGGTTCGCAGTCCGCGGGCGCGCCGGCCCGTCGGCGCCCCGGCCAGCAGGACCTGGGTGTCGTGCGCCAGTGGGCCCGCGACAACGGCCACCAGGTGTCCGATCGCGGTCGAGTTCCGGCGAGCGTCATCGAGGCGTTCGAGGCCGCGCAGAGGTCCTGAGCCCGCACCGCGCACGCGGATTCCCGTTCGCCGACCCCGTATCGCGCGAACCTTGGGAATCTCCTCCACGTGCGCGTGTGAGGTTGCATGCCGCCCCGATTCTCGGAATCGTGGCCACCTCGACGAACGGAAGGAGAGCAGCATGCTGACACTCACCGAGAACGCGACCATGGCGGTCAAGTCCATCGTGGAGCAGGTGCCCGACGCCCCCGCCGGGGGACTGCGCATCCGCGACACGGGATCGGCCGAGACAGGATTCGAGCTCGGCGTATCGCCGCAGCCCGAGACGACGGACGCCGTTGTCGAGGTCGAGGGCGCACGTGTCTTTCTCGACGCGGGAGCCGCACTGGCGCTCGACGACAAGATCCTCGACGCGCAGATGGAGCAGGACGGCTCCGTCCGCTTCGCCCTCGCCGTCCAGGGCTGACGCACGCGTACGTACGAGGCCCCCGCTCTCCGCGCAGGAGACGGGGGCCTCGTAGGTACCAGCGGGGGATCAGCCCGCGGCGGCCGGATCGGTGCGAAAGCCCGTCATCTTGTGCGTGCCGTCGCACAACGGCTTGATGAGGGATGCCCCGCACCGGCAGAGCGCGAGTGTGCGGCGCGGCGACTCGATGGGGTCGCCCCGCTCGTCCAGCACCTCGACATCACCGCGGACGATGAGCGGACCGTCGGGATAGGACTCGATCGACGCCCGCCGGGGGTTGTCGGCGACCGTCATCGGGTCGCTGTCTCTGCGTCGCGCAACGAGCTGTGCCCCGCCTCCCAGGCGCTCAGCATCTCGTCGCCCACCCAGTCGTCCACGGCAAGACAAGCGGCGGCGCCGAACATGATGTCGGGCAGCAGATCGGGGCTGTCGACGGCCAGTCCGCCGGCCAGGTCCCGGCCGGCGATCTGCTCGTGCACCGCATCGGCTTCGACGTGCTCGTCGAAGTACCAGGTGACGTCGGGCCCGTAGCCCAGGCGCCGGAAACCGTCGGCGTACATGCGACTGGGCAGCGATGACGTCATCTCGAACGCGGCAAGGTGCCCGACGATAGCGCCGCGCAGACGCCGATTGAGGCCGAACAGCGACATCATGTTGAGCGATGCGAGCGTGACCGCGGGCACCACGTCGACGTAGGCGCCGTAAGCGTCATCGAGTCCGAGCCCGCGCACGGTCTGGGCGAAGATCCGCGAGTGCATGCGCGAGACATCCCCCGCGCCGTACTCATCGGACTGGATCTCGACGAGTGCCGCCTTGGCAAGCCCCGTCAGACGCGGGATCGCCCACGAATGCGGATCGGCCTCGCGCAGGGTGTACACGCTGCGGTGCATCAGCAACTCGCGGGCCTGCTCGACGGTCGCTTTCTTGGCGATGAACCGCGCGACGCTCGGTCCCGGAGTCGGCGCCGTCAGGGCGAACAGGGCACGCGCCACCTCGTCCCGTGTCGGCAGGGGTGCGGCGGGCACCGGAACCCGCTCGCGCAGCGCCGCCTCGAAGGTGCGCTCGAGCACACCCCGGGTCGCGATGAGCATCGGATGCCACTCCCATCCGGCATCGATGACGTCGAGCGACCCGTAGTGGCTCGCGTAGAGCAAGAACAGGGCGAGTTGCACGTCGTCGTCACGGATGACATCGGAGGCCTCGGCCAGCGCACGCTCCGCGCATCCGACGACGTCGCCTGCCTCGGTCGATCCGGATTCCTGGATGAGGATCGCCATCAGGTGAGCGCTCAGCGGCCCGCGCGGGGCGAACGAGAACGGATGCATCGTGACATCCGTCGTGATCGTGGTCTTCATGACACTCCTTGGGTGCGTCTACTCAGCGTGCACCCCGGCCGCGCGCGACCGCAGGGGCTTGACAGGTAGCGGAGCTCATGATGTGCGAAGCGGACATCCCGACGCCCGCGCGCCCGTCATCTGTCGCGGTGAATGAGGGCACTGTCAACCCCCGCAGAGATCGCGGCCCGCGGGGTTACGGTTGCGCAGCATCGTTCGTACGGACGGTGTCCTCGAGCAGAGAGGAACGACATGAGCGACAGCGCGAACGACCAGAGCAGCCCCGGCGCGCCGGACTCTGCATCCGAATCCGACGTCGAATCGGACTCCGCATCGGATGTCTCGGCCGACCAGCCCGAAACGACCGATTCCCACGGGATGCCCGTCGACAACCCTTCCGGAGGCTGACTCTCGATGAACCCCGAAGACACGGCTCGCTTCGCCGCGGGCGAGACGGAGAACCTGGCCCCGGCGCCCACTGTCGGCGGATTGTCCGAGGCCGACGCCGTCCGCAAGGACCGCTCGTACAGCCCCGCCAGCGAGAGCGAAACCGAAAGCAAGCAACAGGATCCGCTGCCCGACACGATCGACGACGACATCGACCCCGATGACGTGCGCGTCGTGCCCGGGACGGGCGGACCCGACGATGTCGGCGATATCGACGTCGATCCCGAAGACCTCAACCTGCCCGGACACATGTCGGGACAGGAATCCGGAAACGAAGGCAAGGAGTAATACGCGTGGTACAGATCATCGAAACCACCGACGTCAAGGTTCCCGTCGGCACCGCATACAACCAGTGGACCCAGTTCGAGAGCTTTCCGAAGTTCTTGAGCGAGGTGGAGTCGATTACGCAGATCGATGACACGCACACGCATTGGAAGGTGAAGGTCGGAGGGTTCGAGCGTGAGTTCGACGCCGAGATCACCGAGCAGCACCCCGACGAGCGCGTCGCATGGCACAGCATCGGGGGCGACACGCATCACGGCGGTGTCGTGACCTTCCACAAGCTCAGCGACGACGAGACGCGCGTGACCGTTCAGATCGACTGGGAGCCCGAGGGGTTCGTCGAGATGGCCGGTGCGGCGCTCGGTGTCGGCAAGCACGCCGTCAAGAAGGATCTCGAGAACTTCAAGGAGTTTATCGAGTCGCGGGGCGCCGAGACCGGCGCCTGGCGGAGCGACGTCGAGGCCTGATACTCCCGGCTCGTCACGATCTATCCGATCATGCTCTTCAGCGCGTTGGCGCCCATGCCGTAGTTGATGCGCTGCACGGGAAGGGCGAGCTTGTCGGTGCCGATCGTGACGTAGCCGGGTTCGATGGTGCGCGCCATCTCGAAACCCGCCTGCGCCACGCCCCGCTTGGCGGTGTCGTCGTAGTGCCCGTAGGGGTAGGCGATGACTTCTTTCGCTCCCAGAATGCCGGCGGACGTCTCGAGGTCGGCGGCGATCTGGTCGGCCGACAGGTTGACCATCTCGCCCTTCCCGTTCGCCCCGGCCTTGTGCATGTCGTGCGTGTGAGATCTCTGCAGAACGTATCGGTTCGGAGGCGGATCCTGGCGGTACGCCGTGATCATGAACGACGTTGCCAGCACGTGGTATTTGTCGACGACGGGGGCGGCGAGGTCGAACCAGGTCTGATCCGCGTCGTCGTCGGTGAGGATGACGGAGTGGCCGGGCAGGAAGAGCTTGCCCTCGATGAACGCGCTCAGCTCGTCCCAGGTCGGGCTCGTAGAAGCCGCCGCTGGCGATGTAGCTCATCTGCGCGTCGAAGTCCCCGATGTACGCGTAGTTGCCGCGCAGCCAGCCGCTCTCGCCGTTCGGGTTCGTCGTGAACTGGTGGTACATCAGGATCGGGATGTGCGCGTCTTCGGCGGCGTTCGCCTCGGGCGTCGTCCACCCGGCGTGCAGGGTCGTCTGCTGATCGGTGCACGCCACCAGCTTCGAACCATTGACCCGTTGTGCCGTCGTCAGGGCTGCCGCATCCGCGTCGCTCGCGTACCAGCCGGCGAACACCGCGCCGTCGCGGGGGGCACCGGCAGTCCCGTGTACAGGGTGTCCACGGTCTCGAGGATCGGCGCATCGACGATGCCCTCACCCACGAACGTCACGGCGCACGCGTTCGGATCGTCGGTGTCGGCAAGGAGTGCTTCGGCCGGGGTGAGGGGTGTCGGCGTAGGTGTGGGGGTGCGTCGCGTCGGCGTGGGTGTGGGGTGCGCGGCCGTCGGTGAGGTCGCCTGGGAGGACCGCCACGGGAACCAGATGATCGCACCGGCCGCGATCAGCGCGACGATCGTCGCCGACACGACGATCGCGGTAACACGACGGCGTTTCCGGGAACGATTCGTCGATCGTCGTTGCTCGCCTCGGAGTCCCGTCATGCCGCGCCTGCCGTTCTCGACCGTCGCCCTGACGACCCGTACCGATGATAGGGCTCCGGGGGACTCGCGTCCGGTGCCTGTGGAGGACGCACGCGCCGTCGGCCCAGAAGCTCCCGCGCGGCCGCATCGGCTGACAGAATCGGCTCATGCCGAGCTGGCTCATCTTCGTTATCGTCATCGTCCTCTTCTCGTTCGTCGCGGCGTGGATCGTCCGCCGCTTACTCGACGTGGAGGTCGGGTGGCTGCGAGCATTCCTGACGGCGCTCGTCGTCTTCTTGCTCGCCTCTCCGATCGCCATCTGGACACTGAGCGAGGCGGAGGTCTACGCCGACGGAACGTTCGTCGCGCCGGGGGCGGTCGCCGTCGGCTTCATCGCTGTGACGGTCGGGTGGATGTTCGCGGTCGTCGTGATCGCGGTGCTGACACTCGAATTCCTGTGGCCCTCGCACCGCATGCGCAACCCGATCAGTGTGGTGCGCGATGCGATCCGTCGACGCGACCGAGCGCGGCGCTACGCCCAGATCGTGGCTATCGGGTCCCGACACGGGCTGACGTTCTACGAGAGCAGACGGCGCGGCGACGCGGACGGCGAACTCCCCACGGCGCTCGTTTCGGCGATGAACGAGGCGGGGGTCACATTCGTCAAACTCGGTCAGGTGCTGTCGTCCCGGGAGGACGTGCTTCCCCCCGCACTCATCGACGCGCTCTCGACGCTGCAGATGGACTCGTCGCCGATCCCGTGGGCCGAGGCCCGGGCGGCGATCATCGACCAGCTCGGCGTGCCGCTCGATCAGGTGTTCGCCGAGATCGACCCAGAACCTCTCGCCGCAGCATCCGTCGCCCAGGTCCACGCCGCGCGGCTGGTCAGCGGCGAACACGTCATCGTCAAGATCCAGCGCCCGCGGGCGCGCGCGCAGGTGACGACAGATCTCGACATCCTGGATCGGCTCGCGGCGGACGCCGAGGCCCGTACGGACTGGGCGAAGGACTACGGCCTGCACGCGCTCGTCACCGAGTTCGCGCGCGGGCTGCGCGAAGAACTCGACTATCGCACCGAGGTTGCGAACGGCGAGATGCTGCGGGCGGCGATCGCCGGGGCCCATGATTCGCCCCTGCGCATCCCGCAGGTCTTCAGCGAGTACTGCACGGATCGCATGATCGTGCAGGAGTTCGTGGGCGGCACCCCGTTCAGCCGCCTCCATCCCGGCGCACTCCCCCACCACCTCGCCGTCGGGATCGCCGATGACCTGGTGGATGCCGTCGTCGACCAGATCGCGGTACGCGGGATCTTCCACGCCGACCTCCACCCCGGCAACCTCATCCTCGATGACGAGCCGGACGCATACGGTGCGGCCACGATCACCCTGATCGACTTCGGGTCGGTCGGAATCGTCGAGAGCAGCATGCGTCGGCTGCTCGTGCCGATGCTGGTCGGCATGGCCAACGAGGACGACGTCGCGGTGACCGACATCGCCCTCTTGATGTGCGGACGACCCTCCGGGGACTTCGACGCGGTGGCGCTGCAGCGCGACATCGGGGTCATCCTGACCCGGCTGCACAGCGCGCGCGCCGACGAGAACGTGTTCCGACTCTTGCTCGACGTGCTGCGCCGAAACCGGATGGCTCTGCCACCGTCGCTCCTTCTCGTGTTCCGCACGCTCGCCTCGCTGGAGGGCACGCTGCGCAAACTCGTGCCGGACTACGACATGGTGGGACGCGCCCTGCACATCGCGCCGCGCCTGGCGCGGTCGCTGCTCTCGCCGACGAAGGCGCTGCTCAGCGCCCAGACGTGGTCGGCGCTGCTCAACGAGCAGTCGCGCAGGCTGCCGCGGCGACTCGAGAACCTGACGCAGTCGCTCGACGAGGGCACCCTGTCGGTTCGTCTGCGGACCTTCGAGAGCACCGACGAACGCTCGTGGATCGACGGCCTGCTCGGGCGCATCACCATGACGGCGATCGGCATCGCGCTGGTGGTCGCGGGCATCAGCCTCAGCGTCGACGACGGCGGCCCGATGCTGACCGGGGATGTCCCCACGTTCGGATTCCTGGGCAGCATCGTGGCTCTCGGGGGCCTGCTGCTGCTCCTGCGCAGCCTGCGCACCGCACTGCGCCGGTCGGGTCGATGACCCCGTCCCGGACACGGCGCGTCGTCATCGCTCCCGATTCGTTCAAGGGATCGGCGACGGCGCAGGAAGCGGCGAGCGCGATCGCGGACGGATGGCGCTCGGTTCGGGCCGACGACGACCTCGTCCTGGCGCCGCAGGCGGACGGCGGCGAGGGCACGCTCGACGCGTTGGAGGCGTCGAACCCGGGCAGCTTCCGGCGTAGCGCGGGACCGGTGACCGGCCCGGACGGGCGGGCCGTACCGGGCGAATGGCTCGAGCTCGCGGACGGCACGGCGGTCGTCGAGATGGCGCAGATGGCTGGTCTTCCGCTGATGCAGACGCTCGATGCTCTCGGCGCGACGGCGCGCGGACTCGGCGAGGTGATTCGCGCGGCGATCGACAGCGGCGCCCGGCGCCTGCTGATCGGCATCGGCGGTTCGGCGTCCACCGACGCCGGGCTGCCCATGCTCGACGCGATCGGTGACCGGATACCCCCGCCCGACGGAGCGCTCGTCCTGACCGACGTGACCGCTCCCCTGCTCGGGCCGCGCGGCGCGGCCGCCGTGTTCGGTCCGCAGAAGGGCGCTTCCGCGCGAGACGTCGCCGCGCTCGAGGAGCGGCTGCGTCGGGCCGCTGTACGGCTCGGAGGCGACCCGGACGAACCGGGCGCGGGTGCGGCGGGTGGCGTGGGGTTCGCCCTCAGCACGTGGGGCGCGACGCTCACGAGCGGGGCCGCTTTCATCGCCGAGGCAACGCACCTCTCCACGCTGATGGACGGATGCGACGTCCTGCTCACCGGTGAGGGTCGGTTCGATCACCAGTCGCTCACGGGCAAGGTCGTGGGCAGCATCCTGTCCGCCGCGCGCGAGCGCTCGATCACCGCCGGCGCGATCGTCGGCGCGGCCGCCGAGCCACCGCCCTGCTGGCATGTCGCTCTCGCGGACCTCGCCGGATCGGCGCAGGCGGCGATCGCGGATCCCCGGCGCTGGTTGATCGAGGCCGGTCGCGCGGCGGCATCCGGACTCGGCACCGTCGATCAGGATCCGCGAAGCGGTCGCACACCGACCGTCGTGGCGTGAGCGCCGCCGCGTCGTCGCCAGAGCAGTCCCGCGCAGACGACGCCCTGCACCATGACGATCGCGCTGATCGTCGCGGCGATGACGCCGGCCGACTGATCGGCCGCGGTCAGCAGGTCGAAGCCGGCGTGCCAGAGCAGGACCGGGACGATGCTCCACCGGGCGCCGAGCGTCATCCACGCGAGCAGGTACGAGCCGCACACGAGGGCGAGCATCCATCCCAAGATGCCGACGCCCATCTGTGTGTACGTGGGGTTGAAGAAGAACGCGGGCGCGTGCCACGCGATCCAGATCCCGGCGACCACGAGCGCCGCCCAGAACACCGACAAGCGGCGGGATAGCGCGGGCAGAAGCCACCCGCGCCACCCCGCCTCCTCCCCCAGCCCAAACGTGAGCACCCAGACGAGCGTCACGACGGGCCACCCCAGCCCAGGGAGCTTCGCGGTCGTTCCGAAGAGCGCCGGGTCGGGCCATCCACCCGCCACGACCGCGGCCGTGCCGAACCCGATCAGGTAGTACGCGACGGGCATTCCGATTCCCGCGAGCCACCACACCCGCGGAAACCGGAGAGAGAAGGCGCGCCGTGCCCACGCGGCCAGGTTACGCGGGCCGCCCTCCCACAGTGCCGCGGCGACGGCGCCGCACGCGGGGCCGATCGAGGCGAGGAAGAAGGTCCACGGCATGCCGTCGAGTCCGGCCGTTCGGGCCTGGACGAGGATCGGCAGCCAGATCGCCCACGTCACCGCGAATGCGACGGCGAGGAAGACGACGACGCCCCCGCGGCGGGGGGACGTCGCGATCGGGTCGAGGAACGCAGGCGCGCTCATGCTCCCAGTGAACCCGCTCTCGGGACGACCATGACGGGTCCCGGGCCGTGTATATGCCGAAGGCCTTGATCACCGGGCAATCGATCAGGATTCGAGAAGTGCGGGCGGAGCGAACGTCGTAGCGTGTTGATGGGCAGAGGCGCCCGCAAGCAACCGATGAGGAGCGAACATGGCAGAGAAGACCGCCGGGCTGTCCCCGGAGGAGCGCGAAGCCGTCAAGCAGCGCGCCGCCGAGCTGCGTGCCGAAGAGAAGGCCGGCAAATCGCGCGCTGCCGGTGAGAAGGCCGTCCGCGAGGCGATCGCGGCGATGACCGACGATGACCGCGTTCTCGCCGAGGGCGTCGATCGCATCGTTTCCGAGGTCGCTCCGCATCTCATGCCGAAGACCTGGTACGGCTTCCCCGCCTACACCGACGCCGACGGAAAGGTCGTCGTCTTCTTCAAGGCCGCCTCGAAGTTCACCACGCGCTACGCCACGCTGGGCTTCGAGGAAGCGGCGCAGCTCGACGACGGCGACCTGTGGGTCACGTCCTTCGCGCTCATCGCGTTGACGCCCGAGACGGAGCGGACGGTCACCGAGCACATCCGCAAGGCGGCGGGCAATGCCTGACACCACCTGCCACGTCTCCATTTCGCTCGACGGGTTCATCGCCGGCCCCGACCAGAGTCGCGAAAACCCGCTCGGGGTCGGCGGACTCGCACTCCACCGCTGGCACCTGGGTGATGAGCGCGCCACCGACGCCGACGCGACGGCGAGCGAGTGGCTCGGGCGTCCGCGTGGCGCCTACATCATGGGCCGTAACATGTTCGGACCGATCCGCGGCGAGTGGGACGAGGACTGGCGCGGATGGTGGGGCGACGAGCCCCCGTATCACGCACCCGTCTTCGTTCTCACGCATCACGCCCACGATCCGATCGAGATGAAGGGCGGCACGACCTTCTCCTTCGTCACCGAAGGGTTCGACGTCGCGTACGCCCGGGCTCTCGAGGTCGCCGGCGACGCGGGGATCGATATCGCGGGCGGCGCGTCGACCATCCGCCAGGCACTCGCGGCGGGGGTCGTCGACGAGCTGACGCTCGACCTCGCACCCGTGCTGCTCGGCTCGGGCGAGAGCATCTTCTCCGGGATCGACTCCTTCGGGTTCGAGCCGGTCGAGGTGCTGCATTCGCCTCTGGCGACGCACATCCGTTACCGCCGCGTCGGCTGATCGGTGCGACTATCGTGCGAGGGCGGCGATCAGGTTGATGGCCGCGGCGAGCACGATCACGCCCAAGAGGAACGACAGCAGGGCGTGCCGCAAGACCTCTCGACGGATGAGCGAGCTCGTGATGTTCGTGTCCGAGACCTGGTACGTCATGCCCAGGGTGAAGGCGAGATACGCGAAGTCACGGTATTCCGGCGGCTCGGCCTGATTGAAGTCGATGCCCGTTCCGCCGGACCGGTAGTAGATTCCGGCGTAGCGCAGGGTGAACAACACGTGGACGACGAACCAGGACGCCGCGACGGTCGCGAGCGCGGCACCGGCGAGTGCGAAACGCGCGCCGCCCTGCAGGCTCTGAGACTCGACGAGCAGCAGGACGATCGCGCCGACGCTCGCCAGGCTGGACGCGATCAGGAGCGTCTGCGCCACGGCCTGGGTGGGATCCTCTCGGGTGGCGTGACGGGATGTCTCTTCCGGGCCGAGACGGATGATGGCCACCCACACCCACACGACGAGTGAGCCGGCAGCCACGATCCATCCCACCGCCGGCGCGAACACCCACGCGCCCGCGACCCCCGTGATGACGGTGACGACGACGAAGATCGCGAGCATGACGCCGACGCGCACCCCGGCTCGGTGGCCGAATCCGGAGAAGTCTCGGGGTGTGCTCAACCCCGAACCACCCTCTCCCTCACGATCCGGGCCGTTGCGACGGGATCGACCCTGTGCATGACGGACTCGGGCACGATCACGAGTTCGGCCGCAACCATCCGCTCGGCCAGTCGATCGGCGGCCGCCACGAGCATCGGGAACGTCTGCTCCCCGCGCAGGATCGTGACCGGCTGCGACACCGACAGCATCTCGGGTGACGGTGTCGAGACCAGTGCGGTCAGCCGCGCGTCGTAGACGGTCGACTGCGCGAGCCGCACGAGCCCGGGGAACATGTCGCTCTGCCTGATCGACTCCACCATGTCCCGCGGCAGCACCACGCCCTCGAGCTGGAACGTGACGACCGCATCCTCGCTTCGTCCGGCGTCGACGAGTTGCTGAAGGCGGTCGGCGAGCGCCGGGCCGGGCTCGTCATCACCGAATCGGAACGGCGGCTCGGAGAGGAACAGCGCACGAACCCGCACGCCACGCGAGGCCGCGTAGAGCGCCAGGACGGCTCCGGACGAGTGGCCGACGACGATCGCGTCGCCGCCCGCTGCCCGGATGACGGCGGCAAGGTCGTCCGCCTCGTCGTCGGGGGTCGATCCCGTCTTGTCACCACTCGACCCACGCGCCCGGCGGTCCATCGTGACTGCCCGGAACCCCTGATCGGCGAGCGCTGCCGCGAGCGCGGCACCGTCGGCCGCGGTCGAGAAAGCGCCCCCGACGATGACGACGGGCGGGCCATCGCCGACCCGTTCGAAAGCGATCTCCGTCCCGTCCGCGGATGTCGTTGTCTCCATCTCGTCACCCAACCACGGACCGACGACGCTGACAAGACGATGAGAGATGAGACGGCGATTCGCGCCGGGCGCGTCTCAGGGCGTCGTCGGCGCGGGCCGGTAGCGCATCGCAATAGCGCCCGACCGGGATTCATGGCGATCCAGGACCTCGAGTCGCATCCGCTCGCGCAAGCCTGCCAGCGAGGTCGGCGCGCGTCCGGCAAGGACCGGCTGCACCACGAAGACGTACTCATCGATCACGCCCAGATCGGCGCGCGCCAGGGGCAGCGTGACACCACCCACAAGCAGTCCCTCACCCGACTCTTCCTTGGTCGCTTAACCTCGCGACAGACATCCGGCGTCGTCGGGCGTACTTGCACAACGGCATTCCCGCCAACGACGAGCACATCGATAAGCCGTGTCAAGAGTCCGCGCTGGCAGCCAGCATCCCGGCGTCAGACGACGAGGAAGTCGAGCAGCCGCTGGGGCTCGTCGCGAACGACGGCGGCCGGTGAATCGAGAACGATCGCGCCCTTCTCCATTGCCATCACGCGTGTAGCGAATTCCACGAGCGGCTGCGGCGATTGGTCCACCAGGACGATGACGACTCCTGCGCCGGCGATCTCACGGAACGCCGCGAGCACGTCGCGCACGAGCGATGGCTGCAGACCTTGCGAGAACTCGTCAACGAAGATCGCCTTCTCACCTGCCAGGATCGCGCGCGCGAGTCCGACCTGCTGCTTCTGCCCACCCGAGAGGTCGCCTGCGTTGACATTCATTCGCTCCCGGATCACCGGAAACAGAGCAGTGACATCCACCGGTGGTTCATAGCCGCGGCGGCGCGCCAGGGCGAGGTTCTCCGCGACCGTCAAGCGAGGGAAGACACCCCGATCGTCGGGTAGGAACGACAGCCCGGCGCGCGCCGCCAGATCGGCGCGGCCCGAGCGAAGCGGCAGGCCGTTCAACACTACTTCGCCATCGATCGACGGCAGGTGGCCGGCTAGAGTGCGCATCACCGTGGTCTTGCCCATGCCGTTGCGGCCCAGGAACGCGACCACTTCCCCGGCGGCGACGGCCATCTCCAGGCGCGGAACGACGGGGACGCCGTCGTAGCCGGCGGCAAGCGTCTTGACCTCGATCACGTCACAGCTCCCAAGTAGGCATCCTTGACATCGTCTCGCGCGGCGATCTCCTCCATCGTCCCCTCCGCGAGGAAGCGACCGTTCGCGAGCACCACGACGCGGTCCGCAAGCTCACGGACGATGTCCATGTCATGCTCGATGATCACCAACGTCGCCCCCGTCTGCGTCGCGACGCTGCGCAGGAGCCGCGCCAAGGCGACGGACTCCTCGTGCGACAGACCAGCGGCGGGTTCGTCCAGGATGACGACCTCCGGCCCCCACACGAGCACCATCGCGAGTTCAAGCGACCGACGATCCGCGAGCGGCAGCTCCGCGGCTGATCGGGCGTCGTCGCGTTCGAACCGCGCAAGCGCTTCGGGAACCTCGCGCGGCTGGACAGCTTCGCTGCGTGCCAGGCGCAGATTGTCGGCCGGGGAGAGCTCTGTGAAGACGCTCGGAATCTGGAAGACCTTGCCCATGCCCGCCAGTGCGCGACGGTGGATGCGCCAGTGCGTCGCATCGGCATCGAAGATCGCCACGGTGCCGCTGGTAGGGGCGACATCTCCCGCGACGATGTTCAGCAGCGTCGTCTTGCCCGCTCCGTTTGGCCCGATGAGGCAGAGAACCTCCCCCGCCGGAACCATGAGATCAATGCCCAACAGCACCTTCGTCGCGCCGAAGGATTTGCTGATGTCGCGGGCCTGCACGGCATATTCCACCTTCGCATGCAGCGCCCGCCCGATTATCGCGCCGGACAGCCGCGCGTCCTGCCTCGCGGCACGATAGGCCGGGACGCGGAAGACACGACGAATGAGACCGACGAGGCCCCCCGGCGCGAAGCGCACGACGATGAGGAATATCACGCCGAGCGCGAGCAGGTACCACGAGCCGATCGCCTCCCCGAGATACTGCTGACCCATCGTGACGATCACGGCTCCGGCAAAGGCGCCGATGAGCGTGCCACGGCCACCGACGGCGAGCCACACAAGCACCTGCGTGGAGAGCATGATGCCGCCGGCCGATGGCGAGACGAGCCCCATGACAGGGGCCGCGATCGCGCCGGCCGCGGCGGCCACGGCAGCGCTGACGACCAGCGCCAACAGCCGCGTACCGCGGACGTCGATGCCCAGATGGGCGGCCCGGTCTGGATTCAGGCTAACTGCGAGGGCTCGGCGGCCGAGGCGCCCGCGGAGCACGAAGAGCCAGACCACGGCGACGATCAGCAGCACCAGAGCGGCCGTGGTGTAGTAGTCAGGGATGAGCCCGCGGGAGCGCACAACGATGCCATTGCTGCCGTTGGTCACATCCGACCAGGTGCGCGCGACCTGCTCGAACAGCAGCGTGAGCGCGAGGGTGAGGATCGCCATCGTGGAGGGCAGTGCTCGGCGCCCGAGACCCGCGAGTCCGATGACGACCGCGACGCCAGCGGCGACGAGTATGCCGCCCGCTGCGCCGACGACACCGGGCAGGTTCTCGCGTTCAGCAATGGCCCAGCCGTAAGCACCGAGTCCGAAGAACGCGGCGTGGCCGATGCTTACGATCCCTGTTCGCCCCCAGGCGATGTCCAGTCCGAAGGCGAACAGGCCGTAGACCAGCGCGAGCGTCAGCAAGGCAAGCGGGTACGGCGGCAGGACGAACGGGGCGAGCCCGAGCAGTCCTGCGGCTGCTGCGAACCCGAGGGCTCGCCGCAGCCGCAGGCGCGGTTCGACGGGGTGCATCACGAGCAGGGGCGAGCCGTCGTGTCGTCGATCGGGTCGAGCACCTCGACGGTCGAATAGACACCGCCCTCATCGATCTGCACGAGAACCATGTCGCTGCTGACGTAGTGGTTGTCCTCACGGAAGCCCAGGTTGCCCAGGAGTCCGTCCAGACGGATGGTCGACATCTGCTCGCTGATCGCGTCGGCGTCGTAGCCGCCGGCCGCGTTCACTGCAGCAGCAATGAACCGCACGGCTTCGTACGCAGTCGCGGCGATCGCGGAGATCGAGCCGTTGTCGCCGTGCTCCTCGCGGTATGCCGCGACGAATGCCTCATTCTCTGCGCCCGGCGTCTGGTCGGAGTACTGCAGCGCCGTCATCCGTCCCTCCAGGATCGGGCCGAGAGCACCGTAGAACTCCTGCTGCGACGTGGTGCCGGTGACTCCACGGTCGGTGAGCAGCCCGAACTGATCAGCCTGGTTCATGAACGACACGGCGTCGCCGCCAACGACGGCTGTCAGGATCCAGTCGGGGTCGGCCTTCTCGAGCTTGCCGATCACCGGCTGCCAGTCGGCCGTTCCCAGCGGGCTGTACTCTTCTGCGACGATCTCACCGCCGCTCTCGGCGATGATCTCGCTGGCCACCGCGTGGTAGGTGCGCGGGAAGATGTAGTCATTTCCGACCAGCCCAACGCGCGGACCGTATTGCTCGATCATGCGCGGAATCAAATCCTCGACCATCATGCGCTCACTCGCGCCGAAAGGCCAGAAATGCGGACTGCAGAACTCGACCGTGCCGTTGACGACGGTCGAGAACGGAACATCCGCCTCGGCCGCGACCGAACCTGCAGCGACGGAAGTGTCTCCGGCGATCGTGCCCAGCACGTAGTCCACGTCGTTCTGACGAATGAGCTGCTGTGTCACCTGCGTCGAGGTCGCGGCGTCTGACTTGTCGTCCACGACGACGAGCTCGATCGGGTGTCCGAGCACGCCGCCACCGGCGTTCACGGCCTCGATGCCGAGTTGGGCGCCGGTGACCAAAGAGTTGCCCTCGAGCGAGGCGACACCGGTTGTGGGCGCGACCAGGCCGAGGCGGAACGCGCGGTCCTCCGCACCGTCGGCGCCCTCGTCTGAGCCGCCGAAGGATCCCCCGCCGCACGCGGTGAGTGCCAGTGTGGCGACGGCCAGTGCCGCGATTCCGGCGGTTGCGCGGCGCCTGGTCAGGCGACGCGCCGTTGAAACGGTTTCCATGGTGTGAACCTCCAGTTGGGGCCTTGCGGCTGCAGGGCGATCAGGACGATGAGAGCGATGAAGAAGACGACGCCGGCGACCGACTCGGGGAGGACCGTGCGCAGCCCGATCTCCAGAACAGCGACGACGAAGGCGCCGAAGATCGGCCCGCCGATGCTGCCGGGACGGCCCAGCAGCACAGCGAAGAACGTGGGCGCCAGCAGCGACACGCCCACCTGCGGGGTGATGCCGAGCATCGGGCTCTGCAGAGCGCCGGCGAGCACCGCAAGCGCGGTGCCGACGGCGAAGGTGCCGGTGACCATGGCGCCGGTCGGGATGCCGAACCCGGCGGCCATCGCGCGGTTGTCGATCGATGCGCGCAGCCGCAGTCCGAGGCTCGTCCGGTACATCACGAGCACGAGGCCGGCGAGGATGAGGAGCGAGATGGTCGCGCTGACCAGGCGGAAGATCGGGTAGTCGACCCCGAGGACCTCCACGGTGCCGGTGATGGGCGCGGGAACGGACGCCGGTGTGGGCCCGAAGATCGCCTCGGCGGTCTGGCGCAGGACGATGCCCGTGCCCCACATCGCCAGGAGGGTGGCGAGCATGCCGTGCTCGTACAGGCGGCTGAGCAGTCCTCGCTCGATGAGTGCGCCCAGGACCAGACCTCCGATGACGGCGAGCAGCAGCCGCAGCGGGAAGGCGACCGGGGTCAGCACGACCATGAGGTAGGCGCCGACCATGGCCATGTCGCCGTGGGCGACGTTCACCACGTTGAGCTGACCGAAGATGAGCCCGAGGCCCCACGCGAGCAGGGCGTAGAAGCCGAAGGCGGTGAACACCGACAGCGCGAAGAGGACGAAGGGCTCCATCAGCTCACCACGCGAGGACGGGGACGGGAAGGCGCTCCTGCAGGGCCAGGGCGATGGCAAGGGTCTCGGCGTCGGCTTCGCCGGGTCCGATGACCGACACGCCGACGGGCAGACCGGTGCGACTCCCTATTCCTGCGGGGAGCGCGGCGACGGGGAAGCCGGTGACGTTCCAGGTCGCGGTGAAGGCGGTGAGCGGATCGGTGCCGCCCATCGGACGACCGGCGTCGTACCCGTGCCCGCGCAGGGGCGCGGTCGATGCCGCGGTCGGTTCGATGAGTGCGGCGATGCTGTTTTCGGCGAACCAGCGCTGCCACGCGGCGGTGACGCCTGCCCGGCGCTCCTGGGCGGCCAGGTAGATGTCGACGGTGATAGGCGGCAGGTCGTGGGCGAGAAACTCGCGCACGCTAGGCCGGTACTCACTCGCGCGGTCGGCGTACTGCGCGTGATAAGCGCGAGCCTCGGCGAGGAAGATCGTGTCGTAGTCGGCCTTGGACAGATCCGCCGGCGCCGGGACGGTGACGACGGTCGCGCCGAGTTCCCACAGAGCCGCGACGGCCCGCTCCAGCCCCTCGCGGACATCCGGTTCGACGTCGACGGAATCGGGGCGATCCGTCACGGCCACCCGGACACCGCGCAGGTTGGCTGCCCGCGGTGCCGTGATGCCGGGACGCGCGCCGACACCGAACGGGTCGCGGGAGCGCGGCGCCGCGCTGACGACCTCGAGTGCGACGGCGCAGTCGTCGATTGTGCGGGCGATCGGGCCGGCGTGGTCGAGGGTCGTGGACAGTGGGATGACACCGTCGGTCGGCACACGACCGAACGTCGCCTTGAAGGAGGAGACTCCGACGAGGGCCGCGGGGATGCGGAGGGACCCCGCCGTGTCGGTGCCGAGTGCCAAGGGCACCATGCCGGCGGCGACGGCGGCGCCGGATCCTCCGCTGGAACCCCCGGGGCTGTGAGCGAGGTTCCAGGGGTTGCCGACCTGGTCAGTGGTGCCGCCGGCGGCGAACTCGTGCGTGTGGGTGTGCCCGACGTAGACGGCACCGGCGTCGGACAGGGCGGCCCACGCGGCGCTGTCCTCGCCCGCTATCTCCGTCGCGCGGAGGCGGCTCGAAGCGGTGAGCGGCTTGCCTGCGACGGCGAACAGATCCTTGAGCCCGACGGGGATACCCGCCAAGAGGGAGGGGTCACCCTGCGCAATGCGCCGATCCGCGGCATCCGCGGTAGCCAGCGCGGCGTCGCGGTCGAGACGCACCCACGCGTTGACAGCGCCCGGGGCTCCGTCGAAGTCGGGCTCTCCGCCGTTTCGCGCGTCGATCCTGTCGAAGGCGAGCGCCGTCAGGTCGCGCGAGCTGAGGCTGCCGTCGCGCAGCTGTTCCGCCAGACGGCGAATTCCTGAATCCAGTGGATGAGCATCATTGTTCGACACGCGATCGATCATGCGAGCGCACGGCGATCCGTGCGCTCGAAGTGAGAGAACTACCGCGGATCTGTCGCAGATGGGCGGATCAGCGCGGGTGATGCACGATGCGCAGCAGTCGCTCGACGTCGACCTGCGGCGCCACGAAGCCTCCGACGATCGTGGCCAGCATGGGCGTGCGACGCTCTCTGTTGCGGATGGAGCCGACAAGCTCGACCGCGTCCCGGGGGTCGGCCCATCGGCGGACGGACCCCGACGCCCGAGCGGCGTTCCAGAGTTCGTCGAAGCGCGCGTCGAAGACCTCGCGCATCGGCGCGATCGCTGCAGGGGTCGCGCCTACCTTCAACCCCGCGGCCTGGATGAACTGCGCGTCGTCGCTGACGAGTCGCGAGAACCTGTCGAGCACGAAAGCGATGTCGAAGACCGCCGCGCGCGAGCTGCGCGAGCCACGGGCCCACTCGCTCATGCGCTCCCACCGGTCCACGGAGATGCTGTCGACGAGCGCCTGCTTATTGGGGAAGTGACGGTAAAGCGTCGCGGAGCTAACGCCCGCACGATCGGCGATGTCGCGCGCGCTGATTTCATCGGTGCCGACCTGCGCGATGAGATTGCACGCGGCATCCAGCAACAACATGCGATTCTGTTTGGCATCGCTGCGGAGCATCCCGGGACTCCCTTGCCGAAGTGGTCAGTCACCTTATCATCGACCGGTCGAAGCAGAGTTCGCGCTCCCCGCCCGAGCCCCGCTTGCTCATGCTCCGCGCGTTCAGAATCGACGCATGGCACCCGTCAACGCTACCGGGCGCGACTTCTTGGAATCAGCGGCCGATAGATGGCCCGCCGGGACTGGCCAGTCCGGTGTGCGGCCGACTCACGCCCGTTCGATTAAGCCGTCTATGACGCCCCTGGAGGGACTCGAACACGTTTTCAGCATTGTGCTCTGCGACGCCAAGCGACAACTTCCGCGGAATTACACGGGTTCTGGCGACTGGAACGACATCGATCAACGTCCGAAATCAGCTAGCGGCAAATGGGATGCGGGCAAAACGCGGGCAAAAAAGGGGCCGTTTCCCGCGTATTCAGAGGCCAGCAATAACGGCCGCCTGGCTGCCCGCATCGTCCCCGTGGGAGGCGATCCCCTTGACGGACTCATCGCGCGAGGCGAGGCAAGGCCAGCCCGCACCGTTAGTGATGCGCTGGCAGACATCACGCGGGCGGTTTCGCCAGTGCGTACGCAGCAGCTGCTCGATGACAGTCGAGGCCGCTGGTGACGGTGGCCTACCTGGGCACCTCGGCCGCGATGAAACTGGTGATCGAGGCGACCGAGTCTGAAGCGCTCGTCGCCGCCCTCACTGATTCCTCTCGACGCCTGGCGGCGTCCTGGCTTCTGCACACCGAGTTGCATTGTGCCGCGGGTCGACATCGGGCGATCAACTCCATCGATGCGATCACGGCAGTGCTCGATGCGGTGACTCTGGTCGACGTGACACGCGGGGATCTGCTCGCTGCCGGCACTCATGCTCCGCTGCGTTCGAACGAGGCGATACACCTTGCGACCGCATTGAGGATCGGTGCCGACGAGATCGTCACCTACGATGACGAACTCGCCCGAGCCGCCGCGACGGCCGGGATCCGGGCGGTCGCCCCGGCGTGAGGGCGCGAGTGTCGCCTACGAAGTCCCGGCTCGCCTGCCAGGGTCCACGCGATCATGCCCCGCTTGACGGCAACGTTCAGGCGGGATGACGGGGTCGCAGGTCCAACCCGCCTCGCGATCTGAACGCGAAGCGATTGGGCGACATCGTCCGCGATCGCCGCTCGGACCTTGGGCTCACCCAGGCAGATCTGGCGCAGCGGATCGGGCGCGCCCGCCAGTGGGAGCGCCAATATGACCGGCGACTACCGGTTCACGGGCGACAACGCCTACCTGTTCGACGGCATCGATCTGGCCGTTCTCGCGATCGGGTTGTTCGCCATCCCCTCGGTCCTCTTCCTACTCGTAGGGGGTGAGGCTGTCGCGAAAGGCATGTCCACCATGAAGGGCGGAGTCCTCAAGGGAGCACGCGAGGTCATCCGCCACAAGCGCGTGGTCGTAGGCAACTCCCTCCCGGGCACGGGACTGGGCATCATCCTCCCGGTACTACGTACAGACCCGGCAGAGTTTGTGTCTCCCAGGAGATCAGATCCGCGCGTCCGCCGCCCACACGCTGGTCAGAGATCGAGGAAGTCGCCCAGCCAGGTGCGTACTGCTCGCAGACAGTCGATCGACACTCCGCCGGCTACCCCCGTAAGGCGATCTCGCGACAGCGTGCGAGGCTGCTCGGTCATGACCCACGATGGACGGTCCAGCCCGCTCGACCCCTCCACGCGAACGTGATTCGGCCATCCGCGGTCGGTGGTCGTGATCGGCAACACGATGGCGAGGGTTGTCACGGCATCCAAGTAACCCGCGGACGCAACGATCAGAACCGGGCGATGACCACCTTGCTCTCTGCCGCGGACAGGCTCGAGGGCCGCCCAGGCTACGACACCCGGAGCGAGGTCGGCGGTCGTCACGAAGCGTCGGCCAGTTCGGTGCGCTCCCAGTCTTCAGTCTCCGCAGCGTGCGACCGTGCATCGTCTCTCGTCGACGCGTCGATCGCGGACTTCAGCAGGTGGAGACGCCATCGCCTGTCCTCGGCATCTGCGAGACGCGCGAGGTGCGCCCCGAGCGTGAGCCCGTCACGGACGGCTTGCTCCTTGAGCCGGTCCCGGAGTTCGTCGCTGACTTTGATGGTCGTAGTCATACTCAAAGTATACCGACCAGCGTTCGATCACCTATTGTCCGGCCGAGCCCGCAACCAGATCCGCGTCTCGGCCCCCGCCTCCACCGCGTCGCGCGAGTAGGCGAGCGGAAAGCTCTCACCGTCGACCCAGGGGTCGAACAGGTCCGCGTAGTGAGGCGAGCGCGGGCCGCCGGACTGGCCCGGGGAGTTGACCGCGCGAGAGTTGTCCCACTCCCCCACATCGAGGACCATGCGGAACGTCACGTCGAGTTCACGGATGGTGAGCCCGTATGGAAGCTCGTAGCACCAGGCGCCCACATGAACGCGCAGTGCGCGATCCCATCGATCAGGAGTCCCCGCGCGATCGCGATCAGCTCGGCGGGCACGTCGGCGAGCGCGCCGGCTTCGACCGACACGATGCCGGTCGCGTCGACTTCGATGCAGAACTCCGCGCCCGAATGCGATCTCATCCGACGCCCACCAGCCAGGACGGGTCGGCGAGGTACCGCTCAGCCACGGCGACCGAGCCCGGGATGTTCTCTGCCCACAGGTCTGCGGGAAGCGCGTCCGCCCGGTGGGTCGTCGCCCATCCGAGCATCGTGAGCCTCCTCATCACCGAGAGCGCGGCTGCGCGCTGCAGGTCCTGAGGCGTGAGCGGCGCGACGCTGCGATACCCCTCCAGCCAGTTCCCGGCCATCTCGGGAGCATAGGTCGTGTGCTCGTAGAAGGTCAACGCCGATGCGAAGTCGTAGAGGAACCAGCTGTATCCGCAGTCGTCGAAATCGATGACCGTGAGCTCACCGCCGTCGACCATGATGTTCGAAGGTCGCAGGTCGGAGTGGATGAGCCCCCACTGGCCCGGCTCTCGGCGCATTCCGGCGAGCGCCTGGCGTGCCGTCTGCTCGGCGCGACGCAGCGTGCGGCTCTCGTCGAGGGTGAGGTCGGCGCCCCGCCAGTCTCCCCATCGCGCATCCGGTCCGACCATGTCGCGCAGGTCCCACTCGAATCGGCGGAAGCCCGCCGGCGCGGTCCACGCGCGCGAGTGGGTGTGCAGGAGGGCAGTCAGCCGTCCGATCTCGACGAAATGGGAGGCGTCGACCTGGTCCTCGAGGATGCGCCCGCGCACGAACTCGAAGGCGACCGCCGTCCACACAGTGTCGCCGGCGCCGGGGAACGACTGCACGAGCTCGCCGTCGGAGCCGCGCACCGGCGCGGGCGTGCGGATGTCTGTCTCTTCAAGGGCCGCGCCGCACGTCCGCCGGGGCTGCGCGAACAGCATCCTGGCGAGTCAGCTCCGTCGTGCCGCGCTGCATCGACTCGGCGAGACACTCGCGGGCGGCGGCATCCGTCCCCGCGACCACGATCGCGACGTTGTGCACCCGCCCGCGAGTGAGTCCGACGTACAGGCCCGCCGCGTCTATATCCGGCCCGACCACGGAGGTATCGGCTGTGGCGCCCTGCACGCCACGCACCGTCGACGCGTAGGCGCGTTGCTGGTGCTCCCGCGCACACTCGGTCGACACTCGCCGCGACTCGCCACCGTCGCCGACGCACACGCAAGACGACGGAGTCGTCGCGGATGCCGCGTACGATCCACTGCGCACGATTGTCGACGCCCGTAGCCGGTCGCTACGGCGGTTAGGACGGGGTCACCGACGAGGACGCGTTGCCCCCCATCCCAATGACGACCGCGCCGGATCCATCTCGCCGTGATCGACTTGCCGCTGCTGGATCGCGCCGTTGATGGCATCTGCCTCCGTGTTGCTCCCGGAAACCAACATCACCCGCTTGCCACGCGCGTGCCACTCGAAGTAGGCGTCGATCATCCGCTCACGGCTGCATCGTGATGATCAACCCGAACGACACAGCCGCCTTCCGCCAGCTCACGAGCGGCTGCCAGCACCTTCTCGCAGCCGTGTTGCGCAGCCGCAGCTTGAGCGCCGCGCACTCGGGATCGCGAAACTGATGCACCGTATCGAGCCCGACAGCCGCATTCGTGTTGCTCAGCCACCGCAGACCCTTGGGCATGGCGACACGCGGGTACGCGATGCGGACCGATATGTTCAAAGGACCGTCCATCAACCCGGGAGCAACGTGCCCTACGACCTTGAGAACATGCTCGTAGTAGGGGTCGCTTCTAGCGCGCTCTTCGATCTGTCGGAGGCCGACGGCGTGTTCCGTGAGTACGGCGAAGTCCGCTACAGGGAGTACCAGGAAGAGCATCTCGCGGTTGCGCTGAAGCCAGGCGTTGCCTTTCCCTTCATCAAACGCCTACTCTCACTGAACGACTTGTCGGAGGCCGCGCCCCTCGTCGAGGTCATCGTTCTTTCTCGCAACGACCCAGAGACGGGCCTACGTGTGATGAGATCGGTCGAAAGCCACGACCTGAATATCTCTCGCGCGATTTTCATGCAGGGTCGGTCGCCCTACGAGTACATGGGCGCACTAAATATGTCTCTGTTTCTGTCGCAGAACAAACGCGACGTTCGTATCGCGCTCGATATGGGGTTCGCAGCAGGTCAGGTCTTGGGATCACCGGCGACGGACCCCAACGGCACGGACTTGAGAATCGCCTTCGACTTCGATGGCGTGCTCGCTGACGACTCATCTGAACGCGTGATGCAGGCCGAGGGCTTACCCGCATTCCATGCGCACGAAACTGAGCATCTGGAAGAACCACTACCTGAGGGAAGGCTCTCCGAGTTTCTTCGCGGCATCAACCGCATTCAAGATATTGAGGAAGCACGAGTCGCGGAAGATCCAAGCTACAACCGTCGTGTCCACGTCGCGATTGTTACTGCCCGCAATGCTCCGTCCCACGAGCGAGTCGTGAAGACGTTGCAGTCGTGGGGCGTCCGTGTCAACGACGCGTTCTTCCTAGGCGGCATCGAGAAGGCAAGGATTCTTCGCGTCCTGAAGCCGCACATCTTCTTCGACGACCAACTCGGGCATCTCGAGAGTGCAGCTGACGAGATCCCGAGCGTTCATGTGCCATTCGGCGTGGTGAACGAGCAACGACCGGACTAGACCTTTCGCAAAAGGACGGCCGCGAGCATTTGGTCGCTGTTTACCCATTCCCGCGGCAGGCCCAGGAGCGAGATCTGCCTCAGGAGATCCTGGTCAGAGAATAATACAAGACGGTGCCCCTGGAGGGACTCGAACCCCCAACCCTTTCCTTAGGACGGAACTGCTCTTCCATTGAGCTACAGAGGCTGACCCGGCCAGTCTAGCGAGCGCCTGATCATGCCGCCCGAGCTCGACCGCAGGCCAGGAGGACGGCGGTCAGTCAGTCACCTCGTTCAACCGACCCGTCGCGACGTCGAAGACAAACCCGCGGATCGACTCCTTCAGCGGGATGAAGGGGCTTTCGCGAATGCGCGCGATGGACTTGCGCACGTCGTCGTCGGGGTTCGTGAAGGACTCCGCCGCCCACACCGGGCGGGTGCCGGTGTCGGCCTCGAGCGCGTTCGCGAAGTCGTCGTCGGTGAAGGTGAGCATGCCGCAGTCGGTGTGGTGGATCAGGATGATCTCGCGGGTTCCGAGCAGCCGCTGACTGATGGCGAGCGAGCGGATCTCGTCATCCGTCACCACGCCGCCGGCGTTGCGGATGACGTGCGCCTCGCCCTCGGCAAGCCCGAGGGCGCCATAGACGTTCAGTCGGGCATCCATGCAGGCGAGCACGGCCACGTGCTTGGCCGGGGGCAGCGGGAGAGGGCCCTCGAATGTGGCCGCGTAACGCTCGTTGTTGCGCAGCAGTTCGTCGGTGACGCTCATGTGGGGTTCCTTCGTTCAGGTCGAGGAGGGCACGGGCGCCCTGTCCTTCCATTGAACTCGGGGGCGTGCAGATTGCAAGTTCTGTTACGCCGCAAGCTCGAGGTACGGCTCCCACCGCGGGTCCGCACGCTCGGTGCCGCGCACCGTCCACTGCGCGCCGTGCGGCGGCCGCGGCGCGTACCGCAGATCCCAGCGCATCTCGGCGGGCGTCCGGTCACCCTTCAGGTTGTTGCACCGCAGGCAACAGGCCACGAGGTTCTCCCACGAGTCCGCTCCCCCACGGGAACGCGGCATCACATGGTCGATCGTGGTCGCACCCTTGCCGCAGTACGCGCAGCGGTTGCCGTCGCGACGCAGCACGCCCCGGCGGGTGACGGGCACGCGACGTGACTGCGGAACGCGGACATAGCGTGTCAGCAGGATCACCGCCGGGCGATCGACAGCACCGCGGGCGCCCCACACGGGATCGCCCTCCACGCGCTCGATGATTGTCGCCTTCGCGTTCATCACGAGCACGACAGCTCGCTTGAACGACACGACGGCCAGCGGTTCGTATCCTGCGTTCAGCACCAGAGTGCGCATCGGGTGTCCTCTCGAATAGCCCGTGACGGCTTCAGCGGTATTCGATACAGCGACGCCCGCGGGCGCGACAGGCTGAGAGGACGAAAAAAGGCGCCGCCCCTAGGGGCAGCGCCTTGCGGCCACGGTCAAGCCGCGGCATCCGTCCACACGATGACGAAGGACGTAACGACCGTGCGCATTCCGGGTTCGGATGCGAGGCGTGTTGTCCATCGGCATTTCCCATCGCTCGAGCAAGCGTTCGCGGTTAGATTACCCCACGATTCGGGGTGCGAGATTCACGGATGCCGAAGGTTCATCCGTGTCGCGCGCTCAGGTGCCGTAGGGGCCGAGCCACGGCATGGGGTCGACCTTGGCGTTGTTCACGAACACCTCGAAGTGGACGTGGTTCGCCGTCGCATACCCGGTGCGCCCCACTCCCCCGATGACCTGGCCGCGCGTCACCGTCTGACCCGGCTCGACCGTGCGGGTGCCATACGACAGATGTGCGTACAGGGTGCTGACGCGCACCCCGTCGATCACGTGCTCGATGCGGACGTACGCGCCGTAACCGCCGCTGCCGCCCTCGGTCGACTGGCTGACCACACCGTCCGCCGCCGCATAGACGGGCGAGAGCGCGGGCGCGAGCATGTCGACGCCCTTGTGCGAGCCGCCTCGAGCCCCGAAGCGGTCGCTGATATTCGAGATGTTGCGCAGCGGCCACCCGATCGCGCCCGATCCGGCCGGGATGCTGCTCAGATCGATGTTCATCATGCCGCCCGCGGCCTTGGCGCGCGCCGCGGCGGCCTCCGCGGCCTTCTTCTTCGCGATCTCGTCGGGCGTGGTCGCCGAATACGAACCGCGGGTAAGGGTGGAGCCCCCGACATCCGACGCCACAACGATCTCTTGCGCCCCGTCCGCCGCGAGCTGGTGCAGCGTCTTCGGCCCGGTCTCGGGCCGCCACGCCGCATAGGCCGGGATCGCGACGGTCGCCACCAGCCCCGCAACGACGGCAACCGTCAGGATGCTGCGCGCCGGGCGCCGACGCACGTCACCCGCCGCGGCGCTCGCGGCCGCGCGAGGCACCTGCAGCTTGCGCCACAGCGAACCCTTCGGCTGCGCCGACGCGAGACTCGTGTCCTGTTGAGAGTCTGTCGGCAGCTTGTCAGGCATGACGGAAGAGTCGATCAACCCGCGTTCGCGGCGAGCCAGCCTTCAGCGTCGACACGTGTGCCGTCGACATGGATCATCAGGTGCAGGTGCGTGCCGAACGCCAGGCCGGTGTCGCTGACCTGTCCGATCAGCTGTCCCGCGCTCACGGTCGCCCCGGCACCCACGGTGCGACTGCCCGGCAGCATGTGTCCGTAGACGGACTGCACGGCGTGACCGTTGATGTTGTGCATGATCGTGATCGTCACGCCGAGTCCGCCGCCGCCGTCGGTGGACGCCGTGACGACACCATCGGCGATGGAGTAGATCGGCGTGCCGCGCTCGACCATGTAGTCGGTGCCGCGGTGACCGGCGTAGGGCGCTCCGAAGTTGTTGAAGTACGGCAGCGGGCGACGGACGATGCCCGAACCCGGTGCGACCAGCGGAACGCCGGCGGGGATCGCGTACGAGCCGCTGACCCGGGTGGCCTTGGCCTTGGCACGCGCTGCGGCGGCCTCTTCGGCCTTCTTCTTCGAGATCTCGTCCGGCGTCGTCGCCGAATACGATCCGCGGGAAAGAGTGGAGGTGTCTGCGACATCCGAAGCGACGACGAGCGTCTGAGCGCCGTCCGCAGCGAGCTGCTGCAGCGTCATCGCGTCGGCTTCGGGCTGCCAGGCCGCATAGGCGGGAATCGCGACGGTGGCGAAGAGTCCGGTGACGACCGCAAGGGTCAGGATGCTGCGAACCGGCCCACGTCGTCCGGATTGAGACTTCGGCGCACGCTCTGGGCGGGCGGCGCGACGCTCGAGCTTGGTCGCTCGGCGCGTCGATCGATCGAGGCGGGGTGGCTTCTGTGTCTCGCTCCGAGCCGACCGTCCCCTGCGGTCTCGGCTCGCTACCTGCGCGTCGGGTGCGCTCACAGGCGAGTCAGTCTCTTCAGCCAAACGCTTCCTCCTGCCCCGGCACCCCGCGTAGGGGTGTTGGCTCGTCGCCACGATGTTCGTGGTTCAGCCGGCCGAGTGGACGAGCCTAGAGGGGCGTTCGGGCCGGGAGTTCCATCGCCTGGCTTCTCGGCGGTGGACTTTTCGAGATTACCGGAAGGTAACGGTTCTGTCACTTCGACAGGCGGGCTCTGTGGACGAATTGCGCCCTCGAGCATCCGATTCAGACGGAGGTGTCGACCAGGAAGATGTGCGCGGCAACCTCGACCGGAAGCTCGAGACCCTCGTCCGATCCGTCCATCTCGACGAGCACGTATCCCTCGTTGTAGCGGTATTTGCCCCTCGCACCCGGCATAACCCCGGCGCTGCGCAGCTGTTCGAGCAATTCGGGATCGACCTGCGCGGGCTCGGCCAGGCGACGCACGGTGCCCTCGACCGGACCGCCGACCTCGTTCAGGTGACGGACGAGTCCGACAACTCCCTGTGAAAAGATCGCCGCCGGCACATCGCCCAGTTGATCGAGGCCCGGAATCGGGTTTCCGTACGGGGATTCGGTGGGGTGCCCGAGAAGCTCGACGAGCCGGCGCTCGACCTGCTCACTCATGACGTGCTCCCAGCGGCACGCCTCTTCGTGGACGTAGGCCCAGTCCAGGCCGATCACGTCCGAGAGGAGTCGCTCGGCCAGGCGGTGCTTGCGCATGACGTCGATGGCCTTCTGGCGACCCGCGTTGGTGAGCTCGAGTCGACGGTCTTCCGAGACGACGACCAGTCCGTCGCGCTCCATGCGTCCCACGGTCTGCGAGACCGTCGGACCCGAGTGGCCGAGGCGCTCCGAGATGCGCGCGCGCAGAGGAATGATGTTCTCTTCCTCGAGCTCCAGGATGGTGCGCAGATACATCTCTGTCGTATCGATCAGATCGGTCATGGCAGGTGGTTCCTCGCGTCCGGGTTGCGAAGGTAAGCCTAACCCAGCGGGCCGTCACACGGCCGGAGTCACCCCGCGCCCGACCCTAGAATCGAGGGCATGCCCCACGTCTCCCTTCCGAGCGAACTCCTGCCCACCGACGGACGCTTCGGGTGCGGACCATCGAAGGTTCGCCCCGCCCAGCTGGCGGCCCTCGCGACCACCGGAGCAGAGCTGCTCGGCACGTCGCACCGCCAGGCCCCCGTCAAGAACCTCGTCGGCGACGTGCGCGCCCTGCTCGCCGAGCTGTTCCGCGCACCGGAGGGCTACGAAGTCCTGCTGGCGAACGGCGGATCGACGAGCTTCTGGGATGCCGCGGCCTTCGGTCTGATCGAGCGCCGCGCGCAGAACCTGGTGTTCGGTGAGTTCGGCGGCAAGTTCGCCACCGCGGCCAAGGCACCCTGGCTCGAGGCCCCGGATGTGCGCAATGCACCCGCCGGGCAGCGCACGACCGCCGAGGTCGTCGCCGGAGTCGACGTCTACGCCTGGCCGCACAACGAGACCTCGACCGGCGTGCTCGCCCCCGTCACACGGGTGCACGGCGACGACGGAGCCCTGACCGTGATCGACGCGACGAGCGCCGCGGGCGGCGTCGACGTCGACATCGCCGAGACGGACGTCTACTACTTCGCCCCGCAGAAGAACCTCGGATCCGACGGAGGGCTCTGGCTCGCACTCGCCTCCCCCGCTGCGATCGAGCGGATCGAACGCATCGGCAAGTCCGATCGGTACATCCCGGACTCGCTCAGCCTGGTCAACGCGGTGAGCAACTCACGCCTGAACCAGACGCTCAACACCCCGGCGCTCGCGACACTCTTCCTGCTGCGCGAACAGCTGTCGTGGATCGTCGACAACGGCGGCCTGTCGTGGGCCTCGGCTCGCACGGCCGAGTCGTCGGCTGCGCTGTACGACTGGGCCGAAGCATCCGCCGTCGCCACGCCGTTCGTCGCCGACCCGGCCGACCGCTCGCAGGTCGTCGTCACGATCGACTTCGACGAGAGCGTGGATGCCGCGGCCCTCGCGGCTTCGCTGCGCTCCAACGGCATCGTCGACACCGAGCCCTACCGCAAGCTCGGACGCAACCAGCTGCGCATCGCGACGTTCGTCTCGATCGAGCCCGACGACGTGCGCCAGCTCATCGGCGCGATCGAATACACGCTCGAACGGATGCCTCAGGCCTCATAGCGAGCTGACGCCGCAGGCCTAGTAGCGAGCTGACGCCGCAGGCCTAGTAGCTGCGGTCGACGCGCGGGTCCTGGTAGTCGAACTCTTCGTCGGACTCGTCGTCGTCCGAGTCGTCATCGTCGTCCGACTCGTCGTCATCGTCGGATTCATCGTCGTCGGACTCATCGTCATCGTCGTCCGAGTCATCCTCGTCGGATTCCTCGTCGTCCACGTCGTCATCCGAGTCGTCGTCGTCCGACTCCGCGTCGTCCGAGAAGTTATCGATGTCGACGCCGTCGACGTCGCCCGAGTGCAGAATCGGCGAACCGTCCTCGTCGAAGTCGGCCGCATCGAGATCGTCGATGTCGTCGTCGAGGTCGTCGTCGTCCGAGTCCTCCTCGTCGTCCGAGTCACCGGATTCGTCGTCGGATGCCTGGGCGGCAAGCGCCTCTTGGTCGAGCTCGGCCTGGTGAGCGTGATAGTCGGCCAGGCGTTCGGCCCACGGCGTCCATTCGGGCGCGAGGAGCGCGCCGTCGCCGGGCATCAACTCGGCCTCGAGCACGGTCGGGGCAGACCCCTCCACGCGCGCAAGCGTGACGGTCCAGAACCACCCCGGGTAGCCGATCATGCGGTTGGCGAACCGGAGCGACAGCGCACCGTCGGGCTCTTGGCGATACCCGGCGGCCTCGCCGATCGTCTTGTCGTCCGTGATCTCGCGCAGCGCGGCGAGCGCGAGATCGCGCGCGCCCAGCAATTCGGGATCCGGCACGTCGACATCCGGCGTCGGAGAATCCGTCAACGGAGAATCCGGCACCTCGGATTCGGGAACAGAGGCGACAGGCTGCTCGGACTCAGGCGTCGAGTTCATCGGCGACCTTACGCAGGACCGCGGCGATCTTCTTGCTGTGCGAGCTGCTCGGGTAGCGACCGCGGCGCAGATCCCCGCCCATGCCGTCGAGCAGCTTGACGAGGTCTTCGATGATGATCGCCATGTCGTCGGCGGGCTTGCGCTGCGCCTTCGACAGGCTCGGCGGCGCCTCGAGGACGCGCACCGACAGCGCCTGCAGGCCGCGCTTGCCGTCCGCAACCCCGAACTCCAGGCGTGTGCCGGGCTTGGGGGCGGGCGTTCCCGCGGGGAGTGCGGTGGCGTGCAGGAAGACGTCTTCGCCATCATCGGTGGAGATGAAGCCGAAGCCCTTCTCCTCGTCGAAGAACCTGACCTTGCCGGTGGGCATCGTGAACTACCTCGTTGCGTCTGGCACCCGCGGGCGCTGAAGAATTCGGGGAAACCCCCGACATCCCAGCCTACGGCACCACTTCCCGACGTGCGCGATGAATAGCAGCGCCGCTCCCACTAGGCTCGGACGAATGAGCACGTCTCCCGATTCTTCACAGGTGCCGCCTGGCCGCGCCGAACGCATTCTCGCGTTCATGTCGCTCGGAATCGCGCTCCTGTCGATCGTGTGCTTCTTCGCGATCATCATCGGCACGGCCACCGGAATGTCACGCGAGGACTTCTCGTCGGGAATCTGGCCGCTCGTCGCCATCCTGCCGAACATCGGGCTTCCGCTCGCGTTCGTGCTCATCATCACCCTCCTCGTCATCACCTGGGTGCGCCGCAAGCGCGCGAATCAGGCTTCGTCTTGAGCCGACGATGACAGAGGGAACGAGGGAGCTCGCCGCGCGCCTCGCGACCCTCGATGACTCGGAGTTCGCCGCCCTGCTCGCGGCACGGGGAGTCTCGCCCACTGCCGCCTGGCGCGATTACTTCGACGCCGCGGACGCGCTCACCGAGCCGACCTTCGTCGCACGGGCCCTGCAGGGGCTGACCGCGACCGAACTCGCCTCGGTCGCCCGCGCGGCCACCGACGGCACGCCGGTACCCGAAGACGTGGCCCCGACGCTGCGGAGTCTGGGACTCACGGATGCCTCGGGCATCCCTCTCCCCTCCACCTCCGCCGCGATCGATCTCGTCGCCCTCGATGCCGCCACTCCGCGAGCCACCCTGCCGCCGGCCGACGCGGCGACCGAGGGGGCCATCGCAGAACGGGCCTTCACGAGTGTTGCGTCGCTGGGCGACATCCTGATCCAGTCGCTGCAGGCGCCGTTCGCGCGCCTGGGTTCGGGGGCGCTTGCCGCCGCCGATCGCCGCCGGATCACCGAAGACCTGCAGCGCCCCGACGACCTCGATGCCCTGACCGCCCTCGCGCAGACCGCGGGGCTGCTGAACGTCGAGGGGCGCTGGTTGCTGCCCACCGCCCAGGCGGAACTGTGGTTGCGCGAACCCACCGTGCGGCGTTGGTCGATCGTCGCCACCGCGTGGCGCGACGAACTGCCCCGCGGTATCCGCGCGGGCGGCGCCTGGACCGACCCGTCGACCTGGAACGCGACATTCCCCGCGGATGCCTCGTGGCCGGTGCGTGCCGATGCCCTGCACACCCAGGCCCTCGTGTGGGGCCTGGTCGCACCCGACGGTTCCGCGCCCCCGTGGTCGCGCGCCCTGCCATCCGGCGCCGCCGAGGCCGAAGCGCGGCTCGGGGCCCTGCTCCCCCACGAGGTCGACCGCATCTATCTGCAGAACGACCTGACGGCGATCTCGCCCGGCCCCCTCGCATCCGGGCTCGATGTGCGCCTGCGCCAACTCGCCCACCGCGAGTCGCACGCACAGGCGTCGTCGTACCGCTTCACTCCCGAGACCATCGCCGCGGCCCTCACCGAGGGAGAGACCGCCGAGTCGATGCTCGAGTTCCTCGCGGGCCTGTCGTTGACCGGCGTGCCGCAGCCCCTCGAATACCTCGTGCGGACGACCGCCGACAAGCATGGACTCGTCCGCGTCGGGTACGACCCGGACGCCCCGCCCGAGACCCCGCGCACTCTGGTCACGAGCACCGAGACGCAGGCCCTCGAGACGATCGCCGTCGACCAGTCGCTGCGGCCCCTCGGTCTGGTCCGCACCACGGACGGTTCGGCGCTGACGTCCCGCGCGCCCCGCGACACCGTGCTCTGGGCGCTCATCGACGCGCGCTATCCCGCCGTCGCGGTCGACCACCAGGGAAATGAAGAGCCCATGCGACGTCACCGCATCGCGGCGAGCGCGCTGGCGCCGGGGTCGGCCCCACCCGAGTCGTACACAACGCTCATCGCGACGCTCCGCGCATCCGTCTCCTCCAACGCGGACACGGCCTGGCTCGAGCGCGAGATCGAGGCCGCCGTCCGCGCCCGCTCGATCGTCGACGTCGACGTGCAACTGCCGGATGGCTCGACCCGCACGTTCACCCTCGAGGCCAGCGGTCTGGGTGGCGGTCGCCTGCGCGGCCGCGAACGCGGAACGGACGTCGAGCGCACGCTGCCCGTTTCGAGCGTCCGCGGCGTCCGACGCGTGTGAGGCGCGCCCGGACACACGCGGGCACCGGTAGAATTGGCCCTTATGTCTGATGGCCCCCTGATCGTGCAGAGCGACCGGACCGTGCTGCTCGAAGTGGCACACCCCGACGCCGAGACCGCGCGGCACGAGCTCGCGATCTTCGCCGAGCTCGAACGGGCGCCCGAGCACATCCACACCTACCGGATCACGCGACTCGGCCTGTGGAACGCCCGTGCCGCCGGACACCACGCGGAAGACATGCTCGCCACGCTCGAACGGTGGTCGAAGTTCCCCGTTCCGCCGTCTGTCTCGATCGACGTGCAAGAGACGGTCGGCCGCTACGGCCGGCTCGTCATCGAACGCGACGACGAGGGGACGCTCGTACTGCGCAGCACGGATGGCGCCGTGCTGTCCGAGGTCGCACGCAACAAGCGCATCCAGCCGCTGCTGACGGGTCAGCCCGTCCCGGGCACCTACACGGTCGACGCGTGGGCGCGCGGGCACATCAAACAAGAGCTCCTGAAGATCGGTTGGCCGGCCGAGGATCTCGCCGGCTACACCCCCGGCACGCCGCACGAGATCGCGCTCGACGAGAGCGAGTGGAACCTGCGCCCCTACCAGCGCCAGGCGGTGGACAGCTTCACGGATGGCGGATCCGGCGTCGTCGTGCTGCCCTGTGGCGCGGGCAAGACCCTCGTCGGTGCCGCCGCGATGGCCGACACCAAGACCACCACACTGATCCTCGTGACCAACACGGTCTCGGCGCGGCAGTGGCGCGACGAGCTGCTCAAGCGCACGACCCTCACGGCGGAGGAGATCGGCGAATACTCCGGTCAGGTCAAAGAGGTCAAGCCGGTCACGATCGCGACCTACCAGATCCTCACCGCCAAGCGAAAGGGCGAGTACGCGCACCTCGCGCTGCTCGACGCGCTGGACTGGGGCCTGATCGTCTACGACGAGGTACATCTCCTCCCCGCCCCCGTGTTCAAGCTGACGGCCGAGCTGCAGGCGCGTCGTCGCCTCGGCCTCACCGCGACCCTGGTCCGCGAGGACGGACGCGAGGGCGACGTGTTCAGCCTGATCGGCCCGAAGCGATTCGATGCCCCGTGGAAAGAGATCGAGGCGCAGGGCTTCATCTCCCCCGCCGCCTGCTACGAGGTGCGCATCGACCTGCCGGCCTCCGACCGGCTCGAGTACGCCGCCGCGGCGGACGACGAGCGGTACCGGCTCGCCGCGACCGCGCACGCCAAGATCGACGTGGTGCGCCAGCTCGTCGACCGCCACGAGGGCGAGCGCATCCTGATCATCGGGCAGTACCTCGACCAGATCGACATCCTGGCCGAAGAGCTGAATGCCCAGAAGATCACGGGCGCGACGCCCGTCGACGAGCGCGAGGTGCTGTTCCAGGCGTTCCGCGAAGGCTCGATCTCGGTGCTCGTGGTGTCGAAGGTCGCGAACTTCTCGATCGATCTGCCCGACGCATCCGTCGCCATCCAGGTCTCGGGATCGTTCGGCTCGCGCCAGGAAGAGGCGCAGCGCCTCGGGCGACTGTTGCGGCCCAAGTCCAACGGCCACACCGCGAGCTTCTACACGCTGATCGCCCGCGACACGGTCGACCAGGACTTCGCGCAGAACCGCCAGCGCTTCCTCGCCGAACAGGGCTACGCGTACACGATCCTCGACGGTTCGGCGATCGCCGCCTGAGTCGCACGAGCCGCCCGATCGCGCGCCGAACGCGCCGATCAGGGCAGGATTCAGCGGATGCATCGCTCCAGTGGGGATAATGGGGTAATGACTGCACCGCGCATCCTCGTCGTAGACGATGAGCCGAACATCCGCGATCTCTTGATCACGAGCCTGCGCTTCGCCGGCTTTCAGGTCAGGGCCGTCTCTAACGGGGCTCAGACGATCTCGGCCGTTCTTGAAGAAGAGCCCGATCTGATCGTGCTCGACGTCATGCTGCCCGATATGAACGGGTTCAGCGTCACCAAGCGTCTGCGAAGCGCTGGCTACACCGCCCCCATCCTGTTCCTGACTGCCAAGGACGAGACCGAAGACAAGATCGAGGGTCTGAACGCCGGCGGTGACGACTACGTCACCAAGCCGTTCAGCCTCGACGAGATCGTCGCGCGCATCCAGGCCATCCTCCGCCGCACCATGCAGGCCGACGAAGAGGCCGTGATCCGCGCCGGCGAGCTGTCGATGGACCAGGACACGCACGACGTCAAGGTCGGCGAGGTCTCGATCGACCTCAGCCCCACCGAGTTCAAACTGCTGCGGTACCTGATGCTCAACCCCAACCGCGTGCTGTCGAAGGCTCAGATCCTCGACCACGTCTGGGAGTACGACTTCAACGGCGACGCGGGCATCGTCGAGAGTTACATCTCGTACCTGCGTCGCAAGATCGACCCGCACTCCTCCGAAGCGCTCATCCAGACCAAGCGAGGCTTCGGCTACATGCTGAAGGCCGGCAAGACCGCGTAGGGGGCTCCCCTGAGCGATCGTCACAAACCCGACAAGGTCACCCGGTGGTGGCGGGGCGTCAGCCTCCGCGCCAAGGTCACCGGGGTCACTGTGGCGATCCTCGCGATCGGCCTGTTCGCCTCGGGCATCGCGACCATGGCGTTCGTGCGCAACGCCCTCGTCGTCGCGCAGGACGAGCAGCTCCAGGCACGCGCGTCCTCGAACCTTGGCGCCGGGCTGCTGGATGTCGAGATCGACGAAGACAACGGCACCGTGAAGATCTCTTTGACCGACCAGGCAGTGGCCGGCGACTATTTCATCGCCGTCTACGAGGCGGAGGGCGAGTCGCTCGGGGGGCGACCCTCCGGTGACGGCCCGAACTGGCCAGAGGAATACACGCTCGAGAAGACGATCTCGCTCGGCACGACACCATTCACGCTGTACGACGACGACGGCGCGGTCTATCACGCCAGCGCCGGAACATTGGACCCGGGGCTGAACGGGCAGCTCTACACCCAGGTGATCGCGCAACCCCTCGCTCCGATCGACCGGACGGTCGCGACCTTCTTCGGCGTCTTCACCATCCTCGGCCTCATCACGATCGCGGCGGGTGCACTCACCACGCGGCTCCTCGTCACCCAGACGTTCCGCCCGCTCGGACAGGTCGAGCGCGCCGCGACATCCATCTCGTCCGGAGACTTCAGCCAGCGACTCACTCCCGGCGACCCGCGCACCGAGGTCGGAAAGCTCACGGGCGCGCTCAATACGATGCTCGATCGGGTGGATGCGTCGCTCAGTCAGCGCGAGGCGACCGTCCGCCAGATGCGGCGCTTCATCGGCGACGCGAGCCACGAACTGCGCACGCCCCTCGTGACGGTGCGCGGTTATGCCGAGCTGTACCGGATCGGTGCGATCCGCGGCGACGAAGACACCGCCCAGGCGATGGAACGCATCGAAAAAGAGGCGATCCGCATGGGCGTGCTGGTCGAGGACCTGCTTGCCCTGGCGCGCCTCGACGAGCGCCGCGAGGTCGAGATCGCGCCGATCGACCTGCGCCCGATCGCGCGCGACGCCGGCATGGATCTGCGCGCCGCCGCACCGCAGCGCACGGTGACGGTGATCGACGCGGATTCTCTCGCGGCGCGCATCGCCCTCGAGGACGATGGTGCGACGGGCACGATCCCCGTGGACACGGATCCCGCAGAGAAGGATGCCTCGGCCCCCCGTCGACGCGGCGGTGCGAGCTCCGGCGCACGAGCACGCTCGCTCCTTCGCCGCATCCCGCGACCCATTCCGGCACCTCGCGGCGGGTCCTCGGCCGGTGCCCCCGGGAGTCCCGCTCAGCTCTCGTTCCCGACCAAGCCGATCCCGGTCGCCGTGAGTCGCCCACCCGTGGTGCTCGGGGACGAGAACCGGATCCGCCAGGTCGTCGCGAACCTGCTCGGCAACGCGCGCCGCTTCACCGCCGACGATTCACCGATCGAGATCGTGGTCGGCACCGACGTCACCGCGGTGAGCGAGACCGCCCCTCTCGGCATGGGGTGGGTAGCGATCGTCGACCACGGCGAAGGCATTCCCGAGCAGATCCGCGACAACATCTTCCAGCGCTTCTGGCGCGCCGATTCTTCGCGGACGCGCGAAACCGGCGGCTCCGGCCTCGGACTCGCCATCGTCGCGTCGATCGTCGCGGCGCTGAACGGCACCGTCGAGGTCGAAGACACCCCGGGCGGTGGCGCCACCTTCCGTGTCTCGTTCCCCATTGCGCCCGAGTCGACGCTGTACCTCGACACGCAGCCGCTCCCCGAGCTGCCGCCTCGGCCGCCGCTCCCCTGACGCCGTCTCGTCCCGGGCGGACTCGCTCCGCCGACCCGTCCTCCCCAGGGGCGGCGAAGAGGGGCGAGCAGAGGAGATGGATGCGGGGGCGGCGGCGCGCACGACGCAGCGCATAACGTCGGGTCAGCCGCCGACCATCCGGCGGCACCGATCCCTCGAAGGAGCCCCATGGCCGTTTTCACCGTCGACTCCGACGCCGTCATCGCTCAGTCCGCCGCGATCCGCGGGACGACCGACCGCATCCAAGCCGAATCGCAGGCGATGCTCGGGCAACTCGTGCAGCTGCAGTCCACGTGGACCGGGCAGGCATCCGCGGCCTTCCAGGAGACCGTCGAACGCTGGCGCGCGACGCAGCGTCACGTCGAAGAGAGCCTCGCCGCCATCACCCTGGCACTGGAATCCGCCGGCCGACAGTACGCGGATGCCGAGGTCACGAACGCCGCCCTGTTCCGCTGACCCGCGCCTCGCGCTCACGTAACCGCGCTCTCACCAACCCCAGGCAGACGAAAAGAAGGGCCCCGGCGTGACGCCGGGGCCCTTCTGGTGATTCGTGCGGGACTTAGAAGTCCATGCCACCCGTCGGGTCGCCCGCCGGAGCGGAGACCTTCTCGGGCTTGTCGGCAACGACGACCTCGGTCGTCAGGAACAGACCGGCGATCGATGCGGCGTTCTGCAGGGCGGAGCGCGTCACCTTGGCGGGGTCGATGATCCCGTACGCGAACATGTCGACGTACTCACCGGTCGCGGCGTTGAGGCCGTGTCCGATGGGCAGCTCGGCGACCTTGTTCGCCACGACGCCGGGCTCGAGGCCGGCGTTCAGGGCGATCTGCTTGAGCGGCGCCTCGATCGCGACGCGAACGATGTTCGCACCGGTCGCCTCGTCACCCGTCAGGTTGAGCGTGTCGAACACGTTCTTGCCGGCCTGGATGAGGGCGACGCCACCACCGGCGACGATGCCCTCTTCGACGGCGGCCTTCGCGTTGCGAACGGCGTCCTCGATGCGGTGCTTGCGCTCCTTGAGCTCGACCTCGGTTGCCGCGCCGGCCTTGATGACGGCGACGCCACCGGCGAGCTTGGCGAGGCGCTCCTGGAGCTTCTCGCGGTCGTAGTCGCTGTCGGTGTTCTCGATCTCGCGGCGGATCTGGGTCACGCGACCCTCGATCTGCTCCGAGTCGCCGGCACCCTCGACGATCGTGGTCTCATCCTTGGTGATGATGACCTTGCGCGCCTTGCCGAGCAGGTCGGTGGTCGTGTTCTCGAGCTTGAGACCGACCTCTTCGCTGATGACCTGACCACCGGTGAGGATGGCGATGTCCTGCAGCTGCGCCTTGCGACGGTCGCCGAAGCCGGGAGCCTTGACGGCAGCCGACTTGAAGATGCCGCGGATCTTGTTGAGCACGAGAGTCGCGAGAGCCTCGCCCTCGACGTCCTCGGCGATGATGACGAGCTCCTTGCCCTCCTGGATCACCTTGTCGACGACCGGCAGCAGGTCCTTGATGTTGGAGATCTTGGAGTTCGCGATGAGGATGTAGGGGTCCTCGAACACGGCTTCCTGGCGCTCGGGGTCGGTGACGAAGTAGGGGTTGATGAAACCCTTGTCGAAACGCATGCCCTCGGTGAGCTCGAGCTCGGTGCCGAACGTGTTCGACTCCTCGACGGTGACGACGCCTTCCTTGCCGACCTTGTCGATCGCCTCGGCGATCAGGTCACCAATGGTGGTGTCGGCGGCCGAGATCGACGCGGTGGCGGCGATCTCTTCCTTGGTCTCGACCTCTTTGGCGCTCTTGAGCAGCTCGGCCGAGATGGCCGCGACGGCCTTCTCGATGCCGCGCTTGAGCGAGATCGGGTCGGCGCCGGCCGCGACGTTGCGCAGGCCTTCCTTGACGAGCGCCTGAGCCAGAACCGTGGCGGTGGTGGTGCCGTCACCCGCGACGTCGTCGGTCTTCTTGGCGACCTCCTTGACGAGCTCCGCGCCGATCTTCTCGTACGGGTCGTCGAGTTCGATCTCCTTGGCGATCGAGACGCCGTCGTTCGTGATCGTGGGGGCGCCCCACTTCTTCTCGAGCACGACGTTGCGACCGCGGGGGCCGAGCGTCACCTTGACGGCGTCGGCGAGGATGTTCAGGCCGCGCTCGAGGCCGCGTCGGGCCTCTTCGTCGAAAGCGATGATCTTTGCCATGTGTGTGTCGTCCCTCCCGGACGTAGGTATTGGTTTAGCACTCCGGTAAGGCGAGTGCTAACGCCCATTCTGGCACTCACCCCCACCGAGTGCAAGCCGCGGGGAGTCCGGATGGTTCGGGTCAGACGACGGCGATGCTTCCGCCCCGCGCGTTGGGAACCAGTTCGACCCAGGTGTTCCCCGGGGCCAGATACACCGGGGTACCGTACTGATTGGTCAGCTGGATCGGGGCGTCCCGCGCACTCTTGGTCCACGTGACCTGCACGACCTTGCCACCCGTTGCGATCCACGCCGGGCCACTGCCGACCATCACGGTCTTCGGAATGTCCCCGTAGGTCCAGTCGATGCCGACCGAGAGAGCCACCACGTTCGTGGCGGCGAGCTGCCCGCCCGCCGAGTCCATGTCGGGCGCTCCGTTCTGCGACCGCAGGTAGCGACCGGAGCCCGCATCCCACCGCCACGTTCGGCCCTCTTTGGCCGAGAAGAACAGGTCGAGCCCCGCGGCGGGGTTGCCGTAGGCGGCGGCAGACGCGGTCTGCGGACGCTGCGAATAGGCGAACTGCTGCGCGGGCGGGGGGATGTCCGCGTACGCCGCGCGCAGCTCGGGCGCGCGGACGATGACGTTGTGCGGCGCGGCCTTCGAGCGGGTGCGATACATGAACTGGTCGTCTGCGAGGCCGTGGATGGCGTTGTGGACCGGCGTGTTCAGCATCATGTCGACGAAGCGCTGTTGCCCGCCCGAATAGGCGATCAGCCCGCCGAACGGCGAGACGATGTCGGGATCCATGGGACGGATGCTCCGCACCGGACCGATCTCGGCGGGCACGTCCGAGAACCAGACCGCGACGTAGCGGGTCAGGCCGCCCTCCACGAGCTCTTCGAACACGATGTCGGTGTGATCGAGGCCCACCTGCGGCCGGGCTCCGACGTGGTTGTCGATCTTCGCGGCGAGTGCCGGTCCCGCGATGGCCTCGGGTGAGACCTGCGTTCCGCGGAGGGGCTGGACGGCCATCGGCGGCGCCTCGGCGGTGACGGTCGGCGAGGGCTCGGACGACGCCGTTGTCCCCGGCGTCGCCGACGGGGACTCGGCACTCGTCGATTCGGCGGCGCACGCGCCCAGCACCAGCGCGGACACGAGCACACCGACGGTCGCAGAGAGTCGCACCGAACGCGGGAGCGCGCGGGCCCGCGCAGGCGTCGTCATGCGCGCCACACTAGGACGCGCGCGACGGCTCGCACCGCCGACACGACGAGCGAGAAGGAAGCCGACGCGTCAGGAAACGACGCGAACGGACTCGGCCTGGGGGCCCTTCTGGCCCGCCCCGACCGTGAACTCGACGAGTTGCCCCTCTTCGAGGACGCGGAATCCCGTCATGTCGATGTTCGAGTAGTGGACGAAGACGTCCTGACCACCGTCGACCACGGTGATGAAACCGAATCCCTTCTCGGCGTTGAACCATTTGACGGTGCCCTGGGTCATGCGTGAACTCCTGTGCTGCGTGGGTGAGACAGGGTCATGCTAGCCAGCGCGATCGGCTCAGAAGAGCCCCGAGCGCAACTATTGACACGGGGGCCGCCAACTCGTAACTCCGCCGAAACATGCGGGCGAATGGGCCGTCGAATGCGTCCCGGGCCGAGAGATCCGGCGCGGGACCGAAGCATCCGGCGCGATCCGGCGGACGACGGGTTATCCGGCGGGCGTCTCGGTGGCGGCGGGTTCGATCCGGTCGAGTCCGAGCACCACGGTCAGCTGCGTTGCGGGTGTGCCGGGAAGCGGATACTCGGGGTCGAGCGCGACCTCGGTGGCACCGATCAGACCGGCCAGACCACGGGCGGCCCCCTCGGCCTCGGGCGCCGCGTAGTAGACGGTCGTCAGGGGGAAGGCGCGGTCGCCGGCGTTGCCCGCCAGCACGTTCGCCTCGGGCCATCCGTTCGCCACGAGCTCGTCCTTCGCCAGGGTCGCCTGCCCCTCTTCGGGCGTGCCGTTCAGCACCAGGACGGTGTACGACGTGTCGACGACGGGCTCGGCCGTCGGGATGACCGAGATCGAGGGAGCGGGCGTCGGGAACAGCACGATCTTGCCCTGCCAGATCATGCTCGCGAAGATCCCCACCACGACCAGCACGACGGTTGCGGCGAGCGCCCACGCGAGCGTGGTCCAGCCCCGCACCCGGGGGTTCTCGGCCCGGTGGGCTCCGACGCGGCCGGGGGACGCAGAGATGTCGTCGAATCGATCGCGTAAGGACGTGGGCACCACAGAATGCTACCGGCGGTCGCGTGTGCGAACCCTCAACGCCGCGGCCGGGCGTCCTGTGCGGCCCCGAGAGCTACAGGCCCAGTGCACCCTCGCGCGCAGCCCGTTCGGCCTCGCGCTGGTCGCGCACGCGCCGCAGCCGCTTGACGAGCATCGGGTCGTAGGCGAGAGCCGCCTCGGTTTCGATCAGCCGGCCGAGCAGCTGGTAGTAGCGCGCGGGTGCGAGGTCGAGTTCGGCGCGGATCGCCTCTTCCTTCGCGCCCGCATGGCGCCGCCACTCGCCCTCGAAGTCGAGCATCGCGCGCTCGTCCGCGGTGAGGGCATCGCTCGGGGACTCGGGCATGCCCCCAGGGTAGGTCGCGCGAGCGCGTCAGCCCGCGCGCCACTCCAGCCACGCGCCAAGCGGATCGGCCGCGGCGAGCACGCGACCGTTCAGGCCGAGAACGAACCCCGGCCATCCGTTCGGGTCCACCGGTGTCGTCCAACGATCGTGCAGGGCAGGAGGGTCGAGTGAGATCCAGTCGACCCCGCGCCCATCCCTACCGCGCAGGGCTGCCAGCGTTTCGAACAGGCGCTCGCGACCGGTCCGGGGCACGTGCGGGAGCAGGCCGGGGGTGGTCACGACGATCGTCGTGCCGGACGGAGCGGAATCGACCAGCTGTGCGAGCGCCGCGGGATCGGTCGCGTCACCGGCAGCTATGCGCAGGTCCTCGCCCGAAGCGATCTCGAGCGCCGCCTCGATGCGCTCGGCGCGTCCCGTCTCGCCCGGCCACACGAGCGCGGTCGCGAACCGACGGTCGGCCGGATCGGACGAATCGAGCGGGCGCAGATCGAGCCCCGCCCGCCAGACGATCTCGGGCATCCGCAGGTGGGGTACGCGAACGCCGCGCAGGTCGCACGAGAGCACGACCGAGGAGGTCCCGTCCGCCGGATCGAGCCGCACGTCCGCGGCGCCGCCGTATCGGTACGAATAGCGGTCGGGCACGAGACACAGGCCCGCGGACGCCCCGAGCTCGATCAGCGCGATCGGTCCCTCGATCGCGGCCAGCGCGGGCAGCAGCACGGCCGACCGCTGCGGTTCGTTGGTCTGCAGCGAGCGGACGGATGCGTCGGCCACGAGCTCGTCCCCGTGCCGCACGAGCCACGCGGCGAACTCCGGGTAGCCACCGGTCTCGGGAGCGCCGCGCAGGCGCGCGAGCGCGAAGACGAGCGGGGGTTGCCGCCGGTCTGGCGGGAGCCGTCCGATCACGTCGCACGCCGAGGCATCCGTCGCCACACCGCTCGCCCACTCGGCGTAGAGGGCGGAGCGACCGGGGGCCTCGACGAGCGCGAACCGCTCGTAGCGCTCAGCTACCTCGTCGCGGGCGGTCATGGTCCCATTCAAGCGTGTTCATTCGAGCGCGATGCGCCGCGTCGTCCGCGCGCAGGGTTGAATGGAGGGGACGACAGGAGAGTGCGATGGACTACACCGTCACCAAGAGCGACGCGCAGTGGCGCGAAGAACTCGACGCGGATCGGTTCGCGGTGCTGCGGCAGGCCGCGACCGAGACCCCGTTCACGGGCGAACTGCTCGACGAGGAGCGGTCCGGCCTGTACACGTGCGGAGCGTGCGGCGCCGAGCTGTTCGAGAGCGGCACCAAGTTCGATTCCGGATGCGGATGGCCGAGCTTCTACGAGTCCGTCCGTCCCGACGCGGTCGAACTGATCGAGGACGACTCCCTCGGCATGATGCGCACCGAGGTGCGGTGCGCGTCGTGCGGCTCGCACCTGGGTCACGTCTTCCCCGACGGCTACGGAACGCCGACCGGCGACCGGTACTGCATGAACTCGCTCGCGCTGTCGTTCGAGCCCGAGAAGTGAGCGCGCTCGACGCCGTCCGCGCCCGGCGTTCGTGGTCGAAGGTCACCGACGAGGCCCCGACGCACGAAGAGCTGCTCGAGCTGGTCTCCGCCGCGGGTCGGGTCGCCGACCACTCGGGGCTGCGCCCCTGGCGTCTGATCGAACTGCGCGGAGACGACCGCGACACCCTCGGCCGCGCGATCAACAAGGCCGAGGGCGAGAAGGGTGTTTCCAGCAAGCCCCGCCGCGCCCCCCTGCTGATCGCCGTGGTCGCGAGCTACCGCAAGAGCGACAAGGTGCCGCGGTGGGAGCAGGAGGCCGTGGCATCCGGTGTCGCCCACGTGCTCAGTCTGCTGCTGGACGAGGCCGGCTACGGCGTGCTGTGGCGCACCGGCCACTACACGCGGTCGAAGGCCGTGGCGAAGGCACACGGTCTGAAGAAGAACGAAGAGCTCCTGGGTTGGCTGTACGTCGGCAAGAAGCCGGAGCGCACGCGCGGCGGCTTCCGTCGCGGCGTGGACGCTTCGCGCTTCGTCTCGCGGATGCCCCGCCGCTAGCGCCGCCGCGGCATCACGACGACGAGCACCCCGACGAGCGCGACCGCCACAGCGATGAGCGCGCGAGTCACGTCGAGTTCGGCATCCGTCGGCCACACGGCGTCGAGCACGACCGATGTCGCGAGCAGCCCGACGACCGAACCGAGCCCCAGCAAGAGCACGCCCGTATATCTCACGAGTCCCGCCGATACGAAGATGTAGACGACCCCCGTGGCACCCCCGAGGTACAGCCACGGGTTCGTGGGGAGGGAAGCGGGCGGGCCGACGACCGCGATGTGAACCGCGGCCGCAACACCGAGGATGACGGTGCCGCCGAGGAAGTTCACGAAGGTCGCGGCGAACGCCGAGTCGACCCGCTGACGCAGGCGCCCGTTCGTCGCCTGCTGCCAGGAGATGCCGGCCCCCGCCAGGAACGGAAGGCTGAGCATCCACCAGGGCACCGACGCCAGGCTTCCCCCCGCGAGTCCGACCCCGACGGCGACGAGCGCGAGGGCTCCGCCACCGACGCGACGCATCGTGACGGGAACGACTCCCGCGGGGCCGTAACCGACGCGGTCGAGCACCAGACCGCCGACCGTCTGTCCCGCGACGACCCCCACCGTGAAGAGCGAGACCCCGAGCAACCCCACGGTGAGGCCCTGGGTCGCGGTCGTGAGCGCGCCGGCGAGGCCACCAAGCAGCATCCAGGGCGGGATATTTCGTCCCCGCACACCGACAAACAGGCGTCCCATCGCGGTCCGGCCCGCGGATGTCAGGGGCGCAACAACGATCAGGATCAGCAGCCCTGATCCGAACGACACGAACGCGGCCAGGATGCCATTGCCGGACTCACTGCCGAGGCCACCGTTCATGCGCGCCTGCACCGCGGTCAGGGCGCCGACCGACACGGCGCCGAGCGCCGCGAGAAGGACCGGGGGGCGACGACGCATGGCCACTCCCCCCTCTAGAGCCGACTACGGGACTTGAACCCGTAACCCCCTAATTACAAGTTAGGTGCGCTACCAATTGCGCCAAGTCGGCAGGTCCACCAGTCTATCGACGACGCCGCCGCACTGTGAGCGCGATCCGGGGCGACGGATGCTCGGCGTCAGGGCGCCGGCGACGGCGTCGTGGTCGGGGCCATCGTCGCCGTCGGAGTCGGCGTCGAGAAATAGGCCTCGCTCGCGAGGGTCAGCACGAACTGCGCGAACTCTTTCGCGTCGGTCAGGTCGCCGTTGTATGGCGTGCCGTTGACGTAGACCTTCGGGCCGGTCAGTGCGGCGTCGGTGCCCTCGACGGGTTCGGCCAGCGCGCGTGCCGTGGCCTTCTGAACCCACGGCACGAAACTGGCGTCCTCGATGCATCGGGTGACGCGCTTGGGGTTCTCGACCCCCACGGCCTGCGCCAGCACGGCCAGGTCGGCGTCGCTCAACCCGTCGGTGTCGATCTCGGGGCGCTGCTCGAGCAGCTTGTGGTTGAACGCGAAGAACGAGTCTGGCGCGTAAGTGGCGACACACGCTGCGGCGCCCGCCGAACGGAGCGAGTACTTCGTTCCGTTCGACTTGCCCGTCAGGAGCGCCACCGGGTGGTACGAGATCGTTGCCGCGCTCTCCGAGACCCATTCCGAGAGCTGCTGGGCGTTCGCGAGCTGGAAGTCCGAGGACGCCTGCGACAGATAGTCGACGTAGACCTCGATCTTCAGGGGCTGCTGAGTGGAGGAGGGTTCGGGGGTCGCGCCCTCGACCGGGGCGCCGGAGGCCGCAGCGTCGCTGGCCGCGGGCGGGTTCTCGGCACTGCTGCTGCCGCCCGAGAAGGATGCCAGCACGCTGGCCGGAATCGAATCGACCGTGATCCCGTCGTCCTGCACGTCGGGAGAGAGCTGCGGTTGCGACGCGGACTCGCCCAGCGTCCAGGCCACCGCGACGCCGGCGCCGACCACGACCGCGGCCACGACGACGCTGCCGACGACGATGCGTGCGACCCGCCCGCGGCGCTGGCGCGCCTGCACGGCGGCCGCCTTCTCGCGCACCGCCTCGCGGCGGTCGCGACGTGCGGGGACGTTGGGCGTCTCATCGCTCGACATGGAACCTCTGAATCACTCGGCCGGGAGCATCGGGCGCTTCCGGGTAGGACACGCGCGGGTAGAGCGACATCCGTATCCGATGCTAGCCAGCCAGGCTGGGAAACACCCAGACGGGCGCGCGTTTGCTGTGTCATACTTTCCGCGGGCCCGATGAAGCGCCCGCGGCGGCTCACCCCCGCCGCTTCCATTCACTACGGATCGTCCGGCACGTACCTGCCGGTGAAGGAGAAAACAATGTCGTCTGTCACGTTCGACAACGCCACCCGCCTGTACCCCGGCGGTGAGCGACCCGCCGTCGACAAGCTGAGCCTGGATGTCGCCGATGGCGAGTTCCTCGTTCTCGTCGGCCCCTCGGGCTGCGGTAAGTCCACGTCGCTGCGTATGCTCGCGGGCCTCGAAGAGGTCAACTCGGGCCGCATCCTGATCGGTGACCGCGACGTCACCGATGTCCCTCCGAAGGATCGCGACATCGCGATGGTCTTCCAGAACTACGCCCTCTACCCGCACATGACGGTGGCCGAGAACATGGGCTTCGCCCTAAAGATCGCCGGCGTCGGCAAGGAAGAGCGCGCCGCGCGCGTGCTCGAGGCCGCGAAGCTGCTCGACCTCGAGCAGTACCTGACCCGCAAGCCCAAGGCCCTCTCGGGTGGTCAGCGCCAGCGCGTCGCGATGGGTCGTGCCATCGTCCGTCAGCCCCAGGTGTTCCTCATGGACGAGCCGCTGTCGAACCTCGACGCCAAGCTCCGCGTCCAGACCCGCACCCAGATCGCGTCGCTCCAGCGCCGCCTCGGCGTCACCACGGTCTACGTCACGCACGACCAGACCGAGGCCCTCACGATGGGCGACCGCATCGCCGTGCTCAAGGACGGCATCCTGCAGCAGGTCGGCACGCCGCGCGACCTGTACGAGACGCCCAAGAACGTCTTCGTCGCCGGATTCATCGGATCGCCCGCCATGAACCTGTTCACGGTTCCCCTCGTCGAGGGCGGCGTGCAGTTCGGCACCTCGGTCGTCGGAATCGAGGCCGACACCCTCAGCCGCGCCCACGGCAGCGAGGTCACGATCGGTGTCCGGCCCGAAGACGTCGTGCTCGGCCCGGCAGACGGCCCGGGCCTGTCCGTCACGGTCGACCTGGTCGAAGAACTCGGCGCCGACGGTTACCTCTACGGCCACGCGGACGTGCTGGGCAAGCGCACCGACCTGGTGGCCCGCGTCGACGGCCGTAACCACCCGAACGCCGGCGAGACGGTCACGCTCGCGCCGATCCCCGGACATATGCACGTGTTCGACGTCGTCACGGGCGACCGCCTGAGCGACAAGCCGGTCGTTTCGGCGTAGTACCCTCGGGCGGCGCGGGACCTCTTCGGGGGCCCGCGCCGCCCGCATTTTCGGGCTCGGAGCTCCGAGCCCACCCCCGATGGAACATCTACAGGAAACCGAGCCGAGGAGTCACCGTGAGCGATGCCCTGAGCATCACCGCGAGTGAGGTCGATCCCGGGCTGCTCACGCTTCCCTGGTCCCTGCCACTCGCGGATTGGCCGAGCAGCGCGATCGTCTCGCTCCCGAAGGGCCTCTCGCGTCACCTCGTACGGTTCGCCAACCTGTCGGGCCGTGTCGTCGCCGTGAAGGAGACGACGGCCGAGATGGCCCGCCGCGAGTACGAGATGCTCGGCAATCTGCACCGCCTCGACGTGCCCTGCGTCGACCGCGTCGCCGTGATCGCGGGACGTACGGATGCCTCGGGCGAGCCGCTCCCGGCCGCCCTGGTCACCGCGCACCTGAAGTTCTCCCTGCCCTACCGCGCCCTGTTCACCCAGGTACTGCGCCCCGACACCGCGACGCGCCTCGTCGACGCCCTCGCGGTGCTGCTGGTGCGGCTGCACAACGTGGGGTTCTTCTGGGGCGACGTCTCCCTCTCCAACACCCTCTTCCGCCGGGACGCCGGCGCCTTCGCCGCCTACCTCGTCGACGCCGAGACGGGCGAGCTGCACGAGGGTGGGCTGACGCTCGGCCAGCGCGAGCACGACCTCGATGTCGCCCGCACGAACATCGCGGGCGAGATCATGGACCTCGAGGCGGGCGGACGACTCGAGGGCGGCGTCGACGCGGTCGAGATCGCCGACGGTATCCTCTCGTCGTATCACTCGCTCTGGGCCGCTCTGACCGACCAGGAGAGTTTCTCAGCATCGGAGTCGTGGCGCCTCACCGAACGGGTGCAGCGTCTGAACGCGCTCGGCTTTGACATCGGCGAGATGTCGATTCAGGCGGCTCCCGACGGCACCCGCGTCTCGATCCAACCCAAAGTCGTCGACGCCGGGCATCACCAGCGACGCCTCATCCGCCTGACCGGTCTCGACGTCGAGGAGAACCAGGCGCGGCGACTGCTGAACGACCTCGACGAGTTCCGCGCCCGCGTTTCGCGCCTCGGCGCCGACGAGGAGATGGTCGCGCACGAGTGGCTGACCCGGGTCTTCGAGCCCGTCGTCAAGGCGATTCCCTACGACCTGCGCGCCAAGCTCGAACCTGCCGAAGTCTTCCACCAGGTGCTGGAGCACAGGTGGTACATGTCCCAGGAACGCGGATCCGCCGTGCCGCTCGCCGAGGCCCTCACCTCGTACATCAACGACGTCCTGCGTCACCGCCGCGACGAGGCGACGATCATGGGGCCTCCCACCGAGACGCTGGCGCTCCCGATCATCGACGACGACGCCGAGATCGAGCCGGATGCGGAAGCCGACGCGATCGATTGGCGCGACCTGGTCTGATGAGGGCCGTGCCTGATCAAGATGTGCGCCGATCGGCCGATCAGTAGCCGACGGTGAACCGCTCGCGGGAGTGCTTCGGCGACTCGACCTCGTCGATCACGGCGACCGCGAGGTCTGCGCCCGAGATGAACGACTCGCCGGCCTCATCGGTCACGACGACGTCGCCACCATCGCGGTAGGTGCCCGTTCGCTCGCCCGGGTTCCATGCCCCGAAGCCGCCCGCCGGATGCACGTAGAACCAATCGACCGAGGGGTCTCCGGCCTGCAGATCTTCGAGAATGCCGATCGCCTCGAGGGCCTCCGGCTTGTACTCCTCGGTGAAACTCGGCAGGTCGATCACGCGCGGCCCGCCGGGCGTGGCCAGGCTGCCGCCCGCGCCACCGATCACGCCGATGCGCGTGCCCGGCTGCAGCGTCGCGACGAGCTCGGCTACGGCCGGACGCAGCAACCCCAACATCGCGCCACGCGCGGGAACCGTCACGATGACGACCTCGGCGCCCTGGATCTCGGCCACGAGACCCGGCACGTCGAGCAGCGTTCCCTCGATGTACGTCACCCCGGCGACGCGCTCCGCGGGTGCCGTGCGCGCGACCGACAGCACGGTATGCCCCCGGTTCACCGCCTCGTTGACGATGTGGCTACCGGCGTAGCCGGTTCCTCCGATGACGGCGATGCGAGACATCCGGGGTCCTTCCGAGTGCGGGTGAGCGGGTGAGTCAGTCGCCGACGGATGACCGCAGCGTCGACACCTGGTACAGCGCGACGGATGCGGCGATGCCGGCGTTGAGCGATTCGGTGCTGGCAGAGATGGGGATGGACACGATCTGGTCGCACGTCTCGGCCACCAGCCGCGAGAGCCCCTTGCCCTCGCTGCCGACGACGATGACGATGGGTCGGTCGGCGAGTTCGAGGGCGGGCAACGAGACATCCCCGCCGCCGTCCAGCCCGAGCACGAAGACGCCCTGACGTTTGAAGTCCTTCAGCGTCGAGGTCAGGTTCGGCGCGACCACGACGGGCGTGCGCGCCGCCGCTCCCGCGCTCGTCTTCCACGCGGCGCTGTTGACGCTCGCCGAACGACGCTGCGGGAGGATGATGCCGTGCCCGCCGAAAGCCGCGGTCGAGCGGATGATCGCGCCCAGATTGCGAGGGTCGGTGATGCCGTCCAGTGCGACGAACAGGGGCAGCTTGCCCGCGTCGATGACCTTCTCGAGCAGGTCCTGCGGGTGCCCGTACTCGTACGGGGGTACCTTCAGCGCGACGCCCTGGTGCACGCCGTCGAAACCGGCCATGCGGTCGAGCTCGGGGCGGGTGACCTCGAGGACCGGAATCTCGCGGTTGGTCGCGAGCGACAGCATCTCTTTGACGCGGTCATCCATCTCGACGCGCTGGGCGATGTAAAAGGCGGTCGCGGGGATCTTGGCCCGCAGCGCCTCGAGCACCGAGTTGCGGCCGGTCACGACCTCGGTCTCTTCGTCCTTCTTCGCACGCGGCGCTCGCCCCGTGTTCGGGTTCGAGCTCGGCCGTCCCTTGCCGCCGGCCGCAGCGAAGCGCTCGGCCGCGGCCTTGCGCTTGCCGGCCGGGTGCCACGCGCGATCCTCGGCCTTGGGTGTCGGCCCACGACCCTCGAGCGAGCGCTTGTTCTTTCCGCCCGTGCCCTTCGTCGGGCCCTTTTTGCCCCTGCTCGCGCCGGGCCGTCCTGGCTTAGCCATCGATGCTCCAATGCGTGCCGTCTGAGGTGTCTTCGAGAGTTATGCCGGCCGCCGCGACGGCGTCGCGGATCCGGTCTGCCGCGGGCCAGTCCTTGCCAGCGCGCGCACGCGCGCGCTGATCGATCAGGCTCGTGACCAGAGTATGCAATGCGCGGGCCTCCGCGCCGTCCGAATGGCCCCGCCACCGCTCGGATGTCGGGTCGATTCCGAGAATCCCCGCCATGGTGTGGACGTGGATGGCGGCGGTCGTCGCCGCATCCAGGTCGGACGCGTCCAGGGCGGCGTTGCCCGCGCGCACGGTCTCGTGCAGCACGGCGAGCGCCTCGGGAACGCCCAGGTCATCGTCCATCGCGGCGGTGAACGCATCCGGAAGATCGGTGGCGAGCCACCCGTACTCTCCGCCCTTGGCGCGCGCCAGCCGCACGAGGAACGTGCGGATTCGCTCGAGCGCCGACGCCGCCTCGGCGAACGACGATTCGGTGATGTCCAGGCTCGACCGGTAGTGCGCCGACACCAGGGCATAGCGGACGACGAGCGGATCGTAGGCGCGCAGGATGTCGTCGGCGAGCACGAAGTTGCCGAGCGATTTCGACATCTTCTGACCGTCGACGGTGACGAGGCCGTTGTGCACCCAGTACCGGGCGAACGCGTCACCCGCGGCCGCCGACTGCGCGAGCTCGTTCTCGTGATGTGGGAAACGCAGATCGAGGCCGCCGCCGTGGATGTCGAACTCGGGCCCGAGATAGCGGCGTGACATCGCAGAGCACTCGATGTGCCAACCCGGACGACCCGCACCCCAGGGCGAATCCCAGACCGCACTCACGGGCTCGTCCGCCTTCGCGCCCTTCCAGAGCGCGAAGTCGTGCGGATCGCGCTTGCCCCGTGGATCCGCGTCGGTCGCGGGCTCCATCGCGTCGAGCGACTGGCGCGTGAGCGAGCCGTACTCCGGCCACGAGCGGACGTCGAAGTAGACGTCGCCCTCGGCGGCGTACGCGTGTCCCTCGGCGATCAGCCGCGCGATCAGTTCCTGCATCTGCGGGATCGACGCCGTCGCGCGCGGTTCGTACGTCGGCGGACGGATGCCGATCGCGGCATACGCGTCGTTGAAGGCACGCTCCATGCGATAGGCGAGCGCCCACCAGGATTCGTCGGGCGTCGCGTTGGCGAGCACCTTGTCGTCGATGTCGGTGACGTTGCGCACGTAGGTCACCGCCCCCACGCGATGCTCGAGCCACCCGCGCAGCAGGTCGAACGCGAGCGCGCCGCGCAGGTGCCCGAGGTGCGGACCCGACTGCACGGTGGGGCCGCACACGTACATCGACACGCGTCCGGGCTCGCCGGGCACGAAGTCGCGCAGGCGCTGGGCCTTCGTGTCGTAGAGCCGGAGAGTCACCCACTAACCCTACCGGCGGCGGTTCGGCGGCACAGCGTCGCCGCCGGTCGTCGCGCTTCCGGTAGAACTGGAGGGTGCTCCCCGTCCTCGCCGTGCTCGCCGCGGCCGTCCTGTTCGGCACGACCGGCACGTCGCAGGCGCTCGGCCCCGAGAACACCACCCCCCTCTCGGTCGGAGCGGTGCGCCTCGTCCTCGGCGGCACGGGCCTCGCGGTGATCGCCTTCGTGCTCGCCCGCCGCGCCCACCGCCGCGGTACCGTCGCGCCGCGTCCCCGTCTCTCGGCGGGACCGCTTGCTCTCATGGCGCTGACCGGCCTGTGCCTCGCGCTCTACCAGCCGCTGTTCTTCCTCGGCACCGCCCGCAACGGCGTCGCGGTGGGGACGGTCATCGCGCTCGGCTCGGCGCCGATCCTGGCCGGTGTGCTCGAGTGGTCCCTGACTCGCCGCCGTCCGAGCGGCGCCTGGCTGCTCGCCACCGCACTCTCCACCGTCGGAGTCGCCCTTTTGGGTCTGGGAGGCGGGACGGATGCCGCGGGAACCGGCGGCACCGATCCGCTCGGGTTCCTCGGCTCGGTCGGCGCGGGCGCGACCTTCGCCGTCATCGCCAACGCCCAGCGGCGTCTGCTGGACGACGGGTGGGACCCCTTCACGGTCGTGGGCGCGATGGGCGCGGGCTCCGCGGTGCTCTCCGCCTGCGTGCTGCCCTTCGTCGACCTCTCGTGGTTCGGGGAACCCGCGGGCATCGTGATGGCCGTGTGGCTCGGCATCGGGACGATCTCCGTCGCCTACGTGATGTTCACGTGGGGACTAAACGGGCTGACCGCGGCGACCGCGGCGACGCTGACCCTCGGTGAGCCGCTCACCGCGAGCATCCTGGGCGTCACGGTGCTCGGCGAGCAGTTGAGCGTTCTCGCCGTCGCGGGGCTCATCGTGCTCGCGGTCGGCCTCGCAACCCTCGCGTGGGGCTCTCGCGCGCCCCGGGACCCGAAGCCCTTCGCCGTGGAGGCGTGACGGCTCAGGCGGGTACGACCAGCGCGACGGCGAAGGCGGCGACGCCCTCGCCCCGTCCGGTGAAACCCAACCCGTCCGTCGTCGTCGCGGCGACCGACACCGGAGCCCCGAGGATTTCGGAGAGCGTGGCCTCTGCCTCCGCGCGCCGTGCCGAGAAGCGCGGACGATTCGCCTGCACCTGCACCGAGACGTTTCCGACCGCCCAGCCGGCGTTGCCCAGCAGCTCGCGGGTTCGCGCGAGGAAAGCGTCGGCGTGGGCCCCCGCGAACTCGGGGCGGTCGACCCCGAAGTGCATGCCGATGTCGCCGAGTCCGGCGGCGGACAGCAGCGCATCGACGATCGCGTGCGCCACCGCGTCCCCATCCGAATGTCCCGCGAGTCCGGTTTCGCCGGGCCAGTGCAGGCCCGCGAGCCACAGATCCCCCGCGTCCGCGAAAGCGTGCACGTCTGTTCCCACACCGACGCGGGGACCCCGTCCGGCCGGATCGAACCGGGCGCGGGCGCGGGCGAGGGGCGCCACCAATCCGCGCGCACGATCCATGTCCGCGGGGGTGGTGATCTTGAAGGCGAGCGGGTCGCCCGGGACGATGACGATCGGATGTCCCGCCGCGGCCACGAGCGCCGTGTCGTCGGTGTACTCCTGATCGGCGGTCGCATAGGACGCGTCGAGCATCGCGCGGGGGAACCCCTGCGGGGTCTGAGCGGCCGCGAGATCGGCGCGATCGACGGCCTCGAGCACGACGTCGCCGCCGTCACGGGCACCGACGCGCTTGATCGTGTCGATGACCGGCAGGGTCGGAACGACACCGGAGCCGGTCCGGTCGACGGCCTCGACGACCCGCTCGAACACGACGGGCGGGGTGAGCGCGCGCGCAGCGTCGTGGACGAGCACGATCTCGACATCGGCCCACAGCGCCGCGAGACCCGCGGCAACGGAACGCTGTCGGGTCTCGCCGCCCGTGACGACCGAGACCAGCTCGCGGCGACGCCCGCTCTCGAGCGGGGGCGCTTCTTCGGATGCCGCCAGTGCCTCAGTGAGCGCATCCCCTTCACGCCCGGCGGGAGCGACGATGACCACCTGCGCGGGTCCCGCCGCGAGCACACCCCGGAGGGCGTGCCGCAGCATCGAATGTTCGTCGATGCCGACGAAGGCCTTGGGCGCGTTCGCACCGAGGCGCGTGCCCGAACCGCCGGCAACGACGATGATGCCGATGCGCGGCGTTGGCGTGATACTCACGCCGGGAGCCTAGCTTGCGAGGACCTCGTCGAGCACGACACCCGCGCGCTCTTCGTCGGTCTTCTCGGCCAGCGCCAGCTCAGAGATCAGAATCTGGCGAGCCTTGGCCAGCATCCGCTTCTCACCCGCGGACAGGCCGCGGTCCTGGTCGCGGCGCCAGAGGTCGCGAACGACCTCGCTCACCTTGATGACATCGCCGGAAGCGAGCTTCTCGAGGTTAGCCTTGTACCGGCGGGACCAGTTGGTCGGCTCTTCTGTGAACGGTGCACGGAGCACCTCGAAGACCCGGTCGAGACCCTCTTTGCCGATGACATCACGAACGCCGACGAGATCGACATTGTCTGCCGGGACCTCGATGACGAGATCACCTTGAGTGACGTTGAGCTTCAGGTATCTCTTGGTCTCGCCCTTGATGACCCGGTCTTTGACTTCGATGATCGTCGCGGCCCCGTGGTGGGGGTAAACGACCGTTTCGCCAACCTCAAAAAGCATGCAGTTATGTCCTTTCGGCAACCTACAGAATACCACAGGGGCCATACGCTAAGGTTCGCCGTGCACGCGCCGCAGCGACGACCGAGCGCACCCCCCTAGAATGAGACGGCAACGTCTGCGATCTCCCTGGAGGACCCGTGAAATCCCGTCGGCTCGCGTCTCTGGCCCTGGTGGCCGCCGTTCTGGTGGGAACTTCCGGCTGCGCCCTGATCTCACCGCAGGCGACGCTCATCCCCTACGCTCCGGCCGACGGCGTCAGCGCCCACACCGGCGATGTCGCCGTCCGCAACGCCCTGATCGTCTCCGACGACGGGATCGACGGGAACTTCCTCGCCGCTTTCGTCAACGAGGGCACCACCCCGATCACGGTCCGCATCTCGTACGGCGAGGGCGCCGACAAGACCGAGATCACGCTCCGCGTTCCGGTGAACCCGCCGATCAGCCTCGGCATGGACGGCGAGAACGACCCGCTGCCCTTCCCCGACATCGACACCATCCCGGGCGCCACGATGCCCGTGTACTTCCAGGCCGGAGACGCCGAGGGCGCACTCGTCGAGGTCCCGATCCTCACGGGCCAGACGAGCTACCTCGAGCCGTTCGTCCCCTGAGCGGTGTCGGCGCTCGGTTCACCGAGCGCCGCGACGGCTACTCCGCCTCGAAGCGGTAGCCGAGACCCCGCACGGTGACGAGCATGGTGGGCTCGCTGGGCGTCTGCTCGATGCGTGAGCGGATGCGTTTGATGTGCACGTCGAGCGTCTTCGTGTCGCCGAAGTAGTCACTCCCCCAGACGCGGTCGATGAGCTGACCACGCGTCAGCACACGCCCGGAGTTGCGCATCAGCACCTCGAGGAGCTCGAATTCTTTCAGCGGCATGCTGATCTCGGACCCGTCCACGGCGACGCTGTGCCGGTCGATGTCGAGCGTCACGCGGCCGCCCGTCAGGATGTGGTCCTCGAGGTCCACATCGGGCTCGGTCGTGCGGCGCAGGACCGCGCGCATGCGCGCGAGGAGCTCGCGCGCGGAGTACGGCTTGGTGACGTAGTCGTCCGCCCCGAGTTCGAGACCGACGACGATGTCCACTTCGGAATCCTTCGCCGTGACCATGACGATCGGCACGGCAGAGGTCTGCCGGATGCGTCGACATACTTCGGTCCCCGACATCCCGGGCAGCATCAGGTCGAGCAGGACGATGTCGCACCCGCGCTCCTCGAAAGCGGCAACGGCTGAAGGACCGTCTTCGGCGATCTCGACCTCATAGCCTTCGCGGCGCAGCAAATAGGCCAGGGGCTCGGCCAGATCGGGTTCGTCTTCGACGAGGAGGACCCGGGTCATATCTTCTTCTCTCCCTGAGGGGCACGTTCGGCGCCGACGGCGCCTCGGCGTTTCTTGGCGGGTTCGTTCGCCTTGCGGCGGTCCGCGGGGTCAGCCGCTCTACGGCGTTTGCGGGGTTTCTCGACTTCTTCGGGGATGGCTCGCGGAAGGCGGATCGTGAACGTCGAGCCGCGTCCGGGCTGCGACCACACACGCACTTCGCCGCCGTGTCGCTGCACGGCGTGCTTCACGATCGCCAGGCCGAGGCCGGTGCCCCCGGTGCGACGCGAACGAGCCCCATCGGCGCGGTAGAAGCGCTCGAAGATGCGCTGCTGGTCGGCCTCGACGATGCCGATGCCCTGGTCGGTGACGGCGATCTCGACGACCTTGTCCTCGACACGCACGCCGACGCCGACGCGTCCCGCCTTCGGCGAATAGGCGATGGCGTTCGCCACGAGGTTGCTGACGGCCTCGATCAACATGGTCGGGTCGCCCCGGACGATGGCACCGCGATCTCCTCCGCGCAGCAGTTCGACGCCGACGGAATCGGCCTGGACCGCGTTGGACTCGACGGATGCCGCGACGACCTCATCGATCGAAACGTCGCGCGGCTCCGGCAACTCGTCCGCCGCCTGCAGGCGTGAGAGATCCATGATGCGCCCCGTGAGGCGGGACAGGCGAGCGGCCTCGGCCTGCAGCCGCGCTGCGAATGCGCGCACCTGCGGCGGGTCGTCGGCGGCGGATTCGATCGCCTCGGCGAGCAGGCTCACCGCTCCGACGGGTGTCTTGAGCTCGTGACTGGTATTCGCGACGAAGTCGTAGCGCATCTGTTCGAGACGCTCCTGCTCCGTGACGTCATCGACGACGAGGAGGACATGGGTGCCATCGATCGCGGCGGCGCGGGCCGACACGAGGCGGCCCTCGGTCGCGAGGAGCGCGGTCCCGCCCGCCGCCCGGCGCATGCGAAAGCGCGCGCTCTCGGCGCCGCCCGAGGTGCGCGTCGCGCGGACGAGCGCGCGCAGGTCCTCGACGCTGATGACCTCGCCCGCCGACATGCCGAACCCGGGGGCCGCGGGGGAAGCCGCGACGACCGTGAGAGAGGCATCGACGACGGACGCCGCGCCGTCCATGGCGTCGAGCACCTGAAGGATGCCGGAGGGAACGCTCGCGCTCGCTTCGGCCTGGGCCCGCTGTGCCGTCCGCAGCGCGACGAAGACGAGAGTGGATACGCCGAGGCCAATCACCGCTCCCGCAAACAATGCGAGGAGCGCGATCTGCACCGGGTCCATGAGTCCCAGCGTAGGGTCACGCGTCGAGAACGGCTGACCGGGGCCGCGAGAGGGCGGCGCCCACCCGGGTACTATTCACCGGAGCGGCACCGTCCGTTAACCTTCGACGGAGATGATCGCGGAGGTCGCGGGCGCCGTGTCCGACCGACCGGGAAAGGGATCAGCACCGTGCGCGAAGTCTTCCATCAGTCCCTCGAGGACGTCCAGGGGCGCCTCGTCGAGATCTCCGAGCTCGTCGCGATCGCGATCGAGAAGGCCACCCAGGCGTTCGGCTCGAGCGACGTCTCGCTCGCCGAAGAGGTCATCGACGCCGACAGCATCATCGACGACAAGGCTGTGGCGCTCGACGAACTCGCGATCGAGATCCTCGCCCGCCAGCAGCCGGTCGCTCGCGACCTGCGCATCGTGGTCAGTGCGCTGCGGATGTCCGCCTCGCTCGAGCGCATGGGTGACATCGCCGAGCACATCGCGCAGCTCACGCGCTACCGCTTCCCCGAGCGCGCGATCCCCAAGGGACTCAAGAGCACCTTCACGAGCATGGGCCAGGTCGACGTACAGATGGCGCAGAAGCTCACCGAGCTGCTGCGCACGCAGGACGTCAGCATCGCCGAAGAGCTCCGTAACCTCGACGACCAGCTCGACGACCTGCACGTCTCGGTCTTCGAGAAGGTGCTCGGCGAGAACTGGCAGGGCGAGGCGATGGCGACGGTCGACGCGACCCTGGCGAGCCGCTACCACGAGCGCTTCGGCGACCACGCCGAGTCCGTGGCGAAGAAGGTCGTCTACCTCGCGACGGGCGACTGGTCGGACGCTACGGGCGTCACCGTCGCCTAGTCTCGACACGGAAAAGGGACCGGATGCCTCGGCATCCGGTCCCTTTTCCGTGCTGAACGCGGTCGTTACTTCTTGCCCTGCGCGGCGACGGCGGCGGCCCCCGCGGCAGCCGCCTCGGGGTCGAGGTACTCCCCCGGGCCGAGGGGACGGAGGTCCTCGCCCAGGCGGTAGACGAGCGGGATGCCGGTCGGGATGTTGAGCTCTGAGATGTCGTCGTCGCTGATGCCCTCGAGGTGCTTCACGAGTCCGCGGAGCGAGTTGCCGTGGGCCGTGACGAGAACGGTCTTCCCGGCGCGGAGGTCGGGGACGATGCCGCTCTCCCAGTACGGGAGCATGCGGTCGATCACGAGCTTGAGCGACTCGGTGCGCGGGATCTCGCCGTCGATTCCGACGTAGCGCGGGTCGGAGGCCTGGCTGAACTCGTCGTCGTCGGCGATCTCGGGCGGTGGCACGTCGAACGAACGGCGCCACAGCATGAACTGCTCGGGGCCGAACTCGGCGAGGGTCTGCGCCTTGTCCTTGCCCTGCAGCGCACCGTAGTGGCGCTCGTTCAGACGCCAGGAGCGGGTCACGGGGATCCACAGGCGGTCGGCCGCGTCCAGCGCGATGTTGGCGGTCTGGATGGCACGGCTGAGCACCGAGGTGTGCAGAACGTCGGGCAGCAGGCCCGCCTCGGCGAGCATCTCGCCGCCGCGCTGGGCCTCGGCCTTGCCGAGATCTGTCAGGCGCACGTCGACCCAACCGGTGAAGAGGTTCAGCTCGTTCCACTCACTCTGGCCGTGGCGGAGCAGGATCAACGTATAAGGCTCGGTCATGCGCCCATGATATCGAGGCGAGGTGACGCTCATCCCGCCATCATGGAGGGATGAGCACCCCGCGCCCGCCTGCACGTCGTCCCGTGGGCCAGGCGACGCGCGGCACGACGGGCACGAACCGGTTGCGACGCAACGACAGGTACCTCGCCGGACTGCCGGCACTTCGCCGCACCGACGATCCGCTGGTCGTGGACCTGGGTTTCGGGGCGAGCGCCGTCACCGCTCTCGAGCTCTGGACGCGCCTCGCGCGTGTGCGGCCAGATGTCGAGGTGATCGGCGTCGAGATCGACCCCGACCGCGTCGCGCGGGCGCGTGAGCAGCTCTCCGCGGTCCGCGCCGGTAAGGCATCCTTCGCGCCCGAGGCGCGGGTGGCGTTCGAGGTCGGGGGATTCGAGGTGCCGCTGCCCGGAGGACGCCGCCCGGTCCTGGTTCGCGCGATGAACGTGCTACGCCAGTACGACGAGGGGCAGGTCACGGATGCCTGGGCCCTGACATCCGCTCGACTGCAGACCTCGGGAACCCTCGTCGAGGGCACGTGCGACGAGATCGGTCGTATCTGCTCGTGGATCGATGTCGCCGAGTCGGGCGAGCCCCTGCGGTTGACGATTTCGCTGCGGTTGGCGGACCTCGAACTCCCCTCGATCGTCGCAGAGCGTCTGCCCAAAGCGCTGATTCACCGCAATGTCCCCGGCGAGCGCGTGCACGCCGTGCTGTCCGCTCTCGACACGGCGTGGACTCGCGCCGCACCCCTGGGAGTCTTCAGTCCGCAGCAGCGCTGGATCGCCGCGGTCGAGGCGCTGCGCGCCTCGGGCGTCCCCGTGCTGGGAGGCCGATCGCGGTGGCGACTGGGGGAACTCAGCCTGCCCTGGGCGGCCGTCGCTCCCGACTGACCGAAGAACGTCAGATGCGCGGGATCGCTTCGCGTGCACGATCGGGAGGCATGCCCGCACCGATCAGCAGGTCGACCACGAAGGGGCGCAACGCGGCGATGAGGTTCTGATCGCCGAGGCCCGCACCCGGAACGACCTGCCGCGGGTCGAGGTGGTGGGCGATGCCGAGCAGCGCCTCCTGCGCGATGGGCTCGAGCGAGATGTCGGCGAGCGACTGTTCGACGAGGGAAGCGCCGCGCCCGAGCGACAGCACCAGGTCCGCGGCGACGGGACGCGGCACGCGGTCGTCGACGAGGTAGACGGTGCGCCGCGCGACGACACGCAGGTTGCGCGTCGCGAGGTCCATGGCGGCGAGCACGCGCTCGGCGCGCGCCAGCTCGGCCCGGCTCGCCCACAGCCAGGGCGAGATGCGCGCGATGGCGACCGAAGAGTCGAGGGTTTCGCGCCAGGCTCGCACGAGAGGATCGAGCGCGCGTGCCTTTTCGAGCCCCCTCTCGGCGCGGGCACGGTCTCCGGTGCGCAGCGCGATCGCCAGGCTCACGACGGCGCCATCGAACGCTCGGAACAGCGTGGCGACATCCCGCCGCGCCTCGCCCCGCGGACTGCGCGGGATCAGCGCGGTCGCCAGCAGGGCCGCCACTCCCCCGATCACCCCGTCGATCATGCGCGAGAACGGCACACTCGTCGAGGCGGGGATGATCAGCACGATGAGCGACTGGATCGCCGCCGCGATCGCGAAGCTCGCCTGCGGGGAGAGGAATCGCGCCACGATCAGAGTCACCGCCAGGGCGAGGCCGACCTGCCACCACCCGCGTCCCGCAACGAGGAGCAGGATCTCGGCGATCAGGATGCCGACGATCATCCCGATGACGGTCTCGAACACGCGCCGCGGACGGGCATCGCGCACCAGCCCGAGACTCGCGACCGTCACGGTCCCTGCGAGCAGCGGCGTCTGATGCTTCACGACGAAGTATGCGAACGCGTATGCGGCCGTCGCCGCGACGACGATCTGGACGATCGGCAGGGCCGAGTTGCGCACACGACGCACACCCGGTCGCGGATCGAAGCGATCGCGCAGCCGCACGGGAATCGCGGTCGTGATCGGCGGCAGCGACGCCGGGCCAGAACCGGCTTCCGGCTCGCCGGAACCGGCAGAACGGCCCGCGCCGTCGCTCACGCGCGTGCGCGCGCCGAGAGCCGCGGCAGACGGGGAACGGACGCCTCGGCACCGGCGCCCGGCGGCACGATGACCTCTTGCGCGGCCACCACCGTCTCGTCCCCCGCGGCGATCGTCAGCGTCGCATCGACCGGCAGGGTGCGCTTGACCACGGCGAGCGCGATCGGTCCCAGCTCGTGGTGCAGTGCTGACGACGTGACGCGTCCCACCTCGTGACCGTCGAACGACACGAGCGCCCCGGGCTCGGGCAGAAGCGCGTCGCTGCCGTCCAGGTGCAGGAAGACCAGTCGACGCGGGGGATGGCCGAGATTGTGGACCTTCGCGACCGTCTCCTGCCCGCGATAGCACCCCTTGTCGAGGTGCACGGCCGAGCGCAGCCAGTCGAGTTCGTGGGGCAGTGTCCGCTCGTCGACCTCGTTCGCCCGCCGGGGACGCCACGCGGCGATCCGGAGCGCCTCGGCAGAGATCAGGCCGGCGGCTTCGACATCGTCGGTGTCCGCGATCGCGCGTGCCAATTCGGCGGCGGCATCGGTCGTCACGATCGCCACGCGCCAGTCCCAGCCCCCACCGGGGTGCGGCTCGGCGGCGTATTGGTGCCCACCGATCGCGACGTGCGACCACGGGTCGGCCCAGACCAGCGACGCGCCCGCGGGTGCGTGCGCCCGTGGCACGGCAAACGCCTCGGCGGCACCCCCACCGACGAAGCCGATCGCGGTGAGATCCGCCTCGAGCGTCACGACGACCTGGGCGCGGAAAACCATGCGCTTCAGCCACGTGACGAGTGCGTCGGCGCTGGTCGCGTCCACGATGAGCCACCCCGTCACGCCGTCGTCCAGAACGGATGCCGCGTGCTCGACGTGTCCGTGCGGGTCCAGCACGAGAAGCTCGGTCGCTCGGCCCGGCTCGAGCCGCGCCAGGGACTGCGACGTGATCGAGTCGAGCCAGGTCAATCGGTCGGCACCCGTGACCGACACGACGACGCGGTCGCCGAGATGCACGAGCGCACGCCCTTCAGCGAGCAGGCGCTGCTCGCGCAGGAAGGTTCCGAAGTGCAGCGGCGCGCCGCTCAGGTCATCCGTGACGGCACCCGGGAGTCCGGCGAAGGGAGAGGCCATCACTCCGCCTTGGCCAGGCGAGCGGAGGCGTGGCTGCCGAGCTCGGTTCCGAGTGCCGCGATGTCCCACGCCCACAGCAGGTGGCCATCGACGAGACCGTACAGCCGCGTCGCAGCCGCGTACTCCTTGGCTCCGGGTGGGCGCACGACGGCATCCGTCGCGAGATCGATGCGCGGACCCGTGACGTGGCCGAGGTAGAGCTCCGATATCCCATCGGAATGGACGATCACGGCCTCGATCTCGAATCCGCCCTCGGCGACGCGCAGTGCTTCGACGTCGTCAACGGTTCGCGGAGGCGCCGGCGAGAGAGCGGGAAGCAGACCCGGACCCGCGTCCGCGTCACCGAGCGGACGTGCGAGGCGCCAGTATCCCGTCTCGGCGACCAGCTGCACGCCCGGACCATCGTCGCCGGAAGACATCCACGCGGTTGCCGAATAGTTCAGGTAGTCGCCACCGTCGTGGCTGAAACTCACGCGATGGGCGAACTCTCCGGCATAGCGGTGTCCCGCCGCGTCGTAGTCGATCACGCCGGTGCCCTCCCAGACGCCGACGAGCCACGAGAGCGGCACCAGGTCGGCGGGTAGGTCTGTCGGCAGATCGATCACGATCGGCCGATCAGCGCTGGCCGCGATAGAGGTTGACGATCACCACACCCGAAACGAACGCGATCGCAACGGATGCCAGGGCGAGGAGTCCCACGAAGAAGATCTCGAGAGCGAGGAGGTCCATGCTGACACTCTAGCCCGCCCGAGCCCGCGCGGATCAGCGCGGAATGCCTGTCGGCCCGGAATGCCCGTCAGCCCGGAATGATCGTCGCGAGCCCGACCGCGACCGAGACGACTCCGAGGGCCACCAACGCGCCGAGCACACTGGCCGCTACGCGCCGGATGAATCCGGTGGAGCGTCCGTAGCCCAGCTGCACCCCGAACGATACGAGCAGGCTGGCGGCCAGCGCGAGGACGAACCACTGCGCCTGCTGCGGGGCGGGCACGAAGATCGCGACCGCGATTCCGCCGAGGAGCGCCGCGATCCAGACGGCAGCGATTCCGGCGACGCTCGAGCGGGGAGCGAGTTCGGGTGCCGACATGCATTCATCTTCCCCCACGGACGCTGGTCGCGCGAGCCGGAAAAGGGCGCGGGCGGCCCGGTTGCCGCGGTCGGCGTAATATAGGGGGCCACGACGACCCTGGGGGCGTCGCCCGAGAGGAAACGCGTGGCCCAACTGCTCGTTCTGAGTTCCGCACACGGCAGCGGTCCCGTTCTGCCGTCCCTGGAACTCTTGAGCCACCGCGTCCGGCAGATTCCCGCCGAGCCGGCCCAACTCGTCAATGCACCGAGCGCGGACGTCATCTTCGTCGACGCGCGCACGGACCTGGTCGGTGCGAAGTCGCTCTGCAAGATCCTCAACACGACCGGGCTCGATGCGCCCCTCATGCTCGTTGTCACCGAGGGCGGATTGACCGCCGTCAGCACCGACTGGGGCGTCGACGACGTGATTCTCGTCAGCGCGGGTCCCGCCGAGGTCGATGCACGTGTCCGGCTGGCGATGGGCCGGATGTCGCAGGAGCAGGTCTCGACGCGCATCCAGACGTCCGGAATCACGATCGACGAGTCCTCCTATTCGGCCAAGGTCCACGGCAAGCCCCTCGACCTGACGTACAAGGAGTTCCAGCTCCTGCACTTCTTCGCGACGCACCCGTCGCGCGTCTTCACCCGCGAGCAGCTGCTCAGCGAGGTGTGGGGATACGACTACTTCGGCGGCACCCGCACCGTCGACGTTCACGTTCGGCGACTGCGCGCGAAGCTCGGCGACCTCGAGCAGCTCATCGGCACGGTGCGGAACGTCGGCTATCGATTCAACGTCTACGAAGACGACCAGCTCCCGACCGCCAGCGGCCGCCAGGGCTGACGCCCCGTCATCCGATTCACCCGCCGGACACGTGCGCCCTGCAATGATGGACCATGCTCGAATCCTCGATCCTCGACGCCGGTCTGGGCGATGCTGACGATGACGACTTCGATGAAGCCGTCGAAGCGTTCGACTCGCAGCTCCCCGAGAACAGATACCTCGACCGCGAGCTGAGCTGGCTCGCGTTCAATCAACGCGTTCTCGAGCTCGCCGAGGATCCGAGCGTTCCCGTGCTCGAGCGCGCGAACTTCCTCGCGATCTTCGCCAGCAACCTCGACGAGTTCTTCATGGTGCGGGTCGCGGGTCTGCGTCGCCGCATCATCACCGGACTCGCGGTCCCGACGAACGTCGGTCGGTCGCCCACCGAGGTCCTGGCCGACATCTCGGCCGAGGCCTACAAACTGCAGCTGCGTCACGCGGAAGCCTGGCGCGCCGTGGTGCAGCCCGACCTCACCGCGGCCGGAATCGAGGTCGTCACCTGGGACTCGCTCGGCGACGACGATCGCGTCGCGCTGTACGAGTACTTCCAGTCGCAGGTCTTCCCCGTCCTCATGCCCCTCGCCGTGGACCCCGCCCATCCGTTCCCCTACATCTCGGGACTCTCACTGAACCTGGCCGTGCGCATCCGCAACGCCCGCACGGGGCGCCAGGAGTTCGCGCGTCTGAAGGTCCCGCCGATGCTGCCACGGTTCGTCGAGGTGCCGGGTGCCGCGAGTTCCGGGCGCGGACGCTACCTGCCGCTCGAGGACCTGATCTCGAACAACCTCGTCGACCTCTTCCCCGGCATGGAGGTGCTCGACCACCACGCCTTCCGCCTGACGCGCAACGAAGACATGACGATCGAAGAGGATGAGACCGAGAACCTCATCCAGGCCCTCGAGGCGGAGCTGCTGCGGCGCCGTTTCGGCCCGCCGATCCGGCTCGAGATCACCGACGACATGGACGACGTCACGCTCGGCCTGCTGATCCGCGAACTCGACATCACGGAGCAGCAGGTCTTCCGCCTGCACGCGCCCCTCGACCTGCGCGGGCTGTTCGACCTCTCGCGCATCTCGCGGCCGGACCTGCACTACCCGCCGCATCTTCCGACCACGGCGCTGGCGTTCCAGCCGGGCGACAACAACGAGCGCGCGGACATCTTCTCGGCGATCCGTCAGGGCGACGTGCTCGTCCACCACCCGTACGAGTCCTTCGCGACGAGCGTCCAGGCGTTCCTCGAGCAGGCGGCCAAGGACCCGCACGTGCTCGCGATCAAGCAGACGCTCTACCGCACGTCGGGCGACAGCCCGATCGTCGAGGCGCTGATCGACGCCGCCGAGGCGGGCAAGCAGGTGCTCGCGCTGGTCGAGATCAAGGCCCGCTTCGACGAGGCCGCGAACATCGTCTGGGCGCGCAAGCTCGAGAAGGCGGGCGTCCATGTCGTGTACGGCCTGGTCGGCCTGAAGACGCACTGCAAGCTCGCACTCGTCATCCGCGAGGAGGGCGGTGTGCTACGCAGCTACAGCCACGTCGGCACGGGCAACTACAACCCCAAGACCAGCCGCATCTACGAGGACTTCGGCCTTTTCACCGCCGACGACCAGGTCGGCCGCGATCTGACCCGCCTGTTCAACGAGCTCTCGGGCTACGCGATCGAGAAGAAGTTCAAGCGCCTGCTCGTGGCGCCCCTGCACCTCCGGAAGGGCCTGCTGCGACTGATCGACAAGGAGCGCAGGAACGCGCTCGCCGGCAAGCCCGCGAAGATCCGCTTCAAGGTCAACTCGATGGTCGACGAACAGATCATCGATGCCCTGTACCGGGCGAGCCAGGCCGGCGTCTCGATCGAGATCTGGGTGCGCGGCATCTGTTCGCTCAAACCCGGTATCGAGGGCGTCAGTGACAACATCACGGTGCGGAGCATCCTCGGCCGGTACCTCGAGCACTCGCGCATCTTCGCGTTCGAATCGGGTGGCGATCGCCAGGTGTACATCGGCAGCGCCGACATGATGCACCGCAACCTCGACCGCCGGGTCGAGTCGCTCGTGCGCGTCGTCGCTCCCGCGCACCTCAAGGAGCTCGACGAGCTGTTCGACCTGGCCATGAGCGATGGCACGAGTTCGTGGTGGCTCGGGCCCGAGGGCGCGTGGACCCGCCACAGCACCGACGCAGAAGGACGGCCGCTGGTCGACATCCAGGACAAGACGATGCACGATGTCCAGCGCCGTCGCCGCGCGCGAGCGGTGCGATGACGGACACCGCCGTCTACGCGGCGGGAGCGGTGATCTGGCGGCTCGTCGAGGGCAAGCTCCACATCCTCGTCATCCACCGCACGGCATACGCGGATGTGACCCTGCCGAAGGGTAAGGTCGATCCGGGCGAGATGCTCGCCGAGACGGCCGTGCGCGAGGTCTTCGAAGAAACCGGTATCCGCGTCGCGCTGGGAATCCCCGTCGGCGTCTCGCGCTACCGTCTGCCGAACAAGCGCCAGAAGATCGTGCACTACTGGTCCGCGGAGGCCACGGATGACGCGATCCGCGCATCGCGTTTCGTGCCGAACAAAGAAGTCGCCGCTCTCGAATGGGTGACGCCCAAACGGGCACGAACGTACCTGAGCTACCCGGTGGACGTCGAGATCCTCGACGCCTTCCTGAAGTTCGTCGATGACGGGGTGCTCCAGACCTTTCCCCTCATCGTGCTGCGGCACGGCAAGGCGGTCAGCCGCGATGCGTGGAACGGACCGGATGCGCTGCGCCCCCTGACCGCCCGCGGCACCCGCCAGGCGCACGCGATCGTCGGTCCGCTCCTGGCTTTCGGGACGCGCAAGATCATCTCGTCGGACGCGGTGCGGTGCCTGACCACCGTCACCCCCCTCGCCGCTGTTCTCGGCAAGCCGATCCGGCGCACCGAGCTGATCGGTCAGGATGCCTGGGAACAGGGCCGTGCGGACATCCGGGGCGTCGTGGGCAAACGGGTGCGCTCCGGAAAGCCGGCCGTGCTCTGCAGCCACGCGCCGGTATTGCCCGAGATCCTGAGTGAGATTGCCCTGGCGACGGGCACCCTCCGCGGGTCGTACCTGGGCAGTGCGTCGACGCTGGAGTTCGCGGCGTTCTCGGTCGTGCACCTGTCTGCGACGAATCCCGGTTCGGGCATCGTGGCGATCGAAACGCACACCCCGAAGGAGTGAGCGAGCTACCCGGGCACGCCCTCGCGTCGGCGATACGGCGCTCGGGGGTACGTGTCGCGTCGCAGGCGATTCCGCGCGACCGTGCCCGCCGGGATGTCGCCGACGCCCTGGTCGCGAGACTCGCCGGACCATACGGAGAGTCGGTCACGGTGGGCCGCCGGTGCGAGCGCTGCGGGGCCTCGAGCCACGGGCGCCCGCTCGTCGCCGGCGCCCCGGTGCACGCGAGCATTTCGTACGCGGGCGATCTCGTCGTCGCCGCCGTGGCCGACGCCTGCCGCGTCCTCGCACTCGGCATCGATGCCGAACGGGTCTCACGCGTGCGCCGAGACGACCTGCGCGGCGTCATCACCCCGGGACACGGCACATCGCTGCGCCGGTGGACACGCGTCGAGGCCGTGCTCAAAGCCGACGGCCGGGGTCTCTCGATCGAGCCGGCACGAGTACGGATCGAGCGTTCGGTCCGCGGAGTCCACGGGAGCATCGCGGGCGGCGACACCGGGACGGCAGTCGGCGCCCTCGACATCCGTCCCCGGCTGCTGCGCGTGCGCGGTCCGCGGGGCGTCGTGATCTCGCTCGCGGTCGCGTCAGTCTGACGCGGCGAGCGCCGGCAGCGGCGTCTGCGACAGCCAGCGCATGAAGAGGTCCGCGAGCGGTGCATCGGCGACCGACTCCGCGCACACCACGAAGTCCTCGGTCGTTGCGAGACCATGGCGGCGCTCGGCGCACCAGCGCCGCAAGACCGCGAAGAACGCCGCCTCTCCGATCCGCAGACGCAGGGCATGGAGGGTGAGCGCACCGCGCTTGTATACGCGGTCGTCGAACATGAGGTCGGGACTGGGGTCCGAGAGCAGCAGATCCTGCGGCAATGCACGGAGCATCGCATGGTGTGCGGCCGCGCACGCGGCGACCGACGGACCCCCGGATGCCTCGGACCAGAGCCACTCCGCGTAACAGGCGAAACCCTCGTTCAGCCAGATATCGCGCCAGTGCGCGAGCCCGACGCTGTTGCCGAACCACTGGTGCGCGAGCTCGTGCGCGACGAGCCGCTCTTCCGAGCCGTCGAGGTGGTTCGAGCCGAAGGTCGCCATCCCCTGGGCCTCGAGCGGGATCTCGAGCGGGTCGGCCGTGACGACGACGTCGTAGCGCGAGAACGGATACGGCCCGAAGACACGCTGGAACACCCGCATCATGTCCGGCAGATCCGAGAAGGCCGCTCCGACGGCAGCCGTCAGCTCGCGCGGGTGATGCAGCATCCCGGTGACACCGTCGAGGTCGACCGGCGTCTCGACGTAGCGCCCGATCTGCACCGCGACGAGATAGGTGGGGGTGGGCGCGGCCTGCTCGAAGACCCAGGTAGCCGCGCCGCCCACTCGGCCGAGCGAGACGCGCTGACCCGTCGCGACGACGCGGTAGGCGACATCCGTCGTCACCGCGATGCGATAGGTCGCCTTGTCGTCGGGGCGGTCATTGCAGGGGAACCACGTCGGCGCGCCCGTCGGCTGAGCGGCGACGAGCACCCCATCCTCGAGCTCTTCCCATCCGATCGTCCCCCACCGCGACCGGCGCGGCGCGGGCGACCCCGCATACGCGATCTCCACCGAGAACCGCTGATCGAACGCGATCGCAGAGCTCGGGGTGACACGGATCATCCGCGGCCCCTGCCGGTAGGCCGTGCGGCGGTCGCCGTCCACGCGGACCTTCGAGGCGCGCAGACCCACCAGGTCGACGGCGAACGAGCGGATCGGACGCCGGGCGACCGCGTTCAGGACGACCCGCCCCGAGAGCCGGTTGGTCGACGGTCTGTAGGTGATCTCGATGTCGTAGGACTCGACGTCGTACGACAGGTCCCCGCTCTGCGGGGCGTATGCATCGGGTGCCGGCAGTTGGGCGCCGGTCACTGGGAGCTCGTCTGGTACGACCGAACCTTGACCGCCCGCCAGGGCCCGATCGGGTTGCCGCTCCAGCGGCTGCCGATGGGAACCGTCTCGCCGCGCATGACGAGCGACGCGGGCCCCACCGTCGCGTGGGCGCCGATCGAGGCCGCGGGAAGGATCACGCTGTGGGGTCCGAGCGTTCCGCCGGGTTCGATCGTGACGACATCCATGCTCATGATCCGATCATGGAATAGGTGCGTCTGCACGACGCAACCCCGATTGACCGTGGATGCGTCGCCGAGCGTCACGAGATCCGGTTCGGGCAGCCAGTAGCTCTCGCACCACACCCCGCGGCCGATCTTGACGCCGAGCGAGCGCAGCCAGACGGCGAGCGCGGGAGTGCCGGTCGCGGCGCGCGCGAACCAGGGGGCCGCCACCATCTCGACGAAGGTGTCCGACACCTCGGTCCGCCAGACGAAACTCGACCACAGGGGTTTCTCGCCCGCATGGATGACGCCCACGAGCGCCCACTTCGCGAGCGTCGAGACACCCGCCGCGGCCGCGCCGGCGATGAGCAGGACGATGCCCGACAGCAGCACCGCGACGATCGCACCGAACGTCTGCACGAGGAGCGCAAGCACGAACACCACGCCGAGGCCGATCGCGCAGGTCACGATGACGGGCACGATGCGGCACAGCTCCCACAGACCGCGCGCGACCTTGAGGCCCGTGCGCGGGTGGTACGTGCGGCTTTCGTCCGCGTCACTCGATACCCGACGCAGGCGCACGGCGGGCGAACCCAGCCACGAGGTGCCGGACTTGGCTTTCAACGGGGCGGAGGACAGCACGGCCACGAGGCCGCCCTTGGGAACCCGGTGCCCGGGCGCCGCCATTCCGGAGTTGCCGAGGAACGCGCGTTTGCCGATCTTGACCGAGCCGACCCGCATCCATCCCCCGCGCAGTTCGTACGAGGCCACCATGGTGTCGTCGGCGAGGAACGCGCCGTCTTCGATCGTGGTCATCGCGGGAATCAGCAGAACCGTGGATGCCTCGACATCGCGGCCGACGTGCGCCCCGAGCATCCGCAACCAGACCGGCGTGAACAGGCTCGAGTACAGCGGGAACAGGATCGTGCGCGACGAGTCGAGCAGGCGCTCGATCGTCCAGGCGCGCCATCCCATCGCGCTCCGCACGGGGAACGTCCCCTCGACGAGCTCGCGCTGCAGCAGCCGGACCAGGACCACGACGGATGCCGCGAACACCAGTCCGGTAACCAGCACCGCGGGAACGAGCCACGCGTATGCCGCGAACGCCGCTGATCCGAGCGAACCGGCGCCGCGCATGCCCGCCGCCAGGACGAGCGCACCGACCGCGAAGGCGATCACAGGCAGCAGCGCCAGCAGGGTCGAGGATGAGGCGTAGGCCCACAGCCACCGTGTGGGCGCGGGAGGGCGCTCGCGCGGCCAATCCTCGGCGGCGCCGCCGATGCGCTCCGCGGGCGAGCCCGCCCAGCGCTGGTCGGCGCGCACCCGTCCGAAGACCGCCGAGCCGGGAGCGATCTCGGCACGGCGACCGATGCGCGTTCCGGGCGCGAGCGTACTGCGCGCACCGATCGTCGCCTCGGCGCCGATGCGCACCGCACCGATCCGGACGACGTCCCCGTCGATCCAGTAGCCCGTCAGATCGACCTCGGGTTCGATGGATGCACCGTCGCCGATCTGCAGCATGCCCGTGACCGGCGGCAGGGTGTGCATGTCGACGTCGCGACCGACCTTCGCTCCGAGAGCGCGCGCGTAGTAGCTGACCCACGGCGCACCGGCCAGGCCGACCGCGTCCACCTGGTCGGCGATTTGCTCGGCGAGCCAGAGACGGATGTGCACGTGGCCGCCGCGGGGGTGATCGCCCGGCCGCACCCCGGCGAGCAGAACCCGCGCGGCGACGGCCGAGATCGCCATCCGGCCGAACGGGGTGGCGAAGATCAGCAGCGCCGGAACGAGCACCCACCAGTCAACGGTCGGCAGCGCGGCGAAGCCCGGTACGAGGTGCAGCAGGGCGCTCGCGGTCAGGAGGTAGAGCAGCCAGCGAACGCCGCTCAGGATGAAGAGAGGCACACCCATGATCGTCTGCAGGATCTGCGTCGCGCGCGGTGTCGGTGCGGGCTCGCGGTACGTCGCCGCCGCATCGTCACCCAGCGGCCCGACGGCCTTCGCCATAGCGCCGAGCCGCGGCAGGTCGTAGATGTCGGCGACGGCGAACTCGGGCGAGCGCACCCGGATCCGCGAAACCAACTGAGCCGCGGCGAGCGAGCCGCCGCCCAGGTCGAAGAAGTCGGCGTCGGCATCGGGAACCGAAACGCCGAGTACGGCCCGCCATTGCTCGGCGAGCCACTCCTCGACACCCGACAACGTGGATTCCTCGGTCGGCATAACGGAGAGCGGCCAGGGCAGCGCGGCCTTGTCGACCTTGCCCGACGTGCGCACGGGCAGGTCATCCACGACCGCGAGCAACGGCACCATGGGCGCGGGGAGGGTGGAGGCGAGGTCCGCGCGCGCGGCTTGGCGGTCGAACCCCTCGTCGACGACGAGGTAGCCGACCAGGATGTCGACTCCCGCATCCGTCCGACGCACCGCCACAGCGGCGCCCCCGACGTGCGGAAGGGCCTGCAGCGCGGCCTCGACCTCACCGAGCTCGATACGGCGCCCGCCGATCTTGACCTGGTCGTCGGCACGACCCTGGAACACGAGCCCCGCGGGGTCGTACCGCACGAGGTCGCCGGAGCGATAGGCGCGCTCCCAGCCGAGCGAGGGCATGGGGGCGTACTTCTCGGCGTCCTTGGCGGGGTCGAGGTAGCGAGCCAGCCCCACTCCCCCGATGATCAGTTCGCCGACCTCACCCTGCGCGACCTCGGCACCGTCTGGGTCGACGACCGCGAGCGCCCACCCGTCGAGGGGAAGCCCGATCCGCACCGGCGGCTCGCCGCTCAGCAGCGCCGCGGACGCGACGACCGTCGCCTCGGTCGGGCCGTAGGTGTTCCAGACCTCGCGCCCCTCTTCGGTCAAGCGCGCCGCCAGGTCGGGCGGGCACGCCTCGCCTCCGAAGATCAGCAGACGGACGTTCTCAATCGACTCCGCGGGCCAGAGCGCCGCCAGGGTCGGGACGGTGGACACGACCGTGATCTGTTGGCGCACGAGCCACGGCGCCAGGTCTTCACCCGACCGCACGAGCGCGCGCGGTGCGGGCACCAGGCATGCTCCGTGTCGCCACGCGAGCCACATCTCCTCGCACGAGGCGTCGAACGCGACAGACAGGCCCGCGAGGACACGGTCGCCCGGGCCGAGGGGGTCGCCCTGCAAGAACAGCGCGGCCTCGGCATCGACGAACGCGGCGGCCGAGCGGTGGCTGACCGCGACGCCCTTCGGCGTGCCCGTCGAACCCGATGTGAAGATCACCCACGCGTCGTCGTCCCGAGTCGGCGGTGGCACCGCCACGACGGCGTGCGTGCTGGGGTGCGGAGCGTCGCCCGCGAAGAGAGCGGATGCCTCGGGCGGCGCATCCGCGATCGTCGGACGGAACTCGCCCGTCCCCTCGACCACCCCGCGCACGCCCGCCTCGCCGAAGACGAGTACCGCACGCTCTTCGGGGTCGTCAGCGTCGACCGGCACGTACGACGCCCCGGCGGCGATCACGCCCAGGATCGAGATGTAGAGCTCTTTCGTGCCCGAGGGCATGCGCACCCCGACGCGGTCGCCGCGCCGCACCCCGGCCTCGTGCAGCCGCGCGGCGGTTCGACCCACCCGCGCCATCAGCTCGCGGTAGCTGAGCGCGCCCGAGCCGTCGTCTATGGCGGATGCCTCGGGGTAGCGCGAGGTCGTCGCACGCAGGATGTCGAGAAGCGTGCGCTCTGCCGGTGCGTGGGCACGCCGGTCGAGCCCCGGCTGGCGCGATTCGGGCACGGGCGCCGGGGCGGAGGAATCGGTCACGTCAGCTCGAGAGGAGGGCGATCAGCTGCGCCTTGGTGAGGCGCGAGCAACCGGTGTGTCCGGCTTGTGCGGCCTGCTGTTTCTTGCTGGTCTGGGGCATGGCGGACAGCATATTCCGCCGCGGTGAACGCTCCCGCCGCGCCCGATCCCGTTCACCTTCCGTTCACCACTCTGGCCCACGCTCTTAAGGCGTCACTCCTACCGTCGCTGTGTGCCCTGCACCGGGACACGTCCTGTCAACGGATCGAACGGAAACACAGTGAAGATCACCCGAATCTCGCGGATCGCGGCCCTTGGCGCCGTCGCCGCCCTCGCCCTCGCCGGCTGCGCCTCGAACGAGGCCGGCGGCAGCACCAGCGAGGCCCCCACCGAAAGCAACCTGGCCGGCGAGCTCGTCGGCGCGGGCTCGTCCGCCCAGGAAGTCGCCGTCCAGACCTGGTCCGCCGGTTTCCAGACGCTCAACGAGGGCGTCACCGTCAGCTACGACCCGTCGGGTTCCGGAGCCGGGCGCGAGTCCTTCCAGGCCGGCGCCGTCGGATTCGCCGGCTCTGACCGCGCGTTCACGAGCGACGAGATCGCCGAGGGACCCTTCGACGGCTGCGTCGAGGGCACCGACATCATCGAGATCCCCTCGTACATCTCGCCGATCGCCGTCATCTTCAACCTCGAAGGCATCGACAGCCTGAACATGGACGCCGCGACCATCGCGGGCCTGTTCGCCGGCACGATCACCAACTGGAACGACCCGGCGATCGCCGCTCTCAACGAGGGTGTCACCCTTCCTGACCTGGCCGTCACGCCCGTTCACCGCGCGGACGACTCGGGCACCACCGAGAACTTCACCGACTACCTCGCGCAGGCAGCTCCCGAGGTGTGGACGTTCGAGGCCGACGGCGAATGGCCCGCCACCACGGTCACCGGCGAGGCCGCACAGGGCACCTCCGGTGTCGTTGCTGCCGTCGACGGCGGCCAGGGCACCATCGGCTACGCGGACGCTTCGCGCGCCGAGGGCTTCGGCACCGTCGCGGTCCAGATCGGCGAAGAGTTCGTGACCTTCTCGCCCGAGGCCGCAGCGGCGATTGTCGACCTCTCGCCGGTCGCCGAGGGTCGTGGCGCGGGTGACCTCGCGATCGAGCTCGACCGCACGCCCGACGAGGCCGCGTACCCCATCGTTCTCGTCAGCTACATGATCGCGTGCGAGGAGTACGTCGACGCCGCGGTTGCCCCGCTCGTCAAGGGCTTCCTCAACTACGTGATCAGCCCCGAGGGCCAGGACGAGGTGGCCGCAGCGGCCGGCAGCGCCCCGATCTCGGACACGCAGCGCGAGTCGATGCAGGCCGCGATCGACCTCATCGTCGTCGAGTAATACCCGTGCCCGGCCCGCGAGCGATCGCGGGCCGGGCACACCCCTTCCCACCCGGTACCACCCAGGACAGGACGAGATGACCACCACCGCGCCCCCCGCCGTCAAGGCGAAACAGCGCCCGGGCGACCGCTGGTTCTCAGGAACGGCCCTCTTCGCGGGCTCGATGATCCTCGTGACCCTCGCAGCCGTGACGATCTTCTTGGTCGTGCAGTCCCTCCCGGGTCTGGTCGCCACGAGCGAGGATGCGTCCATCCTCTCGACGAACTTCTGGGACTACGTCTGGCCCCTCGCGTTCGGCACGATCTGGGCATCCTTCCTCGCCCTGTTGATGGCCGTGCCGCTCTCGGTCGCCGTCGCCCTGTTCATCTCGCACTACGCGCCGCGGCGCCTGGCGCAGGGGCTGGGATACGTCGTCGACCTCCTGGCCGCGGTCCCGTCGGTCGTCTTCGGCCTGTGGGGCATCCTCGTCCTCGCCCCGGCCGTCCAGCCCATCTACGACTGGTTCGTCGTCAACGTCGGCTGGTTCCCCCTCTTCGCCGGTCCCGTCTCGAGCACGGGCCGCACGATCTTCACCGCCGCAATGGTGCTCGCGGTGATGGTCGTCCCGATCATCACGGCCATCTGCCGTGAGATCTTCCTGCAGACCCCCGTCCTCCACGAAGAAGCCGCCCTCGCCCTCGGAGCGACGCGGTGGGAGATGGTTCGGATGGCCGTGTTCCCCTTCGGTCGCAGCGGCATCGTCTCGGCGTCGATGCTGGGCCTCGGTCGCGCGCTCGGTGAGACGATGGCGGTCGCGCTGGTCCTGTCTGCAACCGGCATCGTGACGTTCCGCCTGTTCACACCCGAGAACCCCAGCACGATCCCCGCGAACATCGCCCTGACGTTCCCCGAGGCCTACGGCACGAACATCAACGTGCTGATCGCCACCGGTCTGATCCTGTTCATCGTCACCTTCGCGGTGAACGCGCTCGCGCGCTACATCGTCAACCGTCGCAAGGAATTCTCGGGAGCCAACTGACATGACCCTCACGACTGCTCCCGCGGCATCGACCGCTCCCGCAAGCCCGAGCGGCCTCACGAACGGCCGGCTTCCCAAGGGTTCCACCTGGGGCATCCTCGGACTCAGCGCCGTCGTCAGTGCCATTCTCTTCGGCGTTCTCGGCGTGGCCGGTGGTCAGGGCTTCAACATCGCCGCATTCGCGGTCGTCGCAGTGCTGCTGTATCTCGTGCTCATCACGGTCGTATCCACCATGGTCGAGGGACGACGCAAGGCCGTCGACCGCATGGTGACCGGCATCGTCTCGGCCGCTTTCGTGCTCGCCATGGTCCCGCTGATCTCTCTCGGCTGGACGGTCATCACGAACGGCGTGGCGGGGATCTCGGCCGAGTTCTTCACCTCCTCGATGCGCAACGTCGTCGGGGAGGGCGGCGGTGCGCTGCACGCGATCATCGGCACGCTGCTGATCACTCTGGCCGCGGCGATCATCTCGATCCCGATCGGTCTGTTCACCGCGATCTACCTCGTCGAATACGGTCGGGGTCGGCTCGCGCAGGGAATCACCTTCCTCGTCGACGTCATGACCGGGATCCCGTCGATCGTCGCCGGTCTGTTCGCGTTCGCCGTGTTCGCCCTCTTCTTCGGCCCGGGTATCCGCCTCGGCATCATGGGCGCGGTCGCCCTCTCGGTCCTGATGATCCCCGTGGTCGTCCGCTCGAGCGAAGAGATGCTGCGCCTGGTGCCGAACGAACTGCGAGAGGCCGCGTACGCGCTCGGCGTGCCGAAGTGGCTCACGATCGTCAAGGTCGTGCTGCCCACGTCGATCGCCGGTATCACGACGGGCATCATGCTCTCGGTCGCACGCGTCATCGGTGAGACGGCCCCGCTGCTGATCACGGCGGGCGTGACGACGTCGATGAACTACAACCTGTTCGAGGGACGCATGATGACGCTCCCGGTCTTCGCCTACTCGCAGTACATGAACCAGGGCATCCCGGCCGAGGCCTACATCAACCGCGCCTGGGCCGCGGCGCTCGTGCTGATCGTCATCGTCATGGCGTTGAACCTGATCGCGCGTGTCATCGCCCGAGTCTTCGCGCCGAAGACCAGCCGCTAGCCCTCCCCCGCTCCCACCCGAGAACATCCAGAGGAAAACGTGTCCAAGAGCATCGAAGTCCACGACCTGAACGTCTTCTACGGCGATTTCCTCGCCGTAGAAGGTGTCGGGCTCGAGATCGAACCCCGCAGCGTGACGGCTTTCATCGGCCCGTCCGGCTGCGGCAAGTCGACCTTCCTGCGGACCCTCAACCGCATGCACGAGGTCATCCCGGGCGCTTACGTCAAGGGCCAGGTTCTGCTCGACGGGTCCGACCTGTACGCACCGGGCGTCGACCCCGTGCTCGTGCGTCGCCAGGTGGGCATGGTGTTCCAGCGCCCCAACCCGTTCCCGACGATGTCGATCCGCGAGAACGTGCTGGCGGGTGTGAAGCTGAACAACAAGCGCATCAACAAGAGCGACGCCGACGCGCTCGTCGAGAAGTCGCTGCGCGGCGCGAACCTCTGGAACGAGGTCAAGGACCGCCTCGACCGCCCGGGTTCGGGCCTGTCGGGTGGACAGCAGCAGCGTCTGTGCATCGCCCGCGCGATCGCGGTCTCGCCCGACGTGCTGTTGATGGACGAGCCGTGCTCGGCCCTCGACCCGATCTCGACGTACGCGATCGAAGAGCTGATCGCCGAGCTCAAGTCCGAGTACACGATCGTGATCGTGACGCACAACATGCAGCAGGCGTCGCGCGTGAGCGACAAGACCGCCTTCTTCAACATCGCGGGCACCGGCAAGCCCGGCAAGCTGATCGAGTACGACGACACCCGCACCATCTTCACCACGCCGACCGTCCAGGCGACCGAGGACTACGTCTCGGGTCGCTTCGGATAATCCCGCACAGACGAACGGAAAGCCCGCGACGCTCTCGTCGCGGGCTTTCTCGTTGTGACTCAGTCTCGCGGCGAGAGCAGATACGCGTTGAGCTCGTCCGAGAGCTCCTGATCCACCGGCACTGCCATTTCGTCGATGCGTCGGATCGGCGCGGCCAACCGCAGGCTCGAGACGAGCCAGGCCGCGTCGGCGGCACCGAGCTCGACCACACCCACATCGCGGTATTCCGTCGCGAAGCCGTGTTCCTCGAGCCACGAGAAGGCGCTCAGCTGGGTGGTGCCGTGCAGGATGCCTCCGGTCGGCTCCGGCGTGACGAAGACGTCACCGAACCGGAGGATGACGGATGCCGTGGGCGCCTCAAGGACGAAGCCGTCGGACGAGACGAAGATCGCGTCATCCGCACCGCGCTTGTGCGCCTCGCGCAGCGACGCCATGTTGACCGCGTACGACAGTGTCTTGGCTCCGAGCAGCAGCCACGGCGCACGCGCCGGTGTGTCCAGAGAGAATCCGCGGTCGAGGGTCACGACCGAAACGCCCTCCCGCCGAGGCCGCGAGAAGTCCGGCGCGTCCGCGGCCGTCACCCACGCGGTGGGTGTGGGCCCGTGCTCGACCCCGCGACTGAGGATCGTCTTGACGACCCACTCCCCCGGCCCGCACAGCGCCGCGGCTGCGGCGATGGCCTGTCGCCACTGCTCGACGTTCGGCACGGGCAGATCACAGATCTCGGCGGAGCGCACGAAACGCTCGAGGTGCGCTGTCACTTCCTGCGGATGGGCGTCGACGACGCCGATCGACTCGAAGATGCCATCGCCGCGCTGGGTACTCAGCTCACCGACGCTGAGCGCCGGGGCAGACGCATCCACCTGCGTGAGCGTCGAGGTGAAGTCGGAGCGGGTGTCGTCGGATGCCGTGGGCTCGATGATGAGCGCGAAGCGCGTTGCCATTCCGAAAGCCTACGGCGCCCGCTCGGAATACCCGCCGCGGGTGCTGAGTTACACTGGAACAGCCGGGCCGCAGTAACCCCGGGCTCCATCTTCTGCCGCTCCGAGCGGCTCCGCGCCGAGAGGCGTTCTGCGGCCCGGCACTTCTCTGCCCGGCACTTCTCTGCCCGGCACTTCTCTGCCCGGTACTTCTCTGCCCGGTGTTGCTGCCCGGTGTTGCGCCCGATACGGGGCGGCGTTCAGTTCAGCGCGTCGCGCCGCCAGAGCGAGGCCGCCGCGGTCAGGTCTGCGGCGAATGCCGACAGCCGCAGAGCGCGCGCGGTGAGGTCCGTGGCACGCTCCGGCTCGGTCAGCTCGTAGTCGTCGGCGAGCCGCGTCGCACCGTCTGCCTCGACCCGGCAGAACGCCGCCGCGCGCTCGAGCGCCACCCCGAAATCGCCCTCGAAGACACCCCGCAGGATCGCGTCCGACAGTTCGACGAGTTCTTCCGGGCCTGCGGGTGCGGGTGCTCCCGCGACGACCACATCGGCCGTCGCCAACTCGACCCGTCCGCGCTCGAAGAGCAGAGCAGCGGTTCGGGGGTCGTCGTGGATCATGAGCTGCAGCAGGTAGAGGCGCCAGAGCGTCCCCGGCAGCGTGCGGGCGGGCGAGCGCGACCACAGCTCGGCGATGTCATGGATGCCGTGCAGGTCGGTGAACCGAACGAGGCGGTCGACGACCGAGGCATCCGGCTCCTCGCGAACGCGCGAGAGGAGCGCCGCGGCGGTCGAGTGCGCGACGCGCGAAACCTCGGCGGGATCCTCGGTGCCGAACAGGCGGTCGAAGACGTCGGAGGGGCGTCGCACCGGCTTGTGGAATCCGGGGCCGGTGGCGTCACTCATCCGTCCAGGCTACCCGCGGCGTTCGGGCCGGGACCCGCCCGAGCGTTCGCCAGCCGCGCAACCGGATCGTCGCCGGACGGCGCGTCAGGCCGTGGGGATCGCGACGATCGGGTCGCTCGACGGTTCTCCCGTCGGGGAACCTCCGGCGGGCTCGACGGTGACCGCGATGACATCGCCCGGCGACATCGTGCCCGACAGCAGCGCCGTCGCATTGCCATCCCCGCTGGCCTCGAAAACGCCCGCGGCGATCGCCTCCGAATCCCGCACGAACCAGAGCTCGTAACTCTGGTCATCGCTCAGGGTGGGCAGGCCGTCCGAGACGAACACGACCTCGCCGACGGACTCCGACCAGTGCACGGTGGCCTCGCCGCCGTCCGGGAGCGTCGTCGACGCCTCCCGAGCATCGGGCGCTGCCTCGATGCGCTCGAGGGCGACGACCGCGACGGGACGGTTCAGCTGCTGGGCGATGACGACCGCGCCTCCGCCGACGCCGATGAGCAGGACGAGGGATGCGGCGAGCGCGAACCAGGCTCGTGGACCCCACGATCGGTGACGTGACTCGGGGGGCACCACGGTGGGGGATTCGAGACTCGAGGCGGGCGCAGCCGCCTGAGCGGGGTGGTCCTGCTGGACAGAGGCGATCTGCGCCAGCAACTCCGCACGAAGTGCACGTGGCGGCGGAACCTCGGCGACGGAGTCCGCGAGTGCGGCGACGGTTGCGGCATCCGAAGCGACATAGTGCGCCCACTCGGCGTGCGCCGCGAGGGCGTCGACGAACGCGGCCTCGTCGTCGGGGCTCAGCGCGCTGAGGGCGTACCCCGCGGCCAGCTCCGCGAATTGCTGCTCGTTCATGTCGTCACCCCCAATTCTCCTCTGAGACGGGTCAGTCCGTCCCGCATCCGTGTCTTGATCGTTCCGAGCGGCGCCCCGACGAGGGCCGCTATTTCGCTCTGACTGTAGCCCCCGTAATACGCGAGGGTGATCGCTTCCCGCTGGGCATCGGGAAGGGTCTCGAGCGTCTGAGCGACCCGCTGCCCTTCGATCCGAAGTTCCACCTGTTCCGCGACCCCGTCATGAGCGACCTCGATGTCTCGGAAGCCCGCACGCACGTCCCGGTTCGCGCTCGCCTGCGCCGATCGAACACGATCGACGGCACGGCGGTGCGCGATGGTGAGCACCCACGACCTTCCCTGCCCCTTGTTCGGAGCGAACTTGGCGGCGGATTGCCAGAGTTCGAGGAAGACCTCCTGCAGAACCTCTTCGCTCTGCGAGCGATCGACGAGAACGCGAAGGATCAGCCCGAACACGCGCGGCGAGAGCAGGTCGTACAGGCGGGTGAATGCGGCTTCATCGCCGTGCGCGACGCGCGTCAGCAGCTCCGCGACATGGTCGACGGATTCGCCGCCCTCCTCGGGCACGTCTACCCCGTCGATAACCACATGTTCCAGCATGCCTCACCTCAGCGCGGACCCCGGAATGCGGCGCGGGGTCTGGACAACACGAAAACTCTCTGCCCGATGTCCAATCCGATCCCGCGGCTGCCCCGAATGGCCCTGTGAACGCCGCAGCAAGCGGTGCACCGACCCCGCACCGGGGTATGTGTCCACGGGGCCCACAGCCCCACATAGAGGAGGAACTCATGTCACGTACCAAGATGCGCCTGACCGCCGGCCTGTCGCTCGCCCTGGCGGCGACGTTTGCGCTCAGCGCTTGTTCGATGGGCGCCGAAACCACCACCGACGACTCGATGGACGAGCCCTCGAGCACGCCTTCGATGTCCGAAGAGATGGAGATGGACCCCGCGGCCAACCTGGTCGGCGCCGGCTGCGCCGCCTACGCCGAGGCCGTTCCGGATGGCGCCGGATCCGTCGAGGGCATGTCTGCCGACCCCGTCGCGGTCGCAGCATCCAACAACCCCATCCTGACCACGCTCACCGCGGCGGTCAGCGGTCAGCTCAACCCCGAGGTCGACCTGGTCGACACGCTCAACGGTGGAGAGTTCACCGTCTTCGCGCCCGTCGATGACGCGTTCGCGAAGATCGACCCCGCCACGATCGAGGCTCTCAAGACCGACACGGCGACGCTGACGTCGATCCTGACCTACCACGTCGTCCCCGGTCAGATCGCCCCCGATGACATCGAGGGTACGCACACCACCGTTCAGGGTGCGGACGTCGAGGTGACCGGCAGCGGCGACAACATCATGATCAACGGCTCCTCCGCCGTCGTCTGCGGTGGCGTCCAGACCGCTAACGCCACCGTCTACCTCATCGACACGGTGCTGATGCCCCCGATGTAATCCCACGTACGGCGCGTGATCCGGGGGGAGTCGCGCACCGCACGGACGACCGCGGCCGTCGGAACCTACCTGCGAGGGGGTTCCGGCGGCCGCTTCCGTGCGCGCTGCCACCCCGCGTCGTTCAGTAGGCTGGTGGGATACGGGCCTCTAGCTCAGTCGGTAGAGCATCGGACTTTTAATCCGCGGGTCGTGGGTTCGAGCCCCACGGGGCCCACCGCGTTTCAGCAGCCGCGATCCCTACTCTCGACTGGGATCGCGGCGGTCTACGCTCCGCCAAAACTGCCGCGTGACAACAATCTGACAACACCCGACGAGATCGCCGCGTTGTCAAGCGCCGCAGAGACGGCGTCGAGGTCGTCATCGAACAGGTCGGCGTAGGTGTCGAGAGTCATCGCCGCGGATGCGTGTCCGAGCATCCGTTGTACAGCCTTCACATTCGCTCCGGCCGAGATCGCGAGCGACGCCGCGGTGTGTCGCAGATCGTGTGGCGTGACCCGTGGGAACGGCGGCGGCGGTTCCCTTCCCGCGTCGAGAGCCCGCTCGATCGCGGCGACCGAGTTCACCTGGGCTCGGACGACGGCGCTGTTGAACCACCCAGTGGTCGATTTCGGTCGGCGGACGTGGATGCGCCCGTCACCGAACACCAGCTGGTCGCGGCTCTTTCCAGCGACCAGCCGCCTCATCGTCTCGGCGAAGAACGCCGGGTAGGGAACCTGGCGCTTCTCATGGGTCTTGGGAGTGCCGATCTCGATAAAGCTCCCGACCTCGACGGCATTCTCCTCCACGCTCACGCGACGCCGGTTGAGATCCACGTGCCGGACGCGCAGGCCCGTCGCCTCACCCCACCGCAGCCCGGTGTAGGCGAGGAACACGACCAGTTCGGGTCGAGCCGACTCGCCAGCCAGCTCCGCAACCTGGGTGTGGGTGAGATAGGCACGCGATTTCGAAGTCTTGCGCGGGAGCTTCACTCCGCGCGCAGAATTCGCCGCTATGCGTCGATCCCGCAGCGCCACGTCGAGGATCCCTGCGAGCACCTCGTGTACACGCCGCACGGTTGTCGGGCTGTGGGTCGCCGACAGACCGGCGATCCAGGCTTGGATCTCGGAGTGTCGGATCCCGCCGACCTGGCGGGAATCCCATTTCGGGCGAACGTGGATGCGCCACGCAGACTCCGTGCTGCGGAAGGTTGACGGTTTGAGGTCGGCGCGACGCGAGGAGATCCACTCCTCCCCGAGAATCCCGATCGTGATGCGAGCATCAGCCGGATCGACGAACGCGCCGCGATTCTTTGAGATCTCGACTTCGGCCAGGCGCATTTCGGCGTCGCGTTTGGTGCGGAATCCGCGCTGCGTCGCCTGACGGCCATCCGGTTTGCGGTAGCTGATCCGATAGACGCGTTTGCCCGCCGCTGATGTGTAGGGATGGATGCTGCCCACGGCCTGCTCCTACTCTTCCTTCCGCAGGGAGTCCAAGAATCGCTGGTGCTCTTTTTCGCTGACGTCGAGTTCGAGCCCCATCGCCTCGATCAGGCCCATCGCGATTTTGCGCACAGCTGCCTGTTCCATGGTGGTGGTCATGTGGCCCGCCGCGCGTGCCCGAGCAATCCAGTTCGTCGCGGTCCGCAGCTTCAAGCCCAGGGTTTCGGCGACTGCCTCGACGGGGTTCTCGTCGGCGATCTCTGCCATCCGGTAGACCAACGCCGTGAGAAGCAGAGAGTCGACGCGGTTCAGCTCGAACTCGACGGGGTTCGGCAATGTGCCCAACCGGCGCCTTTCGCGAAGCATCGAGACGGGGAATGTCCACAGAGGTAGAGATCGCAAGACACTGCGTCGAACGATGGAGTGGACGCGAACGGTGCGTAGGAAGGCGCCGCTTACCTCGAGTGGGAGCATCCCTCGATCAATGCCGAAGGACGCGATCTCGTAGCGGCCGGCGTGGGGGGAGTACTCGAGGCGGAAGGAAGCTCGCGCGCGCTCAGTTCCGTCGAGCGCGCTGATGTCGACGGGGCCGACACCGACCGACCCTTCGATGATCGGCTTCAGGGAGATGCCCGGGGCAACGACGATGCTCTGGCCACGCGATCTCACGCTCTGCGTTGTCACCTCCACATCTTGTCACAGAGATGCGTGTTTCTGACATGGATACGCATCGCAGAGTGGCCTACCGGTCTAGGGAAATCTGCGAGGCCTTGAGGTCGCCATGCCCGACGGGTCCTGTTGCGCGGTCTCGCGCCGCGCGTGCAAGTTCGGCATGTGCGGCGTGTATTGATTCGTTGATTGTGACTTCGGTGGTGCCGTGCAGCATCGTCTGCGCGAGGCGATCTCTCGCCGCGACGTCTGTTCGTGCGATGACGATGGCGATGTTGTGGCGACGACCTCGGGTGAGGCCGACGTAGAGGCCAGCGGCGTCCACGTCTGGGCCGACGATGGCGCTGTCGACAGTGTCTCCTTGGATGCCGTGCACGGTCGATGCGTAGGCGAGCTGGACATGTTCGAGGGCATAGTCGCGGGTGACGCGACGACGTTCGCCACTGTCTGCGGGCGAGACGAGGTCGATGGTGTCGGGGTGGATGCGGTCGATGATCCATGAGGCGCGATTCTCGACTCCGGTCCGAGAGTCGTTCCGGCGGGTCTGCACGATGTCGCCGGGGAGGAGCCGCTGCTCCCCCATCCCCCACGCCAGCGTCGTCGCATCGAGTTCGTCGCGGTCAACACGGCGTTGCTGAATCAATGCGTTTATCGCGTCGGCCTCGCTGTTTGTTCCACAGACGACCGCTACGCGCTGCGCACGCGTGCTCAGATATCGCTCGACGATTGCCGCGCGAGCGCCGTCTGCACTCTCGACCCGGATGACCCGACCTTGGGCATGAAGGCTGTCCGCGATCTGCAGCGCGTGGGCTTTGTCACGTGGGTTCCGCAGCTGCACCGTGAGGGCCGCGTACTCGGGGTCCGTGAATCGGTGCACGGTGTCCAGTTCGACGTTGGCCGTCGTGTGTCTTACCGCGGTCGCCATGGCGCCGACGTGGCCGACGGGGAGCGCTTGATGAGGATCGCCGACCATTGCGACGCCGACACCCCTTTCGACAGCAATCTCGGCGAGGGCTGCCGCGGTCTGGAGGTCGACCATGCCGGCCTCGTCAACGACGATGCGATCGCGCGGCATCAATGCGAACTTGTGCGGGCCGGTGTATCGCGTCGCGGACATCGGGTCGATGTCGCCAGGCTGCAGACGTGTCCAGATCTGTGGTTCACCAGGTTTCTGCGTCCACCGGTAGCCATAGTCGTGAAGCAATGCGTGCAGGCTCGAGGCGGCGGCGCCGGTCTCTCGTGCCGCGACAGAGGCAGCTTTCCGGGTCGGCGCGACGACCATCATCCGTCGGTGTTGATTGGTCAGGGCGGCAAGTGCGGCCCGGAGCATGGTCGTCTTGCCTGTTCCGGCGGGGCCGGTGACCGTGACCAGTCCGCAGGTGCCGGCGATCGCGCAGGCGCCAGCTACCTGTGAAGCGTCGAGGCGTTCGGCTCCTTCAACGGATACTGTCACTCGCTTCAGCTCGCCAGGCGTGAGCGAATGCCCGGCGGTGGCCACTGCGTCGAAACGACCGGCCAATCGGATCTTCAACCGCATCGTGTCGGTAGCCATGAGCGTCTTCACGTGTCCGGGGACATTCCGGGCGGTCGTCAGTCTTGCGACGAGATGCGCGGCGCTAGCAACGATGTCGTCGATGACGCTGTCGAGGGCGTCGCGGTCGGCGACGATGCCGGATCTGGATAGGGCACGGATCGCGCCGGCGCGTAGATCGAATCGGCTGAACCGGCCGCTGGATGCTCGCGAGCGTTCATCCGCGTCCGCGACGGCGGCACCGGCAAGCGAGGCGATGTCGAGGCCGGCGAGGTCGACGACTGTGAACGGGAGCGGAAGTCTCGCATTCGTCAGCTTCGGGTCGATCGCCGTGAGCTCGTCGCGGATTGTTGACTCCCAGTCCTCCTCGTCGAGGTGGACGGGCTTGTTGGGTCGTGAGAGCGCCCACGCGCGCCGGTCGATCTGCGTCAGCACGGCCAGGCTTGGATGGGCTCCTGGATGCGCCGCGGTCCACTCGACGATGAGCCGCGCGCGGTTGGCTTCGATCTGCGCGGACCGTCGCGATAGTGGTCGCACGGCGGTCGCTAGTTCCGCGATCTCTCCGTCGGCGCCGATGGAGTACCCATGCGTGGCGAGGGCAGCGACCCATTGCGGATCGGTGCGCGCGGCCAACTCTCCTTCGGCGTTGATGATCGTGTGGAACTTCATCGCCACACGCGAATCGACGTTGGTCCACTTGCCGTCGTTGCCTTGGACTTTGATGTTCAGCCAGAGGTGTCGGTGCGCGTGTGGGTCCAACGCGCGAGAGCGGCGATGTTGAAGTTCGACAACCTCGAGCCGGACGATGGACTCGCGGATCAATCCGCCGTGACCGCGGCGGGCGTTCAGCTCTCGCTGCCACAGAAGGAGGATGCGGTCGCGCAGTCGGTCCTGGAGTGCCTCGAACTCCGTCGCGAGGTCCGCATGCAGCAAAGCGGCAACGCTGTAGGACTTCGGGTGATTCAACGTGCCGTCCAGGAGCAGGTCTGCATTTGGGCGCAGAAGCGGATTGCCGCGCTCATCGCCGGTGGCCGGGTCACGCCCACTTAGCCACACTCGTAGTGCGTCCGCCGACAGTTCATCCGAACGAATCATGCCGCGCTCAACGACCAGTCTCGACACTGACGAGTCGCCGGACTCGCTGTAGGCCTCGAGCGCCTCTGCACCTTTGGAGTGTTGGAGGTGCGCGTCGCAGGTGCCCTCGAGCGCGTATGCGATCGCGTTCCGAACTCCGCGGGAGTCCACTCCCCGCTTCCACCGCTCGAGTCCTCCGCGCATAGGGCAAGAGTACATGCGTAGATGTGTCACCGCTAGGCATGGTGCCTGCGTGCATTGCTCGTTTGTCGCTCGCGTTGTTCTGGCGCGCTTGGGTCTGGACGTGAAGAACTGGAGACTTGGTTCGAGTAACCGGTCGCTTCGAGGTGGCCCCGTCGAGATGCAGTCGCTAGACAGGCTCGGTGGTTCGAATCAATTCGCAGTTCACGCACGACCAGACTGCGGAGTGCACATCGCCCACGGGAATCGGCTTGACGCAGTTAGGACACTGACGCGGATCAACGAGGTGCGTGTCCGTCCTCGGGACTATGGACGCTGACGAGAAACTCGTCCACGTTCGGGAGATGGGCACGGACGCTGCGATTCGCGTCGGCGCTGATGGCGTCGATCTGCTGACGGGATGCGGTGGCCTCGACGGCGAGTATCGCGTCTCCCTCGAGGCGGTGTCCGTTCCAGCGCAGCCGGATCCGATCGACGTGGTCGATGCCGTCGACGTGGTCGAGCGCGTGCGCGATCTTGTCGACCAACTCGGGTTCCACTCCGTCAAGCAGACGGCGGCCGATCCTGCGCACGGTGCCAATGAGGAGGACGAAGATCGCGGCGGAGATGATCAACCCGACGATGGGGTCAGCGAGGGGGAAGCCGAGCAGCACACCGATCCCACCGGCAACGACGGCCAGCGAGGTGAATCCGTCAGTGCGGGCGTGGATACCGTCAGCTACCAAGGCGGCGGAGCCGATCCGCTGTCCGACGCGGATCCTGTACACGGCGACGATCTCGTTGCCGAGGAACCCGATCACTCCGGCGGCGATCACCCAGCCGATATTGGTCAGCGGCTGCGGGTGGATGATGCGGTCAATGGATTGCCAGGCGGCGACGATCGCGGACAGGGCGACGACGAACACGATGAACAACCCCGCGAGGTCCTCGGCGCGGCCGAGGCCGTACGTGTAGTGGCGTGACGCCGCGCGGCGGCCGAGGATGAACGCCACCCACAGCGGGACGGCAGTGAGTGCGTCGGAGAAGTTGTGGATCGTGTCGGCGAGCAGCGCGACGGAGCCACTGAAGAAGACGACCACCGCCTGCAGGACGGTCGTTACCAGCAGGATGAGCAGGCTGATCTTCAGCGCCCGGATGCCGGAGCTGTTCGCCTCCATCGCATCATCGATGGCGTCCGCGGCGTCATGCGAGTGCGGCACGAACAGCCCGTAAACGAACCCCTTGAACCCTGTTGGATGACTGTGATCGCTGCCGTGTCCGTGGTCATGATCGGCGTGCGCGTGGTCGCGGTCACGGTGGTCATGGCCACCGTGACCGCGTTCGTGCCGGTGGGTGTCATTGTGCTCGTGGCCGGTTGTCATTCGCCGACTCGATCCGCATGATGGTGGCGCGGAGTGCCCCCCAGCGAGTGTTCGGCTTGGAAGATGGCGTCCGCGACCAGTCTGGAAGCGTGCTCGTTCTCCAACCGGTAGAACACCTTCTGCCCTTCCTGCCGGGTCGCAACGATGCGCGCAAGACGCAGCTTTGCCAGATGCTGCGACACCCCGGCCGGTGACTTCTTGACCGCTTCAGCAATGCTGTTCACGGACAGCTCCTCTGCGCCTTGCAGAGCAAGGATGATCCGCACCCTTGTGGCGTCCGCCAACATCCCGAATACCTCCACCGCAAGCTCCACATACGAACTATCCGATCGATAGCCGCATTTCTGCTTATCTGCGCTCATACGCGGATATTACACTCATCCCGAGCGCGCGGCGGCCTCAAACCAGGGATTGCCCGGACTAGTCCGAGGGTCGAACGCCGAGAGCTCAGTGATGGTCGCGGCCCTGAACGCCCTCGTGGCCTTCCTCGAGGAGCATGCCGACCGACGTTGCGCAGGCGTCGCCGCGCCAAGCCTCGGTACCTTCCCGAATCGCGAACGCAGCGATGACGAGGCCGGCGACCGCGTCGGCCCACCACCACCCGAACAGGCTGTTTACGACCAGGCCGACGAGTACGGCCGCGGAGAGGTAGGTGCAGATCAGGGTCTGCTTGGAGTCCGCGATCGCGGTGGCGGATCCCAGCTCACGTCCCGCCCGACGCTCGGCCACGGAAAGGAACGGCATGATGACGACACTGAGAGCGGTGATGACAATGCCGAGCGTCGAATGCTCGACGTCGACTCGACCAACCAATGCAAGAACGGACGCGACGGTCACGTACGCAGCGAGGGCGAAGAACGCGACCGCAATGACGCGCAGCGTTCCCTTCTCCCACCGCTCCGGGTCCCGGCGGGTGAACTGCCACGCGACTGCGGCCGCGGAAAGGACTTCAATCGTGGAGTCCAACCCGAAACCGACCAACGCCGCCGAGGACGCCACTGCGCCAGCGGTGATCGCGACGACAGCTTCGACCAGGTTGTAGGCGATGGTCGCGGTGACGATCCATCGGATCCGGCGCTGCAGGATGTGCCGGCGATCCTCGGCGATCGCGGGAGCAGCGGTAGTCACGCGCAAGTGCAGCTCTCTCCGGCACAGCATCCGGGCTCGACGTAAAGCACAACCCGCAGCAGTTCGTCCAAGGCGGGGGCAAGGTGGGAGTCCGCGAGGCGATACCAGGTGCGGCGACCGTCCGGCACGGCCTCTACGAGCCCGCAGCCGCGCAGGCACGCGAGCTGATTGGACATCACCTGACGAGAGACTCCGAGCGCATCAGCCAAATCCGACGGGTAGGCGGGAGCTTCCCGAAGCGCCAGCAGCACGCCCGTGCGGGTGGCATCGGACAGCGCGTGTCCCAGCCGGGCAAGCGCGGCGGTATGCGTCGCCGTGGCAGAAGTGATCGCAGCAGCCATGTTTGCACAATACAGGAGATTCTGAATTAAGTAGAGCGTGTATTGAAGGCGGGATGCGTGGCTGGGGGAATACAGTCGGTCTCGTATCGCTTCTATACCCTAGGGGGGTATGGTATCCACATGAACGGGTACGACGGAAACAAGGACGATCTCCAACAGCGGCTGCGGCGCATCGAGGGCCAGGTGCGCGGTATCGCACGGATGGTCGAAGAGGACAAGTACTGCATCGACATCCTCACCCAGGTGTCCGCAGCGACGAAGGCCTTGGAGACGGTTGCGCTGTCTCTGTTGGGCGATCACCTGCGTCACTGCGTCGCGGAGGCATCTGCCGAAGGCGGCCAGGTCGCCGCAGAGAAGATCCGTGAAGCCAACGACGCGATCGCGCGTCTGGTCCGTTCCTAAACACCCACGCACCCATCGGAGGACATCCCCATGACTGACCCCATCGACCTCGGTCTGAAAGAAAGCACTGCCGCCAGCTGCTCCTGCTGTTCCACGGCGACATCCCCAGCCACCGACAGCCCGATCGCTGTGACCCCGGCAGTGACGGAAGAACTTCTCGTCTCCGGGATGACATGCGGGCACTGCGTGTCCAGCGTCACCAAGGAGCTGACCCGCCTCACGGGTGTTGAGAACGTCACCGTTGACCTACACGCCGGCGGCGCATCCCGCGTCACCATTCACAGCTCGACGCCGATCAACGCTTCCGCGGTCAAAACAGCTATCGAAGAAGCCGGATACGCCCTGGCCGACAACTAGGCCTACAACACTTCGACGCAACGCAAACAAGGAGGCTCACATGAGCCAGCACGATCATTTCCCTGAATCTGTGGACCGAGACGATCAGGCCGCCGCGTCCGCTACGACGCCTGTCGCGCACAAACACGCCGCGATGGACCACTCCGCGCACGGCGATGACGAAGCGCCAGCTTCGGGGCACTCGGGGCACGGTCACGCGGACCATGGCGACCACGCCGGTCATGGCGGCCACGCCGGTCACGCCGGTCATGGCGGCCACGCCGGTCACGCCGGTCACGCCGGTCACGGCGACCATGTGGCAAGGTTCCGCCGGCTGTTCTGGATCATGCTGATCCTCGCCGTCCCGGTGGTGGGATTCTCCACGATGTTCTCCATGCTGATCGGCTACCCCCTCCCGGACATCGCATGGGTGGGGTGGGTGTCCCCGGTCCTGGGCACGGCCATGTACGTGTGGGGCGGTGCCCCGTTCCTGACGGGCGCCATCGGTGAGCTCCGCGCCCGCAAACCCGGCATGATGCTGCTGATCGCCCTCGCGATCACTGTCGCATTTGTCGCCTCCTGGGGTGCGAGCGTGGGGCTGCTGCACCACGAGCTGGACTTCTGGTGGGAGCTAGCGCTCCTGATCGTCATCATGCTCCTGGGCCACTGGATCGAGATGCGATCCCTAGCCCAGACCACTTCCGCTCTGGACTCCCTCGCCGCCCTCTTGCCGGATGAGGCCGAGAAGGTCGACGGCGACAGCACCGTCACCGTCGCCCCCGCAGACCTGCAGGTCGGAGACGTCGTGGTCGTCCGACCCGGCGGGCGCGTGCCGGCGGATGGCCGGATCGTGCAGGGCTCGGCAAGCATGGACGAGTCCATGATCACCGGCGAGTCCCGACCGGTGCGACGCAGCGACGGGGACCCGGTGATTGCCGGGACCGTAGCCACCGACTCTGGGGTCCGAGTAGTGATCACGGCGGTCGGTGAGGACACCGCCCTCGCTGGGATTCAAAAGCTCGTCACCGAAGCGCAGAACTCCTCCTCCCGCGCGCAGCGTCTCGCAGACCGCGCCGCAGGGTGGTTGTTCTGGTTCGCGCTCGGAGCCGCGGCCATCACCGCCATCGTGTGGACCGTCGTGGGACAGCCCGATATGGCTGTCGTGCGCACCATCACCGTGCTGGTAATCGCGTGCCCCCACGCCCTGGGGTTGGCGATCCCACTGGTGGTGTCCATCGCCACCGAGCGCGCCGCCCGCGCCGGCGTACTGGTCAAGGACCGACTGGCGCTGGAGAGCATGCGCACCATCGACACGGTCCTGTTCGACAAGACCGGCACCCTCACCAAGGGCACCCCCGCCGTCACTGCCATCCACCCCATCGACGGCACCAAAACGGACGAACTGCTTGCTCTGGCGGCTTCCGCCGAGATCGACTCCGAGCATCCCCTCGCCCGCGCGATCGTCAACGCCGCCCACGAGAAGCAACTCGCCATCCCTCGCTCCAGCGACTTCGCGTCGTCACCCGCGGTCGGCGTCCGCGCGCTCGTAGACGGGCGCATCATTCAGGTCGGCGGCCCGTACCTTCTCGAGCAGGAAGAAGCGACCGAGCTACCCATCGCGGACGAGTGGCGCGATGAAGGCGCGATCATCCTCCATGTCCTCATCGACGGGACGGTGGCGGGCGCCTTGCGGCTCGCGGACGAGATCCGCCCGGAATCCCGAGAAGCCATCATCGCGCTGCAGGAACGCGGCGTTCACGTGGTCATGATCACCGGGGACGCGGAAGCCGTCGCCGCGTCCGTGGCCGCCGAGCTCGGCATCAACCGGTACTTCGCCGGCGTCCGCCCCGAAGACAAGGCCTCCAAGGTCAAGCAGCTGCAAAGCGAAGGCCGAAAGGTCGCGATGGTGGGCGACGGAGTGAACGACGCCCCCGCCCTCGCCCAAGCCGACGTCGGAATCGCGATCGGCGCGGGCACAGACGTCGCCATTGCTTCCGCAGGCGTAATCCTCGCCAGCGACGACCCCCGGTCGGTGGTCTCAGTGATCGAGCTGTCCCGAGCCAGCTACCGCAAGATGACACAAAACCTATGGTGGGCAGCCGGCTACAACCTCATCTCCGTCCCCCTCGCCGCCGGCGTCCTCGCCCCGATCGGGTTCGTACTGCCTATGTCTGTCGGCGCGATCCTGATGTCGCTGTCCACGATCGTGGTAGCCCTCAACGCCCAGCTGCTGCGGCGGCTGGACCTCAATCCGGACGCCGTCATCAACAAAAAGTAGGCCGGCACCGGCAAGGGGGTCAGCTGACTCATCTCGTCCCGGCCGGGGGCTGGCTTGCCGCTCAGCCCCCGGCCGTCGCGTCAATCCCGGACGTGTTCGGGCGCGACGCACCGCGTCGGTTGGATCTGCACCGAAGCCGTGATGCACCCGTCTGAGCCGAGGAGACACGGCATCGTCGCGCTCATCGTGAGTCGTCCGTCCTGATGACAGTCCGCCAAGTGTTGCCAGCATCCGTGGTGACGCGGACTCCGCCGCCATCAGCGATTGCTACAGCGCCGTCGAAACTGACGGAGATCGCGGCGGCCTCCCCGATGGCTTTCCCGACGGTGTTCCAGACCACCCCTTCCATCGTGCTGCCAGCCCATATGGTGCCGTCCGTAGCGACTCCGATGATGCCCTCTTCCACCGTGGGATCAGCGGCAATGACCAGAAGGGATGGTGAGTCTGCGACGTTCGCGAAGGTGAGTCCAGCGTCGCGGCTGACCATCAAACCGTCCGGGGTGGTGGCGGTGACCACCCAGGGATTCATGGCGTCGATGCTGATGTCCCGCGCCGTCAGCGACCCGATGTCCGTCCACGTCTGCCCGGCGTCGATGCTTGCCGCCAAAACAGGCCGGTCCGAGGGCAGCCCGAGGAGGAAGTCCGGCGCGGCGGGGGTGGCGGCGAGCATATGGAAGTCGGTGACTCCTGCCAGGGAAACTTGCTCCCAGCCCGTGTCGGTGTGCCGGACCAGGCCGATGTTCGGCGCAATGAAGGTGTCGTCTTGATTGTCCGGGGCGGGGTGGCCAGAGGCGACGAGGGTGCCCGCCTGTACCGTGAGGCCCATTGCATCAAAACTGACACCTCCGACCAGGGACACCTCCTCTGAGGTGGGGTCGACCCGGTACGCGCCGGTATGTGCGCCTACCAGCAGCGCACCGTCTGCGTCGAAAGCAACGTCGTGGACGTGCGGGATGAGATCGAGCGATGTTGCACCGTCGGGCGCCGCAGCACACGCGGCGGTTGTGATGGTGAGTGTCGTGGCCAAGCCGATTGCGGCGAGGGTGCGTGTAGTTGTCTTCATAGTTGCGTTCTCCCTGAGCCAGGGGCCGGCCGTCGGGTGCGGCCAGCCCCTAGCGGTCAGAGCGTCGCGAGAATGTCCTCCATCGTGGTGATTTCTGTGGTCTGCGAAGCGATGATGGCCTCAGCGAGCGCGAGGACATCGGCATTCCCACCGTTGTCGACCTCGGACTGCGCCATCTCGATCGCTCCCTCGTGGTGGACGATCATCTGCTCCAGGAAGAGGCGGGACGCCTCCGCCCCGGTGGCGTCTTCGAGGGCCTGCATGTCGGTTTCCGACATCATCCCTCCGTGATCCATCCCGCCCATGTCACCCATTGGCGTGCCCCACTCATCAAGCCAGGACTCCATCAGCTCGATCTCCGGGCCCTGCGCGGCCTTGATCTGCTCAGCCAGCGTGATCACGCGCTCGTCGATGTTCTCCTTCGCCAGGATCATGTCGGCCATCTCCACGGCTTGTTCGTGGTGCGGGATCATCATCATCGTGAACTGCATGTCGGCGTCGTTCACGTCGGCCGCCGTAGATGCGGAAGCCGATGAGCCCATTCCGGGCATGTTGTCCATTCCACCTGCGCCGGTGGTGCCGGCACAGCCGGCGAGAGCGAGCAGTGCGGTCAGGGTAATTGCAGCGGTCGCCGCGGCACGGTTGTTCATTGGTTCTCCTCAGTCGTCTGTGTGGCGCGCACGGTCAGGATGACCGCGCGCAGAAGCTCAGCTGACCTTCATCGGGTCAGCGAACAACCTTCACGTACGACTGATACAAAGAACGAGAAGAGACGGTGGTCGCGGTATCGCCGCTTGAACGGCCGCCATAAGGGGGCCGGCCCGGCCGAACGCGACACCCCAGGAGATACCGGCGCGAGGCAGCAGGAACAGCAGCGACACGACCAACAGGGCCAACACGCACGCCATCGCGAGCATGGCGTCATGCCCACCGCAGCCCGGGCAGCCATCGTCGGCCGGCGGCGCATCATGGCCGTGAGCGGCGCCGACTTCCTGCAGGGACACGGCGGCGACAGGCTCCGCGTGCACGGCAGAGGAAGTCAGCACGTGCATGGCGAGCAGCCCGACGATCAGCGCGGCAGTGAGCGCGATGAGCAGCAGCACAGATCTACCCAGCCCGTGCGGGCTACGGCGCAGATACCGCGCGAGAGCGATCACCGAGATCTCACCTCCTACTTCGATGGTAATCGTCCCTCCCGCCCCGCGCTCGGCGTGCGAGCAATCCGTTCTCAGGGCCGGGGTTCTCGCCTCGCTGCTGCGGCGCACGCCGTCTGCGTCGACGCCGGGGGCGGGGAAGGCCGCTGGTGACCACGAAAGCTGATGGCGGCGTCGTCGCCGCAGCGTCGATCAACAGGTCGCTGAAGCGTCGGCCAACAGGTCAAGCGCCCTGAGCCACCCCGCTCACAAATGGCGTCAGGAGTCCTGCTTAAGCGGGTCGCCTGTGATCTATCAGGACATCTCTGACGTTCGCGCATCAATAGATCTCTGACGCTTCTGGGCTGTGTGGTCCTGACACTTCTCCCTCTATGTGTGAGGGATGAGCCGCGTTGAGCCTGTTGATCCCCGTGTCCGCCTCGCGATCACGCAGTGGCCTCCGGATGCTCCGCGCGGGGCGGTGACGACGTTTTGCTTCGAGCATGGGATCTCGCGGGAGACGTTCTACGCGATCCGGAGACGTGCCGCCTCGGAGGGGTCGGCCGCTGCGTTGGAGCCGCGGTCCAGACGCCCGAACCACAGCCCGGGCAAACTCACCGAGGACGTCACCGCGCAGGCGATTGCGGTGCGGGCGGCGTTGGAACAGTCCGGGCTTGACCATGGTCCGATCAGTGTTCACGACAAGATGCGGACGCTCGGGATGGAGCCGGTGCCGTCGACGGCGTCGCTGTCTCGCATTTTCCGTGACGCCGGTGTCGCGAAGACCGAGCCGAGGAAGAAGCCACGCTCCTCCTACCGGCGATTCGTTTATCCCGCGCCGAACGCATGCTGGCAGCTCGACGCGACCGAATACGTCCTCACCGGCGGCCGCAAATGCGTGATCTTCCAACTCATCGACGACCACTCCCGCCTCGCCATCGCCTCCCACGTCGCCTCAGGCGAAACCTCCGAAGCCGCGATCATCGTGGTGAAGAAGGGCATCACCGCCTACGGTGTCCCGCAGCGGCTCCTCTCCGACAACGGTGCCGCACTGAACCCGTCCCGACGAGGAGTGCTCGGTCAATTGGTCGCCTACCTGCGCTCTCTCGGCGTCGAACCGATCACCGGGAAGCCCTACAAACCGACCGCGCAGGGCAAGAACGAACGCTTCCACCAGACCCTGTTCCGCTACCTCGACAAGCAGCCCCTCGCGGCCACCCTCGAACTGCTGCAAGTTCAGGTCGACGACTTCGACCTCATCTACAACACCCAACGACCCCACCAAGCACTTCCTGGCCGGATCACGCCGCGGGCCGCCTGGGACGCCACTTCGAGGACCGAACCGCCCCGCCCTGTCGCCCCACGGGCACCGCTCCCGGCGCCTTCGGAGGAGATCCGGGTCAAGCTGGTCGGCAACACCGGCGCAGTCGAGTTCCGCGGCATCCGATTCGGCATCGGTCGCGCCTTCGCCGAGCAGAGAGTCTGCGTCATGGACGCCGGCAAGACCGTGATGGTCTTCGACCTCCGCGGCACCCTGATCATCGAGCACCCCTGGCCCAAACCCGGCACCAAATACGTCAGCAACGGCCGCCGACCCGGACCCACCAAGACCCTCTAACGTCAGCGATGTCCTGATACATCGACTGTCAGAGATGTCCTGATGCAGAATCGTCAGGCATGTCCTGATACATCACACTTAAGCGGGTCGCCGAAGACCGTGCGCGTGACAACAATCTGACAACAACTGAACGAAAACGACCTGATTCAGTCCATTCGAGCACAATTGAAATCCGCATGTTTTCAGGGTTTTGAACAAAGGACGACATGCTGCCACTAGCCTTGCGTGGGTTCGAGCCCCACGGGGCCCACCGCGACGCAGCGCCCTCGCGACGTCGACGGCAACAGGATGCTCTCAACGACGGAGAGCCGGGTAGATGTGCGTCCCGATCCGGTGCCCCCATGTCGCATACGTGCGGGACGTGAGATCGTTCACGGCGGTCAACGTGATCATCGGGACACCCAGCCGGCTGCAGATGCGTTCCGTCTCACCGTCGAGCATCCGCGCGTGACGACCTGTGAGCATACGAGCGAAGGGCGAGATCGACCTCGTCAAGTGCATGCTCGCGGTGCTCGTCACGAAGACCGACGCGCACCGCGCGGACATCAGCGCCTCGACCAGACCGGTCATGCTGCGTTGCCAGCTGCGGCGACCGGTCAGACAGAACGCGTCGGTCGTGGCGAGCATGAGAACGATCGCGTCGTAACCATCGAGGTCGACGCTCGCGAGACAGCCGAGGGTCGATCGGGCCGAGGCCGCGGGTTGCGCGCTGACGATCACGATGGCACCGCGCCCCGAATATTGCGCAACGTCGCGGGCGAGGAAACCCGCGATCCCCAGGTCGTGGATCAGCACACCGCATCCCGCCGCCGCGCCGTCACCGATGATGAGGATACGGACGGGATCCCTTCCCCGGACGCAGACGACGGGTGGACCCTTCGGGTAGATCCACTCACGCTCCTCGCGCGTTCTCGCTCGGAAGGCGGCCCAGAAGATCGGCCCCAGCACGGCGTCGCGGCACACCGCTGCGCTCCTCGGCCCATCTGTACTCGAAATGCGCGGTGGATTCCTGGTGCGCTCCTGGGAGATCAATGCCCGTCTTCCACGTCGTGTTCGTTTACGTCCCACCGTCTCGATGGCGATTAACCGTATGGATGCGTCTGCTGCCGGGGATATCCGGCAGGCGCGGCTCAGTATCCGATGTGCGCGGACCGCGGCCGTGCTCACTCCGTCGCCGCGTAGGATCGCCGGATGCCACCACAAGCGGGCGAGATGTTCGCGACCCACCGCGTCGCGTTCAGCCGTGACGTCGACCACGCCCGCCAGGTGCTCGGCGACGTCTTCCTCCCCGTCGATTTCCCCGCGGCGAAGGCATCCGGCACCTTCGAGATGCAACTCAACGCTCTGATGGTGGGCCGACTCACCTGTGGGTACATGAGGTTCCGCGACGCGGTCTGCATCGAGACCGCCGAGGCGGAGAACTATCACATCGACATCCCGACGGGGGGCCGCGCCACGATGCGAGCGGGCCTCGGCTCCCCGATCCACGGCGCACAGCGGACGGCGGGCATCTTCATGCCGGGGCGTCCGGTCGAGATTCGATCCGACGGGGGGTTCGCGCAACTCTCGCTGATGGTCTCGCGCGATCACCTGCAGCTCGAGGTGCAGAACCTGCTCGGGCGCGAGCTCTCCCGCGCCCTCGAGTTCAGCGGGGAGATCGACCTGTCAACGCCGGGCGCACAGACGATGATGCAGGCGCTACGGATGATCGACGACGCGTCCCACGACGAGGGTGGACTGCTCGCGCATCCGCTCGCCACGCAGCGCTTGGAACAGGTCGTTATGCACAGCCTGCTTTTCGCGCAGCCGCACAATCACTCCGCGGCGCTGGCGGGTCCCGCTCCGGTTCCGGGGGTTCGCCCCGTCACGCACGCGGTCGAACTCATGCGGAACGATCTCGCCCGCCCCTGGAGCATCTCAGAACTCGCTGCGGAGGTCTCGGTGAGCGCGCGAAGCCTGCAAGAGGGTTTCCGCCGTTCCCTGGCCGCGACTCCGATGAGCTATCTGCGCCTCCTCAGGCTCGAGCAGGTCCGTGAGGAACTGCTCACGACAGAGGCGGCGAACATCACCGAGGTGGCGTCCCGCTGGGGGTTCACCCATCTCGGACGATTCGCCGCCGTGTATCGGGAGCAGTACGGGGAGCGCCCTTCGGACACGGCGAGGTCTGCGCGCTCCCGCGCCAGGACGTGATCCAGCCCTCACCTCCGGCCCGCCTGCACGAGATGCTCGAACACGAGGCGCACGGCGACGGCCCCCTCCCCCGCGGCCGACGCCACCCGCTTCACCGAGCCGCTGCGCACATCCCCCACCGCGAAGACGCCCGCGCTCGAGGTCTCGAACAACCCGCCCCCGCCGCCCGTCCTCACGAATCCCCGGTCGTCGAGCGCGATCGCCCCCGCGAGCCATCCCGTGTGGGGTTCTGACCCGATCAGCACGAAGAGGGCTGTCGCACCCAGAGGCCTGCGCTCGTCGGTCTTCACATCTCGGATGACGACTTCCTCGAGGCCCAGCTGGCCGCGCAGCTCGCAGACCTCGGACTCGGTCCAGAGGTGCACGCGCTCGGCCGATCTGATCCGGTCGGCGAGGTATCGGGACATGTCGCGGTCGAGGTCCTCGTGACGGATGACGAGATGGACATCGGACGCGGTGCGAGCCAGGAACAGGGCCGCCTGGCCGGCCGAGTTGCCCCCGCCCACGATGACGACCGTGTCGCCGCGGCATAGACGCGCCTCGAATTCCGTGGCGGCGTAGTAGACGCTGGGTCCCTCGAGTCGGTCCATGCCCGGCAGACGGAGACGGCGGAAGCGCACGCCGGTCGCCAACACCACCGTGTGCGCCTCCACCCGCACGCCGTCGGACAGTCGCACGACGAAGTGGCCGTCGACGCGATCGAGCGAGCGCGCCTCTCCGGGGATCATGAAGGACGCCCCGAACTTGCGGGCCTGCACGACCGCCCGGTCGGCGAGCTCGGCCCCCGAGATGCCGGCCGGAAAGCCGAGGTAGTTCTCGATCTGCGACGACGTGCCCGCCTGACCGCCGGTCGCGAACGCGTCGAGTACGACCGTGGACAGACCCTCGGATGCCGCGGAGACCGCCGTCGCGAGCCCGGCGGGGCCGGCGCCGACCACCATGATGTCGAACGCATCGCGGGGCGGGGCGCCGTCGCGCAGGCCCAGCAGGGCGGCGAGCTCCGCGTTGCGGGGGTTGCGCAGGACCATCCGTCCTTTCCAGATGACGATGGGGGTCTGGTCGGGGGGAATGTCGAACGCCCGCACGGTGCGCTCGGCCTCGGGGTCCTCCTCGAGGTCGTCCCAGCGGTACGGGACGCGGTTGCGACTGGCGAAATCCCTCAGCCGGCGGGTGTCGACCGAGTGGCGCGACCCGATGATCCTCAGGCCGATGCCGAGGTCGGCGTGGATGCTGCGCCGGAGGATGAAGGCGCGCAGGATCAGGTCCCCGAGCGCCTGGTTCCGGGTGACGGCCTCCTTCAGCCCGTCGTACCGGACCTCCAAGACCTCGACGTCGGTCTGAGCGACGGCGGTGACGAAGACGGCCTGACCGGTCAGCATCGACAGGTCGCCCACGAATCTGCCCCGCCCGTGGACGGCGATCACCCGAGATCCTCCCGGTGCTTCGTCCCCCTGCACGACCCGGACGAGCCCCTCCAGCACCACGAACAGACCGCAGTCGCGGTCCCCCTCGCAGAACAGCATGGAGCCCCGTGCCAGCCGCTTGCGTTCCCCGAACGCCGACAGCTGCAGCACCTGCTCTTCGGCCAGCCGAGGGTACGCGCCGTGCGCATCGGGGGTCTCGAGTGCGTCGGGCGGATCGGGTTCAGACGAATTGCTCGTCGGCATAGCACCACCTCCAGCTCTCCCCGGGCTCGATCGAGCGCACGATGACGTGACCCGTGAGGGCGGCGTGGGCGCGCGCGTGGCGCATCGGGGAGGAGTCGCAGCAGCCGATCTCACCGCAGGTGAGGCACTGCCGCAGGTGCACCCACGGCGTTCCCAGACGCAGGCACTCCTCACAACCCGTCGCTCGCGGCGGCCCGACGGGCCGCACCAACCTCAGGTGCGGATCCGGGGCTGAAGGACCGGTGAGAGAGGTCATCGCCGATCCTCCTCGGTTGCGGCGACGTCCGACGGCCCGTGCGCCGCGTCCGCCGAGGGCAGGTGGGCGGTGAGCCAGGATCGCAGGGCCGGCGCGGGCGCCGCGCCGATCTGCGTGTCGATCACCTCACCGTGACGCATGAGGATCAGCGTCGGGATAGCCCGTATCTGGAACCGCCGGCTGACGTCCGGCGCCTCGTCCGCGTTGACCTTGACGAGCTTCAGCGTGCCGGCGAACTCGGTCGCCAACTGCTCCAGCACCGGGCTGACCATGCGGCAAGGCCCGCACCAGGGCGCCCAGACGTCGACGAGCACCGGCACGGTCGACGCGTCCGCGACCCGGGAGAAGTCGGCGTCGGACGAATCGATGATCCACGGAAGCGGATTCCGGCACTTGCCGCAGCGGGGCGCCCCACGTGCGGAGGAAGGCACGCGATTCTTCGTGCCGCAGCGGGGGCAGACCACGACCGCGTTCGCGCCGTTCGCCACGGCGCTCATGCCGCGACCCGCCCGTCGTCGGGGCGCCTCGGCACGACGGTGAGCTCCCCCTCGGCGAGATCGACCACGATCGTGCCGTCCTCCGCGAGGTCGCCGCGCAGGAGCGCCCGTCCCACGCGCGTCTCCACCTCTCGGGAGATGAAGCGCCGCAGCGGACGGGCGCCGTATGCCGGGTCGAAGCCCTCCTGCGCCATGAACGCACGCGCGCGCTCCGTGGTCTCGAGCATGATCCGCTGATCCGCCAGTCGCTGCCGCAACTCATCGAGCTGGAGGTCGACGATGCGCTCGATCTCGGCGAACGTCAGGGGCTTGAACAGCACGATCTCGTCGATGCGGTTCAAGAACTCGGGTCGGAAGTGGGATCGCAGCGCACCCATCACCAGCGAACGCGCCTCCGGCTCCACCTCCCCGTCGGACGTGACCCCCTCGAGCAGGTACTCGGACCCGAGGTTGGAGGTCATGATGATGACGGTGTTGCGGAAGTCGACCGTGCGACCGTGCGAGTCCGTGAGCCGACCGTCGTCGAGCACCTGGAGCAGGATATTGAAGACGTCGACGTGGGCCTTCTCGATCTCGTCGAGCAGGACCACGGCGTAGTGCTTGCGGCGGACCGCCTCCGTCAGCTGACCGCCCTCCTCGAATCCGACGTATCCCGGGGGCGCACCGACGAGGCGGCTCACGGTGTGCCGCTCCTGGTACTCGCTCATGTCGATGCGGATGATGTTCTCCTCACTGTCGAAGAGCGCCTCGGCGAGCGCCTTGGCGAGTTCGGTCTTGCCGACGCCGGTCGGACCGAGGAAGACGAAGGAGCCGATCGGCCGGGTCGGGTTCTTGATCCCGGAGCGCGCCCGGACGACCGCGTCGGTCACCAGTTCCACAGCCTCCTCCTGACCGATCACCCGCTCATGCAGCACCTCGTCGAGGCGGAGGATCTTCGCCCGCTCCCCCTCCTGGAGTCGGCTGACGGGTATGCCGGTCCACTGCGCGACGATGTCCGCGATCTCGTCGGCGGTGACGATCTCGCGGAGGAGGCGCCTCCCGCCCTGCTTGTTCCCGAGACGTTCCTCAGCCACCGCGAGCCGGCGCTCCAGCTCCGGCAGCTTGCCATGTCGCAGGCTCGCCGCCCTGTTGAGGTCGTACTCGCGCTCCGCCCGCTCGCTCTCCAGGCGGACCTGCTCGATCTCCCGCCGCAGCGCCTGCACCTCGCGCAGCGCCTGCCGCTCCGCTTCCCACTGGGCGCGCATCGCGTCGGCCTCCGCACGCAGGTCGGCCAGCTCTCGTCGCAACTCCTGGAGCCGACGCTCACTGGCGGGGTCGGTCTCCTGGGCGACCGCGGCATCCTCGATCTCGAGGCGGGTGACGCGCCGGGTCAGCTCGTCCAACTCCGCCGGCATCGAGTCGATCTCGGTACGCAGCATCGCGCACGCCTCGTCGACGAGGTCGATGGCCTTGTCCGGCAGGAATCGTTCGGAGATGTAGCGGTGGCTCAGGGTGACGGCGGCGACCAGGGCACCGTCGGAGATCTTCACCCCATGGAACACCTCGAATCGCTCCCGCAGACCCCGCAGGATCGACAGCGCGTCCTCGACGCTCGGCTCATCGACCACGACCGGCTGGAACCTTCGCTCCAGGGCCGCATCCTTCTCGATGTGCGTGCGGTACTCGTCGAGCGTCGTGGCACCGATCATGTGCAGTTCGCCGCGAGCGAGCATGGGCTTGAGCATCTGGCCCGCGTCCATCGAGCCCTCCGTCGCGCCGGCGCCGACCACGGTGTGCAGCTCATCGACGAACAGCAGGATCCTGCCCTCGGCCGCCACGACCTCGTTGAGGACCGCCTTCAGCCGTTCCTCGAACTCGCCGCGGTACTTCGCACCGGCGACGAGCGAGGCCATGTCCAGGGCGAAGACGGTCCTGTCACGCAGCCCCTCGGGGACGTCGCCGTTGTGGATCCGCTGCGCGAGCCCCTCGACGATGGCGGTCTTCCCCACGCCTGGCTCGCCGATCAACACCGGGTTGTTCTTGCTCTTGCGGGAGAGGATCTGGACGGTGCGACGGATCTCCGCATCCCTGCCGATCACGGGCTCGAGTCGACCGGCCGCGGCGTCCGCGACGAGGTCGCGCCCGTACTTGGCGAGAGCCTCATACGTTCCTTCGGGAGTCGCCGACGTCACCCGCTGGGACCCCCTCACTTCGGTCAGCGTGCCGAGGAAACCGTCGCGTGTCACCCCGTGCCGCGCGAGGATCCGGCCCGCTGCCGAGGCCGATCCCTCATCCAGGAGGGCGACGACGAGGTGCTCGACGGAGACGTACTCGTCCTTGAGCCTGCGGGCCTCCTGATCGGCGGCATCCAGCACGCGGTTCAAACGCTGCGTGACGTACACCTTCCCGGCCTCGGCCCCGGACCCGGTGACCCGCGGGCGCTTGTCGAGCTCGGCCGTCAGGTCCTCCCGCAACCGGTCCACGTCCGCGCCGGATCGGGCCAGCAGGGGCGCCACGAGACCCTCGCCCTGGTCCAGCAGCGCCAGCAGGAGGTGCTCGCCGTCCACCTCCTGATGACCGAACCGCAGCGCCTTGGTCTGCGCGTCGTGGAGCGCTTCCTGTGTCTTCTGGGTGAGCCGATTCAGGTCCATCGTGGTCCCCTCTCTGATCGTGAACGCTGTGATCTCTCCAGATCGGAGATCCGGTCCAGAAGGTCCATCACGAGCCCGAGCGACGCGTAGCCGAGACCCAACCGCAGGTGCAGACGCTGAATCCTCGCCATCTCCCGCACCTGGGACGGGTCGAACCAGAGCGCGCCCTCGGCGTCGCGGCTGATCTCGAGGAGTCCGAGCGTCACGAGTCGCCGGATCAGTTCGGGGTGCACCCCGGTGATCCGGGCGAAGCTGTCCAGGCTCAGTCGGTAGGGGCGGGCGAGCGGCCACCGCGTCCCTGTGATCGTTTCGGTCATGATGGACTCCGCGGGTCGAATGTCGATGTACCGGCGAGCTGCTCGAACAGGCGGCGCTCCTCGGCCGACGGCGCCGACGGCACCGTGATCTGCGTCTCGGCGTACAGGTCGCCGGGCCTGCCCCGCTCGTTCGGCAGGCCGCGGCCCTTCAGCCGTAGACGCCGGTGGCTGGAGGTCCCGGCGGGCACGCGGACCGTCGCGGGGCCGCCGGGGGTCTCGATGGGCAGGGATGCGCCGAGCGCCGCCTCCCAGGGTGCGAGCGGCAGCAGCACGTGCAGATCCCTCCCCTCGGTCCGATACCGGCGATGCGGCGCGATCCGCACAACGAGGTAGAGGTCTCCGGCCGCTCCTCCGCCGGATCCCCGACCGCCCTGGCCCCGCAACCGGATCCTCTGACCGTCCACGACACCGGGGGGAATGACGACGTCGATGGTGCGCGGGCCGTCTGCGGCGCCGATCGTCAGCGTTCGCCGGGTCCCGCTGTAGGCCTCTTCGACGCTGACCTCCACCTCCGTCTCCTGGTCGGATCCGGCGACCGGTCCCCACCCGCCGCGAGCGCGTCCGCGCGAGCCGAACATGCCACCCAGCAGGTCCTCGATGTCCACGTCACCGACCGAGCCGGTGTATGCGTAATCGCCCGCGGGACCGGCGCCGCCGCGGCCAGTCGGCCGCCCCCCGGCAGCCGCCCCGGCATAGGCGCGCGCCCGGCGGTAGGCGTCCGGGTCCACATCCGGGCCGACGCGCCGGAAATCCTGCCCGAACGCGTCGTAGCGCTTCCGTTGGTCCGGATCCGAGAGCACGTCGTACGCCTCGGAAAGCTCCTTGAACCGGTCTTCCGCACCGGGATCCTTGTTCACGTCGGGGTGGAGCTTTCGGGCGAGCCTGCGGTAGGCCCGTTGGATCTCCGACTGGTCGGCATCGCGGGAGACGCCGAGAACCTCGTAGGCGTCCCGTGGCATCATTCGCTCCGGGTCGCCACGATCACAGAGGCGGGCCGAAGGATCTCGCCGTCGGGTCCGTAGCCGGGCCGGATCACGTGTGCGACCGTCCCGGGCACGAGGCTCGCGTCGGCCACGGTGCTCACGGCTTCGTGCCGGGCGGGATCGAACGGCTTGCCTGTGTCGTCGTCGCGCCGCGGGTAGCCCAGATCGGCGAGCACGGTGAGCGCTTGCTCGTGCACGGCACGCACCCCCTCGACGATCCGGTCGGGGTCGGCGGCGGCGTGATCGAGGGCACGCTCCAGATTGTCGAGCACGGGCAACCATCTGGACGCCACGGATGCGCGCTCCTGCTCGCGCACCCTGATCAGATCCCTCGCGCACCGCTTGCGGACGTTGTCCAGCTCTGCCGCCGTGCGACGCCACGAGTCCTCGAGTTCGGTGACCCGCCTGGCATTCTCGGCCGCCTCGTCCGCGGCGTCTTCCCCCGCGGACTCTGCGTCGGGCTGCTCCTGTCCGGACATGATCGCGCTCAGTGCGCCGTGAACTCGGCGTCGATCACGTCGTCCGCGTCATCGCCCGCCCCGGTGTCGCCCCGGGTTCCGCCGGAGGCACCGGCGGCCTCGGCGCCGGACTGGCTGCCGACGGAGGTGCGCAGGCCCTGTGCCATCTGGTGCAGCTCGCCCGTGAGCGACCGGAGCCGATCGATCGGGGTCTGCTCGTCCTCGAGAGCGGCCCGAGCGTCGCTCAACAGCATCTCCGCCCGGGCGCGATCGTGTTGAGCGACCGCGTCGCCGGCCTCGCCGAGCTCGCGCCCCACCCGGTACGCCACCGAGTCGAGCTCGTTGCGCGCATCGACGGACTCGCGGAGCTGGGCGTCCGCGCTGCGGTTCGTCTCCGCATCCGACACCATCCTGTCGATGTCCTCTGGCGTCAAGGTCGAGCTCTCGCTGATCGTGACCTGCTGCTCGGCGCCCGTGTCCTTGTCCTTCGCCGACACGTGCAGGATTCCGTTGGCGTCGATGTCGAACGTGACCTCGACCTGGGGCTCGCCCCGGGGCGCCGGCCGGATGTCTTCCAGCCGGAACCGAGCGAGGGCCCGGTTGTCGCTGGCCCGCTCCCGCTCGCCCTGCAGGACGACCACGTCCACCGCCTGCTGGTCGTCCTCCGCGGTACTGAAGACCTCGGTACGACGGGCCGGGATGGTGGTGTTGCGCTCGATGACCTTCGTCATCACGCCTCCCTGCGTCTCCAACCCCAATGAGAGCGGCGTGACGTCTAGGAGCAGGACGTCCGTCAGATCTCCCTTGATGATCGCCGCCTGGACCGCGGCGCCGAGTGCGACGACCTCGTCCGGGTTGACGGTCATGTTGGGATCCTTGCCACCCGTCATGCGTCGCACGAGGTTCTGCACCGCGGGGATCCGGGTGGAACCGCCGACGAGGATGACCTCATCGATGTCGTCCGCGGTAACCCTCGCGTCCCCCAACGCCTGCTGGACGGGTCCCATGCAGCGTTCGACGAGATCCGCCGTCAGCTGGTCGAACGTCGAGCGCATGAGGTTGACGTTCAGGTGCTTCGGACCCGAGGCATCCGCGGTGACGAACGGAAGGCTCACCGCGGTCTGGGTGAGGGCCGACAGCTCGACCTTGGCCTTCTCGGCCGCCTCGAACAGACGCTGCAGGGCCTGCGGGTCCTGCCGCAGGTCGATGCCGACGTCCTTCTGGAACTCGTCGGCGAGGTAGTCCACGATGCGCCGGTCGAAGTCGTCGCCGCCCAGGTGGGTGTCGCCCGCCGTCGATCGAACCTCCACGACGCCCTCACCGACGGTGAGGAGGCTGACATCGAAAGTCCCGCCGCCGAGGTCGAACACGAGGATGGTCTCGTTCGCGAGCTTGTCCATCCCGTACGCGAGAGCCGCGGCGGTGGGCTCGTTGATGATGCGGAGGACGTCGAGCCCTGCGATCTTGCCCGCATCCTTCGTGGCCTGCCGCTGGGCGTCGTTGAAGTGCGCGGGCACCGTGATGACCGCTTCCGTGACGCGCTCGCCGAGCGCCTTGCCCGCGTCGTCCGCCAGCTTGCGCAGCACCTGTGCCGAGATCTCCTCGGGCGCGTAGAGCTTTCCGCGCACCGAGAACCGGACCGCGCCATCCGGGCCGGGGACGACCTCGTACGACACGGCGTTGACCTCGCTCTGCACCTCGTCGTACTTGCGTCCGACGAAGCGCTTGGCCGAGTAGATCGTGCCCTCGGGATTCAGAATCGCCTGGCGTCTCGCCATCTGGCCGACGAGTCGCTCGCCGTTCTCGAGGAACGCGACCACCGAGGGGGTGGTCCTGTTGCCTTCGGCGTTCGGGATGACCTGAGGCTGACTGCCCTCCATGGCCCCGATCACCGAGTTCGTCGTTCCCAGATCGATACCCACGCACCTGCCCATGACACGCTCCTTCGCTGGATGCTCCCTTCCGCCATGCTTTCGCTGCACGCAGCCCGCGGCATCCCGTAAACGGGTATGCCTGCACGGCTGCGGCGTGCGGACGGAGTCGGGCCGTCGGAGCCGCGCGCGGGTCAGGCGGCAGAGGAGTCGTGGCGGAACGACAGGAGCGCAAGTTCGGTCCGCGAGTGGATGCCGAGCTTCTGATAGACGTGCTTGAGGTGTGCGTCCACGGTGTGCGGCGACACCATCAGCTCTGCCGCTGCCGCCCGGTTCGACTTTCCCGCGCCCACGAGCTCGGCGATTCGGATCTCGGCGTCGGTGAGGGACCGCCACGGGTCACCGACGACCGCGAGACCGGTGCCGGCCGCGGCTTCCGGGCACTCGTGCGGCGCGACGCAATGGGGGTTGTGCAGGACGGCACCATCGACCAGGACGCGGGAGTGGACCTTCAGGACATCCGCGAGTATCCCGACTCCCATCCGCCGCATGTCGTACAGGCAGAGGAACACGGCGGGCAACTCGGCGAGGATGAGGATGACGGCCGACTCGTAGACGAAGAACTCCCTCGCGTCGGACTCGGTCGAGGCGTGCGACATCTGCCCGGCCGCCCTCAGCAGCGGCGGGCGCTTCGCGGCGGAGGGCTCCACGTGGGCGACGAGGCGCGCGATCCGCTGGCGGGGCGACATCGCACCGGCGCGGAGGTAAGAATCTGGCGCGACGTGCAGGTCGAGCTGCCCGGTTCGCCGCATGTCGTCGAGGCCCGCCGCCCCGTCTGTCCGCCGCGTTCGCGCCGGCTCGAGGTCATCGATCAGACAGACGCATCGATCGCCTTGGCTCAGTCCCTCCTGCATGAACTGCACGAGAAGACGGTCCCTCTCGACCGGCCCGGAGAAGAGCGCGCAGATGTGAACCCCCGGGTCGACTTCACCGATACCCGGAATTCCCGTGAGCTGGTCGCTCACGGGGAGCCCCGCCGTTGTGGCTCCATGGCTCTGACCCTACGTGCGGTGCAAGACGCGGTCAACGCCCGTCAGGATGCCGGACTCGCCACCGGGTCGGGTCACGAGAACACGAAGCGGGCGGCCGATCTCGGCGTCTCACGTTCGATCGTCCGCCAGACTGGCGCGCCGCTGCTCTTCGCGTTTCGAGTACGCCGCGGCGCGGATGGCCTCGTCCGACTCCAGGCCCGTGCCGAGTGCTCCGCCGAGAGTCGCAGCCGATGCGACGAACCAGGTGAGCACGAACAGATCGCCGTACCCGGGCGATGCGCCGAAGGAATCGCCCATCACATCCGGGTCGAGGACGAACATCGCCCAGGCCAGGTTCACGACGTAGAGCGCCAGATAGCAGATGACGACTCCGACCGTGAGGGTCAGCAGCGTCGAGGTGTTGTAGAGACGGGACCGTTCTCGAGCGGCGGCGGAGTCGTCATCGGGGCGGTCCCACAGTTTGCCGTCGATCACGATCCAAGCGATGACGATCGCGATGGAGGCGATGGTCGCCACAGCAAGCCGCCACCCTGACAGGGAGGCCGCGAGCAACCACACCGTCGGTTCGATGGTGGCCACCGCACCGGTGGCGAGGGCTGCAACCAGTGCGGACTTCAGGCCTGCCGCAAGCAGCCATGGGCGGTTGGCGAGCACCATGCCCAAGAGCACCCGCCCGCGAGCACTCAGGCCGGGCAGAGGCAAACGCTGCTCCTCGGACGTGGTGGGCTCGGCCATGCCGTCGACGAGTCCTCGCACCGCGGCGCGAGCGCGGGAGGTCACACGGAACCCGCCGAGCGCGGGGAGCGAGAGTACAGCCGCCTGTCGCCGAGCATCGGTGGCGGCGAGCAGATAGCGTCCGTCGTCGTCGCGAAGCGGAAGCTCGGTCACACCGATGACGAGATCCCACGCGTTCTGGTCGGCATGCCTCCGCAGCCGTGCCAATGCTGTATCGACATCCTCAGAACCCAGTGTGAAGGGCGAGCTCAAGAGCTCGATGTCCCAGCCGTCTGCGGCAGCGCCGGCCGGGGGCACGAGGTCGGTCATCCGGCGCGCGAGGTCGGTGGGCGAGGCCGGATCGGCCACGAGCCCCACTCGGATCGGCCCCATCCCCGCAACCTACACCCGTGCCCACTTCGTTCATGGGCCCACGGATGCGCGAGCGAATGTGGACTCGGTGTAACAATTCGACGCTGCGTGCGCCCGGCCTGTCCGGCTGCCGCAACAATAGAGGGGCACCTGCCCACAGCATCCGGGCACATCTTCTCGCCTTGGAGGCATCATGTCGCGCTCCCGCCTGCTCACCCTCGCCGCCGGAATCACGGTTGCCGCGTTCGCCCTCGCGGGCTGCGCGAGCGGAACCGCGGGGACGGATGCATCCGCTGAGCCGGATGCCGGATACGTGACGCCGGGCAAGCTGACCATCGCGACGGGCGACATCGCCTACTACCCCTACGTGATCGACGACGACCCGGCGTCCGGTGAGGGATTCGAGGCCGCCATCGCCTACGCCATCGCCGACAAGCTCGGCTTCGAGGCCGAGGACGTCGAGTGGGTGCGCACGAGCTTCGAAGCCGCGATCGCCCCGGGTCCGAAGAACTTCGACTTCAACATCCAGCAGTACACGATCACCGACGAGCGCAAGCAGGCCGTGGACTTCTCGTCGCCCTACTACTCGGCCAGCCAGGCGATCGTCGCCGTCACGGGTGGTGCGGCGGACGGCATCGACTCGATCGACGGACTCAAAGACCTGGTGATCGGTGCCATGGCCGGATCCACCAGCGCGCAGACGCTCGACGAGGTCGTGCAGCCCACGACCGCACCGCAGCTGTTCGGATCGAACGAAGATGTCGTGGCCGCCCTGAACGCCGGGCAGATCGACGCCTTCGTGATCGACCTGCCGACGGCCTATCTCGCGACCGCGATGTACATCGAGGACTCGTTCATCGTCGGAGAGCTCCCGGCCGGAGGCATCCCGGACGAGTGGGGCGTCGTGCTCTCGAAGGACTCGCCCCTGACCGACCAGGTCTCGGCCGCGATCGACGAGCTGCGTGAGGACGGAACGCTCGCTGCGATCACGGACGAATGGCTCGGCGCGGGCCAGGGCGTCACCCTCCTGCAGTGAGTGCGCTGCAGTGACCCCGCCGAACTGAGCGCGCCGCGATGAATCCCCGCGGCATCCGTCGCTCCACCTCCGATACCGTCGAGACGTGAGCGCCCACTCCCCCAGCGAGCTCGAACTCGAGCGCAGAGCCTTTCGCGCACGCCAGTCGCGCCGTTCGGTGCTGGTCGCGATCGCCTCGTCGATCGTGTTCGCGATCATCGTCTGGGCGACGGTCATCAACACGCCCGGGTGGGCCGGGGTGCAGCGGGCGTTCTTCGATCCGACCATCGCCTGGCAGGCCCTCCCCGCGGTGTGGGCGGGATTCCTGCTGAATCTGCAGGTGCTGGGCCTGTCGCTCATCACCGTGCTGATCGTCGCCATCGCCATCGCGTTGCTGCGCACCCTGCCGGGCCCGGTCTTCGTGCCGCTGCGTGCCCTCGCCGCCGCGTACACCGATATCTTCCGCGGCCTGCCGTTCATCATCGTGCTGTACCTGGTCGGTTTCGGCATTCCGACGCTCGTCAACGAGCGCATCCCCGTGATCTATCTCGGCACGCTCGCGGTGACACTCACCTACTCCGCCTACGTGTCCGAGGTCATCCGGGCCGGAATCGAGTCGGTGCATCCGTCGCAGCGTTTGGCGGCGCGTGCGCTCGGGCTCGGCTACGGGCAGACGCTCCGCCGCGTCGTGCTCCCCCAGGCCTTCCGCCGGATCACGCCGCCGCTCATGAACGACTTCGTCGCGATGCAGAAGGACGTCGGGCTCATCTCGATCCTCGGCGCGACGGACGCCGTGCTCGCCGCCAAGATCGAGGGCGCGCAGACCTATAACTTCACGCCGTACATCGTGGCCGGCATCCTGTTCATCCTGCTCGCGATCCCCACGATCCGACTCACCGACTGGTACGCGGCACGGCTGCGCGCCCGCGAACAGAGCGGGGTACTGCTATGAGCAGGGTGCTCCTGTGACCGCGCTGCTGTCGGCGACCGACCTGTGGAAGTCCTTCGGCGAGGGATCCCAGAAGAAGGATGTGCTGCGGGGCGTTTCGCTCGATCTGGCGAAGCACGAGGTCGTCGCCGTTATCGGGGCGAGCGGATCCGGCAAGTCGACCCTCCTGCGCTGCCTCGATCTGCTCGAGCCGATCGACGACGGCCGCATCCTGCTCGCCGGCGACGACATCTCGGACCCGCGCGTCGACGCGAACCGTGTGCGCTCACGGCTCGGATTCGTCTTCCAGGGCTTCAATCTCTTCCCGCACCTCTCGGTGCTCGACAACGTCACGCTCGCGTCGCGCGTCGCGCGGCGGGAGAAGCGAGCCGATGCCGAGGCCCGGGGTCGCGCGATCCTCGAACGCGTCGGACTCGCCGACAAGGCTCGCGAGCATCCCGACCGCCTCTCGGGGGGTCAGCAGCAGCGCGTCGCGATCGCGCGCGCCATCGCGACCGACCCGGAGGTGCTGTTGCTCGACGAGATCACCTCGGCGCTCGACCCCGAGCTCGTCGGCGAGGTGCTCGAGCTGGTCCGCGCCCTCGCCGAGGACGGGACCACCATCCTCATGGCGACGCACGAGATGGCGTTCGCCCGCGACGTCGCCCACCGCGTGCTGTTCCTCGATGAGGGACGCGTGCTCGAACAAGGCACGCCCGCGGAAGTCCTCGGCGCACCGCGCGAGGCCCGCACGCGGGCATTCCTCGCCCGCTTCACCGCGTGAACCGACCGACCCGAGCGGGTCAGGCCAGCGAGAAGATGACCTCGACCTCGACCGGGCTGTCGAGGGGCAGGACGGGAACCCCGACCGCCGAGCGGGCGTGGCGTCCCGCATCGCCGAATATCTCGCCGAGAACCTCGCTCGCGCCGTTGACGACACCGGGCTGGCCGAGGAAATCGGGCACGGATGCGACGAACCCGGTCACCTTCACCACGCCGGTGAGTTTGTCGACCCCACCGGCCGCAGCGGCGGCGGCCGCGATCGCGTTGAGCGCGCACTGACGGGCGTACGCTTTCGCATCGGCGGCGGGGACGAGCCCGTGACCGTCGCCGACCTTGCCTGCGGCGGGAAGCTCTCCCGAGACGAGCGGGAGCTGGCCGGCCGTGAAGACGAGATCACCGTGCACCTTCGCGGGCACGTACGCCGCGAGCGGGGGCACGACGTCGGGCAGGTCGATGCCGAGTTCGACGAGGCGGGCGGAGACGGTCATACGATCACTGTCCTTCGAATTGGCGGGATGCTTCGGCAGCGGCTGCGAGACCGGCGTTGCCGGAGGCATCCGAGCCGCCGACGGGGCGCTTGAGATAGGCGACGAGACGGCCCTCCGGACCCGAGACGACCTGGACGAGCTCCCAGCCCTGCTTGCCCCAGTTGTTGAGGATCGCCGCCGTGTTGTGGATGAGCAGCGGCGTGGTCAGGTATTCCCAGGTGGTCATCGCTCTCCCGCGATCGAGGTGGTGGACGCCCGGGAGCCACGCGCGCTCGTTTCGGGCATCGCTCAGGTATCTCCCTTACGATCAACCCTATGCCTGATAAGAATCGGACGGCTACGGGCGTGCTCGGCGGGATCGCCGGCCTCGTGGGCCTGAGCGCAGTCGCTGGTCTCTTGGTGACCGCAACCGTCACGCCGGCGATCGCCGTATCGGGTGCAGCGGCATCGAGCGCGATCACGATGTTCGACAACATGCCGAGCTATCTCGAGATCGACGATCTGATGCAGCAGAGCGAGATCTACGCCAAGCAGAGCGACGGCAGCGACGTTCTGCTGGCCCGGTTCTACGACCAGAACCGACTGCCGGTCACCTGGGAGCAGATCAATCCCGTCATGTTCGACGCGATCCTCTCGAGCGAAGACCCCCGGTACTACGAGCACGGCGGCGTCGACATCATCGGCACGACCCGTGCGCTCCTGAGCAACGTCCAGGGTGGGGTCACACAGGGTGGATCCTCCATCAGCCAGCAGTACGTCAAGAACGTCCTCGTGCAGAAGTGCGAGAAGGAAGCACCCACCCAGGAGGAGCTGGCGGCCTGCTGGACGGACGCGACCACCGCGTCCGGAGTCGAGGGCTACCAGCGCAAGCTGCAGGAGATGCGCTACGCGATCGCCCTGGAGCAGCGCTACTCGAAGAACGACGTTCTGCTCGGATACCTCAACATCGCCAACTTCGGCGGCACGACGTACGGCATCGGCGCGGCCGCGCAGTACTACTTCAGCGTCAACGCCTCGGACCTGACGCTGTCGCAGGCCGCGACGCTCGCGGGCATGGTGCAGAACCCGAACACCTACCGCATCGACCGACCCGAGCGCGAGACCAACGGAGCGGCGGACGGCTACGCGGTGACGACGGATCGCCGCAACTACGTGCTCGGCCGCATGCTCGCGGAAGGCAAGATCACGCAGGAGCAGTACGACGCGGCCAAGGCCGAGGTCATCACGCCCGCGATCAACCCGACGGAACAGGGCTGCCAGCAGGCGGGCGGCGCCGCATACTTCTGCGATTACGTCCGGACGATCGTCCTGAACGATGTCGCCTTCGGCCAGACACCCGAGGAGCGGAGCGCGGCTCTGCGCCGCGGTGGGCTGAAGATCTACACGACGCTCGACCTCGACCTGCAGTTCGCGGCAGAGAAGGCCATCTCGATCGTGCCGGCCACGCACCCGAATCTCGACCTCGGGTCGACCGGCGTCCAGCTCGAGGTGGGCACAGGGCGCGTGCTGTCGATGGTGCAGAACCGCAAGTACACGCAGGATGCGGACCAGTCGGCGGCTGACGCGGCGTATACGTCCATCAACTACAACACGCGGTACGTCAACGGTGGATCCAACGGCTTCAACCCGGGATCGACCTACAAGCTCTTCACCCTGCTGAACTGGCTCGAGCACGGGCATTCCGTGAACGAGGTCATCAACGGTCGGCAGCGCAACTTCACCGTCCTGACCGATTGCGACGGCGGCACGCAGCGCGTGTCCTCCGGCGAGATCAAGAACTTCGAGGGCGTCGGCGGCTACAGCGGCACCCCGATGAAGTTCACGGCGGACTCGCTCAACACCGGATTCCTCGCGATGAGCGAGAAGGTCAGCGTCTGCGACACGAACAAGATCGCCGATCGACTCGGCGTCGAGTACGCGAACGGATTCAAGACGTACATCGGCAACGAGAGCGACCCGAACAACACGGTGAACGTTCCCTACGACATCCTGGGCTCGAAGAACATCGCCCCCATCGACATGGCGGCGGCGTACGCGACCATCGCGAGCAACGGCCTCTACTGCCCGCCGAAGGCGATCGACGCGGTCTTCAACTCCGACGGCGAGCCGCTCCCCCTCCCGAACACCACCTGCAATCAGGTGCTGGATGGTTCCGTGGCGTCGACCGCAGCCTATGCGCTCGCCGGCGTCATCAATGGCGGCTCCGCCGCGGCATCCCGTCCGGGCGACGGTATCCCCGTGTTCGGTAAGACCGGCATCCACGAGCAGTTCCACACGTGGATGGACGGCAGCAGCACCAAGGTCACGACCGTCGTCTGGGTCGGAAACGTCAAGGGGCAGCAGCGCCTCGACCGCAACTCGGCCAACGGTTACTCGCTGTGGCGCATGCGTCACACGATCTGGCCGGCTATGCAGCGCGCCGCGAATGCCAAGTACGGCGGCGACGCTTTCGCCAAGCCCGATTCCAACCTCACGCGCCAGGTGCAGCTCGACCTGCCGAACGTCGTGGGCCAGCCGATCGACCAGGCGACGAAGACCCTCGAAGACGCCGGGTTCTCGGTGAACGTGGGCGACGCGGTCGACGGTACTCAGGCCCCGGGGATCGTCGAGCGTCAAGATCCCGGTGCCGGTCGCGTCAGCGGTGGAACGACGGTCACCCTTTCGCCGAGCAACGGGCAGGGGCTCGCCGTCCCGAACGTCGTGGGCATGAGCCGCCCAGACGCCGTCAATGCCATTCGCGGGTCGTTCGGACGCGACCCGTCCGAGACCTGCGTCGTGAAGCCCGGAGCAACCGGGCCGGGCGTCGTCACCTCGGTCAACCCGGGCGCCGGCTCGATCGTGAACCGCAACGCCCAACTGGCGATCACGTACGAGCGCGACAACTGCTCGTGACCTCGCGATCCCGCCAGGGCCTGCGCGCCCTGGCGGCCGCGGGCGCCATCGGCGCCGCTGCGGCGGTGTGGGGTGTCGGCATCGAGCGCTACCTTTTCACGCTGCGGCGCGCCGAGTTCGCGATCCTGCCCGCGGGTGCCGCACCGCTCCGGGTGCTGCACATCTCCGACGTCCACATGGCGCCGTGGCAGCGCCGCAAGCAGGCGTGGATCGCCTCGCTCGCGTCGCTCCGCCCCGACCTGATCGTCAACACCGGCGACAACATGGGACACGTCGACGGGCTACGCGGCGTGCGCGCGGCGTTCGCCGGATTCCGCGGGACGCCCGGCTTCTTCGTCCACGGTTCGAACGACATGCACGCCCCGACCCCGCGCAATCCGTTGCGCTACTTCCTCGGCCCGTCACGGAAGCGTCGCGCTGCCCCGCGACTCGATGTCGGTGCGATGGAGAACTACTTCACCGAGCACCTCGGTTGGACGAACCTGAACAACGCGGCCGGTTCGATCGATCTCGCGGGGATGCGGATAGCTGGTTTCGGGGTCGGCGACGCACATCACGACGACGATCGGCTCGATCTGGTGCCGACGATGGTCGCGAGCCTGCACGGGAACGACGAGGCACCGGCCGCGCTGACGGTCGGTGTGGCGCATGCCCCCTACCGGCGCGTCCTCGATACCTTCACGGATGCGGGAGCCGACGCGATCTTCGCCGGTCACACCCACGGGGGTCAGGTCCGCCTCCCGGGCTTCGGTGCGCTCGTGGCCAACTGCGATATCCCCCTGAAGCAATCGCGGGGTCTCTCGGCATGGACGCGCCGCGGACGGACGGTTCCGCTCAACGTCAGCGCGGGCCTCGGCCATTCGATCTATGCGCCGGTCCGGTTCGCCTGCCGCCCCGAGGCGACCCTGCTGACGCTCGTCGCTCGCGCATGACGCTGTTCTGGTCGGCCGACGAGTTCGGGTAGACTCGGAGGGTTGCCACGGGGTGTGGCGCAGCTTGGTAGCGCGCGTCGTTCGGGACGACGAGGCCGCAGGTTCAAATCCTGTCACCCCGACAGACGAAGGAGGGTCGCCAACAGCGGCCCTCCTTCTTCGTTCCCTCCCCGATCCGAAGCTGGAGCACGATGACCAACGCCACTGCGACGCCCCCTCCCACGGGGACGCCGAAGATCCGGCTCGTCGCCTTCGACCTGGACGACACGCTCGCGCCCTCGAAGAGCCCGATTCCGGACGCGATCGGCGCACACCTGCTCGCCCTCGCGGAGCGCGTCGAGGTCGCGATCATCTCGGGCGGTCAGCTCGGGCAGTTCCGCACCCAGGTCGTCGAGCGACTCCCGGATGCTTCCCCCGTCTCCCTGGCGCACGTGCACCTCATGCCCACGTGCGGCACGCAGTACTACCGGTTCGACGCGAGCGGTCAGATCGACACGATCTACGCCCACTCGCTGACCGATGACGAGAAGACGCGCGCGCTCAGGGCCGTCGAGGAAGAGGCGCGCCGACTCGGGCTGTGGGAAGCCGAGCCGTGGGGCGACATCCTCGAGGACCGGGGTTCGCAGATCACCTTCTCGGCCCTCGGCCAGCGAGCACCGCTCGAGGCGAAGGTGGCGTGGGATCCGACCGGATCGCGCAAGTCTGCCCTGCGGGATGCCGTCGCGGCGCGCATTCCCGACCTCGAGGTGCGGTCGGGAGGATCCACCTCGGTCGACATCACACATCGCGGCATCGACAAGGCCTACGGCATGACGCGGCTCGCGGAGCACACCGGCATCCCGCTCGACGAGATGCTGTTCGTCGGCGATCGACTCGACCCCGATGGCAACGACTACCCCGTGCTCGCGCTGGGTGTACCGTGCCATGCGGTCGAGGGGTGGGAAGAAACCGTCGCGTACCTCGACGCCCTTCTTCCGACTCTGCCACCGCGCATCTGATCCGGCTCCACGCCCGCGCTACCGAGCGCGACCGCCCGCCAGAGCTATGCTGACGGCGTGGAACCGCTCACCCTCGTAGTCATCGTCGCCGCCGTCGTCAGCGCCGCGTGCTGGATCCTGTCGTTGATCACGAAGGACACCTCGTGGGTCGACCGGATCTGGTCGATCGTTCCGATCGCCTACGTCTGGATCTTCGCGGGGGCAGCCCTGGCCGAAGGGAAGGATGCCACACGCCTGGTGATCATGGGGGTGCTCGTCACCGCGTGGGGTGCCCGGCTGACCTTCAATTTCGCCCGAAAGGGCGGGTACACCGGGATGGAGGACTATCGCTGGGCGATCCTGCGCGCACGCATGACGCCGTGGCAGTTCCAGCTGTTCAATCTGTTCTTCATCGTCCTGTACCAGAACGCCCTTCTCGTTCTCATCACGTTGCCCGCCCAGATCGCGTGGCAGCACGACGCCCCCCTCGGCGTGTGGGATGCGGTGTTCGCGATCCTCTTCCTCGTGCTGCTGCTGGGCGAGACCGTGGCGGACCAGCAGCAGTGGAACTTCCATCGCGCCAAGGCGCGCGCGGGCGGCCATTTCGGGGAGGGCTTCGTCACCGCGGGGCTGTTCCGCCTCAGCCGACACCCCAACTTCTTCTTCGAACAGACCCAGTGGTGGGCGTTCTATGCGCTGGGGGCGACCGCGGCCGTGACGTCGGGGCTCGGCTTCTGGGGCGGCGCCATCAACTGGACGATCATCGGCGCGGTCCTGCTGACCGTGCTGTTCATCGGCTCGACGATCTTCACCGAGTCGATCTCGTCGGCGAAGTACCCGGCCTACGCCGAGTACCAGCGGACGACATCGATGCTGGTGCCCCTTCCCCCGCGCAGGCGCGCAGAAGAGAAGTCTCCGCGCCCGGCGTAGAACCTCAGGAGCCGTAGCCCTCGGGGGTCAGGAGGCGTAGCCTCGGGGGTTCTGCTGCTGCCAGCGCCAGTAGTCGCGGCAGGCGTCGTCGATGGACAACCGCGTCGTCCACCCGAGTTCTTCGGCCGCTTTGGCGGGGTCGCAATAGGTTGCCGCGACATCCCCGGGCCTGCGGTCGAGGATCTGTTTCGGCAGCTCGTGCCCGACGGCCTTCTCGAACGCGGCGATGAGGCCGAACACGCTGACCGGCTCACCCGTGCCCAGGTTGTAGACCGCGTACCCGGGCTTGGCCTGCTCCAGTGCCGCGACGTGCCCCTCTGCCAGGTCGACGACGTGGATGTAGTCGCGCAGGCCCGTGCCGTCGGGAGTGTCGTAGTCGTCCCCGAAGACGCCGATCCGCTCCAGCGAACCGATCGCGACACGCGATACGTACGGCATCAGGTTGTTGGGAATACCCGCCGGGTCCTCGCCGATCAGTCCGCTCTCGTGCGCACCGACGGGGTTGAAGTAGCGCAGCACCGTCACGTCGAGTTCGGGATTCACGCGGGCCACGTCCTCGAGCACGACCTCGTTCATTCGCTTCGATTTCGAGTACGGGTTGGACAGGTCGATGCTCGTGCGCGACGTCTCGCGGAACGGCAGATCTGCCGGGTCGGAGTAGACGGTGCCGGTGCTGGAGAACACGAACGAACGGATGCCTCGGGCCAGCCCCACACGCAGGAGCGCGAACGTGGTACCGAGGTTGTTCGCGTAATACTGCAGCGGCTTCTGCGTCGATTCGCCGACCGCCTTGTGCGCCGCGAACTGGAGAATCGCGTCGAACGGCCCGAACTCGTCGAAGGTGCGCTCGACGATCGCGTCGTCAGCGGCGTCCCCGATCACGAGCGGCGCGGGGCGGCCCGTGATCTTCTCGATGCGCGCGGCTGCCTCGGCGTGGGTTCCCGACAGATCGTCCAGCAAGACCACCTCGTGGCCGCCATCGAGCAGGGCGACGGCCGTATGGGCACCGATGTAACCGGCACCGCCGGCGAGAAGAACACGCATGCTCTCAGCCTAAACCGGGCGGCGAGCCCTCCCCGTCCGGTCAACGGCCGAGGCGGTCGCCGGACTCTTCCAGGTAGCAGGCACCGCACAGCGATTCGTACGTCACGACATGATCCGACGGCTGTCCCGCCTCATCGATCGCGACCTGGTCGCCGTCGAAGACGAACCGTCGGTCGATGACGCGCCCATTGAAGACCGCTTTACGGCCACACCGGCAGATGGTCTTCAGCTCTTCGAGAGTGTGCGCGATCTCGAGCAGACGGCGCGAGCCGGGAAAGGCCGCCGTGAGAAAATCGGATCGGATGCCGTATGCGAGAACGGGAATGTCGTCGTGGATCGCAATCCGGAACAGGTCGTCGACCTGCCGGGGAGTCAGGAACTGTGCCTCGTCGATCAGGAGGCACGAGACATCCACGCCCGACGCGGCGCGCGAGCGCTCGCGCTGTTCGCGGAACAGCGCCCCCGCGTCGGCCTCGGGTTCGATCAGGAAGTCGACGGTTCGCGAGACGCCGAGGCGTGAGGCGATCTGGTCGTCCGCTTTCGTGTCGATCGCGGGTTTGGCGAGCAGCACACGCTGGCCGCGCTCCTCGTAGTTGTACGCCGCCTGCAGGAGCGCGGTCGACTTTCCGGAGTTCATCGCGCCATAGCGGAAGTACAGTTTTGCCACGCGCAGAGTCTACGGAAAAGCGGGGCCGGGTCAGGCGGCCGTGATGGCGAGGGCCGCCGCGGTCTCTTCGATCGTCGCCCGGGCGACATCGGGCTGGGTGTTGAGCGTCTCGCCGTAGCTCGGGATCAGCTCGCGCAGCTCCGGCTTCCACCCCTCGATCCGGTCGGGAAAACACGTCTGCAGCAGGCCGAGCATGATCGATACGGCCGTCGACGCACCGGGGGACGCTCCGAGCAGGCCGGCGATCGAGCCATCCTTCGCCGCAACGACCTCGGTGCCGAACTGCAGGACGCCGATCTTCTTCGGATCCTTCTTCATGACCTGGGCGCGCTGGCCCGCGTTGAGCAGCTGCCAGTCCTCGTCCTTCGCCGTCGGGACGAACTCGCGCAACGAGTCCATCTTCCGTGCGTGATTCTTCAGCAGTTCGGCGATGAGGTACTTGAGGAGCCCGGGGTTGTCGACGGCGACCTTCAGCATCGGCAGCAGGTTGCCCGGCCGGATCTGGGTCACCAGATCGAACACCGAACCGTTCTTGAGGAACTTCGGGCTGAACGTCGCGAACGGGCCGAACATCAGCGATGCTTCACCGTCGACGACACGCGTGTCGAGGTGCGGCACCGACATGGGCGGTGCGCCGACGGATGCCTGCGAGTAGACCTTGGCCCGGTGCTGGGCGATGAGGGCGGGGTTGGACGTCTTGAGCCACTGTCCGCCGATCGGGAAGACACCGTACCCCGAGATCTCGGGGATGCCCGAGCGCTGCAGAAGCTTGAGCGCCCATCCGCCCGCGCCCACGAAGACGAACTTCGCGTTGAGCTCGCCAGGCGTACGGCCGAGAAGATTGCGGGTCTTGACGAGCCACGACCCGTCCTTCTGCCGCTTCAGTTTGCGGACCTCGCGATCGGTGATGACCTCGACCCCATCGTCACGCAGGTGATCGATCAGCTGGCGCGTGAGAGCACCGAAGTCCACATCCGTGCCGGCCGGAACGCGCGTCGCGGCGAACGGCTCATCGCTCTTCAGGCGCTTCTGCATCAGGAGCGGCGCCCACTGATTGATCACGCGGGAGTCCTCGCTGTACTCGATGCCCGCGAACAACGGCTGGGTCTTCAGAGCCTCGTAACGACGACGCAGGTACTCGACATCCTTCTCGCCGCGCACGAACGTCATGTGGGGTGTGGCGTTGATGAACGTCTTGGGCTCGCTCAGCACGCCGCGCTGGACGAGGTTCGCCCAGAACTGCCGACTCTGCTGGAACTGCTCGTTGATCGAGACCGCCTTGGCTGCGTCGACCGAACCGTCCGGCGCCTGCGGCATGTAGTTGAGCTCGCAGAGGGCTGCGTGGCCGGTGCCCGCGTTGTTCCAGGCGTTGGAACTCTCGAGCGCAACATCGGGGAGCCGTTCCAGCAGGACGATCTTCCAGTCGGGCTCGAGTTGATGCAGGAGGGTCCCAAGGGTGGCGCTCATGATGCCGCCACCGATGAGCACGACGTCGACTGTTTCGCTCACCGGACAAGTCTAGTTCTGCGGTTCGGGATGGTCGGACGTGCGGGCGTCGCTGTGAGCGAAAACTCCCGCGTTCTTACGCGCCCGACAAACCTCGGGCGTCGACGCTCACGCGTCGACGGTCAGACCGGCCGCGACCAGCTCGGCGATCTGCACCGCGTTGAGGGCTGCGCCCTTGCGCAGGTTGTCGTTGCTGATGAAGAGCGCGAGCCCGCGGCCCTCGGGCGCGGACTGGTCGGCACGGATGCGTCCCACGAAGCTCGGGTCCTTGCCCGCGGCCTGGAGGGGCGTCGGAACCTCTTCGAGCTGCACACCGGGGGCATCCGAAAGCACCTCACGCGCGCGAGCCGGTGTGATCTCGTTCGCGAACTCGACGTTGATGCTGAGCGAGTGTCCCGTGAAGACGGGAACCCGGACACAGGTACCCGAGACGCGCAGGCCGGGCAGTTCGAGGATCTTGCGGCTCTCGTTGCGAAGCTTCTTCTCTTCGTCCGTCTCGTTGTCGCCGTCGTCGACCAGGTTGCCGGCGAACGGGATCACGTCGAAGGCGATCGGGGCGATGTACTTCTCCGGCTGGGGGAAGTCGACGGCCGAACCATCGCGCACGAGTCGCAGCGTGTCGCCCTGGGCGAGGACTCCCTCGACCTGTCCGAGCAACTCTTCGGCGCCCGCGATGCCCGAGCCGCTGACGGCCTGGTACGTGCTGACGATGAGGCGCTCGAGCCCGGCGACGGCGTCGAGCGCCTTCAGGACGGGCATCGCAGCCATCGTGGTGCAATTCGGGTTCGCGATGATGCCCTTGTGCGCCTCGGCGATCGCGTGCGGGTTGACCTCGCTGACGACCAGCGGAACCTCGGGGTCCATGCGCCAGGCGCTGGAGTTGTCGATCACGACGGCCCCGGCCTCGGCGAACCGCGGCGCGTGCGCCCGGCTTCCGGTCGCGCCCGCCGAGAAGAGGGCGATGTCGATGCCTGCGGGGTCGGCGGTCGCGACGTCCTCCACGACGACGCTGTGCCCGCCGAACTCGAGCGACGTGCCCGCCGAGCGTGCCGTGGCGAACAGTCGCAGCTCGCGAATCGGGAACGAGCGCTCGATCAGGATCTCGAGCATCACCGTGCCCACCTGGCCGGTGGCGCCGACGACGGCGACGGAGAGTCCGGAATCTGAGATGCGGGTCATGGTGAAACTCTCTTCAGTGCGTGGATTGCGACGATTCTACCGAGGTGCTGCCGAGGCATCCTCCCCGGCATGTCCCACTTTCGACCGCTATGGCCGCCGGGACAGACAAATACCGGGCCACCCCACCCCGACATGTCCCACTTTGAATCGGTTTGGAGGGGTCAAAACGGGCCGAAGTGGGACACACAGCCCGAAAAGCGGGACATAGGTGCGAGAGGAGGACGGTCAGCGACCCGTGCCGGCGTGGACCGTGGCCTCGGTCTCGCCGTCGAGCCCGTACGCGCTGTGCACGACGCGCGCCGCCTCGGCGAGATCGTCGGCGCGGACGACGACGGAGATGCGGATCTCGGAGGTCGAGATCATCTCGATGTTGACCCCGAGCACGCTCAGCGCCTCGAACAGCGTGGCCGAGACACCCGAGTGGGTGCGCATGCCCGCGCCGACGACCGAGAGCTTGCCGATCTGGTCGTCGTGCACGAGGCTCTCGAACCCGACCGAGCCCTGCTCGCCCGACAGCGCCTTGAGGGCCAGCGGCGCATCGGCCTTGGGCAGCGTGAACGAGATGTCGGCGCGACCCGTTGCGGCGGCCGAGACGTTCTGCACGATCATGTCGACGTTCGCGCCGGACTTGGCGACGATCTTGAAGATCTCGGCGGCCTTGCCGGGCACATCGGGAACGCCGATGACCGTGATCTTGGCCTGGCCGAGGTCGGTCGCGACTCCCGCGACGATGGGTTCTTCCATGCCATCTCCTTGCTGCTGCAGCGCCGCATGGCGCGTCTCGTCGAGCACATAGGTGCCCTCGGAAGATGAGAACGTCGATCGTGCGTGGATGAGGACGCCGTGCCTGCGGGCGTACTCGACGGCGCGGATGTACAGCACCTTCGCGCCGTTGGCCGCAAGTTCGAGCATCTCCTCCGTCGTGACGGTGTTGAGCTTGCGTGCACGGGGAACGATGCGCGGGTCGGCCGTGAAGATGCCGTCGACGTCGCTGTAGATCTCGCACACGTCGGCCTTCAGCGCCGCGGCGAGGGCGACGGCGGTGGTGTCCGATCCCCCGCGACCGAGGGTCGTGATGTCGCGGGTGTCGCGGTTGAAGCCCTGGAACCCGGCGACGATGACGATCGCACCCTCGTCCAGTGCCTCGCGGAGACGAACCGGGGTCACATCGACGATGCGTGCGGCGCCGTGCGTGGCATCCGTGATCATGCCGGCCTGGCTGCCCGTGAACGACCGCGCCTCGAAGCCCATCGAGTGGATCGCCATGGCCAGCAGGGCCATCGAGATGCGTTCACCGCTCGAGAGCAGCATGTCGAGTTCGCGCGGCGCGGGAATCGGCGCCACCTGCGAGGCGAGGTCGAGCAGTTCGTCGGTCGTGTCGCCCATGGCGCTCACGGCGACGACGACGTCGTCGCCCGCGCGCCGCGCATCGACGATGCGTTTGGCGACGCGCTTGATGCTCTCGGCATCTGCGACCGACGAGCCGCCGTACTTCTGCACGATCAGCGCCACGATGATTCTCCAGGGGTGAGCGGCGGAAACGCCGAGCACCATTCTACGGAACCCCCATATGCCGCGATGCCCATGCACGCTATGGTGCGGGCATGACTCTGGATGAGATGGGCTGGAACGAGTTCAGCCTCGGGATCCTCGGGGCCGCAGCCGCCCTCGCGGGCCTCGTGATCGTCGCGGCGAGCGTCAACATCGCCGAGATCGTGAAAGAACGCTCGCTCACCGCACGTCTCGGCGCGGGGATCGCGACACTCGTGCTCGCGATCACGGCGTCCGCCCTGGCGCTCTTTCCCGGGATCACGCTCGTCTGGTACGGCGCCGCAGTGCTCGTTGCGGCCCTGCTGTCATCCGCGTTCCCGATTCACGCGGCGCGCACACTCATGGCCGACCACAATCCCCTCAGCCGCTACAAGGGCGTGCGCTCGGCGATCAACTTCCTCCCGGCGGTTATCTACGCGGTGGGCGCCGTCCTGCTCGTCGTCGGCGCTCCGGCTGGCCTGATCGTGGTGGCGATCGGCGCGATCGTCGCGATCCCGGTCGCCCTCATGATCTCGTGGATCGTCCTGGTCGAGGTCCTGCGCTAGAGGGTACGACGACCCTCGAAGGCGCGACCCAGGGTGACCTCGTCCGCGTACTCGAGATCTCCGCCGACCGGCAGTCCGGACGCGAGGCGCGAGACCCGGAGCTGCAGGGTCAACAACAGGCGGCTCAGGTAGGTCGCCGTCGCTTCGCCCTCGAGATTCGGGTTCGTCGCCAGGATGACTTCCTGCACCGTACCGTCGGCGAGCCGCGTCATGAGCTCGGTGACGCGCAGGTCGTCCGGGCCGACGCCGTCGATCGGGCTGATCGCCCCGCCGAGCACGTGATAGAGCCCGCGGAACTCGCGCGTGCGCTCGATCGCCGCGACATCCTTCGCGTCTTCCACGACGCAGATGACCTGCGGGTTGCGACGGGGGTCGCGACAAATGCTGCAGCGGTCCTGCTCGGACACGTTGCCGCAGACCTCGCAGAAACGTACGCGTTCGCGCACATCGGCGAGCAGGGACGCGAGTCTCTTCACATCGAACGATGGCGTCTGCAGAATGTGGAAGGCGATGCGCTGCGCCGACTTCGGCCCGATGCCCGGTAGCCGCCCGAACTCGTCGATCAGGTCCTGAACGATCCCGTCGTACATCAGCTGAACCTCGTGCGCTGCTCGAAGGGTTCTTCGCGCACGAACGTCGCGCCGAGAACCTGTCTGACGACCGCCTCACCGTAACGATCGCTGCCGCGCCCGGCCGAGGCGGACGCGGCCCCGCGAACAGGCGCGGGTGGGGTGGGCACGGAGCCCGGGCCGAGCACATCGACATCGGGCTCGTCGGCCGAGGGCTCGTCGGCGCCGAGTACCTGGCCCTCGCGCTCGGGCATGACGGTTCGGGCCGGTGCCGGTGCGGCGACCGCCTCTTCGGGCTCGTCGTCGACCGCGAGCTGCGCCGGGGCGCGCATCGTGCCGAGGGCGACCGGTGGCTCATCGGCGGTGCGCGGAATCGCCGCGACAGCCCACTCGGTGACCGGCGCGGCAGAGAGCCCGGCCGACGAAACGGATGCCGTGGCCTCGGGCCGACGCGGAACCGACCCGGGGGTGCGGGTGCTCCAGCCCGGGGGCGGCTGATCGTCCGGCGGAAGATCATCGGGGGGACCGTCGTCCGGGGGTGGCGGCTCGTCCGGCGGGGGTGCGGGATCGGTGCCGTCGAGTCGGGCCAGGAACTTGACCCGAACGCCCAGGACGCGATCGATCGCCGTCCGGAGATCTTCGCTGGCACTCGCGGCGACGCCGCGCTGACGGAACTTCTGAACGTCGCTCTGACTCTGGAACGTCACCGTGAGCACGTCACCCTCGTACGCGTGAACGCGGGCGTTGCTCGCCACGAGCCACGACGTGCGGCTGATGTCTTCGAGCGTCGAGAGCACCTCGGGCCAGGTGTCGCGCAACATGGCGGCCGTGACAGGACCGGTCGGACGGGCACGCGCCGGCTCCGGTGCGGTCGGCGCCGGCTCCGGTGCGGTCGGCGCGGGTGGCGGCGTCGGCGCGGGTTGCGGCGTCGGCGCGGCCACGGGAGCGACCGCAACGGGAGCGGGCTCGGCCGCCGGCTTCGCCGGAGCCGCAGCGACCGGTGTCTTCACCGGCGCCGCACTCGAACCGACCGGTGCGTGCGCCGACTCGGCCGCGGGCGCCTCGGACGCGAGCACCCGCGCGATCATCAGCTCGAGCTGAAGCCGCGGCGACGTCGCACCGGTCATGTCGTCGAGGGTGCGACTGACGAGATCGGCGACCCGGGACAGGCGTTCGCCGCCGAAGATGCCGGCCTGGCGCCCCATGCGTTCGAGTTCGTCGACCGGAACACCCCGCAGCACAGCGGATGCCGCGGGGCCCGTCGCCTCGACGACGATCAGATCGCGCAGGCGCTCGAGCAGGTCGTCGACGAAGCGGCGCGGATCTTGGCCGGTCTGCACGACGCGGTCGACGGCGCCGAACGCCGCGGCGGGATCGGGATCGGCCAGTGCCTCGACGACCTCATCGAGAAGCTCGGCGTGCGTGTACCCGAGCAGCGAAACGGCTCGCTCGTACCGGACGGTCGCGGAACCCGAGTCGGCGGAGATGTCCGACCCGGCGATCAGCTGATCGAGCAGCGAGAGGGTGTCTCGGGGCGATCCCCCGCCCGCGCGGACAACGAGGGGAAGCACCCCGGGCTCGACCTGCACGCCCTCTTGGGTCGCGAGCTCCTGGACGTACTCGAGCATCGGCCCGGGGGGCACGAGCCGGAAAGGATAGTGGTGGGTGCGCGACCGGATCGTGCCGAGCACCTTGTCGGGCTCGGTCGTCGCGAAGATGAACTTGACGTGGTCCGGCGGCTCTTCGACGAGCTTGAGCAGCGCGTTGAAGCCCTGCTGCGTGACCATGTGAGCCTCGTCGAGGATGAAGATCTTGAAGCGGTCGCGGGCCGGGGCGAAGATCGCCCGCTCGCGCAGGTCGCGGGCGTCGTCGACGCCGTTGTGGGATGCCGCGTCGATCTCGACGACATCGAGCGATCCCCCACCCGCACGGGACAGTTCGACACAGCTCGGGCAGACACCGCACGGCGTATCGGTCGGGCCCTCGGCGCAGTTGAGGCAGCGCGCGAGAACCCGCGCCGAGGTCGTCTTACCGCAACCACGCGGCCCCGAGAACAGGTACGCGTGACCCACCCGATCGTTGCGCAGGGCCGTCATCAGGGGTTCGGTGACCTGCGCCTGACCGATCATCTGCCCGAACGTCTCGGGTCGATAGCGGCGGTAGAGGGCGGCGGTCACGCCCCCAGCCTACGGCGTGGCTGTGACATCCGAACCGCTGACGACATCCGGACCGCGCCCCTCAGGAATCGGCGCCGAGGTCCGCGTCGTCTCCGACCCCGAGCCCGCCCGCGCTTCCGACCGGGATCGGCCCGGTGAGGATCGGGATCGCCGTGGTGACGGTGGGCACCGACGCCGAGAGCAGCGTGCCGTCTTCGCGCCGGATGTCCTCGAACTGCTCGATCGTCGGCCGCCCCCCACGCACGGGGCCCTGACCGGCGAGCTCCACGGAGAGCGTCTCGCCCGGTGCGACGACGTACTCGGTCCCGCGCACCGAGAAGGCCACCGGCTCCCCCTCGCCCTCGTCGAGGCGCAGGGTCAGTGCCTCGCGCGTGAGCGTGACGTTCAGGTGGGCGTCGTGCCAGCGCAGCGTGTACGACAGCTCGGGCCACGACGCGGGCAGCCGCGGATCGAACGACAGCTCGCCGTAGTGGTCGCGCATGCCGCCGAACCCGCACACGAGCGCGGTCCACACTCCACCGGCCGAGGCGACGTGAACGCCGTCCGACGCGTTGTGATGCAGGTCGCCCAGGTCGACGAAGATCGACTGCTCGAAGTACTCCAGGGCCAGGTCCTGGTACCCGACCTCTGCCGCGAGGATCGCCTGGACGACCGCCGACAGCGTCGAATCGCCCGTCGTCAGGGGGTCGTAGTACTGGAAGTCGGCCAGCTTCTCTTCGGCCGAGAAGTGGTTGCCCTGCAGGAAGAGCGCGAGCACGACATCCGCCTGCTTGAGCACCTGGAAGCGGTAGATCACCAGGGGGTGAAAATGCAGCAGCAGCGGGCGCCGCTCGGCGGGGGTGTTCTCGAGATCCCACACCTCGCGCTCGAGGAACAGGGAATCCTGCGGATGGATGCCGAGGGCCGTGCTGAACGGGATGTGCATCGCCTCGGCCGCGAGATCCCACCCCTCGGCCTCGAGGGGGTCGAGGCCCAGGCGATCGATCATCAGGCGGTAGGCATCCGGGGCGTCGTGCTCCATCTCGCGCACGGTGCGCGCGGCGAAACGCAGGTTGAAGCGCGCCATGACGTTGGTGAACAGGTTGTCGTTGACGACGGTCGTGTACTCGTCGGGACCGGTGACACCGTGGATGTGGAACGTCGGGTCGCCCTCGCCCTCGCGCCAGAACCCGAGGGTCGTCCACAGCCGCGCGGTCTCGACCGCGATGTCGATGCCCTCGCGGTACAGGAAATCGACGTCGCCCGTGCCGCGGACGTACTTCGCGAGGGCATAGGTCACGTCGGCGTTGATGTGGTACTGCGCCGTCCCTGCGGCGTAGTACGCGGATGCCTCTTCGCCGTTGATCGTCCGCCAGGGGAAGAGCGCCCCCGCCTCGTTGAGCTGGAAGGCCCGGCGCCGCGCCGCCGGGAGCATGAGCGCTCGCATGCGCAGCGCGTTGCGCGCCCACAGCGGTGAGGTGTACGTGAGGAACGGCAGGACGTAGATCTCGGTGTCCCAGAAGTAGTGCCCGCTGTACCCGGATCCCGTGACGCCCTTGGCCGGAACGCCCTGGCCGTCGGCGCGCGCCGCCGCCTGTGCGAGCTGGAACAGGCACCAGCGCGTGGCCTGCTGCAGGTCATCGTGGCCGCCGATGCGCACGTCGGAGCGCTTCCAGAACGCATCCATCCAATCGCGCTGGCGCGCGTAGATCGATTCGACGCCCTCGAACTCGGCCCGATCGAGCGTGCGACGGCAGCGATCGACGAGCTCGCGCGCGGGCACACCCCGCGACGAGTGGTACGACACGAGCTTGGTCACGGTGATCGGCACGCCCTGCTTCGCCTGGACGCGGAAGACGTTCTTAGCGATGTCGGGCTCGATGAGGGTGCGCGCCTCGTAGTCGTTCTCGGTCTCGACCAGGTGATCGGCCGACACCGCGACCGTCATGCCCGATTCGTTGACCTGGTAGCTGAGGGTCGAGCGAACGCCCTCCTGCCAGTACTCCTGCGGCAGCAGAACCCTGTCAGCCGCGATCCGCTCGGCCTTGCGCGGGTCGAATCCCGCGGCCTTCGCGCGCTTGACCGAGCCGCCGTAGACGTCCTCGCCGTCCTGGCGGTTGATCAGCTGACACGAGATCGTCACCGGGGCATCGGCGTTCAGGACCGTCACGGTCAGGCGCATGACCGCGAGGTGCTTCTCATCGAACGACACGATGCGGTCGAAGTCGACCTGCACCTGCTTGCCGGAGGGCGTGCACCACACCACATGGCGTCGCAGCAGACCCTCCCGGAAGTCGAGCACGCGCTCGTACTCCCGCACATCGGCGACATCGAGCGAGAGCGGCTCATCATCGATGTACACCCGCATGACCTTGGCGTCGGGCGCGTTGACGATCGTCTGCCCGACCTCGGCGAAACCGTACGCCTGCTCCGCGTGCCGGATCGGCCAGGTCTCGTGCAGGCCGTTGATGAAGGTGCCGTGCTCGTGCGCGCGACGTCCCTCGGGCTGATTGCCGCGCAGCCCCAGATATCCGTTCCCGACCGCGAACAGTGTCTCGGTGACCCCCGTGTCCTCTTCCGAGTACGAGGTCTCGACGAGGCGCCACGGGTCGACGGGGAACCGATCGCGATCGATCATGACGGAGGGTGCTCCTTAGCGCGGGTCCAGCTGAAAAAGGGGTGACGGGAAGCAGATCAGGGCACGAGCTCGCCGAGGTCGGTGACCACGAGGTGCGCACCGGCCTTGAGCAGCTCGTCGGCACCGACGCCGCGGTCGACACCGATCACGAGGGCGAAGCCGCCGGCGGCTGCCGACATGACTCCCGAGATGGCGTCCTCGATGGCCGCGGCGCGGGAGGGTTCGACGCCCAGAAGCCGCGCCGCCTCGACGAAGACATCCGGGGCGGGCTTGGACGACAGGTGGTCGCGCTCGGCGATCACGCCGTCCATGACGACGGGGAACCGATCCGTGAGACCCGCGACCTGCAGGACCTCGGTCGCGTTCTTCGAGCTCGAGACGACGGCGATCGGCGTTCCCGCGGCCTGCAGTGCGTCCAGCAGGCGCACCGAACCGGGGTACGCGGTGATGCCCTCGGAGCGCAGCACGCCCGAGAAGACGACGTTCTTGCGGTTGCCGATGCCGCAGACCGTGTCGGCGGTCGGCGGGTCGGACGGATCACCCCACGGCACCTCGACGTCGCGGCTGCGGAGCAGGCTGGCGACGCCGTCGTAGCGCTTCTTGCCGTCGAGGTATTCGAAGTAGTCGCGTTCGGTGTACGGCGGGGTGATGTCCCACGCCGCGAAGAGCTCTTCGAACATCGTCTGCCACGCGTGCATGTGCACTTCAGCCGTCGGCGTGAGGACGCCGTCGAGGTCGAAGAGCACGGCATCGTACGTGGACAGATCGGGCAGAGCGTCGGGCACGGATCCTCCAGGCGACGGTCGGATGAGAGGCATTTCGGACGACACTCGCTCTCGTCGCGATCTCAGCGTACTGGCGGCGCACTCACCCGTGCGACACCCTCGTTCAGCGGCTCAGCCGGCGACCCGCCCGGTCGCTCGACTCCTGACGGCCTGCATGCTCTGCCTCGCGATCTCGAGCTCCTCGTTCGTCGGCACGACGAGCACCGTGACGGGCGACGCATCCGTCGAGATGACACGGATGCCGGGGGCCCGCGCGGCGTTCCGGTCGGGGTCGATCTCCACGCCGGCGAAGCCCAGCGTCGCGAGCGCCTCCGTCCGCACCGAGGCCGCGTTCTCGCCCACGCCGGCCGTGAACGAGATCACGTCGGCACCGCCGAGCTGCGCGAGATAGGCCCCCGCGTAGGCGCGGAGCCGGTGGATGTAGACGTCGAACGCGAGCGCCGCGGCTGCGTCGCCCGCGTCCTTGCGCGCCACGAGATCGCGCATGTCGCTCACGCCGGCGAGACCGAACAGCCCGCTCCGGCGGTTCAGCAGATCGTCGAGGTCGTCGATACTCTTGCCCGCGCGGCGGGCCAGGTGGATGAGCACGGCGGGGTCGAGGTCGCCCGAGCGGGTGCCCATGACGAGCCCCTCGAGCGGTGTCAGACCCATCGAGGTGTCCACGGAGCGCCCGCCGCGGATCGCGGTGACCGAGGCGCCGTTGCCGAGGTGGAAGACGATCTGGCGCAGGTCGGCACCTGTGTCGGCGTCGTCCCGCCCCAGGAACCGAGCGGCCGCCTCGCTCACGAACTTGTGCGAGGTGCCGTGGAAGCCGTACCGGCGGACACGGTGCGCTTCCGCGAGTTCGCGATCGATGGCGTACGTGTATGCGGCAGGGGCGAGGGTCTGATGAAACGCGGTGTCGAAGACGGCGACGTGCGGGATGTCGGGGAAGGCCCGCTTGGCGGCACGGATCCCCTGCAGGTTCGCGGGGTTGTGCAGGGGTGCGAGCACCGAGAGGTCTTCTATGTTGATCTCGACGAGCGGCGTGATCACGGTCGGTTCGAAGAAGCGCGCACCGCCGTGCACGACGCGGTGCCCGACGGCGACGGGAGGTGTCTCGCCGAGGGAGGGACCGTTCTCGGCGAAGGCCTCGAGCATCACGGTGAAACCGGCGGTGTGATCGGGGATCGGCAGCTCACGGTCATAGGTGGCATCGAGCACCGTCGGCACCGGTTCGCCCGCGCGCCCGTGACCGAACCCCGCCGCGGTCACCGTATGGGTCGCACGGCCGACCGCCTCGCCGATGCGCTCGACGAGGCCGGAGGCGAGCAGGTCCTCGGTGTCGACGTCGATCAGCTGGTATTTGAACGACGACGACCCGCTGTTGACGACCAGGATCGCGCTCACGCCTCCGCCTCCCCCTGCGCCTGAATGGCCGTGATCGCGATCGTGTTCACGATGTCTTCGACGAGCGCCCCGCGCGACAGGTCGTTGATGGGCTTGTTCAGTCCCTGCAGCACGGGCCCGATGGCGATCGCGCCGGCGGAGCGCTGCACGGCCTTGTACGTGTTGTTGCCGGTGTTGAGGTCGGGGAAGATGAAAACCGTGGCCCGGCCCGCGACACTCGATCCCGGCATCTTCGCGGCGGCGACCGCGGCATCGGCGGCCGCGTCGTACTGGATCGGCCCCTCGACGGCGAGCTGAGGCGCCCGCTCGCGCACCAGCGCCGTCGCGGCGCGCACCTTCTCGACCTCCGCTCCGGATCCCGACGTGCCGGTCGAGTACGACAGCATCGCCACGCGCGGCTCGATGCCGAACTGCTCCGCCGTCGCGGCGGACGAGATCGCGATGTCGGCGAGCTGTTCGCTGGTCGGGTCGGGTATCACGGCGCAGTCGCCGTACACGAGCACGCGGTCGGCGAGCGCCATCAAAAAGACGCTCGAGACGACCGAGACACCCGGCTTGGTCTTGATGATCTCGAAAGCGGGACGGATGGTGTGGGCCGTCGTGTGCGCGGCGCCCGAGACCATCCCATCGGCCAGCCCGAGGTGGACCATCATCGTGCCGAAGTACGAGACATCCGTCACGGTGTCTGCGGCCTGCGCGTATGTCACGCCCTTGTGTGCGCGCAGCCGGGCGTACTCCTCCGCGAAGCGGTGCACGTGCACGGCGTCGAAGGGGCTCAGCAGCTGGGCGGATGCGATGTCGATCCCGAGCTCGATCGCGCGGTTTCGCACCTCGATCTCTTCGCCGAGGATCGTCAGGTCGGCGATGCCGCGGGCGAGCACTCGGGCGGCGGCGCGCAGCACGCGGTCATCTCCACCCTCGGGCAGGACGATGCGGCGGCGATCGGATCGGGCGCGCTCGACGAGCTGATATCCGAACATCAGCGGTGTCACGACGGTGGCGCGCGCGACGCCGATGGCGCGGAGCAGTTCGGTCGTGTCGACGTGCGTCTCGAACAGCGAGAGCGCGGTGTCGTAGCGGCGCTGCGAGTCCGCTGCGAGGCGACCGCGCGTGTTCATGATCCGAACGGCCGTGTCGTACGTGCCGAGGTCGGTCGTGATGATCGGGAGGGTCGATCCCAGGCCCTCCATGAGACGCATGATCGGGTCCGGCACGGGGAACCCGCCGTTCAGCACGATGCCCGAGATCGAGGGGAACGTGCCCGAGGCGTTTGCGAGCAGGGCGGCGAGCAGCACCTCGGACCGATCGGCGGGGATCACGACGACCGCGCCCTCGAACAGGCGGGGCAGCACGTTGACCATCGACATGCCGGCGACGACGACGCCCAGCGCCTCGCGCGTGAGCAGGTCGGGGTCACCCGCCAGCAGCGCGCCGTCGACCGAGCGCATGATGCCCCGGATGGAGGGCGCCACCAAGAACTTGTCCTCGGGGATCGCCCACACGGGCACGCCCTCGCTGCCGTGCGCCGCCACGGCGCGACGGAGAGCTTCGACGGTCTCGCCGAGACGATCGGGATCGGCACGGTTGGCGACCAGTGCGAAGAGTTCTGCGCGGCCGTGGGCGAGCTCGACGAGCGCAAGGTCGGCGATCTGGCCCATCTCGTCCGGGGTGCGGGCGATGGAGGTTCCGAGCTGTTCGCCCTGCCCCTGGCCCGCTCGACCGCCGAGGACCAGCAGGACGGGTGCACCGAGGTTCGCCGCGATGCGTGCGTTGTATGCGAGCTCGGCCGGGCTCCCGACATCCGTGTAATCACTGCCGAGGATGACGACGGCGTCGCAACGCGCCTCGACCGCTTTGAACCGCTCGACGATCGTGGCGAGCGCGGCCTCGGCGTCGGAACGCACGTCGTCGTAGGTGACCCCGACGCACTCTTCGTAGGGCAGGTCGACACCGTCGTGTTCGAGCAGCATCTCGAGGACGTAGTCGCGTTCGAGCGTCGAGCGCGCGATGGCACGGAAGACCCCGACGCGGGCCATCGCGTGGCTCAGCGTGTCGAGCACGCCGAGGGCGATCGAGGACTTACCGGAATGGCCCTCTGCGGACGTGATGAAGATGCTCTGCGCCACGTCGTCCAGCCTAGGCGCCGCAAGAGAATAAGACTCTCCGCGCACCCGGCAGAGCCTGGTTACCCTTGCTACGTTTCCGTCCTGGGGGAGTTGGCCTGGATGCCGCCGCGCGGAGAGCTGGATCAAGTCTAACCGTCCCCCGGGCGGCGCAGAAAACGAACGGATGCCTCGCACCGTGCGCGTCCGCCGAGAGTCAGGCAACTCCCGGCCCGGGCGCGCTCCCATCGGGTTACGATCGGATAACGCAGGGTCACTGTCGACCCTTCCCACCCGACGACGATCCAGGGGGTCGCATGCCGGATTCACCCGCACCTGCTGAGTTGCTGCACGGGTCTGAGCAGACTCGCACCGATGTACGACGCAGGGTGTCCCCCGCGCCGGAGATTCCGCCCGCACCCCCCGCGCAGATGGATGCGGAACGCTTCGCCGCGCTCACGGGCGCCATCACCTCCGCCGTTTCGAGCGTGATCGACGGCAAGCCCGCCGCCGTTCGCACGGCTCTCGTGGCGCTCCTCGCCGAGGGGCACCTGCTGATCGAGGACGTGCCGGGGGTCGGCAAGACCATGCTGGCGAAGGCCCTCGCGACATCCGTCGACGCGAGCGTGCGACGCATCCAGTTCACTCCTGATCTGCTTCCGGGCGACGTGACCGGCGTGTCCGTCTACGACCCGGCCGAACGCGAGTTCGAGTTCAAGGCCGGAGCGATCTTCGCCCACATCGTGATCGCCGACGAGATCAACCGCTCCTCACCAAAGACCCAGTCGGCGCTGCTCGAGGCGATGGAAGAGGGGCAGGTCACGGTGGATGGCCGAACGCATCCGCTGCCCGATCCATTCCTCGTCGTCGCGACCCAGAACCCCCTCGAGATGGAGGGCACGTACGCCCTGCCCGAGGCGCAGCGCGACCGGTTCATGATGCGCATCTCGATGGGTTACCCGGACGCCGCGTCCGAGGCGCTCATGCTGCGTCAGCGAGACACCGTGAACCCCCTGGTCGCCCTGCGGCCCGTCGTGACGACCGCCGAGGTGTCGCGGATGATCGCGTTCGCCCGCGCCGTGCACATCTCACCCTCGGTCGAGGAGTACGCCGTCGCGCTCTCGCAGGCGACGCGAACGCACCCCGACCTGCGGCTGGGCGCGAGCCCGCGCGCGACGCTCCAGCTGGTGCGCGCAGCCAAGGTCTGGGCCGCGCTCGACGCGCGAAACTTCGTGATCCCCGATGACCTGATCGCGCTGCTCCAACCCGTGTTCGCGCATCGCCTCATCCCGACCCGCAGCGTCACGGGTACGCGTGCTCGGGGCGGAACGGACACCGTCGCCGCGATCATCGACCGTATCGCCGCAACAGTTCGGGTACCGGTCGCGGCACGCTCGTGAAACGGCAGACCTCGAGGAGCTGGCCGCTGACCGTTCGCGGCAGCGGCGCCCTCCTGATCGCTATCGTGAGCTTCGTCGCGGCCCGCGAGCTGGGCATCGTCGAGCTGATGTACATCGGATGCCTCTTGCTCGCCCTGCTCGCCGCCGGTTTCGCCCTGCTGCACATCGGTCGTCGGGTCGGTCAGGCGGAACGAACGCTCCGGCCCGATGTCGTGCCGGTCGGATCCGAGACGCGGGTCCACGCGCGCGTGTCGATGCGGAGCGTTTCGCCGTTCGGCGCGATCCGCTGGACGGACGAGCTGCCCGAGGCACTCGAGGGCGATGCTCGGGGGGATGCGTCCGTTTTCGCGACCCGCTCGGCCGGTGCCGATCAGCCACTCGACATCGCGTACTCGGCGCTTGCCGTACGTCGAGGCGTGTGGAGCATCGGCCCCCTGACCCTGCGGACGACCGACCCCTTCGGGCTCGTCCGACGCACGCACGCCCCGGTCGGCGACACGCGGATCGTGGCGGTGCCCGCGACCATCCCGCTCCCCCATGTCGCGATCTCCGCGGGCGAAGCGGGCGGCGCCCTGCACGCCTCGTCCGACCAGCTCGGGCAGGGTGCCGACAACCTGATCGCCCGCCCCTATGTCCCGGGGGACTCGATGCGTCGCATCCACTGGCGCGTCACGGCACACCGCGACACCCTGATGGTGCGACAGGAAGAGCAGGAGTCGACCCACGCGGCGACCGTGCTGCTCGATCTCGGCGCTCCGCGGTGGGATACCTCGGCGCGGGACGGTACCGGACAGGATCCCGCGTTCGAATCCGCGCTGTCGACCTGTGTGTCGATCGTCCTGCGGCTCGCGCGCGACGGATACCAGGTCGGCGTGATCGACACGGACGGCACGCCGATCTGCGAACCGATCCCCGGCATCGATGCGCCCGAGGACGTCGAACAGATGCTGTTGCGGTTCGCATCCCTCACGTCGCGCCGCCACGACACCCTGCCGGGTCTCGCTCAGCGCTATGCCGGCGCTCAGGCCGGCCCGATCGTTCTGATCACGGGCATCCTGCGCCTACAGGACGCGGACGCGCTGGCACCGCTCGCCCACCACTCGAGCCTCCCGATCCTGCTCGCCGCCACGCCCTCCGCGGATGCCCTCGAGCGCGCTACGCAGGCCGGGTGGCGGACCGCCGCGATCGGCCCCGAAGTCGACCTCGCGGGCGTGTGGTCGGAGGTCGCCGACCGCGGCGCGCACCATATCGATGCCGCAGGCCATGTCTACGCGTGAGGCGCGGCGCCGGCCCCGACCATCGATCGGGCTCGCGCTCGCCGTGCTCGTCGCGGTGTCGACGGCGCTTCTGCCCCTCGCCCGCGTTATCGAGCCGGGCGTGTGGATCGTCGGCTCGTTCGCGATCATCGTCGTCGTGCTGGCGGCCGGATACACCGCACGACGCTTCGGCCTGCCGCCGCTCGCCGTGAGTCTGATCGGGCTCGCCGTGTGGGTGGTCGCGATCACCGCCGTGTTCGCTCGTGGTTCGGCTCTGCTCGGCGTGATCCCGATGCCCGCGACGTTCCGTGAAGTCCCCCTCCTCATCGATGCGGCGATGACGCAGGTGCGCGATGGGGCAGCCCCCCTGGTCGCCGGGATGCCCCTCTCTTTCGTCATCGTGGCGGCCGCGGGTTTGCTCGCGATCGCGATCGATCATGTCGTCGTCACGGCTCGGATGCCCCTGCTCGCCATCGTGGCGCTGATCACCATCTACCTCATCCCCTCCATAGCCGTCCCCCGGAGCATCGACGTCGGCAGCTTCATCGCCTTCGCCGTCGGGTTGCTGCTGCTGCTGGGTGTCGAGACGGCGACACGCGCCCGCGCCTCCAGCGCAGATGGGACTCGCCGCTCCGCCGACGATCTCGCACCGACAGAGGGCACTCGGCGGGGCACGGCCGTCACCGCCGTCGGAGTGGGGGCCGCCGCGCTCGTCGTGGCGATCGTCGCGACACCCGCGCTCCCCGCGCCGGTCCTGGGCGGCACGAGCGTCGTCGCCGTCCGCGGCAACTCGATCGATCCGTCGCTCGATCTCGGTCGCGACTTGCGGCGACCGCAGGACACAGAGGTGCTGCAGGTGCGCAGCGACGCGCCGGCTCCGCCCTACCTCCGCGCCGTGACGCTGTCGCGGTTCGACGGCGACGAGTGGCAGCCCGACCGTGGCCAGACAGCCTCCCTCGACGAGGAGTTCGAGCCTGTCGCGGTCGACCCCGACGTGCCCATCGTCGAATACACCGCCACGGTGCAGGTCGTGAACTACGTGAGTCCGTGGCTTCCGGTGCCCTACCCGGCTGTCGCACTCGAGGGCATCGAGGGCGAGTGGTCGGTACTTCCCCAGAACCGCACGGTCATCTCGCGCTCCTCGTCACCGCAGGGCCAGGACTACCAGATCACCTACGACGTCGCCCGACCGTCCGCCGAACGCATCCGCGCTTCGGAAGCGACCATCGAGGCGAATTCGCCCACGCTCGGCCTGCCCGACGATGACCCCGCCGTGGCCGCCATCCGAGAGCAGGCCCTGGCCGTGACCTCCGCGACGAGCAGCGACTACGACGCGCTCGTCGCCCTGCAACGGTGGTTCCGCGGCCTCGAGTTCGAGTATTCGCTCAACGCACCCGTGCGATCGGGTTTCGACGGCACGGGGCTCGAGGCCGTGCAGGAGTTCCTCGAAGTGAAGAGCGGCTACTGCGTGCACTTCGCCTCGGCATTCGCGATCATGGCGCGCACCCTCGACATGCCGGCCCGGATCGTGGTCGGGTACCTGCCCGGCACGGCGACGAACGAGTCGATCGACGATCAGACGGTCCACGAGGTCTACAGCTCGCAGCTGCACGCCTGGCCCGAGGTTCATTTCGAGGGCATCGGATGGATCCCGTTCGAGCCGACGAACAGCCTCGGCGTGCCGACGGCGTTCGCCTCGTCCGCGACCTCGGGGACGGCCGACGGGTTCGCGGGCGAGGCCGCGCCGCTCGCCTCCCAGGCGCCATCGGCATCGGACGCGCCGAACGAGACGGATAGGACGGATGGCACCGATGCATCGACCGGCACCACCGGCGTCAACGCGGGTCCGCCCATCGGCCTCGCGCTCGCCGTCGTCTTCGTGCTCGCGTTGCCCGGCGTGTGGCGTGCCATCCGGCGGCGGCACCGCCTGATCGTGGCGCACACGGGCGACGCCGCGGCGGCGTGGGACGAGGCATCCGACACCGCCCTCGACCTCGGCATCGCTCTGCCCCGCGGAGAGTCGCCGCGGGTGCTGGGACGACGACTGGTCGACGAAGAGGGAGCGGATGCCGCGGCGATGGCCGTGCTCGTCGCCGCGATCGAACACGTGAGCTACGCGCCGCCGAAGACGAAGGATCCGCGCGCGGCCGAACCGCCGCTCGACGATGCCGTGCGCACCGTCCGTGCGAGCATGCTGGCCGTCGCGGACCGGCGGACGCGTGTCACCGCGGCCCTGATCCCCCGGTCGCTCTTCGGTCGGCGGGCGGCAGAGATGCGAGCGGCACGATAGGATGGTCGGCGGCCCGCGAGGGCCCCAGGAGGATTCGCCTAGTGGCCTATGGCGCACGCTTGGAAAGCGTGTTGAGTGAAAGCTCTCAGGGGTTCGAATCCCCTATCCTCCGCCAGCAGTTCCTATCGCAGCGCGGTGAGTTCCGCGGCGAGTTCGCGGACCTGAGCCGCGACCGCGTCCCGCATCCCGCGCACGCCGTCGAGATCCCACTCCTCGGGGTTCGGGAACTCCCACTCGACCAGGCGTTCGCCAACCGGCGCGGGAAGCGCGAGCCCGGGCTTCATGGTCACCACGACGTCCGCGTCGGCCAGATCGGCCTCGGTGACGAGGCGGGGAATGGCAGCGGATGTGTCGGCACCCAGCTCGTGCAACGACTCCGCCACGACGGGGTTGATCTCGGCCGCGGGCTTCAGCCCCGCGCTGGTCGCGAGGAACTGCCCCGGGGCGACGACGTCGAGCAGGTGCGCGCCGAGCTGCGAGCGGCCCGCGTTGTGCTGGCAGATGAAGAGAACCGTGGGCTTGGCGGTGACGGATTCCGTGGTCATGCGCTTACTCCGATGATGTTGTGGGCCCGCGACCAGGCCTGCGTTGCGATCTGGACGGCGTCCCAGGGCGAGCTGAGGGGCGGCGTGTACGAAAGGTCGAGGTCGCTGATCTGCTCGACCGAGAGCCCGGCGAACAGGGCGGTCGCGTAGGTGTCGACCCGCTTCGCGGTTTCGGTTCCGAGTCGCCCGACGAGCTGTGCGCCCAGGAGCAGGCCGGACTCGGTGTCTGCGGTTATGCGGATGTCGATCGGCTGAGCGCCCGGATAGTAGCGCTTGTGGTCGTCGGCCGTCGTCTGCGTCGTCGCGGGCGAGAAGCCGCCCGCGATCGCCTCGTGTTCGCGCAGGCCCGTGCGTGCTGCGACGACATCGAACACCTTCACAACCTGGGTACCGACCGATCCGGCGAAGCGCGCCTGCCCGCCGACGGCGTTCTCGCCCGCGACACGGCCCTGCTTGTGCGCGGTGGTGCCGAGCGGCAGGTAGGTCACCCCGAGCAGGCGGTGGTGCGTGACGACGCCGTCTCCCGCGGCGAACACGTGGGGCAGTCCTGTGCGCATCTGCTCGTCGACGACGACGGCACGCCCCGCGCCCAGGCTCGCTCCGGCCTCCTCGAGCAGAGACGTGTTGGGCCGCACCCCGACGACGGCGAGCACGAGGTCCGCGGTGTGCGAAACGGCCTGGCCGAGGCGCTCCGCGTGCACGACGAGTCCCGCATCCGTCTTCTCGACGCCCTTGACCAGGGTGTTGGTGTGGACCTCGACGCCGTGGGCGGCGAGTTCGTCGTGCACGGTGGCGGCGAGTTCGGGATCGAGCGTCGACAGCACTTCGGGCCCGCGCTGCAACTGGATCACACGCATCCCGCGGGCGCGGAATCCCTCGGCCATCTCGAGGCCGACGTATCCGGCACCGATGATCACCGCGGTGCGCGGGTCGCGCTCGGCCAGGTGGGCGTCGAGGGCGAACGTGTCACCCATCGAGTGGATGACGTGGACGCCGTCCGCGGGACCCAGCGTCCCCAGCCCCGCGATTCCGGCGTACGTGGGCAGAGCGCCCGTGCCCACGATGAGTTCGTCGTAGGCGATCTGCGACTCCCCCGACCCGTCGCGGACCGTCAGGCGCCGCGCACCCGCATCGATGCGTGTCGCGAGGGTGTTCAGCCGCAGGCGCATCCCGGTCGCCTCGAGGTCGGCGTGCGTCCGATGCGCGAGCGACTGCCAGGGCTGCACGTCCCCCGAGAAGTAGTAGGGGATGCCGCAGATCGAGTAGTTCGGGTATTCGTCGGCGACGACGACGGTCACGTCGACGGAGGGGTCGAGCTCGCGGGCACGGAGCGCGGCGGAGATTCCCGCGTCGCTTCCGCCGATGGCGACGATGTGCATGATGGTCCTTTTCAGCCGAGTGAGGCGAGTTCGTCCTGGGCGAGGGTGATCTGCTCGGCGGTGAGCGGCACGACGAGGGCCCGCTGCGCGATGTCCACCGCGTTCTCGACGTAGAAGTCCACGAACGCCTTCACCTCGGGCTTGTCGGCATACGAAGCGTTGTTGACGTAGATGAACAGCGGACGACTGAGCGGCGTATAACTGCCGTCCTGAACGGTCTCGACGGTCGGCGAGACTCCGTCGACGGATGCGGCGACGATGACCCCCTCGTTCTCTTCGACGTAGCTCAGACCGAGGAATCCGATGCCACCGCGCTCCCGTCCGACCCCGTCGACCGTCGCGTTGTCGTCTTCCGAGGCGCTGTAGTCGGAGCGGATAGCGCCCTCTTCGCCGTTGATCGCCTCGCTGAAGTAATCGAAGGTCCCCGAGTCGTCGCCCGCGCCGAACAGCACGATCGGCTCGTCGGGGAAGTCGGGGTCGACCTGGTTCCAGTTCGTGATGTCGCCCTCGGACTCGGGTGCCCAGATCGTCGCGAGCTGCTCGACGGTGAGATCTGTTGCCCAGTCGTTCTCGGGGTTGATGATGACCGACAGACCGTCGTTGGCCACGATGATCTCGGTGTATTCGACCCCGGCCTCTTCGCAGGCAGCGATCTCATCGTCCGAGATCGCGCGAGATGCGTTCGACAGGTCGGTTTCGCCGTCGCAAAAGGCACGGAATCCGGCGGAGGTGCCCGTGATCGTCACGACGACGTCGACGTCCGGCTCCTGCCCGGCGAAGAGATGGGCGGCGGCGTTGGTGAGGGGCGCGACCGTCGACGACCCGTCGGTGACGACGGTGCCGCCGAGCGTTCCGCTGGTCTCGTTGCCCCCGGACTCCCCCGCGCATGCGCTCAGCAGGAGCGCCCCCGAGATCACCGCGACGGCCATGCCGAATGATCTGACGCGCCGGGCGCCTCGCGGCGAATCGACGATGGATGTGACGTTCATGGTGTCTCGCTTTCCTCACTCGAAAGCATAGACCTCCATCTATCAATACGAAAGACCGAGAGATGAACGATCAGGTGGGCGTAAGCTCACCCAGCAGTTCTCGCACGCGCGCTTCGATGTCATCACGGATGCCCCGCACCGTTTCGAGCGACTTGCCGAGCGGGTCCTCGAGGTCCCAATCGAGATACCGTCGGCCGGGATACACGGGGCACGCGTCCCCGCAGCCCATGGTCACGACGACATCGGCGGCACGCACCGCTTCGTCCGTGAGCGGTTTCGGGAATTCGCCCCCGAGAGAGACGCCGATCTCGTCGAGGGCGGTGACGACGGTGGTGCGCACGGCACCCGCGGGCGCGGAGCCCGCTGTGCGAACCATCACCCGGTCGCCCGCGAGTTGTCGGAGGATCCCGGCCGCGAGCTGGGATCGCCCCGCGTTCTCGACGCAGACGAACAGGACCTCCGGCACGGCACCGCGAGGTGCGCTCGATCGAACCAGGGCATCCAGGCGCCCCGTCGCGAACGCCGCGGTGCGGGACCCGATCAGCGTCGTGGGATTGTTCGCCGACATCAGGTCGTGGCTCTCGGTCACGTAGCGCTCGATCGTTTCGCGGCTGAACGTGCCGCGATAACGCTCGGTGAGACGGTCGACGATCCGGGGCAGATCCAGCTCGACGCGTGGCGCCGAGGCGTCCTCACCCAGGAGGGCATCGACACGATCCGCGTTACGGGGATCGAGGGAGTACCAGACCCGGCGCCCCTCGGGCTGGCGCACGACGATTCCCCGGGCGGTCAATTCCTTCATGTGATGACTGACCGTCGGCTGGCGCAACCCGAGCGTGTCCGCAAGGCGGCCGACCAGGGCCCGCCCGTCCGGCGACTCGCGGATCAGCCGCACGATCCGGGCGCGCGTGGGGTCGCCGAGAATCGTCCACTCCCCGGAAGTCTCGGACGCACTCATAGATACAAGTCTATGCGCGGCCATCCCGGGGGGACGGATGTCTACCGTGGGACCTCGAGCGACGCCAGCTGATCGAGGAACTCCTCGGCCATCGCGACCTGCTCGACGAGCCTTCGGCGTCGATCCTCGGCGGCCTCTCGGATCGCGCGGATCGTCGCGAGATGTTCCGCCGATGCGGGATCCCGAGCGAGCTCGTCGAACGCCGCCAGCACCGTACGCATCTCGTCGAGCGAATAGCCGAGCGGCTTCATCCGGCGCACGAGCATGATGCGCGAGACATCCTCTTCCGCGTACAGGCGAAAGCCACCCTCGGTGCGACCGGACGGCACGATCAGGCCGATCTCGTCGTAGTGACGCAGCGTCCGCAGCGACAACGACGTGCGCTCGGCGACCTCGCCGATGTGCATGGGCCCTGGGTTACTCACGTCGCTCCTCGGAAGCTCGCTCGCGGTCAAACCTTACGTTACGGTAGAGTTTGGCCAGTGGCGCATCTTCGGCGCCCTCCCCATCTTCCCAGGACGGCATCGCCGGCCCCGGCGCATCGGCGCCCTCGACCCACACCGCCCCCTCCCCCGTCAGGAGCGCCATGACCGACGTCATCCCCGTCCAGGACCCGAAGTCCCGCTATCGCATCGAGCCGACGGTCATGCAGGCACTCCGGAGCCCCCGACTGTTGACCCGCGAGGTGCTCGCCGGGCTCGTCGTCGCGATCGCACTGATCCCCGAGGCGATCGCGTTCTCGATCATCGCGGGCGTCGATCCGCGCCTCGGCCTGTTCTCGTCGTTCATCATGGCCGTCGCGATCGCGTTCCTCGGCGGCCGACCCGCCATGATCACGGCCGCGACCGGCGCGATCGCCCTCGTGATAGCACCCGTGGCGCGCGAGTACGGCATGGACTACTTCATCGCCACGGTGCTGCTCGGCGGCGCGATCCAGATCGTGCTCGCGGCGCTCGGAGTCGCGAAACTCATGCGCTTCATCCCCCGCTCGGTGATGGTCGGGTTCGTGAACGCCCTCGCGATCCTGATCTTCGTGTCCCAGTTTCCGCAGCTGATCGACGTCCCCTGGCTCGTCTACCCCCTCGTCGTGATCGGGCTGCTGATCATGTACCTGATGCCTCGCCTCACGAAGGTCGTCCCCGCGCCGCTGATCGCCATCGTCCTGCTCACCGCGGCAGCCGTCGTGTTCGGCCTGAGCGTTCCCACCGTCGGCGACCAGGGCGAACTCCCCCGCAGCCTTCCCGAGCTGTTCATCCCGAACGTGCCGCTGAACGTCGAGACGCTCTCGATCATCGCCCCCTACGCGGCCGCGATGGCGATCGTCGGCCTGCTCGAGTCGCTCATGACCGCCAAGCTCGTCGACGAGATCACCGACACCCACTCGCGCAAGACCCGCGAGGCCTTCGGCCAGGGCGCCGCCAACATCCTCTCCGGCGCTTTCGGCGGCATGGGCGGTTGCGCGATGATCGGCCAGACCATGATCAACGTCAAGGCATCCGGGGCGCGCACACGCATCTCGACGTTCCTCGCCGGTGTCTTCCTGCTCATCCTCGTCCTCGCGCTCGGCGACGTGGTCGCCGTCATTCCGATGGCGGCGCTCGTTGCCGTGATGATCGTCGTCTCGGTGGCGACCTTCGACTGGCACAGCGTGCGCCCGTCGACGCTCAAGCGCCTGCCGAAGAGCGAGACCGCCGTCATGCTCATCACGGTCGCGATCACGGTATGGACCCACAACCTCGCGATCGGGGTCGGGGCCGGCGTACTGGCGGCGATGGTGCTGTTCGCCCGCCGTGTCGCGCACTTCGTGTCCGTCACCCGTGCGACCGACCGCGAGGCATCCGTCCCCACCGTTCGCTACACGGTCGACGGCGAGCTGTTCTTCGCGTCGAGCAACGACCTCACGACGCAGTTCGCGTACACGCACGATCCCGAGCGCGTCGTCATCGACATGTCCCACTCGCATATCTGGGATGCATCGACCGTCGCCGCGCTCGATGCGATCCAGACCAAGTACGAGCACCTCGGCAAGCGCGTCATTCTCGAGGGCATGAACGAGGCCACGTCGCAGATGCACGGGCGCTTGAGCGGCGGACTCGGCGCCGGGCACTAGCTGCGCGTGCGCGGCGTGGGCGGACGGCACCCCGCGGACGGCTGACAGACTGGGCGGATGTCGCGGGTCATCGAATGGGGCGAGCGACACCAGGTCGCGCTCTCCCTCGCGGCCATCGCGGTCGGGGCGGCCGTCGGTCTCGGATATCCCGCGGCGGCGGGCCCGCTCGAGTTGTCGATCACGCCGACCCTCGGGCTGCTGCTGTACGCGACCTTCCTCGGCGTGCCGTTCGGGCGGCTTGCGGGCGCGTTTCGGGACGGCCGGTTTCTGACGACCGTTCTGATCCTCAACTTCGTGATCGTCCCGCCGATCGCGTTCGGACTCTCTCGTTTCGTGGCGTTCGATCAGGCGCTCGTCGTCGGCGTGCTGCTGGTGCTGCTGACGCCGTGCGTCGACTACGTCATCGTGTTCACCGGACTCGCGGGCGGGTCCAGGGAACGCCTGCTCGCGGCAACGCCCCTGCTGATGCTCGCGCAGATGGCGCTGCTCCCGCTCTATCTGTGGCTGATGGTGGGATCGAAATCCGCGACATCCGTCGATCTGCACCCCTTCGTGATGGCGTTCCTGCTCCTGATCGCGCTGCCGCTCGCGCTCGCCGCCCTGACGCGTGCGCTGGCCGCGCGGACGCGCGTCGCGCGTGCGGTGATGACCGCGGCGCTCGCGGCGATGGTGCCCCTCATGATGCTGACGCTCGCCGCCGTTGTCGGGTCGCAGGTCGCGGCGGTCGTGGGATCCCTCGGCACGCTCGTCGCGGTCGTGCCGGTATTCGTTGCGTTCGCAGCGATCATGACGGGCCTGGGCGCGGCCGTGGGACGGGTCGCTCGACTCGACACCCCCACCCGCCGCGCCGTCGTCTTCAGCGGAGTCACCCGCAATTCGCTTGTCGTGCTGCCCCTCGCGCTCGCCCTGCCGTCGGCATTCGCGCTGACGCCGCTCGTCGTGGTCACGCAGACGCTGATCGAGCTGATCGTGATGGTCGCGCTCGTCGCCCTGTACTCGCGCCGACGCTAGGTGCGGGGATCGGCCTGCGCGACCACGTCGAGGCCATCGGGTGCGCGCTTGGCCAGGGGGAACAGTGCGAGCGCGACCGCAACACCCACACCCGCACCGACCAGCTGCGCCACGATGAAGGGCAGGACCGAGGTGGGCGCGATGCCGGCGAAGGTGTCGCTGAAGGCGCGGCCGATCGTGATGGCCGGGTTGGCGAAGCTCGTCGACGACGTGAAGAAGTAGGCCGCACCGATGTATGCGCCGACCGCGGGAGCGGCGAGATGACCCCGGCCCGTGCACACGAGCGCGAAGATGAGGAACACCAGCCCGGCCGTCGCGATGACCTCGGACAGCAGCCGCGGGCCGTCGGCGCGATCCGTCGTGCTCCACGACACGGCGGCGAGCCCGAACATCAGGTTCGCGAGGACCGCGCCGGCGATGCACCCGGCGATCTGCGCCGGGAGGTAGACGCCCGCCACCGACCACGGGCGGCGATGCAGCACGATGTCGGCGATCGTCACGGCGGGGTTGAAGTGTGCGCCGGACACCGGCTGCAGGATCAGGATCAGGACCCCGAGACCGAGCGCCGTGGCGAACGCGTTCTCGAAGAGCTGCAGACCCACGTCGCGCGGCGAGAGCTGCTGCGCCATGATGCCCGAGCCGATGACGATCGCCGCGAGCAGGGCGCTGCCGAGGAACTCCGCGCCGACGGCGCGCGCAGTTGCCCTCACGAGCCGATCAGCAGACGTGAGACGCGGTCGAGCGCACCGGGAACCAGCCCGTAGTAGGCCCAGGTGCCGCGCTTGCTGCGCGTGAGAAACCCCGCCTCGGTGAGGACCTTGAGGTGGTGCGACACGGTCGGCTGGCTGAGCCCGACCGGTTCGGTCAGGTCACAGACGCACGCCTCGGCACCCTCCGACGCGGCGACGATCGAGAGCAGACGCAGCCGGGCGGGATCGGCGAGGGCCTTCATCGTGTGCGCGAGAGCCACGGCCTCGTCGGCGCCGAGCGGCTCGCGGACGAGGGCGGTGCCGCACGCGGGTGCGGAGACATCCGTCAGGGGAAGAAGAGTCACGCATCGATGCTAATCGATATTGACACTCATCGATAGACGGCGGATACTCGAACATCGAAGACCATCGATATTCGGAGGGGATCATGACCCTGCTCGACCTCACGCCGCGCGCCTCTCGCGCGAGCCGCCTCGATACACTGCCGGTCGCGATCGTCGGCGCGGGCCCCATCGGGCTCGCCGCGGCGGCACATCTGACCGAGCGCGGCATCGACTTCACGATCTACGAAGCCGGCGACGCGATCGGTGCGAGCGTGCGGGCGTGGGGCCACACCCGCCTCTTCTCCCCCTGGGAGCACCTGGTCGACCCCGCCGCGGCGCGCCTGCTCGAGTCGTCCGGATGGCAGGCACCCGCGGCATCCCGCATCCCCACCGGCGCCGAGCTCGTTTCCCGGTACCTGATTCCCCTGGCCCAGCTCGACGCGATCGCGTCCCGCACCCGCACCGGCACCGAGGTGCTGGCCGTGACCCGCGAGGGCATGGATCGCACCCGCACCCGGGCGCGCGCTGTCACCCCGTTCGCCCTGCGCATCCGCCGCGCCGACGGAACGATCGAGGATGTCGCGGCCCGGGCGGTCATCGACGCCTCGGGCACGTACCGCACACCGAACAGCCTCGGCTCGAGCGGACTCGACCCCCTGGGTCTGGGCGATGTGGCCGACCGCGTTTCGCCCGCACTCCCCGATGTGCTGGGTCGGGACCGGGCGCGGTTCGCGGGTCGGCACACCACCGTCGTCGGCGCGGGGCACTCGGCGGCGAACACGCTCCTCGCGCTCGTGAAGCTCGCCTCGGACGAGCCGGGCACACGCATCACCTGGCTGATCCGAAACTCTCGCGCCGCACGCGTCACCACGGCGCCCGACGACGAACTCGCCGGGCGCGCCGAGCTCGGCGGACGCGTCGAGCAACTGGTCCGCGACGGCGCGATCGATCTGGTCGACGGGTTCGAGATCGTCGGCGCACGCCGGGTCGACGAATCCGATGACCTCACGGCGGGCCCCGTCGAGCTCGTCGGACTCCGCCGGGGCGAGACCGTCTCACACCGCACGGATCAGATCGTGAACGCGACCGGGTTCCGACCCGACCTCGGCATTCTGCGCGAGCTGCGCCTCGAGCTCGACGACATCGTCGAGGCGCCGCGGCGGCTCGCCCCGCTGATCGACCCGAACGTGCACTCGTGCGGAACGGTCGAGCCGCACGGGTTCCGCGAGTTGACGCATCCCGAGCAGAACTTCTTCATCGTGGGCATGAAGTCGTACGGGCGCGCGCCCACCTTCCTGCTCGCGACGGGCTACGAACAGGTCCGCTCGGTCGCGGCTCACCTGGCGGGCGACACCGAGAGCGCCCTTCGCGTGGCGCTCACGCTGCCGGCGACGGGAGTGTGCTCGACCGACATCGGCGGAGGAGCCTGCTGCACATGACGACGGTTCGCCAGATGCGAGCCGCGGACTGGGACGCGGTCGCCCTGATCTATGAACAGGGGATCGAAGACGGCGAGGCGACCTTCGAGGTCGAGGTGCCGACCTGGGCCGCCTTCGACGCGTCCCGCCTGCCGGACCTACGCCCGGTCGCGGTCGACGGTGAGTCGATCCTCGGCTGGGCCGCGGCATCCCCCGTCTCGATCCGTGCCGCCTACCGCGGCGTGATCGAGCATTCGGTGTATGTCGCGCGCAGCTCACGGGGGCTCGGGATCGGCCGTACGCTCCTCGCTGCGCTGATCGACGCCGCCGAAGACGCGGGCTTCTGGTGCATCCAGTCGAGTATCTTCCCCGAGAACGCGGCGAGCCTCGCGCTGCACGAGCGCGCCGGCTTCCGAACCGTCGGGCGCCGCGAACGGATCGCACGGTCGGGCCGGGGGCCGCGAGCGGGCCACTGGCGCGACACCGTGCTGATCGAGCGCCGCAGCCGGATCAACGGCCAGGACTGACGTCGATTCGCAATCCATAGATATTCGCCTATGCTTTTACTTCAGAGAGAAAGCGAGTCCCGATGACCGACAAGCCCACCGTCCTGTTCGTCTGCGTCCACAACGCGGGACGCTCGCAGATGGCCGCAGGATACCTCCGTGCACTCGCCGGCGATTCGATCGAGGTCCTCTCGGCCGGTTCTGCCCCGAAAGACACGATCAACCCGGTCGCCGTCGATGCCATGGCCGAAGAGGGCATCGACATCGCGAACAACACGCCGAAGGTGCTCACCGTCGAGGCGGTGCGCGAGTCCGACGTCGTGATCACGATGGGCTGCGGCGATGCGTGCCCGATCTTCCCCGGAAAGCGCTACGAGGACTGGGAACTCGACGACCCGGCAGGTCAGGGCATCGAATCCGTCCGGCCGATCCGCGATGACATCCGCGCCCGCGTCGAAGCCCTGATCGCCGAGCTGATTCCGCCCACCGCCCCCGCCTGATCCGCACCCACTCCGTGGGACTTTGGTCACGGTGGCACCGCTCGGCGCCGTGAATAATCGAGGCATGACCATGCAGAGCGTCGGATACAGCGCGATTTCGAGCTTCAGCCGCGTCGAGATCCTCCACCTCATCCAGATGCACCCGCAGCAGACCGTCGCCGCGCTCGCCGCGGCGACGGCCCTGCATCCCAACACCGTCCGCGAGCACCTCGAGCGCCTGCTCGATGCGGGTCACATCGTGCGCGAGACCGAACACCGGACGACGCGCGGACGCCCGCGGGTCCTCTACCGCGCCGCGACCGGCCAGCCCGACGCCTCCAGCCCCATCGCGCGCCGCAAGGCCCGCGCGGCGGCCGAGCGCGGCGACATCATGCGGCGCGTGATGCCGTGGACCGGAGCATCCGTCCGCGAGCTCGGCACCGAGACGACACACCAGCTCGACGCGATCGTCGACCACCTGAGCGAGTCGGGCTTCGATCCCCTGATCGACGAGCGCGAGTTCACGATCGACCTGACCCCGTGCCCGCACGCGGCATCGCAATCGGCCCACCGCGACACGCTGTGCTCGGTGCACCTGGGCATCATGCAGGGTGTGCTGGCGGAGGCGCGCGGTCCCCTCACCGTCGCGGGTATGCGACCCTCCTGCGATCCGACGCAGTGCGTCGTCCAACTGACGATGGCGTAGGCGCGGCTCACACCCGGATGCGGTCGGGTCGCGCGTAGACGTTCATCGACGACCCGCGCAGGAACCCGACGAGGGTCAGACCGGATGCGTCGGCCAGCTCGACCGCGAGCGACGACGGCGCCGATACGGCCGACAGGATCGGCAGGCCGGCCATGATCGCCTTCTGCACGAGCTCGAAACTGGCACGGCCCGAGACCATCAGCACGTGGCCGCTGAGCGGCAACCGGTCGTTCAGGATTGCCCAGCCGACGACCTTGTCGACCGCGTTGTGGCGTCCGACGTCCTCGCGCAGCACGACCAGCTCCCCGGTCGTCGCGTCGAACAGGGCCGCGGCGTGCAGCCCGCCCGTCTTGTCGAACACGGCCTGCTGGGCGCGGAGCTTCTCGGGGAACGTCGCGAGCGATCCGGCCGACAGGGCCACCGCATCCGATGCGACGTCGTAGACCGAGACGGTCTCCACGGCCTCGATAGATGCCTTGCCGCAGAGACCGCACGAGCTCGTCGTGTAGAAGTTGCGCGCGAGATCCGGATCCGGCGGTGCGACGCCCGCGGCGAGGGTGACATCGAGCACGTTGTAGGTGTTCTCGGTGTTGCCCGCGAGGGGGCCGCCGGTGCCGGGACCGCCGCAGTGGATCGCACCGCGAAAATGCTCGCCCGCCGAGATCACGCCCTCCGAGACGAGGAACCCCGCGGCCAGTTCCACGTCGTTCCCGGGCGTGCGCATCGTGATCGCCAGCGACGTTCCGCCGACGCGGATCTCGAGCGGCTCCTCGACGGCCAGGGTGTCGGAGCGGCGCACGGGCTCGCCGCCGAGCGTGATCTTCGTCACCGGACGCCGCGTCGTGATCCGTCCCATGGATTCAACCGCCGATCGCGTTCATGCTGCGCAGCGGCTGGAGGAAGGAGGGGTCGTCGATCGCGTGCCCGGGGAGCTTGCCCCGAACGCTCGAGCGCAGCATGTCGTCGAGAGCCGCGTCGATCGAACCGGCCGCCGGGTTCTCGGCCCGCAGGATCGGCAGCAGGTCGTACTCGGTCGTCGAGAACAGGCAGTTGCGGATCTGCCCATCCGCCGTCAGTCGCAGTCGGTCGCAGTCTCCGCAGAACGGCGCGGTGACCGAGGCGATGACGCCCACCGTGTGGGGACCGCCATCGAGAGCCCACCGCTCGGCGGGTGCCCCGCCACGACCGGGGATCGGCACGAGGGTCCAGCGCGCGGCCAGCGCGTCCAGGATCTCTTCGCGTGTCACCATCGAGGCGCGGTCCCACGTGTGGCCGGCGTCGAGCGGCATCTGCTCGATGAAGCGCAGCTGCGCGTCGTGGGCCATCGCGAACTCGGTCAGCTCGACGATCTCGTCGTCGTTCACACCCCGCATCGCCACCGCGTTGAGCTTGAGCGGACGCAGCCCCGATGCCTGCGCGGCCGCGATGCCCTCGAGCACGTCGTCCAGGCGGTCGCGGCGGGTGAGTTCGTGGAAGCGGTCGCGGCGGATCGTGTCGATGCTGATGTTCAGCCGTCGCAATCCCGCGTCGATCAGGGCCGGCAGAAACTCGGGCAGTCTGATGCCGTTGGTCGTCATCGCGATCTCGATCGGGCCGTCCGGCCCCTCGATCGCGCCGAGCCGTCGCACCACGTCGACGATGTCCGCACGCAGCAGAGGCTCGCCGCCGGTCAGGCGGAACGTCGTGATTCCCGCGGCGGCGCCGACCCGAGCGATCCGTTCGATCTCGTCGAGGGTCAGGATGCTGGTTCGTGCGAGCCACTCGTTGCCCTGCTCGGGCATGCAGTACGTGCACCGCAGCGAGCACCGATCGGTCAACGAGATGCGCATGTCGCGATGAACGCGGCCGTGCGTGTCGACGAGCGGACCGGATGCCTGGGCGCCGGCCGCACCATCGGCGCCGCCCGCGCGAACGGGGAGCTCGACGCGCCGGGCGATCGTGACGGCTACGGCCGTCATCGGCTGCCGCCCTCTCGTCCCTCGCACGCACGCATGGGTCGAGCCTATCCGCGCGTCCCGGGACGGGGGCCGGGCGTCGCTCCTTTTACACGGCCCGCCCGGTGCCTCCCCAGCCAGACGACCTGAGATCATTGTCTTACCGCGTCGGGCGAGCTCCTCTTCGATAGACCGGTGCAATGACGCCCCGATGCGCACCAAAGGAGCGTCGCCCATGGATTTCCTCGACCCGCTGCTACTGGCCCGTTGGCAGTTCGGCCTGACGACGCTCTATCACTACCTCTTCGTCCCCCTCACGCTCGGCCTCGCCCTCGTCGTCGCGATCTTCCAGACGGCCTGGCATCGCAGCGGTCACGTCAAGTGGCTGCATCTGACCCGCCTGTTCGGCAAGATCTTCCTGATCAACTTCGCGATGGGTGTCGTGACGGGCATTGTGCAGGAGTTCCAGTTCGGTATGAACTGGTCGGCATATTCGCGGTTCGTCGGCGATGTCTTCGGAGCCCCGCTCGCGTTCGAGGGCCTCATGGCGTTCTTCTTCGAGGCGACCTTCATCGGGTTGTGGATCTTCGGATGGGACCGGCTCCCCCGCGCCCTGCACCTCGCGTCGATCTGGATGGTCGTGCTCGGCTCGACGCTGTCGGCCTACTTCATCCTCGCCGCCAACGCCTTCATGCAGAATCCCGTCGGGTATCAGATGGCCGCGGATGGCGGTCGTGCCGAACTGGTCGACTTCGGGGCGGTCCTGACCAACCCGGTCGTGCTCGCTGCATTCCCGCACACGATCTTCGCCGCGTGGATGTTCGCGGCGGCCGTCGTGATCGCGGTCTCGGCCTGGCATCTGTCGCGCGGTCAGCACCTGGTGACGATGCGTTCGTCGCTGCGGTTCGGGCTCTGGTTCATGATCATCTCGTTCGCGGGCACCGCCCTCACGGGCGATCAGCTGGGACTGGTCATGGTCTCGACGCAGCCGATGAAGATGGCGGCGGCCGAGGCGCTGTGGAATACGGCGTGCGGCGCGGATGCCTCGTTCTCCCTCTTCTCGCTCGGGACCCCGGACGGCTCGGAAGAGATCTGGTCGCTGCGCGTTCCGTATCTGTTGTCGTTCCTGTCGACGCACACGCTGGACGGATGCGTCGAGGGGTTGAACGACCTGCAGGCGCAGTACGAGACGCAGTTCGGCGAGGGCGTCAGCTACATGCCGATCATCTGGGTGACGTACTGGTCGTTCCGCTGGATGATCGGGCTCGGCGGTGCCGCGACGCTCATCGCGATCGTGGGACTGTGGGTCACGCGCAAGAGCGCCAAGCGCCCCGTCGCGAAGTGGATGTGGAAGGTCGCGATCTGGTCGGCTCCCCTGCCGCTCCTCGCCAGCCTGGTCGGCTGGGCGTTCACCGAGATGGGTCGCCAACCCTGGATCGTGTTCAGCCTGATGCTGACCGAGAATGGCGTCTCGCCGAACGTTCCGGGCTGGACCGTGCTGATATCGCTCGTCGCGTTCACCGCGATCTACGCCGCACTCGCCGTCGTCGAGTTCGGTCTGATCCTGAAGGCGGCCCGAAAGGGGCCGGATCCGCTGCCCGATCCGGACGACCCGGAATCCGGCAAAGACACAACCCACCGACTCACGACGACGGTCTACTAGGAGAATCGCCATGGACCTCGCCTACCTCTGGTTCTGGATCATCGGATTCCTCTTCATCGGGTACTTCCTGCTCGATGGTTTCGACTTCGGCGTCGGGATGTCTCTGCCGTTCCTCGGCAAGGACGACGTCGGCCGCCGCCAGATCATCAACACGATCGGCCCCGTCTGGGACCTCAACGAGACCTGGTTGATCGTCGCGGGTGCGGCGCTGTTCGCCGCGTTCCCCGAGTGGTACGCCACGCTCTTCAGCGGCTTCTATCTCGCCCTGCTGCTGATTCTGCTGGCGCTGATCCTGCGCGGCGTCTCGTTCGAGTACCGCCACCAGCGCGACGGTCTGCGCTGGAAGAAGGGCTTCGACACGATGATCGTCATCGGGTCCGCCGTGCCCGCGCTGCTGTGGGGCGTCGCGTTCGCCAACATCGTGCAGGGCGTGCCGATCGATCAGGATTTCGAGTTCACCGGCACCCTGCTGACGCTCCTGAACCCCTACGCCCTTCTCGGCGGCGTGACGACGCTCCTGCTCTTCTTCACCTACGGCGTGAGCTTCGTGGCGTTGAAGACCGACGGCCAGGTGCACGACGACGCCCGGCGTCTCGCCGCACGCGCGGGGTTCCTGACGATCGTCGTCGCCGCGGCGTTCCTGCTGTGGACGGTCATCGCCCACCCGGCCATGCCGGTCATGGTGCTGGCGATCGCTGCGGCGGTGTTCCTGATCCTGTCGGTCGGCGCAAACCTGCGCGACCGTGAGGGATGGGCGTTCGGCTTCGCCGCCGCAACCGTCGTGTCGGCGGTCGGCACCCTCTGGTTCGCGCTGTACCCCTATGTGATGCCCTCGTCGACCGATCCCGCGTACAGCCTGACGATCGAGAACGCGTCGAGCACCGACTACACGCTGACGATCATGTCGTGGGCGGCGCTCGTCTTCCTGCCCCTCGTCCTCGCCTACCAGGGCTGGACCTACTGGGTGTTCCGGCGCCGCGTCTCGCGCTCGCACATCGAGAAGGCCGCGGAGGCAGCCGCGCACTGACGCGTGCGCACCGGTATCGTCGAAATGCTGTGAGTCAGGATCAGGATGTCCCGGATGCGCCGTCCGCGCGCACCCCACCGGTCGACCCCCGACTGCTGAAGTACGCGACCGCGTCGCGGTCCTTCTTCGCGATCATCGCCGTGATCGCGCTCGTGCAGACGGCGGTGATCGTCGCGTTCGCGTGGCTGCTGACCCGGGCGATCGTGGGCGTCATCGACGGGATGCCTGCGGCCGACCTGTGGGTGACCCTCGGCGCCCTCGCGGGCGTCGTGGCGCTGCGTGCCGTGCTGGTGTGGGTGCGCGAGCGGTCGGCCGCCCTCGCGGCGGCGCGCGTGCAGGCCCAGCTGCGGACCCGCCTCGTCGAAGCGGTCGGCATCCTCGGTCCCGGGTGGCTCGACGAGCGCAACTCGGCGCACCTCGCCGTGACCGCCGGGCATGGCCTCGACGCGCTCGAGGCGTACTTCGGCCGCTACCTGCCGCAGCTCGTGCAGACGGCGATCGCGACGCCCCTGATCATCCTCGTGATGTGGTGGCAGGACTGGGTCAGCGGACTGACGGTCCTGCTGACGATCCCGCTCATCCCGATCTTCATGATCCTGATCGGCCTCGCGACGCGAGCGGTGCAGAAGCGACAGTGGGGCACGCTGCAGCAGCTGGCGGCGCGCTTCGCCGACACCGTCGAGGGGCTCGGCACGCTGAAGGTGTTCGGCCGCCAGCACCGGGCCGCGGCATCCATCGAATCCGTGACCGAACGGTACCGGATCGAGACGATGCGGGTGCTGCGGGTGTCTTTCTTGTCGGGCTTCGCTCTCGAGTTCCTCGCGAGCATCTCGGTCGCGATCATCGCGGTGTCGATCGGGTTCCGGTTGGTCGATGGGGCACTCGCCCTCTCGATCGGTTTGTTCGTGCTGCTGCTCGCGCCCGAGGCATACCTGCCGCTGCGCCAGGTCGGCGTCCAGTTCCACGCAGCCGCCGAGGGGGTCGCCGCAACGGACGACGTGTTCGCGGTGCTCGACGCGGCACACGGCGAGCGCGCGACGGAATCTTCGTGTGCGGGCACGGGCGCATCCGGTGTTCTCACGCTCACCGACGTTCGCGTGAGGCGCGGCGAACGGATGCTGCCCGCCGTGAGCATCACGGCTTCGCCCGGGCAGATCGTCGTCATCGAGGGTCCGAGCGGCGTCGGCAAGACGAGCCTCATCGCTGCCCTGCGCGGCGCGGCCGAGTGGGACGGCACCGCGACGCTCGGCGACACCGACCTGCGGGGAACCGCACCGTCGGGCTGGCTCGCCTGGGCGGGGCAGCAGCCCGGCCTGATCGCCGGCACCGTCGCCGAGAACGTCGCCCTCGGCGATCCGTCGCCGGACCCGACTCTGATCGACCGGGCGCTGTCGCTGGCGCAGGCGGACGGCATCGACGCATCCCTCCCCCTCGGCGTGCGCGGCTCGGGGCTCTCGGGTGGTCAGGCGCAACGCGTTGCCGTGGCGCGCGCCCTCTACCGTCACCTCAGCGGACGCGCGGCCGTGATCGCGCTCGACGAGCCGAGCTCGGCCCTCGACGCGATGACCGAGGCCGCGCTCTGGCGGAGTCTTCGTGATATCGCGGATGCCGGGGCCACCATCCTGCTCGTTTCGCACCGGCAGAGCGCCCGCGGCATCGCGGACCTCGTCGTCGCCCTGCAGCTCGCAGGGGTGAGCGCATGACCGCGCCCGCGACCCCCGTCATGGGGACGACGACCGCCGCCGTGCTGCGCGGCGCGATGCCGCCCGCGCGCCGGTTCTGGCCCGCCATCGCCTCCAGCTTCCTCTCCGAGGCCTCGGCCGTCGCGCTGCTGGCGGTCAGCGCGTGGCTGATCGTGCGCGCGAGCGAACAGCCGCCGGTGCTCTACCTCTCGATAGCGGTCGTGGGGGTGCGGCTCTTCGCCCTCACCCGCGCGAGCTTCCGCTACCTCGAGCGCCTGACGGGGCACGACGCCGCCCTTCGACAGCTCGCGGCGACCCGCAGCGGGATGGTGCGCAGACTCATCCCCCTCGCCCCCGACGGGCTGGGGCGCACCCGCCGCGGATCCGTCCTCGGTGCCCTCGTCGACGACGTGGACGACCTGCAGAATCTGCCGCTCCGCGTCGTCGAACCCCTCGCCGGATCGGCCCTCGTCGTGCTCGGATCGATCGTGCTCGTCGGGGTCGTCTATCCGCCGGCCGGGCTCACGCTCGCGGTCTGCCTCGTTGCGGCGGGTCTCGTCGCAACACTGTGGGGCTGGGCGGTCGGCGGTCGGGCCGAGCGATCCATCGCGCCCCTCCGTGCTCGCCTGACCGATGCCCTGCTCGATCACTTCGGTTCGCTCGACGTGCTCGTGGCGTACGGCGCCGAGTCGGCGAGCCGCGACCGCATCCGGGACGCCGATGCGGCGGTCAGCCGGGCCGTCGTCCGCCGCGCGGTGGCGCAGGCCGGCACCACGGCGCTCGTGACGCTGCTGGCGGGGGCGGCCTCGATCGCCGCCATCGCCGTCGCGGCACCGGCTGCGCTCGATGGCCCCGCGCTCGCGGTCATCGTCCTGGTGCCGATGGCGGTGTTCGAGGTCTTCGCGGCCGTCCCCCTCGCCGCCGCGGCCTGGCGTCAGGTGCGGGCGAGCGCGACACGCATCGCCGAGTCCCTGCCTGACACCCTGCCCGCGGGCCTCGTCGCCGCGTCGATCGCGCCGACGGGGGTCGCGCCAGACCTCGGGACCGGTCTGAGGCTGCGGGATGTCTCGGCGCGCTGGCCCCACGCCGACGGGCCGGCGCTCCGCGGAGTGGACCTGGACGTCGCGCCCGGCGAGCGCGTCCTCGTCGTCGGGTCGAGCGGGGCGGGCAAGACGACGCTCGCCCACGTGCTCGTGCGATTCCTCGACTGCGCGGGAACGTACGAGATCGGCGGCACCCCCGTCGACCGGATCGCGGACGACGACCTGCGCCTGACGGTGGGCCTCTGCGAGCAGCGCCCGATGCTCTTCGACGAGACCATCCGGCAGAACCTGTTGTTCGCGCGCGATACGGCGACGGATGCCGAGCTCGAGGTATCCCTCGACCGCGTCGGCCTCGGCACATGGCTGCGCGAGCGCGGCGGGCTGGATGCCCGCGTCGGCGAGCGCGGGGCCCTGGTATCGGGCGGCCAGGCGCAGCGGATCGCGCTCGCCCGGGCGCTGCTGCGCGAGTTCCCGGTGCTCGTGCTCGATGAGCCGACCGCGGGCGTGGACCCCGCGGCATCCGATGCCCTGCTCACGGATCTGCTCGCGGCGGTGCCGGCCGACCGCGCGGTCGTGCTGATCTCGCACGTGACGGTCCCCGATGGGCTCGTCGACCGGATCGTGCGGCTGGATCACGGCCGCGTGGGCAACCGCGCCTAGGCGCCCGCGACCGCGAGGAGTCTCACGGCGGCGGGATCCACACTCACGCGCACGGGCACGCCCGGGGCGAGCCCCGACTCGACGATGGCCTCGGCCGCGACGTCCGCCGCGACAGCGGGCTCGGCCGTGTGCACTCTCGCACCGACCGGTGTCTGCTCGACGCGGACGACCCGGGCGAGCCACGTCCCGGGCGTCGCCTGTTCCTCGGCGGCGAGCCGCAGCGCGCCCGTCCACGTGGACTCGACCGCGCGCTCGAGGCGTACCTCCGAGGGGCGGAAGACGGCCGCCAACGGTGCGCCCTCGGTCGCAGCCGCGGCAATGGACGCGTCATCCGCGGAGGCGATGAGCACCTCGGGCGACGCGGAAACGGCGCGCCAGCGCCCGTCGTGGGCGACGCCGTGGATCAGGTTGACACCGGCCACCGTCGCGACGAAGCGCGTCGCGGGTGCGCGCAGCACCTCGCGCACTCCCCCGGACTGCGTGACGCGACCGCCCTCCACCACCACGAGGCGCGTCGCGAGGGCCGCGGCGTCCACGGCGTCGTGCGTCACGACGACCGCGGTCGCGTGGGTCGCGGCGAGCTGATCGTGCAGCATGGCGCGGACGTCCGCGGCGGTCTCGGGGTCGAGCGAGGTGAGGGGTTCGTCGAGCAGCAGCACCTGTGGCGAGGTGGCAAGAGCACGCGCGATCGCGACGCGCTGCTGCTGTCCACCCGATAGTTGTGCGGGACGACGGTTGCCCATCCCGGGAAGCCCGACGCGCCACAGCCAGTCGTCGGCGTCGCCGAGAGCGACCTTGCGGTCGATGCCGCGGGCGCGAGGCCCGAACGCGATGTTCTCGCGCGCCGTCAAGTGCGGGAACAGTCGGGCGTCCTGGCCGAGCAGCACCGCGCCGCGCTGCGCCGCCGGAACGTGGCGCCGCGGGCGGGTGGCGGATGCGACATCCCGATCCCCGATCCGGACGCGTCCGTCCGTGAGCCGCTGGAGGCCCGCGATCGCCGCGAGCAGCGTCGACTTGCCCGCCCCGCTCGGCCCCATCACGGCGACGACCTCGCCGGGCGCGCAGTCGATCCGCGCCTCGAGGCGGAAGCCCTTGCGCTCGACGACGATCTCGGCGGCGAGCGCTGCCCCGGTCATCGGACGGTCTCCGTTCCGCCACGGCTCGCGTCTGCGGAAGGGGGCCGCCACGCGCGCACGAGCAGCAGCACGAGGATCGCCGTGACCAGCAGCAGCAGCGACAGCGCCACCGCGGTCCCCTGCCCGACCCCCGAGCCGTTGAATGCCGTGTAGATCGCGAGGGGCATCGTCTGCGTCACGCCGGGAGCGTTCCCGGCGAAGAGCGCGGTCGCCCCGAACTCGCCGATCGCCCGGGCGAACGCGAGGATCACCCCGGCGATGAGTCCGGGCGCGGCGAGCGGCAGTGTGACCCGCCACAGGATCCGCCACCGCCCGGCCCCGAGCGTCGATGCCGTGCGCTCGAACTCGACCCCGGCCGTGCGCATCGAGCCCTCGAGCGCGAGCACGAGGAAGGGCAGGGCGACGAACGTCTGCGCGAGGATCACGGCCGTGGTCGAGAACGGGATCTGGATGCCCCAGGTCTCGAGCGCCTGGCCGAGCGGTCCCGTCCGGCCGAACAGGAAGAGCAGAGCGACGCCACCCACCATCGGGGGCAGGACGAGCGGCACGGTCACGATCACGCGCAGCAGCGCCGAGACGCGGGGCCCCGAACGGGCGATGACCAGCGCGAGGGGCACACCGAGCAGCACGCAGATCGCGGTCGCGACGAATCCGGTGCGGAGCGACAGCCAGAGGGCATCGAGCGCCGCGGGCGAGGTGATGTCGGCCCAGAGCGTCGACCATTCCACGCGCGCGACGAGCGCACCGAGAGGCACGACGAGCAGGGCGAGCCCGAGCACGGCGGGCACGGCCAGAATCGGCGGGACGAACCCCACCGCACCGCGCCCCGACATCACGGGGACCCGAACCCGCGGTCCGCGAACTGCAGGTCGGCGAGAATCGCCTGCCCGCGCGCACCGAGCACGAAAGCGACGAACGCGGCGGCGGCGTCGGGGTCGGCCGCACCCGCGAGTGCGGCGATCGGATACCTGTTGACGACGTCCTCGGCCCCGTCGGGCACGATGGCCGCGACGTCCTCGCGCCCGACGACATCCGTGCGGTAGACGAGGCCGGCGTCGGCCTCGCCCGCAGCCACCTTCGTCAGCACCGCCGTGACGTTCTGCTCGACGCTCACCGGTCGCGCGACGACCCCGGCATTCGAGAGCAGCGTCGCGGATGCCGCGCCACACGGAACCTCGGGAGCGCACAGCACGATCGACAGGTCGGCATCGGCGAGATCCTCGAGCGAGGTCACCCGACCGGGATTGCCCGCGGGAACGACGATCACGAGGGTGTTGCCGGCGAAGAGCTCCGCGGATCCCGCGAGCAGTCCGGCGTCCTCCACGGTCTCCATGTTCTTCTCGTCCGCCGAGGCGAAGACGTCCGCGGGGGCACCCTCGACGATCTGCCGGGCCAGCGTGCTCGATCCGTCGTACACGAGGGGAAGGATATCGACTCCCGGGTTCTCGGCCTCGAATTCTGCGGAGATCCGATCGAACGCCGTGCGCAGGGACGCGGCCGCATAAACCGACAGGCTTCCCGAGAGCTCGCCGGATTCGGATGCTTCGGGCTCCGCTCCTGGCGATGCCGCGCACCCGGCGAGCGCGAGCGCCACGGCGACCGCGGCTGCCGCCAGCGCGACGATCCGACCCGTCCGCCGCGCGGACCCCCGCGCTCTCATTCGCGGGGCGCTTCGACGATGACGTTGGTCGCCTTGACGACCGCGACGGCGAGCGAGCCGACATCGAGGTTCATCTCGCGCACGGCCTCCGCCGACAGCAGCGAAACGACGCGGTGGGGGCCCGCCTGGATGTCGAGCTGCGCCATGACGCCGTCGATCTGCACACGCGTCACCAGCCCGACGAAGCGGTTGCGGGCACTGGAGAGGACGTCGGTGGGGTCGGCGGCGGCACGCGCCAGCTCGACCGCACGGGCGGCGAGCGCATCGCCGGGAACCTCGGCGGGTGTGGCCCCGGTGGTGGGCAGCAGCTCCTGCTCGATCCACCGGCGCACGGTATCGTCGCTCACCCCGAGCAGTCGGGCGGCCTCGGCGATCTTGTAGCTGCGCATACGGCCAGTCTATGTCCGCATCTGCGCCCCATCGCCGCACTTTTCTCCGCAGGAGCGGATGCCGTGAACGCGGCCGCCCGCGCCGACCGTGCCGTCCGCACGATCAAACCTGCGACACCCCGCGAGAACCTCGGATGCTCCGGCGCGTCGCGGTCCGGTCGTGCGGATGGCACATCCCGGCCACCCCGCCGCCCACCGGATTACCCTGGGGTCATGCCTCTTCCCCCCCTCGTCGAGCCCGTCGCCGCCCTCAGCGAGCACGAACGCGCCCGCACGGTTCGGCACGCGAGCCTCGCCGGATTCGGTGAACTCGGGCAACGCCGCCTGCGCGCCGCGCACGTCGCGGTCGTCGGCGCCGGGGGGCTCGGGTCACCCGTGCTGCTCGCCCTCGCCGCGGCCGGGGTGGGCACGCTCACCGTCATCGACGACGACGCGGTCGAGGCGTCCAATCTGCAGCGCCAGGTGATCCACTCGCTCGCCGACGTCGGCGAGCCGAAGATCGACAGCGCCGCCCGGCGGATCGCGGGGCTCTCACCCGAGACCGAGGTGCGCGGCCGCAAGACCCGGATCGACCCCACGAACGCGCGGGAGCTGCTCGCGGGAGCCGACCTCGTGATCGACGGGAGCGACACCTTCGACACACGTGAGACCGTTGCCACCGCGTGCGAGGCACTCGGGGTGCCGCTCGTGTGGGGCACGGTGCAGGAGTTCGCCGCGCAGGTCACGGTCTTCTGGAGCGCACCGCCCGCGGGCACCGACCCCGTCCGCCTCGGCGATCTCTACCCCACGGGCAGCGTCGGCTTCGTGCCGACCTGCGCCGATGTCGGGGTGCTGGGGGCGCTCTGCCTGCAGGTCGGGGGCCTCATGGCGATCGAGGCGATCAAGCTCATCGCCGGCATCGGCGACCCGCTGCTCGGCCGCGTCCTGGTCATCGACAGCCTGCGTGGCCGGCAGCGCGAGGTGCCGCTGCGCGGCGCCGGGGTCGAGCCATCCGTCCCCTCCGCGGCAACCGCCCCCGCAACGAACTCCGCCCTCCCCGAGATCTCACCCGCCGAGCTCGCCGCCGAGCTCGCCGCCGGCACGGCGCCGACGATGATCGACGTGCGCGAGCAGCACGAACTCGCGGGCGGCACGATCCCGGGTTCGCACCACCTCCCGCTGGGCGCGGTGCTGGCCGACCCGACGGCGTTCGCGGAGTCGATCGGCGGCCCCGTGGTCGTGATCTGCCAGGCGGGCGTGCGCGCCGCCCGCGCCGCCCGCGCCCTCGCTTCCGTCGGCGTCGACGCCATCGTGCTGACGGGCGGAATGGATGCCTGGGCCGCCCCACACCCCACGGCGCACCTCTCGACGGCCGGCGCATGAGCCTCCGCACGGTCGAAGAGCACCTCGCCCAGATCCTCGCCGCAGCCCACCCCCTCGACACCGTCGAGGTCCCGCTCGCGGCGGCGGCCGGGCACACACTCGCCGCCCCCGTGCTCGCGCGCGTCGACATCCCCGTCTTCGACAATTCGGCGATGGACGGCTTCGCCGTCCGTTTCTCGGACGTCGAGTCCGCCACGGCCGATGCCCCCGTCACGCTGCGCGTCGTCGCCGACCTGCCCGCGGGCACGGAGCTCGATCCCGCGTTGGCGGAGGGCGAAACGGCCCGCATCATGACGGGATCGCCGCTGCCGACCGCGGCCGACACCGTCGTGCCGTTCGAGGACACGGCCGGCGGACTCGACGACTCCCTCGAGCGAACGGTGGTGCTCGCGGCACCCCGTGCACTCGGCGCCCACGTGCGGCGACGCGGCGGTGACGCGCGCGCCGGCGACGAGATCGTCCCGGCGGGGGCGGTACTCGGGGCCCTGCAACTCGCGGCCGCCGCGGCGGCGGGCATTGCCCACGTGACGGTCACCCGGCGCCCCCGCGTCGTCGTCCTGTCGACGGGCACCGAGCTGGCCGAACCCGGCACGGCGCTCCGCCGCGGGCAGATCCCCGAGTCCAACTCGGTGTTGCTGTCCGAGCTCGCCCGCGAGGCGGGTGCCGATGTGGTTCACGTCGGCAGCGTCGGGGACGACGAGGCCGAGTTCCGCGCCGTCCTGGCCTCCGCCGTCGGCGCGGATGTCGTCATCACATCGGGCGGCGTCAGCGCCGGCGCGTACGAGGTCGTCAAGAACGCCCTGGGTTCGGACACCGCGATCTCGTTCGTGAAGGTCGCGATGCAGCCCGGGAAGCCGCAGGGTTTCGGCACGCTGCCCGGCGGCGCGCTGTTCTTCGGACTGCCCGGCAATCCCGTCAGCTCGGCCGTGTCGTTCGAGACGTTCGTGCGCCCCGCGCTGCTCGCCCTGCAGGGCAGGACCACCATCCATCGACCGCTGCTCCGACTGCCCGCAGCACAGGGCTGGACGACCCCGCCCGGTCGGCGCCAGTACCTCCCGGCCGCGATCGACCGCACCGACCCCGCCCGGTGGACGGTGCGCCCCGCGACGGCCGGCGGCTCGGGCTCGCACCTGGCCGGCGGGCTCGCGCGGGCCGAGGCCTACGCGGTCGTCGGCGCCGAGCTCTCACGGGTCGAGCCCGGCGACCCCGTCGATGTCATGCTGGTCTCATGAGCTTCACCCACCTGGACGAGTCCGGCCACGCGCGCATGGTCGACGTCACCGACGAACAACCGACCGTTCGCGCGGCCACGGCCCGCGGGTTCGTGCGGTGCGCGCCCGAGGTCGTCGCGTCGCTACGCGACGGGTCCGTGCCGAAGGGCGATGTGCTCGCCGTGGCGCGGATCGCCGGCATCCAGGGCGCGAAGCGCTGCGCCGAGCTGCTGCCTCTCGCGCACATCATCGGGGTGCACGGTGCATCCGTCGACCTCGCGATCGAGGACGAGGGCGTCGCGATCGAGGCGACCGTCCGCACGGCCGATCGCACGGGCGTCGAGATGGAGGCCCTCACCGCCGTCTCGGTGGCCGCGCTCGCGATCGTCGACATGGTGAAGGGGCTCGACAAGTCGAGCTCGATCGAGAACGTGCGCATCACCGCCAAAGAAGGCGGACGTTCGGGATCGTGGAAGCGCCCCGGCGAGGAGTGAACGCGCCGCGGGGCACCGGGTTCGACGCGATCGTCCTCGCGGGCGGTCGCGCCTCTCGTCTGGGCGGCGCCGCGAAGCCCCTCCTCGAGGTCGACGGCACCGCGCTCCTCGCTCGCACGGTGGCGGCCGCCCGCAACGCGGGAGCGAACAGGATCGTCGTCGCCGGTGAGCGGATGCTCGATGAGCCGCTGGTGGAGTGGGTGCGCGAAGATCCGCCGTTCGGCGGCCCCGTCGCCGCGATCATCGCGGCGCTCCCGCGGATCGAGGCGGAGTGGACCCTCGTGCTCGCGTGCGACCTGCCCGGAATCGACCAGGCGCTCGCCCTGCTTCCGCTGAGAGATCCACGTGAAGACGGAACACACCTGACGGATGCCTCGGGTCGGTCGCAGTGGCTGACCGCCCTGTACCGCACGGCCGCTCTTCGCGAGGCCGCGGCATCCGTGCCCGCGTCGGGACGCAACGCTCCGGTCAGGTCCCTCGTCGGCGCGTTGCGGCTGTCGGCCGTGCGTGCCCCCGAAGCCGCGACCCGCGATGTCGACACATGGGAGGATCTTGAGTGGGCCCGCCGCGTTTCGGGTGAGCCCGGAGAGGACATCATCGTGTCGGATCGCACCCTCCCGCCCGAGGCGCTCGACGAGTGGGCGAACGCGCTCGGCGAGCGTTTCGAACTCGCGAACGACGACGTGCACGTCGCCCTGATCCTCGACCTCGCCCGCGATGTCGCCAACGGGGTCGCGCGCCCCGCGGCGCCCGTGAGCGCCTTCGTGGCGGGACTCGTCGCCGGGCGCGCCGGTGGCTCGCCCGAATCCGTGCGCGAGGCCGTGCGCGCGATCACCGAACTCGCCGAGAAGTGGGCGGAGAAGCGCTAGTGGCCCGCGTCCGCTATTTCGCCGCCGCCGAAGAAGCCGCCGGTCGCGAAGAAGAGGCACGTTCCGAGGCGACTCTCGGCGAACTCCGCGCCGCGCTGACGAACGACTACCCCGAGCTGGGCCGCATCCTGCCCCGGTGTGCCGTGCTGGTCGGCGGGTCGCGCGCGGGCGACGAGGTATCGCTCTCGGGCGACGTCCTGGTCGATGTCCTTCCCCCCTTCGCAGGGGGCTGAGCGGGTGAGTGCGAGCGAGTTCGACGACATCACGCAGGAGCGGCTGCGCGAAGCCGGAAGCGTGAAGTGGACGATGTTCCCCGACGCGATCGGCGCCTGGGTCGCCGAGATGGACTTCGGGCTCGCCCCCGCGATCAACACCGCCCTGACCTCGGCGCTCGCCCGCGGCGTGACGGGCTACCTGCCGACCGCGCTCGCGGACGAACTCGCCGCCGCGACGGCCGCCTGGTGCGCCGAGCGCTACGGATGGCACGTGCCCGCGGGACGGGTGCACCACCTGCCCGATGTCATCACCGCCTTCGAGGTGACGATCGAGCGCTTCACACCGCCGGGCTCGGCTGTCATCGTCCCCACGCCGGCGTACATGCCGTTCTTGATGGTGCCCCAGATGCTCGGCCGCCGGGTCATCGAGGTTCCGAGCATCGAGCGCGACGGACGAATGGTCATGGACCTCGAGGGTATCGATCGCGCCTTCCACGACGGCGGCGGGCTGCTCGTCCTCTGCAACCCGCACAACCCCCTCGGCACGGTCTTCACCCGGTCGGAGCTGCAGGCGGTGTCCGAGGTCGTCGCCGCTCACGACGGACGCGTGTTCTCGGACGAGATCCACGCGCCGATCGTCTACGCTCCCGCGACCCATCTGCCCTACGCATCGCTCTCGGACGTCACGGCCGCCCACACGATCACCGCGACCTCGGCGTCGAAGGCCTGGAACCTCGCGGGGCTGAAGTGCGCCCAGTTGATCCTGTCGAACGAGGCCGACGAAGCCGCGTGGCAGGGGTTCGGGATGTGGGCGGGGCACGGCACCGCGACGGTCGGCGTGATCGCCAACACGGCGGCCTACGCGGATGGCGGGCCGTGGCTCGACGAGGTCATCGAGTACCTCGACGGCAACCGCCGCCTGTTGGCCGAGCTCGTTGCCGAGCTGCTGCCGGCGGCACGGCTGATAACGCCCGAGGGGACCTACATCGCGCTCGTCGACTTCCGTGCCTACGGTCTCGAGGGCGACCTGGGCGAGTGGTTCCGCACGAACGCGGGTGTCGCGATGACGGACGGCGCGGCATGCGGCGTCGCGGGCATCGGGCACGCGCGCCTCGTCTTCGCCCTGCCCCGCCCGATCCTCCGCGAGGCCATCGAGCGCATAGCGGCCGCTCTCGAAGCGCGGCCCGCCATCGCGAAGGTCTAGCCGCCCAGACCCTTCCACGCGGTGGTTCCGTCGGCCTCGACCTGACGCTTCCAGACCGGCAGCTCGGACTTGATCGCCTCGATCAGCGTGCGGCTGACCTCGTAGGCCTCGGCGCGGTGGGGTGAGGCGACCGCGATCACGACCGCCGCGTCCCCGACGCTCAGGCGCCCCACGCGGTGACTGACGGCCACGACCGCCTCGGAGGACCCGATCGCCTCGGCTGCGATGCGGCGCAGGGTCGCCTCCGCATCGGGATGCGCCGTGTACTCGAGCGCGACGACGGCACCCGAGGCATCCGGATCGTGGTCGCGCACGCGCCCGACGAACGTGGTGACCGCGCCCGCCGAAGCATCCTCGACCGCGGCCAGATGCGTGTCGAGATCGAGCGGCTCGGTGCTGATGCGGGTCAGGCGGACCGCGTCCCGCGCGGTCGTCGTCGCAGGTGAATCCGTCACGTGTGGTCCCCTCCGCCGAGCTGGTCGATGACGTGCCGGGCGACCGACAGGATGACCGGGATGCCCGAGCCGACGGCCGCGGTCGAGCCGGGCAGGTTCACCACGAGCGCGCCCGCCGTCACCCCGGGAGCCGCGTCCACGGCGCCCGCGAGGCCGCGGGAGAGCATCCCGCCGGGCTTCTCGGATGCGCCGATGCGGCGGAGCTCTTCGGCGATGCCCGGGATCTCCCGCGTGACGACGCGCGCGGTCCCCTCGGGTGTGACGTCGCGCGGGCCGACGCCCGTTCCGCCCGTCGTGACGATCAGGCGGGCGCCCTCCGCGAGCGCCGCACGGAGCGCCGACTCGACGCTGTCTGCACCGTCGGGCACGACCACGGGATCGGCGCAGTCGAAACCACCCGCGCGCAGCCCCTCCACGGCCGCGGGGCCGCTGCGGTCCTCGCGCAGGCCCGCGGAGGATCGATCCGAGACCGTCACGACAACGGCTCGATACGGGTTGGCGTTCACGAACCCAGCCTATGGGGCGTCTTGCGCAGCGGCGCCGGTCGCCTGTTCGGCGGCCGCGACGATGCGTGCGGCCATCCCCGCGAAGATGAACCCGTGGAACGGCAGGACCGCGAACCAGTACAGCCGACCCGAGAGCCCGCGCGGAAAGAAGACGGCGCGCTGCTCGTAGCGAGATCCCGCCCCGTCCGGCACGGCCTTCATCTCGAGCCAGGCCAGGCCCGGCACCTTCATCTCGGCACGTAGCCTCAGAACGGATGGCTCGTCCCGTCCGCCGCGCTCGAGATTCTCGACGCGCCAGAAGTCGAGCGCATCGCCGACGGCGAGGCGGTCGGGGTTGCGGCGTCCACGCCGGAGCCCCACTCCCCCGACGAACCGGTCCATCCAGCCGCGCACCGCCCACGCGAGCGGCCATGAGTACCACCCGCGACTGCCGCCGATGCCCTCGATGACGCGCCAGAGCGACTCGGCCGAGGCAGAGGTCCGGGCGATGCGCGCGTCGGTGAAGACGGTGCGGCCCGCCCAGTCCGGGTCGGCGGGAAGAGGGTCGCTCGGCGCGTTGTGGACCGCCGCGTCTTGCCAGCTGGTCTCGATGACGCCCTCGCGGACACGGCCGAGCGCCAGCGCGACCGCGCGTCGATACGGGGTCAGCCCGCCCTCGGGCCGAGGGATGAAGGCGTCGACATCGTGGTTCGCCATGACGCAGTCGTTCTGCAGCGACTCGACGAGCGGCCGCGCGAGGGCTGCCGGAATGGGTGTGACGACCCCCACCCAGTGCGAGGCGAGACGGGGTGTGAGAACGGGCAGCGGGGCGATCGGGCGCTGCGGCAGGCCCGCCTCGACCGCGTAGCCGTTCATCATCTGTCCGTACCGGAGCACGTCCGGCCCGCCGATGTCGACGGTCCGCGAGATCTCGGGCGCGACGCGAGCGGCGCCGAGCAGGTAGTGCAGCACGTCGCGCACGGCGATCGGCTGGATGTGGTTGCGCACCCATTTCGGTGCGGGCATATATGGCAGCACCTCCGTCAGGTGACGCACCATCTCGAACGACGCCGAGCCCGATCCGATCACGACCCCCGCCTGCAGCACGAGCGTCGGAACACCGCTGTCGAGCAGCGCCTGCCCGACCTCGACGCGAGAGCGAAGATGGCGCGAGAGTTGCACGTCGGCGGGATGCAGGCCGCCGAGGTAGACGATGCGACGGACGCTCGCCGCGGCCGATGCATCGGCGACGGCTCGCGCCGCGGCGAGATCGACGTCGGCGAAGCTCTTGCCCGCGGCCATCGAGTGCACCAGGTAGTAGAGCACATCGACATCCTGAACGGCCTCGACGACGGCCGCCGGATCTGCGGCGTTACCGACGACGACCTCGACGTCGGCACCCCACTCGTAGGCCGCGACCCGCGAAGCCCGCCGCGCGAGGACCCGCACGCGGTAGCCCGCCGAGATGAGTCGCGGCACGAGGCGCGCGCCGATGTAGCCCGTCGAGCCGATGACGAGGGCACGGGGCTGCTCACCCTCTGCGCGCGGCACGGCGCGGAGTGCTTCTTCGCGCCCCGTCGGGGCGGCGAGCTCGCTCACAACGCGGCGATCCGGGACGGGTCGTTCACGGAACGTCCCGGTGCTCGAGCCGGATGACGACGGACTTCGAGGTCGGCGTGCCCGAGACATCCGCCGTCGAATCCAGGGGCACGAGCACGTTGGTCTCGGGGTAGTACGCCGCGGCGTTGGCACGCGGGGTGCTGTACGCGATGATGCGGAACTCCTCGGCTCGCCGCTCCTCGATCGTGCCGTCCGGGCGGCGCCACTCCGAGACCAGGTCGACGACCTCGTCCTCCGCGAACCCGAGCTGCGCGATGTCCTCCGCGTTCACGAGCACGACCCGTCGCCCGCCGTGAATGCCGCGGTACCGGTCGTCCTTGCCGTAGATCGTGGTGTTGTACTGATCGTGCGATCGCAGCGTCTGCAGCAGCAGGCGCCCCTCCGGGATCACCGGGTACTCGAGCTCGTTGACCGTGAACATCGCCTTCCCGGTCTCGGTCGCGAACGACAGTTCGTCGCGGGGGCCGTTGGGCAGGTAGAACGTGCGGCCCTTGGCGATGCGGCGGTCGTATTCCTCGAAGCCGGGGATCACGTGCTCGATGTGCAGGCGGATCTGGGCGTAGTCGCGCTCGAGTGCGTCCCAGTCGGCGCGCGGGTAGTTGGCCGGTGTCCCGGCCTCGGGCGGATCCGTCTTCGGCTCGCGCTCCTCTTGCGGCGAGCGCTCGGGGTACCCGCGATCGTGGTCGCCGTTGTGGACGGGGGGCTGACCGAACGGGTGCGCTGAGGCATCGGTGGGGAACAGCAGCCCCGACAGGCGCGTGATGATCGCGACCTCGCTGAGCATGTCCTCGGCGGGGGGAACGAGACGTCCGCGCGAACCGTGCACGGCACCCATCGAGTCCTCGACCGTGACGCGCTGTTCGACGCCGCCGCGGACATCACGGTCGGTACGTCCGAGTGTCGGCAGGATGATGGCGCGTCGCCCCGTCACGAGGTGTGAACGGTTGAGCTTGGTCGAAACCTGGACGGTGAGGTCGGTCCGGCGCAACCCGGCCTCGGTGACCGCCGTGTCGGGCGTGGCGCTGACGAAGTTGCCGCCCATGCCCATGAAGACCCGCACCTTGCCGTCGCGCATCGCGCGGATCGCCTCGACGGTGTCGTAACCGTGCTCGCGCGGCGCGCTGAATCCGAACTCCGCGTCGAGTGCGTCGAGGAAGGCCTCGGAGGGCTTCTCGTAGATGCCCATCGTGCGGTCGCCCTGCACGTTCGAGTGGCCGCGCACGGGGCACACACCGGCACCGGGGCGGCCGATGTTGCCCTGCAGGAGCAGCACGTTGACGACGTCGCGGAGTGTCGCGACCGAGTGCTTGTGCTGCGTCAGCCCCATCGCCCAGCAGACGATCGTGGCCTTCGACAGCCGGACGCTCTCGCCGACCTCGCGCAGCTCTGCCTCCGAGACGCCCGTCGCGGTGACGAGTTCGCTCCACGGCACCTGACGGATGAACGCGTCGAACTCGGCGAACCCGCTCGTGTGTGCCGCGATGAAGGCCCGGTCGATGACACCCTCGGCCTCGTCCGAAGCGTCATCCGCCTCGATGAGGTGCTTCGCGATCGCCTGGAACAGGGCCTGATCGCCACCGAGGCGGATCTGCACGAACTGGTCGGCGAGTTTGGTGCCGCCGAGGACCATGCCCTTCGGCGTCTGCGGGTTCTCGAAGCGCATCAGGCCCGCCTCGGGCAGCGGGTTGACCGCGATGATCTTCGCGCCGCGCTCCTTCGCCTTTTCGAGAGCGCTCAGCATGCGCGGATGATTCGTGCCGGGGTTCTGCCCCGCCACGATCAGCAGGTCGGCCTCGTGCATGTCGGTGATCGACACGGTGCCCTTGCCGATGCCGAGGGTCTGGGTCAGGGCGGAGCCGCTGGACTCGTGGCACATGTTCGAGCAGTCGGGCAGGTTGTTCGTGCCGAGGCCCCGCACCAGCAGCTGGTAGAGGAAGGCCGCCTCGTTCGATGTCCGGCCGGAGGTGTAGAAGACCGCCTGATCGGGATCGTCCAGCGCGGCGAGTTCGTCGGCGATCGTCCGCAGCGCGTCGTCCCACGAGAGCGGCCGATAGTGCGTGGCGCCCTCGTCGAGGATCATCGGATGCGTCAGCCGCCCCTGCTGCCCGAGCCACCAGTCGTCGTGGCCGTACAACTCGGCGATCGAGTGCTCGGCGAAGAAGGCGGGGCCGATGCGGCGGATCGTCGCCTCTTCGGCGACGGCCTTGGCGCCGTTCTCGCAGAACTCGGCGATGTGCCGTTTGTCCTCTTCGGGCCAGGCGCATCCGGGGCAGTCGAACCCGTCCTTCTGGTTGACCTTCAGCAGGGTCTGCGCGGTGCGCGCGACCCCCATCTGGTCGACCGAGATCTGCAGGGCGTGCAGCACCGCCGGGATGCCGACCGCAACCTTCTTGGGCTGCGTGACATGCAGGCGGGATTCATCGATGTCTGATGCGGGGGGCTTCGTCGCCATACCCTCATCGTACGCCGCGAAGCGCTGAATACCTATGGCGATAGGGAACGAGCGGGATGTGTCGGACGAACACGGCGGCCAGGACGAGCGCGGCTCCGGCCCCGGCGAGCGCGCCTCCGAGCGTGTCGCTCAGCCAGTGAGCACCGAGGTACGTGCGCGAGAAAGCCATCAGCAGAACCCACGCCGCGCCCGCGAGCACGACCCAGAGGCGCGGGACGATCACGGCGAGCGCCACGGCGATCGCGGCGGCGTTTGCGACGTGTCCCGAGGGGAACGATCCGAAGTCCGACAGCACGATGATCTCTTCGGGACGAGCGCGCCCGAACAGGTGCTTCAAGATCTGGACGACCACGGCCGTCGCGGCTTCGGCCGACAAGAAGTAGGCCGCGGCCCACCAGCGACCCCGGAGCGCCAACACCCCCGCGATCAGGAGCGGAGCGACCAGAACCCCGAACCACCCGCCGCCCAGCCAGTTCATCGCGAACGAGATCCACAGCAGCACGGGGGTGCGTCCCTCGGCCAGCCAGCTCGCCCAGATCGCGTCGATCGTGAACGGGGCGTTGCCCCGCCCGATCGCGATCCACGCCCCGAGCCCGGCCGCGAGGAGGAGCAGAACGATGCCGGTGACGAGCAGAGTGACGGTCGCTCGGCGCGATGGACGGGGGGACGGCATCCGTCGATTCTGTCAGGGAGTGAGTGCCTGCACCGAGCGTGGCCGCACGACCAGCCACAGCCCGAGCACACCGATGACGGCGCACCCGGCCATCACGACGGCCATCGTGGTCGCGGTGATGCCGCTCTCACCGGCGATCCAGCCCACCAGCGGCGATACGAACCCGGCGACGCCGAAGTTGACCGCTCCGAGGATGGATGCGGCGGTTCCCGCGGCCTTGCCATGCCGGTCGAGCGCCAGCACCTGCACGCAGGGGAACGTGAATCCGCACGCCGTCATGAAGACGAAGAGCGGCACCAGGATGCCCCACAGCCCGAGGCCGAGCTGGTCGGCCACGATGATCCCGACGCCCGCGACCACGAGGGTCGATGTCGACCAGGCGAGCACCCACTGCGGGCCGAATCGCGCCGCGAGGCGGGATGCGATCTGCACCCCGGCGACGAGGCCGAGCGAGTTGACGGCGAAGAGCAGTCCGTACTGCTGCGCGTCGAATCCGAACGACTGCTGGAAGAGGAACGACGACGCCGAGAGGTACGAGAACAGACCGCTGAAGGTCATCCCGCCGATGATGAGCACGCCGAGGAAGACGCGGGCTGTGAGCACGCTTCGGTAGCGCTGGCCGACCGTGGTCGATCCGAGCTCGCTGCGCCGCGCGCGCGGGAGCGTCTCGGGCACGAGTGCGATCGCCGCGGTGAGCATCACCGCGCCGTAGATCGCGAGCACGACGAAGATGCCGCGCCACGACATCACCAGCAGCAGCGCCGAGCCGATGAGCGGGGCGATGACGGGCGCCGCGCCGCTGACGAGCGCGAGGCGCGAGAGCATCACGACGAGTCGGCGCCCGCCGAACAGGTCGCGAACGATCGCCATGGCCACGACGCCTCCGGCGGCCGCGCCCGCACCCATCACGACGCGTGTGACCCCGAGCAGCATGAGCGTGGGTGCGAGGGCGGCAGCCGCGCTCGCGATCACGTGCAAAGCCGTGACGCCGATCAACGGCAGACGCCGTCCGACCTTGTCGCTGAGGGGGCCGACGAGGAGCTGACCGATGCCGAAGCCGATCATCGTGCCCGTCAGCGTCAGCTGGATCGCCGCCGCGGTGGTGTCGAAGTCTGCCTCGAGCACCGGGAAGGCGGGCAGATACAGATCGATCGTGAAGGGGCCGAGCGCCGTCAACGCACCCAGCAGGATCACGTAGACGATGCGGCGACCGGTCGAGATGCGATCGCCGGGGTGCAGCATGATCGGCGCCGTGGCGGGGTTCGGCCCGAGGGTCCGGATGGCGCCGGTGGCGGAATGTTCGGGCAAGAAGAAACCTCAGAAGGAACGGAGCGATGAAAAGGGGGACGGTCCCGGAAACCGAAGACGGATGTCGCGCATCGAATCGATTCGGTGTCCCCATCCTACCGCCGCCCGGACGGCGAAACACCCGATCGCCACACGCCCAGCCCCCTCACGGATGCGTCCGAATACACTTGCAGGGCACCCGCGCGCGAGCGCGACTCCCGACGCACCCCGAGCCGAGAGACCTTCGCATGACTCCCCAGCGCACGAGCGGAAACCCCGCGAACCAGGCCCAGGCCAAGCTCACGATCAAGCAGCAGCGAGACCAGCGGCGCGCGGAGAAGCTCGCCGAGTACCAGCGACAGGTCGCGAAGCGCCGTCGCCGCGGACTCATGTGGTGGATCGTCGGCGGAGTCGCCGCCCTCACGATCGCCGGCGTTGTCGTCGCATCCATCGTCTTCGCCCCCGAACCACCGCCGTCGTACGACGCGGGCGGCACCGGTGCCGAGATCGCGGGCGTCGAGACGTTCACGAACGAGACGACCCACGTCGAGGGTGTCGTCGACTATGACCAGTCGCCGCCCGCGGGTGGCCCGCACAACCAGGTCTGGCTGAACTGCGGCATCTACACCGAGCCGCAGCAGAACGAGTACGCGGTGCACTCCCTCGAGCACGGCGCCGTCTGGGTGACTTACGACGCAGCCCGGGTGCAGGGCGACGAGCTCGCCGCGCTCAAGGGCCACCTGCCCTCGAGCTACGTCATCCTCTCGCCCTACGAAGGCCTCGACAGCCCGATCGTCCTCAGCGCCTGGAACGCGCAGCTGAAGCTCGACGCGGCCGATGACGAGCGCATCCCCGCGTTCTTCGAGGAGTTCTGGCGCAACCAGAACGCTCCCGAGCCGAACGCGGCCTGCACGGGTGCGATCGACGGCCCCGGTAAGCAGTAACGCGTGACGGCGGATCGGACGACGCAGGAGAGGACGGGTCCTCCGCGCTGGCTGCTCGTCACGCTGGCGGCCGTCGCGGTGGCCGCGCTCGCCTTCGCCATCGGACGTTTTTCGACGTTCGGCGTGTCGGCCCAGTCATCGGCGCCCGCGACCGACTCGGCCGAGGCGGGATTCGCGCGCGACATGCAGGTACATCACGCGCAGGCCGTCGACATGGCGATGACCCTGTACCCCGAGACCGAGGACCCGGATCTGCGGGCCCTCGCCTATGACATCGCCACGGCGCAGTCGGCGCAGTCGGGCGAGATGTACTCGTGGCTGGTCTCATGGGGCCTGCCACAGCGTGGCGGCACGCTCATGGCATGGATGGCCGGGCAACCGGGACACCTGGACCACGGGGCCTCAGCCGCGCCCGCGACCGAAGCCGACCTGCTGCGCGACATGGGCATGGCCACCGAGCAAGAACTCGACGCTTTCGAGGCGGCCTCGGGCGTCGAAGCCGATTGCCGCTTCCTGGCACTCATGACACGACACCACGAGGGAGCCATCGACATGGTCGATGCCGTTCTGAGTCTCGGATCCGAGCCGCGGGTTCTTCAGGTCGCGCAGTCGATGAAGGACGTGCAGCAGTTCGAGCTCGACGCTATGGCCGCCGCGGCGTTGCGGCTGGGATGTTCGTGAGCTGCCGCCGGATGTAGCTCTGCTGCACGGCACGGATGATGCCGATCAGGACGATGCCGACCGCGCAGAGCCCCGCGATCAGAACGACGGCGTCCTCTCGCGGCCAGTCCAGCTGGAAGAAGTCGATCGCGAACGGAACGTTCAGCACGAGCGCGAGACCGCCCACCATCGCGACCAGGATCGCGGCCTTGATCCAGCTGAGCGGCAGCGAGATCAGGGCGAGCACCCAGATGCCCAGGATGCCCACGATGACCGTCGATCCGGTGCGCACCTCTTCGATCGGGATCTCCCAGAGGTGGCCGGCGATGCGCGAGAAGACCGTCAGCGCGAGCCCGACGACGAGTCCCGCGGGGATGGCGAAGCTCAGCGATCGACGCAGGAACCCCGGAATGTAGCGCTGCGTATTCGGCAGCAGCGCCAGGAAGAACGCCGGGATGCCGATGGTCAGGCCGTCGGTGATCGACAGCTGGCGAGGCAGGAACGGGATCTGCATGATCAGAACGCCGAAGAGGACGGCGATCGTGGTGGCATAGGCGGTCTTGGTCAGGAACACCATCGAGACGCGTTCCATGTTCGCGATCACGCGACGCCCCTCGGCGACGACGGTCGGCAGGTGCGAGAAGCGACCGTCCAGCAGGACCAGACGCGCCACGGCCTTCGTCGCCGCGGAGCCCGAGTTCATCGCGATGCCGATGTCGGCCTGCTTGATCGCGAGCGCGTCGTTGACGCCGTCGCCGGTCATCGCGACCACGTGCCCCCGGGACTGCAGGGCGATGACCATCCCCTTCTTCTGCTCGGGCGAGACCCGTCCGAACACCGTGTGCTGGTCGAGCACGTCGGCGAGAGCATCGTTGTCGGTCGGCAACTCGCGGGCGTCGAACCCATAGGGCACGTCGAGGCCCAGATCGCGGGCGATCGCCGCGACCGTCTGCGGACTGTCGCCCGAGATGATCTTGACGTCGACGCCCTGCTCGGCGAAGTACGCCAACGTCTGCGCCGCGTCCTCTCGCACGTGTTCCTGCAACGTGATGGCGGCGATCGGGTCGAGATGCTCCGGCAACGACTCCGCCTTCACATGCGCGTCCTCGAGCGGCACGGGGCTGTATGCGAGCAGGATCGTGCGACGACCCGTCGAGGCGAGCTCGTTCGTCGCGTCGGCCAGGGATGCCTCGTCGTTCTCGGCGCTTGGTCCGCTCCACGGGACCGAGCGCGTCACCGCGTCGGGCAGGACCATCGTCGGGGCTCCGAGGACCCAGGTGCCTGGAGCATCCGTTCCCCCGAACGAGACCGCGCTCCACTTCCGCTTCGACGAGAAGGGGATCTCGCGCTCGGCGACGAGGGTGTCGCCCTCGGGGAATCCCCCGGCCAGGCTCCGTGCCGTGGCGTTCGCGTCGGGCGCGCGACCGAACCACCCGAGCGCACCGCGCCAGCCTTCGACGCGCTCATCGAACGGATACACGGCGTCGAACGCGATGTCGCCGTAGGTGAGGGTGCCGGTCTTGTCGAGGCACACGATGTCGACACGAGCGAGACCCTCAACGGCGGGAAGCTCCTGCACGAGAACCTTCTCGGCCGCCAGCCGAGCCGCCCCGACCGCGAACGCGATGCTGGTCAGCAGCACGAGCCCGAGCGGAATCATCGCGGTGATGACGGCGATCGAATCCACCGCGGCCTGGCGCCACGAGCCATCCGCGAACGCCTCTTCCCAGCCGCCCTGCACCTGCACCTGTGCGTTGGTGACGAGCAACGCGATCGGGCCGATACCCCACGCCACCCACGCGAGCACCTTGTTGACGCCGCGCCGCAGCTCGGACTGGACGAGCGAGAAGCGCTTCGCCTCCCCCGCGAATCTGTTCGCGTACGAGTCGGCTCCGACCTGCGTCGCGCGGGCATCGGCGCGACCCGAGACGACGATCGATGCGCTCAGCAGTTGCCCGCCCGGGTGCTTGTCGATGGGGTCCGATTCGCCCGTCAGCATGGACTCGTCGACCTGCAGGCCCTGCTCGCTCAGAACTTCGGCATCCGCGGGGACCTGATCACCCGCGCGCAAGACGAGGATGTCGTCCTGCACCACGTCCGCCGGAGAAATCTCGGCCTCGACGCCGTCGCGACGAACCCGCGCGCGCGGCGCGTTCAAGAGCGCCAGCCGGTCGAGGGCGACCTTGGCGCGGATCTCCTGGTAGCACCCGATCAGCGCGTTGAAGATGGCCGCGAGCCCGAACAGCGCGTCCTGCCAGCGGCCGAGCGCGAGAAGCGCCGCGAAGCAGGCGAACACGATGGCATTGAACAGCGTGAATATGTTGGCCCGGATGATGCTCCACCAGGTCCGGCTCGTGTCGGCGTTGAACGCGTTGGTGCGTCCGGATGCGACCCGCTCCGCGACGTCCGCCGCGCTGAGTCCCGACGTGGCGGCCTCGATGTCGACTGCCGAAACGGTGGGCGGCGCATCCGGTGCATCCATGCCACTCACCCTAGCGGCGGCGTCGGCGCCCGTCCGGAACGGCGACGGGACGGGCGGCCCCCCGTTGCGCCGCCCGCCCCGTCTGCACGATCAGCCCTTCGTCGAGCCCGCCAGCAGGCCTCGCACGAAGAACCTCTGCAACGCGATGAACACGATCAGCGGCACGATGATCGCGATGAACGCTCCCGCGGTCAGCAGGTGCCAGTCCTGTCCGCGGCTACCTGTCATCTCGGCCAGCAGCTTCGTGATCGGAGCGACGTTGCCGTCGGCGAAGATCAACGCCACGAGCAGATCGTTCCACACCCACAAGAACTGGAAGATCCCGATCGAGGCGAGCGCGGGAACCGTCAGCGGCAGGATGATGCGGAAGTAGATCTGTCCGTGCCCCGCGCCGTCGACGCGCGCGGCCTCGATCACGTCGGCGGGAATCTCCGCCGTGAAGTTGTGCAGCAGGAAGATCGCGAGCGGGAGCGCGAAGATCGTGTGCGCGATCCAGACCTGCGTGTACCCGGAGGAACCGATCGCCTCGATCACCGGGAAGCCGAAGATCGTGCCCTGCGAGAACAGCTGCAGGAGCGGGATCAACGCCATCTGGATCGGGACGATCTGGAGCGCGAAGACCAGCACGAAGATCAGGTTCTTGCCCTTGAAGTCCATCCACGCGAAGGCGTAGGCGGCCAGCGAGGCGATGACGATCGGGATGACCGTCGCCGGCAGGGTGATCGCGATGGAGTTGACGAAGGCCCCGGCCATGTCCAGCTGGCTGTTGCCCGTCGTCAGGGCCGTCGAGTAGTTGTCGAGCGTCCATCCCCAGTTCTCGAACACCGTCCACCAACCGGTGGTCTGGATGAGCTCCCGAGGGCGGAACGACGAGATGAACAACCCGAACGTCGGGATCGTCCACATGATCGCGATGACGAGAGCGGCGAGAGTGGCCCAGCGCGACGTGAGCCGCCTCTTCGCCCGCCCGAGCGCCTGACGCTCGGCCTTCTTCTCGCCGCGGCGCAACTCCTTCTTGGTGTCTTCGTCGATGGGAAGATCGACCGGCATGACTGCACTCATCAGCGCACCTCCCTCTGCTTCTGGAGCTGTCTCGCGTTATAGATCACGATCGGCAGGACGAGCACGAACAGCACGACGGCGAACGCGGCGGACCGCCCCGCCTCGAAGCTGCGGAACTGCGTGTACATCTCGTTGGCGATGACCGAGGTGTTGTTCGCGCCGGCGGTCATCGTGCGGACGATGTCGAAGACCTTCAGCGAGGCGATCGAGATCGTCGTCAGCACGACGATGAGCGACGAACGGATGCCGGGAACGATCACGTTGATGAAGCGCTGCCACGCGTTCGTCCCGTCGAGTTCCGCGGCCTCGATCTGTTCGGTCGGCACACCCTTGATGGCGGCCGACAGCACGACCATGGCGAAACCGGTCTGGACCCAGATGAGCACGACGATCAGGAACAGCGTGTTCCAGGGCTCGACCGCGAGGAACGAGATCGGCTCGCCCCCGAACCAGACGATGACCTGGTTCAGGAAGCCGATCTGGTTCTGATCCGACGGACGCGCCGTGTACATGAAGCGCCAGATGATCGACGCGCCTACGAACGAGATCGCCATCGGCAGGAAGACCAGGATCTTGTAGTACTTCTCGCCCCGGGTCTTGTCGATGAAGTACGCGTACGCGAGGCCGGCGATCGTCGAAACGGTCGGCGCGATCAGCACCCACACGATCGTGTTGAGCACGGTGCGGATGCCCTGGGGCTGCGTGAAGATCCAGACGAAGTTGTCGAGGCCGATGAACGCGGTGCCCCGCGAGTTCATGAAGGCCTGGAAGAACGTCTGGATGGTCGGCACGACGAGCCCGATGATGAGCAGCAGGATGGCGGGGCTCAGGAATCCGAACAGCTGGAACAGGTACCCGGCACCCGCGCGGCTGCGGTAGTCCAGCCAGAAGAAGAGCAGACCCAGCACACCGGCGGCGATGATCGCCCACGTGTAGGACTGGAGCGCCCACAAGAGCAGCAGCGGGAAGAGCACGCACGCGGCGAGCCGGAGGATCGTGTAGAGCCGACCCTTGCGCGGGGCGATCTCCACGAAGAACAGGACGATCGCCACCACCGCGACGAACGCGCCGATGATGATCGGGATTTCCAACCACGGCGAGAGCGTGCTCAGCCATTGAAAGAATGCGGACATGGGGTCCTTTCGAGTACGTCACTGGACTCGGGGCTCGGCGCGGGTCGCTCTGCCTGCCCCCAGAGTAGGGAAAGGGGCCGCCCCGCGATAGAGGCGGCCCCCCTTACCTGCCGTGCGTCAGCTCGACGGCCAGCCGGACTCGATCTGCTCGAGCACCGTGGCGGTCGGCGTGCCGTTCACCCAGTCGATCATTCCCTTCCAGAACGTTCCGGCACCCACGCTCGAGGGCATGAGGTCGGATGCGTCGAAGCGGAAGGTCGTCGTCGGATCCTGCAGGATCTCGATCGCCGCCGACAGGATCTCGCTCGACGCGTTCTCCGGGTCGAGACCGTTGTTGGCCGAGATCACGCCACCGAGCGCGACGCGGGAGTTGGCCCACTCGGCGCTCGAGAGGTACTCCTGCACCTTGACGGTCGACTCGCTGTCGTCGAAGGCTCCGACGATCTCGCCACCGCCCGTGACGACCGAGCCCTCGGCTCCGGCCTCGAACGGGGGCATCAGGAAGGCCCAGATGTCGCCGTCCTCGGCGACGGTGCCACCGGCATCCGTGATGAAGCCGTCGTAGAAGGACGCCTGGTGGTGCAGCGCGCACTCGCCGGAAACGAGCGCGTTGGCCGGGTCTCCGAACGGCGTCGTGACGATCGAGGCGACGTCGCCGAAGCCGGCATTGACGTACTGCGGGTTGAGCATGATCTTGCCGACCTCATCGAACGCCGAGGCGATCTGGGGGTCGGTGAACGGGATCTCGTTCGCGACCCACTGGTCGTAGACCTCGGTACCCGATTGGCGCAGGACGACGTCCTCCACCCAGTCGGTGCCGGGCCATCCCGTTGCCGCGTCCGATCCGAACCCAACGCACCACGGCGCCTTGCCGGTCGTCGACTGGATCTGCGCGGTGAGGTCGAGCAGGCCCTGCCAGTCGGTCGGGATCTCCCAGCCGTTCTCGGCGAACATCGACGGTGAGTACCAGATCCAGCCCTTGACGCTGGCCATCAGGGGCGCGCCATAGAGCGTGCCGTCGACCGTGCCGTAGGCGGCCCAGTCCTCGGACCAGTTGTCTTCGACGTTCTTCACGACACCCTCGGGCGCGGGCACCAGATATCCGCGGTTCGCCATGTCGGCGAGAAGGCCCGGCTGCGGGAAGATGGCCAGGTCGGGGGCGTTGCCACCCTGCGCACGGACCGCGATCTGAGCTTCGAACTCCTTCGACGATTCGTACTCGATGTCGATGCCGTTCTCTTCCTCCCAGTCCGCCCAGGATTCTTCGAGCAGTTCGGCTTCGGTGTCGGCGATCGTTCCGTAGATCGTGACGACGTTGTCGTCCTCGCCACCACTTCCGGTCGAGCCGCCGGGACCGCCCGTGCAGCCCGCGAGCGTGAGCCCACCGACCGTCAGCAGCGATCCGAGGACGAGGATCCTGCCCCGTCGCGATGTCTTCATGTGGTCCTCCTCGTTGAGTGCGCGGGTTATCGCGCCGAAGAATCGCCCGGGCCGTGTCCAGCCTTGGAACCGATTCCATGATCACCGTAGAGGACTCTCGAGCGGCCCACAATTGATGCAAAGTCACAACTCGGTAACCGTGAAGAATCTCCTAAAATGCCCCGTGATAGTGTCCCGTTTATCGACGATGCCCACAGCGATGGAGCACATCGCGGTATGGAAACGTTTTCTTCACGACCATCGTGAACCCCTCGCACGGAGCCACATCAAGGGAGATGCGATGAGCGGGATCGCCGAGGTTGCGCGTCGGGCCGGCGTCTCGAAGGCGACGGCGAGCCGCGCCCTGACCGGTCATGGCTATGTCGCGCCCGATACGCGGGCGCGCGTCGAGCAAGCGGCCCACGAGCTCGGCTACGTCGCATCCAGCAGCGCGTCGAGCCTGGTCACCGGGCGCACCCACACCGTTGCCCTCGTCGTGCCACGCGTCGGGCGATGGTATTTCGGCGAGATCATCGAGGGGATCGAACGCTCGCTCATGCAGTTGGGCTACGACCTGACGCTCTACGTGGCCGAGCCCGACTCCCGCGACCGGGATCGTCTGTACCGGCACTTCCTGGCGCGAAAGCGATTCGACGGTGTGATCGCCGTCGCACTCGAACCCGACGACAGCGATCTCGAGCGTCTGGTCGGCTTCGCCAAACCCACCGTGTGCATCGGCAACGAGCTGCCCGGAGTCGTCACCCTGGGCATAGACAACGTCGCGATAGGACGGATGATCACGCAGCATCTGCTGGCTCTCGGCCACACCCGGATAGCGTTCCTCGGTGCCACGCCGAACGACGATCCTCCCGCCCGCGACGTCGATGACCGCGAGTCGGGATACGTGCAGGCGATGCGGGCCGCGAACCTCGAGCCGACGGTCCACGCGGCAGCGCTGACGATCACGGATGGGTACGCGGCCGCGACCCCGGTGCTGGCGGACACCGACTCGCGACCCACGGCGATCGTGGGGGCCTGCGACGAGGTGGCGATCGGCGCGATCATCGCGGCTCAGCGGTTGGGCATCGCCGTCCCCTCGCAGCTGAGCGTCATCGGGGTGGACGGGCACGATTACGCCGAGATGTTCGCCCTCACCACGGTCGAGCAGGACCCCTGCAATCAGGGCGAACGGGCCGTCGCGATGCTCATGTCGATGATCGACGGCGCGCCGGTCGTCGGGCGCACGACGGCACCGGCGCGCATGGTCATGCGGGCATCGACGACCACCCCCGCCCCGACGCCCGCCTGAGTACGGGCGTACGCGGAAGGCCCCGGATGCGGACATCCGGGGCCTTCTGACGGGAGTCGATCTCGGGGCGCTTCGCGCCCGCCGACCGTTCCGAACTACTTGAGGGTGACGGTCGCGCCGGCCTCTTCGAGCGAAGCCTTGGCCTTCTCGGCGGCTTCCTTGGTCGCGCCCTCGAGCACGGCCTTGGGGGCACCGTCGACGACGGCCTTCGCCTCGCCGAGGCCGAGCGAGGTGAGCTCGCGGACGACCTTGATGACCTGGATCTTCTTCTCGCCGGCAGCCTCGAGGACGACGTCGAAGGAATCCTTCTCCTCGACCTCTTCAGCGGCGGCACCCGCGCCACCGGCGGCGGGGCCGGCCACGGCGACCGGAGCGGCGGCGGTGACCTCGAAGGTCTCCTCGAACTTCTTCACGAACTCGCTGAGCTCGATGAGCGTGAGCTCCTTGAACGCGTCGAGCAGCTCCTCGGTGGTGAGCTTTGCCATGATGTTTCTCCTTGTGTTGGTTTTACGTGCTTGCCGCGCCTGACCCGAGGGTTAGGCTGCGGATTCCTGCTTCTCGCGCAGCGCGTCGACCGTGCGAACGGCCTTCGACAGCGGTGCGTTGAACAGATAGGCGGCTCCGAACAGCGAGGCCTTCATCGCGCCGGCGAGCTTCGCCAGCAGGACTTCACGGCTCTCGAGGTCGGCGAGCTTGCCGACCTCTTCCGCAGTCAGGGGGTTACCGTCGAAGTAACCGCCCTTGACGACCAGAAGAGGGTGTGCCTTGGCGAAGTCGCGCAGGCCCTTCGCGACGGCGACCGGGTCGCCGTGCACGAACGCGATGGCGGACGGGCCCTGAAGCTCGTCATCCAGCGAGGAGATCCCGGCCTTGTTGGCCGCGATCTTGGTCAGCGTGTTCTTCACCACGGCGTAGCTGGCGTGCTCACGGATGTTGTTGCGGAGCTGCTTGAGCTCGGCAACCGTGAGCCCGCGGTATTCGGTCAGCAGTACGGCGGTCGAGTCCTCGAAGTTCTTCGTGAGCTCGGCAACCGATGCGTCCTTCTGCGCCATGGCCACTCCTTGTGTGTACGAGGCGCCCCACGATGGCGGGACACCGGCCACAGAAACCGGTTCCGCACATGAAAAAAGCTCCGGCGCAAGCGCACGGAGCTGGACGACCCTCACGGGCTATGTCGTTCGTGTCACCTGCGCGGGCCCCTGCATGTGCAGAGCTTCGATCGTCCTGCGCTCGCGCGCACGCCGATGACCAGCGGTCTGTGGTTACGAACACTCTACGCCACGGGCATCCGTCCCCCAAATCCCGCGCCGCCCATACGCTCCGCCAGTTCTCGCGAACCCGCCGGTTGCCGGCGAGGTCGCCCGTTGTTGCCCGTAGAGAAGGGGTCTTCTCGGCAGCAACAGGCGGTCTTGCCCGTCGTTCCGCGAACCCAGTCCTCGCGCTGCTTTTCTGCGAGAAGCACCTGCTCGATCGATATCCATCCAGAACGATCCGTCTCCCGGTGAGCGAACCGGGACTTGCAGCCTCGGGGTGCGGAATCCGAGGCGCCGAAGCTGCAGCTTCGTGATGCTCTCCAGAGGCAGCTCCGAGCGGCCGTCGATGAGCCCGATCAGCGTGCGCGCGAAGCGGCGGGCTCGACGTGCACCGCGGACGGACGCGGACCGCGTGCCGGGGCCGGGCCCGGCGGGGTGCGGGGTTAGAGTCGAGAGGTGCTTCCCGAACTCGCCGCCCGCATCGTCGCGGACTCTCGCGACCGGGTCGCATGGGTGCGGGCACGTTCGCGCGGCATCACGGCAACGGACGTCGCGAGCCTCACGAGCGAGAACGCGATCGCGAAGGCTGCCGACGCCAAGCTCGTCGGCAGCCGCTTCAGCGGCAACGCCTACACCGACCACGGACGCCGCCGCGAACCCGAGATCGCCGCGTGGGTGGCCGCGACCCATGGAATCCTGCCCTCGTCGGCCCTGTTCCACGCGGTCTCCGAGAAGCGGCACCTCGCGACGCCCGATGGCGTTGCCACGACCCCGAGCGGATCGATCACGCTGGCCGAGATCAAGACGACCAACAAGGCGTGGCGATCCATCCCCCGCTCGTACATGCGTCAGGTGTGGTGGCAGCAGCACGTGCTGGGCGCCGAGCGCACGCTGGTGGCGTGGGAACAGCACGACGGGTTCGTGCCGATCGGCGACGAACCCCGGTGCGCGTGGGTCGACCGCGATGACCGCGAGATCTCGCGACTGATCCGGCTCGCCGACGCGTTGATCGACGAACTGCATCGCCGCACGACGCAACCGCCGACGCGCCCGGCGCGAACGCTCGAGTTCGTGGAAGAGCGGATGCCTCGCGCCGCACGCGAACCGTTCCGCGCGCTTACCCTCGCCGACTAGCGGCCCCTTCGCGGCCAGCGGCGCCTCCCCAGGGCCTGCGATCGCTCCGCTCATGGCTCCCCCGCGTGCGGAGCCGTCACGGCAAACTGGTTGACTTTTATCAATCATCGAATATAGTTGACTTTACTCAACTTTCGCACCACGCTCCGGCGCGGTCGCTCCATCAGAACTCGCTTCCCCAGGAAGGACCCGATGGCCGCCTCTGTCACTGCGCCGACCGACGCCACCACATCCGCACCCATGTCCCGCCGAAAGGTGCTCGAGGCGCTCTCCGGGCTGCTGCTCGGCATGTTCGTCTCGATGCTGGCCGCGACCGTCGTCTCGACATCGCTCCCCGTCATCGTCCACGACCTCGACGGCGACCAGACCGTCTTCACGTGGGTCGTGACGGCGACGCTGCTGACGACGGCGATCTCGACGCCGATCTGGGGCAAGCTCGCCGACCTCTTCGATCGCAAACTGCTGATCCAGCTCGCCCTCGCGCTCTTCGTGCTGGCGACCGCAGCCGCCGGCTTCTCGCAGGACCCCGGCACCCTCATCGCGTTCCGCGCCGTGCAGGGCCTCGGTGCCGGCGGTCTCGCCGCACTCAGTCAGGTGCTCATGGCCGACATCATCAGCCCGCGCGAACGCGGCCGCTACATGGGCCTGTTCGGCGCCGTGATGGCCCTCGCCACGGTCGGCGGGCCGCTGCTCGGTGGATTCATCACCGACGGAATCGGATGGCGGTGGAACTTCTTCGTCGCGATCCCCTTCGCCATCGCCGCGTTCGTGATCCTGCAGCGCACCCTGCACGTCCCCCGCATCCGGCGCGGCAAGGTGAGCATCGACTACGTCGGCATCGTTCTGCTCTCGACCGCGGTCTCGCTCCTGCTGGTCTGGATCACCAACGCCGGCAAGAACTACGACTGGTGGAGCGTCGACACGGCGCTGATGGTCGGCGGGGTCGTCGTCGCCACCGCGCTGTTCATCGTGGTCGAGCTGCGCTCGCGCGAGCCGCTCATCCCGCTCTCGCTGTTCCGCAACCGCACGTTCACGCTCTCGGTCGTCGCATCCATCGCGACCGGGCTGGCGATGTTCGGTGCCGCGGTGTTCCTCGGCCAGTACATGCAGATGTCGCGCGGGGCTACCCCGGCGGAGGCGGGCATCCTGACCGTCCCCATGATGGGCGGACTGCTCGTGACCTCGATCCTGATCGGCCAGCTGATCAGCCGGTTCGGTCATTGGAAGCCGTACATGATCGGCGGCGCCGTGGCGCTCATCGCGGGCTCGGTGCTGCTCTCGACGCTCCACTACGACACCCCCTACCCCCTCGTCGCGCTCTACATGTTCCTGCTCGGCGCCGGCGTCGGCGCCACGATGCAGAACCTCGTGCTCGTGGTGCAGAACACGGCCAAGCCCGAAGAGATGGGCGCCGCGAGTTCGGGCGTCACCTTCTTCCGCAGTCTGGGCGGCACGATCGGCGTTTCCGTGATGGGCGCGGCTCTCGCCGCGAGCGTGACCGACGGGTTCGTGAGGTATCGCGATGCGATCGGCGCCGCGCTCGCCCCGCTCGGCGAACAGGGCCTCGCGGTCGCGGCGCAGCTGAAGACCGGCACCCTTCCGGCCGTGCACACCCTCCCGGACGACGTCCGGGTCATCGTCGAGGACATCTACGCGCAGGGCATCGCGCACTCGTTCCTGTTCGCCGTCCCCCTCGCGATCATCAGCCTCATCGCGATCCTCTTCATGCCGAACCGCCCGCTGACGCGTATGACCACGACCGAGCGGCTGGCCGCGGGCGAGGCGGACCTGGCCATGTTCACCGCGAGCGAGGGCATGGAGTCGATCCCCGCATCGGGAAGCGCATCCGCCGGCCCGGCCGATATCGTGGAGTCGACGGGCACCGAATCACCCACAGCCCCGTCCGATGCGAAGGGCACCGGCGAACGATGACCGATCAACCGCAGTCTGCCTCGAACCCCGACTGGCAGGATGCGGTGCGCGAGCTCGAGTCGGAGTTCGGTGAACTGTCGGCACGGATGCGTCAGGTCATGGCTGCACGCGCCGACCGACTGCAACCCGGCATGCTGCCGGGCACCTACAAGGTCTTCACGACGATCGTCAAGCACGGACCGATCACGCCGTCCGCCCTCGCCGAGACGCTCGTCGCCGACAAGGGGCAGGTCAGCCGCACGGTGCGCGAACTCGAACGCAGCGGTCTGATCGAGCGGACCGCCGATCCGGCCGACGGTCGTTCGGCCCGCCTCACCGCGACACCGAATGGCGTCGAGCGGCTCGCGGCAGCACGGAGCGCCGATCCGCACGCCCTGCAGGATCGGCTCGCGGACTGGGATGTGTCGGACATCCGGACTCTGACCCGCCTGCTCCGCGCGGCGTCGACCCGCGAATCACCGCCCCGCTCCGCGTAGCGGCACGTTAGCACCTGCGTAACACCGTCGAGACAATCCCCGGCTTTACTGGGACGAGTCCGATCCTCTGGGCAATATGCGCTCATGCAGCCATATGGGCAGGCTTGCCGTATGTGCCGTTCGCGCAGAATGGAGCACCGCCATGGCAGTTCGCCCCCCACGACCCGCGGGAGCGCCCGCCGAGGCTCCGAGCGTCCCGGACACGATGCGCGCCGTCGTGTTCGACGAGCCGGGAGACGCCGACTCGCTCCACCTCGCCGAGGTGGCGACCCCGGCTCCCGTGATGAGCGAGTTGCTCGTGCGCGTCGTCGCCGCGGGTGTGAACCCCATCGATGCGAAGACGCGCTCGGGCCGCGGCGTCTCGTGGGCGATCACGTCATACCCCGCGGTTCCCGGTTTCGATTTCAGCGGCGTCGTGGTTCGCGCGCCGTTCGAGACCCATCCTCTCCAGCCCGGCACCCCCGTGTACGGCATGGCGGCCTTTCCGCGCACCCCCGGGAGCTACGCGGAGTATGCGGTCGTTTCGCCGCTCTCCGTCGCCAAGATGCCGACAGGTCTCTCGCACGTCGAGGCAGCGGGTGTGCCGCTCGCCGCACTGACGGCCTGGGGACTGATCGTCGAGACCGCGCACGCACACGAGGGTCAGCGGATCCTCATCCATGCGGGCAGCGGAGGCGTCGGTCACTTCGCCGTGCAGTTCGCCGCGTATTTCGGTGCCCACGTCACGGCCACGGCATCGGGCCGGAACGCCGCGTGGCTGCGCGAGCTCGGAGCATCCGTCGTCATCGACCACACCACGACGAAGTTCGAGGATGTCGTCGCCGATGTCGACGTCGTGATCGATCTGGTGGGTAACACCCTCGACGAAACCGGGAGTCGATCGCTCGGTGTGCTGCGCCGCGGCGGCCTGATCGTCAATGTACCGACGGGAAGCTGGCCGACGTTCGAAGAGGATGCCGCGGAGGCGGACGTGCGCGCATCGACCTACAAGATCATCCCCGACGGGGGCGTGCTCGCGACGATCGCCCGCCTGCTCGCGTCCGGCTCGATACAGGTCTACATCGACCGGGTCTTCGACCTGAAGGACGCCGCGGCCGCCCACCGGGAGATCGAGGACGGGCACACGCGCGGGAAGATCGTGTTGCGCGTGAGCGACGACTGACCGTTCGCCCTCACGCCGGGTCGAGCATCCGCTGCGCCTCGGCGACCACGACGCGCGCGACGCGATCGAGCAGCGATGACCGCAGATCCCACTGCTGCCAGTACAGCGGCACGGCGATGGGATCACCCGCGAGCAGCACGATCTCGCCCCGCTCGATCGGGCCGTCCGCCTGCAGGGGCGGGAGCATGCCCCAGCCGAGCCCCGAACGGACGGCCGTCGCGAAGTCGTGCGACGCGGGAACGAACGTGCGCGGGGGCGCCGCGACGGATGCCCCCCGCGCGCGCAGCCATCGCGACTGCAGGTCATCGCGCCGGTCGTACTCGATGACGGGCGCGGACGAGAGAGCCTCGGGGGTGACACCGTCTGCGAACCAGCGCTCGACGAAGCCCGGCGTCGCGCACGCCCGGTACGACATGACGCCGAGCGGGGTCACCGAGCAGCCGACCACCGCGGCGCTCTGCGAGGTGACCGCCGCCGAGACGGTTCCGTCCGCCAGCAAGCGGGCGGTGTAGTCCTGGTCGTCGCGGTGGAGTTCGATCGCGACGTCCCCATCCGCGACGATGCGCGCCAGCGCGGGGAGAAACCAGGTGGCGAGCGAGTCGGCGTTCACGGCCAGCGCGAGCCGGACGGGCCCCTCGTCGTCGAGTCCGAGGACGCGCAGGGTGTCGTGCTCGAGGAGCGCGAGCTGACGAGCCAGCCGCACGACCGCCTCGCCGGCCTCGGTCGCCCGCAGCGGCTTGGTACGCACGAGCAGGGACCGCCCGATCCGTTCCTCGAGCGCGCGGATCCGCTGACTGACCGCGGATGGCGTGATGTGCAGCGTCCGTGCCGCCGCGTCGAGAGTGCCCGCGTCGATCGCGGCGGCGACGGTGGCGACGAGTTCGAGCGGGAGCTTCATGAAGCAAGGCTAATGGTACACAAGAAACATGAACTGGTCTTATGCCCGCGTGCGCCATAGCGTCGGACCATGCTCGTCTCGGCCGCCGCGGGGCTCGGCCTCGGCTTCTCGCTCATCGTCGCCATCGGCGCGCAGAATCTGTTCGTGCTGCGTCAGGGGATGCGACGCGAGCACGTCGTGCTGGTGGCCGCGATCTGCGCGGCCTCGGACGCCGTCTTGATCGCGTTGGGCGTCTCGGGCATCGGTCTCGCACTGCAAGCCCTCCCCTGGCTCACCGAGATCGTCCGCTGGGCGGGAGCCGCATTCCTCGTGACCTACGGATGCCTCGCCGCACGCCGCGCGTGGCGCCCGAGCGGGGCGGTCTTGACGCCCACCGCGGCGACGGCGACACAGACCGGCGCCATCGCCGTCGCCTCGACCGCGCTCGCCCTCACATGGCTGAATCCCCACGTCTACCTCGACACGGTCTTCCTGCTCGGTTCCATCGCGGCGACGCACGTCAGCCCATGGGCTTTCGCCGCGGGCGCGATCGTCGCCAGCGCGGTCTGGTTCTCGGGCTTGGCGTTCGGCGCCCGCTACCTCGGCCGACTGCTGTCGACCGAACGAGCCTGGCGCATCCTGGACGCGTCGATCGCGGTGGTGATGATCGGGCTCGGGATCAGCCTCGTCGTCTTCCGCTGACGTCCTGCCGGGAACGACGAAGGGCCCCGCCGTTTCCGGCGAGGCCCTTCGTGTACGCAGTGCGTCAGATCGCGTTGACGTCCAGCGGGATGCCGGGGCCGAACGTGGTCGACACGGCACCCTTCTGGATGTAGCGACCCTTCGAGCTGGACGGCTTCAGACGGACGATCTCGTCGAGCGCCGCCTTCAGGTTCTCGTCGAGCTGCTCGGCCGAGAACGACGCCTTGCCGACCACGAAGTGGACGTTGGCGTGCTTGTCGACGCGGAACTCGATCTTTCCGCCCTTGATCTCCTCGACGGCCTTGGCCGGGTTGGGGGTCACGGTGCCGGTCTTCGGGTTCGGCATGAGGCCGCGGGGGCCCAGCACCTTTCCGAGACGTCCGACCTGGCCCATGAGCTCGGGCGTCGAGACGGCGGCATCGAACGACGTGTAGCCGCCCGCGACCTTCTCGATGAGCTCGGCTCCACCGACCTCGTCGGCGCCGGCCGCGAGGGCGGCCTCGGCCGCGGGCCCGGTGGCGAAGACGATGACGCGGGCCGTCTTGCCCGTGCCGTGGGGCAGGATGACGGTGCCGCGCACCATCTGGTCCGCCTTGCGGGGGTCGACGGCGAGCTTCAGCGCGACCTCGACGGTCGAGTCGAACTTCGCCGAGCCGGTCTCCTTCGCGAGGGCGACGGCCTCGGTGGGCGTGTAGAACGTGTCAGCCGCGATCTTCGCGGCGGCGGCCTGGTAGGCCTTGGACTTGGTAGCCATTGTCGTTATCCCCTCAGTCCTCAACCGTGATGCCCATGGAACGGGCGGTGCCGGCGATGATCTTCGAGGCGGCCTCGATGTCGTTCGCGTTCAGGTCGGGCTGCTTGACCTCGGCGATCTCGCGCACCTGAGCCTTGGTGAGCTTGGCCACCTTGGTCGTGTGCGGCGTCGGCGAGCCCTTGGCAACGCCAGCGGCCTTCTTGATGAGCTCGGCTGCCGGCGGCGTCTTCAGGATGAACGTGAAGCTGCGGTCCTCGTAGACGGTGATCTCGACGGGGATGACGTTGCCGCGCTGGGCCTCGGTCGCCGCGTTGTACGCCTTGCAGAACTCCATGATGTTGACGCCGTGCTGACCGAGCGCGGGCCCGATCGGGGGCGCCGGGTTGGCGGCTCCGGCCTTGATCTGGAGCTTGATCAGGCCGGTCACCTTCTTCTTGGGTGCCATTCTTTTTCCTCTCGTCGAACGGATGCGTGCCGCATCCGCTCTCCCGCGTCCGGTCTCTCCGGGGCGGTGGTCTGAATTACTGCTTCGTGACCTGGTCGAACGACAGCTCGACCGGGGTCTCTCGCTCGAAGAGCGATACCAGGACCGTGAGCTTGCCGCTCTCGGGCTTGATCTCGCTGATCGTTCCGGGCAGACCCGCGAACGAGCCTTCCTTGATCGTGATCGTCTCGCCGACCTCGAAGTCGACCTCGGTGACGACGCTGCGCGCCTGCGTCGCCGAACCCTTGCCGCTGCCGGACTTGGTCGTGGCGACTTCCTTGATCTCGACGAGGGACTTCAGCATGTTGAAGGCCTCTTCGAAGCGGAGGGGCGTGGGGTTGTGGGCGTTGCCGACGAAGCCGGTCACGCCGGGCGTGTGGCGCACGACCGACCAGGTGTCTTCGTTCAGGTCCATGCGCACGAGCACGTAACCGGGGATCCGGACGCGCGTGACCATCTTGCGCTGGCCGTTCTTGATCTCGACGACGTCCTCCATCGGGACCTCGATCTGGTAGATCTCGTCCTCGACCTCGAGCGACGACTTGCGCTGCTCGATGTTCGCCTTGACCTTGCGCTCGAACCCGGCGTAGGAGTGGATGACATACCACTTGCCCGGCAGGTAGCGCAGTTCGGCGCGGAACGCCTCGTACGGGTCCTCCTCGACCTCGTCGACGACCGCCTCGGCGTCGGCGACCTCGGCGACGAAGTCCTCGTCGAGCACCGGCGCGTCGGGCTCACCGTTTACGTCGGGGCCGTCGTAGGGGGTGACCTCGTCGGCGTCCGCCGCCTCGCGCTCGGTCTCTTCGTCCTCGAGCGACTCGGTCAGCACCTCGGCGGCCGCTTCGGCCTCGTCGGCCTGGTCGATGTGCAGGGCGTCGTTCACGATGGCGTCGGCCTCCGGGTCGTCGATCTCGATGTCATCCAGTTCCGCGAAATCCTCGTCTTCATCGTCCACGACGTGCAGCGCGGCGTGCTCGGCGGGCTCGACGGAGCGCTCCTCGGCGGCGAGCTGGTCGCCCTCCTGCGCCTCGTCGTCCTCACTGGACTGCTCGGCGGCCGTCGCCCAGTCGGCGTCGTCGGTGAATCTCTCGGTCACTGGATCACTTCCGTTGGTGGCAGCCCGATCCGGGCCACCGATGATTCGGTCTGGGTGCGTCTCGGCGGGGTGTTTCTCACCTATGCGCCGACGAGTTCGCCGGGCACCCCGAAGACGACCGAGGCCATCCAGGAGAAGACGAAGTCGAGGCCGTAGACGATCGCCATCATGACGACGACGAATCCGAGCACCACGGCCGTGAACTTCAACAGTTCCTGGCGCGTCGGCGTGACGACCTTGCGGAGCTCGGCGAATACCTGTCGGATGAACAGGGCGATCCGGGCGAAGAAGCCGGGCTTCTTTCCGCGGTCAGCCTTGCCCGCCGCGACGATCTCGCCGTTCGGCTCGTCTTGGGCCACTGCACTCACCTGAATGTACCTTTCGTGTGTCAGCTCGGGGCTGACGCGCAGGGCGGACAGGAATCGAACCTGCAACCTGCGGTTTTGGAGACCGCTGCTCTGCCAATTGAGCTACCGCCCTAAGGACCGTTTCCGGCCCCGGACCCACACTCTTGCACCGCGCTCACGAAGAGGATTGCGCCCGACCGCGGGCACGGCAAAGAATGCAGATTTCGACTGCATGCCCAGTCTACGTCATGCCCGGGGGAGGTCGCGAATGCCTGCCCCGTCGGTCCGTGCCGTCAGTAGTCCGCCACTCCGTAACGGTCGGGCTCCGGGCCGATCACGAAAGCGCGGCCGGTCATAGAAGTCGGCTCGACACGCACGTAGTTGTACTTGAGGGTCGGGATCCAGGGCCGCAGCGGCAGACCATCGGCCGCCTGCACCTCGGCACTCGTCGCGAGCCGATGGGCGCGACCGCGCACGACGACGCTCCACGCATCCGTTCCCGAGTGGTCGTCGACCTCGAACAGCACCTCGTCGTTCACGGTGAGCTCGAACAGCTTGCTGCCCTCGGCGGTCCGGAACACGATCGTCTCGTCGTCGACCACGTAGTTGACGGGGAAGACATCGAGGACTTCTCCGACGTGCGTGACGAGCCTGCCGAGCTGCTGCGTTCGCAGCCGATCCCAGCATGCTTGTTCGCCCAGGCGATTGACGACCTCGTTCATCTCGTCCATGAGACAGACCTCCTCACACCTATCGTCCCCCCGGATGCCTCGCGCCCGCTACGCGTCACGGCCGTGAAAATGGTCCCTACCCGATCACGCGACGCGGATGAGCTTCTTGTTGACGAACTCGTCGGCGCCCAGCAGCCCCATCTCGCGACCCGTACCCGAGCGCTTGACCCCGCCGAACGGCAGTTCGGGTGAGTCCGCGAGCACGAGGTTGACGTAGACCATGCCCGCATCGATCGCGTCGGCGACCCGCTCGGCCTGGGCCTCGTCGGTCGTGAACACATACGAGCCGAGGCCGAAGCCGGTGTCGTTGGCCAGGGCGACGGCGGCCGCCTCGTCCGCGACGCGGTAGACGACACCGACGGGTCCGAAGAACTCTTCGCCGTAGGCATCCATCTCGGGGGTGACGTCGGTCAGGACCGTGCCGGGGAAGAAGGCGCCGTCTCGCACGCCGCCCGTGACGAGCGTCGCACCCTGCTCGACGGCACGCTGCACCTGCTGCTCGAGACGCTCGGCGGCTGCGAGCGACGACAGCGGCCCGAGCACGGTGTCTTCGCTCATCGGGTCACCGACGGTCGCGGCGGCCATCGCCGCGGTGAACTTCTCGACGAAGGCGTCGTACAGCGCATCCACGACGACGAACCGCTTGGCGCCGTTGCAGGACTGGCCGACGTTGTCGAGCCGCGCCTCGACCGCGGACTCCACCGCGGCGTCGAGGTCGTCCGTCGAGAGCAGGATGAACGGGTCCGAGCCGCCGAGTTCGAGGACGACCTTCTTCAGGCTCCGACCGGCGACCTCGGCGACCGCCGCACCCGCGCGCTCGGATCCGGTGACCGAGACACCCTGCACGCGCGGGTCGGCGATGATCGTCGCGGCCTGCTCGTTGGTGGCGTACAGGTTGACGTAGACGCCCTCGGGGAATCCGGCATCGCGGTACATCCGCTCGATCGCCGCGGCGGACTCGGGGCACTGCGGGGCGTGCTTGAGCAGGATCGTGTTGCCGATCGCGACGTTCGGCGCCGCGAATCGGGCGACCTGGTAGTACGGGAAGTTCCACGGCATGATCCCGAGCAGCGGGCCGAGCGGTGACCGGCGGACGACCGCCGTGCCCTCGCCGAGGATGTCGATCGGCTGATCGGCCGTGATCTTCGCGGCGTTGTCGGCGTAGAACTGCGTGATGTCGGCGGCGAAATCGACCTCACCGAGCGCCGCGGCGAGCGGCTTACCCATCTCGCGCACGATGATCTCGGCCAGTTCCCCACGCCGCTCGCGGTGCAGGTCCGCCACGCGGTTCAGGCGCTCGGCGCGTTCGGCGACGGATGCGTCGCGCGCCCAGTCGCGGTACGCGGCGGTGGCCGCGGCGACGCTCGCCTCGATCTGCGCGTCCGTGAAGGTGGCGTATGTGGCGAGGGTCTCGCCCGTGGCCGGATTGACGACGGCGTATTCGGTCATGATCGCTCCCATTCGCCCGCGTCAGTCGACGGGGATCAGCGTGTACTTGGTCGACAGGTATTCGTGGATGCCCTCCAGGCCACCCTCGCGCCCGACGCCGGACTGCTTGACGCCGCCGAACGGTGCGGCCGCGTTCGAGACGACACCGACGTTCAGCCCCATCATCCCCGTCTCGAGGCGATCGATCATGCGGTGTCCGCGGGCGAGATCCTGCGTGAAGACGTACGACACCAGACCGTACTCGGTGTCGTTCGCGAGCCGGACGGCCTCGTCCTCGTCCCGGAAGCGCGCGATCGCGAGCACCGGCCCGAAGATCTCTTCGCGCAGGATCTCGCTGCCCGGGGCGACGTCGGCGATGACGGTGGGCTCGAAGAACGACCCCTCGCCGGCTATCGCCGATCCACCCGTCACGAGGCGCGCACCGCGTTCGACGGCGTCCGTGACGAGACCGGATGCCTTCGCCACGGCGTCGTCGTCGATGAGCGGCCCGATCTGCACGTCGTCCTCGGTGCCGCGCCCGATCCGCATCGCGGCGACGCGCTCACCCACGCGGCGGGCGAATTCGTCCGCGACCGAGTCGTGCACGATGAACCGGTTCGCGGCGGTGCACGCCTGGCCGATGTTGCGGAACTTCGCCTGCAGGGCGCCCTCCACGGCCTTGTCGAGGTCGGCGTCGTCGAACACGACGAACGGAGCGTTGCCGCCGAGCTCCATCGAGACGCGCAGCACGCCCTCGGCGGCCTGGGCGATGAGCTTGCGTCCCACTCCGGTCGATCCGGTGAAAGACAGCTTCCGCAGCCGCGGGTCGGCGATGATCGGCGCCGACAGCGCCGACGACGACGACGAGTTCACGACGTTGACCACACCCGCGGGGAGGCCCGCCTCTTCCAGGATGGTCGTGAAGAGCATCGTGGTGAGCGGTGTCAGAGCGGGAGGCTTGATCACGACGGTGCACCCGGCGGCGAGCGCCGGGGCGATCTTGCGCGTCGCCATCGCGAGCGGGAAGTTCCACGGCGTGATGAAGAACGACGGGCCGACCGGACGCTGCGAGACGACCATCCGGCCGGTGCCCTCGGGGTTCAGCCCGTAACGACCCGCGATCCGCACGGCCTCTTCCGAGAACCAGCGCAGGAACTCGCTGCCGTAGGCGACCTCGCCGCGCGCCTCGGCGAGCGGCTTGCCCATCTCGAGCGTCATGACGAGCGCCAGGTCTTCTTTGCGCTCCTGCACCAGATCGAAAGCGCGGCGCAGGATGTCGCTCCGCGTCCGCGGGGGCGTGGCAGCCCAGGCATCCTGAGCCGCCACGGCCGCGTCGAGGGCGCGCATGCCGTCTTCGGGCGTCGCATCGGCGATCGTCTTGATGACGGCGCCCGTCGCGGGGTCGCGGACGTCGAAGGTGCGCGCGCCCGTCGCATCCGTCCACTCACCCCCGATGAAGAGACCGGAGGGGATGGATGCCAGAAGAGCGGCTTCGCGCTCGGGAGTGATGCTCATCGGAGAGATTCCTTACGTGCGCGACGTGCGCTGATGGGGGCGTCGAGGGACAGGGTTTCACCGCGGAAGAACGCGGGGCTGCGGAAGCGCTGGATCACCATGATCACGATACCGAGGCCGATGATCACGACCCCGAGGACGAACACGCTACCGAGGCCGAACCATTCGGTTCCGCTGCCGTAGTCGGGGTCCATGCTCTCGACGAGCGTGATGACGAACAGTGCCGCCAGGATGATCCCGCCGACGAGGGGGAACAGCAGAGTGAAGAACACGTTCCGCACCGAGTCGAACCACTGCTTGCGGAAGTACCAGACGCACGCGAACGCCGTGATGCCGTAATAGAAGCAGATCATCAGGCCGAGAGTCGTGATGGTGTCCCAGAGCACGTTCTCGTTGACGAAGCGCATGACGGCGTAGAAGACCGACGCGATCACGGCCGACACGATCGTGGCGTAGCCCGGGGTGAAGAATCGCGGCGTGACGGCGGCGAATCTCTTCGGCAGGGCTCCGTAGTGTCCCATCGCCAGCAGGGTACGCGCCGGGGAGACGAACGTCGACTGGAGCGACGAGACCGAGCTGGTCAGCACCGCGAGCGAGACGAGGAAGGCGAGGGGGCCGAGGATCGGTCCGCTCAGGAAGAAGAACACGTTCGCCTGGATGTCCTCGTTGCCGAGTCCGAGCTCGCCCGTCCCGATCCCCGCGAAGGCGAGCAGCGAGATCGAGATGAGCAGGTAGAGCACGACGATCGTGATGACGGTGAGCGTTGCCGCGCGACCCGGCGTCTTCTCGGGATCCTTCGTCTCCTCGTTCATCGTGAGGGTGACGTCCCACCCCCAGAAGATGAAGATCGACAGCGACAGGCCCGCGACGACGGCCGTGAACGAACCGACCGCGAAGGGGTTGAACCACGACAGTTCGGGCATCGAACCGTCGAAGGCGTTGCCCTGCGCGACGTGCACGAAAGCGGCGATCGCGAAGATGACGAGCACGAGCACCTGGAACCCGACGAGGAAGTACTGCAGCTTCTGCGTCGTCTGCATGTCGCGATACGAGATCGTCGTCGCGCCCAGCATGAACAGCAGACAGACGGCGACATTGATGAACGGGTTGAACGCGAGATCCGCGATGGCGCCGTTCGTCTGCGCGATCTGGTCGATCAGCAGAAAGAAGAATTCGACGGCTATGCCCGCGAGGTTCGACAGCACCAGGATCGTGGCGGCGATCAGCCCCCACCCCGCCATCCATCCGACCCACGGACCGAACGCGCGGGCGGCCCACGTGAACGATGTTCCGGAGTCCGGCATCTGGCGGTTGAGCTCGCGGTAGCCGAACGCGACGAGCAGCATCGGGATGAATCCGATGAGGATGATCGCGGGTACCTGGAACCCGACCTCGGAGACGGTGGGGCCGAGGGCCGCCGTCAGCGTATACGCCGGCGCAATGCACGAGATGCCGATGACGACCGCGCCGATCAAGCCGACGGTCCCCGCGCTCAGCCCCTTCTTGGAGAGGCCTCCGTCCAACGGGTCTCCCGTCCCCGGGACGCTTTCTCGGGTGGTGCTCATGAGCGGTCTCCTTCCAAAGCGTGCGTGCGGGGTACGACGATCATGGGCACCGGGAGCTCCCGGAGCATCTTGGCGGCGGTGGAGCCGAGGAACAGGCGGCGCGGCTGCGCGAGGCGGCTCGATCCGACCAGCACGACCTCTCCGTCCTGCCAGTCCAGAGCGGCGACCGCGTCCTCGATGCTCGCGCCCTGGGCGGCGAAGGCCTCGGCGACGATATCGGCGGGAAGCGCCGCACGGGCCTGCGCGAGGACCAGGTCGGCGTGCGTCGATCCGGCGAGCCGGATGACGCCCGTGTCGACCCCCGATGGCAGATCGATCGTCACGAGCGACACGAGCCGCAGCGTCACGCCGGTGGCCGTGGCGAGAGCGACGGCGTCCTCGATCAGGGCATCCGCACCGGGGCGCGTTCCGACGGCCGCGGTGATACGCGTGAGGGGTGCCGACACGGTGCGGGCACCGGCGGGTGCGAGCACGACCGGCACGGTCGAGGAGTGCAGAAGCTCATTCGCCACGGAACCCAGCGTGTAGCGGCCGAGGAGGCCCCCGGGCGAGGCACCGACCACGATGTATGCCGCGCCGAGTTCCGTCGCGACCTCGAGGAGCCCTTCGGCGAAGGAGTCCGCGTGGCGCACGTGAGTGCCGAGCGCCAGACCCTCGGGCAGTCCCGCGGCGGCCTGATCGAGCCATCCGGTCGCCTGCTCGCGCACGTACGCGTCGTAGCTGGCGTCCGGGGGCACGACGGCCCCGCGGCCCTCGTCGAGCAGAACCGTGACGAGCTCGATCCGTCCGTGGGCGGCGGTGGCGAGACGGGCGGCGAGCGCCACGGCGTCGGCGCCGGAATCGGTCGCGGTGTAACCCACGACGAACACGGGTGCGCTCATGCGCGGGCCTCCTCGATGATGTGAGCGGCGGCCTCGCGACCCATGCGGATCGCGCCGTCGACGTGCTGGTAGCCGGCGCCGGCCAGGTCGCTGCAGGCGAAGTGGATGGGACCGACCGGGGTGCGCAGGTCCGCGCCGTACCGGGACAGGCCACCCAGGTCGAAGCTCGCGGCGTAGGCGCCGCGCGTCCATTCCTCCGAGCCCCAGTCGCTCTCGTAGTAGACGATCGGGTTCTTCGCCTCGGGGCCGTAGTAGTGCGAGAGCGACTCCAGGATGCGCTCCTTGCGCTCCTCGGCGCTCAGCCGGAACAGGTCGTCGGCCGTCTGGTCCGACACGAAGCCGACGAGGGTCCCGCGCGCATCGCCGTGATTGGTGTTGTCGTACGCCTCGTGCGAGAGCTCGTACGGGCTGAACGCCGTGCCGGAGAGCCCCTTGTCGCGCCAGAACGGCGTCTCGTAGACGGCGTGCACCTTGATGACGAATCCCATCGAGAGGTGCTGGTGCATCTGGTGCTGCAGCCGCGGCAGCGCGGGAACGTACGAGATGCGCGAGTAGAGGTTGGGGGCGAGCGCGTTGATCGCGAAGCGGGCCCGGACCGTCGTCGATTCGGCGATCGCCGTGACCCCGGACTCGCCCCACTCGAGCGTCCGCACGGGCTCGTTCAGCAGCACGTCATCGCCCAGGCGCTCGGCCAGGAGGATGGGCACCTGTTGGAGGCCACCCACGACGCGCTTGTCGAGGATGAAGTCGGCGTCGACGAGGTGCGAGTACGAACCGGCCGAAGCCGCCATGAGCAGCGACTGCAGCAGCGAGAAACTGTGCGTCGGCTTCGTCAGCATGGCCGAGCCCGTGGCGAAGGCGAGGTTGCGAACGGCCTCGTCGTCGTCCGTCTGCGTGCGCAGCCACGCATCCCACGAGATCCGATCCCACTCGGCGGCCTTCTCGTGCGCCCACGGCCGGTCGGGGTCGATCTCGGCGACCATCGCGTCGAGACGCTCGGTGATCTCGGCGATCACGCGCTCGGTCTCGGCAGACACGGGGAACATCTCCCCGGTGAACCGGTGCGCCACGCCATCCGGTCCGATGTACACGCTGTCGCCCTCCCGGTAGCGACTGAACGTTTCGAGACCGAGCTCGGCGACCGTGTCGATCAGGGCGTCCTGGTCGGGAGAGACCCACTGTCCACCGATCTCGAGCATGGCGCCGTCGATCTCGTCGGTCCAGAGCCGACCGCCGACGCGGTCTCGGGCCTCGAGCACGGCGACCGACAACCCGGCCTTGCGCAGCGCGTTCGCCGCGGTCAGACCCGCGGCCCCCGCCCCGATGACGACGACGTCACGGGTGATCTCGTTCATCTGGCGTTCTCCTTCAATCGCGAGCGAGGGCGCCCTCGACGACGTCGAGTCCCTCGTTCAGCAGGTGGTTCGGGATGGTCAGGGGTGGCAGGAACCGGATGATGTTGCCGTACGTTCCGCACGTCAGCACGATCACGCCGTTCGCGATGCAGTCCTTCGCGATCCGCGCCGTGAGCGCGCCATCGGGCTCGCCCGTCTCGGGATCGACGAACTCGGCGGCGATCATCGCACCGTAGCCGCGCACGTCACCGATGCGGGCGTCGGTTGCGGCCAGGGCGCGCAGCCGGGACGTCAGGATGTCGCCGATCTCGCCCGCTCGATCGAGCAGGCCGTCCTCGACGTAGGACTCGATCGCGGCGAGCGCCGCGACGCACGCGAGCGGGTTGCCGCCGTAGGTGCCGCCGAGCCCACCCGCGTGCGTGGCATCCATGATCTCGGCCCGGCCCGTCACGCCCGAGAGCGGCAGCCCGTCGGCGATGCCCTTCGCGGTGACGATCAGATCGGGCACGACGTCGAAGTGCTCGCTGGCGAACCAGCGTCCGGTGCGGGCGAAGCCGGTCTGCACCTCGTCGGCGATGAAGACGACGCCGTTCTCGCGGCACCACTCCGCGAGCGCGGGCAGGAATCCGTCGGCGGGCACGATGAAGCCGCCCTCACCCTGGATGGGTTCGATGATGACGGCCGCGACGTTGTCGGCGCCGACCTGCTTCTCGATGTGCGAGATCGCCTTCTCGGCGGCCTCGGGCCCCGTGAGCCCGTCGCGGAACGGGTACGACATGGGAGCGCGGTAGATCTCTCCCGCGAACGGACCGAAGCCGTGCTTGTACGGCATGTTCTTCGCCGTCAGGGCCATCGTCAGGTTGGTGCGCCCGTGGTACGCGTGATCGAACGCGACGATGGCGTTGCGCTTCGTATATTTGCGGGCGATCTTGACCGCGTTCTCGACGGCCTCGGCCCCCGAGTTGAACAGGGCGGTCCGCTTCTCATGCGTGCCCGGGGTGAGTTCGTTGAGCGCTTCGGCGACGGCGACGTAGGACTCGTACGGCGCGATCATGAAGCACGTGTGCGTGAAGCGGTTCAGCTGTTCCGTGACCGCGGCGACGACGCGCGGGTTGGAGTTTCCTGCCGTCGTGACGGCGATCCCCGAGCCGAGGTCGATCAGCGAGTTGCCGTCGGCGTCGACGACGACTCCCCCGCCGGCGGCGACGGCCGCGATCGGGACCGTGTGCCCGACGCCCGCCGCCACGGCGGCGGCCTTGCGGTCCAGGATCTCGCGGGACCGCGGTCCCGGCAGGCTCGTGACGAGGCGGCGCTCCTGGGGGAGCGAGGGCCCGCCGAGGGGCAGCGCTGTGAAGCTCTCGATGACGCTCATGATGGGGAGCGTAGGCCCGGATGGCAAGCGCGCGCACTCACCGTCGTGTACAACTTTGTCGCGCTTACTATCCACCGCGTATAGCCTGGTCCCGTGGCCTCCCCCGCTCCGCCGACTCCGTCGGCACCCACGCTGCGTGCCCTGCTGGCACGCACGGACCTTGGCCTGCGGCTCGCCGGCGAGGGCGGAGAGCCGCGCGACGACGCGCTCGACCGACCCATCCGCTGGATCCACAGCTCGGACCTCGCGGACCCCACTCCGTTCCTCTCCGAGGGGCTCGCCCTCCTCACGACGGGGACGCAGTTCCTCGACACGGACGACGCGACGACCTATGACGAGTACGTCGCACGCCTGTCCGCCCGCGGTGTCGTCGCCCTCGGCTTCGGAACCGAGGTCGTGCGCGAGGGCATTCCCCGGGGACTCGGGGCGGCCTGCCAGAGGCACGGGATGCCTCTGGTCGAGGTTCCCTACCGCACTCCCTTCATTGCGGTGGCCCGCGCCAACGCCGAGGCCGTCGCGGCCCAGACGTACGCGCGACGCAGCTGGTCCCTGGCGGCGCAGCGGGCGATCTCCCTCGCTGCGCTCCGGCCGGATGGGCTCGGCGCGACGCTCGCCGAGCTCTCGCGGCAGCTCGACACCTGGGTGGGCCTGTTCGACGCGACCGGAATGCTGACGCGCCAGCATCCGTCCTCGGGGCTGGACGCCGAGGTCTTCGATGGCCTGCACGACGAGGCTCGGCGAGTGCTCCGGCGCGGCGCGCGGGCGGGTTCGACGCTGCGGGTCGGCGACGTACCCTTCACGCTCCAGACACTGGGCCGCGGCGGGCGCCTGCGCGGGGCGATCGCGATCGCCGCGGGCGACCTGGACCAAGAGAGCCGGAGCGTCGTGACCGCGGTCATCGCGATGGCCGGTCTCGCCCTCGAACAGAGCGAGGGCGCGGCGCGGGCGCGGGGGCAGCTACGAGCGGGCGTCATCCAGATGCTGCTGGCCGGACAGCCGGGCATCGCGGCGCGTATCGCTCGAGAGATGTGGGGCGGGCTGCCCGAGGCGCCCGTCGTCGTCGCGGTGGCGGATGCCGCGGCCTCGCGCCGCGAGGCCGTGACCGACCGCTTCGAGCTGCTCGCGGAAGAGCTTCACGGCCGTCTCTTCTTCGGGCGTGAGACATCCGGAGTCGTTCTCGTCCTCTCACCCGACGACGCGGAGGTGCTCGCCGAGGTGGCCGCGGACCTGGGCCTGCGGATCGGGCTCTCCGACCCGACCCGGTACGACACGTTCTCCGCTGCCGCCGCACAGGCACGTACGGCCCGGGACCGCGCGGCGGGCGCCGGACTCGCGCGGTTCGCGGATCTCGGCGCGGGCGGTGTGCTCGCGCTGCTCGGCGGGCCGGACGCTCGCGCCGCCGGGCGCGCACAACTCGAACCCCTCCTCCGCCACGATGCCGAGCGGGGTAGCGCCCTCGTCGAGACGGTTCGGTCGTGGCTCGAGCACGACGGATCCCACGAGGCGACGGCGCGGGCGCTCGGCATCCATCGCCATACGGTGCGCGCGCGAGTCGCGACGGCGGGCCGGTTGATCGATCGCGATCTCGCGACGTTCGCGGCGCGCGCCGAGCTCTGGGCCGCGCTCCGCACCCTCGGCTGAGTCCCCGATCGAGCCCTGACCTCAGGCGCAGCCGCAGCTGCCGCGGACGATCAGGCGCGGCGCGAACACGACGTCGAACGGCCGGCCGTCTTCCGGGGGCGCGCCCGCGGCGCCGGCGAGGATCCGGGCCGCCGCACGCCCCATGGCCTCCATCGGCTGCCGCACCGTCGTCAGGGGCGGCGTGCTCAGACGTGCCGCGAGCGTGCCGTCGAAACCCGTGACGATCACGTCGTCCGGCACGCGTACGCCCAGCGCGGCGAGCGCGTCGAGGGTGGCGAACGCGTGCTGATCGGTCGCGCAGACGAGCGCCCTCGGCAACCGTCCCGCCGCGTGGAGCGCGCCGAGTTGCGGAATGAGTTCGTCGTCCCCCCGCACGGTGGCGTCGATGGCCTCCGTGCGCATGCGCACGCCGTGGGTCGCCAGGCCCTCGCACAGTCCGTCGAAGCGCTGCGCGCTATCGGATGCCTCGCGTCGACCGACGAACGCCACGTCGTGCACACCGTGGACGGTGACGAGGTGGTCGGCCAGGTCGCGCATCCCGCCGACGTTGTCGACGCGGACGCGGTGGTGCGGGTCATCCGCGGGAAGGATGCTGAAGAGGACGATCGGGATCGTCGGCGCGTAGCGCGCGAGCGTCGGCGAGGTCTGCTCGGAGGGGAAGATCGCCAGTCCGTCCACCCGCCCGGCGGTATCGGCCACCGACACGTCGCTGTTGTTACCGCTGCTGAGCATGACGGGTCGTCCGAGGGCCCAGCACTCCAGTTCGAACCCGCGCTGCACCTCGTCGACGTACAGGGGGAACGCCCGCGGATCGGCCAGGACGTCGTCGTCCGTCTCCGACCATTCGATCAGGCGTCTCTCCGCCAGCCGCGGCGTGTGCAGTCCGGCGAGCGGATGCTTCGACTCGGCGACCGGTTCGGCACGTTCCAGAAGCAGGTCGAAGGCGTGCAGTCCCAGGGTGCCGGTTCGTCCGCGAGCGAGACCGCGGGCCGCCGCACTCGGCGCGTATCCGAGACGTCGCGCCGCGGCGAGGACGCGCTCACGCGTGGCCTCGCTGAGCTGGTCCGGCCGACGGAAGGCGAACGAGACCGAGGCGATCGACACGCCCGCCGCCTCGGCGACGTCGTAGACCGTCGGGCGCCGCGCGCTCTTGTCATCCCCCATGCGCCCCGTCACTCCTCGTCCGGCCGACCGCCCTCGTCCCCGGAAAGATCGAGTCCGAAGTGGACGGGGAACAACGGATCCTCGGTGTCCGACGGTACATCCTCGCGCGACCGGCGCACGGCATCCATCGACCGGGGGATCTCGATCGGCAGACGGCCGCGCGGTGCGACGCGCCCCCGGAGCGCCTCCAGCACGGCGTGTCCCGAGCTGCCGTAGTCGACGACGATCGCCGCCGCGTGGCCGACGAAGGGCGTCAGGATCGCGGGGCGATCGAGGGTGACGACGAGCACGAGCGGGCACTGCGCGGCCAGCTGCTGCAGGCGGTAGACGAGCCCCGGCGGGAATTCCAACGACCCCTGGTGGAACCAGGCCTCCAGGAACAGATCGTCGCGCTGGTCGAACGGCGCCGCGATCCGCACGAGCGCGAGATCCGCCTGCGTGGGGTCGGTCACGATCGCTCCGACACCCGCGAGGTCCTCGGGACGGAACCCCTCGGCGTAGACCGCGCCGACCGGGCTCATGGGCAGGACGGGGCGCCCGTCGCGCTCCTCGTTGACGAGGACCGTGAGCGAACGGGACTGGGCGCGCTCCCCCCGCAGCCGGAACTCGGCATTTCCGACGACGCGCTCGGCCTCGTCCACGTCGACGTACGGGTCGTCGAACAGCCCCAGCGCGAACTTGACGCGCAACAGCCGACGCGCCGACGCGTCGATGCGCTGCTCGGGCACGCGCCCCGAGCGCACCAGGTCGATCAGCAGGTCGACGCACTCCTCGCCGCCGAACTGATCCGCCCCGGCGTCGAGGATCTTCTCCATCCTCTCGGCGGGAGTCAGGTGCTCGACACCCCACGCCCGCGCCGGCAGCACCTGGTCACCGACGTGGTTGTCGTTGACGAGTTCCCAGTCGGTCACCACGACGCCGTCGTAGCCGAGCTCTTCTCGCAAGAGCCCCGTCACGATCTGCCGGTTGAACCCGAACCCGACCTCTTCGATGGCCTCGCCGTCGCGCACGAGTCCCACCGGCATGCCGTAGTAGGGCATCATCGCCGCCGTCCCGCGCCGGATCGCCTCGCGGAAGGGCTCGAGGTGGTACTCGAACATGCCGCCCGGGTACACCTGCTCTCGGCCGTACGGGAAGTGGGCGTCCTCTCCGCCCGCCTGCGGGCCACCTCCCGGGAAGTGCTTGGTCGTGCACGCGACGCTGTCGGGACCGAGCTCCTCGCCCTGGAAGCCCCGCAGGTACGCCGCGGTGAACTCGGTCACGCGCGCCGCGTCCTGTCCCAGCGTCTGCGCCTGTCGCCCCCAGCGCGGCTCGGTGGCGAGATCGATCTGCGGATGCAGGGCCGCACGGATGCCGACGGCGCGGTACTCCCGCCGGGCGATCTCGGCGAACTCCCGCACCGTCTCGACGTCGTCGAGAGCCGCGAGCCCGAGGCCCTCGGGCCACTGCGAGAACGGTCCGGCAGCGAAGCCGACACCGGTGTTCTCGACGAACGCGTGCCGCGGATCGGTGCTGATCGTGACCGGGATACCGTGCGGGGTCGTCTCGGCGAGCGCCTGCAGCCGGTTGTTCCACTCGGCCGCCTGCCGGGCCGTGCGGATGGCGTGCACGTTGAAGTGCGTCAGGTTCTTGCCGACGACGACGGTCGACGTGGGCGACTTCGAGATACGGCCGGGCGACTCGAGAAGCTCCCCCGATTCGCCGACCTCGATGACCGTGTGGAACATCAGCCCGCACTTCTCCTCCAGGCTCAGCCGCTGGAGGAGGTCTTCGGTGCGCGTGTCGACGTCGACGCGCGGGTCTTCGAAGGGATCGAGCACACCGTTGTCGTTGAGGTCGCGAAAGCGCGTGCCGTCGGGCGCGGTGAGGAAGCGGGGCGAGGTCATCGGGTCCTTTCCGTGGGGGCTCGCCGGGTCACTTGAGTCCCGTGGAGGCGATGCCCTGGATGAAGTAGCGCTGCAGGAAGACGAACAGCAGGATGATCGGCGTGATCACGAGGACGGAGCCGGCGAGCAGCAGACCGTAGTCGGTCGCGTTCTGCCCGGTCGAGTAGAGCGAGAGCGCCACGGGCAGGGTGTACATGTCCTCGGTCTGGGCCGACACGAGTGGCCAGAGGAAGTTGTTCCACGAGGCCAGGAAGGTCAGGATGCCGAGGGTCGCCAGGGGCGGCCCGCACAGGGGCATCACGATCCGGGCGAAGATCCGCAACTCGCCCGCGCCGTCGATGCGGGCGGCCTCCAGCAGCGAGTCGGGGATGCCGAGCGTGAACTGCCGCATCAGGAACACGCCCAGCGGGGTCGTGATGAAGGGCAGGACGAGCGCGGCGTAGCTGTTGACCAGGCCGAGTGAGGACACCATGACGAACAGGGGCACGAAGGTGACGACCCCCGGAACCATGAGCGTCAACATCACCACGAGGAACAACGCGCGCTTGCCGGGGAAGTCCATCTTCGCCAGGGCGTAGCCGACCATGGAGCAGAACAGCAGGTTGCCGGCAACGGTCAGCACGGCGACGAGGAGGCTGTTGCCGAAGAACTGCCCGAAGCCCAGTTCGCCGAACCACGCGGCGAAGTTGTCCCACGTGAACTCCTGCGGCCACCACGTGGGCGGGCGCTGCAGGATCTCGCGCTGCGTCTTGACCGAGCCCAGCAGCATCCAGGCGAACGGGGTCAGCCAGACGACCAGGCCGACGGCGAGCACGGTGTAGGTCAGGGCACGGCCCGTCATCCGACGCGGGGCACGCGGTGTGCGACGGGGCCCGGTGGCCGGCACGACGGGTGGGGGTGCGGGAGTTGATGCGGATGCGGGCCCGGGTGCGGTCAGAGTCATGTCGACTCCTCTCAGTCTCGCGAGCGCAGCAGTCGGAACTGCAGCAGGCTCAACAGCGCGATGGCCAGGAACAGGATGTAGCTGGCCGCGGAGGCGGTGCCGTACTGTCCGAAGCCGAACTGCTTGAAGGTGTAGTAGGCCACCGAGATGGTGGAGTTCAGAGGGCCGCCCTGCGTCATCACGAACGCCTCTTCGAAGAACTGCAGGAAGCCGACCGAGATGAGCACGGCCCCGAGCAGCAGTGTGGGACGCAGCAGGGGCAGCGTGATCGAGGTCAGGCGCCGCCGTGCCGAGGCGCCGTCCATGAGCGCGGCCTCTTTGACGTCGACGGGAATGGCCTGCAGCCCCGCCAGGAAGATCACCATGAGCGTCCCGACGTTCCGCCACACCGCCATGGCGATGAGTGAGGGAAGCGCCCAGGAGGTGTCGTTGAGCCAGTCGGGGCCCTGTATGCCGACGAGCGCGAGCGCCGCGTTGAGCAGACCGTCGGGCTGCAGGATGTATCGCCAGACGACCGAGACGGCGACGATGCTCGTCACGACGGGGGCGTAGAAGCCCACCCGCAGAGCCGAGACGACGCGACCGTTCCCCGCGTTGAGAGCGAGCGCCAGGGCCAGAGCGAGCGCCATGGTCACGGGGATGCCGATGATCACGAATGTGCCGGTCACGGCCATCGACGTCAGGAACACCGGGTCGCCGAGCACGGCCGCGTACTGCTCGAGCCCGACGAAGTTGACCGAGAAGGGCGAGCGGATGTCGGCGGCCCGGAAGTCCGTGAACGACATCGCGAACGACCCGACGATCGGCACGACCATGAAGAGCGCGAAGACGATGACGAACGGCAGGGCGAAGCCCCATGCGATCCATCCGCGACGGCGTCGACGGTTCACGCCGCGGGCGGGGCGGGGACGCCCGAGCCGAAGCCCGGTCGTCCCCGCGAGCGCCTGGGCCACGGCTCAGCCCAGACCGAGGGTGTCGGCAGTCGCCTGCAACTCCTTCAGCCCCTCGGCCGGAGTCTGCTGACCGAGCCGGATCTTCTCGAGCATGGCGTCACCCGCGGCCGCGACCTGCACCCACGTGGTGGTGGCGGGTACGGACTTGGCCGTCTCGAGCTGGGTGCCGAAGGCGGCGAGGGTGGGCTGCGACGAGAGCGCGTCGTCTTCCCAGGCCGCCTGGACGGCCGGGAGGTCGCCCGTGGCCTCGTACCAGGCCGTCTGCGTCTCGGGCTCGGTGAGCCACTGCGCGAGCTTCCAAGCGCTGACGGCGTTGTCGGAGTCGGCGAAGACCGCGAGGTTCGCGCCACCGCTGAACGAGGTCGAGGATTCCCGGGTCGGCAGGACCGCCGTCGTGAAGGTGTCGGCGAAGCCCTCTCCGCCGAGCTCTTCGAGCTGGCCGATGAGGAACGGCCCATCGATGAGCATCGGGGTCGCTCCCGAGATGAAGTCGGCTTCCTGGGCACCCGCCGAACGATCCGCGGCGGGGTTGGCGATGCCGTCGGTGAAGTAGCTCTGGTAGTACTCGTACGCCTCGACGGCCTCGGGGCTGTCGAGGGTCCACTCCGAGCCGTTCTCGAGTTCGACCCCGTTGGACCACGGCATCCAGAGCGTTCCCTGGAACGAGTCGTTGCCGGCCGGGAAGCGGATGCCGTACTCGGCGCCCGCCTTGGACTGCATGTCGGCGGCGAACTGCTTCAGCTCGTCCCACGTCGTCGGGGCGCTGTCCCAGCCCGCTGCTGCGGCCAGGTCGGTGCGGTAGTAGAGCACCCGCGTGTCGACGTACCACGGCACTCCCGTGGCGCGATCGTCGATCTCGGTCGAGTCCAGGGCGCCCGGGAACATGCCGTCGGTCTCGAAGTCGGTGGGCACCGTCTGGAAGGCGTCGGCGAAGTCGGCCATCCACGTCGACCCCATCATCGCGATGTCGGGCGTCGTGCCGCCCGCGATCGCCGTCTGGATCTTGCTGTAGGCGGCATCCCACGGAATCGCCGTCACCTCGACCGTCACACCGGGGTTGGCCTCTTCGAACTGCGCGACGAAGTCGGGCAGCGCCTCGCCCTCCGCGCCCATGGCCCACATCGTGATCGTTCCGGTCGCGCTCGCGTCACCGATCGTGGTGGCGCTGTCGGGCCCGCCGTCCGTCTCGGCCGCGCGACCGCATCCCGCGAGCGCGAGAGCCGCCGCCGTGATCAGGGCGACCGCGCCCCATCGAGTGTTCTTCATGTTGTTCCTCCTCGAACGCGCACCACGAACGGTACGGATGCTTCTTATGCGCTTAAACAATGTTCGCAAGAATAACCCCGTGCCGCGTCTGGCGCAACACGTGCAGCCCGCATCCGTCCTGAGCGTCGACCGCCCGAACGACTCAGCGAGGGGCGTGCGCGTCGAGGAACTCGTAGACGTCGGTCGTGTCGACGCCGGGGAACGACCCGGTCGGCAGCGTCGCGAGCAGCGTGCGGGGCGTCCGCACGTTCGGCCAGGCCTGATCGCGCCACACGTCCTCGAGGTCGGCGGGCGCACGGCGGCAGCACACCTCCACCGAGTGCTTCGAAACGCCACGGTTCGGGGTGTCGCGACCGATGAACCACTTCGTGTCGTCGAAGCGCACCCCGACGCTCACGGAGTGGGCGCCCTCGCTGGATGCCTCGACCCGGGCCGTGCACCAGTAGGTGCCGTTGCCCGTGTCGGTGTACTGGTAGTACGGGTTGAAGCGGTCGTCGACGTCGAAGACGACGCGGCTGGTCCAGCGCCGGCAGCACATCTGGCCCTCGATCGATCCGAGGCGGTCGGTCGGGAAGTTCACGTCGTCGTTTTCGTAGGCCTTCGTGATCGTGCCCGACTCGTGCACCTTCAAGAAGTGCACCGGGATGTCGAGGTGCCGGGTCGCCAGGTTCGTGAACCGGTGCGCCGCGGTCTCGTACGACACCGAGTAGGCGTCACGCAGATCCTCGATCGAGATGGCGCGCCGCTCCTTCGCCTCCCGCAGGAACGGCACGGCGTGCGCCTCGGGGATGAGCAGAGCCCCGGTGAGATAGTTCGTCTCGACGCGCTGGCGCAGGAACTCCGCATAGCTCGTCGGCTCGGCGTGCCCCAGGATGCGACTCGACAGCGCCTGCAGCACCGCGGTGCGCGGGTCGCCCTTCGCCGAGATCCGGCTCGAGAGGTAGAGACGGCCGTTCTTGAGGTCGGCGACGCTCCGGGTCGTCTGCGGCAGGTCCGGCACGTAGTGGATCGTGAAGCCCAGGTGGGCCGCGATGTCGGACGCGGATCGCTGGGTGAGCGGTCCACCCGGATGCCGTACCGCCTCCAGAATGCGCACCGCGTGCGCCTCGAGCTCCGGGAAATGGTTGTGCTGCCGCCGCATCAGGTGGCGCAGCTCGACGTTGGCACGCCGGGCCTCTTCGGGCGTCGCCGCACGTTCGTCGCGGAGTCTCTCGATCTCGCCCTGCAGCGCGAGCATGGTGCGCAGTGCCTCGGTGGGCATCGTCTTGCCGATCCGGAACGGCTCGATTCCGAGCGCGCGGAACGTCTGTCCCGACATCGCTCGTTCCAGTGAGATCTCGAGCGTCGACCGCTCGTCCAGCGGCTCGGACTCGAGCAGCGCGTCGAGGCTCGTGCCGAGTGCGCGGGCGATCGAGCGCAGCAGGCTGAGCTTCGCCTCCCGCTTGCCCGTCTCGATCATCGACAGCTGGCTCGGCACGCGATCGACCGCCGCGGCGAGCTCCTCGAGCGTCATGCCGCGCGCGGTGCGCAGTTGCCGGATGCGTCGGCCGATCGTGAGGGGATCCACCTCTTCATCCTCGTCGGGCTCGAGGCCTGCTACCGGGCGCGTGACGCTACTCATACCCCGATTCTGTCACGAAAGCAGAATTTTCAGAAAAATTCACGCCTGGATCGGTGATGTCCATCTGCTTTCTTCACCCAAAGTGGAGGCAAGCCCACCGAGGCGCCGATCACGAAGGACACAGATCATGACCATCACAGAAACCCGCACGCTGCCCCCCACCACAACCGCTCCCTCGATCGAGGTCCTCGGCGCACTCGGCAACCGGTACGACGAGGTCCTCACTCCCGATGCGCTCGCATTCCTCACCGAACTGCACCAACGCTTCTCGTCCCGTCGGCACGATCGCCTCGCCGACCGGATGCGTCGCCGGTTCGAGATCGGTAACGGTCACGACCCGCGCTTCCGCGACGACACCGCGCACGTCCGCGCCGACGACACCTGGCGCGTTGCGGGAGCGGGGCCCGGTCTCGAAGACCGCCGCGTGGAGATCACCGGGCCGACCGACCCGAAGATGACGATCAACGCGCTCAACTCCGGCGCGCGGGTGTGGCTGGCCGATCAGGAGGACGCCACATCCCCCACCTGGAAGAACGTGATCGAGGGCCAGCTGTCACTGCGTGACGCGATCCGCGGCGAGCTGTCGTTCACGTCGCCGGAAGGCAAGACCTACAGCGTGACCGCCGAGCGCACCCCGACCATCGTGATGCGCCCGCGCGGCTGGCACCTGGGCGAGCACCACATGCGGTACACGGACCGCGCGGGGCGGCAGCTCGCGGCATCCGGATCGCTCGTGGACTTCGGCCTCTACTTCTTCCACAATGCCCAAGCGCTCATCGATTCGGGACGCGGGCCGTACTTCTACATCGCCAAGATCGAGTCGAGCGAGGAGGCCAAGCTCTGGGACGACGTGTTCTCGTTCAGCGAGGACTACCTCAGCATCGCGCATGGCACGATCCGCGCCACCGTGCTGATCGAGACGCTCCCCGCGGCGTTCGAGATGGACGAGATCCTCTACGAGCTGCGCGACCACTGCGCCGGCCTGAACGCGGGCCGCTGGGACTACATCTTCTCGATCATCAAGAACTACCGCGGTCGCGGTGCGCGGTTCGTCCTGCCGGACAGGAGCGAGGTGACGATGACGGTGCCGTTCATGCGCGCCTACACCGAACTGCTCGTGAAGACCTGCCACAAGCGTGGAGCCTTCGCGATCGGCGGCATGAGCGCGTTCATCCCGAACCGTCGCGACCCCGAGGTGACCGCGCGCGCCTTCGAGAAGGTCGCGGCGGACAAGAAGCGCGAGGCCGGCGACGGGTTCGACGGCACATGGGTGGCGCACCCCGACCTGATCCCCACCGCGATGGCCGAGTTCGACGCGGTGCTCGGCGACCGACCGAACCAGCTCGATCGCCAGCGGGATGACGTGCATGTCACGGCCGCGGATCTGCTCGACGTGCACATCGGCAGGCCCGTGACCGCCGCGGGCGTGCACGCGAACGTGTCGGTCGCGATCCGCTACATCGAAGCGTGGCTGCGGGGCCTCGGAGCCGTGGCGATCGACAACCTCATGGAGGATGCGGCAACGGCCGAGATCTCCCGCAGCCAGGTGTGGCAGTGGATCCACCAGGACCGCTCCACCGCGGAGGGCGACCCGATCACCCGCGAGTACGTCGAAGGTCTCATCGGCGAGGTTCTGCGTGAGGCCGACCGACGCGCGGGCGACCGATACGACGATGCCGCGCAGATCTTCCGCGAGGTGGCGCTGGGCCAGGACTTCCCGGCCTTCCTGACGCTCCCCGCATACGCGAAGTACCTCGTCGAGCTCGCCTGATCGAGCGCTCGACCCCCACTATCCACCCCACATGCCTAAGGAATGGACATGACCCACTACTCAGACGACATCGAAGCCGTCGACGCCCTCAAGAAGCAGAACGGACCGAGTTGGGATGCCATCAACCCGGAGCACGTCGCCCGCATGCGCGCGCAGAACCGCTTCAGGACCGGGCTCGAAATCGCCCAGTACACGGCCGACATCATGCGGCACGACATGGCGGAGTACGACGGCGACTCATCGTCGTACACGCAGTCCCTGGGCGTCTGGCACGGCTTCATCGGACAGCAGAAGCTCATCTCGATCAAGAAGCACTTCAAGACCACGAAGAAGCGCTACCTCTACCTGTCGGGGTGGATGGTCGCCGCGATGCGCTCGGAGTTCGGTCCGCTACCCGACCAGTCCATGCACGAGAAGACCTCGGTGCCTGCCCTCATCGAAGAGCTCTACACCTTTCTTCGGCAGGCCGATGCGCGCGAACTCGACCTTCTGTTCACGAAGCTCGACGCCGCCCGCGCCGCAGGAGATGAGACGGCCGAGGAATTCATCCGTTCCCAGATCGACACCTACGAGACGCACGTGGTGCCGATCATCGCCGACATCGATGCCGGCTTCGGCAACCCCGAGGCGACGTACCTGCTCGCGAAGAAGATGATCGAGGCGGGCGCGTGCGCCATCCAGATCGAGAACCAGGTGTCGGATGAGAAGCAGTGCGGCCACCAGGACGGCAAGGTCACCGTGCCGCACGACGACTTCATCGCCAAGCTCCACGCCGTCCGGTACGCGTTCCTCGAACTCGGGATCGACAACGGCATCATCGTCGCGCGCACGGACTCGCTCGGCGCAGGCCTCACCCAGAAGCTCGCCGTCTCGCAGACGCCGGGCGATCTCGGCGACCAGTACAACGCCTTCCTCGACGTCGAAGAGATACCCGCGTCCGAGCTGGACGACGGCGACGTCGTCATCCGTCGGGGCGGCAAGCTGCTGCGCCCGCGGCGGCTCGCGAGCAACCTCTACCAGTTCCGCCCCGGCACGGGCGAGGCCCGATGCGTGCTCGACTGCATCACCTCGCTGCAGAACGGCGCCGACCTTCTGTGGATCGAGACCGAGAAGCCCCATGTCGAGCAGATCGCGGGCATGGTGGACGAGATCCGCAAGGCGATCCCGAACGCGAAGCTCGTCTACAACAACAGTCCGTCCTTCAACTGGACGCTCAAGTTCCGTCAACAGGCGTACGACCTCTTGGTCGAGCAGGGTGCCGACGTGTCGGCCTACGACCGCGGCGATCTGATGAGCGTCGCCTACGACGATACGGAGCTGGCGCGCCTCGCCGACGAGAAGATCCGGACGTTCCAGAAGGATGGATCTGCCCGCGCGGGAATCTTCCATCACCTCATCACCCTGCCGACCTATCACACGGCCGCGCTGTCGACGGATGATCTCGCCAAGGGCTACTTCGGCGACGAGGGGATGCTCGCCTACGTCACGGGCGTGCAGCGCCGCGAGATCCGCGAGGGCATCGCGACCGTGAAGCACCAGAACATGGCCGGCAGCGACATCGGCGACAACCACAAGGAGTATTTCGCGGGCGACGCCGCGCTCAAGGCGGGCGGCAAGGACAACACGATGAGCCAGTTCGGCTGAACCAGCGGCGTTCAGACGAACGGATGCGCGCCCGGAGAGGTCCGCTACAGTGAGCTTCGTGGCACGGTATCAGGCCTCTCCGGGATCGCAGACATCCCTGCGCGAGGCGAACCGTGCCCGCGTGATCGACGGCCTGAAGCGCTACGGACGCCTGACGCAGATCGAACTTGCGGGCATCACGGGCCTCTCGCCCGCGACGGTGTCGAACATCGTCAAGGAATTGACGGCCGCCGGGATCCTGAACACGTCGATCACCTCACGCAGCGGCAGGCGCGCGACGCTCGTCTCGCTCGCCCGGCGCCTCGGGATCGTCGCGGGGGTGCACTTCTCGTCGCGCCACCTGCACATCGCCATCGCCGACGCGACCCGCACGATCGTCAGCCAGTCGACGCTTCCGCTTCCCGTCGATCACCGTCACGACGCCGAGCTCGATCGCCTCGCCCTCCTGCTCAGCGACATGATGGACTCGATCGGCGGATCGCTCTCCGACATCCTGGCCATCGGCCTGGCGTTGCCCGCCCCCATCGACCCGCGCACGGGGCGGGTGTCGGCACCCGGCCTGTTGCGCGGGTGGGAGGGCGTGGACGTCGCGGCGAGCCTCGCCGCCCGCACCGGGCGCGAGGTGTTCATCGACAGCGAGGCGAATCTCGGCGGCCTCGCGGAGGCGCGCGAGGGCGCGACCCGCACGTCCGCCTCATCCGTCTACATCCGCGTCGGTCAGACGATCAGCGCGGGACTCGTCGTCGGCGGCGATCTCTTCCACGGCGTGAACGGCAAGGCGGGACAGATCGGCCACATCACGCTCGACGAGAACGGTCCGGTCTGCCGCTGCTCGAACCGCGGATGCCTCGAGACCTACGCGGGGGGTCCCGCCCTGCTGAGTCTCTTCGCCCCGGACGGGGCCTTCCGGCGCCTCAGCGACCTCGTCCAGGCGGCGGATCTCGGCGACGGGCGAGCGCGCCGCGTCATCGCGGACGCCGGAAAGCACCTCGGGATCGCGGCAGCGAGCCTGACGAACCTGTTCGACCCCGAGGCGATCGTCGTCGGGGGCGAACTGTCTCGCGCCGGCGAGATCCTGCTCGCGCCCATGCGGCACGCGCTCGAGCGCGCCGCGCTGTCGGCGTCCGGCGAGCTCCCCGAGATCATGGAGTGCAGTTTCGGCGAGTGGACCGAGACGCGCGGCGCGATCGCCCTGGCCCTCGACCACGTGGTCGTCGATTCGGAGTCCGTCGCTCTCCCCGCGTGAGCGCGAGCTTAGACTCGTCGCGTGTCGATGGTGATTCGCTGTGCCCCGTTCGTGCGTGCTCGCGCGAGCGTGGCAGCGGCGATCGCGATGATGCTGCTCGCGGCGGCGATGCTGAGCGGGTGCACGGGTGCCGGGGCGGGGGGCGGCAAGATCGGGCTGCTGCTGCCCGACGCGAAGACGGCGCGCTACGAGACCTTCGACCGCCCCTATTTCGAAGAACGGGTGGCGGAACTCGGCGGCTACGAGGTGCTCTACGCCAACGCGGATCAGGACATGAGCAAGCAACAGGAACAGGCCGAGTCCCTGCTTGCCGCGGGGGTCTCGGTGCTCGTGCTCGACCCCGTGGATGCCGAGGCCGCCGTCAGCATCGTCAACGCCGCATCCGGGCTCGGTGTGCCGGTCGTCTCGTACGATCGCCTGATCGCCGGCGGAGACCTGGCCTACTACGTGTCGTTCGACAACGCCCTGGTGGGCGTTCTGCAGGCGCAGGCGCTGGTCAACGCCCTTGCGACGGGCGGCGGCGGCGGGATCCTGATGGTCAACGGATCGCCCACGGACAGCAACGCGCCCCAGTTCGAAGAGGGTGCGCTCAGCGTCATCGACTCCAGTCACCTGCACGTTCTGGCCGCGTACGACACCCCGGATTGGAGTCCCGACAAGGCGCAGGAGTGGGTCGCGGGGCAGATCGCCCGCTTCGGGGCCGAGATCGAAGGCATCTACGCGGCGAACGACGGCACGGCCAGCGGCGCCATCTCTGCCGTGCGCAGCGCCAACCTCGACCCGCCCCCGCTCGTGACGGGTCAGGATGCCGAGCTCACCGCCGTCCAGCGGATCATCTCGGGCGACCAGTTCATGACGGTCTTCAAGGACATTCGTCCGCAGGCACGCAAGGCCGCTGAGGTCGCCGTCGCCCTTGCCCGGGGCGAGGAGGTCACCTCGTCCGTCGAGATCGACGGTGTCCCCGCGACTCTTCTGCTCCCGGTCGCCGTGACCCGCGCGAACATCGCCGAGACGATCGTCGCCGACGGCTTCTGGACGATCGATCAGATCTGCACGGAGGACTACGAACAGGCGTGTGTTGAGGCAGGATTGATCACTCCATGAGCGGCAGCACACGAGCGGACCTCGCCCGGCCCGGGGTGACCCGCGACCGGATCCTCACCGTGACCGGGGCCACGAAGCGTTTCGGCGCCGTCACGGCACTCAGTCACGTCGACTTCTGGGTCGACGAGGGCGAGGTCGTCGCGCTCGTCGGCGACAACGGGGCGGGCAAGTCCACGCTCGTGAAGCTCCTCGCCGGGGTGCACGCTCCCGACAGCGGCACCCTCGAGTTCGACGGGAGCGATGTGTCCCTCGCCGATCCCGCCGACGCCCACGACCTCGGCATCGCGACCGTCTTCCAGGATCTGGCGCTGTGCGACAACCTCGATGTCGTGGCCAACGTCTGGCTCGGACGTGAACTCGTCGCGGAGGGCCGGCTCGACGAGGTCGAGATGGAACAGCGGACCTGGTCTCTCCTGCGCGATCTGTCGGCACGCATCCCGTCCGTTCGCGACCATGTGTCGACCCTCTCGGGCGGGCAGCGCCAGACGGTCGCGATCGCGCGGTCACTCGTCGGCGAGCCGAAGATCGTGATCCTCGACGAGCCCACCGCGGCGCTCGGCGTGGCGCAGACGGCCGAGGTCCTCAATCTCATCGAGCGTCTGCGCGAGCGTGGGCACGGCGTCGTGCTCGTCAGCCACAACATGGCCGACGTCATGGCGGTGGCCGACCGGGTGGCGGTGTTGCGTCTCGGCCGTAACAACGGCGTCTACAACGTCGCCGAGATCACGACCGAGACGCTGCTCGCCGCGATAACCGGGGCCATCGAGCCGCCCCCGTCCGAGCCCCGCGCCGCCCGCGACGGGGTCATCTCGCTGGCCGACCGCGGCCGTCGCCGCCGGAGGCGCCCCGATGACCGCCTCTGAATCGGCACATCGACCCATCGGCGCGCTCATCGGACGTATTCGGGACGGTGCGGGGGCGCTCGTCGAGCGAACGCGCAGCGGTAACCTCGGCGCCCTGCCGGTGATCCTCGGGCTCGCCGTGATCTGGACGGTCTTCCAGATCCTCAATCCGGTGTTCCTCTCCAGCACGAACCTGGTCAACCTGACGCTGCAGTCCGCGGCGATCGGCACCATCACCCTCGGGGTCGTCATCGTGCTGCTCGTCGGTGAGATCGATCTCTCGGTCGGGTCCGTGTCGGGTCTCTCCGCCGCCGTCCTGGCCGTCGCGATGGTCCAGTCCCGCTGGCCGCTCGTGCTCGCCATGGTCGCGGGGGTACTCGCGGGCACGGTCGTCGGGCTGCTCTACGGATTCCTCTTCACCCGCTTCGGCATACCGAGCTTCGTGATCACCCTCGCCGGGCTCCTCGGCATCCTGGGAGTGCAGCTCTGGGTGCTCGGGGAGGTGGGTTCGATCAACCTGCCCTTCGACTCGTGGCTCGTCGTGTTCGCACAGCAGCTGTTCCTGCCGCCCTGGGCCTCGTACGCGGTGATCGCGGTTGCGGTGGCCGGCAGCGCCTGGGGGCGCCTCCGCACCGCCCGGCGACGTGAGCGGGCGAACCTGACCTTCCAGAGCACCCGCGCGATCCTCCTACGCGCTGCAGCCGTACTCGTCGGGCTCTCTGCGGCGGCCTGGTATCTGAATCTGTCGCGCGGGGTCGGGCTGTCCTTCCTGCTCTTCGTCCTGCTCGTCGTCGTCGCCGACTTCGCGCTGACGCGGACGCGCTGGGGCCGGGCCGTCTACGCCGTCGGGGGCTCGGTCGAGGCGGCACGACGGGCCGGGATCCGTGTGGACCGCATCTACGTCTCGGCGTTCGTCCTCTGCTCGACCCTCGCGGCGGCAGGTGGAATCCTCGCCGCGGCACGTCTCGCCGCGGTCAATCAGAGCTCCGGCGCGGCCGACACCAACCTCAATGCGATAGCCGCCGCGGTGATCGGCGGAGCGAGCCTGTTCGGCGGTCGGGGCACGGCGTGGGCGGCGCTGCTCGGTATCCTCGTCATCCAGTCGATCTCGTCCGGTCTGACCCTGCTCAACCTGGATTCATCCGTGCGTTTCATCGTCACCGGCGTCGTCCTGGTACTTGCCGTGATCATCGACTCGACGTCTCGCAAGAACCGCGCCGCATCCGGCCGGAACTGAACCCGAGGACTCGACGCGTCCCGTTTTGGATTCAGTTACTGAATCGTTGCCGAGTGGCGTTCCGCGAGAATGACGCGGCAACTGATCATTCTGCACAATATTCAGGCCGTTTAGCCTGCATATCCACCTCTCTTGCCGAGTAGCCGACGGCTCTGAATCGATTCGGTTGCCCTGGGAGCGTTCTTGCGTTCAACTCTTGACGTTAGATCGCCACATCGTCATGATCGATCTGCGGGGCACTGCTGCTCCGGCAATCGCATATTCATGGTGGAAAGGCGAAAGATGAAGAAGTCTCTCCTGCTCCCGGCGCTCGCTGCCGTCGGAGCTTCGGCGGTGCTGCTGGCCGGTTGTTCCGGCTCGGGCACCCCCTCGTCCTCGGGTGACAACGGCGGCGGCGACGCCGCCGGTCGTGCCTGCGTCATCCTCCCCGACGCCGCGTCATCGCCCCGTTGGGAGAACTTCGACCGCAAGTACCTCCAGGAAGGCCTGGAGGGCGCCGGGTTCGAGGTCGACATCCAGAACGCACAGGGCGACGTCAACAAGTACTCCACGATCGCCGACCAGCAGCTGACCCAGGGCTGCGGCGTCATGCTTCTTGTCGACTACCAGGGTGCGGCCGAGGCGGTCGCCGCCAAGGCCACCGCCGAGGGCATCCCCGTCATCGCCTACGACCGCCCCTTCGAAGGCGCGGACTACTACGTCTCGTTCGACAACGTCAAGGTCGGTGCACTCGAGGGCCAGACCGTCCTCGACGGCCTCCAGGCCGCTGGCAAGGACCCCGCGACCGCCGTTGTCGTCTACATGGGTGGAGACCCGACGGACGGCAATGCCGCGATGTTCAAGAAGGGCGCCGTCGAGGTGATGGAAGCCGCGGGCATCAAGCCGGCCGCCGAGCCGCCGGGGGTCTGGGATCAGGCCAAGTCGCAGACCAACTTCGAGCAGGCCCTCACGAGTCTGGGCGGCAAGGTCGACGGCGTGTGGGTCGCCAACGACACGAACGCGGCGGGCGTCATCAAGGTCCTGCAGGACAACAACCTGAGCGGCGTTGCCGTCTCGGGACAGGACGCGAACGTCGCGGGCCTGCAGAACATCCTGCTGGGCTGGCAGACCGCCACCGTCTACAAGCCCGTCAAAGACGAGGCCGACGCCGCGGTCGAGACCGCAGTCGCGCTCCTGAAGGGCGAGACGGTCAGCACCGACGCGAAGCTGGACGACGGCACGCCGTATGTCCAGGTCACGCCGGTCCTGGTCGGGCCCGACATGGTCAAGGACGTCATCGCCGCCGGCGACGCCGCCTACGACGACGTCTGCACCCCGGACGTCATGGCCAAGTGCGAGGAGTTCGGCGTCACGGCACCGTAGCGCGAACACCCCGGGGGCGTCGCATCAACAGCATGATGCGACGCCCCCACCCACGACCTCGTAACTGACCATCGAAGGAACGAAGATGCCAGACCCGATTATCGAACTGGTCGGAGTGAAGAAGTCATTCGGCCCCGTCTCCGTGCTGAAGGGAATCGACCTGAAGGTCTACCCCGGCAAGGTCACCGCGCTCGTCGGCGACAACGGCGCCGGAAAGTCCACTCTGATCAAGGGGCTCGCGGGCGTGCAGCCCTATGACCAGGGCGAGGTGCGCATCGACGGCGTGCACCGCGACCTCGCGACGCCCCGCGAGGCCTCGGCACTGGGCATCGAGGTCGTGTACCAGGACCTCGCGCTGTGCGACAACCTCGACATCGTCCAGAACATGTTCCTCGGGCGGGAAGAGACCGCCTTCGGCACGTTCGACGAGGGTCGTATGGAGAAGGAAGCGTCCGACACGCTGCGTTCGCTGTCCGTGCGCACCGTGAAATCGGTGCGGCAGCGCGTCTCCTCGCTCTCCGGTGGCCAGCGCCAGACCGTGGCGATAGCCCGCGCCGTTCTGAAGAAGGCCCGCGTCGTCATCCTCGACGAGCCGACCGCCGCACTCGGCGTCGCGCAGACCGAGCAGGTGCTGAACCTCGTGCGGCGCCTCTCCGAGCAGGGCGTCGCCGTCGTCCTCATCAGCCACAACCTCGCGGACGTGTTCGAGGTCGCCGACGACGTCGCGGTCCTCTACCTCGGACAGCTCGTCGCGCAGCTGCAGATCTCCGACACGACCCGCGACGACGTCGTCGGGTACATCACCGGCACGAAGACCCCGCCCGGATTCACCGTCCAGGAGACCAGCACGATCGCCACGGGAGGCGCAGAATGACCACCACATCGAAGGACGCCGCCCCGCCTCTCACCGGCGAGGGCATGATCGGGTCCGGCATCGAAGGCGGCCTCGGCGATCAGATCCGCGGCTGGGTCCAGCGGGTGCGTTCGGGCGACATGGGCGCCCTTCCCGCAATCGGCGGACTCGTCGTGCTCGGCGCCCTCTTCAGCTTCCTGAGCCCGTTCTTCCTCACCGAGCGCAACTTCGCGAACCTGATGAATCAGGCCGCGACCCTCGTGATGCTCGCGATCGCGCTGGTCTTCGTCCTCCTGCTCGGAGAGATCGACCTGTCGGCCGGCGTCACGGGCGGCGTCGCGATGGCGCTCTTCGTCGTCCTGAACGCGCAGTTCGGTGTGCCATGGCCCATTGCGCTGCTCATCGGCTTCGCCGTGGGATTCGGCACCGGGGCCTTGATCGGCTTCTTCGTCGCCAGGGTGGGCATACCATCCTTCGTCGTGACGCTGGGCCTGTTCCTCGGCTACCAGGGTCTCGCGCTGCTGATCATCGGCGACGGAGGCCTCTACCGCCTGCAGGTGCCCGAGCTCGTCGCCATCCAGAACAGCAACCTGCCCGTCTGGGCCGGTTGGGCTCTGCTGATCATCATGCTCGCGGTGTCGGGCGGCACGTCCTGGTGGGATCGCCGGCGCCGCACTCGGGCGGGGGTGCCCAACCGCACCATCACCGTTCTCTGGATCAAGCTCGCCGCCATCGCCGTCATCGGCGGCGTCGTCGTCTTCGTGCTGAACCAGAACCGCGGGCAGTCCGTCGTCGCCGTCGAGGGCGTGCCGGTCATCGTGCCGATCGTCCTCGCCGTACTGTGGATCGGCACCTTCGTCCTCGACCGCACCAAGTTCGGGCGCTACATCTACGCCATCGGCGGCAACAAAGAGGCGGCACGCCGGTCGGGCGTCAAGGTCCGGCTCATCATGTGGTGGGCCTTCGTGATCTGTTCGACGCTCGCGGTGCTCTCGGCGCTGTTCAGCGTCGCTCGCGTGGGCTCGGTCGATGCGACGGTCGGTCGTGACATCGTCCTCAGCGGTGTGGCCGCGGCGGTCGTCGGTGGGGTGAGCCTCTTCGGAGGAAAAGGACGCCTCGTGCACGCCGCCATCGGCGCACTCGTGATCGCCGTCATCACGAATGGTCTCGGCCTGTTGGGGTTGCCCGCCGGAATCAACCTGCTGGTGACGGGTGGTGTGCTGATCCTGGCCGCCACGGTCGACGCCCTGTCGCGCCTGCGTTCCGGGGGCGGCGCGCGCATTTAGGGAGGTGCGCGGGAGGGCGGCGCACGGGAGGCGCGACTACGATCTAGTCGTGACCGAACGCGCACCGCTCTCCCGCAAACTGTCCGCCATCGCCGAGTCGGCGACCCTCAAGGTCGATGCCAAAGCGAAGGCACTGAAGGCCGCGGGCCGCCCCGTGATCTCCTACGCTGCGGGCGAGCCCGATTTCGCAACGCCGCAGTTCATCGTCGATGCCGCGGCCGAGGCGCTCCACGACCCCGCCAACTTCCGCTACACCCCGGCCGCCGGACTGCCCGTGCTGCGCGAGGCGATCGCGGCCAAGACGCTACGCGACTCCGGGCTCGAGGTCGACCCCGCCCAGATCGTCGTCACCAACGGCGGCAAGCAGTCCGTTTACCAGGCGTTCCAGGCCGTCGTGAACCCGGGCGACGAGGTCCTGCTCCCCGCACCGTTCTGGACGACGTATCCCGAGGCGATCGCCCTCGCCGATGGTGTTCCGGTCGAGGTCTTCGCCGGCGCCGACCAGGACTACAAGGTCACGGTCGAGCAACTCGAGGCCGCGCGCACCGGGCGCACGACGGTGCTCGTCTTCGTCTCACCCTCGAACCCCACGGGCTCGGTGTACACCCCCGAAGAGACGCGGGCCATCGGCGAATGGGCGCTCGAGCACGGCATCTGGGTGATCTCGGACGAGATCTACCAGAACCTCGTCTACGAGGGCGCGCATGCCGTATCGATCGTCGAGGCGGTCCCCGAGCTCGCCGGTCAGACGATCCTCGTCAACGGCGTCGCGAAGACCTACGCCATGACCGGCTGGCGCGTGGGCTGGATGGTGGGTCCGCGCGATGCGATCGCCCTCGCGTCGAACCTGCAGTCGCACCTCTCGAGCAACGTCAACAACATCGCGCAGCGCGCCGCGCTCGCCGCGCTCTCGGGTCCGCAGGACGAGGCCGAGAAATTCCGGCTCGCCTTCGACCGCCGACGCCGCCTGATCGTCGATGAACTGTCGAAGATCGATGGCGTGGTCGTGCCGGTTCCGCTCGGCGCGTTCTACGTCTACCCCGACGTGACCGGCCTGCTCGGGCGCGAATGGCGCGGTCGCACGCTGAACTCCTCGCTCGAGCTCGCCGACTTCATCCTCGAAGAGGCCGAGGTCGCCGTGGTGCCCGGTGAGGCGTTCGGACCGAGCGGATACCTCCGCCTGTCGTACGCGCTCGGCGACGACCAGCTCGTCGAGGGCATCCGGCGCCTGCAGCAGCTGTTCGCGTGAACGCCGTCGCGCAGCCGCGCGTCAGAACCGCGTGATCACGCTGCGCGCCGTGCGTCCCGTGCGCAGCTCTTCGTAGGCCTCGTCGATGTCGCCGAGCGAGATCTCGGCAGAGATCAGGTCGGTCAGGTTGAGCCTCCCCTGCAGGAAGAGCGAGGCGTAGAACGGGATGTCGCGCTTGATGTTCGCGTGTCCCATGTAGACGCCCTGCACCTTCTTCTGCGCTCGCAGGAAGTCGTTCGGATCGAGCTCGATCGTCGAGCCCGCGCCGTGGATGCCGATCAGGCTGGCGGTGCCCCCGACGCCGAGCATCGCGATGGCCTGCAGCGCGGTGTCCTTCCGCCCGATCACCTCGAACGCGTGGTCGACACCCCCGCCCGTCATTTCCTGCACGGCCGCGACGACGTCGACGTTCCGGCCGTTGATCACGTCGGTGGCCCCGAACGAGCGAGCGAGTTCGAGCTTCTCGTCGTTCAGATCGATGCCGACCACGCGGGCGGCACCCGCCAGGCGCGCTCCGCTGACGACGTTCAGGCCGACGCCACCGAGGCCGATCACGGCAACCGTCTGGCCGGGGCGTACACCCGCGGAATTGATCGCCGCACCCGCACCCGTGATGGTGCCGCAACCGAGAACGGATGCCTCGGCGAAGGGCACCGCGGGGTCGATTCCGACCACCTGGTTCTCGTGCAGAAGCGCCTGCTCGGCGAATCCAGCGGTTCCCATCGCAGCCAGCACGGGCTCGCCATCACGGCTCAGACGCGGGGGTTCGCCGGGCGCACGCAGGGTCGCCTCGGGATGCAGGCACCGCACGGTTTCGCCGCTCAGGCAGGCGACGCACGCTCCGCAGAACTGAACGAGCGAGCCCACGACGTGGTCGCCCACCGCGAACTCGGTGACATCCGGGCCGACCGCGGCGACGACTCCCGCGATCTCGTGGCCGAGCACCATGGGCGGCTCCATCCCGAAGTTCGTCTCGGCGAAGTGCAGGTCCGAGTGACACAGACCCGATGCCTTGATATCGACGAGCACCTCGCGTCCGCGCGGCTCGTCGATGTCGATCTCTTCGATGTCGAACCCGCCGCCGAAGGCGTTCACGACCGCGGCCCTCATGATCCGGCTCCGAGCACGACGTTGATCGACTTGGTGTTGAGGTAGTTGTAGAAGACCTCGTGACCCTGCTCACGTCCGAGCCCCGAGGACTTGTACCCGCCGAAGGGGGACGCGAGGTCCGGGGAGTACCCGTTCACCCCGATGGTGCCGGTCTGCACCGCGCGTGCGATGTCTCGGGCGGCATCGATGTCGCGCGAGAAGACGGCTCCGCCCAGCCCGTAATGCGAGTCGTTGGCGATGCGCACGGCGTCTTCACGGTCCGTGTACTCCAGCACGGTGACCACGGGACCGAACACCTCTTCCTGCGCGATCTCGTCATCCGGCGAGACCCCCGTCAGGATGGTCGGCTCGTAGAAGTAGCCGGATTCGCCGGGCAGATCACGTCCTCCCGTGAGCACCTGCGCCCCGCGCGCACGCGCCCCGTCGACCAGCCCGCGGACGCGCGAACGGATGCGCTCCGAGACCAGCGGGCCGAGCTCTGTGGTGGCATCCCGGGGGTCACCCAGCCGGAACGAGCGCGCCACGTCGACGAGACCGTCCACGACCTCGTCCCGCCGCGAACGCGGCACGAGCACGCGCGAGAGCAGGAAGCAGGTCTGTCCCGAGTTCATGAAGGAGTTCCCGCGCAGCCCGGCCAGCGTGACGTCGATGTCGGCGTCGTCCAGCACGATCGCCGCGGACTTTCCTCCGAGTTCGAGCGTGACCGGGATGAGCCGTTCACCGCAGTTGCGGGCGATGATGCGGCCCGCGGCGGTGGATCCGGTGAAGGCGATCTTGTCGACACCCGGATGCTTCACCAGGGCGTCGCCCGTCTCACGACCGCCCGTCACGACATTCACGACCCCGGGCGGGAATCCGACCGCCTCGACGGCCGCGGCGAGCGCGAGCGCGTCGAGCGGAGTCTCGGCGGCGGGCTTGATGACGAGGGTGCACCCCACGGCGAGCGCGGGAGCGAGCTTGGCCGACAGCAGCGACTGGGGGTAGTTCCACGGCACGATCAGACCCGCGACACCGACCGGTTCGTACCGGATGAGCGAGGCGCCCGGACCCGCGACGTTGGCTCGTTCCTCCTCGAACGCGAAATCGCGGATGAGCCCCGCGAAGAACCGCAGCTGACCGGCCGGCATCATTCCGTTGACGAATCGTGACAGGCCCGTGGGCTGGCCGATCTCGTCCGTCACCAGGTCGGAGATCTCGGCACCGCGTCGCTCGAGCTCGTCCGCGAGCCGCTCCAGCAGGGTGGCGCGTTCGTCGGGGCTCATGCGCGGCCAGGGTCCGTGGTCGAAGGCCTCCCGCGCCCCGCACGGACCGCCGCGTCGACGTCGCTCGCGTCGGCGTCCGGCGCGGTACCGACCAGGGTCCGCGTGTAGGGGTTCTCCACCTCGATGCGCGCGGTCGAGTGCGGCGTGAGCCACTCCCCGCCGGTGAACAGGCGCTGATCGGAATGGGATGTCATCGTCGACATGGGATTCCTCCTTCGGAACCCCTCTGTTCTAGCCGACCCGGCGACCAAAGTCATCAGTTCGGCTGAAATTGATTCCGACCGATTACAGCTCCACGTCGATCAGGACGGGTTCCGGCTGCAGGACCAACCCGAACTCGGCCTGGACGCGCTGTTGGATGAACCGCGCGAGCTCGGCGATCTCGGCCGCCGTCGCTCCCCCGCGATTGGTCAGGGCGAGCGCATGCTTGGTCGAGAGTCCGGCGCGCGAGCGCGGCAACGAGAAGCCCTTGCGCAACCCCGCGTGCTCGATCAGCCAGGCGGCGCTGATCTTCACGTCGGGCGCCGACGTGGATGCCACGGGCACATACCCGTCGTAGGACGCCAGGGGAATCACCCTGTCGACCTCGACGTCGGGTCGCACCGGCCATCGGGGGCATTCGGGGGGAAGCGTGTGCGCGAAAGCGGCCGAGACGATCGGATTCTGGAAGAACGATCCGGCACTACGGGTATCGGGGTCGGCGCGGTCGTCAGGAAGACCGTCCAGCACCATGCCCTTGGCGCGGCGCGTCGCGAGGACGCGCTGGCGCACGTCGCCCAGGGTCGCGGACGCCCCCGGCTCGTATCCGAGGGCACGCCGCAGTTGCTCGCCGCGGACGATCCGCGGCTCGGCACCGACCTCTTCGAGCTCGAGCGTCACCGACAGGATCACGGACGGTCGCTCGGCGACCGACCCGTAGTGGGCCTTGAAGACCGAGGTGCGGAACCCGAGGCCGAGCTCGTCGACCGGTACGGTCTCGACGTCCCCCGTCGCCTCGTCGATCAGCTCGACCTCGACCAGGGTCTGTTCGATCTCCTGCCCGTACGCCCCCACGTTCTGGACGGGCGCCGCGCCGACCGTACCGGGAATGCCCGACATCCCCTCGATGCCGGCCAGGCCCTCGGCGACGGTATACGCGACGAGGTCGTCCCAGTCGTGGCCCGCCTCGATCCGCAGGCGGGTGAAACCGGGGCGCGGGGAAGGCACGCGCTCGATCCCCTTCGTCATGATGCGCACGACGGTGCCGTCGAACGCGGCGTCGCCGACGAAGAGGTTCGAGCCTCCTCCGAGTACCAGCCACGGTTCATCCCTCGACCACACGTCACGGAGCGCGGCGACCAGCTCATCACGCGTACGCGCCGCGATCATGCGCGTCGGACGACCCCCCGTGCGCAGCGTCGTCAGCTCGGCAAGCGGGATCGGATCGATGTCGGGCATGGGCCTCAGCCCAACCGGACGCGCACCTGCGCCTTGCCGAGCACCGTCGTCTCGGCGTGCGACACGACGAGATCGATGCGGGCGGTGCCGGCGGCCTCGTCGACCTCGGCCACCGTGGCCACGACCCGGACGTCGGCGCCATCCTCGGCGTCGACGACGACGGGACGCGTGAAGCGCACGCCGTAATCGGTTATGCGCCCGGCGTCGCCGAGCCACGGGACGATCGTCGAGCCCGCGAGTCCCATCGTCAGCATGCCGTGGGCGAGAACGCCCGGCAGGCCCACGCGGGCCGCAACCTCGTCGCTGTAGTGGATGGGGTTGAAGTCGCCCGACGCACCGGCGTAGCGCACGAGGGATTCCCGGGACAGATGCACGGTGCGGTCGGCGACGATCTCGCCGACCGTGGGAACCAGGTCGGTCATTCTTCGCCACCGATCAGCAGGATGGATGTCGCGGTCACGACGTGAGCGCCCGAGGCATCCGTGATCTCGGCTTCGCTCGTGACCATGGCGCCCTTTCCGATCGCGCGGACACCGGTGACCGCGAGGCGGCCGGTCAGCTCGTCGCCCGCGACGATGGGGCGCGTGTAGCGGAACTTCTGTTCGGCGTGGATCGTGCGCTCGAGCACGACCCCCGAGTCGGGTTCGGCGAGCAGCTGCTGCAGCGTGAGGTCCTGGATCACCATCGCGAAGGTCGGCGGTGCGACGACATCCGTGTATCCGAGCGCTTGCGCGGCTGCCACATCGGTGTGGGTGGGATCCGTTGCGAACACGGCACGGGCGAACTCGCGCACCTTTTCGCGTCCGACGAGGTAGGGCTCGGTCGCCGGGAACGTACGTCCGACGAGCTCGGGATTCACTGGCACTCCGCCATCCTATGACGGCGTGCCGGCCCTACTTGGATCGCCCGCGGATGGCCCGCACGATCATCTGCACGACGATGAAGAAGAGGAACACCGCGAAGATGATGTTGGCCGAGAGCGGATCGACGCTCTTGGTGATGAGTGCACCCAGAGCGGTCGTCGTGCACGCAGCACCCCCGACGAGCACGGCGCCCAGCAGGTTGACGTTCTTTCGGCGCACGTTGCCGAACGTTCCCGACAGGGCCGTCGGGATCATCATGAGAAGGCTGGTGCCGCGGGCGATCAGGTCGCTCGTCCCGAACAACAGCATCAGCGCGGGAACCACGATGATTCCGCCGCCGACTCCGAGCAGCCCCGAGAGCACGCCCGTGACGAGCCCGAGCGCGATGAGGCCCAGCACGACGAGGAAACTGAGCTCGAACGGCTCGCCGCGGCTCGGGATGATCAGGAAGAGGCTCACGATGACGACGATGAGGAACGCGGCGAACCCGAACTGCAGCACCCGGACGGGCACGCGCGGCAGCAGCCACGTGCCGACCTGCGCACCGATGACCGCTCCCGCTGCCAGGATCAGCGCCGGGATCCAGGCGACGTCACCGCTCAGGGCGTAGGAGACGACGCCGACGCTCGCCGCGGGGATGATCGCCGCGAGTGAGGTGCCCGAGGCCAGGCGCTGCGGGTATGCGAGAACCAGCACGAGCAGCGGAACGATGACGATTCCGCCGCCGACCCCGAACATGCCGGAGAGGAGACCGGCGAACAGCCCGACCGCGATGTGCAGGATGACCCGTCCCGGCGTCCATCGGTAGCCCTCGACGACTCCGCCGTCTCCCCCGGTTGCACCACGTCCTGGCATGACCCGACCTCTCCGCCCTCGCGGGCACACCAGCAAAACCCTAGTCCAGCGCGGAGGGCACTCCCGCCGCCATCAGGCGTCCGGAGAACGGGGTGGTGCCGGAGGATCCGCCGGCGCACCGAGAGCCGCGAGCTGCGCCGAGAGCCTGCTCACCTCCGCTCGGGTCGCCGGCTGGTACTCCTCGTGACCGGCGGTCGCGCGTTCGGCGACCCACGAGGCCAGGGTTGCGGTGCTGATGCCGAGCACGGCGACACCCGAGAACATGAGCAGAACCGCGACGACGCGGCCCGCAACGGTCACCGGCGTGAAGTCTCCGTAGCCGACCGTGGTGATCGTGACGAACGCCCACCAGATCGCATCGCCGAAGCTGGTGATGTTCGCGTCGGGCGACGCACGCTCGGCTTCGAGCACCGACAGCGCCGCGATGTAGATGACCATCAGGGCGGACGCGACGCCGTAGATCATCAGGCGTGCGCGCAGGGCATCGCCCGCGCTCCGCCCGAAGGGATGGAACAGCGTCAGCACGCGCAGGAGCCGGAGCGGCTTGAGCGCTGGGATGATGACGACCGCGAGGGCGAAGAGGTGCGCGCGGAACCACACGCCCTTCTTCGGCGCCATCGAGAGCTGCACCAGATAGTCGGCGGCGAAGACGACCCAGGTGACGAGGATGATCGTCGCCGTGATGATGCGGGGACCCCCGCGCAGCTCTGCGATGACCTGCCACGAGTAAGCGACGATGAACGCGAACGAAGCCACGATCAGCGGCCAATAGGTCAGCTTCTGCCACCGTTCTGGGGTCATGTCCGCATTCTCGCGGATGGCCCACCGCGCGTCCGCGCAACTCGCCCGCAACCGATGCGTAACACCCCGACGAATTATTCGAAACTGTCCCCCTTTCGGTGGACAGTTTGTGAGCGGCTTTGCTAGGTTACGAGAACCCGATCTCAACGGTGTGACGTGGGGACTGATCACCGTGTCCTATCGCTGTGCGATCTGATACGCGCCCGAAACGGCGCGTGTTTTTTCGTGCGATGAGACGAATGTTCGAGGGGAATCAGGATAGCCCTCTCGTGTCGACGGCTGGGGAAGACGACGACGCGAGAGGGCCCTTCTGTGCGAGGGATTCGCTCGTCTGCGGAGCTAGTCCGCCGAGCTCAGAGCCGAACGGGGCGGACCGCGATGGGGAATGGGCACCGGGCGCTCGGATCGGGATCGCGCCTCTCGCCGCTGAAGGTCCCGGACGACCGCGGTCGGCGAGCTGTATCGGGCGGGAAACGGGAGATCGAGAAGCCACTCGACCTCGACTTCGTCCGCCTCGACCTCGTAGACGCGCGCGACCGTGCGGCGCGGATCTCCGAGAGGACGCCCGAGATCGAGCACGAGCCACATCATCGTGGTGGTCGGCTGCAACGCGTAGTGCGGGTTGTGGATGCTGGACATGGTTCTCCAACCGCTATCCGTCCAGTGTGCTGCGGCTCACTCGCAGCTGATCCACCCTTGACAACGGGGCGGGATCATGTCTTGTGACGTCCGCGTGACAGCGGTCGTCAGCCCAGGCGTGCCAACCCGCGTCCGATGACGAACAAGGCAGCCGCGATGCCGACCACCAGCAAGGTCAGGGTGACGAGGGCGAGAGCCAGCCCGTCGATCGGCAGTTCCCCGTCGGCGACGAGGCCATCATGAGCGCGCCGGTACCGGACGGATGCGCGGACATATCCGGCCCCGGCCGCGATGACACCGATCAACCCGAGGGCGACGGCCGCTGCGGGTCCGATGACCTCTGCCGAGAAGCGCACCACGACCGCGCTCGCCACCGCGAGAGCCAGACACGTGCGCCGCCAAGCCAGCAGTGTCCGCTCGGGTTGAAGACCCGGATCGAACGGTGCGTGGCTCGGCGCACTCACCAGAAGAAGCCCGCCGTGAGCAGCACGACGGCTACGACGATGCCCGCCACGATCACGAGGCTCACTCCGGTGGAGGGAAGCGCCCGATTCTCGCGCAGGGCGCGCTCGGTGCGGAGCCAGGACAACCATGCGTGACCCGCGGCGACCACCCCCAGCACGACGAAGACGACCGCGGCGGCGAGCCGGAACCCGGCTGACACGGGTATCTGCAGCGCCTCGAGCGCGACGCCCGCGGCGAGCAGTGCCAACGACGTTCGAATCCAGGCGAGGAAGGTGCGCTCGTTGGCGAGGCTGAACCGGGGGTCCGGCTCAGACCCGCGACTGTACAGGGAACGGGGGAATCGATTCGTCATGGCGCTCGCGATCGACTGTAGCCGCGATGCGCGCGCTGGACGGGGCAACACGGGCCGGGCATGATGGGGATTCGGTCGACGGACGGGGGCCCGCCATCACGATTCAGGACGATTCCGCCAGCGGATTGCCCGGTCTGACCGAGTTGATGCGTGACGAGCAGGTCTTTCCCACACGCCGCACCCGGGCCGATTCCGCGATCCGGCGGCGCCGTCGCCGGAAGGCCTGGATCATCGTGGCGATCGTCGTCGCGGTCGTCCTAGGCTCCGCCGGTGGCTACGCGGCGTGGGCCCTGAACGCCCCGCTGCCCGAACCCACCGTGGAGTGGCAGACCCCGGATGTCTCGGTTCCGCCGGCCGCGACGATCGCCCTGCCCGTCGAGGGTTCCGCCGCGATCAGCGTCGCGGGCGCCGACGACTACCTCGGGGCGGAGGCGAGCGGGATCTGGATGACCAGCGGATCGGCCGACCCGCGCCCGATGGCGAGCATCAGCAAGCTGATCACGGCGCTCGTCATCCTCGATGCGAAACCTCTCGCGGGCCCGGACGACCCCGGACCGACGATCGCGTTCGACGAGACCGATCGCGATCTGTTCGACGAGTACTACGTGCTCGGGGCGACGGTCGCCGAGATGCCCCGGGGCACGTCGATGTCGCTGCACGACGCGCTCGCGACGATACTGATCCCCTCGGCGAGCAACTATGCCGAGGCCGTCTCGACCTGGGCGTTCGGCTCGCAGGGCGCTTTCGTGAGCGCGGCACGCCGGTGGCTGGAGGCGAACGGCCTGACGGGCACGACGATCGTCGAGCCCACGGGCCTCAGCCCGCGCAACACGAGCACGCCGAGCGACATGATCGCGATCGGCAAGATCGCGGCGGCGAACCCCGTGATCGCCCAGATCGCGGCGACGGCGTCTCTGACTCTTCCGGGTCCGGGGACGATGTCCAACACGAACGGCCTGCTGGGGACATCCGGAATCACCGGACTCAAGACCGGGACGCTCGGCGAGAACGACTACACCCTGCTGTACACGGCGATCCTCGATATCGGAACCGATCTGCCGCTGAGCGTGACCGGCGTCGTGCTCGGTGGATTCTCTCGCGAGTCGGTCAGCAACGGGGTCGTCAACCTGCTCGACAGCATCCGCGCGGGCTTCCACAGTGTGCCCCTCATCGGCCGGGGAGACCGGGTCGGCACGTATTCGACCGCGTGGGGCTCCGCGGGGCAGATGATCGTCACCGGAAGCGCATCGATCCGGACCTGGTCCGACACTCCGATCACCGTGACCATGGACACGTCGACGCCGAAGAACTACGCGGACGGCGAGTCCGTCGGCACCATCACCTGGAGCGCCGGTCCGAACACCGCGACCGTCGATGTGACGCTCGACGGCGGGATCGCGCAGCCGAGCGCATGGTGGCGGCTGACGCACCCCGGCGAACTCGGGTAGCTCTACCAACCGCTCCAGCAACGAAAGAAGCGCCCCACGAGGGGGCGCTTCATTCGTAGCGGGAGCGGGGCTTGAACCCGCGACCTCACGATTATGAGTCGTGCGCTCTCACCAACTGAGCTACCCCGCCACACCGCATCCCGGTCCAGGATGCTGCGAGCCCCGAGTCAGGATTGAACTGACGACCCCTTCCTTACCATGGAAGTGCTCTGCCACTGAGCTATCGGGGCGCACCCGCAAGCGGGCAACCACAAGAGAATACCATCGGCGAGGCGCCGAGCAGAAACCGAGATGACCTCGGATCAACCGCCGGCGTGCTCGCGCAGCCAGGGCAGCGGATCGATGCGTGCGCCGTTGACGAAGACCTCGAAGTGCAGGTGCGCTCCGTACGACAGGCCCGTGTCTCCGACATGGCCGAGAACGGTGCCGGCCTGCACGACATCGCCCGGCTTGACCTGAAGCGAGCCGTACAGCATGTGCGCGTAGTGCGTCGCGAAGACCTCGCCGTTGATCTCGTGGTCGATGATCACGTGCACGCCGAAGGCGCCGCCGCTTTCGTTTGCCACGCGAACCGTGCCGGCCGCGACGGCCTGGATCTCGGCACCCTCGCCCGGGGTGAAGTCGAGACCGTAGTGGAACGAGCCCCAGCGCGGACCGTATCCGTCCGAGATCGGCACGCCCACCGCGAAGGGCCACTGGATCGGCGCGCTCGGGTCGTTGACGAAGAAGTTGGTGTGGCGGCTGATGCCCGTTGCCGCAGCGATCTCGCTGAACGTCGCCGTCGAATACTTCTCATCGCGGTTGAGTTCGGTGTCGGCACCCTCGGGTGCGACGAAAGCCTGGATCTCTTTGTCTTTAGTGACCTCGTCGCTCGAAGCCACGGCGATCGAGGTGACCGCGTCGGCCTGAGTCGCCGCGGCGAGGGCCTCAGCGGGCACGGTCACCGCGACCGTGAGCAGTCCGACCGCCGCCATCACACCCATGCTGAACCCGGTCGCCGCGATGCGCCTGACGGCGGCTCCCGAGCGACGGGCGCGACGCGGCACACGGTGCGCAGCGGATGCCGGGGCCCCCGGCTCTTCCGACTCGTCCGCGGCCACGGGGTCCGAGGTCGGCACGATCACGGGGTTCTCACCGGTGAAGCTGAACAGACGAGCCGCGGCTTCGAACGCGTCTGCGGCGTCGCTGTCGACCGTGCTCACCGGAGCCGTCAGATCGGCCGGTGACGGGATGGTCGGAGCATCCGAAGCCGTCTCGGCCACCGGTACGACAGGCGGCGTGCCACTGAGTCGGGCCTGGCGCCGGCTCTGCGGAGCATCCTGAATCGCTGCTCGCCGACGAGCGGCACGCGTCTCGGATTCAACGGACGAACGCGCCGCAGCAGAATCGGAGGCAGAGTCCAGGGCAGACGCAGAGGCGTCGGCACGGCGAGCACGGCGTGTAAGGCCGGGCTCCGACTCGGGGGCGTCGGGCTGCAAGCGGGTGGGGCTCTCGGATCGGGATCGCGGTGAAACGCGACGGGTTTCGGGACGTCTGGCTTCGGGATTGGGCTTCTGAGATTCTCGTCACTCCCGTTCGGGCGGAGGTAACGAATAGGTAAACACTAACCCGTCCGGACTGAGAATGCCATGTGTGAGCAGACTGCTCAACGGGCGAGCACGGCCTCCAGCGATCCGTAGAATTCGGGGCCCGCCGCGATCAGCAGGTCGCGTCCCGCGGGTAATCCCCCCAAGCCGCCGACGATTCCGCCCGCCTCGCGGACGAGCAGCGAACCCGCTGCCATGTCCCACGGCCAGAGGCCCCACTCGTAGTACGCGTCGAGCCTGCCGGCGGCGACGAACGCGAGATCGAGCGACGCCGCGCCGATACGACGGATGTCTCGAGCGAGTGGGAGCACTCGCCCCAGAATCTCGAACTGCTGCGTGCGGCGCTCGGCGTCGTAGCTCATCCCCGTCGCGATGAGCGCGCCGGATGCATCCGGTTCGTCGCGGATCGCGAGTCGCTGCGAACCGAGATGCGCGCCTTCGCCGCGCGCCGCGCGAAAGAGCTCACCGGTGGCGGGATTGTTGACGACGCCCGCGACCGCTGTCCACGTCGCCGGGTCGGGCGGCCCCTCGACGACGCCGATGGACACGGCGTATGCGGGGATTCCGTAGGCGTAGTTGACGGTGCCGTCGATCGGATCGACCACCCAGGTCAGGCCCGAGGAACCCTCTTCGGCCGCCGACTCTTCGCCGAAGAATCCGTCGTCGGGTCGCGCCTGGGCGATACGGTCCCGAATGAGGCGCTCGACCTCGCGATCGGCCTCGGTGACGATGTCGGCGAGGCCCGATTTGGTCGCGGCGATAGCGACTCCCTCGTCACGCCGGGTGCGCGCGAGCTCACCAGCCTCCCGCGCGATCTCGACGGCCAAGGACAGGAGCTGCGCGTCTGAATCCACACACCTACGCTACCCATCGCGGCGACTTCAAGCGGGAGGCGTCGCCTCGGGCGCGGGAGGCACGGGAGGCACGGGCGGAACCGGCGGCGGGACGGGCGCCGCCTGCAGCGGGGGCGCCGTCTGCTGCGTCGGGTAGCCCGTGTAGTAGGCGTTCCAGTCGGGCGAACCATCCGGGAGCGGCGGGAGCGGCGTGACGCCGTCGGCGTAGGTCGGCCACACGGGTGCGGGCACGGGCGGTGCCGGCGGCGCCACACGCCGAGGACCGTTCAGCGCCTTGACCAGGGGGACGAGCGCGGTGCCGACGGCCGCGAGGATCGTGATCGCGACGACGACACGCCAGTAGAACTCCGAGAACTCGACGGCGCGGGCGAGCAGCAACGGCAGGATCAGCAGGATCGCGAGCACAGCGACCAGCGCCACCGTGATCGGCACGACGATGCGCGAGAAGGAGCTCCGCGGTTCGCCCTGCGTCTTCGTGAAGAGACGGATGTGCAGGATCGCCAGGCGCAGGACGATGACGATACCGACGAATTCGAAGAAGCGGACGACGGGCGACGACCCCCACGGCCAGCCCCAGTCCATGGGAGCCCAGATCTTGATGGCGCCGGCGAGCAGCGCGAGCACCCACCCGACCATGCTCACCAGCACGTACCATTGCGGCCGCCGCGGCGCGACGCTCGCATCGAGCAGGGCGGCTCCGGCGAATGCGGCCAGCAGCACGATCGTCAGGAACGCGCGCCCGATCAGCCCGTTCTGGTCACCGACCAGCACCCCGACCACGCAGACGAGGGCCGCGGCGATGAGGGCGCCGATCGCGATCCAGACGGCGAACTTCCAGTAAGGACTGCGCGCTTCTTCGGTCTCTGCGGGCAAGGCGCCGTGCGGCTGCGACATGGTGGCTCTCTTCGATCACGAGGGAACGGGCTTTTTCCATCCTGACAGGTGACCGCGCGAGTGCGCGGAGGAGTTTCGGCGACCTGTGGACGTCATCACGATCAAGAGTCGTGGGGAGGGCCGGAGCAAAGAATTGGCCCCCTCGGGTGGCCCATTGGGGACTGGGCGACTCGAGGGGGCCCCGCTTCCTTCCCATCCGATCGCAGAACCGCTTGGGGAAACGGTCCGCCCGACGCTGGGGACGACGGTTCGAATGCTTCAGAAGGAGCTGAAATGAGCATAACCCCACTGCGCACACCACGTATGTCCCCTTTTTGGGGGACAAAACGGATTCATTTGCGCCCTTTTCGGCGGACTGACGATCCAAACGCCGAGGAAGGAGGTGGTACCAGGGGAAAAACGGTGCCGTTCGATCTTGCTCAGATCGCGGCGATGGTCCAGCTTCCCCCGGCGCGGGCGGCCGGGTCAAGGTATATGAGAGAGTTCTCAGAATTGAACGCGTCGGGTGGACAGGTCATCGGCTCGACCGCCAATCCGATCCGATCCGTCGCCCGTCCGGGCACGTCCGCGGTGTGGATCTGAACCCAGGGGCACGCCTCGTTCCAGGCCATCGATACGCCCGAGCCCGAGGCATCCGTCAACCGCACGCGGGCCACCCCGTCGGCACGCCGAAGGCCCGTGAAAGCGTGATCGATGCGCGCATCCGCGATACGGCGAGCCCGGCGAAAGTCGAAGCGCTGCGGGTCGCTCGCATCGACCGCCTGCTCGGTCGTCGGGATCAGGCGATCGTCCGTGACAGCGAGGACGATGTCCGCGGGCAACTCGAGCGTCCAGTCGTCGACGCGGCCGGGACCCGCCACCAGATACGGGTGCCCGCTGGCTCCGAACGGCGCCACGGTGTCGGACATGTTCGTCGCCGTGACGGTCTGCTCGAGTCCGTCGGCCGTGAGCCGGAAGGCCGACTCCACGCACAACCGCCACGGATACCCCGTCTGCGGCTCGATCTCGGCTGCGAGCGTGACATGGTCGGCACCCTTGTCGACGGCGTCGAAGTCGAGCCAGGACACGAGGCCGTGCAGCGCGTGCCCGCGCTCGGGTTCGGTGAGCGGAAGGACGTGGTCCACGCCGCCGAAGCGGTAACGGCCGTCGACGATCCGATTGGGCCACGGCGCGAGCGAGACGCCGCGGTAGGCGGGCCGGACCTCGTCGGCGTCGAACGGGACGATCAGATCCCGTTCGCCCGCGGGACCGCGGTGCCGCAGAACCCGGAGGGACGCCCCGACGCTGGCGACGACGGCGTGATAATCCCCAGATCGCAGCAGGTGCTGGGTGCCGGATGCCGGGCGTCGTTCTCGCGAAGTCACCGATGGAACCCTAGCGCGGCGGCGACATAGCGGGCGCGGATGTCCGGCCGGGTGTCGACCGGCACCTCGTGCTCCCCCGCGGCAACCCAGTCGGGAAGAACGCCCGACAGGACCCCCGCGGCCTGGCGTGCGGCACCGAGCGCGACGTACTCGCCCGGCGCAGGCACGACGATCGGCAGGTCGAAGACCTGAGCCGCGATCGCCGAGACCGCCGGATTACGGGCGGCGCCGCCGATCAACAGCAGGCGGTTGAGCTCCACGCCCTGGCCGCGGATCGCGTCGAGGCCCGCGGCGAGGCCGCAGAGCATTCCCTCGATCGCGGCTCGCGCGACGGCCGGCCTGGTCGTATTGGCGAGCGTCAAACCCGAGAGGGATGCCGTGGCATCCGGCAGATTCGGCGTTCGTTCGCCCTCGAAGTACGGCACGAGCACGGGGCTCGTCGGCCCGGACGTCGCCTCGAGCGCGAGTCGGCCGAGCTCGGCGTGATCCACCCCGAGCAGGCCGGCGAACGCGTCCAGCACGCGCGCGGCGTTGAGCGTCGCCACGAGCGGCAAGAACCGTCCGGTGGCGTCGGCGAAGCCCGCGACCGTGCCGGAGGCATCCGCGACCGGGCGATCGGTGACGGCGAAAACCGTTCCCGACGTGCCGATGGAGATGACACCGTCGCCGCGCGCGGCGCCGAGGCCGAGAGCCGCACCCGCGTTGTCGCCCGCGCCGGGGCCGACCACGACGCCGCTCGGGGTCGTGCCGGCCCGCTCCAGCGGGCCCAGCACGCGCGGCACAACGGCCGCGTGACCGAGCGCGCGCTCGAGCAGGTCGGGCTGGTACCCGGCGGATCCCCAGTATGCGGTGCCGCTCGCGTCCGAGCGATCCGTCACCAGCTCGTCGAAAACGGGTCCGAGCGGCGACCCCGCGGCGCCATACCCGCGCAACCGCCAGGTCAGCCAGTCGTGCGGCAACGCCACCGCCGCGACGCGCGCCGCGTTCTCGGGTTCGGCGTCGCGCAGCCAGCGCAGCTTCGTTGCCGTGAAGGATGCGACGGGAACGACACCGGTGCGTTCCGCGTAGACGTCGGCCCCCACCTCGGCGATCAGGTCACGTGCCGCGGCCGCCGAACGCGTGTCGTTCCAGAGCAGGGCGGGACGGATGACGTCGCCCCGCTCATCCAGCACGACCATGCCGTGCTGCTGCCCCGCGATCGACACCGCGGCCACGTCGTCGAGCCCGCCGGCATCGATGATCGCGAGTTGCAGCGCCTGCCACCACGCCTCGGGATCGACCTCGGTGCCATCCGGATGCGCCGACCGACCGGTGCGGACGATCCGGCCGCTCGCGGCATCCGCGATGACCACCTTGCACGACTGCGTCGACGAATCGACCCCCGCGACGAGCGCCACGCGCTCCCCTTAGCCGCGTGCGCCGAGCAGGTGCTCGGTCGCGAGCTGCTGCAGCCGGACGAAGCCGAACCCCTTGCCACCGAAGTAGGTGTCGGTGTCGAAGTCCTCGTACGCCGAGCGATCCGCGAGGAAGTCGCCGTAGGACTCGCCCTCGTTCAGCGTCGGAACCGAGAGCTCGGGCACGCGCGAGGCCTCGAGCGCCTCCTGCACCTCGGGGTCTGCGCGGAAGGCCGCGGCACGCTCCTTGAGCAACAGGTAGGTGCGCATGTTGGCCGCGGCGGAGTCCCAGACCCCGGTCTCGTCCTCGGTACGGCTCGGCTTGTAGTCGAAGTGGCGCGGGCCGTCGTAGGCCGGGACCCCGCCGGGGCCTCCGTTTTCGAGCAGATCGACCAGGGCGAAGGCGTTGTGCAGGTCGCCGTGGCCGAAGACCAGGTCCTGGTCGTACTTGATGCCACGCTGGCCGTTGAGGTCGATGTGGAAGAGCTTGCCGTGGTACAGCGCCTGGGCGATGCCGGCGGCGAAGTTCAGGCCCGCCATCTGCTCGTGCCCGACCTCGGGGTTGAGGCCGACGAGCTCGGGACGCTCGAGCGAGTCGATGAAGGCGAGGGCGTGGCCCAGCGTCGGCAGCAGGATGTCACCGCGCGGCTCATTGGGCTTCGGCTCGATCGCGAAGCGGATGTCGTATCCCTTGTCGGTGACGTAGTCGCCGAGCAGGTTGACGGCCTCGCGGTAGCGCTCGAGCGCCGCACGGATGTCCTTGGCCGCGTCGTACTCGGCGCCCTCGCGACCACCCCACATGACGAAGGTCTTGGCGCCGAGCTCGGCGCCGAGGTCGAGCTGGCGGAACACCTTGCGCAGCGCGTAGCGACGGACGCCGCGATCGTTGGAGGTGAAGCCGCCGTCCTTGAAGACAGGCGCGCTGAAGAGGTTGGTCGTGACCATCGGCACGATCATGCCGGTGTCGGCGAGGGCACCCTTCAAACGGTCGATCTGCTTCTGCCGCTCGGCCTCGGAGGACCCGAAGGCGAAGAGGTCGTCATCGTGGAACGTCAGGCCGTAGGCACCGAGTTCGGCGAGCTTCTCGACGGCGTGCACGACATCGAGCGGCCGACGCGTCGGTCCACCGAAGGGGTCGGTGCCGTTGTAGCCGACGGTCCAGAGGCCGAAGGAGAACTTGTCGGCGGGCGTGGGCGTTGTCATGAGTGGTCCTGATCCTCGCTGAACGGAAATGTTGTTGAACACAACCTATACCATTCCCTGGCGCCCGGCGACCCCCTACGCTGGTTCGATGACCGACCGCGCGACGACGTTCGAAGCCGTGCGTCGAGCGAACCTCGCGAGGCTCGTTCGGATCCTGCATCTCGAGGGACCGCAGTCGCGCGCGCAGCTCACGGCGACAACTGGCCTCAATCGCTCGACGATCGCCGACCTGGTCGCCGAACTCGCCTCGATCGGCCTGGCGGAAGAGCTACCGCCCGCCCCCTCGACGCGGGCGGGGCGCCCGTCCCCGGTCGTGGTGACGCATCCGTCGATCATGGCCATCGCGGCGAATCCCGAGGTCGACGCCCTCGCCCTCGCCGCCGTGCGACTCGACGGAACGGTCGCGGCGCGGCGCCGTATCGAGGTCGACCACCTGCTCACGCCCGCCGAGACCGTCCGACTGGTGGCCGAGACGATCGCGTCCTGGCGTACGGACGATCTGCGCGACGCACGGCTCGTGGGCCTCGGCTTCGCCGTTCCCGGCCTCGTCCGCGGAGTCGACGGGATGGTGCGAAACGCCCCGCACCTCGACTGGCACGATGTGCCGCTGCACGAGCTCGCCGCCGAAGCGACCGGACTCCCGATCGTGGTGGGCAACGACGCGTCCCTCGGCGCTGTCGCCGAGCACCTGTTCGGCGCGGGGCGCGGCATCGACAACCTCGTGTACCTGAACGGCGGCGCGAGTGGAATCGGTGGCGGCCTGATCGTGCACGGGATGCCCGTGGCCGGCGCATCCGGTTATGCCGGGGAGTTCGGGCAGAACCGGCCGGGCATCCCCTCGACGGCCGACCGGCTCGCCGGGGACGGCGTGCTCGAGGACGAGGTCAGCCGCGCCCGTCTGCTCGCGGTCGCGCGTTTGGTCAGCGCCGATGAGCCCACTCTCGCCGCCGCCCTGGCCGCGAGCGAACTGCCGGACGCCCGCGAAGAGATCGCGCGGCAGCGACGCATCCTCTCCACGGCCCTCGCCAACGCGGTCAACGTCCTCAACCCGCAGATGATCGTGCTGGGTGGGTTTCTCGCGACGATCGCCGAGGAAGGCACCGGCGAGCTGCTCGATGACGTGCGCTCGCTCGCGATGCCGGCCGCGGGCGAGGACGTGGACATCCGGTCAGCGGCGCTCGGCGAAGACCGCCTCCTGGTGGGTGCGGCAGAGGCGGCCTTCGCGCGGTTGCTGGACGACCCGGTGGGCGCGCTCGCGGCTCTCTGAGCCCTCGGGGTCCGGTGAGCTAGAGCCCCTGAGCCAGACGGTAGTAGGCCTGGTTCCAGCGCACCTCCTGCTGGAATCCGCGAACCGTCGTCGTGTCGTCGATGACGAGCAGCTCGGTCTTCGCGATCTCGGCGAAGTCGCGGAAGACCTCGATGCCCACGGCCGTCGTCATGACGGTGTGGTGCGCGGCGCCCGCGGTCAGCCACGCCGCGGCGCTCGTGGCGAAGTCGGGCTGCGGCTTCCAGATCGTGCGCCCGACCGGGAGCTTAGGCAGATCGGGCGCCTCGACGTTCTCGACGACGTTCGCGACGAGGCGGAACCGGTCGCGCATGTCGCTCATCGCGACGACCAGGGCGGGCCCGGGGTCGGCCGTGAACACCAGGCGCACGGGGTCGTCCTTGCCGCCGATACCCAACGGGTGAATCTCGAGGCGTGCCTTCTGCGACGACAGCGACGGCGACACCTCGAGCATGTGCGCCCCGAGGATGCGCTCGCTGCCGGGAACGAGGTCGTAGGTGTAGTCCTCCATGAGGCTCGCGCCGCCGGGCAGGCCCGCGCCCATCACGTTCGCGACGCGCACCAGGATGGCCGTCTTCCAGTCACCCTCGGCGCCGAAGCCGTAGCCCTCGGCCATGAGGCGCTGAACGGCCAGACCCGGCAGCTGCTTGAGCGCACCGAGGTCTTCGAAGCTCGTCGTGAAGGCGCCGAAGCCACCCTCCTCGAGGAACGAGCGCAGGCCGAGTTCGATCGCCGCGCCGTCGCGCAGCGACTCGTGGCGCTCTCCCCCGGAGCGCAGCTCGGGAACGACGTCGTACTCCTCTTCATACAGGGCGACGAGCGCGTCGACGTCGGATGCGGATGCATCGGCCACCGCATCCGCCAACTCGTTGACACCCCACGTGTTGACCTGCACGCCGAACCGCAGCTCGGCCTCGGTCTTGTCGCCCTCGGTGACGGCGACGTAGCGCATGTTGTCGCCGAAGCGCGCGAGCTTCAAGCTGCGCGACGCGGCCCACCCCGCCGCCGCGCGCTGCCACGAGGCGATCTCGCCGCGCACGCGGGCATCGGAGGCGTGCCCGACGACGGTCTTGCGCGCGACACCGAGGCGGGTCTGGATGTACCCGAACTCGCGGTCGCCGTGCGCAGCCTGGTTGAGGTTCATGAAGTCGAAGTCGATGTCCGCCCACGGCAGCTCGACGTTCGCCTGCGTGTGCAGGTGCAGGAGGGGCTTCTGCAGGGCGTCGAGCCCGCCGATCCACATCTTGGCGGGACTGAACGTGTGCATCCACGCGATCAGGCCGATCACGTTGTCCGCCGCGTTGGCCTCGAGGGCGAGGCGACGGATGCTGTCGGCATCCTTCAGCACGGGCTTCCAGACGACCGTGACGGGCACGTTGCCGTCGAGCTGAGCGACGACGCCCTGCGACTGATCGGCGACCTGCCGGAGGGTCTCTTCGCCGTAGAGATTCTGGCTGCCGGTGACGAACCAGACCTCGTACGACTCGAGCGAGGTGGAGAGGGGGGTGCGGGGCATGTCGTGCTGCTTTCGATGAGGCGTCAGAGGGCGGCGACGGCGGCGTGCTCGATGGCGAGCCCGGCTTCGTAGCGCGTGAGATAGGTGGCGTATCCGGCCAGGTCGATGGGATCGGGCGCGACGATCGCGAACCCGGCCGCGGCGAAGACACGCTCGGCCAGATACGCATCGAGGGCGAGGTCGTCGGCCGCCTTCCGGTAGGCGGCGAGAACCGCGATACCCCACGCGCCACCCTCGGAAGCGGTTTCGGCGACGGCGACGGGGGCCTCGATCGCGGCGGCCAGGAACCGCTGCGCGACCCCGGCCGTGCGGAACATGCCGCCGTGCGCGTACATCGTGTCGACGGTGACGCGCTCGCCGTGCAGCACGCGCATTCCGAGGCTCAGCGTGCCGAACGCGGCGTAGAGCTGCGCGCGGGCGAAGTTGCCCAGTGTCGGGCGCGAGTCGGGGGTGCGGACGACGAGCGGTCGGCCCGCGTCGAGCCCGGCGATCGGTTCGCCGGCGAGGTGGTTGTAGGCCAACAGACCCCCGGCATCCGGTTCGGCCTCGAGCGCCTCGCGGAAGAGGACCTCGTAGACGGCGTCCGCCCCGAGCGGGATTCCCGCGGCCTCGGCGAAACGGGCGAACATGCCGGCCCAGGCGGCCAGTTCGCTCGCCCCGTTGTTGCAGTGCACCATCGCGACCGGGTCCCCGGCCGGTGTCGTGACGACGTCGAGCTCGTGGTGCACGTTCGCGAGCGGGCGCTCGAGCACGACCATGGCGAAGATGCTGGTGCCCGCACTGACGTTTCCCGTGCGGGGCGAGACCGAGTTCGTGGCGACCATGCCGGTACCGGCATCACCCTCGGGCGGACAGAACGGGATGCCGGGGGCGAGGGTCCCGGACGAGTCGAGGAGCGCCGCGCCCTCGGACGTCAGCTCGCCCGCGCCGACACCCGCGGTGAGTACCTCAGGCAGCAGCTCGGCGAGAGGCGCGGGAAGGCGCCCATCCGCCAGCGAATCGTAGGCCGCGACCATGGTCGCGTCGTAATCCCCGGTTGCCGGATCGATCGGGAACATCCCGGACGCATCGCCGACGCCCAGCACGCGGCGCCCGGTCAGGCGCCAGTGCACGTACCCGGCAAGGGTCGTGACGAACCGGATGTCGGGAACGTGCTCTTCCGCGTCGAGCACCGCCTGGTGCAGATGGGCGATCGACCAGCGCAACGGGATGTTCACACCGAAGACTTCGGTCAGTTTCGCCGCGGCGCGACCCGTCGACGTGTTGCGCCAGGTACGGAAGGGCACGAGCAGGTCATCGTCGTCGCCGAAGGCGAGGTAGCCGTGCATCATGGCCGAGACCCCGATCGCGCCCACCGTGACCGGGCTGACACCGTGGCGCTGCTCGGCATCCGTCCTCAGGTCTGCGTACGCGGCGGCGAGTCCCGTCCAGACATCCTCGAGGGGATGTGTCCAGCGACCGCCTTCGAAGCCGTTCTCCCACGCGAAGCCGCCGACGGCGAGCACATCGGCGGGATCGTCCGCGTCGACCAGGCACGCCTTGATGCGGGTCGAGCCGAACTCGACGCCGAGCGCCGTGCGTCCGGACCGGATCGTTTCGGCAGCCGTTCCCGGCTTGCCGCCGTCGGCGGCGGTCATCGGCGATCGTCCTCGTTCTGTCCGTAAACGTTCTGGTAGCGGCCGTAGAGCGCGTCGATCTTGTCCTGCGGAATCGGGATCAGGGGCCCTGCCTCGCGCGCGATGTGCACCGTGCGCGCCGCGTCCTCACACATCACCGCGGCCTTGACCGCATCCTTCGCCGATACCCCGATCGTGAACGGCCCATGATTCTGCATCAGAACCGCGCGGCTCCGGTGCCCCGTCAAGGTCTCCACGATCCCCCGCCCGATCGAGTCGTCCCCGATCACCGCGAACGGACCCACCGGAATGGGGCCGCCGAACTCATCCGCCATCCCCGTGATCACACACGGGATCTCTTCGCCGCGCGCCGCCCACGCCACCGCGTAGGTGGAGTGCGTGTGCACCACACCCCCGACATCCGGCATATGCCGATACACATACGCATGAGCCGCCGTATCACTCGACGGAGAACGATCGCTCCCCGGCGTCCCCGGCACGACTTTCCCGTCGAGGTCGCAGAGGATCATGTTCTCCGGAGCCAGATCGTCATAGGACACACCCGACGGCTTGATCACGAACAGATCCGCACCCGGCACCCGGCCCGACACGTTCCCGCCCGTCCAGACGACCAGGTCATTGCGCACCAACTCCGCGTGCAGACGGGACACGTCATCGCGGGTGGCCGAGATCGCCGCCTCGACGGAATACGGGTCTTCGGTTGTGCTCACGGAGTCTCCATCGGTCTCGCGGCGATCGCCGTACGACCGGCGACGGAGACTATGTTACCGGTATCATTCGATCTTCACTACTGTCGCGTCGACTCATCGAGGGGCGGTGGAGCGACGCGCAACGAGGCGAGGGGTCTCGATGTTCGTCGTGCTGCTCCCTCCAACGACCTCGGCGACCACCCGCCGAGCTTCGGACGCGAGATCGAGTCGTACGGTCGTCAGCGCGGGCAGGTAGAACGCCGAATCGGGGTTGTCGTCGAAGCCGACGACCGACAGCACGGTCGGAACCTCGACGCCGCGCGCGTGCAGTCCGGCCATCAGACCGAGAGCCATCTGATCGTTGGCCACCGCGAGCGCGGTCGGCGGGTCGGGGCGCCCCAGCGCCTCGACGATGTCCCCCGCGAGCGCGTACCCCGCGGCCGCACTCCAGTCGCCCTCCCACCGTGCGGCGACGGCGAGACCGGCCGCGTCGAGCGCCTCGGCCACCCCTCTCGAGCGCGCGATCGCCTCGAGCCAATCCCCGGGACCCGCGACTTCGGCGATTCGCCGATGGCCGAGATCGAGCAGGTGCGTGACCGCGAGTGCCGCCCCGGCGGACTGCGCCACCGTACCCGTGCCGCCGTGGAGGGCGACGATCGGGACTCCGGCCGCCACGGTCTTCGCGGTCTCGAGCGTCAGGGCATGCGATCCGACGAGCACGATGCCGTCGACGCCCTGCGCGAGCAGGTGCCCCACCGCGGCCTCGACCGCCGAGACATCCGACGCATCCGCGTATGCCGTGGCGATCCAGCGCCCCTCCGCTCGGGCCGCTGCCTCGAGGGCGGCAACCCCCTCGGCCGGGCCGTAGAGAGCGGCATCGGATGCCAGCACGCCGAGGGTGCGCGACGTGCTGGTACCCAGGGCCCTCGCCGCGTTGTTGATGCGATACCCCAGCGCTTGGATCGCGTCGAGCACCCGCTGCCGCGTTTCGGGACGGATATGCGGATGCCCGTTGAGCACGCGTGAAACCGTCTGCGTCGAGACCCCGGCATGCGCTGCGACATCGCGCACACCGACGGCACGCGCGGGCGCGGGCTGCGTCATCGTCTTCCTCCCCTGGGCTGAGCATCAGCGTAGTGATAGAAGCTATGTTCTATCACTTTCCCTTAGATCATTGTCGGAATCGTATTTTTGTACTAATATGGATTCATGATCGAGCGCCTCGAACTTCTCGAATCCACGCCGACGAGCGTGTCGATGGAAGAGTCGCTGGGGTTCTTGTTCGACGACCTGCAGAGCGATCAGTTCGCGGCGATCCGCCACGAGGCGCGTCGCGCGGCTGGCATTGCAGAAGCGATCGAGATCGCTCGCAGGCACCCGTACGTGTACACGGACATCGTCGGAGCCGATGGCGAAGAGATGGCGGTGCGCGGAGTTCTGTTCGATCTCGCGTTGCGTCTGAACGTCGCCGAGCAGACTCTCCGCTCCCTCGCGCACACCGCCGCGACCGCCGCCGAGTCGCTGCCGTGGCTCTGGCGCCGCGCGCTCGATGGCTTTGCGCCGCTCGTGCTGGTCGACGCGGTCGTCGCGGGCGTGGCACGGTTGCAGGCGCCGGTCGACGCGTCGCCCGAGCAACACGCCGAGGCCGAAGCCGCCATCGCCGAACTCGACGCCGCTGCTTCGGAATGGGTGCTGTCGTGCTCGCGCGCAGCGTTCCGTGCGCGCCTCACGAGGCTCCTCGAACGCCTCGACGCGCGACGCGAGGATGTGCGGCACGCAGCCGCGATGCGCGACCGTCGCGTGGTCATCGAGCACATCGACGACGGGATGTCGTGGGTCTCGGCTCTCGTACCGACCGTCAGCGCCGTGGCCATGGGTCGACGCCTCGACGCCACCGCGAAGGCGACGTCGAAGGACGCGCGCGAGTCGCGCACCCGCGATCAGATCCGCGCCGATCTGTTCGCGTCGTGGCTGATGGGCGAGGGAACCCCGACGGCGGTCAAGACGAAGGTCTTCGTCACGGTGCCGGTCTCTCTGCTGACGGGCGACGGCAGCCGGGCCGACATCGCGGCCCGGCTCGCCGCCCTCCCCCGCGAAGATGCACAACTCGTGGGCCATGGCCCGATCGATCCGCTCACCGCCGCCCAGATCTTCACCGACGCCCAGGCTTTCCACCGGGTGATCACCGATCCGGTTCGCGGGATCGTGCTCGAGATGGACCGTCGCACCTACCGCCCGACCGAGGCGCAGCGCACGTGGCTGATCCTGCGCCACGGAAAGTGCGCGCGGGATGGATGCAACCGGCTGGCGCTCGACGCCGACATCGACCACGACAGGCCGTGGGCTCTGGGCGGGCGCACCGATCAAGACAATCTGCGCCCCCTGTGCCCTCCGGATCATCGGCATCGGCACAGCACCAGATTCCGCTTCATGACGCGGCGCGACGGCACCGTCAGGGTCGAGACGCCGACCGGTTACGTGAGTTCTGCACCACCTCCGTTCTGATCGACCGCACTCCGCCCGCCCTCGCACCGCGCCTGTGTGCGAGCCTGGATGGATGCGCATCGCTCTCACGGGTTCTTCCGGCAAGCTCGGCTCTGTCGTCCTGCGCGAACTGCGCGCGGCCGGCCACGACGTCATCGGCATGGACATCGTCGGCGAGCGCGGCCCCGGCTTCGTGCGCGTGGACCTCACCGACTACGGCCAGGTCGTCGATGCCCTCACCGCGGTCAACGATCAGCACGACGGGTTCGATGCGGTCGTCCACCTGGCCGCCATCCCGGCGCCCGGTATCGCCCCGGATGTCGCAACGTTCCACAACAACATGCCCAGCACGTTCAACGTGTTCTGGGCCGCGATCCGGCTCGGCATCACGCGCATCGTCTACGCATCGAGCGAAACCGTGCTCGGCCTGCCGTTCGACGTGCCGCCGCCCTACATTCCGGTCGACGAGGAGTACCCCGCTCGCCCCGAGTCGGTCTATTCGCTGGTCAAGCACCTCGAGGAGCAGCTCGCGATCGAGCTCGTGCGGTGGCATCCGAATGTCTCGATCACGGCGCTGCGCTTCTCGAACGTCATGGTGCCCGAGGACTACGCGGCGTTCCCGTACGACGCCGATCCGCGCGATCGCAAGTGGAACCTGTGGGGGTACATCGATGCCCGCGACGGCGCCCAGGCGATCGATCGGGCGCTGCAGGTCGCTCCCCCGGGCTTCGACCGCTTCATCATCGCGGCGGCCGACACCGTCACGACCCGGCCGAACGTCGAACTCGTGGCCGAGGTCTTCCCCGACGTGCCTGTCCATGGCGACCTCGGCGTGAACGACACGATGCTCTCGATCGCGAAAGCTCGGCGCCTGCTCGGATACGACCCCCAGCATTCCTGGCGCGACTGACCTGTCGTTGTTGCGCATGCCCGCCCTAGGCTGGCCGAATGGTTGCGGTCTACCACGCGCTCAAGGCACACACGCGCTGGGTCGACAACGGCAAGCCCTGACCAAGCGCGGGACGCGCGGCTGTTCGAACCGCGCAGCACCCGGTGAACGAAGAACGCCCCCGCATGCACGGGGGCGTTCTTCGTTTTTGTGGCGAGTGAGGGATTCGAACCCCCGAAGGCTACGCCGGCTGATTTACAGTCAGATCCCTTTGGCCGCTTGGGTAACTCGCCAGGGCGCGCCCGTCCGACTTTCTCAGACGACCGGAAGCGCGATCTCCCATATTACCCAATCGGCGGCGCTCCGAAGTACGCGGGTCAGGTGCCGAGGCTGTCGAGATCCACACCACGCAGTTCGCTCGGGGTTCGCAGCAACGCACCCTCGAACCGGCAGGTGGTGGCGGCGATGAGCATCGCCTCGTCGAGAACCCCGCGCCACCCCTCCGCGTCGCGGGGCTCACCATCCTGCGCGAGGCGGGCGACGACCGCCGAAAGCGTCGCGTCACCGGCACCCATCGTGTCGACGACCCGCCCGGGCAGGTCCGCGATGGGTGCGACGAGCTCATCGTCACCGAGCGCGACGGCGCGAACGAACGCACCGTCCGCGCCGCGCGTGCCCAACACGATGGGCACACCGAGCTCACGCATCCGCTCGGCCGAGTCATCCAGCGATTCCCCGAACATCAGATGCGCGTCGTCGTCACCGATCTTCACGAGCGACGCGCGCGGCGCCAAATCCTCGAACCCGGCCACGAACTCGGCCAGATCACGCATCATGCCGGTTCGCGGATTCGGATCGATCACGAGGCGCGTCGACGAGCCGTGAACAGCCGTGGCGAACTCCGCCGCCTGCGCCGCGTCATCGAAGGGGAAGCAGCTCACGACGGTCATCGGCGCATCCGCTATCGCCGCCCGCTCGACATCGCCGAAACGGATGCGTCGGGCCTGGGCCGCGGCGTTGAACACGTAGACGGGTTCGGCGCCCCCGGCTCGCTCGCTCACGGCGCGCGACGTCCCGAGGGGCGATGGAGTCGCGAGCAGCTCGACGTCGAAGTCGGCGAGATAGGCGCGGATGCGGGCACCGGCGTCGTCGTCGCCGACCATCGCGATGAGCGTCGTCGGAATGCCCAGACGAGCCACTCCGACCGCGACATTGAGGGCCGCTCCCCCGACGAACTCCCGCACCCCGAGGTCGTCCCGCATCTCGTCGATGAGCGCGTCACCGACCACCACAACCCGTCCTTGCGTCATGACGCGAGACTACGCCAGCACCCGTTCGACGAACCGCTCCGTGCGACGTCGGGCGCCGTCGATCCGCCGGTCGACACTCGCCCGCACCTCGGAGGGGGCGAGCGGAGCCGCGAGCCTGACGTTCTCGTGACACGACAGATCGGCGCAGATATAGGTGCCGACAGTGTCGCCGTGCGCACCGGATGGGCCCGCCTTACGGGCGGTGAACAGCGAGACCTGATCGGCGGGCTGGAGCGTGTGGCAGATGTCGCACATCCCGGAGCGGGCCCGCGAGGTCGTCGAAGCGGCCCTCAACGCAACGCCGAGCGGCTTGCCGTCCTGCTCCGTGACGACGTATCCGCGTCCACGCGCCTCGGGATCACGCCACGCCAGAAAGTCCAGGTGATCCCAGTCGGTCAACAGGAAGTCGTGCGGCAACTGCAGCTGCCTGATCTCTTCGTCGACGACGTTCACGAACGACGCCCGAACCTCGTCCTCGGTCAGCGGTCGCATCCCACCTCCATGCATCGTGCCCCTCCAGTCTACGAACGACGCCGGATAGACTGGATGGATGGCCGATTCATCCTTCGACATCGTCAGCAAAGTCGACCACCAGGAGGCCGAGAACGCCCTGAACCAGGCGCGCAAAGAGATCGAGCAGCGCTACGACTTCAAGGGCACCGGTGCATCCGTCGAGTGGAGCGGCGAGTCCGTTCTGATCAAGGCGAACAGCGAAGAGCGCGCGAAAGCGGTTCTGGATGTCTTCCAGTCCAAGCTCATCAAGCGCGGCATCTCGCTGAAGAGCCTCGAGTCGGGTGAGCCGTTCGCGAGCGGCAAGGAGTTCCGCATCGTCTCCACGATCAAGGACGGCATCTCGCAGGAGAACGCGAAGAAGATCGGCAAGATCATCCGCGACGAGGCCCCCAAGGGCGTCAAGTCGCAGATCCAGGGCGACGAGCTGCGCGTGCAGTCGAAGAGCCGCGACGACCTGCAAGAGGTCATCCGGGTACTGAAGGCCGCCGACCTCGACGTCGACCTGCAGTTCGTCAACTACCGCTAGGTGGGCTAGCTGACCTGGGGTTTTCCTGGTTCAGTCCGCAGGGAGTCCGCGGAATCCAGGATTCCAGCCATAAAGTCCGCCGTCGCGGACCGCGTGCGATCCTCTGCAGACGGCCACAGGTGGCTGTACACGTTGAGCGTGATCGACGGCTGCGAATGCCCCAGCGACCTCTGCACCGTCACGACGTCACAGCCCGCGGCGATCAGGTTCGACGCGTAGGTGTGACGTAGCGCGTGCAACGTGACATCGTCGGGGAGGCCCGCTGCCTCTCGGATGCGCCGCCACTCCCCTGCCGCGTTGTTGCGGTTCCACACACGCTGCAACGGAGTGAGGAAAAGCATCTCGTCCGGCGCTCCGATGCCCTCCCCGGCGATGTGAGCCGACAGGATCCGGAGAAGTTCGTCGGGAACGTATACCGTCCGCTCGGATCCCGCCTTGGGTGGCACGAGCTCGACCGTCTTGATTGTCGAGACCTGGACCTGCCTCGATACGGCGATCGAACGGCCAAGAAAGTTGATGTCGCGTAGTTGAAGGCCGGCGGCTTCACCGAGGCGTAGACCCGCGAACACGCAGACCGCGACGAAGGGACGGAAGTCGCCCGCGACCTCGAGCACCCTGCGCAGTTGCTCAGCGGTGAGCGTCTTCATCGCCGCGTCCGCGCGACGTTGCCGTGGCGGCTTCACCCCTGCAGCCGGCGACTCCGAGATGACCTTGTCGACCACCGCGGCACGAAACGCCATCTGCACGTAGTTCAAGCGAGTCTTGACGGTGGATGGCGCGAGTCCGCGCTTCACCTCTGCCGCGACCCACGCTTGCACCTGGGACGGCTTCACACGCCCGATCGCATGATCGACCCACGGGACAGATTCAACAGATGTACGGGCCGCATCCGTCGTGCCCGGGGCCCACGACTGCCTCGCCATCCAACCGGTGCACCACTCCCGCCACGTCGATCGTCCCGCTTTGGGGTCGACGTACTGGCCGGTGACTACGGCTGCGGTGACCTCGTCGATCCAACGCTGCGCGTCACGCTTCAATGAGAAGTGTCGCGCGTGCTCCCGGCTGTCCCGTCGCGGTACCGGGCACGCCACTTCCCGTCAGTCCTCTGCTTAATCGAAGCCATCTGGAGGACTCTCCTGATGGGCCAGTAAGTTGCGGCGAGTTACGAGGCGAGCAAGCCTCATGTCGATCTGGGATACCTCCCCCGCCAAGACACCGAGTTCATGCTCGAGGCCCTGGGAGGCCGAACGCTTCTTCTCGCTCTCGAAAGTCAGCCGCTCGATTTCTGTCTGCAACCTCTCGAGCTCAGCACGCCGATTGACCGCAACCGCATTCGGATCCGCCACAAGGACCGAGATCTGCGTATTCAACACCCCAACCAGCGAGAGCGCCTCCGTTAGCCGCAACGGTCGCTCACCTTTCTCAACGCTCCAAACGGTCGCCTGGGACCACTTGTGTCCGAGCTGGCGCATCCGTTCAGCAAGGTCCTTTTGCGTCATCGCACCCCGAAGCTGAGAGAGGTTCGCGCCGATGTGTGTATCGAGTGGCTGCACTGAACAAACGGTACCTCAATTGCTAGTTGACCGCTAACGGGAATTCATGGTCTACTGTGCTTCATAGTCGACTGGCGACTAGGAAACATAGCCGAAAGGGATGCTCCCGATGGAGAAGTTGCTTTTCATAGACGAGGTCGCCGAGCGGCTTCGTCGTTCCCCCGCCCAGGTGCGTTGGATGATCAACCAGAAGCGTGCCCCGAAGCACGCGAAGATCTCCGGTCGGATCTGCTTCCGCGAAGCGGATGTTGAAGCGTGGATCGAAGACCAGTTCTCGGCCGCGTCATGAACTCACGCGCCCGCGCGATGGCAGTCGACACGGGCACGTCGCTCGAGGCCGCACTCAGTCAAACCGAAACGCACACGACGACCGTGCGGGAACACATCGTCGCGATCTTGCGTGACGGCCCGATGACCGACGATGCGATCCGTGCCGCGTACGAGGTGCGCGTGCGGACGCACGACGCACCCATGGCCTCGCCCAGTTCCCTGCGTTCCCGTCGCTCGGAACTGTGCCGCAGTGGCACGGTGAGCGCTACTCGCCTAGGTGCGCGGGTCAGAATCGGGTGGCGTGGCGCGCGGCGTTGACTCTGGCATCGCGCGCTGACGGTCGCGAACGGGAACGGGCGGGCCGTTGCGGTGTGAGAGCGTGCGGGATCGCACGGCGAGGGGCTCGTGGCGACTGTCGGTGCGTGCTGTGACGCCCAGGGACCCCTGGGGAGGCCTATGCGGGCGCCAGCCCGGCGGCTGTAGCGACGCGGAGCTTGCGGAGGTTGTGGCAGATCGTGTGGAGTAGCCATTCGCCTTGGGCGCCGGCGAGTCCGCGTAGCCGGAGCTGTCCGGCGTTTTGCCGGGTCTTCATCTGCCCGAACGCGGGTTCAACGATGGCTTTGCGGCGCGCGTAGTCGGTGCGGCCCTGCTCGGTGCGCAGCGCGTGCGCCATCCGCTCCCGCCGGCTCGCGTCCTCTGGGGCCGGGTCCGGGGCGCCGGCGGTAGGGAAGCTCTCGCCGTGACGTTGCCGTCCCGTCGCGATCAACACCTGTGCGTCCAGATCGTCGGCGGCTTCGAGGTTGGCTTCCGAGCAGTAGCCCGCGTCAGCGAGGACGACCTCTGGGGAACGCTCGATTCCTGCCGCGTCGAGGTTCCGTAGGGTCTGCTCGGCCATCGGGACGAACTGCTGGATATCGGTGGCCTGCTGGGTGACCTCGGCGCTCAACACGATCTGGTGGCCCTCATCGACAACGGCCTGCGCGTTGAACGCGTAATCGAAGCCGCGGACCGTCTTCATCATCCGCGCCTCAGGATCGGTGAAATTGCGTTGCGCTTTCGGCTTCGGCGCCGCCGTGTCCACCGCAGTCGCGACGGCCGCGTCGGCCTGCTCAGGGGGCTGACCGGCGGCGTCGGCCTTCTTCCGCGCCACGGCTGCCGCCTTCTCGGCGGCGTCGGCCTCGATCGCGTCCTTCGCGGCACGTAGTTTTGCCAGGCGCCCCTCACGGCGGGCCAGCTCCGGGGCGACCTCGGTCCCCGCGCCGGTCCTGGCCGAACTGCTGATCCTCGGCCTCATCGACCGCCTCCGCCTCGGCGAGCAGCGCAGCGACCTCGGCTTGGAGCTGATCGATCTTCGGCACGATCCGGTCATAGCTCATCGCCTTATGCCGCGACGCGTTCGCAGCCAGCTTCGTGCCATCCAGCGCGACCCGCCCCAACCGCACCAGCCCCGCCTCCGCGCAGACCCGCAGCACCTGCAGGAACAACCCCGGCAGGGCATCCAGGTGACGCCGACGAAACCGGGCCAGCGACCGGTAGTCGGGCGCCTGGTTGCCCGACAGCCACCGGAAGGCGATATCGCGCTTGCAGCGCCGCTCCAACTCACGAGACGAGGTCACGCCCGTCGCGTACGCGAACAGCAGCAGCTTCAACATCATCCGCGGGTCATACGGAGGCGCACCCGAGGCGGACGCGTACGACGCGTAGACCGGCGTCAGATCCAAGAGCTCTTCGACGACCTCGGAGATGAACCGGGCCTCATCATCCTCGTCCAGCCAGTCATCCAGACTCGGCGGGAGCAGGAAACACTGCCCCTGGTCATACCCACGGAACGTCTTGCCCGCACCCGCCGGTGCAGCCGATCCCGGCGCCCGCGCCTCACCCGGCTCGACCTCGAACAGACCCTCCAGGCTGGCAGTCACCGTCATGAATCGATTCTCCCAGCACCCCGCGCTATCCACCGGATTCACCCCGGCGCGTTAACGGAAGGATCTGACCCACGCACCTAGAGGGCCGCTCGGACTTCGGGCGTCCCGCGACTGTGTGGGCTCTCACGATCGCGGCGAAGGAGACGAAGTGTCTCTTCTGACAGACCCTCGCAAGAAAAATGGCCCCGCCGAGGTGCAACTCGACGAGGCCCAAGCACCCACGAAAGGTACTCAAATGAACACCACCACTATCGCACACCCCACGGACCTCGAGCAGTGGGATCAGGTCGAAGCCGACTACCTCGCAGCACACCCGGAGATCCGGGCCTCGGTGCCGACGTGGGCCGAGACCATCGACATCGAAGCCATCGACGACGAACTCGAGGGCACGATTTTCAGCTTCCTCACTCGACAGGGCGAGGTCGAGTTGTACGGCTGTGGACGCCTGACAAACGGGGTCGTACGGATCTCTGGCGAGCAGACGCCGAACCTCTACCTACCGAACGAGGTCGAGGTCTCGTCCGGTGACGACCTGAGAACGATCGCGCGGGACTTGCTTGCCATGGCCGACATCTTCGACGGAACCTCGGAGGCGGGACGATGAGCACGTGCGAGGCTTCCTTTGACAAGAAATACCGCGACTACACCACACGCATTGCGCGCGACGCAACGACCGCGGCGCACTACGTCACCGTCGATGGCGCAGCAGCACGCCTCCACTACTTCATCTACCGGGTCCCGAGCCGCAAAGAGTTCGTGCTGCGGCACATGGCCGGATCCACACCCGCCGAGCGCGAGTCCGCCGAGCGCGTGCTGGCGCTTATGCCGGATGGTCGCTGGGCGCGCTACAGGCCTAAGTGTTGGTTCAAGTATCGAACGCCGGCTGGTCACTACTGCTGGCGGGTTTCGCTGGGCAGGTTCCTCGACGATCCGGTTGTGCAGCTCGAACTCGAGATGATGATCGACCGGTACGCCGACGATCTCGCGCAACGCCTATGGGAAGTCGGTTCGTCGTGACAAGTCAGCGTGCCCTCACGTCGCGCCTGCTCGGGTCTGGACACGGTTGCGCTGCACCCACGCAAGGACCTCGGCGCGGTCGTAGAGGACGACCTTCCCGCGCTCGCCAGTCGGCTTGAAATACGGGGGATCAAGGCGCTGCTTACGGCGAGATTCGAGGATCTCCTCGGTCATACCCGGCAATAACTCGCAAACCTGAGCGGGAGAAAGATAGGTCGGCATCATCGGCCCATCTTCGCGCGCGATGGACCTCACAAACACCCGCGGTCACTAGCCGCCCCGCGTCCAAATCTCGGCCATCGTGCCGACATCGCCCCCGCCTTCAATGACAAGTCACACACGAAAGAGAGACATGACCATGAGCAGGAACCACGGATCCAAACACACCGACCCCACATCGCGTCTCGTGGAATCGACCGCGATCGTTCATCGCCGCTGGCTGCTTTGCGTCGGCATCATGCTCGGGATCAGCATCGGCGTCGGCGTGACACACGTCATGCCGTACACATGGTGGTCGTACGCCGTGATCGCCACGGGGATCGCAGCGGTCTTAGCGGAGATGGGAGCAGCCGTCTGGTGGTCCCGGCTCGTGTGGAACCTCGACGAGTTCGCGCGAGCACGAACCGAAGCGACCTCGACCACCGGCACGCAATCCACCGACTGAATTACCCCGATGGGCCTCGCCGGGCGACCGCCCACCCACGAGGACCCCCACCGCACCGCAGGTGACGATGAGAACTTCCGTGGCGGGGCGAACGTTCGGCCCTCGCGCGCGCGCGAAGCGCGGTGTCAGATGGGTTCGCCTTTCATCGTGAACCCGAATCCTTCGGCGAGACGTCCGAGCATCGATTCGGCTTGCGCGAGACCGGGTTCGCCGTCTACGAGTTCGAGGCGGGTGACGCGTTCAAGGTAGTTGGTGAGTGCGACGGAGTAGTCGCGTTGGTCCCGCGCTGGGGTGTCTTCGGTCTGTTCGAGGCGGTCGAGGACGGTGTCGACCTGGTCGTAGAGGCGTTCGATGATCTGGCTTCGCCGGGCGGCACGGTCGACTTGCGACGCCCGGGTGGCGTTCTCGGTCTTGGTGCGGTCAAAGCTGAGGCCCTCTTTGGCTGCCCATTCGGACACGGTCGACTTGGCTACGTTGAGGCTGCGGGCGATGCCGCTGCAGGAGAAGCCTTGACTGTGCAGGTACTTGGCCCGCTCGTGGTCGAGGGCGGTCACTTGTGTTCCCGGACGATCTGCGCGAGCGTCCGCTTCGCCCTCCGCCCCAGATCCTTGTAGATCAGGAGACGAGACGCGGCGGTCTCTTCGTCGGTGAAGTGCTCTTCGGCGCTCGCTACGTCGATCTCCGCGAGCTTGGATGCGAGCCATGCGCTGAGTTCTTGGTCGGCGTCGACAAATGCGCGTGAGCGTGCCGAGGCTTCGGTCTTGGTCAGGGCCATGTTTCTCCTATGTTCGGCCGCGGTTTAGTGCGGCGGTGAAGTCGGCCCTGCTTCCGACACTTCCATGATGACAGTTGTAAGGGGGCACGGTTGTGGCCGGCCATCAGTCGACCTCGTCGATCTTCCGCGCGCGCCCAGGCTGGATCGCGTCGCGCGCTATCAACTTGCCGCCGAGAACATCGTCGTACGCCGCGTAGACGGGCTGGACGTCCAGTCCCTGGCGGAAGCTGCGGAACTCAGGCGATGCAACGATCTCCTCATCGCTCGCGTGCATCAGCAGCGAGGCTTCGGGGGGGCGCTTCCCCTGCTCGATGCGCTTCGCAACGTCACGTTTCCATAGCGTCACCTCTTGAGCGGTCTGGTTCTCCTCTAGGTCATCTCGCCACGCCTCGAATCGTGCTCTGAGTTGCTCCCGGTTGGTCGCGTCGTTGAGGTACTGCTGCGCGTTACCCACCGCGACCGCGTATGCGATCCAAGCCTTCTGAGCGGTCTCGAGGGCGTCGATCGCGGCCACCATCGCCGCATGTGTTTCGAGTTGCGCGACCCCGCCTTCCGGAAGGAGCAGTTCTGCCACGGTCACGCCGAAGACCTTCGCGAAGGCGAGGAGTTCATCGATTGTGATCTTCCGGCGTCCGTTTCCTGCAGCCGAGTTTTCGATCTTCCACAGCGTGGTTCGATCCGTGGTCCATCCGACGTCCTGCAACCGGCGTGCGAGCTCGGTGTGTGTGAGGGGGTTGGGGTTGCCCGCAGCATCCCTGTGCGACTCGCGCAGGGACTTGATGCGCTCCGGTAGGCGCTGTTCGGCGGATCCCGGGGTCGCGGTGATCAGCGCAGCGACTTCGCGCCAGCTCGGCTCTGTGTTCATGATTGCTCCGTTCCAAACTCGCTACTTTCAGCGTAGCGCATTCAGAGCACAGTCGCGCGACACTGGAGGAACAAACGAAGGGAGCAAGCAGTGAGCATCGCCGAAGACGCAATCGCCTTGCGACTGATCGACCCGCCTCGGGCGCGGGAGATCCGTGAGCGCGCCAAGCTGCCTGGCTCTTGGATTGCCATGGAGCTACGAGTCGACCCCTACACCGTCCGCCGCTGGGAGACCGGAGCCAGTCGTCCACGTGGACGCATGCGGCTCCGGTACGCACGTCTCCTTGCCCAGCTGAACGAAATCAACGAAGCGGCATGAGCATCGCTGCGTCGTCGCCAGGACTGGCCCGCGTCACACCCATAGGGCGACGTGCGGCCACGGTCGACGAGATCCTCACCCAGTCGCGCGACCCTCACGAACTCCCCGCCGAGCTACACGACCTCTGGCGTGACGGGTTTCACGCGGGAGCGGCAGCGATGCGCGCACAGCGCGACCAGGCCGAAGCCGCGGCGGACTACTGGTACCTCCGCGCGAACCACTCCGCCACACAGATCCGCGAGATGCAACTGCGGGCGATGGATGAAGGGTGGCGCGTGTACTGGCGGACCGGGATGCCTACCGAGGCGGTGCCCGAGTGACCAAGGAACAGGAAGCCGACCGCCCGGATCGCTATGTCGATGTCGAGGCGATCCTCAACGGGACGTTCACGGCTCCACAGACATCGATCGGCGGGCGCAGGAGCGACGGTGTACCGCTGCTGTACGCCGCAGCTGTGAACGTCCTGCTCGGTGCCCCAGAAGCCGGGAAAACGCTCGTGGCCGGCGCGATGGCTGCAGACGAACTCTTCACCGAGGGCCGGGTGCTGTGGGTCGACCTCGACCACAACGGGGCACCCGCGATCCTCACCCGGTTCCGCCAGTACGGAGTCGCGGCCGAGACGCTCATCGACCCTTCCCGGTTCCGGCTGTCCATCCCGGAGGACGCGGAAACGGTGATGGCTGTCGTGAAGGACGCGACGACATGGAACCCGACTCTCGCGGTAGTCGACAGTATCGGTGAGCTCCTCCCCCTCTTTGGGGCCTCGAGCAACGACAGCGACGACTACACCCGAGTCCACCGGGCCGTCCTCACCGCTCTCGCCCGGACGGGTACAGGGGTTCTCGCGATCGACCACGAGGCCAAGGGCACCGACTCACGCAACTACGGAGCCACCGGCACCATGGCGAAGAAACGGGCCGTAGACGGTGCGCTGATCCGCGTGACGAACGTCTCCCCGTTCACTCCGGGGCGTGGTGGAGAAGCTCAACTCTCGATCGTGAAGGACCGCCACGGGGCACTCCGTGCGATCTCCACGGCTTCACGGGAACCGATCGTTTGCAACTTCACCCTCGACTCGCGCGGCGACGCGCTGCTCGCTAGGTTCCCTGCTCCTATGCAAGTGCATGTTCCCCGGTCCGATTTGGACGAACTGCACCGGCTTGTTCCCCCGCCCTCCTCTGTGCGTGATGTGAAGGAGCGGATGAGGTGGGGCGGAACGCGTGCGACCAGGGCTTTTCAGGAGTTCAAGGGTGTTCCCGGAACACCGGGGAACGTTCCGGGAACGGGTGACGAGTGGAGTGTTCCCGTGTTCCCCGTCTCTATAGACGGGGAACGGGGAACGCTCGTCGGGAACCACGGGGGTGCGTCATGAGAAATCCGGTTGCCGCGATCGCCAATCACTACACCTGCCCCGACTGCCTCAACGACGGGCACCTCACTCAACTCGACACCGGCGTCTGGGTTCTGACCGTCCTGCACGACCCCACATGCCCGTTCCTCGCCCAGCGGAAACAGGCCCAGAACGGAGCACGCTCATGACCGACATCGACGATCAAGTCGCGGCATTCGCGGCACAACTCGACGACCTCGCCGCAGTCGAACCGCAGCAGATCCTCAACGACGTCGACCGCCTCTCAACGGCGATCATCACCGCCCCCGACTGGTTGATGGCATCAGCGGAGATCCGGGAGACGCTCGACCGGTTCCCCGATGACGAGGACTACGCACACGGGGTCATCCTGGGGGCAATCATCCGCCTCACGCTCCACCTGACGCTCACCGCGGACCTATCCACCCTCCCGGGCGAAGAGGGGCTGCTGCGTCGCCTCCAGGCTGTCGCCTCAGCGTGCAGGGGGCTCGGGATTCACACACCAGGCGGCGCTGTGTTCTTCGGGGGTGTGTGATGGGTGGCTTCGACGCGGGAGCGCTCCTCTTCAAGATCCAGACCGTAGGCGCGGCGATCTTCAAGAAGGAGCAGGGCGACGCATCCCAAGCGCTCGAGAAGACCGGGCGGGCCGCGAAGACCGCGGCAGACGACCTCGACCAGGCCGGCACCGCGACGGACACCGCGGGCAAGAAGGCGAAGGCCGCGAAGGGCCCGCTGAACGAGCAGGCTGACGCGACCAAACGGGTCGGCGACGAGTCGAAACGGTCGAAGCGCCCGCAAGAGGAACAGGCGAAGGTCACCGAGCAGCAGGCCAACGCGGCGAAGTCCCTCTCCGTGGGCCTGCTCGCTGCGGGTGTCGCTGTCGGCGCGCTCGTCGGCATCTCTGTCACGAAGTACGCCGAGTTCGATTCGGCGATGTCGAACGTTCGCGCTTCGACTATGGCGACGGTGGAGGATCAGCGCGCCCTTGGCGACGCGGCCCTCGAAGCTGGCGCGGACACCGCCTACTCGGCCTCCGAGGCTGCAGGTGCACAGGAAGAGCTCGCGAAAGCGGGCCTCAACGTCGCGGACATCGTCGGCGGTTCACTGAACGGTGCGCTCGCTCTCGCCGCCGCCGGACAACTCGAAGTCGCCCGGTCCGCGGAGATCATGGCCACCACGCTGACGCAGTTCCGGCTACCTGCCGAGCAAGCCGCGCACGTCTCGGACGTGCTCGCCGCCGGGGCCGGCAAGGCTCAAGGGTCAGTCGACGACCTCGCTCTCGCCCTGTCATACGTTGGCCCGCTCGCGGGGTCTGTCGGCTTCTCCCTCAACGAGACGGCGGGCACGATCGCGTACTTCGCGACGCAGGGCATCATCGGCGAGAAGGCGGGTACGTCCCTTCGGGGCGTTCTTGCTTCTTTGCAGGCTCCCTCCGCTGCGGCGGACAAGGAGATGAAAAAGTACAACATCAGCATGTTCGACGGCAACGGCAACATGCTTTCAATGGCTGGCATCGCCGAGCAGCTGCGCACTCGCCTCGGCAACCTCAGCGAACAGGAACGGCTCGCGGCCCTTGGTCGGATCTTCGGCAACGAGTCGCTCAACGCGGCCACCCTGTTGTACGAAGGTGGCGCTGAGCAAGTCAATAAGTGGACTGAGGCAGTCGACGACACAGGTTACGCCGCTCAGCAGGCCGCGATCCGTCAGGACAACCTGGCCGGTGATGTCGAGAAGCTCGGTGGTGCGTTCGATACCGCGTTCATCAAGACCGGGTCCGGCGCGAACGAAGTGCTCCGCACAATGGTGCAGGCAGCGACCGCGCTCGTCGACATATACGGGGAACTCCCCGAGCCGGTGCAGACGACCGCGCTCGTCATCGGGGTCGCGACGACCGCCGTACTCCTCTTCGGTGGTGCCGCCGTCGGTCTTCGCGCGAAGTATCTCGAGTTGAAGACTGCACTCGACACGACAAATGGCAGCTTCAACCGAACCGCGATCCTCGGGGGCGCAGCGGGTCTCGCACTGACCGGTGTCATCACCGTCATCGCATTGCTCGCACAGCAGCAAGCCGAAGCGCGCGCGAAGGCCCAGGCGTACGCTGACACGCTCGAAGACGGCAACAACAAGATCACCGAGTCAACCCGAGACCTCGCCAAGGCTAACCTCGCAACCGACCGGACGCTCCTCTGGGCGAACTTCGGTTCCGCCTTCGACAACGCGCAGAAGCTCGGCATCAGCCTCGACCTGGTCACGGACGCCGCGACCGGCAACGTCTCCGCGATGAAGGAGCTCAGGTCTGTGCTCGACGTCGCCACGGGCGGCGGGCAGGACGCGCAACGGATGGCCGATGAGCTCGGCATCAGCCTCATCGATCTGTCCCAGTCAGCCGGCACACTCGACGAGGCAGTCCGCGGCGAAGCATCGTCGCTCGACGCCGCGATCGAGATCCAGGAGCAGCTGTCGGAGGTCACCGACGAGGGCACAGAGGTCACGAAGACCGCCACCGAGGCTTACGTCGCCGCGGCCTCAAGCGCCGATGATCTCACTTCCTCCCTGGAAGAGCTGATCGAGATAGTGAACGAAGCGAACGGGGTGGGGCAGGACGCGATCACCGCGAACATCGACTACAAAGACGCGCTCTCCGACGTGAATGAGGTGATCCGGAAAGCCAAGGAAGGTCTCGACGAGAACACCGACGGCGTCGCCGACTACACGCTCACCCTCGATGAAAACACGCAGGCCGGTCGAGACAACATGGACATGCTGGTTGAACAGGCGTCCAAGGCCCAGGATGCCGCTGATGCCCAACTGGCGGTCGATCACAACACGGACGCTTACTTTGAGCGGCTGCGGACCGGTCGTCAGACTCTGATCGACAACGCCCAGGCGTTCGGTTACAGCACTGAGCAAGCCGAAGCGCTCGCGGATCAAATCTTCCGGATCCCTTCCGACGTTGAGGTGAAGGCGATCGTCGAAACGTCTGAAGCCGCATCGCGGATCGACCGGTTGCGGTCGGCCATCGATTCCCTCAAAGACAAGACGGTCAAGATCAACCTCACGACCCCGAACGGTGTGGCGCTGTCGGATCGACAAGTCGCCCAACAGTTCGGGTTCGGTTCCGCGAACGGCAACCTCATCGCGGCGTATGCGAACGGCGGGATCGAGCATTACGCGGGCGGCGGCATTCGGGAGAACCATGTCGCACAGATGGCTCGTGGTGGTGCGGTGCGGGTGTGGAACGAACCGGAGACGGGTGGGGAGGCGTACATCCCCCTCGCCCCGTCGAAGCGGGCCCGGTCGGTGCCGATCCTCGCCGAGACAGCCGCAGCGATGGGATACACGATCGTTCCCGCCACCGCCTCACGGTTCGCAGACGGCCGTGTGCGCGGTTCACGCGCAGCAGTAACCACGGCCGGCCGTTCCGGCCCGCTGTTTCAGATCATCGTCAACCCGACGCCGGGCATGAACGAGGACCAGCTCGCACGCAAGGCCGCGAAGGCCGCTGTCGAAGAAATCGAACGCCGAACCGCATAGCGCCCCGACCAACCCAAGGAGAACAGCATGACCGACTACACCGACCGGGCCGATGCCCTCAAAACAGCACTGCAAGACGTCGTCCGAGATCTTGAAGCAGACCTCGGCAAGCTCGCACGACACCGCGGGCGCACAAACGCCACGACGTCCGGACCCAGCTTCCGCGACCCAGGCCCCAACCGGCACACGTACAACCAACAGCGGTCCGAACACCCGGGACGAGTCCAGGCAACCGTCGACTCGTACCGGCCCGCGTTCAGCACCGCACGTGACCTCATCGGCAACGCCCTGCAGGAGGCATCCACTGGCCCCGAACGCACCATCCGCACACAACTGATCGACACGACCACGGCAGCCGCCGCGATCACCACCCACGACGACGCACGCACGCTCGTCGCGACCTTCGAGGAGTAACCATGCCCATCGACCCGTACCTCGTGAACCGTGCCGCGCAGACCTTCCCCCTGCACGTCCCCGACACGCTCACACAGTCCCGCCCCGGCTTGCGAGCCAAGTCCGTCGCTCACGCGGCGTTCAAGGCCGCACAGCAACACCTCACCAACATCAGCACCGCCGCCCGCTACGAACACCCCGAGGTCGCACCCGATGTGACCCCGGAGCTCCGTGCGGGTGTCACGGCGAACCTCCGCTCCCGGGTGGTGGATGCGTTCGAGAGCCCGCTCGGACTCATCCGCCAGGCGGAACGCGCACTCGAGGAAGCCAACAAGGCCGCGGAACCCCACCGCCTCAAGCTGAACCCCGAATCGACGTCGCAGTTGATCCGCACCGACCAGGCGTGGAACAACCACATCAAGCCGATGCTCGACGCCGGCAAGGGTTGGGACGAGATCATTCCCACCCTCGACGCGGATGGGGTCCTCGCCGCACAGCGCTTCGCACCAGCCCACGAATCGAACGCTCGCGACCGGTTCCACCAGCACGAAGTCCCCGCGGTCGTCGATGGGATTCGGGCGATGGCGGAACGACGAGCGGTGGACATCGCCCCGCCCGAGGCGCGCGAGATCCTCCGTGAAGCTCAGGACGTCGCCGCCGTAGTCGAATACACCCGCAACATGGCCCGGTGGACCGCCGAAGCTGACTACCGCAACGCCACGTCGTACACCATCGGCATCACACGCTCCGCGTTCCAGGTCGGCGCGCAGAACCCCGTCGACACGTCCCTCGACGCTCAGGAAGCGTACGCAACGTCTCTCGCCAGCTGACGAGAACGGGACCGGAGCCCCTGCCCACCCTCACCCGGTGGTGCTCCGATCCGGGGCCGTCCCCGACCAACGGTGGGACGGCCCCACCTCAACAGCACCACCAAACAGGAAAGCTGGAAATCATGGGCTCACGAGTCCCAGGAACACAGTCATTCGGCCGGCAGAACGAAGAACGCGACCAGCTTCGGCGCGGCGTCCAAGACGCCCTCCGCGTCGACGGGGCGCAGTACGCGCAGCTGTACGCACGGTTTCAAGAACTCGTCGCCCAATCTGTGCTGCCCGCCGAGGTCTTCGAGGTCGACCACGCGCCCGCGATCACGGCAACGATCGGGGCAGAGTTCGCGACGGTGACCACGCCGGTCCCAGACGGATACACCCGGGCGCTCGTGTCGATCACTGCGACCGTCCGGGTTCGCAACAGCGGGTCCGCGGGCTCATGGGCAGATCTGAACTTGTCCCCACGGATCCAGGGCGTGGTGCAGATCACGAACTGGGGTTCCATCGACGGAACGAGAACTGGCACCGTTTCCGCTTCTTGCACCGAGGTTCTCGAGGGCCTTGCTCCCGGGGACGATGTCTCGGTCAGCGCGTCAGCGTCGTTCCCCGTGGCCTACACGCTCGGACAGGTCAGTGTGGCCGGATCGATCCTCTTCTTGCGCTGATCACCCGCGCTCAGCGCACCCTGCCGGAATGGGGTGAGGAAGTCTGAGCTGACCTTGAGGGTCGCCTGAGCCAGCCCTGAGGCACGCTCCGTAGTGTCATCTGTGTCGCAACGAACGGGGCCGAGAACACAGGCACAACGCAGCGCGACAGGCACGGGAACGAGGCGTGGGGACGCCAAGGACTCGAGTAGCAAGACCACGAACGGGGCGAGAAACCTGGGGTATCTCACCGTTCGCGAATCGGTGCAGACGCCAGCCGTCCGACCGCGTGGATCGCGATAACGCCTGGGGAGGCGGCGACCACGGGCAACGGACGGCGGCGGGCCCGGTCAAAGCTCGGCGATTCGCGTGCGCGACCTGTGGACAGACCTTGCCAACCGGTCGGGTCCACGGCGTACTGTTCACGCATGGATGAGTTGAGGACTCAACCGCACTGCCCAGACGGCTCGACCGTGATGGTTGACGACGGGCCCACGGTGCGATGCCGTGGATGCGGGTGGATAGGTGTCGAGCGCGCGGTCTAGTTGGGGCCGGGGATTTGAGCTTCGAGCACTTCGAACTTGACTTCGTCTATCTGCGTAGCGCCTGCTGTGAGCACGAACTTGTACCGCCCGGACGGCAAGGGCATCCCCTCGAACCGGACCGCGAAGGTGAAATCGAGTTCAGTTCCAGGGGCCAGCCCAGGCGGTCTTCCCACCTCAAAATCACCGCGCATCTCGACAGGATCGGACGACTCGCCAAGCCGAACGTTCTGACCGTCCTCATTGAACAGTTCGACGAGGAGTCGACGCCGTCGGTTGGCGTCGTCCCAGGGCACGAGAATTTGGCCAGCGACATGAATACTCACCGGCGCACCGGGGGGTACTCCAATTCGGCTCCACCCTCCGCCTTGCACATAGAGCTTCCCGTTGATGGCCTCCGCGAAGTCGCAGAGGATGAGAAATCCGTGCACTAGACCGAGACGGTTCCGGCGCGCCACCCGGTCGTCACGCCCGACGAAGACCAACCAGACAACCACTGAAGGCTCTGTTCTCGCCATGTCGTCACGTCCACAGACACGTCGATCAGATCGTCTTCGACAGACACTACTGTGCCTTCGGCCTGGTGTCCCTCGAGATCATCCAGCTGCACTCGGCCGCCGAGCATGACTGCCCCGGCGGGAGCGTCCAGCAGGTCGGCGAACGTCACGGTGAGCGCGTCCTGCTCGTCCATTGATTGAAAATCTGCAGCAAATCGCATTTTTTTCTCCTTGAGCGTCAGCCTAGAGCGGCCGGAACCTCTGCGATAGATCCTCCCACGTCTCGTCCGTGAGGTCGCCGGGAAGGATTAATGAATAATGCGGGTGCGGTCCAGTTGCTGTCAATGAGTACTTTGCGTCTGTCAGATCACTTACGTGGCACCACAAGAACTCACTGAATAAGCGTCGGAGAACGGAGGACGCGGCGATGATCTCCCTACACGACATGCCAGCGCCGGCAGCCACAGAGAGCGCCGGAACACCGTGAGTTGTCACGCACCGCGCAAAGTTCTGATTCGTCGCGTGACGGTCCAATGGGCCGCCACGCACGACGAAGTCGTGCTCGCCCAGTGGCGGAGCGTCTCGGTACTTGAATGGGCGCACCACCTGCATATGGTAGCTCCGCCGACGCGTGGTGATGTGTCCCCGTCTGCGGTTAGCATCGTCATCTGGCGGGCCGGCGCCTGACACGGAGAAGGGGTTCCGGCAGGTGGGCACGAACAAGCGGTACGCCGCGCAGATCGACAAACGCATGGACGACCGCATTGTGCAGACGGTCACCACCGAGCAGCCGCTGCAGTCGCTGACAGAGAAGGAACTGCGCCTCGACGTCTACCCACTGACGACGTCGCCGCATCCGCTCGAGGTGCTTGTGTGGGTGCGGTTCGGGCCTCACGCTGTCCAGGTACGAGCTCGCGCGGTGCGGTGGACGCAGAAGGCCGTCGGCATCGAGTTCACCATCGGCGACCAGCAGCATCGGACATGGGTGTGGGCGAACGCCGTCGACCGGGCAGAATGAGCGGCATGCTCCAGACCGTCGCAGAATTGACCACCGCTGTCGCGACGATCGTTGCAGTCGGCGTGTCGCTATGGGTCGCGGTTCGCGCGGAGCGCCGAGCAGACCGCGCCGACAAGAAGATCCTCGCGGCGGAAAATGTGCGGCGTCGAGCGCAACGGGTAGAGCTGACCGCCGAACGCAACAGCCTCGACGGGCGAATCCCCACCCTCGAGCACTGGCTACAGGTCGAAGGCAGCTACAAGGCGGGCAGCCCCCGCGAGGCACAGCTGCAGGCCGAGTTCCGAAATGCCCGCGATCGCATCACTCTGATAGATGCGATCCTCTCGGAACTCGACGCGGAGGAGGTCGGCTAACGTTCGGCTTGTCCCCGCACTAGCCGAAAGGGTTTCCAGATGCCGCGATCTACCGCAGTGCACCGGGGCGACATTTGGGCGTACGCGACGACACTGACGGGACCGCTCGTTCCCGCGCGAATAGTCGTGCCGCCGTCCTACTACGGGGACGCCATCCGGATACGGCGTCTCGATGACCCGAACCTCGACGAGATGTGGGTGGATCGAAAACGTCTCCCCTGCGAGTGGGAGGACGTCGAGACTTTCCTCGCAACACACCCTCAGATCCGACGGGCTGAACAGCCGACAGACCTGGACGAATCCGAACAACGGTTCCGCGATGCCGCGGACGAGTTGTTCGGAGCTGGCCGCCTTGCCCTCCAGGTGATCATCCGGGACGCCGTCGCGCGCGCGCTGCAGCAGCCTCCGAAGCTCGCGTACACCTACGCAGAAGCAGCCGTCGCGGTCGGCGTGAGCCCGGCCACGCTACGAAACGAAGTCGCGGCCTCCCGCTTGATCCCGTCCTTCGTTGGAAGCAAACCGATCTTCACCGCCGAGGAGCTGACGAGATGGCTCCGCTCTCTTCCCGCCGAACCGCGCTAGTCCGCAGAAAGTCCGCAGAATCTTCCACGCGGCGCAACAATTGCCAACACCGGCCACCACCGAAAGGCGCATGAAATCAACGAATTCAGTCCCCGCCAGCACCCCGCAACGCGCAGGGTGCGATTCGTCAACTACCGCTGAGCGAACCCGGCCACACGGGTGGGGTTCTCACGCGCCGAACTCGAGTCGTTCCGTGATCGCGAGATCCCGGAATTCGTTCCGCCGCATCCACGCCTGCTGTTCGTCGGCATCAATCCGGGCCTGTGGACCGCAGCCACGGGGACTCCCTTCGCACGCCCCGGAAACCGGTTCTATCCGGCACTCGTCGCCGCGGGCATCATCCCGAGACTGCCGCGCATCCCCGACGAAGGGATGCCGGCAGAGGATCGTGCCATGTTCTTCGACGCGGGCATCGGCATCACGAGCATCGTCCACCGCGCCACCGCCCGCGGCGACGAACTGACCGCGCAGGAGCTGCGGGATGGCGCGCTTCGCCTGGAGACGGATGTCGCACGCTGGCGTCCTGTCGCGGTGGCGATCCTCGGTCTCACGGCATACCGGCAAGGGTTCGCTAGACCGCGAGCGCGAGCGGGACGGCAGGACGAGTCGCTCGCGGGCTCGGAGTTGTGGGTCTTGCCGAACCCCAGCGGTCTCAACGCGCACGAGACGCTCGCCTCGCTCGCCGCCGCCTACGCGGCTCCCGCTCGCGCCGCCGGCGTGCTCGCCTGAGAGACGAAGACCCGCCCCTATAGCAAGGCGGCCGCGTGCGCACAACGGGCTACGTCTGTGCTCGGCCGTCGGCGAGACTCATTCCCTCCCAGCCCCCCGGATTGCGAGGACCGAGATGACAGAGCGTGACAACCGCGGCCAGCCGCATGGTCCTGAGCGACTGCCCGACGAACAGCCGCCACCCGACCCGACCGATCTGACGAATCAGACGGCACTCCAGCACGGCGCGCCCAGCCGATGGCTCGTCCCCTCGGCGGTACTCGCGGGTGTAGTGGTCGTGCTCTCGCTCGTGGCGCTTCAGCTCCAGCTGGTGATCCCGATCGTCTCGATCGTCTTCGTCACCGTGATGTGGGTGTTGATGTTCGTCGCGTCGCGACGCACCCCGGACATCCGTCGAAAGAACCGTCTGCTCGCGTGGCTGATGGGGGGAATGGCGGTCGGTGCCGCCATATTGTTCGCGACCCTCTACGCGGTCGAGGCGTCGGGCATAGCGGGCTGATTCACGGGCGACCGCCCGGCAGCGACCTCACCTGCCGACGAACCCGCGCACCCAGCGACCCAGGCGGGCGTAAGCCTCTTCCCGGGCTTCGTGGCGCGAGAGGAAGACGTCGTGGATGGCGCCGTCGATGCGTTCGACGGTGACGGATGATCCGAGGCCCAGGGCCGCTCGAGCGATCTCGTCGACGTTCAGCACACTGTCGACCCGCGTGAGCTCGTCCGACCAGTGGGTCGGCACGGCCGACCGTGCGGACAGCAGAACGCACACCGGCACGTCGATCGCCAGGCCCGCGGCGATGCGCGCGTGCCCCCTGAGCACCGCGTTGAACCATCCGGCGTAGACCGCCATCGTCTGATCCGGTCGCCACTCCGGATTGATGACGACGGGATCGTCGGGGTCCGCGACCGCGCGCTGGGCCCGCGTGTAGAAGCCCAGGTCGACCTGGGGCGCGACATCGAGAGGATGCAGCCGCGCGCGCAGACTCACGACCGGCGCGAGTGCTGCGCGCGTGAGGCCGCTCAGCTGGAACTCCAGCCACGGGCTGTTCAGGATGACAGCGGATGCGACACCCGGATGCCGCGACGCCCACAGGCTCAGCGTCAGGCCGCCCGTCGAGTGACCGAGCAGCACGAGCCGTCGCTCGCCCCGATCCATGACGGTGAGCGCGGCGGCGATGTCTTCGTCGTAGTCGTCGAAATCCGTGATGTAGCCGGGCGTTTGACCCTTCCGCAGACTGCGGCCGTACTTGCGCAGGTCGAGCGCGAAGAAGCGCGCCCCGCGGTCCGCGAAGAAGCGAGCGAGGCGGGTTTGGAAGAAGTAGTCCGACCAGCCGTGCACGTACAGCACGTCGACGTCCGCCAGGGACCGATGATCCCCGAACAGACGCTCACCGAGCGACTCGACCGGCAGGTGGCGGACGAGCGTCGCGACGACGTCGCCCTCGTCGTCGGAACCGAGCGGCAGCGTGCGCTGCTCGAAGCCCGGCCCGAGCACGTCGGGCCGCCAGCCCGCGTCCGCCGCCGTCACGCGATCAGGTTAGCGCGCCGGAGTCGGGACGCCCCGCGCGCGCAGCCGCGAACACACCGATCCCGACGCAGGCCGTGATGATCAGCGCCATCGGCAACGCCGTATGCTCACCCCAGAGACCGACGAGCGGCGATACGGCGGCGCCCGCGACGAACTGGGACGCCCCGATCAGAGCGGACGCTCCGCCGCGCGCGCTCTCGGTGCGCGCGAGTGCGAGCGCGGTCCCGTTCGACATCGTCAGTCCCGTACCCGCGCAGAGCACGAAAGCGCCCGCCACGAACGACCAGACGGCGAGCGAACCGGTGAGGGTGAGCACGACGAGCGCGATGCCGGCCGTGAGCGCCAGCCCTTGGCCGATCGCGAGCATGCGCCTCGGGTGCACGCGCGGCGCCAACCAGGCGTTGACCAGGTTGGCGAGGATGAGGGCCGCGCCCGCGATCGCGAACATCAGCGAGTACCCCACGGGGTCCATGCCGAGCGCGACCTGCGCGACGAAAGGAGACGCCGAGACGTAGGCCAGCATCGCGGCGAACCCGAGCGCGAAGGCCACGAGGTAGCCCCGATAGGCACGGTCGCGCAGGAGCCTTCCGAACGTGCGGACGACGGATGCCGCGCCCCCCGTCGCTCGCCGCTCCGGCGGGAGGGACTCCGGCACGAACACCGCGGCCAGCACGAACATCACGACGGCGAGCACGGCGACGGCCCCCAGCGCCCCGCGCCACCCCCACGCGGCCGCCAGCAGCCCGCCGATCGGCGGCGCGATGATGGGGCCGAGCCCGACGACCGTCATCATCAGGCTCAGGGGCCGGACGGCCTGCCCGCGCTCGCTCAGGTCGACCACGATGGCGCGGGAGATGACCATGCCGGCCGATCCCGCGAAGCCCTGCACGATCCGCAATCCGATGAACACCGCGATGTGCGGCGCGAGCGCGATGCCGACGGATGCCACGGCGAAGACCGCGAGCGCGGCGAGCATCACTCGACGCCGGCCGAACCGGTCCGACGCCGGGCCCAGGACGAGCTGCCCCGCCGCGATGCCGATCAGGAATCCGGTCAGCGTCAGCTGGACCGTCGCGGCGGGCGCATTCAGGTCGCTCGAGATGTCGGTGAACGACGGCAGGTACAGATCGACCGCGAACGGCCCGACCGCGGCGAGATAACCGAGGACGGCGAGCAGACCGGGCGTCAGCCGCCTGGGCAGGCTCACTCCCCGCGCGAGATCGCGACCATCTCGTCGCGCGGCACGACCTTGATGCGCGCACGCTCGTGGGGAGCGCCCAGCGCCACCTCGTGCTCGTCCAGTCGGTGCCAGCCCTCGAGATCCGTCCAGCGCACACCGCGCTCCGCGAGAAGCGCGGGAATCGCGCCTTCCGAGGGATCCTCGGGCTGCCACCACGACGCCTGGTCGTTGATGAGGTGCCGGACGGTCTCCATCGCGTCGGACTTGGTGTGCCCGATCAGTCCGACGGGCCCGCGCTTGATCCACCCCGTGGCGTAAACACCCGAGACGCGCTCGTTCGAGTCCTGGTGGATCGCCTGGCCCTCGTGGTTGGGGATCACGCCGTGCCGGGCGTCGAAGGGCACCCCGGGCAACGGCGATCCGAAGTATCCGACGGCGCGGTAGATCGCCTGGATCGGGACCTCGCGGAACTCCCCGGTACCCACGATGCCGCCCTCGGCGTCGGGACGGGTGCGCTCGTACACGAACGCTGTCGCCCGGCCCGAGGCATCCTTCTTGACCTCCACCGGTCGCGCCCAGAAGTGCAGGTGCAGGCGACGGGATGCCTCACCACCGGCATTGTTCACCGACGGGCGCTTGCGCCACGACTGCAGCACGCGGTCGATGACCATGACCTGCTTGTTGCTCGCGATCGCGGTCTTCGAGGCCTCGTCGTAGTCGAAGTCCTCGTCGTAGACGACCATGTCGACGTCGCGCAGCTCGCCCAGCTCGCGCAGCTCCAGCGGGGTGAACTTCACCTGCGCAGGCCCCCTGCGACCGAAGATGTGCACGTCCGTGACGGGGGATGCCTTCAGCCCCCGGTAGACGTTGTCGGGGACCTCGGTGGGCAGCAGATCTTCGGCGTGCTTCGCGAGCATTCGTGCGATGTCGAGCGCGACGTTGCCGTTGCCGATCACCGCGACCGACTCGGCCTCGAGGGGCCAGGTGCGCGGCACGTCGGGGTGACCGTCGAACCAGCTGACGAAATCGGCTGCGCCGTAGGAGCCCTCTGCGTCGATGCCCGGGATGTCGAGATCGGTGTCGCGGATCGCGCCGGTCGCGAAGATCACGGCGTGATAGTGGTGCTTGAGGTCGTCGAGCGTGATGTCCTCGCCGTAGCGGACGTTGCCGAACAGGCGGATGTCGCCCCGGTCGAGCACCTCGCGGAGCGCCGTGATGATGCCCTTGATGCGCGGGTGATCGGGCGCGACTCCGTATCGCACGAGCCCGTAGGGCGCGGGAAGCTGCTCGAAGAGATCGATCGAGACATCGAACTTGCGCTCGGTCTTGAGCAGGATGTCCGCGGCATAGATGCCCGCGGGCCCCGCTCCGACGATGGCCAGCCTGAGCTTGGTCATGGGGTCCTTCCGGTGGTGCGTTGCGAAGTGGGGGGAGCGCTGCGCGCGCTCAGCTGCTGCGGTCGACGACGGCTTCCGAGAAGCGCGTGAGCGCGTCGCGGACAGGACCGGCGGGGAGCGGATCGAGCGCCTCGACCGCTTCGCGTGCCCAGACGTGGGCCAGGCGCAGCGTGCGAGCGGTGGCGTCGTGGTCGCGCAGATCGGCGAGGGCGGCGTCGAGGATGGCGGGATCGGCGCCGTCGGCGATCCGGGCCACACCGCCGTCGATGCGGACCTTCAGGGCGACCGAGTCCGCATCCGTCTCCTGACCGAGCAGGAGGAACGGCATCGTCGGCACACCCGCGCGCAGGTCGGTGCCGGGAACCTTGCCGGTCTCGTCGGGGTCCGCACTCAGATCGAGCACGTCGTCGAGCAGCTGGAATGCGACGCCGGTCTTCTCGCCGAACGTGCGCAGCGGCATCCCGTACTCTTCGGGCGCACCGGCGAAGACGACGCCCGTCTCGGCGGCGGCGGCGATCAGCGAGCCGGTCTTGTCGGCGAGCACCTGCAGATAGAACGCAACGGGATCGTCGCCCTCTTGCGGTCCGACCGTCTCGTGCATCTGACCGAGCACGAGACGTTCGAACGTGTCGGCCTGCAGCCGGATGGCCCGCTCGCCCTGTCGCGCCATGATCTGGCTCGCGCGCGAGAACAGCAGGTCACCCGTCAGGATCGCGACGTTGTTGCCCCACACGGTCTGCGCGCTCGGCACCCCGCGGCGCACGTCCGCACCATCCATCACGTCGTCGTGGTACAGCGAACCGAGGTGCGTCATCTCGAGGGCGGTGGCACCTTCGATCACGGCCGGGGTGATGCCCTCACCCAGGTGGGCGGAGAGCAGCGCGAGCATCGGACGGATCCGTTTGCCACCGGCCTCGTACAGGTACCGGCTCGTCGCATCGGCGAGCGCGTCGGTCATCTTCAGTTCTTCGGCGAGGCTCGCCTCGACCCGATCGAGACCCGCCTCGACCTGCGCGAGAAGTTTGCGCGAGCGCGGGCCTGCGAAAACGCGCTCGGTCATGCCGAGTCGGCTCGTCAGTCGCGAGCCGCGCGCAGAGGAGCCCGGAGTCACCCCTTCAGCCTACCGGCGGGTTTTCCGCCCGCGGTGCAGAGCGACGATCCCGAACGAGAGGTTCCGGTAGGCGACATCCTGCCATCCCGCCGCGCGGATCCACCCGGCGAGGGTCTGCTGGTCCGGCCAATCGCGGATGGACTCGTTCAGATAGTCGTACGCGTCGGCGTTCGACGACAGCGCCCGTGCGACGAGCGGGAGCACCCGCGAGTTGTAGAACCCGTACAGTCCGGCGAAGGCGCGGGAGGGCGGATGCGAGAACTCGCAGATCACCACGCGGCCGCCCGGCTTCGTGACCCGCAGCAGTTCGGCGAGCGCCTTGCGGGGCTCGACGACGTTGCGCAGGCCGAACGACATCGTGACGGCGTCGAACTCGTCATCGGCGAAGGGCAGGTCGGTCGCGTTCGCCTCCACGAACGAGAGCCCCGCCACCGTGCCGTGTCGGCGGCGACCCTCGGCGATCATGCCGGGTGAGAAGTCCGCGGCGACGACCTCTGCGCCGCTGCGCGCGAGGGCGACCGACGAGGCCCCGGTTCCGGCGGCGAGGTCGAGGATCCGCTCGCCCGGGCGAGGCGCGATGGCTCGGCGCGTCGCGATGCGCCAGAGCTGGTCGTTGCCGAGGCTCAGCGCGGTGTTGGTGCGGTCGTAACGACCCGCGACCTGGTCGAACATGCTGCTGACGCGGGCCGGATCCTTGCCGAGATCGGCACGGTTGTGAGCGGCGGAGGTGGGCTCGCTGCGGTCGTCAGTCGGCGGGTGCGGGGTCACCCGTCGAGTCTACGAGGCGCGCCAGCCACCGGGCCGCCGTCACGGGATCGTACGGGGGCCGGTGCGCGGTGACCGCGGCGAAGAGTTCGGCCGTGACAGCTTCGAGCTTCTCGACCAGATCGAGCGGGTAGCCGTAGCGAACCCGATGCTCTTCCCACTCGTCCTCGTCGTCGATGTAGACGCCGCGCTCTTCCTGGTCGACGACGTCGAGGTCCATGTCGATCCCGGTCGGCACACCGTCGGACCAGCGTGCGTCCCAGGCGATATCGATATACACGCGCGTCGGATGCGGGCGCGCGTTCATCGTCAGAACGTGGTCGCCCGACGGGGGCAGCAGCATCACGTTGTCCTCGACCACGACGACCGAGCGACCCGGTCGGTCGCTGCGCCACCCGCCGCGCTGACCGAACCAGTCGCCCCACTCGTCCGCACCGAGATAGACGCACTCGTGCACCCAGTGGGTCGATCCGTCCCACTTGCGCCAGCGGAACTCGAGCTTCGTCCCTATCGGGGGAGTCCCGACGGCGGGACGATCGGATGCCGCGGCCGGCACATTCGGATCTGGGCTCACGCAGCGAGTCTAGGCTGGAGAGGTGACCGAGTCCGCCCCATCCCGCGTGCGCCGACTCGTCGTCACCACCCGCGAGATCGATCCGATCGAGGACCTTCTCGCGTATGCCGACCCGGCGCATCCGCTCGCGTGGCTGCGGCGCGGCGAGGGCATGGTGGGTTTCGGCTCCGCGGCGATCATCGAGGTGGGTGGGCATCGAGCCAGCCCCTCGCAGGGTTCGCAGGCCGCCGCGCTGGCCGATGGGTGGCGGGCGACCGCCGCCGCGGCGATGATCACCGACGAGGTCGGCCTGCCCGGAACGGGGCTCATCGCGTTCGGCGCGCTGAGCTTCGACCCCGCCTCGGCGACGGCCAGCACCCTGGTCGTGCCGCAGTTCGTCTTCGGCCGGAGGGCCGGGCGGTCGTGGATCACAACGGTCGTTTCGGACGACGCCGAAGCGCCGAATGCTCCCGATCCGAGTGAGTGGGGACCGGCCTGGTCCGCAACCGTCGGGCCCGGCGAACTCGATGCGCCCGGCTACCAGGCCGCGGTCCGCGCCGGCCTCGAGGCTATCGCCGCGGGCGAGGTCAGCAAGGTCGTCCTTGCACGAGATCTCATCGGCTCGGTACCCGCGGGTGCGGATCTGCGGCGACTCGTGCGTGCGCTCGCGACGGGGTATCCGGATGTCTGGACGTATGCCGTCGACGGCATCATCGGCGCGAGCCCCGAGACCCTCGTCACGGTCTCGGGCGGAACCATCACGGCGCGGGTACTCGCCGGTACGGCACCACGCGGTGCCGACGCGGACGGCGACACCGAGGCATCCGTCGCCCTGTCCGCCAGTGGCAAGGATCAGGACGAGCACCGCTTCGCCGTCGAGAGCGTGCTGCGGACTCTTCGCCCCCACACGAGCGTGCTCACCGCGAGCGAGCAGCCCTTCGCGCTCAAGCTGCCGAACGTCTGGCATCTGGCAACGGACGTCGAGGGCATCGTCGCGGACGGCGTCTCGGCCCTCGACCTCGTCGGGGTGCTGCACCCGACGGCCGCCGTCGCGGGCACACCGACCGCCGCGGCGCTCGAGGTCATCCGGCGCATCGAGCCCTTCGACCGTGGCCGGTACGCGGGACCCGTCGGCTGGATCGACGCATCCGGCGACGGCGAGTGGGCGATCGCGCTGCGCAGCGCTCAGTTCGGCGAGGGTGGTCGTATCTCGGCCCACGCGGGTGCGGGCATCGTGCTCGGCAGCGACCCCGAGGCCGAACTGCTCGAGACGCGCATGAAGTTCCGCCCGATCGTCGACGCCCTGGCCTGATCAGCGGTCGAGCGGCACCTCGATCAGCTGACGACCGCCGACGGGCGAGACGAGCAACTGGTCGAGCGCCGACCGCGCCGTCGGGCGGTGGTACTCCCAGCCGTAAGCGAGAGCCAGGTGCTCGAGGCGCACGTTCTGCGGGGTGAAGAGCACCCGGTCCATGTCGTCGGGCGACGCCACCTGCGCGACCTCGAGCCCGTCGAAGATCGTGCCGCCGCCGTCGTTGCCGACGACGACCTGCAGGCGCGGCTCGTGCTCGTTCGGGGGCAGCAGGAGCGCACCGACATCGTGGAGGAATGCCAGGTCACCGAGCAGCACCCGGGTCACGCCCGAGTGGCCACCCGCCTGGCTGGCGAGGGCGATGCCCGTCGCGGTCGCGATCGTCCCGTCGATTCCCGCGACACCGCGATTGGAGTGCACGGGCACCTTCTTGCCCCCCAGCACACCGTCGGCGACGCGCACGAGTCGGGATGACCCGAACACCAGGCGATCGTGGGGCCAGGTCGCGCGCCACAGGGCGTCGACCAGGGCCGTGCGGTCGAGCGGAGCCCGTACGGCGGCGAGCTCTGCATCGACAGCCTTACGCCGCGTCGCGGGATCCGCGGCCGAGAGGCCCTCGAGATCGGGCGCTGGCGTACCGAGGTCGGTCTCGTGCGCCTGCGAAGCACGCAACCAGGCACCCAGCCATTCGCGGTCGGTCTCGCCCGGGTCCACGCGCACGGACTCGACCGCCTCGGTGCGGCCGTTGAGATTCAACCGTTCACCCGGTCCACGGATCGCGATCACCTCGAGGGCGGGATCCGAGAGCAACGCGGCGACCTCACGGCTGAGCGTCGGCCGCCCGAACACGACGACACGCTGGACGGCCCCGCCCAGGGACTCGTCACGAAGCAGCGCCCGATAGCCGTGCACCAGGTTGCGCCCGAAACGCGCACCGCTGACGATCTCGGCGATCAGGGGCCAGCCGCCCTCGTGTGCGATCCGCTCGGCCTCGGGGCCCGCGTCGGCACCGGCGACGATGACCGTTCGGGGGCCGCGGGCCAGGGCGAACGGCACCGTCTGGTCGGCTTCGTGGACGTCGGCCAGCCCGATGCCGCCACCACCCTGATACAGGGCGCCGGACGCGGGCTCGGTGGCGTTCTCGACAGGCCCCGCGGGCGCCGCTTCCGGGGGAAGACGTTCGGTCGCGAACCAGGCCGGAACGGGGCCGGCGAGCGGTTCTCGAACCGGCAGGTTGAGGTGCGCGGGCCCGGCGGGCATGAACGCCGCCCCGGATGCAGCGGCGAAGGCATCCGCGGCGATCGCCCGGAATGTTGCGGTCTGGGCCGACTCGCCCGCGTCGTCGACCTCTTCCGGCACCGGCGCATCCAGCGCGAAGCGAGTCGATGGGCCGAACAAGCCCGGCTGGCGCGTCGTCTGATTCGCGCCGACACCGCGAAGCTCCGGCGGACGATCCGCCGTGAGCAGGAGCAGCGGAACCCCCGCATGATGCGCCTCGAGCGCCGCGGGCAGCAAATTCGCGACGGCGGTACCCGACGTGCAGATCACGGGCACGGGTCGTCGCGATTCCCGAGCGAGCCCCAGCGCCGTGAAGCCGGCGACGCGCTCATCGATCCGCACGTGCAGCGATACCCGGCCCGACCGTTCCAGGGCGGTCGCGGCGAGAGCGAGGGCCTGCGACCGCGATCCCGGGCTGAGCACGATGTCGCGCACGCCGAGATGCACGAGCTCGTCGAGCAGCGCGGCGGCCGCATCCATCGCGGGGCTCGGTGACAGCCGCGGCGTCGCGCCGCCGACGGTAGACACCTCAGCCGATCGAGCCGCGACGTGGGCCGTCGGAGTCCGGGTCTGCGGTGTCCTGGTCTGCGGCGCCCTGGTCTGGATTCTTCGGTTCGACGGGTTTCGGCCCGTCCGCCTCGGAATCCAGCATCGCGAGCTCTTCTTCGAGACGGCGAATGCGTTCGTCCTGATCCGAGAACGAGCCCGACCCGATCCTTCCCAGGAACTCCACGTCATCGTCGGGCGCCGACGCCAGCTTCAGGCGCGAGGGACGCGACCGGCCGACGACGAACCACAGTGCGCCCCCCAGAACGGGAAGCAGGACGACGATCGCGATCCAGGTGGTCTTCGACACCCCGCGGTGGCGGCTCGGAGGCTGCACGGCGACGTCAACGATGCTCACGACGTAGAACGCCAATGCCAGCACCGCCACGATCAGGAGCACGCGGGGCATAAGGACCATCCTAGGCGCGACCTAGGATGAGGGGGTGAAGGTTCCACCAGTCCTCGTCTACAGCGTCCTGCGCCTGTTGGCGTTCCTGGTCCCCCTCGGCCTCATGCTCCTGCTGCCGATCTTCCGTCAGAACTGGCTCCTCGCCGTGGTCTTCGCGGCTCTGATCGGGCTCAGCTTGTCGCTGCTGTTCCTGCGTCAGCCCCGCGCCGCCGTCGCCCAGGGTCTCGCCACGCGTCGCACCAACGCGCGCACGCAGATACGCGACGAGGACGCCGAAGACGACCTGTCAGCCGACGAACGCCCACGCGAGGAGCGCGGCGTAGCCGAGTGACGTCACCGACGTCAGTGCCAGCGCCGTCACGAGTTCACGGGGCGCGCGGTAGGTCCAGACGATCAGGATCGCGGGAAGGCCCGCCAGCAGCGCCAGCAGTGTGAGCCAGGCGATCGGGTAGACGAGCGCCAGGAAGCCCGCGATGCCGAACGGCACGAGCAGGAACAGGGTGAACAGCACCTGGGTCGCGCGCTTGCCGATCAGAACCGTGAGCGTGCGCTTGCCCGCGCTGCGGTCCTGGTCGATGTCGCGCAGGTTGTTCGCCAGCAGCACGGCGCAGGCGAGCAGTCCGATCGCCACGGCCCCGAACCAGGCCTCCTGCGGCACCGCGAGTGCCTGCACCCAGGTCGTGCCGACGGTGGCGACGAGCCCGAAGAAGACGAACACGAAGATCTCGCCCAGGCCGAAGTAGCCGTAGGGTCGGCGACCTCCCGTGTAGAACCACGCCGCGACGATGCACGCGGCGCCCACCGCGATGAGCCACCACTGCTCGGTCCGGATGACGATGGCGAGTCCCGCGATGGCGGCGAGCGCGAAGAAGGTCAGGGCGACGGTGAGAACGGTGCGGGGCTTCGCGCGGCGGGCACCCGTCAGCCGCCCGGGGCCGACGCGGTGGTTGTCGGTGCCGCGGATGCCGTCGCTGTAATCGTTGGCGTAGTTGACCCCGACCTGCAGGCAGACGGACACGGCCAGGCAGGCGAGTGCGATGACCCAGTGGAAGACGCCGGTCGCGAGCACCGCGGCACCCGTGCCCACCACGACGGGCGCGACCGCAAGCGGTAGAGTCCGCGGGCGCGCGGCGCCGATCCAGTCACGGGCCGTCGCGGGCTCCACCCTCACGGCATTCGGCCGACCGCTGCGGCGGGGATCGCCACCGCCGCGGTTCTTCGGGGAGCTGCGCTTACGAGGAGTACGGGCCACGAGGGAACATCCTAGGTCCGCGCTCAGAGCTTCCGCAGGAGGACGCGGTCCACCGTGTGATCGGCGGCCTTCTGCAGGATCAGCTTCGCGCGATGCTTCGTGGGCAGCACATTCTCGAGCAGGTTGGGCAGATTGATGTCGTTCCAGAACCCGCGCGCGACGCGCGCCGCCTCTTCGTCGTCGAGGTCCGCGTAGGTGTTGAAGTACGAGGCGGGCGTGCTGAACGCCCCGCGCTTGAGCGCCATGAATCGCCCGAGATACCACTCGGCGATGTCGTCGACCTCGGCGTCGACATAGATCGAGAAGTCGAACAACTCGCTGATCGAGACGTCTTCGGGGCGCGGGGCGGGCTGGAGCACGTTGAGCCCCTCGACGATCAGGACATCGGGCCTGTCGACCGTGACATGGGCGTCGGGGATCACGTCATAGCGCAGGTGAGAGTAGATCGGCGCAGACACCCGCGCCGCGCCGCTCTTGACGCTCGTCAAGAAGTCGACCAGCGTGCGGCGGTCGTACGACTCGGGAAACCCCTTGCGGCGCATGAGTCCGCGACGCTGCAGTTCCGCGTTCGGGTAGAGGAACCCGTCCGTCGTCACGAGTTCGACGCGGGGGGTGGCGGGCCAATGCGTGAGCAGTTCCCGCAGCAGGCGCGCGATCGTGGACTTTCCGACGGCCACCGATCCTGCTATCCCGATCACGAACGGGGTCGTGGTGTCGGATTCACCCATGAACGCGCTGGTCGATGCCCCGAGGTCTTTCGCCGACTCGACATACAGGCTGAGCAGCCGACTGAGCGGAACGTACACCTCGCGGATCTCGTCCATGTCGAGGTGGTCGCCGAGCCCCCGGATCTGCGCGATCTCGGTCTGCGTGAGCGGCTGCTCCTCGCCCGACGCGAGCCGGGCCCAATCTGCTCGGCCGAACTCGCGGTACATCGTCGAGGGCAGCGCGGCGTGCTCGACGAGGTCGGTCACGGCGTCCCGTCCCCGCGCAGCAGCCGGACGACGCGGTCCAGGACGGCGTCAGCCACGGCGCGTTTGGTGCCCGAGACGTCGGCGACGATGTCGCCCGATGACGCGAGCACGACGGCAACGTTGTCGTCGGCTCCGAAGCCCCGGCCTGCGCCGACGGCGTTCGCGACGAGCAGGTCGGCGGGTTTGCGGGCCACCTTCTCGCGGGCGAGCTCCACGAGTTGTTCGCGGTCGTCCACCGTCTCGGCGGCGAACCCCACGAGGATCCGCCCCGGGACGGGTCGCGACACGAGGGCGGCGAGCACGTCGACGGTGCGCACGAGATGCAGGTCCATCCGCTCGCCGTTGACGGCCTTCTTGATCTTGCGCTCGGCGAACTCCGCGGGGGTGAAGTCGGCGACGGCCGCGGCCATCACGACGACGGCGGCGCTCACGGCCTCACGCGCCACGGCGTCGGCGAGCTCGGCCGCCGTGCCCGCCTCGATCGTGTGGATCTGCGCCTCGGCGAGCGCGGCGGCCGGCTGCGGGTCGAGGTGCGCGGCGATCACGGTGACGACCGCGCCGCGGGCGGCGGCCGCGAGTGCGAACGCGACGCCCTGCTTGCCGCTCGAACGATTCCCGAGGTATCTGACCGGGTCGATGGGCTCTCGGGTGCCACCGGCGGTGACCAGGACGCGGAGTCCGGCCAGGTCCTGCGCCGGGGCATCCTCTCGCGCACGCGCGTCCGCCGCGGCCAGGGTCGCCGCGACGATGTCGGCGGGTTCGCTCATCCGCCCGGGTCCGACATCCGCGCCCGTGAGGCGGCCCGAGTCCGGCCCCACGATGGTCACCCCGCGCGCCCGCAGAGTCTGGACGTTGCGGACCGTCGCGGGATGCTGCCACATCTCGGTGTGCATCGCGGGGGCCACGACGAGCGGCGCACGACTCGCGAGCACGGTCGTGCCGAGCAGATCGTCGGCCAGCCCGGTCGCGAGCTTGGCCAGGCTGTTGGCGGTGGCGGGGGCGACGACGATGACATCGGCCTGCTGCCCCAGGGCGACGTGTCGCACAGCCGAGACATCGTCGAAGACGGAGGTGCTGACGGGGTGGCGGCTGATCGCCTCCCACGTCGGCGCACCGACGAAGCGCAGTGCCGCATCCGTCGGGATCACGTGCACGCTGTGGCCCGCCAGCACGAGATCGCGAACCACCTGAACCGCCTTGTAGGCCGCGATTCCTCCCGTGACGCCGACCACCACCTCGAGCACGCGGGTCATGCGTACATCGCACGGTACGTGGGCACATGGCCCAGCGGCGTCGTGACCGGCTCGGCGGCCAGCACGGCGTGCGCGATCGCGCGGGCCATGACGTCGGCACCCGCCGCCAGCACCTGGTTCACCCGATCGCTGGCGTGCAACGACTCGAGGGGACCCTCGGGCGGCGGCCAGGGGCCCCTGCCGGTGGAGAGCGCGAAGGCGACGTCGCCGTCGGAGAGCGTGTGGATGGGACGGATCGCCCGAGCCATCCCGTCATGGGCGCACCCCGCCAGACGCAGGAGCTGCCCGCGGGAGAGCGGAATGTCGGTCGCCACGACGGCGAGCGTCGTATTGAGCGGCCTCATCGGAAGGCGGCCTCCGGCGAGCGCCGACAGCGCCTCGAACGACCGACGGCGCGCGGAGTCGTCCGGCGGGACGAGCCCGAATTCCGGGACTCCCGCGTCGTCGGAGAGCTCGAACTGCTCACCCCAGGGCAGTCCCGTCCGCTGGTTGACGGTGCTGCCGGCGGAGTTGACGACGACCAGCGCGCCCACGACCCCGCCGCCGGGCAGGACGACGCTCGCCGTGCCGACGCCGCCGCGGATCTCGCCGGCGACGGCCCCGGTCCCCGCCCCGACGGAGCCCTGTGCGACCGGCGCACCGTCATCGCTCGCGAAGGCGGACTCGAACGCCTCGCGGCCGAGAGCGGCGTCCGGCCTGGCGAGGAAGTCTCCCCCGCGCCCGAGGTCGAAGAGCGAGGCGGCCGGCACCACCGGGACGACGTGGGTCGGCTCATTTCCGACGACGAACCCGAGTCCGCGCTCGGCGAGCCCCGCCATGACGCCGCCCGCCGCGTCCAGTCCGTAGGCGCTGCCGCCCCCGAGGTAGACGGCGTGGATGCGCTCCACGACGCCGGTGGGATCGAGCGCGGCGATCTCGCGCGTCGCGGTCCCGCCGCCACGCGCATCGACCGCCGCCGTCACACCCGCGGCGCCGCCGAAGACGACGGTGGAACCCGTGAGCCACCCGTCGCCGACACGGCTCGCATGCCCCACCCGGATGCCGTCCACGTCGGTGATGGCGTTTCGGGGGCCGATGCGCAAGCGTCCGGTGCCGCCCAGGCGCCAGTCGAGGTCCGCGAGATCCACGCCTCCACCCTAGCCCCGGGCGGCGACGCACCCACCGATCAGTGCTTCGAGCCGGTCAGCGCGAGCACCCCGCCGAGCCCGATCATCATCCCGCCACCCGCCGCCGAAAGACGCTCCACGCGGCGCGGGCTGCGGGCGAACCAATCGCGGGCGGAGCCCGCGGCGAGCGCCCACACCGAGTCGCTCGCCCACGCGAGGATCGCGAAGACGATCCCGAGCTCGAGCATCTGCAACGGGATCGTGCCGGCGCCGTAGTCGACGAACTGCGGCAGGACGGCGACGAAGAACGCGATCGTCTTGGGGTTCGTGGCGCCGACGACGAACCCCTCGGCCACGAGGCGCCGGGTCGACGAGGCAGCGGCCCCCGCCGCGACCGCGGCCGCGGCGTCCTTGCGGTGACGGATCGCCTGGATGCCCAGCCAGACCAGGTATGCGGCGCCCGCGAACTTCACGATCGTGAACAGCACCACGGACTGGGCGACGATCACGCCGAGGCCGAGCGCCACCAGCACCACGAGGACGAGCATGCCGAGGGTCGTGCCGACGACCGAGAGGACGCCGCCCCGGCGACCGAGCGCGAGGGACCGACCGATGATGAAGAGCACCGAGGGCCCGGGCATGACGATCAGCACGAGCGACGCGATGAAGAACGCCACGAGCTGGGGCCACGGAACCATGCCGCGATCCTATTCCCGCAGGGCGAGCCGGAGCGCCCCGCGGTCGGGCTTGCCCGACGGCAGCTGCGGCACCGGCCGCCGCACGAGGCGCGCCGGGCGGGCGGCGGGGCCGATCGCGCCGGCGACGGCAGCGCGAGCGGCGTCGAGCAGGCGCGCGTCGTCCGTCGTTGCGGGCGGCTCGACGACGATGACGGATGCCTCGCCCCATCGCTCGTCCGCCACACCGATCACGACGGAGAGCTCGAGCCCGGGCACACCGCGCACGACGGTTTCGACGCGGTCGAGCGAGACGTTCACGCCACCCGAGACGATGACGTTGTCTCGACGCCCGGTGACCCGCACGACGCCGTCCTCGACCGTCCCGGCATCGCCCGTGCGATACCGGCGGATGCCGTCGGTACCGACCGGGAAGACCGAGGCCGTGAGCGCGTCGTCGCCGAGGTATCCGTCGGCCAGGGTCGGGCCCGCGATCAGCAGCTCACCGTCGACGGAGCGCGCCTCGACGCCATCGAGCGGCACGCCGTCGTACACGCAGCCGCCGCTCGTCTCGGTCGAGCCGTACGTGCGGACGACGCGGGCCCCGAGCGCCTCGGCCCGCTCGCGCAGGGGCACGGGGAGCGCCTGCCCCCCGATCAGGATCGCCTCGAACGAGCGCAGGGCATCCCTGGGGCCGTGCTCGCTCTCGGCAGCCGCGACGAGCGTTGCGAGCTGTGCGGGGACGAGCGAGGTGTACCGCGCGGCCGAAACGGGCATCTCGCGCGCGGCTGCGACGAAGGCATCCGGGGTGAAGGGTCCGGCCAGGTATACCGGGCGTGCCCCCGCGAGGTGGGCGCGGATGAGTACCTGCAACCCGGCGACGTAGGTCGCGGGCAGCGCGAGCAGCCAGGCGCCCTCGCCGATGCGCGCGGCCGTTGCCGTGGCCGAAGCCCGCAGCGCGCCCGCGCTCAGCACGACGGTCTTGGGCACACCCGTGGATCCCGACGTCGTGATCAGGATCGGGTCGCCGGAGCTCAGCGCCGCGGGCAGCGCTTCGGCGACGGCGCGCGGATCGCTTCCGTCACACGATGAACCCGGTAACTGCACGCTCACGGGGCCTAGAACTGCCAGGGGTACGGAGCCCAGTCGGGCTCGCGACGCTCGAGGAACGCATCGCGCCCCTCGACGGCCTCGTCCGTTCCGTAGGCGAGCCGCGTCGCCTCGCCCGCGAAGAGCTGCTGCCCGACCAGGCCGTCATCGACAGCGTTCATCGCGAACTTCAGCATGCGGATCGACGTCGGCGACTTGCCGAGGATCGTCCGGGCCATCGCGAGAGCCTCGCGCTCCAGGTCGGCATGCGGCACGACCCTGTTGACCGTGCCCATCTCGCGCCCCCGCTCGGCGGAGTACTCCTCGGCGAGGAAGAAGACCTCGCGGGCGACCTTCTGCCCGACCTGCTTGGCGAAGTAGGCGCTGCCGTAGCCCGCGTCGAACGATCCGACATCCGCGTCGGTCTGCTTGAACTTTCCGTGCTCGGCGCTCGCGATCGTCAGGTCGCAGATGACGTGCAGACTGTGTCCGCCGCCGGCCGCCCACCCGGGCACGACCGCGATGACGACCTTCGGCATGAACCGGATGAGTCGCTGCACCTCGAGGATGTGCAGGCGTCCCACGCGGGCCGGATCGGTGACGGATGTCTCGTCTTCCGAGTACTTGTACCCATCGCGGCCACGGATGCGCTGGTCGCCACCCGAACAGAACGCCCAGCCGCCGTCCTTCGGGCTCGGTCCGTTGCCCGTCAGCAGCACGACGCCGATCTTCGGGTCCTGGCGTGCCGCGTCGAGCGCACGGTAGAGCTCATCGACCGTGCGCGGTCGGAACGCGTTGCGCACCTCGGGCCGGTTGAACGCGACCCGCGCGATGCGTCCGTCGACCGAGACGTGCGCCGTGATGTCCGTGTAGGCGTCCGCGCCGGGCGCGAGGCGCCACTCAGCCGGATCGAAGATCTCCGAGACCATGAGACTCAGCCTAGGCACCCACAGGAGCAAGATGGGGTCATGACGGATGCATCGCCCCTCCCCTCGTTCGACGACCTCCGCGAACGCGCCGTCGTCGTCGCACTCCCCCTGCGCGTCCGCTTCCGTGGCCTGGACGTGCGCGAGGCGATGCTGATCGAGGGAACCGCCGGCTGGGCGGAGTTCTCGCCCTTCGCCGAGTACGACGACGACGAGGCCGCGACCTGGCTCGAGGCGGCGCTCGACTACGGCTGGAACGAGCCGCCCGCCCCGCGTCGGGCCGAGATCTTGGTCAACGCGACGATCCCGGCCGTGCCCGCGGCATCCGTTCCCGAAGTCCTCGCCCGCTTTCCGGGAATCCGCACCGCCAAGATCAAGGTCTCGGAACCCGGGCAGCGGCTCGCCGACGACGTCGAGCGGGTGCGCGCCGTGCGGCACGAGCTCGGTGCCGAGGGGCGCATCCGCGTGGACGCGAACGGCGGCTGGAACGTCGACGAGGCCGAACACGCCGTGCACTCCCTCGCCGAGTTCGATCTCGAATACATCGAGCAACCGTGCGCCTCGATCGACGAGCTCGTGCAACTGCGCGAGCGCATCCGCTATCTCGACATCCCGATCGCGGCGGACGAGAGTGTGCGCAAGGCCGAGGATCCGGTCGCGGTCGCGCGCGCCGGAGCTGCCGACCTCCTGGTCATCAAGGCCCAGCCGCTCGGCGGCATCCGTCGCGCCCTCGACATCGTCGAGCGAGCGGGGCTACCGGTCGTCGTGTCGAGCGCGCTCGACACCGCGATCGGACTGTCCATGGGCGTCGCCCTCGCTGCGGCCCTCCCCGACCTCGATTACGACTGTGGACTGGGCACGTCCGCACTCTTCGAGACGGATGTCGCGACCCTCCCGATGCGCGATGGCGCGATCGCCGTGGGGCGCATCCGTCCCGACGCCGACGCGCTCGAGCGGCTGGCGGCGGCACCCGAGCGGCGCGACTGGTGGCTCGAGCGTCTCGAACGGTGCCTCGCGACGCTCAGGACTCGTCGGGAGCGATGATGAGTTGCGCCACCTTGGCCAGCTCGGCACTCGTGTGTCGGCACAACCGCTCGTAGTCGAGACCGGTCATGACGGAACGCACCGAGGCACTCTCCCACGCCATGAGCATGAGCCGTGCCGCCTCGTCCGCCGGTACCCGCAGCACGAGTCGACGCGCACGCACGATGTCGGCCACGATCTGCGCGACGCTCGCGACCATCTCGGCCTCCTGGGCCAGGTAGGCGTCGGCGAGCGCGCGATTGCGGAGCGCGTGGATGCGGATCTCACTCATGAGCAGCACACCGAGCCGATCGTCGTTCGAGACGTCGAGCACACCCTGGATGATCGAGAAGGCGTCCGTGGAGACCGCAGACGGGGCGTGCGCGCTCTCGAGCTCGCCCACCCGCGCACGTACCGCGGCGACGCGCTCGCGCGCGACGCGTCCCGCGAGCTCGAGGAAGAGCTCCTCCTTGGACTCGAAGTTGGAGTAGAAGGCGCCACGGGTGTAGCCCGCGCGTTCGCAGACGGCCTCGACGGATGCCGCGTCCAGGCCCACTTCGGCGAACACCTGCGCCGCCGCGTCGAGCAGCCGCTGCCGGGTCGCTTCTCTTCGGCGCGTGGTCGCCACCGCATCACCCATGCGCGCTCCCTTCGAGAATCCTCACACCCGCCCCACAGCCTTGCATCCGCGAGAGCAATTACGATACACCTATGTATCGGATACATCGGCGTATCGATATGACCGTTCGAACGCCCTGGAGGCCGTGTGTCCACTCTGCTCTATTCGCTGGGACGCTGGTCGTACCGTCACGGCTGGCGGGTGCTGATCACGTGGCTTCTGCTGCTCGGCATCGGCGGCGCCGGGGCCATCCTGCTCGGCCAGGGCACCGATAACACCTTCTCGATCCCCGGGACCGAGGCGCAAGAGGGCCTCGCGCAACTGAGCCGCACGTTCCCCCAGGCGAGCGGCACGAGCGCGCAGTTCATCGTCGTGGCGGCGGACGGCGACCGCGTCGACCAGGCCCCGTATCTCGACGACATCAAGGCCTCCATCACCCAGCTCGAAGACGTCGACGGCGTGCTCGCCGTCACCGATCCTTTCAACGAGGCCGTTTCGGGACTCGTCACCGAGAACGCGTCGGCGGCGATCGTGCGGCTGCAGTTCAACGGTCAGGCGACGGATGTCTCGGCCCAAACGCGCGAAGAACTCACCAACGTCGTCGCCGATCTGCGCGACGAACTTCCCGCGGGCTCCGAGGCCGAACTGGGCGGGGACCTGTTCTCGACCTCCGTGCCGGGGGTGACGATCACCGAGGCCGTCGGCATCCTGATCGCCCTGCTCGTGCTGATCGTGACGTTCCGGTCATTCCTGGTCGCCGGACTTCCCCTCGTCACCGCCCTGATCGGCGTGGCCCTGTCGATGGCGTTGATCCTGTTCGCCACGGTCTTCACGACCATCTCGTCGACGACCCCTCTCCTCGCCCTGATGCTCGGGCTCGCCGTGGGTATCGACTACGCGCTCTTCATCGTCGCGCGACATCAAGACCAGGTGCGGTCGGGGATCGATCCCGAAGAATCGGTGGCGCGCGCGACGGGCACGGCCGGTTCTGCCGTCGTCTTCGCCGGCATCACGGTGCTCATCGCCCTGATCGGCCTGTCGTTCGCGAACATTCCGTTCCTCACGACGATGGGGATCGCGGCCGCCGTCGCCGTGGCCATCGCGGTGCTCGTCGCCCTGACGCTGACCCCCGCCCTGCTGGGCTTCGTCCGGGGTCGTGTGCGCGGACGGATGCCCCGGGTCCGCGCACCGCGCGCACGCCGGTCGGGCCCGGCCCGCGTGCCCCGTGGATTCGCGCAGCGTTGGGTCGGCGGCGTGACGCGGCATCCGATCATCACGACCGTAGCGCTGATCGTGGGCCTCGGCATCACCGCGATCCCCGCGACGCAGCTCGCGCTCGCGCTCCCGAACGCCGGGATGCTGCCGGAGTCGTCCGAGGCACGCAAGAGCTACGACCTGATCGCCGAGGAGTTCGGGCCGGGGTTCAACGGCCCGCTGATCATGACGGGCACGATCGTCACCTCGACCGACCCCGTCGCCCTGATGAAGGACCTCGCCGCCGAGATCGAGAAGATCCCCGGGGTCGACACGATCGCGCTCGCGACCCCCAACCAAACGGCCGATACGGGCATCATCCAGATCATCCCGACCACGGCACCGGATGACCCGGCAACCGCACAGCTCGTACGCGACCTGCGCGCACAGCACGACCACCTGCTGGAGACGTACGGTGTCGACCTCAAGGTCACCGGGTTCACCGCCGTCGCGATCGACATCTCGGATCGACTCGGTTCGGCGCTGCTCCCCTTCGCGCTCTTCGTCGTCGGGCTCTCGTTCATCCTGCTGATGCTCGTGTTCCGCTCGATCGCCGTGCCGCTCACGGCGGCGCTCGGGTACCTGCTCTCGGTCGCCGCCGCCTTCGGCATCGTCGCGGCCGTGTTCGAGTGGGGCTGGTTCGCCGATCTGCTGCACATCACCCGCACGGGACCCGTGATCAGCTTCATGCCCATCGTGCTGATGGGCGTGCTGTTCGGGCTCGCGATGGACTACCAGGTGTTCCTCGTGACCCGCATGCGCGAAGACTTCGTGCACGCCTCGCGCGAGCGGCGTGGACGCGCCGACCGGGCGACCGCGATCGCCGCCGTCCGCTCGGGATTCACCGCGTCCGCACGAGTCGTGACCGCGGCCGGCCTGATCATGTTCGCCGTCTTCGCCGCGTTCGTGCCCGAGGGTGACACCTCGATCAAGCCGATCGCGCTCGGGCTCGCCGCGGGTATCGCGATCGACGCGTTCCTCGTGCGCATGACGCTGATCCCCGCCGTCATGACACTGCTGGGCGACAAGGCCTGGTGGATTCCGCGCTGGCTCGACCGTGCTCTGCCGCACATCGACATCGAGGGCGACGCCGTGCGTCGCGAGATCGCCTACGCGGACTGGCCCGAGCCCGAGACGACCGCCGTCGCCGTCGCCGAGGACCTCTCGCTCGTCGAGGAGGACCGCGTCCTGTTCGCGGGTGTCGACCTGCGCCTCGAGCCCGGCCAGACCCTCGTGGTGTCGTCGACCGAGCCGATCGCCGCGCGCAGCGTGCTGCTCACGATCGCCGGACGCCTCGCGCCGAGCGACGGGCTCCTCAAGGTGTGCGGGCACCTCCTGCCCGGACGGAGTGCCTGGGTGCGCTCGCACGTGGGCGTCGCGCTCCTCACCGACAGGGATGACCCGCTGGCCGAACTGCGGCGAGCCCTGGCCGGATCGCCGCGCCTCGTCGTGATCGACGGACTCGATGCCGTGATCGGCGATGCCGAACGAGACCAGGCATCCGCCCTCCTGCGTGACGCCGCCGACCGCTCCCCCGACGGACGTCTGACGCTGGTGGTTTCCGCACGGCGCGAACCGGCCGCGCTCGCACTCCTCGCCGAGGCGCGACGCCCCGACGTGACCGGACTGACCCTGACGACGAACGAGGCTCGCACGAGCTCGAACGAGGTGAACGCATGACCCTGCCCATCGAGCGCGCGCGCTCGCGACGCCCCGTGACCTGGCTGACCGTGCTGGGGGTGCTGCTGCTGCCGGCCGTGCTGGGAGGCATCCTCGTCACCGCGCTCTACAACCCGACCGAGCGGCTGAACGAGATGAGCGCCGCCATCGTGAACGACGACGAACCCGTCACCGTCAACGGCCAGTACACGCCCCTCGGACGCCAGCTGTCGGCCGGACTCGTCGAGGGTTCCGATGACCTCGACTCGAACCTCAGCTGGGTGCTCTCGAACGACGAGGATGCGGCGAAGGGCCTCGCCGACGGGACGTACGACGCGGTCGTGACGATCCCGTCCGGGTTCTCGGCCGCGGCGACCTCGTCCGGTCAGGCGCTCGCCGACCCCGCGGCCACCACGCCAGAGAAGGCCGTGATCGAGGTGGCGACGTCATCCGAGTCGCTGCTGGTCGACGACGCGATCACCGCGCAGGTCACGCAGACGGCCGCGACCGTCATGGGCGAGCAGATCTCGACGCTGACGCTCGAGAACGTCTTCCTGAGCTTCACCACGCTGTCCGACCAGATCGGACAGGCGGCGAGCGGCGCCCGGCAGCTCGCCGACGGCGCCACCCAGGCGGCCCAGGGCGGCGCGGCTCTGCCCGGCGGCGCGACCGAGCTCGCCTCGGGCGCCAGCTCGGCATCCACGGGTGCTGCGCAACTCGCGGGTGGCCTCGACACGATCACCGGCGGCATCCGCAGCTCGTCGGGCGGGGCCGCCGGCATCGGCTCGGGGGTGACGCAGATCGCCGACAACCTCGCGGGGACGCAGCTGTCGCAGGCCGCGAACGGGGCCTCGCAGCTCGCCACCGCGGTCGATGGACAGAGCGCCGCGACGACGGCCGCCCTCAGCCAGCTCGTCGCGGACTGCGGGACGTCTGGCGCCTCGGGGGCGTTCTGCACATCGCTGCAGCAGGCTCTCGTGAGCTCGGGCACGACCGACGCGTATGTCGACCAACTCGTGCCCGCAGCCGCCGGCACCGCGGCAGGGGTCGGTCAGATCACCGGCCCGACGTCGCCCGTCGTCCAGGGACTGCGCCAGTCCGCCGCGGGTGCGACGAGCCTGTCGTCCGGACTCAACCAGCTCGCCGACGGCACGACTTCGAGCGCGAACGGTGCGCGCGGGCTCCAGAACGGAACCGCCCAGCTCGCGACCGGGGCCGAACAGCTCGGCGTGGGGGCCCAGTCCCTCGTCGACGGCGTCGGCTCCCTCGCGACCGGAGCGTCATCGCTCGCGGACGGTCTCGACCAGGCGACCGCGGCCCTGCCGACCTACACCGACAGCGAGGCGAAGAGCCTCGCGACCGTCCTGAGCAACCCCGTCGGCACAGAAGGCCTGGGGACGTCGCTGTTCGGCGCATCCGCGATCCCGCTGCTGTCGATGGCGGTGCTGTGGTTCGGCGGTCTCGCGACGTTCGTCGCCCTGCGCGCCGCGACCGGCCGCGCCCTCGCCGCACGCGAGTCCTCGCTGCGTCTGACGCTGCGGGCGTTCCTGCCCGCGGCCCTGCTCGGCGCCGCCCAGGGCCTGCTCGTCGCGATCGTGGTGCAGTTCGCCGCCTCGTACGACGGGGGTCAGTGGTGGACGTTCGCCGCGGTCTCCGTCATCGCGGGCATCGCCTTCGCCGCCGTCAACCAGGCGCTCGTCGCGGTTCTCGGGGGCGCGGGCCGCTGGGTCGCGGCGCTCGTCGGCGTGCTGGCGCTCGCGACCGGCATCGTCTCGACCGTGCCCGGCCCGCTGGCCTCCATCGCAGGGCTGCTCCCGACCGCCCCGGCGTACCACGCGATGGTCGGTGCCCTCACGAGCGCAGGAGGTGTGGCCGCCGGATGCGTCGGCCTCGCCGCGTGGGCCGTGCTGTCGCTGATCGCGAGCATGGTCGTCGTGGCACGCCGTCGATCCACGTCGGCACGAGCCCTGCTGGCGGCGCAGCCGGCCTGACGAGTGCGCGCGCGGCGACCTACGACAGACCGCTGTACGCGTGCAGTCCCTTGAAGAACATGTTCACGATCGTGAAGTTGAACATGACGGCCGCGAAGCCGATGATCGCGAGCCACGCCGAGCGCGTGCCGCGCCAGCCGCGCGTCGCGCGGGCGTGGATGTATCCGGCGTACAGGACCCAGATCACGAAGGTCCAGACTTCCTTCGTGTCGAAGCCCCAGTACCGGCCCCAGGCATCCTGCGCCCAGATCGACCCGGCGATGAGGGTGAACGTCCAGAAGATGAAGCCGACGATCGCGAAGCGGTAGGCGAGGCTCTCGAGGGCATCGGCGGTCGGCAGGGTCCGCAAGAAGCGCGGCGAACGAGCGGATGTCTCGACGGTGCCGTCCGCGACGACCTGGGCCGCCTCGACCGCTCGCCGCTCGCGACGAGCCTGCATGAGCTGCACGACCGACAGCGCGAACGCGAGCGCGAAGAAGGCGGTCCCGAGAGACGCGACGAAGACGTGGATGACGAGCCACACGCTCTTCAGCGGGTCCATCAACGGCACGACCTCGGTGTACAGGCCACCGAGCAGCACACCCGCGAGCAGGATGACGATCAGGCCCGTGATGAAGGTGCCGAGGAATCGCAGGTCGTAGCGGATCAGCACGAGCAGGTACACGGCCACGATCAGCAGGGTTCCCGTCATCGAGAACTCGTACATGTTCGACCACGGCACCCGCTCGGCCGCGATGCCGCGCGTGATGGTGGCACCCAGGTGGAAGAGGAACGCCAGCACGGTCAGGGCCGTGCCGACCCGGGCCCACATCTGGCGGGGCTTCCGCGGGGGCGCCGTCACCGATCCGGTCGGGGCCGAGCCCGCCGGCCGGGCCGGCGCACCGGAACCGAGGCGCGTGCCCGCACCGACCAGCTCGGGCTTCGTCGCGTATTCCGCCACCCCCTGTGCATCGACCGCTGCCGCCGAGCGGCGGGCCAGGTCGAGGGCATAGGCGATGAACGCGAGAGCGTAGATCGCGATGGCCGTCCAGATCAGGAGCACCGAGACGGCGTCCAGTGAGAGCGTTTCGTCGGCGGGCATGGCCTCAGTTTACGTCGGGGGCTGAACACCGAATGCCGCGATGTGCCGATCCGCGACCTGCGTGACGGCACCCCGCAGCGCGGGATCTTCGCCGCGGGCGAGGCCCGCGTACTCGAGGTCGATGAGCGGACCGTCGGCGCTCTCGCGTACGGCCGCTTTCACCCATACGCGTCGACGCGGCACGAACAGCGCCGTGAGCAGACCGAGCAGCGCCAGCACGGCGAACACCAGGACCCACACCGCCGACGGATCGCGGTGCACCTGCAGCGACGCGAAGCGCTTGACCGGGGCATCCGACGCGCTCGTCGCGGACTCGTCCTCGAACGTGACCGTGCCGAGTCCGTTCGGCAGATCGGCCGTCTCGCCCGGACGCAGTTCGATCGAGTCGGTGCCCGTCGATCCGCCCGTGAGTTGGGTCATGTCGCCGACATCGAGCGTGTAGACCGAGCGCGGTGTGCCGTCGTTGATGCCGAGGTCGCCCTGGAAGACGTTGAGGGTGAGCACCGGGTTGATCAGGTCGGGGAAAGTCGACGTGTAGGCCCCCGAGGTGAGCTCGTCCTGCGTCGGGTAGAAGAATCCGATCATGCCGAGCTGCTCGGGGAAGCCATCCGCGACCTTCACCACGCCGAGCGACGTCATGTTCGTGTCCTGGGGCAGGAACGGCTGCGAGTCGCGGTAACGCACGACACCCTCGGCGTCTCGCACGGTGATCGTCGGGGCGTAGCCGTTGCCCAGCAGGTACAGCTTGTCGCCCGCCAGATCGACCGGGTGGTTGACGCGGATGGCGTCCTCGCTCGTCTGGCCGCCGGGCTCGCGCGTCGTGATGACCGCGGCGAAATTGCCAGCCTGACCGACGGCGTTGGTGCCGAAGCCCTGATACGACACCTGGAACTCGTCGAGCGTGACCGCGTAGGGGGCGAGTCCGGTGCCGTCGACGAACCGGCCGGGGTTGAACGACGAGTAGTCGGTCAACGTGTTCACGAACGTCGTCCCCTCGACGACCACGCGCTGCGCCGTGTAGGCGAAGCCGCCGCCGAAACCGACCGCGATCAGCACCCCGACGAGGGCGATGTGGAAGACCAGGTTTCCGGTCTCGCGCAGATATCCACGCTCCGCCGAGACCGACCAGGTGCCCCGGGAATCGTCTCGCTCGACGCGATAGCCGCCGCGCCGCAGCTGGCTGGCGGCGAGCGCGATCGCGTCGGATGCCTGGGCCGAGGCATCCGCTCCGTCCGCGACCTCGACCGTGCGGGTCTCGTAGTCCGCGAGGCGCGAGAGTCGCGCGGGTGTGCGCGGCGGGCGCGACATGAGGGCCTTCGCGTGATGCTTGGCGCGCGGAATGACGCAGCCGATCAGCGACAGGAAGAGCAGCAGGTAGATGGCCGAGAACCAGGGCGACGTGTAGACGTCGAAGAGGCTGAGCCCATCGAGGATGGGCGCGAGATCGGGCTGGTCGGTGTAGTACTGCGTCACACCGTTCGGGTCTGCGCTGCGCTGCGGCACGAGCGACCCGGGGATCGCCGCGACGGCGAGCAGCAGCAGCAGCACCAGCGCCGTGCGCATGCTCGTGACCTGGCGCCACGCCCACCGCAACCATTCGATCGGACCGAGGCGCGGGGCCGAGACATCCGCCGCTCCGTCAGCGTGATCGCTCGGGCGGAGGGGGTCGGATGCCGTCGCTTCCGTTTCAGAGAGGGAGTTCGACACCGCTGATCACCGCCCCGAGTCTCGACATGATCTGACCCCACAGGCCGGTCACCATGAGTACGCCGAGCGCGATGAGCATGATGCCCCCGATGATGTTGACGGCCCGGATGTGCCGGCGCAGGAAGTCGACCGACCGCGTCGCCCATCCCAGGCCGAGCGCGATCAGGATGAACGGGATGCCGAGCCCGGCCGAGTACGCCAGGCCGAGCAGGGCGGCGCGGCCCGGGTCGCCGAGGTTCCACGAGACCGACACGATGGCCGTGAGTGTCGGGCCGATGCACGGGGTCCAGCCGATGCCCATCGCGAGGCCGAGCAGCGGCGCTCCGATCAGCCCGGCGTTTCCGCGCAGCTGCGGACGGAGCGTGCGCTGTGCGACGCCGAACATGCCGATGAACACGAGGCCGAGCAGGATGATGACGACACCCATGATGCGGGTGATGAGGTCGCCGTACTGGATGAAGAATCGGCCGGCCGCGCCGCCGAGGATGGTGACGGTCATGAAGACGACCGTGAACCCCGCGATGAAGAGCAGCACACCGCCGATCAAGCGGCCTCTGCCCGCCCGTGCGCCGCTCGAACCCGCACCGCGCGGTGCGACGGACCCCCCGATGAAGCCCAGGTATCCGGGCACGAGGGGCAGGACGCAGGGCGAGAGGAACGAGACCAGCCCGGCCACCAGGGCGACGGGGATCGCGAGCCACAGGGCGCCATCGACGATCGTGGCCCCGGGATTCACGGGGTCTCCGCATTCATGACGACTCCGCGAGCAGATCCCGCACGAGCGTCGACAGGATCGATTCGCTCTCCAGCTGACCGATGATGCGGGCCGCGACGCGACCCTCCCGGTCGAGAACGAGCGTCGTCGGGGTCGCCTGGATCGGCGTCGCATCGGCGAACGCGAGGCCGACGTTCTTGTCGTTGATGTCGATCACGCTCGGATACGTGACGCCATAGCTGTCGGCGAACGCCAGGGCCGTATCGGCCTGGTCATAGGTGTTGACGCCGAGGAACGAGACATCCTGGCCCTGGTACTCCTGCCAGACGTTCTCGAGCAGCGGCGCCTCGACACGGCACGGGCCGCACGCGGCGTACCAGAAGTTGACGACCAGCACCTCGCCCGCGGAGTCCTTGTTCGAGACCGGATCGCCCAGCTCGGTCACGCCCGCGAACTCGACCGGCTCGCCCCGCTCGGCGGCGGGGATCTCGACGACGTCGTAGTCTCCGGCGATGTAGCCCTTGCCGCTGCCCTCGCGGTACTCGTCGGCGAGGGTGTCACCGCCGCCCGTGCACGCCGCCAGCGTCACCGCGAGCGCGAGCGCCGCAGCCCCGCCCAGTATCCGTCGCACGTTCATACCGCTCCCACATCCACGGCGCCGGCGGTGTTGGCCGGTTCGGCGTAGTACACCTCGCGCCAGACATCGCCGACTCGTTCGAAGCTCGTCACGCTCGACAGCGCGCAGCGCCGACGTCGGGGGTCGTGCCGCAGGGGCAGCCCCGCGACCGAGAGGTGCGTGACCCAGATCGGCAGTTGGTGCGACACGATCACGACGTCGCCCCCCTCCACGGCATCCCACGCCTCGTCCATGGTCGAACGCATCCGCTCGACGACCTCGACATAGGGCTCGCCCCAGCTGGGAATCTCGGGCCGGCGCAGGTACCGCCAGTTGGCGGGGTTGGCGAGCGCCTGCTTCATGCGGCGCCCCTCGAAGACGTTGGTGGGCTCGATCACCCGCTCATCGACGAGCGGGTCGAAGCCGAACAGCTCGGTGAACGGAATCGACGACTCCCGCGCACGCTGCAGCGGCGAGCAGATGAGGGATGCCAGTGGTCGGTCGAGATCCTTGACGTAGCGCGCCGCATCAGCGGCCATCCGGCGACCCTCGGCGCTCAGCCCGAACCCCGGAAGGCGGCCATAGAGCACGCGCGTCGGGTTGTGCACCTCGCCGTGACGCACGAGGTGGAGGCGGTCGGCGGGCACCCGTTCAGTCTACGTGGGGCTGTTCTGTACGGTCTCTGTGCGGATCTTATGAGCGGTACGGAGGGACCGGATCCGGACGTACAGGAACCAGGCGACGCCGATGCCGACCGCCGCGATCACTACGTACTGCAGGATGCCGGTGTACTCCTCGACGATCGGCCACGCCTCGCCGAGATAGAAGCCGGCGAGAACGAAGATCGTGTTCCAGATCAGGCTGCCCGCAGCGGTGAGCAGGCCGAACTTCCAGAGCGGCATGCGCGTGACCCCCGCGGGGATCGAGATCAGGCTCCGGAAGATCGGGATCATCCGTCCGAAGAACACCGCCTTGCCGCCGTGTCGACGGAACCATTCGACGGTGCGGTCGATGTCTTCCGGGTGCAGCAAGGGCACCTTCGCGGCGATCCATCGCAGGCGCGGCAGGCCCAGCACGGCTCCGATGCCGTAGAGCAGGAATGCACCGACGATCGATCCGAGGGTCGTCCAGATCAGCGCCTCGGCGAGGGTGAACGTGCCGCGGCTGGCGGTCAGCCCCGCCATGGGCAGGATGACCTCGCTTGGCAGCGGCGGAAAGACGTTCTCGAGGGCGATGGCGATGCCTGCGCCAACGGGCCCGATGACCTCCATGAGCGACACCGACCAGTCGACGAGGGCGGTGAGCCACGAGCCGTCCGAGACGTGGGCTGCGGGGGTCGTTGCTGCGGCGGTGATTGCGGTCATCGGGTGCCTTCGCGCTCGGTGATCGTGCTCGGTCGGGGGTGGGTCATATTCAGGTTATGGGCCGCGGATGTCTGGATTCTGTGAGCGAGACTCCGCTCGTCGAGCGAGTCGAAGGCGAGTCGAAACGACGACCCCAAATCACTCCTCGAACATGAGAACTATTTCATTTCTGATCAGCCTAAAACACCCTCTCAATGTCGGTGGCCCTCGGCAGGATTGAGGTATGAAAAGCCTCGTCGACACGCTGCGCGAACTGGTCGCGCAGGTCGGCGAGGTCGTTGATGCGGTGCACCGCGAGGGGCTCGTGGCCGCGGCATCCGATGCCGATCAGGCCGTCGCGCTCGAGCTGCTCGGGCGACTCGGACGCCGTGTCGATGCCGTGGCGATCGAAGTCGTATCTGAGGTCACGACGCGCTCCGAATCGGTGGTGCGCGAAGAGCGGTTGACTGCGCGACTCGGGTGCCGGAGCGTGAGCGAGCTCGTGCAACGCACGACGCGGCTGGGCCCGCAGACCGTTGGTCGCCTGGAGCGCGCGGCGCGGGCCACGCGTCGGGGGCGCTCGGTGTTCTCGGGTGAGTTCGAACCCGCCGCTCTTCCCGCGATGCGCGAAGCGCTGCTCGATGGCGAGGTCGGGCTCGATGGAGTCTTGGCCGTGGCCGAACCGCTCTCGTCGCTGGTGTCAGGGGTGTCGCGCGAGGCGCTGCTGGTGGCCGATCAGGTGCTCGCCACCGAGGCGCGCGGCCAGGGGCCCGACGGCGCCCCTCCTCCGTGCGCCGACCTGCTCAAGGTGCAGGCGCGAGTCTGGGCGGTCGTGCTCGACCAGGACGGTGCCGAGCCGCGCGAACGTCAGGCGTTGCTGAAGCGTGCGCTGACACTGGGGCCGGCACGCGACGGGCTCGTCCCGATCCAGGGTCGACTGCTGCCCGAGGTTGCCGCGCAGTTGCAGCGCATCTTCGACGCCTCGCTGTCGCCGAAGGTCGCGGGCGATGGCGTGCGGTTCGTCGAAGCGGATGCCTCGGATGCTCCCGCGCCTCACGATGATCGGCGGCGACCCCAGCAGCAACACGACGCGTTCGCCGGTGCGCTCGCGGCCGCGGCCGTGAGCGGCGAGCTGCCGACGATCGGCGGCGCGGCCCCCACCCTCGTGGTTTCGGTTCGGTCGGAAGACCTCGAGTCCGGCCGCGGCTGGGCGCACACCGAGGGCACCGACGAGCCCCTCTCGCTCACCGCGGCCCGGCACATCGGCTGCGCGGGGGTTGTGCAGCGCGTAACCCTCGGTGACAACGGACGCATCCTGCGACTCGGCACCGAAGAGCGTGTGTTCAACCGCTACCAGCGCCGCGCGATCGCGCTGCGGGACGGCGGATGCATCATCCCCGGCTGCGGCGAACCCGCCGGATGGTGCGAAATCCATCACGTGACGGGTCATGCGCTCGGCGGTCCCGGGCCCTGACCCCAGTTCTTGGACACGCTGAATCCAGCATTTTGCTGGGGAAGCGAGATGATCAGAATCATGGTTAGGAAGAACTACTCCGACGGGTTCCGGCGGCAGGCCGTGGACTTGTACGAGTCCACTCCCGGGGCGACGGTGCGTGGCATCGCCGCTGATCTCGGGATCGAGCGCGGCACGTTGCGGCTGTGGCTGGAGCGGCACGGGACGGGCCGGAAGACGGCTGCGGACGGCACCGCCGCGCGCAGCCCGTTCAAGGCGTCGGCGACCTCGCCGACGGCGGATGCGGGGGCGGATGAGACGCCCGCGCAGCGCATCGCACGCCTGGAGGGGCGGGTCGCGCAGCTGGAGGTCGAGCAGGTCAAGCTCGTCACCGAGCGTGAGATCCTGCGGCAGGCGGCCAAGTATTTCGCGGGGGAGACGAACTGGTGAACCGCTTCCAGTTCGTTGAGGACCTCTCAGCCACCTACCCGGTGAAGCGGTTGTGTCAGCTCGTCGAGATCACGAGGTCCTCGTTCTACGCATGGCGGGCCGGCGCCGCCGCCCGGCGGGCGCGCGCCGCGGAGGACGACGTTCTGGCGGGGCGGATCCGCGCCGTCCACGAAGGCGACAACACGATGGGCGCGCCACGGATCACCGCCGAGCTCAATGACGGCGCCGCGCCGTCCGAGCGGGTCAACCGCAAGCGGGTCGCCCGCGTGATGCGAGACAACGAGATCCACGGGTACCAGCGCAAGCGGCGGGTGCGCACCACCGTCCCCGAGCCGTCGGGACAGGTCGTCCCCGACCTGCTGAAACGGGACTTCACCGCCGAGGCGCCGAACCAGCGGTATGTCGGCGACATCACCTATCTGCCGCTGGCTGACGGGCAGAACCTGTATCTGGCGACCGTGATCGACTGCTGCTCGAGACGGCTGGCCGGGTGGGCGGTCGCGGACCACATGCGCAACGAGCTCGTCGAAGATGCGCTGCGTTCGGCGAGGCTGACCCGCGGCAGGCTGACCGGGTCCGTGTTCCACTCGGACCACGGATCGGTCTACACCTCCAAGGCCTACGCGGGACTGTGCAAGCGGCTCGGCGTGACACAGTCCATGGGCGCGGTGGGCACGAGCGCTGACAATGCCCTCGCGGAGGCGTTCAACGCGACGCTCAAGCGCGAGGTCCTGCAAGACCGGGCCGTGTTCGCCGACGAGGCCTCCTGCCGTCGCGAGGTGTTCCGGTGGCTCGTGCGCTACAACAACACCCGCCGCCACTCCTACCTCGGCTACATCGCGCCCGTCGCATTCGAAGCCGAACTCACCGCCGCTACGCTACCGATAGCGGCATAATCCCACCCCGTGTCCAAGAACCGGGGGCAAGGCCCCCCACTCATACAGATAACGGTGTGCTGCTCTGTTGGTATCACCACAGATTCATCGACCGAAACGGCTGGTCGATCCGCATGAACCGGGGCGTACCCGAAGTCCGCGCACCTTCCTGGATCGATGCCCGGATGCTGTGGCGCCCGGTCACCCGCTCCCCCACAAGGTTGCGCGATCGGATCGTCCGGCAGACATGATGATGCAGTGACCGAGCCCATCGACCTGACGTTCCCCTTTGCGGGTCGTTGGATCGTGCAGAACAGTCCTGCCACGAGGGTGTCCAGTCACGGCACGCCCTTGTTCGCCAGTTCTTACGCGACCGACTTCGTGCCGGTCGACGACACCGGACCGAGCCGGACCACGCGGCCCATCGCGGCCTGCCCTCTCTCGGCTATGCCCTGACGCAGCGGCGTCGGGTCAACGCGGGATGGATCGGACTCGCCGGTAAGACGTCCGCCGCGCCCGCGCCGTGCCGCTGACCTTTCATGGCGCCCTCCCACGTAACGGCCAGGTCGTGACCGCGGGCCACCATGTCACACCCCCGTAGACTGGACCCTCGTGAGTCAACGCGTACTGGTCAACCAGCTTCAGGGTCTGCCCGACGGCACCGTTTCGGTCTCGGGATGGGTCGAGACCGTCCGCGACCAGAAGAAGGTGCAGTTCGTCATCCTGCGTGACGAAACCGGCGCCGTGCAGCTCGTCAACCCGGCGACGCGCGAGCTCGCCGAAGACGCCGCACCCGAGGCATCCGCTGCCCTCGCCCTCACCGAGACGATCTCGGGACTCGCGACGGGCACCTTCCTGACCGTCACCGGCGAACTCAAGCACGACGAGCGCGTCAAGCTCGGCGGCGTCGAGATCAAGGTCGCGACCCTCGACATCGCCGCGGCCGCCAACCCCGAGACCCCGATTGCGGCCGACTCGAGCGTCGACAAGCGCATGGACTGGCGCTTCCTCGACCTGCGCCAGCGGCGCAACAACCTCATCTTCCGCGTGCAGACCACGCTCGAGCACGCGATGCGCACCTACTGGATCGAACGCGACTACATCGAGATCCACTCCCCCAAGCTCATGGCGAGCCCGTCCGAGTCGAACGCCGAGCTGTTCTCGCTCGACTACTTCGAAGACAAGACCGCCTACCTCGCGCAGAGCCCCCAGTTCTTCAAGCAGATGGCGCAGTCCGCCGGCTTCGGCAAGATCTTCGAGATCGCCCCGGCCTTCCGCGCCGACCCGTCGTTCACGAGCCGCCACGCGACCGAGTTCACGTCGATCGACGCCGAGATCAGCTGGATCGACTCGCACGAAGACGTCGCACGGATGCAGGAAGAGCTCCTGCAGTTCGCCTTCCAGGCCGTGAAAGACAAGCACGGCGCCGAGATCGAAGAGCTCTTCGGCGTCGAGGTGCAGGTTCCGGCCATCCCGTTCCCGCGCGTCCCGCTCGCCGAGGCGCTCGAGATCGTCAAGGCGCGTGGCTACGAGGTTCCGCGCACCGACGGCGACCTCGACCCCGAGGGCGAGCGCCAGATCGCCGCCTGGGCCCAGGACACGTTCGGACACCAGTTCGTGTTCGTCACCGACTACCACCCGCAGATCCGCGCTTTCTACCACATGCGCGACGAAGAGACCGGGCTGACCAAGTCGTACGACCTGCTGTTCAACGGGGTTGAGATCACGACGGGTGCACAGCGCGAGCACCGCGTCGACATCCTGATCGAACAGGCGAAGGAGAAGGGTCTCCACCCCGACCACCTCGACTTCTACCTCGACTTCTTCCGCTACGGCGCCCCGCCGCACGGCGGCTTCGGCATGGGCCTCGCCCGCGTCCTGATGCTGCTGCTCGGCGAATCGTCGATCCGCGAGGTCACGTACCTCTTCCGGGGCCCGACGCGCCTCGCGCCGTAGGAGCGCGGGAGGGTTCGTGACCCGACCACCGAGCCGCGTCCGGATCCGGGCGGCCGATCTGACGACGCAAGACGCGTTCACCGTCGGTCGACTCGTGCGCGCCTACCTGGTGCAGACGGAGCAGGAGAAGGCCGAGCGCGGACTCGCCGAGGTGCCCGGCACCCTCGGCCTCCCCGATACCTATCTCCCCGAGGTGGCCGAGACGGCTCGGGCCTATGACGGATACCTTGCGCTGCTGGCGGAGATGGACGGGACCGCCGTCGGAGTGGCCGTTGTGAGGCCCAACGCCCCGACTGCCGAGATCAAGCGCCTGTGGGCCGACCCCGAGATGCGCGGCCTCGGCATCGGCGCTGCGCTCCTGGATGCGGCGATCGCCGCGTGCCCGGAGTCCGTTCGCCTGTCGGTCTGGACTGGCGCCGACCGGCGATCGGGCTGTATGAATCACGTGGATTCGAGCGGGTGGAACCGTGGGACCCGCGCCCACGACTGATCTGCCTGCAGCGCGCGCGCTAGCCACCTTCCCCCGCCATCCAATCCTCACCTGCCGTTCACCTGGAACCGCTCCCTATGTAACCGGCGGTTCCTAGCGTTCCTCCCGTCCCCCCGATTCGGCGCCCTACCCGAGCGCCCGGGAACACCGAGAGGAATACACACGCATGTCATCAATCTCCCCGCGGCGTATGCGCCGCGTGCTCGTCGCAGGAACCGCGGCTCTCAGCGCCGCCCTGCTGCTGTCGTCCTGCGCCGGCGGATCCGGCTCCGGCACCGACTCGTCCGCCGGTGGCGTCGACGCGGCCACGGCGACGAGCCTGGCCGACTTCGGCACGATGGAGGAGCTCGAGGCGGCCGCCATCGCCGAGGGCCAGCTCAACGTCATCGCACTTCCCCGCGACTGGGCGAACTACGGCGAGATCCTCGACCTGTTCGCCGAGAAGTACCCCGAGATCACGATCAACGAGCAGTCGCCGGATGTCTCGAGTGCCGAAGAGATCCAGGCTGCCGAGACCAACAAGGGCCTCGACACCGCGCCCGACGTGTTCGACATCGGCCTGACCGTCGCGCTGCAGAACACGGATGCCTTCGCCCCGTACAAGGTCGAGACGTGGGACGACATCCCCGACGCCCTCAAGGAGTCGACGGGCCTGTTCGTCGGCGACTACGGCGGATACATGTCGGTCGGCTACGACTCGTCCAAGTTCGACGCGCCCGAGCAGATCAGTGACCTGCTGGGCTCGGACTACAAGGGCTCGGTCGCCATCAACGGTGACCCGACGCAGGCGGGCGCGGCATTCGCCGCCGTGGGCCTCGCGACGGTGCAGAACGACGGCACGCTGGACGACTTCCAGCCGGGCATCGACTTCTTCTCCGAGCTGAACGCCGCGGGCAACATGCTCAAGCTCGACGTCACCACCGCCACGATCGCGAGCGGCGAGACCCCGGTCGTCTTCGACTGGGACTACCTCAACGCCTCGCACAAGGCCGACAACCCCGCCTGGGAGGTCGTCATCTTCCCCGGAACGGGCTACGCGGGCTACTACAACCAGGCCATCAACGTCGACGCCCCCAACCCGGCCGCGGCTCGCCTGTGGCAGGAGTTCCTCTACAGCGACGAGGTGCAGAACCTGTGGCTGAAGGGCGGCGCTCGCCCGGTGCGCATGGAGGCCATGATCGAGGCCGGCACGATCGACCAGAAGCTGGCCGACGCGCTGCCCGAGGCACCCGCCGACACGGTCGTCCCGACCGAAGAGCAGAGCACGAAGGCGGGAACCCTGCTCGGCGAGAAGTGGGCCGCGGCGGTCCAGTGACCTCTCTCGAAGCGACCATCGCCCCCGCAACGGGGTTGGCGGACACCGCCGCCGGGTCGGAGCCTCTCGCTCCGGCCCGGCGGCGGGCCGCCCGCGGCAGCTGGGCCTGGCTCGGCCTCACGCCGTTCGCCATCTACGTCCTGATCTTCCTGGCCCTGCCGACCGTGCTCGCGATCGGATCGGGGCTCTTCGACTCAGACGGCGCCTTCACGTTCGACAACCTCGCAGCCCTCGGCGACCCGGTCATCCTGCAGACGTTCTGGAACTCGACCTGGCTGTCGCTCCTCACGGCTGTCATCGGCGCGGTGCTCGGCGCCCTCGTCTGCTACGCGATGCTCGGTCTGAACGAGACCAGCGGCGTGCGTACGACGGTGGATGCGGCATCCGGCGTGCTCGCCCAGTTCGGCGGTGTCATGCTCGCCTTCGCCTTCATCGCGACGATCGGCACGCAGGGCGTCATCACCCAATTCGTGCTGAGCGCGACGGGCGTCAACCTGGCCGAGGGCGGATGGCTGTATGCCCTGCCCGGGCTGATCCTCCCCTACGTCTACTTTCAGGTGCCGCTCATGGTCATCACGTTCATGCCCGCCCTGTCGGCCCTCAAGCCGCAGTGGGCCGAGGCCAACCTCACGCTCGGCGGTACCCGCCTGAGCTTCTGGACCACGATCGGAATCCCCGTGCTCGCCCCCTCGTTCCTCGCGAGCCTGCTGCTGCTGTTCGCCAACGCGTTCTCGTCGTACGCGACGGCCGCGGCCCTCGCCAGCCAGGGGTCGCAGATCGTGCCCCTCGGCATCCGTACCGCGCTCACGAGCGAGACCGTGCTCGGCCGCGAGAACCTCGCCGGGGCGCTCGCCCTCGGCATGATCGTGATCGTCGGGATCGTGATGTGGGCCTACTCCGTCGTCCAGAGTCGCGCCGCGCGGTGGCAAGCATGAGCGGCACGATGAACGGCCTCGCGCCCTCGCGCCTGACGCGCTGGATCATCGGCATCGTCGTCGGCGTTGCCTTCGTGATCCCGCTCGTGTCGACGTTCCTCTACACGCTGCGCGACAACGCAACCGGAGGACTGTCTCTCACCAACTGGGCGGCACTCTTCGACCCCGAGAACGCACGACTCTACGCACCGATCTGGACGGGCCTCGGCAATTCGCTCGTGCTCGCCGTCGTCACGGTCCTCATCGTGCTGCTGTTGCTCGCCCCGACGATGATCCTCGTGTCGCTCCGCTTCCCGCGACTGCGGCCCGCCTTCGAGTTCGGCGTGCTCCTGCCGATCTCGATCCCCGCGATCGTGCTCGTCGTCGGCCTGACCCCGATCTACCTGCAGATCGGACGCACGCTCGGCACGGGCGCCTGGACTCTCGCCTTCGCGTACGGAATCACCGTGCTGCCGTTCGCCTATCGTTCGATCCAGGCCTCGATCGACGCCGTCGACATGAAGACGCTCTCCGAGGCGGCACGTTCGCTCGGTGCTACGTGGCCGACCGTCGTGCTGCGCGTCCTCGCCCCGAACCTGCGGCAGGGTTTGCTCGCCGCATCCCTCATCTCGGTCGCCGTCGTGCTCGGCGAATACACGATCGCGTCGCTGCTCAACCGCCAGGTGCTGCAGACCGCGCTGGTCGTCGTGAACCGGATCGATGCCTACGCCGCATCGATCTTCACGCTGCTGGCGCTGCTGTTCGCCTTCCTCCTCTTGCTCCTCATCGGCCGCGCGGGCAGAGCCCGTACGGGAAGGACCTCATCGTGACCGACACCACTCCCCGCCCCCTGCCCCGCACCTCGGACAACCAGCTGCTGGCCGACGCCGGCGAGGGAACCCACGTCGAGTTCCGCGGGGTCGTGAAGGACTACGGCAGCACCCGCGTGCTGCATGGCGTCGACCTCGACATCAAGCCCGGCGAATTCGTCTCGCTGCTGGGGCCCTCCGGCTGCGGCAAGACCACGGCCCTGCGCGTTCTGGCGGGCCTCGAGAACGCGACCGAGGGATCGGTTCTGCTCGGAGACCGCGATGTCTCGCGCGTCCCGACCAACAAGCGCGACATCGGCATGGTGTTCCAGGCGTACTCGCTCTTCCCGCACCTGCGGATGCGCGAGAACGTCGCGTTCGGGCTACGTCGCCGCGGTGTCGCCCGAGCCACCGCAGAAACCCGCGCGATGGACGCGCTCGACCTGGTCGGCCTCGGACACCTCGGCGACCGCTACACGCACCAGCTCTCGGGGGGTCAGCAGCAGCGCGTGGCGCTCGCCCGGGCCCTCGTCACCGAACCCCGCGTGCTCCTGCTCGACGAGCCGCTCTCGGCGCTCGACGCGAAGGTACGTGTGCAGCTGCGCGACGAGATCCGCCGCATCCAGCTGCGGCTCGGCACGACGACCGTCTTCGTCACGCACGACCAGGAAGAGGCCCTCGCCGTCTCGGACCGGATCGCGGTCATGAACGCGGGACGGATCGAACAGGTCGGAACCCCGGAAGACCTGTATCTGCGCCCCGCGACCCCGTACGTCGCCGCGTTCGTCGGACTCTCGAGCACCGTGCGTGCGGACGTCCGGGGTGGCGTCGTCGAGCTCTGGGGTCAGCGACTGCCGGCGCAGGGGGAGGCCGTGGATGGCGCGGTCGACGTGTTCCTGCGGCCCGAGAACGTGCGCCTCGCCCACGACGGGGACGCGGGCGCGCTGGGCACCGTGCAGGAGAGCACGTTCCTCGGCAGCTTCCGCCGGACACTCGTGCGGACATCCGAGGGTGAGCTCGTGCGTGTCCAGCACTCCGCCGCCGACCGCCTGTCGTATGACGACACGGTTCGCCTGACGGTCGCGCCCGAACCCGTCGTGGTGCGCCCGATAGCGGTCTGATCGGGTCCGATCGCTAGAGCGCGACTTCCTCGGCACTCGCGCGGGCGCCGGCGGCTCTCTTGTCGTCGGCGTCCAGCAGTGCCTCACGCAACCGATCGGGAGCGACGCGCCAGTGCGCGTGCAGGCGATCGTCGATGAGCACCACGGGGATCTTCTCCCACCACTGCTCATACAGTGCCGGATCGTCGAGGATCGACTTCTCGACGACCTCCACCCGATCGGCAACGCGTTCGGGAAGATCGGCGAGCACGCGCTCGACGACCCCTTCTGCGACGTCGCAGAGATGGCAGTCGGGCTTGCCGATCACGGTGATTGTGGGCACGAAATCATCCTAGGCACGGATTCTCATGCCCCGGCGCCGCTGTGGATAGCGTCGGATCAGGTCTTGCTCAGCACGCGCTCACCGCTCGGTGGGATAGCCCGCCGCGATCCACTCGCCCGTGCCGCCCTCGACATTCGTCGGCTCGTAACCACGGGCCTCGAGCGCCTCGACGACGCGCGCCGACCGCCCGCCGGCCTGGCAGATCACATCGAACGGCTCGGCGGGCAGCTGGTCGAGCAGATCACCCAACTTCGACATGGGGAGGTTGACGGCGCCCGGGACGTGCCCCGCGGCGAACTCGTCTTCTTCGCGCACATCGATGAGCGGCACGTCGCCGCGCTCGTGCAGCTGCTGAACGGTGATCGACTTCATGGCCGGTTGTCCTTCGCCTCGAGATGAACGGATGACTGCTGCCGGGGGCGCAAACACGAAGCGCCCGTCCAGGGGACAGGCGCTCGGCGTGTGGGGACCGGAGTCCCCGAGCCGCTTACTTCTTGTTGCGGCGCTGGTGGCGAGTCTTGCGAAGCAGCTTGCGGTGCTTCTTCTTCGCCATGCGCTTGCGGCGCTTCTTGATGACAGAACCCACGGAGGACCTCACTATGTCAGGGGTGGGCGCCGTCCGCGATGCGTGCGGAGGGCCCGGGAACAGGCCCCGCGAACAGAGCCTTCGGAACAGCCTACCAGTCAGCCGACGTCGGCGATGGGACGGCCCAGGTCGAGAGGGCGGCTGAGCGCTTCGGTGACCGCCTGCTCCGGGACCCGATAGGAACGACCGAAACGCACGGCGGGGAGTTCTCCCGCATGCACGAGACGGTAGACCGTCATCTTCGAGACGCGCATGATCTCGGCGACCTCGGCAACGGTCAAGAACCGCATGTCCGGCAATTCGGCCATCTGACCGCCCCACTCTCTCCCCAAACGCGAACGCTCAGCACACTCTAGGGGGGCAGGAGACGTGTGTAAACCCGTGTGACTCGTGAGACGGGTGTGACGAGCGGGTCGGATGCGTCACACGCGCCGCTGATTACGTGCGGCGGCGGAACGCCGACGTCACGGCGTGCTTCGCGGATGCAGCGGCCCGGCCGACGAACTCCGCCGCGTGAGCCGCGGGCTCGGGGAGCCCTCCCGAGCCGATCCGGACGAGGGTCTCGGTGTCGGTCTCGTCCATGAAGAACGGGACGAGCCAGTCGTCGACGGTCTCGAGCGGGGTGCTCTGCAGGCTGTAGTAGCGATGCTGTCCCTCTTCGCGCACGGTGACGAGGTCCGCCTCGCGCAGCACTTTCAAGTGCTTCGACACGGTCGGCTGACTGACGCCGAGCTCATGAACGATCTGCGAGACGCTGGTTCCACCGTCCCCCGAAGAGGAACGAGCGAGCAGGATCTGCAGGATCTCCCGCCGTGTGCCGTCCGCGATCACGTCGAAGATGTCCGCCATCCCCATAGGTTAGCCGCGCGAGGGCCCGAGTACCATGATGGAGGTTCTGCGCGAAGGGGGCGGCTGCATGGCGAGGATGCGGCCCTTGTGGACGAAACAGTCGACCACCCGGGCACTGACGTCCATCGGTCAGGTGCTGCGCGACTTCACCACCTCGTCGCCCGCGCGGTTCGCGATCCTCGTCTTCGCGTCCCTCATCCTGATCTTCACCGCGTTGCTGTCGCTTCCCGCCGCCTCCGCCAGCGGCCGGCAGGCGCCCCTCGTCGACGCGCTCTTCACCGCCGTGTCGACGATCTGCGTGACGGGCCTCACCGTCGTCGACATCGCGACGTACTGGTCGCCGATCGGCAAGGGGATCATCTTCCTCGGCGTCAACATCGGCGGAATGGGCGTCCTGACGCTCGCCTCGATCCTCGGCCTGATCATCTCGAAGCGCCTCGGGCTGCGCGCCAAGCTGATCGCCGCGAGCGACACCAACCCAATGCGCGCGCACGGCGGCCCCGTGAACGAGGGCCAGACGGTCCGGCTCGGCGAGGTCGGTCAGCTGCTCATCACCGTCGCGATCTCGACGCTCGTCATCGAGGCCGTCATCGCGGCCCTGCTCTATCCCTCGCTGCTGCTCGCGAAGGTTCCCCCGCTCGATGCTCTATGGGAGGCGCCCTTCTACGCCGCGATGGCGTTCACGAACACGGGCTTCACCCCCAACCCGGGCGGGCTCACGCCGTTCGCCGACGACTACCTCGTGCTCACCGTGCTGATGATGGGCGTCTTCCTCGGCAGCATCGGCTTTCCCGTCATCTACGCCCTCTCGAAGCACCTCTGGCACGTCAAGAAGTGGTCGCTGCACGTGAAGCTCACGCTCATCACGACCATGTTGCTCTTCGTGGCGGGCGCTCTCGTGTTCCTCGGCCTCGAGTACAACAACGCCAAGACGTTCGGATCGATGGACGCCGGGGACACGGTCTTCCAGGCCTTCTTCCTCTCGGCGATGACGCGATCGGGCGGCTTCTCGGTCGTCGACATCGGCGAGCTCAACGGCTCGTCGCTCGTGGTGGGCTCGATGCTCATGTTCGTCGGCGGCGGCTCGGCGTCCACGGCCGGCGGCATCAAGGTCACGACACTCGCCGTACTCGCCCTCGCGGTCTGGTCCGAGGCGAAGGGGCGCGTCTCGGTCGAGGCGTTCGGCCGACGCATCCCGAGCGACGTCCAGCGGGTTGCGCTGTCGGTCGTCGCGTGGGGGGCGACGATCGTCGCGGTGTCGACCATCACGATCGCCCAGATCACGAAGGCTCCGATCGCCGAGGTGCTCTTCGACGTCATCTCCGGATTCGCGACCGTCGGCCTGTCGACGGGCCTGACGGCGGACCTTCCCGATCCGGCGGCCTACGTGATGGCCCTCACCATCTTCATGGGCCGCATTGGTACAGTGACTCTCGCCGCGGCCGTGGCCGCGACATCCCGTTCGCAGCTCTACTCGCTGCCCGTGGAAAGGCCCATCGTTGGTTGAGCAGATCCGCGGCGACGCGCCCGTCCTGGTCATCGGCCTCGGCCGATTCGGAGCCGCCTGCGCGGGCGAACTCGACCGGCTCGATCGCGAGGTGCTCGCGATCGACGAGAGCCTCGACCTCGTGCAGAAGTGGTCCGAGCGGGTCACCCACACGGTGCAGGCCGACGCGCGCAACATCGACGCGCTCACGCAGATCGGCGCGGCTGACTTCCAGGTCGCGGTCGTCGCCGTCGGCTCGAGCATCGAGGCATCCGTGCTCATCACCGCGAACCTCGTCGACCTGAAGGTTCCCCAGATCTGGGCGAAGGCGGTCTCGCAGTCGCACGGCAAGATCCTCGCGCGGGTCGGCGCGAACCACGTCATCTACCCCGAGCGCGAGGCGGGCGAGCGCGTCGCGCACCTGGTGAGCGGGCGGATGCTCGACTTCATCCGCTTCGACGACGACTTCGTGCTCGCCAAGATGTATCCGCCCCGGTTCATCCGCGGCGTCGGCCTGAACCAGTCGGGCGTGCGGACGAAATACAACGTGACCGTCGTGGGAGTGAAGAGCCCCGGTAAGCCGTTCCGCTACGCCGAGGCCAACACGGTCGTGACGAACCACGACCTGATCATCGTGTCGGGCACCAACAGCGACATCGAGCGCTTCGCGTCACTCGACCGCTGACGAGCCACTCAGCTCCCGGCGGCCAGCTCGCGGGCCCGGGCGAGGGCGGCGTCGGCCGCGCGCGAGAAAAGGGCGCCGAGCTCGCCCTCCTGCAGAACCGCGATCGCCCGCTCGGTCGTGCCCCCGGGGCTGGTGACGCGCCGACGCAGCTCGGCGGGCAGCTCTCCGGATGCGGCGAGCAGAGCGGATGCGCCGATGAACGTCTGCTCGGCGAGCACACGCGCCTCGGCCTCGGCGAACCCCTGGTCGCGGGCCGCGCGGGTGAACTCCTCGACGAGGAGGAAGACGTAGGCGGGGCCCGATCCCGAGATCGTCGACAGCGGATCGATCCGCTCTTCGGGCACCTCGACGACCACGCCGACCGTCTCGAAAAGGCGCCGGACGGCGTCGACCTGTTCGGCGGTCACGGCGGTCCCCGATGCGATGCCCGTGACGGCCTTGCGCACCACCGCGGGGGTGTTCGGCATCGAGCGGATCACGGCGACCTCCGCTCCGAGCACCCCGGCGAAGGTCTCGAGCGTGACACCGGCGGCCAGGCTGACGACGACGGCATCCGGGCGGAGCGCCGGAGCGATCTCGGTCAGCAGAGCGGGCACCATCGCGGGCTTCACGCCGATCAGCACGATGTCCGCATCCCGCACAGCGCGCACGTTGCCATCGGCGTCGTCGGCGAGGGCGATCGAGGTCACCCCGGCCAGGTCCGCGAGCGCGGCGGCCTTCTCGCGCGACCGGTTCGTGACGGTGATCCCGCCGCGCACGGGCGTGCCCGAGGCGAGCAGACCCGACAGGATCGCGCCGCCCATCGATCCCGCGCCGAGAATCGCCACGGGAGGGAGCGGACGGACGGATGCTTCGTGGTCGACCATCAGGTCATCCTACGAGTCACCGGGCTAGGATCGGCTCGGAGTCAGCGTCTGAGTACAGGGCTCCGAGGAGAGGGACATCATGACGATTCTGGACGGGATGACCGCACGTCAGATCGAGACCCCGCGGCTCACGGTGAACGTGCTCGAGCGTACGAAGGACGACGCGGCGACGGCGCCCGAGCGCACCCTCGTGCTCATCCACGGACAGGTGTCGTCGAGCCTGATCTGGCAGGAGTTGATGCAGGATCTGCCGCGCGACCTGCGCGTCATCGCGGTCGACCTGCGCGGGTTCGGCGCGACCGAGAATGCGCCCGTCGATGCCACGCGGGGCGTGCGCGACTTCAGCGATGACCTGCATGCCACGCTGGCGCTGCTCGAGGCGACGCCCGCGCACCTGGTCGGCTGGGCCCTCGGGGCAGCGGTCGCGATGCAGTACGCCCTCGATCATCCGGTGCTCAGCCTGACGCTCGAATCCCCCCTCTCGCCGTTCGGGTTCGGGGGAACGCGGCGCGACGGCACCCGGCTGACCGACGACGACGCCGGAACGGGCGCGGGGGTCGCGAACCCCGATTTCGTCGAGCGACTGATCGCCCGCGACACGTCGACGGATGCCCCGACCTCACCCCGCAGCGTGTTCCGCGCCGCGTACGTCGCACCGGACTACACGTCCGCACACGAAGACATCTGGGTCGAGGCGATGCTCTCGACCTCGACCGCCACCGGCAACTACCCGGGCGAGACCGTCGCGTCGGAGAACTGGCCCGGCTTCGCCCCGGGCGCGATCGGGGTCATGAATGCCGTCGCCCCGAAGTACTTCGATGTCTCGGGAATCGTCCACCTGAACCCGAAACCCCCGATCCTCTGGATCCGTGGCGAAGACGACGCCATCGTGTCCGACACGTCGTTCTTCGAAGCGGGGTATCTCGGCGAGGCCGGCGTGATCGCGGACTGGCCGGGTGCCGATATCGCACCCGCGCAGCAGATGGTCTCGCAGACCCGCGACGTGCTCGCCCGGTACGCCGACAACGGCGGCAGCGTGACCGAGATCGCGCTCGCGGGCGTGGGCCACACCCCGCACCTCGAGCGCCCGGCGGACGTGCGTCGCGCCCTGCTGCGCGTGATCGGCTACGTCGATCAGCCCGCCGATCCCGCCCCGCCCACCGAGGCGATCATCCTGAAGTCCGCGGACTGAGCGGCGGCGCGGCATGAGTGCATCTGGTGGCGGAAAGGCGATCATCGCCGCGTTCCTCGCGAACCTCGGCATCGCCCTCGCGAAGTTCGTCGCGTGGTTCTTCTCGGGATCGGCGTCCATGCTTGCGGAGGGCATCCACTCCCTCGCCGACTCGGGCAATCAGATCCTGCTGCTGCTCGGCGGCCGGAAGGCTCGCAAGAAGGCCGATCAGGAGCATCCGTTCGGCTACGGACGTGAACGCTACGTCTACGCCTTCGTCGTGTCGATCATCCTGTTCTCGGTCGGCGGGCTGTTCTCGATCTACGAGGGCGTCGAGAAGCTGACGCACCCGCACGAGGTGACGAACGTCTGGATCCCGCTCGCGGTGCTGGTCGTCGCGATCGGGCTCGAGTCGTTCTCGCTTCGCACCGCGGTGCGCGAGAGCAACCTCGTTCGAGCCAAGGGCGAGTCCTGGGTGGCGTTCATCCGGCACGCCAAGGCCCCCGAACTGCCTGTCGTGCTGCTCGAGGACGTCGCGGCGCTCATCGGCCTCGTGTTCGCACTTCTCGGTGTGGGCCTCACCGCCATCACGGGCAATCCGCTGTTCGACGCGCTCGGCACCCTGATGATCGGCACGCTCCTGATCGTCGTCGCGATCACCCTCGGCATCGAGACCAAGAGTCTCCTGGTCGGCGAGGGCGCGAACGAGGGCGACCACTCGGCGATTCTGCGCGCGATCGAATCCGGCGCCTCGCCCGTCACCCTCATCCATATGAAGACGCTCTACCTCGGCCCCGACGAACTGATGGTCGCCGCGAAGCTCGGCTTCCCCGCCGATCACACGCTCGATGAGGTTGCGGCCACGATCGACGAGATCGAAGAACGCATCCGCGCGGCCGTGCCCGCGGCGCGGGTGGTCTACCTCGAGCCGGACATCCTGCGTGTCTCGAAGAACGCGCCCAGCAGCGCGGCGGATGCCTCGGCCTCCACTCCCCCGACGACCTCCGCGCGGTAGGGCAACCGCCGATCGCGGACGACGTCGTAGACCGACCCCGCGGCTCCCGCCTTGTCGTCCCAGGAACCGAAGACGAGACGCGAAATCCGGGCCTGCAGGAGCGCACCCGCGCACATCACGCACGGCTCCAGGGTGACGACGAGCGTGTGACCCTCGAGGTTCCACGATCCGGCGATCTCGGCCGCGCGCCGGAGCGCCAGCACCTCGGCGTGGGCGGTCGGATCCCCGGTCAGCGCGCGTTCATTCCGGCCCTCGGCGACGATCGCTCCCGAGCCATCCGTCACGACGGCCCCGACGGGGACATCACCCGCGGCGCCCGCCTCGCCGGCGAGCGCGAGTGCGCGGGCCATCGCCGCGCGGTCGGCGGCGGAGACATCGGTCGGCGAGATGCCCCGGGATTCGACGGTCACGCCCCGAGCATACGACTCGGTAGCCTGTGCTTATGCGTGTGCATGTCGCCGATCATCCCCTCATCACCCACAAGCTGACGGTGTTGCGCGACGAGCGCACCCCGTCGCCCGTGTTCCGCCAACTCACCTCCGAGCTGGTGACGCTGCTCGCCTATGAGGCGACGCGCGCCGTGCGGGTCGAAGAGGTCGAGATCCAGACCCCGGTCACGACGACCACGGGTGTCCGCATCGGCAACCCGCGTCCGCTCGTCGTGCCGATCCTGCGCGCGGGCCTCGGCATGCTCGAGGGCATGGTCACGCTGCTGCCCACCGCCGAGGTCGGCTTTCTGGGCATGGTGCGCAACGAAGAGACGCTCGAGCCCTCGACCTATGCCGAGCGTCTGCCCGACGACCTCAGCGACCGCCAGTGCTTCGTGCTCGACCCGATGCTCGCAACGGGCGGGTCGCTCGGCGCGGCCATCGAGTTCCTGTTCCAGCGCGGCGCGCAGGACGTCACGGCGATCTGCCTGCTCGGCGCCCCCGAGGGCGTCGCGGCGATCGAGCGCCAGGTCGCCGGACGCGATGTGACCCTGGTGCTGGGTGCGCTCGATGAGCGTCTCAACGAGAAGGGCTACATCGTTCCGGGACTCGGCGACGCCGGCGATCGGCTCTACGGAACCGTCTAGTCCTTCGCGACCTACTCCTTCGCGAACTACTCCTTCGCGACCACAGTCACGGTGAATTCGACGGGCTGGATACCACCCTGCTCGTTGGTCAGCGTCACCTCGGTCTCGCCCACGGCCTCGGCCATCAGGCCCGGGTTGAACGTCGCGCCGTCGCGCTCGCCACCCTTCTCGAAGGTCACGATCGACGTGTCGGCGATCTCGGCCGAGTAGCTGTCTTCGGCGAGGTCGCCCGTGGTGATGTCGAGGGCCTGCCCGACGCGAAGCTCGACGCTCGCACCCTGAAGCTCCTCAGCGGACATGATGACGGGGGCTATCACCTCGTTGTCGCCCGAGGACGAGCAGCCCGCGAGGGCGAACGTAGCGAAGACAGCGGCGGCGGCAAGAGCCAGGATGCGGGTTTTCATGCGATCAGTGTGGCGGATCCGCGCCCTCCGGCGCAGCAGGCGTGCGTTTCGGCGTGGCGGGCCCGCGCTAGCGTTGGGGGGATGAACCACCGCATCGTCGTCATGGGGGTCTCGGCCGTCGGCAAGTCGACCGTGGGCGCGGCCCTCGCTGAGCGCCTGGGGATCCCGTTCCTCGATGCCGATGATCTGCACGATGCCGCCGCGGTCGCGTCGATGTCGGCGGGCATCGCACTGACGGACGCCGACCGGATGCCGTGGCTCGGGCGCGTCGGCGACGCCCTGGCCGCGCAGCCCGGCGGCGCCGTCATCGCCTGCTCCGCGCTGGCGCGGCGCTACCGCGATGCCATCCGGGCCGCCGCGCCCGACGCCGTCTTCGTTCATCTCGACGCACCCGCGGACGTGCTCGCCATCCGCGCGGGCGCTCGCGAGGGCCACTTCATGCCGGCCTCGCTGCTCGCCTCTCAGCTGGCGACCCTCGAGCCCCTCGCGGCCACCGAGGCCGGGTTCGCGGTCGATGCGAGTCTGCCCGTCGACGATCTCGTCACGGCCGCGGCACAGCGACTGGATCCGACACCAGCCGAGCGAAACCGCTGAGCCGCGCCACCCCTTCGGGGGTGTGGGGCAGATCGTCGAGCAAACCCGGCGAGTAGACGAGGAAAGCCGCGACCTCGGCACGCGAGATCGCGACGTTCAGCCGGTTGGCGAGCAGCAGGAACTCGAGCCCCCGGGGCGCGTCGCGCCCGGACGACGCCGCGAGCGACACGATCGACACCGCAGCTTCCTGGCCCTGGAACTTGTCGACCGTTCCGACACGCACGGGCGGGAGCTGCGCCGCCGCGAGGGCCGCGAGGACGGTCGCCGCCTGCGCGTTGTAGGGCGTGACGATGATGATGTCGTCGGCCGTCAGCGGTCGTGGAGGCGCGACTCGCGCCTCCCCTCCGGCGCGGTTCAGGTCCGTCCACGTCGATCCGATCAGCCCGCTCACCAGCTCGACGACCGCGGCCGCCTCTTCGACCGACGCCGTCGCGTTGCCGTGATGGGCGATCGGAACGCGGTGCAACCCCGGCTCGACGCCATCGATCGAGCGCAGAGCGGCGGAAGGGTGGGAGGCGAGACGCCCGGCGTACGACAGGTTCGACACCGGCAGGGCGACGCGCGGATGCATGCGGCGACTCTCGGGCAGGAAGTACCCGAGAGCATCGGGCAACACCGCCGAGCCGTCCATGATCCAGCCGAGCGCCGACGTGTCGACGGGTTCCGGATGCGTTCCCTGGCTCACCTGCGGGAGCTGCTGCGGGTCGCCCAGCAGGAGCAGTCGCTGCGCGGCGACCGACACCGCGATCGTCGAGGCGAGCGAGAACTGCCCGGCCTCGTCGATCACGAGCAGGTCGAGCGATCCGCGCGGGAAACGACCGTCGTGGCTGAAGTCCCAGGCGGTCCCGCCGACCACGAACCCCGACATGGCGTGCTCGTGCGCGAATGCCGCGACGCCGTTCTTGGGCAGCGGCGTGAACCGCACCTCGGCGGTGTCGTCCTTGGGCGCCTTGCCGACCCGCGCGGCCGGCACCCCGGCGTCGATCACCCGATCGAGCATGTGCTCGACGACCGCGTGCGACTGGGCCACGACGCCGATCTTCCAGCCGTGTTCGCGCACCAGACGCTCGATCACGTGTGATCCGACATACGTCTTGCCCGTACCCGGGGGGCCCTGCACCGCGAGGTAGCTGCGGTCGAGGTCGCGGAGCGTGGCGACGATCGCCGGAACGGGATCGGCCGCGTCGGCTGGTTCCGGCCGACCCGCGCTCAGCCGCGGCGGACGACGCCGCAGCAGGTCGGTCGCCGGATCGGCGGGGAAAGCGGGGCTCGCCGCGATCACGCTGTCGGCCCACTCGTCGATCGCCACTTGCTGCGACAGGGCGCGCGGCGGCGCGGCGGGGGTGATCGCGATCGGCAGTTCGCCCCAGGTGAACCCGCCCCGGGCGCGTTCTTCCACGAGCGCACCGTCCTCGAGTTCTTCGAGGACGCGACCGCGGTGATCGGCATGCAGCCACCGCGGCGACGCCTCGAAGACGAAAGGCGCCGGGAGTTCGTACAGCAGGAACGGTTCGCTCCCCACCGACAGCCGTGTGCCCGGCGCGAGTTCTCCGCGCAGGCGCAGGATGCGTCGATCCACCCGTTGCCCCTCGGCCCGGTGCCAGTCCTCCACGACCTCGCAGCGCGAAGCGTCCAGCACCGCGACATCGCGGCTCTGCTCCCACACCGACACGGGCTCACGCAACCGCAGGAAGTGGGTCGCCCAGAAGCTCTTCGCCTCGCGCGGGTAGTAGTCGATCGCGGCCGCGCCGAGGCGCAGGGCCCGGGCATCTGGATCGGCGGATTCCGCATCAGCCCCCTCGGCGAGGGCGGTCAGCGCGACGGCACGCGGCGACGGCTCGTACCCGGCGCCATCGGGCTCGGGATCGGCGGCCGAGACGATGCCCACCTCGTCCGCGCGGTCGCGTAACCAGTTGCGCAGACGCCGCGTCGAGACGCAGTCGTAACGGTTGTAGTCGGCGATGTCGTCGAGGATCGCTTCGGCGCCCGCGTCGTCTCCGGCGTCCTGGAGCATCCGCGCCTCGACGTACCGGACGATCGATTCGTCGCCGCGCTGGACATCGCTCTGCCGCGTCTCGTCGCCCATGTAGAGCGGCTCGAGCTTCTTGATGGAGTACGAACGCGACCCGACCCGAAGGGCACGCCGAACGATCGGGTACAGATCGACGAAGACACCGTCGCGCAGCAGCCGATCGACCTGCGCCTCGCCCGTGCCGTGCCGTGCGGCCATCGCCAGCAGATGCGTCGGCTCGTACGGGGCGTAGTGGTAGATGTGCATGCCGGGATGTGCCAGGCGGTGCAGGTCGACGAAGTCGAGGAAGCGTGAGAGGGCGACACGCTCCTCGTCGAACGAGTGCGCCCAGAGGCGTGAGAAGTTCTCGCGCTCGTCGACCCAGCCGAACAGATAGTCGATGCCCCACTCCGTGCCCACACCCTCGGTGTAGAGCGGATCGCCCTCGAAGTCGAAGAACAGGTCGCCGGGATCCGCGGGCGGCAGCGCGGCCAGGGCCGCGGGCTCGACCACGCGGTACACCGGCACGGGAGTCACGCCATCGGGGGCGTCCGCCAGCGCGATCTCGGACGCACGCTGCAACTGCGCCTGCGTGCGGAGCAGGCCGAAGACGTCCGCGTTCATCTTCGCGGGCGGCGCCTGCGCGACCGAGAGTTCGTCCAGGGTGCGGATGCCGGCGTCGCGGAGTTTCGTGCGCTGCAGCGGCCGCATGCCCGCCACCAGCAGCAGGTCGCGGGATGCCTCGACCTCGATCTGGCACGTGGCACATCGACCGCAGGCGAAATACCGGTCGTCGCCCCAGGCGGCGGGCGCATCGGCGGGACCCCGCTCGAGGTGACGGCTCTCGATCAGTTCGACCAGGCGCGCGTAGCGCAGGTGATAGACGGGCAGGATGTCGTCCACGAGATGCGAGCTCGTCGTGCCATCGCCGAGCAACAGCTCGACGCGATCCGACCGCGGCACGCCGAGTTCATCGAGCCGCTGTACGTATGCCGCGAGCTGCATGAGCGCGGTGACGCGAGCACGACGTGCGAGCTTGGTGTCTTGAACCAGCCAGCGCCCGCTCTCGTCCCGAATCAGGAAGTCGGCGAAGCCGACGAAGTCGGCGGTGGCGAACGCCGCCTGATAGATGATGCGCACGGAGGGGTCCGCGAGCGCCGCGTTCGTGAGGCGGACGGCTTCTGCCAGGGCCGGAGCATCGACCGACGACACCTGAGCGATGGTGGCCACGCCATCCGGATCCTCCTCCCGATACCGCTCGAGCACGCGCCGCTCGTGTCGATCGCCGAGTCGTGCCGCGCGCTCCAGTGTGAGATCTTCGGGTTCGACGACCTGCTCGATGCGGCCCAGCCGCGCATCGATCGCACGGACCCACGCGAACTCGCATTCCGACGCGGCTTTGAGGTCGCTCGCGCTCGTCACCAGTCGGCCTTCGTTCTCGATGTATCGCACGGGGTCCCCTCCGTCTGCGACCCTACCCGCGGCCTCGGACAGCCGATCGGACTACGTGGACTTCTTCGTGCGTGCCGTCAGGTCGACCAGCGAGACGACGAATGCGAGAGAGATGCCGACACCGACCGTGACCATCCCGACCGCGTACGCGTCGTGATAGACGACGATCGTGGGGACGGAATCACCTTCGCTGTAGATCGTCGCGTAGAAGAAGGCGAGCGCGATGGCGGTGCCGATGGATGTTCCGATGCGCTGCCCGAGCTGACTCACCGACCCCGCGAGGCCGCCGCGTTTGGGCGGGATGTCGGCGAGCGCGAGCGTCTGGTTGGGCGAGACGACGAGCCCGCCACCCGCTCCGGCGGCGACCATGATCGCCGCCATGACCCAGATCACGGCGCCCGACGGCACGAAGAGGGCCGCCAGAACGAGCCCGGCCGTGCCTGCCAGCAGGATCGCGAGCCCCCACACCACGAGCGGTCGACCGATCCGGTTGACCCACAGACCGCCGAACCACGAGGTCAGGGCGCTCGCGAGGGCGAATCCGATCGTGACCATGCCCGCGAAGACCGGCTCGAGGCCGACCCCTCCCTGCAGATACAGCGTGGTCAGCAAGAACAGCGCGGGAAGCGCGGCGAAGTAGGCCGACGCCAAGATCGTGCCATTGCGGTACGACGAGACCCGGAACAGCCCGAGCGGGACGAGGGGCTGGTGCCCCCGCGCCTGGTATGTCCGCTCCCAGACGATGAAAGTGCCGATGAAGAGCACGGATGGAACGAGCAGCCACCACCGGTTCGGGTCGTCCGTCGGTGAGCCGGTCGTGAAGAGGAAGGGCCAGAGCAGCGAGACGACCGCGAGCCCGAACAGCAGGATGCCGACCGGGTCGAGCGAGAGCTTGCGCCTCGACTTCGTCCGCGTGGCCGGCAGCAGCCAGATCGCCGCGGCGATCGCGATCAGCGCCAGGGGAACGTTCATCCAGAAGATGCCGCGCCATCCGTCGGTCGGACCACCGATCGCGATGGCGAGCCCACCGAGCGTCGGCCCGAAGGCGGTCGCAATCCCGATGCTCGCGCCGAACAGACCGAACGCCTTGCCGCGCTCCGCCCCGCGGAACAACTGCTGGATCAGGCCCAGCACCTGGGGCATCTGGATGCCGGCGGCAACGCCCTGGATCAACCGGGCGACGAGCAGGACGGTGACGTCCTGCGCCAGAGCGCAGACGAGGCTGGTCACCGTGAACAGTGAGAGGCCGACGATGAACAAGGCGCGACGCGAGCGCTGGTCGCCGAGTCGCCCCATCGGGACGAGCGCCAGACCGAACGCCAGCACGTAGCCCGACACGACGAGCTGCAGCTCGGTCGATCCGGCGCCGAACGCCTTCTCGATGGAGGGCAGGGCCACGTTGACCTTGCTGAGGTCGAGGATCGTGAGGGCGGCGACACCGACGCAGACCCAGTAGGCACGCCACCGATGCCGCTCGGTGAGGGCGATCTCACGCGTGCGCGGTGGCTCTTCCGGGGGTGCCGTACTCATCCTGACCACCCTAGGGTGCCAGACTGGGGTGATGACCGACGGCCTTCCGTTCCGCAACGCCTACCGCCACGGCTTTGCGCGCGTTGCGGCGTGCACGATCCCGGTGCGCATCGGTGACCCCGCCTCGAATGCCCGGGCTGTTCTCGAGACCGCCCGCGAATGCCACGACGACGCCGTGGCCGTCGCGGTCTTCCCCGAACTCTGCCTGACCGGGTATGCCATCGACGACCTCGTACTGCAGGATGCCCTCCTGGATGCGACCGAGGCCGCGATCGGGCGTCTGATCGAGGCGTCACGCGATCTCATGACCGTGCTCGTCGTCGGCGCGCCGCTCAGGCACCGCAACCGGCTCTACAACTGCGCCGTCGTCATCCACGGCGGCGAGCTGCTCGGCGTCGTGCCGAAGTCCTACCTGCCCACCTATCGCGAGTTCTACGAGCGCCGCTGGTACGCGGCCGGCGACGAACTGACCGGCGATGAGGCGCGCTGGATCTCGGTTGCGGGCGCGGAGGCACCGTTCGGACCCCACCTGCTCTTCGCCGCCGAGGACCTACCGGGTCTGGTGCTGCACGCGGAGGTCTGCGAGGACGTGTGGGTTCCGATCCCACCGTCGTCCGAGGCCGCGCTCGCCGGTGCCACCGTGATGGTCAACCTGTCGGGCAGCCCCATCACGATCGGCCGGGCAGACGAGCGCGCGATCCTCTGCCGAGCGCAGTCGTTCCGCTGCCTCTCGGCCTACGTCTACGCCGCCGCCGGTCAGGGCGAGTCGACCAACGACCTGTCGTGGGACGGCCAGACGATGATCTACGAGCTCGGCGGGCTGCTCGCCGAGACCGAGCGCTTCCCGGATGGCCCGCGCCGGTCGGTCGCGGACGTCGACCTCGATCGGATCCGCCAGGATCGCGCCAGGCAGGGCACGTTCGACGACAACCGCCGCACGCACGCGGTACGCACCGGCGCATTCGTGACGGTGCCGTTCACGCTCGGCGTCCCCGCGCACGAGACGGGGCTCAGGCGTCCGATCGATCGTTTCCCGTTCGTGCCCGACGACCCCGCGCGCCTGGCCCAGGACTGCTACGAGGCCTTCAACATCCAGGTCACGGGACTCGTCCAACGCCTGACGGCGATCGGCGGCCCGAAGCCGGTCATCGGCGTCAGCGGCGGCATCGACTCGACGCACGCACTGCTCGTGGTGGCGCGCGCGATGGACCGGATGGGTCGTCCCCGCTCCGACATCCTGGCGTACACCATGCCCGGCTTCGCGACGAGCGACCACACGAAATCGAACGCGATCGCCCTCGCCGAGGCCGTCGGCGCCTCGATCGAGACCATCGACATCCGCGACGCGGCCAACGAGATGCTTGAGAAGATCGGGCATCCCTTCAGCGGCGGCGAACCGGTCTACGACGTGACCTTCGAGAACGTCCAGGCGGGCCTGCGCACCGACTACCTCTTCCGTCTCGCCAACCAGAACGGCGGGATCGTGATCGGCACGTCCGACCTGTCGGAGCTCGCGCTGGGGTGGGCGACGTACGGCGTCGGCGACCAGATGAGCCACTACGCGGTCAACACCGGAGTTCCGAAGACGCTCATCCAGCACATCATCCGCTGGGTCATCGCCGCGGGCGAGGGCGTCGACGCCGCGGAAGCCGCCGTTCTGCAATCGGTGCTCGACACCGAGATCAGTCCCGAGCTCGTGCCGGCCGACGCGGACGGCGCGACGCAGTCCACCGAATCGCTCGTCGGCCCGTATGCGCTGCACGACTTCACGCTCTTCCACGTGTTGCGGTACGGCTTCCTGCCGTCCAAGATCGCTTTCCTCGCGCACGAGGCGTGGGCGGACCCGGATGCCGCGGGCTGGCCGCCGGGGTTCCCCGAAGACGCTCGGCTGTCCTACGACCTGGCGACGATCGTGCGGTGGCTCGAGGTGTTCCTGAAGCGCTATTTCGCTTTCGCGCAGTTCAAGCGTTCGGCGCTGCCGAACGGACCGAAGGTCTCGGCCGCGGGCTCGCTCTCGCCGCGCGGCGACTGGCGGGCACCCTCGGATGGGAACGCGCAGGCCTGGCTCGACGAGCTACGGCAGGCCCTGCCCGAGCTCGCCTCCGACTGATGCGCACTCAGGCCGCGGCGTCCGCGTCGGGCGTCCGGTCACGCAGACCCACGCGGTCGGGGATCTCGAACGCCAGGCCGGGCAACCACGTGACGGGCTCGGGCCACGGGCGCGAGGTCGGCAGCGCCGTAAGCAGCCGCCGGAACGCGGTGTCACCCGGTGTCGCCGGGGATGCCGCGGGAAGGACCCGACGCGGAGCCCGGAATCCGAGGGCGCCGCACCACCAGTGCCGCCACGTGTCGTCGGCCGCGTCCGGATCGAGCACGATGTAGTAGTCGGGCATCAGCGCCGTGCCCTCCTCGAAGTGGGCGAGCGCCGCCTCGACCTCGACCTCGAGCGTGCCGAGCGTCGCGCGTTCCTCGTAGAGTTCGACCCACGCGGCCGCGACGTGTTCGAGGGGATCGGCGTCGTGCACGATCCAGGGTGTGCTGCACGCCGAGATTCGGCGAGCGGCGGTGGCGGGATCGGAATCCCGCAGCGAGAGGGTCTCGACTCCCGGGATGCCCTCGAGAGTCGAGATCGCGCTCGCCGATTCAGAACCGACGATTGCGACGATCGTTCCGGTGGCTCCCGCGAAAGGGGAGGTGTCTGAGTGCGCCATGACTCAGCCTACGTCCGCTCGTGTTGCGGGCGGATGTCCCGCACCGGCCGATCACGTAACAGTGGATCGCGCCACCCTCAGTCGCCGGAGCGGGCGTTGTAGACGACGATGCCGCCGCTGTCGACGGCCGCGCGGTAGGCGCGGAAGACCGCGAGGGCCTCGTCGCGCAGCACGTCCTGCACGACCTCGATTCCGCGGGCCTCGAACTGCTCAGCCCAGTCCTCGACCATCGGCCCCTCGTCGAAGGTGCTGATCTCTTCGAGCTCGGGACCAGAACCAGCGACGACGAGGGTGCGCACACCCGACCACATGGTGGCGCCGTAGCACTGCACGCACGGACGCCAGTTGACGACCAGTTCGTGGGGCGACAGTCCCTCGGCCCCGAGGTCCCAGGATCCGACACGGGCCTGCGCCGTGCCGAGCGCGGTGACCTCGGCGTGTGCCGACGAGATGCCGCTGCCGAGGACGACGTTGACCCCGACGGACACGATGCGTCCCGTGTCGGTCTCGGCGACGAGCGCGGCGAACGGTCCGCCGTTCCCCTCCCGCCAGTTGCGATCGGCGAGACGGTGCACGAGCGCCATCCGTTCGGCACGGTCCGGGATGATATCCGGCACGCCGTGCAGTTCTTCGGCGATCCAGTCGGGAAGGTTCACCGAGTACCCGGTGGAGAAATAGGCCATATCCATGGCCTCATCTTGCCGGATGCGTGTGTCGCGCTCGTGACGGGACAGAATGGGTGACCGTGAGACTTCTCGTCGCGGCTCTGGATGCCGAACTCGTGGCCTTCCCCGCTCAGATCGACGGCTTCGACCGCCTGGTGACCGGGCCCGGCAAGCTGAAGGCCGCCGTCGCCCTGACGCGTGCGCTCTCGGCTCGTGACTACACGGAGGTCGTGGTCGTCGGCACCGCAGGTGCGCTGGATCCCGACGTCGAGGCGGCCGTTCACGAGATCGGGGCCGTCCTGCAGCACGATGTGAGCGATTTGGACGGGATCGTCGGTCAGCACGTCTCGCTCCCGGCCCGCATAGAGCTGTCGAACCCGGGCCACGCGATCGCCACGGGCGACATCTTCGTCGACGACGCGGAGGCGGTCGTTCGCATCCGCGCGCTCGATGCCGTGCTGGTCGACATGGAGGCGTACGCCTACGCGTATGTCGCCGGGGAGTTCGGGGTGCCGCTGCGCATCATCAAGGCTGTCTCGGACCGCGCACAAGACGGCGCAACGCAACTCTGGGACGAGGTCGTCGCGGCGTGCAGCGCAGCGCTCTGGCAGAGCTTCCGCTCCGACTACGGGCTCTAGCGGTGGTTCCCTGAGGGGTTGTGAACCCAACGGGACACTCCATCGATCTCAGCGACCGCAAGGCATGGCTCCACCTGCCGATCAGAAGGGTGGTGGGTCGGTGTTGGGGGTGAAGTGGACTGCCGGGGGTGGTTTGTCGATGTAGACGTGCCCACCCGGCGACGTCCATTCCAGGACACCGCCGCCGAGTTGTCGGACGGTCCAGCCTGTTTCGCCTTTCAGGGTGTGGTGTCTCTTGCAGAGGCACGCGAGGTTGCAGGTGCGGGTTTCGCCGCCGAGGGCGTAGTCGTGGGTGTGGTCGCGGTCGCATCGGTGTGCGGGTTGCCGGCACCCGGGGAACCGGCAGCGCTGATCCCGTACGCGCAGGAACCGTTTCATGTCCGCCGACGGCGTGTATCGGTCGACGGCGAGAACGCACCCGGTGATCGGGTCGGCGAGGACCCGTTCCCACCCCGTCGCGTGCCCGGCGAGAGCGCGGGCGGTCGCGGGGTCGATCGGGCACCGCCCGGCGAGCTCGGCCGGTTCATCCGTGACCCCGGCCAGAGCGAGGGCGGGGACGGTGACGTTCACGATCGCCCGGATCGCACCCAACCCACCGAACCCGTCAGAGAGTCCGGCACCGGTTTCGACGGTCGGCGTGGTGGTGAGCAGCATGTCCGCGACCAGGTCCGCACGAATCTGATCCACCGTCCTCACATCACCCGGGTCGGCGTTCTTGATCGCCCGCGCTTGTTGCGTGATCCGGTCGTGCATCGCATGCGCCAGGACGGCGGGCTGCACAGAGGTGAACTCCGCCATCCCGTCCCCGAGGTCCCGCACACACGCACCCCGCGACGCACGCGCTTCCCGGTGGCGCTCCGCCAACGACCGGGGTTGGAGGGATTCCGCGAGCCGCGCCAACGCAGACCCCAAACAGCCGGGCGTGGTTCCCTCTGCCCGGACCAACGCCGCAGCCTCGAACTCCGACCGCGCCTCCGCATCCACAAGCGGCAACCCGTGCTCCATGATCACCGCAACATGCCCCGCACCGACCCGGCCCGCATCCCACGCGTCGAACGTCGCCGGGAACGCCTCGGCCAACACCGCGGCGTCGTTCATGCGGCGTTGCACCGTCCGGTCGGACATGTTCGCCGCGACACCCAACTCCGCCGCCAACGCCCGCACCGGCAACTCCGCCTCACGCGACGAGACCGACACCAACTCGGCAACGCGCCGCATCCCGAGGTCGGCCGCATCCGCCAACACCCGCGCCTGCGCGGCTTGCGCCCGCGCCACCGTCCGGGACGCCTCGGCGAACCGCACCGCGAGATCACGCGCGGCAACATCGACATCGTCATCGGACGCGACACGTGTGTTCGAATGCATGTTCGAAACTCTACGGACGACCACCGACATCCGACGCCCGAAAAACACCGAAATCACGCCACATCAGAGCGCGAAAGATGAGAGTTCCCACATCTTCGCCAACCGGCCGCTCACACAACCAACGCCGCGGCCGAAGCACGCAACGGGAATGCCCGACAACGTGAACGGGTTGCCGGAATCATGCGCTCCATCGTCTACTCCCAGACCGGAAACTCCGACGTCCTCCACGAGGTCGACAGGCCGATCCCCGAACCCGGCAACGGCGAGGTCCGGGTTCGCGTGATCGTTTCTGGCGTCAATCCGACGGACTGGAAGAGCCGGGCGGGCGGCGCACCCGCCCCGGCGCGCTTTCCGGAGCAGGCGCCGAACCAGGATGGTGCGGGCATCATCGACGCCGTCGGAAGCGGTGTCGAAGACTACTCGCCCGGGGACCGCGTCTGGATGTTCCTCTCGGCCTTCGACCGCCCCACCGGTACGGCGCAGGAGTACACCGTCCTCCCGGCAACTCTCGTCGCGCGGCTGCCCGACAACGCCTCGTTCGATGTCGGCGCCTCGCTCGGCGTGCCGGCGCTGACGGCGCATCGAGCGCTCACCGTGCACGACGGAGGACCGACGCGGCTCGCCCCCGGAGCACTCACCGGCCGGACCGTGCTGGTCGCGGGTGGGGCGGGCGCGGTCGGACACGCCGCCATCCAGCTCGCACGCTGGGCCGGCGCGACCGTTGTCACAACGGTCTCTTCCGACGCAAAAGCGGCTCTCGCCACCGCGGCCGGGGCGCACAACGTCGTCAACTATCGGGAGCAGGACGCAGCCGCCGAGATCCGCGCGGTGGCCCCCGACGGGGTGGACATCGTCGTCGAAGTCTCCCCCGCACGCAACGCCGAACTGAACGCCGCCGTCCTGGCCAACCACGGCTCCGTCGCCGTCTACGCGACCGACGGCGGAACCCAGATGAGCATCGACATCCGCACGCACTTCGCTCTCAACATCCGGTACCAGTTCTTGCTGCTCTACACGATGGGGACGGATGCGATCGGCGCGGCTGTCGATGATGTGACGGGCGCGCTCCGCGACGGCGCGCTCCCCGTCGGCCGAGACGCCGGCCTGCCGATCACGCGGTTCGCCCTGGACCAGACCGCCCCTGCCCATGACGCGGTCGAAGGCGGGCTCGTCGGCAAAGCGCTCATCGACGTAGCAACGAGCTGACCCGCCCGGTCCCGGGGCGATCCGCGTCCAGCAGTTGCGCCCGCACGGCGATACGGCGCGCCTCTTCGCGGTTCAGCCTGTGCATGCGCCGAGGTTACTCGGACATGCACCCCCGCGCGGCTGATCGTCGTACGGGATCTTTCCTCCCGCAACACCGCTCGGCATCCGTCCAGGAACCGCCGCGCGGACCGCCATAGGGTGGAACCACCAAGGGGAGTACTCCGACACGGTCGGCTCGTCACTACGGATGCCACGGCATCCCGGGCCACCGGTCCTCGTTCAGAGGATGGAGAAGACCTTGGCGTCGATTCATTCACGCCACGGTTGGGAACCCTCTTGAACATCACGCCGCTCATCTGGATCATCACGATCGCCGTCACGATCGCGTTCTTCGTCTACGAGTTCTTCGCGCACGTCCGCAAACCGCACGAGCCCTCCATCGGCGAATCCGCCCGGTGGTCGGCGTTCTACATCGGCCTCGCACTGCTCTTCGGCGTCGGCATCGGCGTCTTCAGCGACTGGACCTTCGGCGGTGAGTATTTCGCCGGCTACCTGACCGAGAAGGCCCTGTCGATCGACAACCTCTTCGTGTTCCTGATCGTGATGACCGGGTTCGCGGTGCCGAAGATATACCAGCAGAAGGTGCTGATGATCGGCATCGTGATCGCGCTCATCCTGCGCGGGATCTTCATCGCTGTCGGCGCGACCCTCATCGAGAACTTCTCGTGGATCTTCTACCTCTTCGGCGCGCTGCTGCTCTTCCTGGCCTACCGCCAGGCGTTCGCGCACGGCGAGTCCAACCCCGCCGACGGAAGGTTCATGCGTTTCGTCCGCCGCATCCTGCCCGTGACCGACGAGTACCACGGCGACAAGCTGACCGTCCGAAAGGGCGGCCGGCGCTGGGTGACACCGATGATGCTGACGATCATCGCGATCGGATTCGTCGACCTGATCTTCGCGGTGGACTCGATCCCGGCGATCTACGGCCTGACGGAAGAGGCCTACATCGTCTTCACGGCCAACGCGTTCGCGCTGATGGGGCTGCGGCAGCTCTTCTTCCTCGTCGGCGGACTGCTCGAGCGCCTCGTCTACCTCGCGCAGGGACTCGCCGTCATCCTCGCCTTCATCGGCGTCAAGCTCGTGCTGCACGCCATGCACGTCAACGAACTGTCGTTCATCAACGGCGGCGAGCCGATGCTGTGGGCCCCCGAGATCCCGATCTGGTTCTCGCTCGTCTTCATCGCGGCGACGATCGGGGTGGCGACGGTCGCGAGCCTCATCAAGACACGGGGCGACAAGCGGTCGGTCGAGGAGTTGACGCCCGACCGAGGTTCATCCCTGTAGCGCTTGACCCGAGCGCGGACCGTGGCCTAGCGTTGCAAGGCTGTGCCGACGGCACGGCGATCAAGGCAGGCCGAGAGGACGACGCGATGAACCCGCTGCGGGAGCTTCGCAATTCGACGGTGCTGGGACTCAAGCCCCAGTTCCGTTACGAGTCGTACCCTCCGGCGCCGGCCGTGTAGAAGCATCCGCTTCCCTCACGCCCCGCACCGCACAGGTCCGGGGCGTTTCCTTCTCCGCGTGGCGGATTCGGATCGTCCGTACGACCTGGACGACCCGCCTCCGCATCGCGCAGCGTCCTCATATGCAGGAGTTGCGCGCAACCATAGGAAAGGAATCATGGAGAGGCTCACGAACCGCCTGCTGTCGTGGGCGAGCCTGATCGATGAGAAGACCATCGAGCAGGCCCGCACATCCTCACGCATGCCGTTCATCTACCCGCACCTGGCGCTCATGCCCGATGCGCACCTCGGGTTGGGGGCGACGGTCGGATCGGTGATCCCGACACTCGGCGCCATCATGCCCGCGGCTGTCGGCGTCGACATCGGCTGCGGCATGATCGCGGTCAAGACCGCGTTCACCCGCGGCGATCTCGCCGGACGCGACCTCGTCGAGCTGCGCGAGCAGATCGAGCGTGCCATCCCGCTGTCGGCCGGACGCGACAACCGCAAGATCGTCGCGACGGCGGAGCCGCGGGTCGCCGAGCTTGAGGACCTCGCCGCGAAGGCCGGTTTCGATCCGGCCTCGTACGCGGGGCGCTGGCGCAACCAGCTCGGATCGCTCGGCAGCGGAAACCACTTCATCGAGATCTCGGTCGACGAGACCGACGCGGTGTGGATGTTCCTGCACTCCGGGTCACGAGGCGTCGGCAACAAGATCGCCCAGCACCACATCAGGGTCGCGCAGCGGCTGGCCAAGCAGTGGTGGATCGAGCTGCCGCACCCCGACCTCGCCTACCTGGTCGAGGGCACGCCGGAGTTCACGCGATACATCAGCGAGTTGCGGTGGGCTCAGCGATTCGCCCTGCTGAACCGTGAAGAGATGATGGACCGCGTCGCGAATCAGCTCGGCCGCTTCGTCGGCACGGGGCCCGGCGGCACCGGCGTCGACGAGCTCGAGCGGATCAACTGCCATCACAACTTCACCGAGTCCGAGATGCACTTCGGCAAGAGGGTGTGGGTCTCACGAAAGGGCGCCATCATGGCCGATACCGGTCGCCCCGGGCTGATTCCGGGGTCGATGGGCACGGCGTCGTACGTCGTGGAGGGCAGGGGCAACCCCCTGTCGCTCAACTCGTCGCCCCACGGCGCCGGACGGGAGCACTCGCGCACCTCGGCCCGCAAGACCTTCACGCACGAGCAGCTGCGTGAGGCGATGGCGGGCATCGAGTACCGGGACACGGATGCCTTCCTCGACGAGATCCCGCAGGCCTACAAGCCGATCGACCAGGTCATGGCGGACGCCGACGATCTGGTCACGGTGCGGCACGTCCTGCGGCAGATCGTCAACGTGAAGGGCGACTGAGAGACGGGCCCCGACGAGCGGGGGGCGGGCGACACCCGATCCCCCGCTGGCCGGTTCGCCCGTGACGATCAGGGGATGTGCCAGAACTCGCTGCCGAGCCCGTACACGTTCCAGATCCACCACCCCTGCCCGACCAGACAGGCGACGAGGACCCCGATCCTCCAGGCGAGACTGCGCGGCTGGGCCACCGCTCCCCACAAGGGCGAGAGCGGAAACAGAAGCCGGAGGAGGCTCGACTGCGGCAGGAACACGGCCAGCAGGTAGAGGGCGTAGCTGGCGGCCCAAAGACGGATCTCGATCCCCAGCCTCCGGACCTGAGGGACGAAGATGAGGATGCTCGCCACCGCGACGATGATCGCGAAGACGGCGACGGGCCCCCACGCCGGGTTCAGGGACCAGGTCTCGAACCAGTAGCCGGCCGCCTGGAACCAGCCCTCGAAAGGCACGAAACCGCCCTCGTCGTCCATCCAGAGGCGACGCCACGACAGCTCGGTCTGAAGGTACGCGTCTGCTCGGCCCGTCACGGTCGCCACGATGATCGGCCACGAAAGACCGCACATCGTCGCGAGTGCGGCGGCCCCGGAGATGTGGACGATCTCGCCCGGCCGCAGGGCTTCGCGACGGCGAGACATCCATCGCCAGGCGCCGAACAGTCCCAGCAACAGCGCGAAGGCGAGCACCCCCGGACGGAGAAAGGCCATCCCGAGGACGACGGCGTACAGCCAGCCGTATCGCCGCCGCTGCAGACTCAGGATGCCGAGCAAGGTCAGGAGCAGGAAGAGCGTCTCGGGATAGGCGACCTGGAACATCGCGGCGAGCGGAGCGGACGCGAAGAACACCACGGACCACATCGACGCGGAGCGCCCGATCGTGCCCACCAGCATCCGGTACAGAACGAGACAGCAGAGGTATCCGCTGACCAGCGCGATCACCACCGCCCCGGCGCCCCACGATCCGAGGGGTGCACCCACGATCGTGGACAACCACGGGAAGAGCGGCATGAACGCCCACGCGTTGTGGGCCACCTCGCCCGCATCCGTCAGGGGCAGCTGAGATGGGTACCCCTCCACGGCGATCCGCCGATACCAGCGGGCGTCCCACGCGTGCACGTAGGTGGCGATGTCGGCGCCCGGCCCGAATCGGGATCCGGGAGGCGACAGTGCGCCCGCGAGCAGCAGATAGGTCGTCGTGACGAGACGCGACGCGAGGTAGATCGCGGCTATGCGCGCGGCGGTCGAGCCGGAGAGGAGGGGACCTTCGCCGGGATCAGACCGCATGCGGTGACAGACGCGGCGTCGCGTCCGTCCACGTGATCACGAGTCGCGCGGCCGACGTGCGGCTGCCGGCCGCCTGGCGGATCCTGGCCGAGATCGCGTGGCGGACGGCCGCCGGGTCGACGTCCGCGCCTCCCGAGAAGTGCAGGAGGATCTCGCCCGGAGCCTCGGTCACGACGAGCGTGCCGAGTCCCGGCAGCTCCGTCAACGTCTCGTCAGAGGACATCCGGACGTGCTCGATCCCGCGCAGCGCCGTCGCCACCTGCGCCAGCACCGGCCGGGCGGAACGGGATGCGGGATGGATCCTCGCGTGCAGAGACGTCACGACATCAGTCTTCCCACCGAAAACGGCGCGGAAATGAACATTCGGTGACAGAGTTCGACGCGTGACCCGCGCCGGTCGGGCTCAGGCGGCCAGACGGTAGGTCTCGTGCAGACGACGGACCACGTTCCTTTCGACGAGGACCGGAACGTAGTGGCGCAGCCGCACCCCGTCGAACGACTCCAGCTCCTCGGCGATCAGGGCGAACACCGCTTCATCGCTCGATTCGGGAAAACGCCGTCGCAGACGCTCCGCGAGATACACGAGTGCCTCGAACTCGCTCTCGGGGTGGGTGCAACTCATGTACCAATTGTCCCCGAAGTCCCGGCGAACGGTCCCGTTCCACCCATTCTCATGGTCACGACGACGGGGCAGACGCGGTCTCCTCCGCGGCGTAGGCTTCGATCCTCGACATCGAGCAAGGAGACTGACGCCATGGCCATCACCGACAACGGGCCCCACCCGAACGCCTTCGACATCGAGTCCGCCACGCGACAGAACGAGAACTATCGCACCGTCGCCTGGACCGGGAAGTTCCTTCAGGTCACGCTGATGTCGATCCCCGTGGGCGAGTCCATCGGCCTGGAGTCCCACCCCGGGACGGACCAGTTCCTGCGTGTCGACGCTGGTCGCGGCAGAGCAGTCATGGGCCCCGCGAAGGATCAGCTGGATTTCGAGCAGGATGTCTCGGACGGATGGTCCGTTCAGGTCCCCGCGGGCACGTGGCATGACGTCATCAACACCGGCACAGCACCTCTGCGCCTCTACACGATCTACGCCCCGTCGCACCATGCGCTCGGCGCGGTGCAGCCCACGAGCGAAGATGCGGAGCGCGAAGAGGCGGCGGGCATCGATGAGGCGCCGTCCTGGACCGTGCAGCCCGCCGAGGAGGAGCCCGACCGGCACGCGTGATGAGCTGCGGGAGTCGGGAACGCCAGCCGAACGCTCAGCGTTTGCCCTTCAGGCGCGCCTTGGCTTCCTTCTCGATGAGCACCGGCACGAAGTCACGGACCTTCGCATCGGAGAACGTCGTGCGCGCGTACTCGACAGCGTCTGCGACCGACTCGGGTGTGGCATCCGGGAACCGCTCTCGGAGTCTCTCCACGATTTCAGAGATCGCCTTGCTCTCGTCGACAACCTTGTCACCTGACATCGTGCACTCCTCAGCAGCCTGGTGTTCTTCGCCACCCTTTCGCTGACTCTACTCAACCGAGGTGAACCGCCCCGCCTGAGCCGCACCCACGTCAGCGAGGACGAAGCACTGCGCTTTCTGCATCACACCGGCAACTGATCGCCGGGACGGTCGCGTGTCGCGTGATCGGAAGAGGCGACCCAGGTCGGTTGCTGGGGGTGCGGCGTTCGGCCAAGGTGAGAGCTGATCGCACCCGCCTCTTCCCGAGAGGGACCCCGTGTCCTCGCAGACCGCTATATCGCCGATTGCGCACCCCACTCCCCGACGCCTTCAGGGCGGGCGGGTGGGTTCGCTCGAATACGCGCTGCTCTTCATCGCCGTGTTCGCGCTGGTCATCGGGGTCGTCGCGATCGCGGTCGCGGCGCAGCCGCCCGGCAACCTGGTCGCGATCGTGCAGTACGTCGTGCTGTTCTGGATCTGGGTGGCGGCGGGGATCTGCGCCTGGTGGCGACGGCCGATGAACGGAATCGGGGGGCTGCTGCTCGTCGGTTCCCTCGCGCTGATTCTGGGCAGCGCCGGATACTTCGGCGTTCCGGGGCTGTACGCCATCGGGGCGGTCTTCTCGAGCAGCGCCCTCTCGGTCGCCGTGCACCTGCTGCTGGCGTTCCCCTCGGGTCGGATCCGGGACCGCCTGTCGCTGATCACGGTCGTCCTCGGCTACATCACATCGCTCTTCTTCGACCTGATCCGTGCGGTCGTGTTCGGAACGCCCGCATTCGCCCCCGTTTCGTTCGTCCAGAGCACGATCGGCGTGACGGTCATGATCATGACGGCCGTGGTGCTCGTGCGGCGTCTGAAAGCGGCGGATGCGGCTCACCGGCGCATCCTGCTCCCCCTCTTCACCTACGGCATCCTTGCGATCCCCGCGCTGCCGATGATCCCGAACGTGCTGCTCCCGCTCGGCGTCGACCCGGAGCTCGTCACGTGGATGCAGGGTGTCCTGCTCGCGGGGCTTCCGATCGCCTTTCTCCTCGGCGTCCTGCGCGGGGGTTTCACCCGGACGACGCCGCTCGAGGCCCTGAGCGAGTGGCTGGCGCTGCGCGGCGCGAGCCGGCCGGCCGTCGCACGGGCGCTCGCGACGACGCTCGGCGACAGCACCCTGCGTGTCGTGTACTGGGACGCGGCGCACGCTCGCTTCGTCGACGAACGAGGGCTCGAGGTGCGCAACAGAACGGGCGACGCCGGCCGGGGGTGGCTGCAGGTGCTCGTGGACGACGACCTGGTCGGCGCCATCGACTACGACGCGGGGATGATCGCAGAGCCCTCCCCCGTGCGGCGGGCGGCCGAGGTGCTCGCCATCGCCATCGACCGCGAGCGTCTCACGGTCCAGTTGCTGACGAGCAACGAGGCCCTGCTGCTCTCGCGTGCTCGCATCGTCGAGGCGGGCGACCGCGAACGGTTCCGGATCGCGCGCGACCTGCACGACGGCCTGCAGACGCAGCTCGTCCTCCTGGCGATCGAGGCCCAGACGATCGCGAACGCGCCCTCGGGCTCGGACGCTGCAGGTCCGGCTGAGGCCCTCCGACGGGGAATCGACACGGCCGCGGCCGACCTACGCCGCCTCGTGCACGACGTGCTGCCCGCCGCACTCCTCGAGCAAGGCTTCGTCGCGGCGGTCGAGGATCTCGTCGACCGCCTGCCCGTGGCTGCCACGTTCCGGGCCGAAGTCGACGAGCCGACGGTCGCACGACCGACGGCGCACACCGCCTACTTCATCGTCGCCGAGGCGCTCTCCAACACCGTCAAGCACGCGCGCGCGACGACGGTGCGGGTGACGATGACGCAGACCGACGGCCGCCTCGCGCTCGAGATCGAGGACGACGGGATCGGCGGCGCTCGGATCAACGCCGGGATGGGGCTGCGCGGTCTGGCCGATCGTGTGGATGCGCTCGGCGGCAGGATCGAGATCCGCTCCGAGCGGAGTCGAGGAACGAACGTGAGAGTGGAGTTGCCGTGCGCGTTGTAATCGGAGAAGACGAGGTCCTGCTCCGGGAAGGCGTCGCGCACATCCTGGCGAGCGACGGGTTCGAGGTCCTCGCCAGCGTGAGCGACGCGGCGCAGCTCGAGCGCGAAGTCAATCGGCACGTGCCCGATCTGGTCGTCACGGACATCCGGATGCCCCCCACGTACACGGACGAGGGGCTCGAGGCCGCTCTGCGGATCCGACAGGCCCACCCGAGCATCGGGGTCGTCGTGGTGTCGCAGCACGTGCAGCGGCGGTATGCGACCGAGCTGCTCGACGGGGGCGGAGGATTCGGGTACCTGCTGAAGCAGCGGATCGCGGACGTGCGCACCTTCACGTCTGACATCCGGCGCGTCGCGAGAGGCGGAACCGCGCTCGACCCCGAGGTCGTGTCGGTCCTGGTCGCGCGGGCGAGCCGGGGCGCCTCCGCCGTCGGCAGACTGACCCCGCGTCAGCTCGAGGTCCTCGGGCTCATGGCCGAGGGCCGCAGCAATGCCGCGATCGCCGCGCAGCTGGTTCTGAGCGAAAAGGCGATCGTGCAGCACACGTCGAACATCTACGACGCGCTGGGACTGCCGCTCGACGCCGACGACCATCGCCGGGTGCTGGCCGTGATCCGCTACCTGCAGTCCTCACAGCCCCCTGCCCTCTGAGAGTTCCCCGCGCGAAGTCCCTCGCGGGCTTCCGTCTCAACTGCCGTACAGGGTGTCGATCAGCAGGCGTGCCAGGACCGCGGCGGTCGGCAAGCCGTCGGCGCCGGGCGCGAGGTTCGTCCAGACGACCACCGTGACATCGGTTGCGGGGTCGTAGCCCATGAAAGAGTTGTATCCCGGGAGCGAGCCGATATGACCGTAGAACGAGTCCATCCCGGCCATCCCCCAGCCGTACGAACTGCCGTCCTCGTTGGGTTGCACGCTCTCGATCCGTCGCTGTTGCATGTCGTCGCTGAGCAGCCCCCCGCCTCCCAGAGCTTCCACCCACGTCGCCAGATCGGATGCCGTCGAGATTCCGGCGCCCGCGGCCGATGTCCACGACGCGTTGTCGTTCGTGTGATCGGTCGGCACCAACTCACCCGCCGCGGCCGCGGCGAGCTCGTCGTCCGACAACCACTCGCCCTCCATCGTGTCCACGTTGTTCGAGAACATGTAGCCGTGCGCGTACGGTTCCGGGATCGATGTGTCGGTGGCGGAGGGGTAGGACGTCTCGGACAGCCCGAGCGGGTCGAAGAGTCGCTCCTGGAAGATCCGATCGATCGGCTTCCCCTCGAGGTCCTGCGCGATGAGTCCGAGCAGGACGGTATTGGTGTTCGAGTATTCGTATCCCTCGCCCGGTGCGAAGTACGGCTCTTCGGCGAGGCCCATGCGCACCAGCTCTTCCGGATCCCAGACGCGCTCCGGCGTCTCGTCCAGCGCCGTGTTCAGCTCGAGGGTGGTCGTGTAGTTATGCAGACCGCTGCGCATCGTCAGCAACTGCTCGATCGTGATGTTCTCGCCGTTCGGCACGTCGGGGCGGTACATCGACACCGGGTCGTCGAGCGCGATCTCGCCCTCTTCGACGAGCTGCAGGATCACGGTGCCGGTCCAGGTCTTGGTGTTCGAGCCGATGCGGATGTGATCGTCCAGAGTGACGGGCGTCGACCCCGCCCACTCGGTGACTCCGTATGCGTGCTCGACCTCACCCTCCGGTGTGCGCACGATCATCACGGCGCCCGGGACGAGCATCGCGGCGGCCGAGTCGTCGAAGGCCGCGGTGAGCGCCTCGGCGTCGAAGTCGACGGTCGCGCCGCCCGACGCGGACGAGCTCGCCGTGGCACCACCGTTCGCGGTCGTGCCGCCCGCGCAGCCCGCGAGCGCGAGAGTTGTCACGACGATGGCCGCGGTCGCGATCCGTCGTCGGCGCGCGCCCCGGAGCAAGGTGGTCGTCTGGATTCTCGGCATGATTCGCACGTCGTCTCCTCTCGCCCGTGCGAGAGCGCCGGGACGGATCCAGCCTGGCGTCCGACACCGGATGGGGCCATGGACCCAGGTCGCCTACCGCCTGCGGAGCATGGACCCAGGTCCATTGCCATAACCTGTGCGGGAGCGGGAGGGTGGACCCGGGAGCGTGGGGTCAAGGGGGGTGCCCCCGCTCCCGACTGGTCCGATCCCCGCATCCGCATCACGACCGGCACAGCAGACAGAGGAACTTCCATGACGCCGCACGCCCGCCGTCCGCGCATCTCGCTCGCCATCGCGGGACTCGCCTCGCTCGCAGCGCTCGTCGTCGTGACGGGCTGCACATCCACCGCCGCTTCCGACACGACGCCGCCGGGCGCATCGAAGCCAGCCGCGATCCGGCCGGCGGCGCCCGAGGGCGGGCTGCCGGACGACCTGCAGACCGAGCTCCAGCGGATCGTGGATGCGACGATGACCGAGTACGGAGTGCCCGGATCCGCCGTCGGGGTCTGGATCCCCGGCGAAGGATCGTGGACGTCGTTCACCGGCCTCGCCGACATCGCGGCCGACGCTCCCGTGTCGAGCGAGATGACCTGGCCGCTGCGGAGCGTCACGAAGTCCTACACCGTGACGCTCATCCTGCAGCTCGTCGACGAGGGCGAGCTCCGTCTCGACGACACCCTCGACCAGTACGTCGACGGCATCACGAACGGCGATCGGATCACGATCCGCCAGCTCGCCGACATGTCCAGCGGCAACTCCGACTACACGACCGCGGCAGGCTTCGGCGAGGCGTACGGAGCCGACGAGGCCCACATCTTCTCGCTCGCCGAGCTGAACGACTTCCTCGTCGGGGAACCCGCGCAATTCGAGCCGGGCGCGGAGAAGGTCTACACGAACGCGAACACGAACCTGCTCGGTGCCGTGGTCGAGAAGGTGACCGGGCAAGACTTCGCCGAGGTGCTCGAGGAGCGCATCCTCGAGCCACTCGGCCAAACGGGCACGGAATACCTCCTCGATGCCACCGAGTGGGTGGACCACCCGCTGGGCTACGCGATCGAGGACGGCGAGCAGACGGTGCAGAACGACAACCTGTCGATCTACGGCCCGGCGGGCTCGATGGTGAGCACGCTCGACGACGCCCGAGTCTGGGCCGAGGCGCTCGGCGGCGGTCTGCTGCTCGGAGCGCAGACACAGGCCGAACGCGAGCAGGGCGCACCCCTCGACGCCGGCCCGCCCTACGACATCTACGCGCTGGGCATGGGAGAGACCAACGGATGGTGGGGCCACAACGGCGAGGGCCTCGGTTTCACCGCTGCGGTCTTCCACCAGCCGGAATCCGGGGCGAGCATCGTCGTCTTCATGAACGAATCGAACGTGGAACCGAAGGCGCATCCCGCCGATCAGGCCTTCCGCCGAATCGCCGAAGCTCTCGGAAACGAGTCCTGATCATGCGCGCATTCACACGCCGCACAGCGGCCATCGCCACCGTGCTCGGGGTCGCACTCGCCGTCACGGCGTGCACGGCGGAGCAGACCGATCCCTACGCCGTCGACGGTCTGCCCGAGGCCGCGCTGGAGGTCATGAACAAGGCGCCCTACGCGGAGGGAACCTGGTACATCGCCGTGCAAGACATCGACACCGGCGATGTGCTGATCGATCTCAACGCGAACAGGATGGCCGCACCCGGGTCGTTCGTGAAGACGTACAGCGCCGGCGCGGCCTGGCTCGAGTGGGGCCCCGACCACACCATCACGACGCCGGTCAAGCGCAGTGGCGAGGTCACCGCCGGGGCGCTCGACGGCGACCTCGTGCTGGTCGGCATGGGTGACATCACGATGGGCGGACGCACGAAAGCCGACGGAACCGTCGACTTCACGGACCTCGATCACAACGACGCGAACTTCCTCGCGGGATCGACACTCACACCGGAAGATCCGCTGACGGGGCTCGACGAACTCGCTGAGCAGGTCAAGGCCGCGGGTATCGACTCCGTCGCGGGCGACGTCGTGATCGACGACCGCCTCTTCGCCGGCGAGCTCGCGGGGCAGCCCGTCACGCCGATCGTCATCAACCAGAACCTGATCGACATCATGGTCCACCCCGGCAAGGCGGGCGAGCCGGCATCCGTCGACATGATCCCCGTCGTCTCACCGTGGGTCGTGACGTCCACCGTCGAGACGGTCGAGGCCGGCGGACCCACGAACATCACGCTCCCGAAACCGACCCGGGACGGAGAGATCCTGGTGTCGGGCACCATCGCGGCCGACAGCGACCCGCAGCTGAAGGTCTACGCGTTCGCGGATCCCGCGACCTTCGCCCGCACGGCCTTCATCGAGGCGCTCGAACGTGCCGGAGTGAGCGTCGCGGCCGATCCGATCATCGTCAACCCCGACGAGAACCTCGCCGACCGGGCAACCGTCGACGCGCTGCCCTCGGTCGCCGAACTGGAGTCGCTCTCGATCGAGCAAGAGGCGACCTACGTGATGAAGATCAGCTACAACCGCGGGGCGCAGACCTTGATCTGCCGTCTCGCCGCCGAACGCGGCTCGACCGATTGCGATGACGGTATCCCGATCGCCGCGGAGATCTGGGATGCCGCGGGCCTCGACATCCTCGGCGCATCCCTCGTGGACGGCTCAGGGTTGGAGGGCAACTACGTCACCCCGGCGAACGCCCTCCAGATCCAGACGCTCATGGCGACGCGACCCGACGCGGCGCGCTGGCAGGCGACCATGCCGGTTCTCGGCGTCGACGGCTCGCTGGCTGCGGTCGAGGCGGACAGCCCTGCCGCGGGCAAGGTGTTCGCGAAGACCGGCACCCTGATCGGCGGCGACCCGTTCAACGGGCGGATGCGGCTGACCACGAAGACGCTCGGCGGTGTGATGGAGGCCGCGACGGGACGGAACCTCGCCTTCACGATCATGGTCAACCAGGGGTTCTTCCCCGCGCTCGAGGGAGTCTTCGAGGCCAACGACGACGTCGGGGCCGTCGCCGCGATCATCCAGCAGGCCTACTGATGTCTGCTCTCGAACCGGACGGGCAGCAGCCCGTGGCCGCGCGACGATCCCGAGTGCGCGCTCCCTCCGTCAGATCCTGCATCCGATGACATCCGACGAGGTCCGGCTCGCCGGTTCAGGCCGATTCAGACCGGCGCGATCACGAGCTCCGCGATGTGGTCTGCCTGAACGGTGAAGCGGAAGCCGAGTTCGGCGATGCCACCCGGAAAGTCGCCCTCGAGGCGCGCGAGCACGACCCAGCCGGAGTCACCTTCACGCCGTTGACCGATGAGCGTCGTCGTGTAGGTGAACTCGGTGGCCACGGTACCCAACCACCCCAGAATCGCATCACGACCGTCGTACCGGATGCGCTCATCCGTGACGCTGGCATCCGCGGCGAACACGTCGATGATCGACTCCCGGCCGCGGATGTCGTCTTTCGCCGCGAGGTAGCGGACGATGGCGGCGGGGAGGGCGTCGGCGTCGTACGGAGCGAAGCGGTTCGAGTTCGTCATGTCGGGGTTCCGTTCTGCGTGGGGCCCGAAGGTGATTCCATCGGGGCGATCAACCGGGGTCGCACAGCCCAGACTGGGCCTTCCCCTCGGGGAAAGGTCAAACGGCGTCGACGGCCCCCGAGGTCAGCGCGATACGCGGAAGACGGGCCAGCCGATCTCCATGACGACGATCCGATCCACTCCGGGGAACCCCGTGACGTACGTCTCACGCACGGGCGCGTCGATCGCGAGCTCATGACGGGCCACGTATTCACCGAGCGCCGCGTACGCGCGCGGGACGGCCGCGTCGGGACCGTGGTGGGTGGCCACGGCCAGCTCGACCGCGGGCAGGTCGAGAACGGCCGCGTCATCGCCGATCGTGCCGTCGTCGAACCCTGGACCCACGGTCAGATACACCGTGGCGGCGCCGTACTCATCCGTGAACAGCTCGTTGGGCCAGACCCCGCCGTATGCCCCCGTGGATGACGGGTCGTTGTTCTCGGCGATGCTCTGCAGGGTGGCGATCCCTCGGCGGAACCACGCGCCGAGCGAATCGAGCGGGATGTCCTCGCTGATCGCCACGACGCGCGTTTCGGGAACGCTGCGGTGGACGATCTCGATGGGCGGGCCGCCGGCTCGAGTATCGAGCGCAGATTCGCGACCGCGGCGCGCGTTGCGCTGAGCTTCGCCTCCATCCGTTCCAGATGCTCGCTCAGCAGCCTCGCTCGCACATCGATGCTCGGCGCAGCCATGAGGTCGCGAACGGATTCCACGGGCACATCGAGTTCGCGCAGCGTCCGGACGATCTGAGCATCCGCGATCTGCTCTGCCGCGTACAGTCGGTACCCGTTCTGGTCGTCGACGTGGGCGGGAGCGAGCACCCCGCTCTGGTGGTAGAAGCGGAGCGCTTTGGCGCTCATCCGGACCGCGCGCGAGAAGTCGCCGATGGTCATGAGGTCACCCACGGGGCGATTATCCCGCAGGATGCTCACGCGTCTGCGGAATCTTCTCCAGATGCCCCCGCGCCACCGTCATCCGTGTCTCCGCTCGCCGGCAGGCTGTGCCAGATGTCGAAGGACACCGATTCCGCACCCCGCGCATCACCGGCGGCGAGAAGCTCGATGAGCTGCTCGTGCCTCGCGACGGACGCGCGTCCATCACCCGTGAACCGGTGTCGCTCGGCCCGGCGCACCAGCGGACCGAACTGTTCGAGAACCGCCTCGAGGGCACGGTTGCCGAGCGCGGCGACCGGGATCATGTGCAATTCGTCGTCGGCTTCGAGCGCGGCGGCGAGGTCGTTCGCGACGAGCGCGTCGGCGAAGCGGCGATTGGCGTCTCGCATGCGGCCGATGTCGTCGGCGCTCAACCGGCCCGTCGTCTCGCGCACCGCCAGCCCGTGCATGGCGGCGATGACGTCGCGCGCATCGCGGACCGCCCGCGGATCGATCGTGCTCACGGCCGTCGATCGGCCGGGCACGGCGACCACGAGTCCACTGGCCCCGAGGCGCAACAGCGCTTCGCGCACCGGCGTGCGACTGACGCCGAGCCAGGTTGCCAGATCACCGTCCCTCAGCTGCTCCCCCGGTTCGAAGGTGCCGTCGACGATCGCGTCGCGGAGGCGCAGATAGACGTCATCGCGGAGCAAGGAGCGGTCTACGCCAGAGCGGCCAGCGGGAATCGGCATGCAATACATTGCGCACACCTCGGGTGGGGATGCAAATCCCCATCCTTCATCGATCCGTGTATTTCAGTGTTCTGCACCGCGGTGCACAACGCGGTGCACAACGCGGTGCACAACGCGATGCACAACGCGGCGTGACGCAGCGTGCTCGGCGGAGTGACCTCGTCCGCAGCTTGTTGCTGCATTCGACATGTCAGCGAGCGGTCTGTCCGGCGTCGATCGTCACGGCCGACCCGCTGGTGAATGTCGATTCCTCACTCAGAAGAAAGCACACGGTCGCCGCGATCTCCTCCGGCGCGGCGTAGCGGCCGAGGGGGACGTCCGAAAGAAACGCTTCGTGACCGCCTGGGCCGACTTCATCTTCCACGGATGCCATGAGCTGGCCCGCTACCGGGCCAGGACAGATTGCGTTCACCCGAACATTTCTCGCTGCAAGTTCGAGTGCAGCAGTACGGGTGAGACCCACCACAGCGTGCTTCGAAGCTACATAGCCTGCTATTCCGGGGGAACCAACGAGACCTGCGACGCTCGCCGTGTTCACGATCGAAGCCCCCGAGCGCATCACCGCCGCGACGTGCTTCAGTCCCAGGAACACACCTTTCACATTGACTGCCATCACCCGATCGAACTGGAGGGCGTCGTATTCTTCGACGGGGCTGATCGGCCCGACGATGCCAGCGTTATTGAAGAACGCGTCGACGCGACCGTCTCCCAACGTCATCGCGGCGGCAACGTAGCCCGCCACCGACGGCTCGTCCGTGACATCGGCGACGTGTCCAACGGCCTCTGAGCCCGCCGAGCTGAGCGCACGTACGGTGAGCTGCAGCGCAGCCTCGTCTCGATCCACGCAGAGCACCTTGGCACCCTCACGCGCGAGCCGCAGTGCAGTCGCGCGCCCGATTGTCCCGCCTGCGCCCGTGACAATCGCGGTCTTCCCCGTGAATCTCGCTACTGACATTCGCCGTCTCTTTTCTCGTTCGCGCTGGAAAGGCCAAGCGTGCCAAAATCCAGAGCGGTAAACCATGTACGGGATCCCACAAGAAACACGGCCGAGTGTGATCCGGGATATGCCTATTCGGAGCTCGGTACGCCGAGTTCTGCGAAGAGGCGACCGGCCCCAGGCGGCCGCGAGTTGGGACTCGAAGCGGACTAGAACGCCACGTTCTCGCGTCCCTTGAGCTCGAGAATCTCGCGTGCCTCGGCAGGAGTCGCAACTTCGAAACCGAGCCCTTCGAGCACCTGGCGCATCTTCCGCACCTGTGAGGCATTGATGCTCCTATATCTGTCAAGCCGCGATTTGGAGGGGTGGTCGGGCTTCGCGGATGGGGCGCATCGCGGCCCAGAGTTCGCGGGCGAGAAGACGTTTCAGACACCGGATGATCTCGGACTTCGTCTTTCCTTCGGTGATCCGGCGGGCGACGTAGGCCTTAGTGGGTTCGTGGTGCTGCATGCGAACGATGACGACACGGTAGAGTGCGGCGTTTGCTTGCCGGTGACCGCCCCGATTGAGCCGGTGTCGGGTGGTCATCCCTGACGATGCAGGGATCGGGGCGACACCGCAGAGCCGGGCGAACGCGGCCTCCGAACGGATCCGTTCCGGATTGTCGCCGGCAACGATCAGCATCTCGGCCGCGGTGTCAGGACCGACCGCAAAGGCTTTCGCGAGGTCGGGAGCGATCTGCGCGGTCAGCTCTGCCAGGAGCTTCTCATGCCCGGAGATCTCGGCATCCAGTACTTCCCAGCGACGGGCGATCGATCGTAACGTGTGCTTGGTCGACGCGATGATTGTGGTCACCTGGCCCGGACGAAGCGCCGCGCAGCGATGGATGAGCGCCATCTTCGATAGCGGTTGCAGCTCCTGACGCAGATCGTCGGGGGCGTTCACGATGACCTGCTTGAGGCTGATCATCGCGGATGTTCTCGCCTTGACGGCGACGTCCTTGGCGACCTTGATCTGACGGATCATCTCCACTGTTCCATCGGCTGACTTCGGGATGGCCGTCGCCAGGCCCGCGAGGACTGCCCTGGCTGCGTTCTCGGCATCGATGGTGTCGGACTTGCCTCGTAGTCGCCTGTCGCGACGGTCCGTTCTCATCACCTCCAGCGTCCCGATTCCACGACGGCGCACTGCGCCGGCCAGGCCTGCACCATAGGAACCGGTGCCTTCGATCCCGAAGGTGAGTTTCCCGCCGAACGATTCGCCCCAGTCGATCAGCTGGCCGTAGCCACCGGAATCCGCCGCGAAAGATCGGCGATCCAGGACCGCGCCGAGCTCATCGATCGCGACGGCGACGTGGACGTGTTTGTGAGTGTCGACGCCGACAACGACTCGACGGTGAGAGGGGACTTGCTGCATGCTCATAGTGCTCGCTCCAACCAGATCAGGACAGGGTGAGTGACACTGGCCGGTCGGGTGGACGGGACTGTGATGGGACTGTTGCGATCAGGCTCCTATGAGGTCACGCCCGCCCGGCCAGCACCACGAGGGTGATGCGCCTCCTGACGGACGACAGATCAACAGCAAGGACACCCAGACTTCGAGGTCAGTCGTCAGCAAGAGTCAGGCCGCCAGGAGGTACTCGACACTCTCACAGTCGGGGGCAAGCTCACCGGGGCCCAGCCAGAGCGAATCCTCCAGTCCGACTCGCACGTTGCCGCCCATCGCGGCCGACATCGCCGCAATCCGAAACTGCGAAGCACCCGCACCGAGGACCGACCAGCGGTAGTCATCACCGAACAGCCGGTCGGCCGTGCGCTTCATGTGCATGACGTCTTCGGGGTGGGTGCCGATGCCGCCGAGGATGCCGAACACGGACTGGATGAAGAGCGGGGGCTTCACCAGCCCGCGGTCCAGGAAGTGCTTGAGGTTGTAGAGGTGCGCGATGTCGTAGCACTCGAATTCGAACCGAGTGTTGTTCTCGTAGCAGGTCGCCAGGATGTACTCGATGTCCTTGAACGAGTTGCGGAAGACCAGGTCCTTCGTAGCCGCCAGAAATTCCGGTTCCCAGTCGAACTTGAACTCCTTGTACCGATCGAGCAGGTGAAACAGCGCGAAATTGATCGAGCCCATATTCAACGAAGCCACTTCAGGCTTGAGGATCTCCGCCGGCTTCACGCGCTCTTCGACCTTCATGAAGGGGCTTCCACCCGTCGTGAGGTTGATCACCGCGTCGGTCGCATCCTTGATCTGCGGAAGGAATCGCATGAAGCCTTCCGGTGTCTGGTCCGGTTGGCCGGTCTCGGGATTGCGGGCATGCAAATGCAGGATCGACGCGCCCGCGTCTGCCGCCCCGAGGGCGTTTTCGATGATCTCGTCAGGCGTGATTGGCAGATGCGCTGACATCGACGGCGGCGTCATCCGGAGGCCGACCCGCTGCTCGGCTGGTCTTCGATCGCACCTCGCGTGTGTGCATCGGGATCGACTTGGGCGCAACGCACGGATCAGTCGGCGTCATGGACCTGTCTGGAGAGGTGCTGCGTGAGGAGAGCAGGGTTCTCGACATCGCGGACGGACCGGCGCAGATCCTGACCTGGGCGCTCGACACCGCAGAGCGCCTCCTCCGCGCGACCGGGCGGAAGAAGCGCCAACTCCTGGGCATCGGGGTGGGGGTTCCCGGTCCCGTCGAGCACTCGACAGGACGACCGATCCGGCCGCCCATCATGCCGGGATGGGATGGCTTCGACATTCCCTCGTTCGTGCAGCAACGGCTTGAAGCACCGGTCCTCGTCGACAACGACGTGAACCTCTTGGCGCTCGGCGAACGCGCTACCCGCTGGCCGGCGGTCAGCGATCTCCTCTTCATCAAGGTCGCGACCGGCATCGGCGCGGGAATAATCCTCGGAGGTGCGTTGCAGCGCGGCGCCCGCGGTTCGGCCGGCGATATCGGCCACGTCCAGGTGCCGGGCGTCGCGGACGATCGCGACCTCGAGGCCATGGCGAGCGCTCCCGCGATAGCGGCCCAACTTGGTCGCGACGGTGCGACGGTGGCCACCGGTGACGTGATCGACCGTATCCGCACCGGTGACCCAACAGCGATCGCTGCAGCCCGGGAGGCTGGACGTGTCATCGGCAAGGTCACGGCGGCGTGTGTCAGCATCCTGAACCCCTCCGTCGTAGTGATCGGTGGACAACTGGGGGTGAATGTGCAGGAGATCATCGCTGGAGTCAGGGAGGTCGTTTATCAACGATCGATCCCCCTGGCAACGCAGCACCTGAACATCGTGCCCGCGGAGGGAGGCGCCACAGCCGGAATCCGCGGGGCGGGGCTGATGGTTCTGTCCGAACGACTCAGCGCATCGGCCGTTGATGACCTGATCGCACAGACCGTGTGACTTGACGGCCTACGTTCGCGGCTCGCACCACGATAATCGTCCGAGTCTCACCTCACACGCGCCTGGGGCACGAACTCGACGGAGGATGCAGCGCCCCGGCTAACTTCGATGCACTTTCAGGACGAGGGCTGCGCGACCGTGCCTACTCCTGGACGGCGAGCGTATTCCTGACACTCGCATCGCAGTACCGCACGAGCTGAGACGGGAACTCCGTCAGTATGCGAGGTAGGCGGAGTGAGCAATCACGAGGTCCTGCCACCCTTGCCCGACCGACTTGAAGACCGGCACTCCTGAGCGCCGAAAAGCAGGTCCCGAGCCACCCGACGTCACCAAATCCCGCAGCGGAACCAGCGCGTCTGCACTCAAGGCACCATCTGCGATCGCCATGACGACATCGCCTGCCTCGCGCAGCGCGGTAGGGACATCCTCGACGACGACCAGCGCGCGCCCCATCAAGACCGCGTCCAGCTCCCGGCGATCGGGGTGGTGAGACCCCACCGCGACGATCATCGCGTCGTCGCGGACCGACGCCCCGTCGAATAGCGGGCGTGCCGCGCTCGTCGCGGCCACGATGATGTCGGCCCGGGGCACGTCGCCGACGACCCCGACCGTGGCATGGATACCGTGCGCCCCGAGCCGGGCGACGAGGGCCGCCGAGCTCTCGTGCGAACGCGAGACGATCCTGATGTCGTCAAGAGGACGTACGGCAAGCAACGCGTGCACATGCCCCTCGGCCTGCGGTCCCGCGCCGAAGACGACGACTCGATGTCCCGCGGGCGCGGCGAGCGCATCCACAGCCACGGCGGACAAAGCCGGCGTCCGGATCGACGTCAACGCCGCGCCGTCCAGCAGCGCCCGGGGGGTGAGCGTCTCGGAGTCCATGAGGATGTACGTCGCCTGGATGCGGGGACGGCCAAGCGCGTCGTTCCCCGGAGCGACCGACAGGACTTTGACCCCCGCCATCCCGCCGTGCTCCGCCGGCATCAGGAGAAGCTCCCCGTGCTCAGTGGGAACGGCAGTCCGGGCGGGCTGTCCGGCCGGATCCAGGCCGCGCCGCAGCGCCGATCGCAGGGCACTCACCGCGTCATGCCACGGGACGAGCGCGAACACGGCGGCGGCGTCGAGCGTGATCACGTCGGAACCGGTCATTCGCCCTCCCCCGTGGTCGCCATGGTGCGTTGACGCGAAATCTCCGCGCGATCACTGTGCAGGATGCCCGGGGTGCGGCGCGACCCCACTGTTAGCCTCGGCGCGCGGCAACCGAGCGCCGCACGGACACAGGGGCTCATGACATGGATATCGACATCATCGCACCCGACCACGAATCGCTTGAGGAGGGTTCCTTCAGCCCGGCCATGCGTGCCGGCGGTTGGGTCTTCACCTCCGGGCAGGTGGGCGAGAGAACCAACGGGACCGTACCCGAGTCGTTCCCGGACGAGGTCGAACTCGCCCTCGACAACCTGGAATCCGTACTCGCCGCGGCGGGGAGCGATCTCGCGCACGTGATGCGGATCGAGGTCATCCTCGCCGATATGTCCGACTTCGCGGCGATGAACGAGGTCTACCGGAAGCGGATGAGTGCCCCCCGGCCCGCCCGTTATACCCATGGCTCTGCTCTCGCGCCGGGGTATCGGGTCGAGTTCGTGGCCACGGCTGTCGTGGTGGATTGAGATGTGCGCGGCATAGCCCGCCGCAGTCCTGCCGGTCATGACGGCCGGATGAGGTCGGCGATGAGGGCGACTCCGTAGCCGGTGCCGCCCGCGGCGCCCAAAGCGTCAGCCGTGTGCCGAAAGGCCGGTCCCGCCATGTCGACGTGCGCCCACGGGACCTCCGCAACGAATCGACTCAGCAAGAGGGCAGCCGTGGAGACGCGCGCTCGAGGTACACCGGGGAAGTTCTTGTAGTCGGCGATATCTGATGTGATCTGTGCGTTCACGTCGGCCTGGAGAGGCATCCGCCACACGCGATCCCCGGTCCGCTCCCCCGCTGCGAGCAGGCGCGACGCGAGGGCGTCGTCCGTCGCGACGAGCGCCGCGAAGTCATCCCCGAGCGCGTTCCGTGCAGCGTAGGTGAGGGCCGCGAGGTCCACGATCGTGCGCGGCCCCATCTCGACGGCCCGTGCGAACGCATCGACGAGGATGACCCGACCCTCGAAGTCCGTGTCCAGGATCTCGAGAGTCGCGCCGTTCCGGACGCGAACGACGTCACCCGGCCGGACCGCGTGCGCACCGGGCATGTTCTCGACGATCGGGATGACGGCCGAGAAGGAGCGACCCGGTGCAAGCGACGGCAGCAGCGAGAATGCGGCGATGACCGCCGCCGCGCCGGCCATGTCGGACTTCATGTCCATGAGCGCTTCGGGGGATTTCAGGGACATCCCGCCCGAGTCGAAGGTCACGCCCTTCGCGACGAAAGCGTATTCGGGCGGCCCCTCACCGAGGGCGAGTTCCAGCAACAGCGGCGGGTGGGCGGATCCCTTCCCGATGGCGATGATGCCACCGTATCCTCCGTCCTCCAGTTCCGCCGCATCCCGGATGACGACATGAACGCCCAGGGGCTCCAGCAGCTCGCGCGCCCGGCGGGCGAGTTCCGCGGGCGTGAGCGCGGAGGGCGGCAGATTGACGAGATCACGTGCGTGCTGCACGGCCGCGGCGATTCGCGCGCCTCGCTCCCAGGCATCCGGAGAGGATGCGCCCGCGCGTGCGGGCAGCGACCGCGATGTGAAGGTCGTCTCGCCGGTCATGCGGAAGCGGTAGCCGCCCCAGGCGATTCCGCGGGCGATCGCGACGACCGCCTCGTCGTCGGGGGACGCGGCGAACGAGTCGATGTCGACCTCGAGCGTGATCGGGTCGGATGCCTCGGACACCGCGAACGCCGCGGACACCCGGCGTGCGATGGCCGCGGCCGCGCGCGCCAACCGCTCGGGCGACGACGCGTCCCGAGCGCCGACGCCGGTGACTCCGACGATGTGGTCGCCCGACTGCTCGATCCGCGTCTGGCCGATGCGCCCGGTGAAGCCGTCCACGCGGCGCGCGTCGAAGACGTCGGTGTCGATGTCGTCCTCGTAGACCGCTCTGACGACGACCGTGCTCATGGCCCGAATCCAGGTTCGACCGGCACCCCGTCCAGCACGACCCTCGGACGCCGGTCGCTCCAGAGCATCGCGGGGTCGTCGAGGGGATTGCCGTCGAAGATCAGCACGTCACCGAAAGCGCCCGGTCCGATCCTGCCGATGCGGTCGTTCCTCAGCAGCGCCGCATTCACCGACGTGACGCTCCGCAACAGCTCGAGCACGCCCGAGACCTCGCTCTGCAGCCGGAGGCCGTGCAGTTGCTCGCTCTCGAGCCCTCCCATCAGGTCGGATCCGAAGCCCACGGGCACGCCCGCGCCGGACGCGCGCTCGATGGCGGTCTTGCCAAGGTCGAGCACCTCGGCATTCTTGGCGAGCCCGATGGAGGTCATGCCCAGCTCGCCGCCGTGGCGGGACATCGCGTCGTATGTGACCAGGGTGGGTACGAGGTACGCACCGGCATCCGCCATCGCGCGCGCCGTCTCCTCGTCGAGCAGGTTCCCGTGCTCGATCGAGCGGACCCCGCCGCGCAGGGCGTGCTGGATGGCTTCCGATGAGTAAGCGTGCGCCGCCACGTAGCTTCCGCGCCGGGCCGCCTCCTCGGACACGACGCGGATCTCTGCCAGTGAGTACTGCGGGATCTTCAGCGGATCGGTCGGTGAGGTCACACCGCCCGACGCCATGATCTTGATGGCGTGCGCTCCCCCGTGCAGGCGGCTCCGCACGGCGATCCGCAACGCGTCCACCCCGTCGACGATCTCGAGGCCCGGGCCGCCGTGGAAGCAGAGCGTGTCGTCGGGCGAGGTCGGGTCGCCGTGCCCGCCGGTCTGACTCAGGGCCGCGCCGGAGTAGAAGTAGCGCGGCGAGGTGAACAGGCCCTGCTCGATCGCGGTGTGCAGTCCTGCGTCACCGCCTGCGACGTCCCGAACGGTCGTGAATCCGCGTCGCAGAGCCGCGCCCAAGCGCTTGCGCGCGAGCAGGGCGACATAGCTGAGGTGACGGGTCTCGTTGTGCAGGAGGTTGAGCGACACTGCGTACGCGTGCAGGTGGGCGTCGATGAAACCGGGGGTGACGACCCCGCCGCGAGCGTCGATCTCGGCGATACCGTCGAGCGCCGAATCGTCGGCGTCGAGCATGACACCATCGCGGATGACGAGGTCACGCTCAACCAGCGCTGCGGACGATCCATCGAACAGCAGGCCGTTGCGGATGCGCAGGGAACCGCCACGGGTGCGGAAGTGCGTCATCGGGACACCTCCGGAAAGATCTCGGCACGAGCAGCGGCGACGGCGTCGGTCGCCGCCGCCGTGAGTTCCACCGCGACGGCGACCGACTCGTCATCGAGGCTTCCCTCGGGTCCGAGGAAGTTGATCGAGCCGATCGTCTCGCCCGCGTGCACGACGGGCGTGTTCACGATCGCGCCGCAACCGAGCGACTCGATCGTCGCCCAGTCGAAGAAGAACTCCCGCACCGCCTCACGGTCCGCGCCGAGGAACGGCCGCTGGCCCGCGACGACCTGATCGAGCCAGATCGGCGACGTCTGCGTCGGGTCCAGCCTCTTCCGGCCTCCCACGGCGTACACCTCGGGGTGCGTCGAGTACACCCGCGAGATCTCGGCACCGTCCGGCGTGAGCACGGTGACCGTGACGAGGATGCTGCCGAGTCGCCGGGCGGCGGACTCGGCGGTCTGGGAGAGGGACAGTGAGGACATGTGTGAAGCTCCGGTTCGTGGGCGGTCAGCGGTCGACGGACGGGGACGGTGGCTGCGGGAGGGATGTGAGGTCGAGGGCTGCGAGCAGCAGGTGCGTTGACAGCAACTCCGCCGGGCGGTCCAGGTGGATCCCGAGAGCGGCCGCGCGCCGCAGGCGCAACTGAAGAGTGTTGCGGTGGACACCGAGCTGCTCCGCCGCGGCGGTGACGGAGCCCGCAGAGTCCAGGTACGCGACGACCGTGGCGATGATGTCGGCGGCGTTCGGGTCCGCCAGCAGCCGGGGGTAGGCGGTCCGTGTCAGGTCGATCGCTTCCTCGGCGGGAAGAAGTCGTCGCACGAGGGGCAGACCGAAGCGCCGGAAGTCGATGATCGGGCCGCCCGGTTCGGCGAGGCGCGCTGCCAGTCCCGCTCGGCGGAGCAGGTTCGAAACTTGCTCCGTGCCATCCGGGTCAAGCGCGACGCCGACGGCCGTGCCGAGGGGCCCGAGACCCGAGTCCGCGAGCTGCTGAAGCGCGCCGTCGACCTCGGCGGACGGGTGTGCGAGCGGCACCAACGCGAACCACCCGGCATGCATCCGCGCGAGCGGCACACGAGGGAACGCCTCGCGCCAACGACTGTTCACGACAGGGGCGATGCGATCCGCCCGATGATCGATGTCGCCCTCGACCACCCTGAGGACGACGGCCGCGAGCGGCGTGCCCGCGGGCCACCGTCGAAGCGTCGATTGGTCCGGGCGAGCGTCGTCGACGGCGCTGCCCTCGTGCAGGCCGGTGAGGGCGGCGAACGACAGTAATGGCGCGGCGTCGACGAGGTCGTCGAGTTCCTGCGCGAGCAGAAGCGCTCGCAGGGTCATGCCGGCTCGTGCGAGCGCCTGCTCGGCGAACACCTGCTGGGGAAGCGGGACGGCCGCAACCAGCTCCGGACCCCGCCTGCCGCCTGTCAGCACCAACCTGATCGTCACCGGTTCAGGCGGCCGCTCGCCGTGCGAGACGAGCTCGATTCCTTCCACGAGGACCTGAACGTGCGCGTCGCCGATCTCCTGCGAGATCTCCCTCAGTACCTCCGGGATCGTCGTGGCACGGGAGACACGACTGTGAAGCGCGTCGAGGCGGGACAGTATCCCCGCCTCGAGCGCTCCGAGTTCGCGCGCCAGCGTGAGAGCCGTCCGGTCGATACCCACCGCCGTCGTGAAGAGCGCGACGCCGAATCTGCGAGCCAGCTCGATGACCGACTCCGAGAAGGACTGCTCGGACACGACCAGCGCCACGGCACGACGTTCCCACGCATAGCGCAGAGCAACGGAGACCACCCAGCCACCCAGGGCCAGTTCTTCGCCGAGCAGCACGATGCTGTCGGGACCGACCTCCAGGATCTGGTCGACGTGCGTGACGAGGGCGATGTCGCGCACCGACTGCGCAGAGGACGGGACATGGTGAGCGGTAAGCCCCACGCTGTCGTGAGCCAACAGAAGATCGCGCAGGCTCACGCCGCGTCGCATAGCGCTCATCGGACCCGTCCTGCCCGGGCGGGACCCACGACGTGCATCGCCATGGGTTCGACAAGCGCGCGACCCTCGGGCGAGTACCACTGGGCCGCGGCGGGGAAGCTGATGAGATCGAGCTTGTTACCGACCCAGAGATCGTCGAGGCTGGCGACACTGGCATCTTCGGGCCGCACCATCGTGATCACGTCCGGTACGACGGCCTGGATGGCGCCGTCGACGAGCATCATGAGGATCTCGTTCTGGATCTCGAGCCGCACGATGCGCCCTTGGGCTTCGTCGACCAGGGTCGCACTGGAGGGCCGGTCGGGCAGGCCGGGAACGGATGGGCGCGAGAGTCCCTCCACATCGGTGACGCGGGCTCGGATGACCTTTCGCATCCCGAGCAGCGTCGTGAGTTGTGCGTACTTGGCCTGCGTGTGCAGTGCGGAATCGAGGATCTCGCCGATCTCGATGAGCCGGCTGATGCTGCCGATCACCCCGTGCGCCTGCAGCTGGGTCGCGGTCACCGGGTAGGAGGCGGTCGCCGCCCACCCGCCGAGTTCGGACGCGAGCGCGCGGACGATCCGTTCGGCTCGAGCCGGGGCGACGACATCGACCACCGCGGTCTCACCGGTGGGGCCGGTCAGCGCGATGGGCCCGGCGCTCAGGCCGGCTAGCGCGAGGGTCGTCTGGCTGACCAGCGGGAAGACGCGCCCCATGGGATCGGCGTCGACCAGGGGGAGCCCGGTCTGCACGGCCACATTCACCGGGACCATGGCGTTCACGCTGGCCGCCGCGAGCGGGAAGATCCCGCGCAGCGGCACACCCAGCCGTTCCTGCAGCAGCTTCAGCGCCGTCTCGAACTCGTCACCGACGGGGATCATCTCCGAGAACATCAGGCCTCGGTTCACGAATCCGATGGATGTCGTCATGTCCCCGGGATCGAGGCCGTCCGCCGACACCAGAACGGGTCCCTCGCCGCTGCGTTCGATGAGCGACAGCGTCGTATCTCGATACTGCTTGGCGCTCTCGTGATCGATCGTGCAGGCCACGAACATCGCGCCCGTGCAGAGGTGTCGGACGTCGACCGCGGTGAGTCGTCGAGGGGTCATGCGCGCCCGCCCTCGAGGACGCGCTCGGCGGGGATGCCGGAGCCCTGAGTATCGGCAACCCCGCGCACGCGCACGCGGATCATCTGGGCTTCGCCGTATGTCGTCGCCAACACCCGGGATTCCGTGACACGGACGCGCGCGGGGTGCGCCCCCCACGCCACGAGGTTCGCGCGGGCGATCGCCTCGCCGTCGGCGAGCGCCCGTTCGATGTCCTCCGCACCCAGCACCCGGGCGACGCGATTGTGCCAATAGGAGGCCGGCGCAACCGCGGCGCCCACCGCGACCAGATCCTCATCGGTGACGATCAGGGGAGCCAGGCCGAAGACGGCCAGGTCCTGTTCCGCGCCCTCGGCGAGTACCGTCACGGGCGGCTCCACCGACCCCGAGAGGAGCAGGTCCGTAAGCGGGACGACATGCGCGAAGCTCGAGGCGAGCGACATTCCGCCGGGGAGGGACGTCCGGCTGACGACGGACGGAAGACCGTCCACGAACTCCCCGATCCGCACGGCGCCCGGCCGGGCGACGATGATCCGTCCGTCGGTGCGGCCCGCGACGGCGGCACCCCCGAGCATCTCGCCGGCGACATCCGCGCGCATCGAATGGACGGGCGTGATCGGCAGCCGCGACAGGGGGGTACATCCGCCCTCGTTCGTTGCCACGAACGCCCGGACACCCTCGCCGGCGCCAAGCGCGACGGCGTCCGCGAGAGACGCCGCGAGACGTTCGGCGCTGGCGAGCATGACGGCGTTCAGGATGGCGGTGAACTCACGCACCAGGAGCGAGTCGCTGTAGAACGCGCTCGACTCCGTGACGCTGCCGACCGACACGGTCGAGCGAAGGACCTCGGCCGCTCGACGTTCGTGCTCCGGGTTGACCGGAGAGCCCGCGGCGGAGACCACGAGGTGCGACCCCGGCTCGATGTGCCCGGCGAGACCACGCAAAGCCTCCTCGTCCAGCGGCACGAGTTCGTGACCGAGGGCGTTGTGGCCCCCGCCGATGTGCGCGACATCGACCGGGATTCGTTCGGCGGGCCACAGATGACGCCGTGGCTCGCGCGGCTTGCGCGGCTCGATGAGCACCGAGACGACCTTGGTGTCGGCGTCCCGGACGAGCGCCTGGCTCACGTCGAAGACAACGGCCGAGACCGCATCACCGGCGTCGCCGCACAGGCGCCTGAGGATCTCGGCGACAGGCCGCGTCGGATCGCCCTGTGACGATCTCCGCGCGCGCGTCAGCCGCCCGTCCTCATGGACGGCGACGGCCGATATCTCGCGCCGCGTGACGCGCACGCCGATTCGCATAAGATCCTTCCGCGGCCCGGGAGCCGTTGAGGTTGTGTCTCTATCCTGGCCCGCTCGTCACCCTCGCGAGCGTCTGGATCTGCGCGAGAGCCACGCGTCCGCGGCGACGGCCACGAGGATGAGGACGCCCGTCACGACCTGCTGGTACGTCGTGTCCCAGCGCAACAGATTGAATCCGTTCCCGATGACGGTCAGGATGATGACTCCGACGACGGTGCGCCACACGGCTCCGGCCCCGCCGAGGATGCTCGTGCCGCCGATCACGACGGCGGCGATGGCGGTGAGCTCCATCCCGGTACCCATCGACGGTTGAGCCGAACCCGCGCGCGACGCGAGCACCATTCCCGCTGCGGCCGCGCAGATGCCGTTGATCGCGAACACGGAGATGTGGATGAGGGGGGTGCGGACGCCGCTCAGGCGTGCGGCCTCTTCGTTGCCGCCGACCGCGTAGACACGCCGACCGAACGTCGTTCCCCAGAGGACGAACCCGAGGACCAGCGCCGCTACGGCGAACAGTATCGTGCCGCCGGAGAAACCGCCTATGGCGGGGAGAGCCCAGAATCGGAATGCCTCGAGCTGGTCGCTCGGAACCGACAGGATCGCCCCCCCGGTCAGCACGATGGCGAGCCCTCGGTAGATGATGCTGATGGCGAGCGATCCGATGAAGGAGTTGACGCGTGTCAGCACGATCATCGTGCCCGTGATCGTGCCGAGGATCGCGCCGACGCCGAGGGCCAGGACGAATCCCATCGGTACGCCGAATTGCGTCGTGAGGAAGACCCCGGCGATCGCCGAGACGGCGAGGGTCGCCGACGACGAGAGATCGAACACGCCCGAGACGATGCAGAGCGTCGCGCCGACCGCCAGCAAACCGATGACGACCGCCTGGTCGAGCAGGTTGACGATGTTCTGACCGCTGAGGAACGTCGTGGTCGAAAGACTCAGGTAGACGATGATCGCAAGGAGTCCCCCGAGAATGCCGAAGTCCTTGAAGTCGAAGCCCCGGCGGCGCGGACGGGTGGCGATGTCTGTTGTCACGGAGGTCTCCTAGAGGAAGGCGGCGGACATGATGTCCTCGCGGTCGGCGGGGCTCGGGAATTCTGCGACGACCCTCCCGAGACGCATGACGAGGATGCGGTGAGAGAGGGCCATCACCTCCTCGAGCTCGGAGCTCACGACGATCACGGCCGTTCCGGCGGCGGCGAGGTCGAGGATCAGGTTGTGGATGTTGACCTTTGCGCCGATATCGACGCCCCGGGTGGGTTCGTCGATGAGAAAGATCTTCGGCGGCGTGATGAGCCACTTGCCGAACAGGGCCTTCTGCTGGTTGCCCCCCGACAGCGCGGCCAGGGGCACATGCCGGACGCTCCCCCGCACGTCGACCATGGTGACGACACGGTCCACCGCCGCGTGCTCGGAACGTCTGCGGAGGACGCCTGCGACCTGGCGTCTGCCCAGCGACGGGAGCGCGATGTTCTCAGTCGCGTCGCGGCCGAGGACCAGGCCTTCGTCCTTTCGGGACTCGGGCACCAGCGCGAGGCCGCGATCGATCATGCGGCGGATCGTCGCCCGCCGCACAGGCGCACCCGAGACGGACACGCGGCCCGACGTCAGACGGTCGGCGCCGAAAATGGCCCTCAGCGTCTCCGACCGGCCGCTGCCGACGAGGCCCGCCAATCCGAGGATCTCGCCCTCGCGCACGGACAGGCTGACGTCGCGGATGCGGTCGTTCGTCATGCCCTCGGCGCGGAGCACGACGGCGGCGGATCCCGGCAGAGGGCCCGGCGTGCGCGACAGGGCGGCGATCTCGCGACCGACCATGAGGCGCACGAGGGAGTCGGCCGTCTGTCCCGACGCGTCCTCGGTGGCGATCTGCGCCCCGTCACGGAGCACCGTGACGCGATCCGCGATGCCGAGCACCTCTTCGAGGAAGTGCGAGACGATGACGATCGTCGTGCCGCGGGCGGCGAGGGTGCGCAGCACCGCTAGCAATTGCTCGGTCTCCGCCTCGGCGAGCGCGGCCGTCGGTTCGTCGAGGCACAGCACCCGCGAACCGCGGGCGAGCGCCTTCAGGATCTCGACCTGCTGCGCCTTGCCGAGGGGGAGCGAGGCGACCTGGGCGTGCGGGTCGAGATCGAATCCGATCTCGGCGGAAAGCTCGTCGAAACGCCGGCGGTCGACCGCGGGAGTCGCGACCCCTCCCGCGTTCGCCCATCCGCCGAGGAAGACGTTCTCGAGCACCGTCCGGTGCGGGACCAGGGCGAGCTCCTGCGAGATGAGCGACACCCCGTGCGCGATCGAGTCTCGCGGACTCGACAAGCGGGTCGGGATCCCGTCGAACAGGACGCGGCCCGCGTCCGCGGGAATCGCCCCGCCGAGGATCTTCAGCAGAGTCGACTTGCCGGCCCCGTTTTCGCCGAGCAGGCCATGGATCTCGCCGGGTGCGATCTCGAACGAGATGTCGCGAAGGACCGAGATGCCGTTGTACGACTTCCCGACCGACTCGAGACCGATCAGCGGTGTGCTGGTGAGCGTGGTCGGCTTTGCCACCGTCTTCCCTTCGTGATTGTCGATCTCGCGATCGGACCCCGGGCGGGTCGCGTGTCCGCGGCCCACCCGGGTGGGCGATCAGTCGTCGTACGTCGCCTCGAAGCCCTCGAGGTTCGCGGCGGTGCCGATCCCCTTGCTCGGCGTCAGGTCGGCCTCGTTGATGGCCACCTCGACGTCCTCGCCCTGGTGCTTCTTGATGCCGAGCTCCGCCGCCGTGTAGCCGTTGAGGTAGAGATCGAGCGTGTACGTCGCGAACCACTCACCGCTGCGCACTGCCTCGACCGCCTGACGAGACGAGCCGTTGCCGACGAACATGACCGAGCTGTCGGCCCCGGCGGCGAGACGCGCCCCGCCGATGGCCTGCGAGGAGCCGATCACGACGTTCACGTCCGGGTTGGCGGTGATGATGTCCTGGAAGGCTGCCTGACCGGCGTCCGCAGTGTATCCGCCCTCGACCTGTGCGACGACCTCCGCTCCCCCGGCTTCGAGGGTGTCGACCACGGCTTGGGTACGAGCATTGTCGAGCGGGAGCGCCCGGAAGCCCTCCATGTAGGCGACCTGGCACGGGTCCGCCCCCGCCTCTTCGCAGGCCAGCAGGCCCATCTCGCCGAGCTTCTCGCCGTTGACGACGGCGGGGTCCACGATCGAGATCGCACCCTCCACCTGCGGCTCGACGGTCTCGAAGTCGGGACCGACGGCCGTGAACTCGACGACCACGGTGATGCCGGCGGCGACCGCGTCTTCGAGCGGCTTCTGCACGACGAGATTGTCGTTGGCCTGGATGATGATGATGTCGTACTGGCCCGACGTGACGGCATCCGTCACCTGCTGCGCCTGGAGCTGCCCGTCGAAGTTGGAATCGACGAACTCGGATGTGGCGCCCATCTCTTCCGCCGCGGCCTCGACCCCGTCGTACACACCTTGCGCGAACGAGTTCGCCGCGGCGAACCCGAAGAACCCGATGCTCAGCTGGTCGTCACCGCCGCTGGAACCCGAGCCGGGCTCTGTTCCTCCCGTGGCGCAACCGGCCAGGAGTGCGACCGTGGCTAGGGCCAGGCCGGGGACTGCGAAGTGCTTTCTCTTCATTGCAGGTACCGCTTCCTCTCGTGTGGGTGGAACTGTGATCTCATTCGGGGTGGACGTATCCGTAGTCCGCGCGCGCCCGCTCCGCCGATACGTAGCCGTTCTCCACGTCGTATCGGACGGCCTCGTGATCGCGCTCGGCGGGAGCGCCGTAGCCGCCGCCGCCGCCGACGGCGAGGCGGATGATGGTGCCCTTCGACGCGGGTTGGGCGTTGATCTTCAGGGTGCGGAACTCATCCGGGGTGCCAGGATTGATGACGACCTCCGGTCCCACGGCGCCGTTCCCGTCGAAGAGTCCCCAGGCGGGGGTCTGCGACCGCTCGAACCACAGGCCGAAGACGCCGTCCGCGAGGAACTCGTACTCGCGGACGACCCCGTTGCCGCCACGCCACCGGCCGGCTCCTCCGGAGTCCGCGCGGATGGAGTATTCACGGATGCGGAACGGCCACTTGGTCTCGACCATCTCGATCGGGAAGTCCTGGAGCGACCCGTTGACGTTGTTGATCAGTGCTGATTCGCCGTCCTCGCCGTTCCACGCGCCCCACCCGCCGAGCGTGGCCTCCATCGAGACCCAGTTGCGGCCGACCCGGGGATCGAACCCGGCGCTCGTGATGATCATCGAGTCGCCGTGGCTGGCGGCGGCGACGCGGTCGGGCAGTGCCGGCGCCAGGGCGCGCGACACCATATCGATGAGCATGCCCAGGTGCGAGAAGTACCACTGGCATGCGGCCGGCGCGACGGCGCCCAGGACCGACCCCTCGCGGACCTTGACCGTCAATGGACGGAACGACCCCCCATTGGAGTTGGTCTCGGGGCTCACCAGGATCTTGTAGCCGACGCGCAGAGCCGAGATCGCCTGCGCGACACCGCAGTTGACGGGGCCCTGGGTCTGGTCGGCCGACTCCGTGACGTCGAACTCGATCTGGTTGCCCGACACCGTCACGGTCAGCTTGATCGGGATCGGCACGTCGAGGTTGATGCCGTCGTTGTCGAGGAAGCCCTCAGCGGAGTACACGCCGTCCGGGATCTCGCGCACGCGCTCGAGTTCGAGCTCCTCGGTCTGGCGGAAGATCTCGTCGCGCGCCGCCTCGATGACGTCGAGGCCGTACTTGCGCACGAGCTCCTGCATGCGGATCGATCCCATGCGCAGGGCGGCGACCATCGCGTGCATGTCGCCGACCGTCTGGTACGGGAAGCGGGTGTTCGTCTGGATCAGTTCGACGACGTCGGTTTCGACGCCCTGGGAGATGAGCTTGACCGGACCCATCCGGAAGCCCTCCTGGAAGATATCGGTCGAATCCATGGACGCCCCGACGTCCTTGCCGCCCATGTCCATCCAGTGGGCACGCGTCGCCGAGAATCCGACCAGGACACCGTCGACGAAGACCGGTGCGAAGATCGTCACGTCGTTGAGGTGGGTCCCGCCGATGTACGCGTCGTTGAGGATCCAGACGTCGTCCTCTCGCCAGACGTCGCGACCGTACTTCTCCTCGACGGCCTTCGAGCAGGTCTCGATGTTGCCGAGGAACAGCGGCAGGCCGGCGGACTGCCCCAGCACCTGGTGGTTCTGGTCGAGCAGCGCCACGACGCAGTCGCCGCCCTCGTAGATGATCATCGAGTACGCCGACCGGATGAGCGTGGCGTTCATGTCCTCCGCCGCGCTCGTCAGCGCATTGCGCAGGATCTCGACGGTCACGGGATCGACGGTGACGGGAGCGCTCGCGCCCTCGAGGGCGGTGGTGTCGACGGTGGTCGAAGACATGGTTCAGGCCTCACTTTCGAGTTCGAGGTTCGTGATGATGAGCGAGCCGTGCTCGTCGACGGCCACGGAGAAGCCGGGCGGCACGACGGTCGTGGCCGTCGCCTCGATGACGATCGCGGGCCCGGAGAACGTGTGTCCCGCTCGGAGTGCGTCCCGTTCCGTGACGACGGTGTCGAGCTCCTGTCCGTCGAAGATGACCTTGCGGATCTCGTGGTCGAACTCAGCGTTCTCGGCGGGTGCGATCGTGAACGCGCTCGCCGACTCCAGCCGGCCGACCACGCGGGTGCGCAGCGTCACGATCTCGATCGGCGCGCCGAGCGTGGAGTGCCCGTACCGCGCCTCGTACGCGGTTGCGAAGCGCGCGCCGAGGGCCTCGAGGAAGTCGTCCCGCAACGGTTCGTCCGCGTTTTCGAGCGGGACGGTCAGGAAGTACTCCTGACCGAGGTAGCGCACATCCACCGCGTGCTCGGCGTACCGGTCGGCGGCGGGGATCCCCTCGCTCTCGAGGGAGGCGAGCGCCTCGGTCTCGACGGCGCGGAGCACCCGGCTCATGTCGGTCGCATCGATATCTTCGTCGAGGAAGTAGTACGGCTCGGTGAAGTCGCGCCGGATGTCTCCCTGCAGCATGCCCCAGGCCGAGAAGGCACCGGGGAAACGCGGGACGATCGTCTCGCGGATGCCGAGCTCCTTGGCGAGGAAGACGGCGTGCATCGGACCCGCGCCGCCGAACGCGACGAGGGAGAAATCGCGGGGCTCGATGCCGCGCGAGATGGTGATCGTCCGGATCGCCTGCGCCATCTGCGAGTTGGCGACATTGCAGATGCCCTCGGCCATCTGCACCACGTCGAACCCGAGCTTCGCTCCGACGGACTCGAGGGCGCTGACCGCGGCCTCGTGGTCCAGTCGCATCTGCCCGCCGGCGAAGTTCTCGGCGTCGACGCGCCCGAGCACGAAGTTCGCGTCGGTGACCGTCGGTTCGGTGCCGCCGCGGCCGTAGCACGCCGGCCCCGGCTGCGCCCCCGCCGAACGCGGCCCGACCCGCAGGCCTCCCGCCTCGACCCACGCGACAGAGCCGCCGCCGGCCCCGATCGTGTGGATGTTCACGATACTCATGAGCATCGGCAGACCCTCGAGGGTCGCCTCAGTCGACACATCCGGCACGCCGTTCACGACCAGGGAGACATCGAAGGACGTACCACCCATATCGACGCCGATGAGATTGTCGTTGCCGACGATCTTCGTCAGGGCTTCTCCACCGATAGCGCCGCCGACCGGCCCCGACAACAGGGTCTGCAGGGGACGCTCGCGCGCCGACTTGGCCGTGAGTACGCCCCCGGATGACTGCATGATGTGCAACGGTGCGTCCACTCCGCGCGCCGTCAGCTTCTCCTCGAGATCGACGAGATAGCTGCGCACGACCGGGCCCGTGTACGCCTCGATCACGGCTGACGAGGTGCGCTCGTACTCGCGCCACTCCTTGGCAGCCTCGTGCGAGAGCGACACGGTGAAGTCCTCGCCCAGCACCTCGCGCAGGATCTCGCGGGTGCGCAGCTCGTGCGCCGGGTTGCGGTAGCTGAAGAGATAACCCACCGCGACGGCGCCATAGCCCTCGGCCTTCGCCCGGGCCGCCGCGGCGCGCACAGCGTCCTCATCCAGAGGGACCAGCTCGCTGCCGTCGTACTGGAAGCGCCCGGCGATGCCGATCACATCCTTGCGCTCGACGAGGGGCTCGGGCTTGCGGTACTGCGCGTCGTACAGGCGCAGTCGGGGCCCCCGAGCGATGTGGTAGACGTCCTGCACGCCCTCCGTCGCGAGGAGGAGCACCCGCACCCCGCGCCGTTCCAGGAAGGCGTTCAGTCCCTGAGTCGTCCCGTGCACGATGAAGTCGATGTCGGCCAGATCATCGATGATCGACTCGAGCCCCCCGAGAACGCCCGTGCTGAGGTGTCCCGGGGTCGTCGAGGCCTTCGTCGCTCGGAACTCTCCCGTCGACTCATTGAATGTCACGATGTCCGTGAAGGTTCCGCCGATGTCCATCGACACCCTGTAGCTGGTCACTGCATGCCTCCTGCTGGGTCTGATTAGCGTGAATCGTATGAGTGACGCAAAACCGAAAGCCGTGCAGTTCGCCTTGTGCCGAGGCGCACAAGAGGGCATTCTGCCCGGTGTGAGCCGGTGCGGAAGACGGCGAGGTGAAACGACCTCGGCGGAATCCGCGAATTGACGCCGATCTCGGCAGCACCTCGGCGCGTGTTTCGGGCTTGTAAGACCTGTGTGAACCGGATCGTCCGCGGACGAAATCGTCGTCAGCGGGCCCGACGCAGCCTCAGCGCGTCCGCCAGGGCCGCTCGAACGGCCGCGATGGCGGGGCTCCGCCTCGACGCGGATCGGGTCGCCGCGAAGATCTCCCGTTCGGGCGGGCCCGGCAGGTCCACCAGGCGCACGGACGCCGCCTCGTCGGCCCACACGAGATCCGGCAGCATAGCGACGGCGTGACCCGAGGCCACGAGGCGGATGTGGGCGGTCAGGTCCGTCGCCTCGTACCGCACGTCGGGTTCGAAGCCCGCGGCGCGACACTGCTGGACGGCCCAGTCGCGGACGGCGGTGCCCGCTGGCTCGAGGATCCATGCCCGGTCCGCGAGGTCGGCCAGCCGACGAGCGGGATCGTCCCTCGGCAACGCGAGACGGATCGGGTCGGCACCGAGCGCCGTGCGGTCCACCCCCGCGCGCAGCTCGCGGGTGTGGCCGGGGTACTGCTCCGCGACGACCAGGTCGAATGTGCGGGCGGCGAGTTCGAACAGGGCTTCCTCGGGGGGCATCTCCCGATACTCCAGGCGCACGGGGGCACCGCGGGTGGCGAGCAGGTCGAGCGCGGGGGGCACGAGGGACTGCGCGGCGGTGGGCATCACGGCGATGCGGACCCGAGATGCTTCACCCCCGGAGTCCCGCAGCTCGGCGCGTGCGGCTTCGTCGAGCTCGAGCATGCGCGCGGCGTGGCCGGCCAGCCGCACTCCGGCGGGGGTGAGGCGCACTCGCCGGCCGTCCGGCTCGAGCAGAGCCGTTCCCGCCTCGCGTTCGAGCTGACCCAACTGCTGTGAGACCGTCGAAGAGCTGTAGCCCAGCGCCCCGGCGACCTCTGCGATCGTGCCCCGGAGGCTGAGCTCGTGCAGCAGGCGCAGGCGGCGAAGTTCGAGCACGGGCATCCAATCATCGATTTCATCGAAGAGTACACCCCGCGAATATGCGCTTTTCATGATGCTACGGCGGGACCACACTGAAAGTCCCGCACACGGGCCCACGCCGTACTGGAGGAACTCATGTCGCTCTCCCCCTCGATGAATCCCGTCGACGGGAGCCACGCCGCAGCCGAGCTCATCGGACTCGCGGACGATGCTGTCGCGCTCGTACACACCTGGCTCGAAGAAGCGCGCGGGGTGCCCGTTGACAAGGCCGCGCGTCGCCTCGCCGGGGTGCTCGGCGATGAGAACGGACTGGGATTCACCGTCGGGTTCGTCGACGGCGTCGTGCGGCCGGAGGATACGAGGGTGGCGGCACGGAACCTCCGTGTTCTCGCGCCGCTCACGCCCCGGTTCCTTCCGGCTCCGCTCCGCGCGCTCGTGAGGCTGGGGGGAACTCTCGCCCCGATCATCCCGGGCATCGTCGTCCCGATCAGTCGCCGTGTGCTGCGCTCGATGGTCCGGCACCTCATCGTCGATGCAACGGATCGGCGGCTCGGTCCGGCCATCCGGCGCATCCGGTCGGCCGAGGGCATCCGGCTCAACGTGAACCTTCTGGGCGAGGCGATCCTCGGGGAGGACGAGGCTGCGCGCCGCCTCGACGGCACACGCCGCCTGCTCAGCCGGGACGATGTCGACTACGTCTCGATCAAGGTCTCATCCACGGTCGCGCCCCACAGCCCGTGGGCCTTCGACGACGCTGTCGCACACGCCGCCGCCGCACTCATCCCGCTCTTCCGCATCGCGCGAGATGCGCCGTCGGGTCGCAAGTTCATCAACCTCGACATGGAGGAGTACAAGGACCTCGACCTGACGCTCGCCGTCTTCACGTCTATCCTCGAGCGCCCCGAATTCCACACGCTGGAGGCGGGCATCGTCCTGCAGGCCTACCTGCCGGACGCGCTGGGCGCCATGATGCGCCTGCAGGAATGGGCGAGCGCGCGGGTCTCGGAGGGCGGAGCGCCGATCAAGGTCCGCGTCGTCAAGGGCGCCAATCTGCCGATGGAGCGCGTCGACGCCGAGATCCACGACTGGCCCCTCGCCACGTGGTCCACCAAACAGGAATCCGACTCGTCGTACAAGGCCGTACTCGAGTACGCCCTTCGCCCCGAGAACACGCTCGCCGTGCGTGTCGGAGTCGCCGGGCACAACCTGTTCGACATCGCACTCGCCTGGCTGCTGGCGAAGCGACGGGGCGTCACTCACGCCATCGAGTTCGAGATGCTGCTGGGCATGGCATCCGCGCAGGCGACCGTCGTCCGACGGACGGTGGGCTCGCTCCTTCTGTACACACCGGTGGTCCACCCGGCCGAGTTCGACGTCGCCATCGCCTACCTGATCCGACGTCTCGAAGAGGGCGCCTCGAGCGACAACTTCATGTCGGCCGTGTTCGAGCTCGACAGCGACCCCGCTCTCTTCGCCCGCGAGCGCGATCGGTTCATCGCATCGACGAAGGCGCTGCCGCACGACGTCCCCCGGCCTCGACGGCACCAGGACCGTCGACAGGCGCCCGAACCGGCCGTCGTCGACGGCTTCCGCAACACCCCCGACACCGACCCGAGCCTCGCCGCGAACCGCATGTGGGCGGACGCCATCCGGAGCCGGATGCGGGACTCGTCGCTCGGCGAGCGCACGGTGATCGAGAACACACTGTCGGATGTCGCAGCGCTCGACAGGGTCGTCGCCGAGGCCGTCGAGGCGGGATCGGAATGGCGCGCGCTCGGACCCGATGCCCGTGCCCGGATCCTCCACCGGGCGGGCGACATCCTCGAGGCGCGCCGCGCGGATCTTCTCGAGGTGATGGGCGCCGAGTGCGGCAAGGTCATCGAGCAGGGTGATCCCGAGGTGTCGGAGGCCATCGACTTCGCGCACTACTACGCCGAGCGCGGGCGGCACCTCGCCCGCATCCCGGGAGCCGTGCCGGTGCCCGCGCGGCTCACCGTCGTCACGCCGCCCTGGAACTTCCCCGTCGCGATCCCCGCCGGATCGACACTCGCCGCTCTCGCCGCGGGATCGCCCGTCGTCATCAAGCCCGCCCGACGGGCACGGCGCTCCGGTGCCGTGATGGTCGAGGCACTCTGGGAAGCGGGCGTGCCGCGGGACGTCTTGCGCTTCGTGCAGCTCGACGGGCGCGATCTCGGCGACCACCTGATCGGTCACCCGGCCGTCGAACGGGTCATCCTCACGGGTGGGTACGAGACCGCCGAATCGTTCCGCAGTGTGCGCCCCGACCTGCCGCTCCTCGCCGAGACCAGCGGCAAGAACGCGATCATCGTCACTCCCAGCGCGGACCTGGATCTGGCCGCCAAGGACGTCGCGTACTCCGCGTTTGGACACGCGGGCCAGAAATGCTCCGCCGCTTCCCTCGTCATCCTGGTCGGCTCGGTCGCCTCTTCGCAGCGCTTCCGCCGCCAGCTCATCGACGCCGTACGGGCCTTCGACGTCGGCATGCCCTGGGACGGCACAGCACGCATAGGGCCGCTCATCGCCCCCGCCGACGGCAAGCTGCTGCACGCGCTTACCCATCTGGAACCCGGCGAGCGCTGGGCTCTTGCACCCGAGAAGCTCGACGAAGCGGGCGCCCTCTGGCGTCCCGGCATCCGTGACGGTGTCGCGCCCGGATCCCCCTTGCACCTCACCGAGTATTTCGGTCCCGTGCTGGGCATCATGACCGCGCGATCGCTCGACGAGGCCGTGGACCTCGTCAATGCGATCGACTACGGACTGACCTCGGGACTGCACTCGCTCGACGAGGACGAGATCGCCCAGTGGATGGCGTCGGTCGAGGCAGGAAACCTGTATGTCAATCGAGGCACCACCGGCGCCATCGTGCAGCGTCAGCCGTTCGGCGGCTGGAAGAAGGCGTCCGTCGGCACAGGAGCGAAGGCCGGGGGCCCGAACTATCTCATCGGCCTGTCGGACTGGATCGACTCGCCCGGGACGGCATCGAACGCGGCAGATCCGCTCTCAGAAGCGGCCGTGGATGCCGCGCGCGGTGTCGAGGCGGCGGATGTCGAATGGCTGCGCGGCGCCCTCGCGACGGACGAATCGGCGTGGGCCGACGAGTTCGCTGCGGTCCGCGACGTGACGGGACTCGAAACCGAGCAGAACGCGCTGCGCTACCAGGCAGTGCCGGTGACTATCCGAGTCGAGGAGGCGCGCACGGTCGACCTCGTCCGCGTCGTCGCGGCCGGACTTCGCGCAGGGTCTGACATGTCGGTGAGTAGTGCGGGCGAGCTCGCCCCCGCCGTGCGCGACTGGCTGTCCGCGAGCGGGGTGACATCGCGGGTCGAGGCCGAGCAAGCCTGGCTGACACGCGCGTCCGGACTGGCAGCGCGAGGTGGTCGTATCCGCCTGGTCGGCGGCGACGTCGCCGGCCTGGCCGAACACCTCGGCGGCACGCCCGCGGTCGCAATCTACGGCGGCCCGGTCCTGTCCGCCGGGTACGTCGAGATGCTGACGTTCCTGCGCGAGCAAGCCGTCTCGATCTCCGCCCACCGTTTCGGCACGCCGCGTCGGTATGAGATCCCGACCCTGCATCGCGCTTCGCGGAAGCAGGCGTAGGAGGTGCACATTGGAGCGCAGAGGGCCGAGTCTGACTACGGGAGTTAGAACTGGCCCGTCCGACCCGATGGACGGGCCAGATCCCATCCCTTGCTCCGATTACTGCCCATACTGCAACGGCCCAGAAACCGACTGAGTACCCGACGGTGTGCGCAACATTCAGTCAGCACCGCGTTCAGAGGGTTGCCCCCGATCGTCGAGGATTAGACAACCTCATCGACGATGTCCTCGGAGCGGAAACAATCGGGATCCCTGGTCATGTCTTCGCTGGAACAGCCGAGCTCCGGCGCTTCTTGAGAGGACGGTCGTGAACTAGACGGCGCCTAACGGAGTCATGGACTGCAGAACTAGCGGACCACCGTGGCAACAATTCAACCGCAACGAACGAAACTGAGGCCGGCCCCAGCTGATCGAATCAGACTGAAACCGGCCTCAAAGTGGCGGTGACGGTGGGATTTGAACCCAAAAAGCCCCGCTGAAGCCCAGTTCAGTTCGATCAGAAAACCGCGGATTCATGCGGTTCCAAGCCTGATGTGGTCTGTGTTCGGCCCCTTTCGATCCGTCTCGTTCGCGTTCAGATGTGGGCACCGTATGGGCACGAAGCCGGGGCGCGCGCATGGCGTGCACGAGGACATGCGCGAAGACAACAAGCGTCCAGGACCGCAATCTAGCGGAGAGAGCCGTGTGTGCACTAGTCGGGCAATCCGGGCTTGATGAGCGCCGTCGTCCGGCACTCAAGTCCCGGATACACCTGTCACCGCACGACGACGGTTGCGGTCGCTAGCCGGTTGAGAACCTGCTGGCTGGTGGATCCGAGGATGAACCGGGCGATCGGACCACGGCCGTGTGAGCCGATGACCGCGAGCCGCGCGGTCATCGCGAGCCGGTTGATCACCGCATCCGGGCTGTAGCTACTCTCGACGACACTGCGGACGACCAGATCGGGGTAGAGCTGCGCAAGGCCGGCAAGCGATATCGCCAGCGACTCCTCCGTGACGATCTGCATGTTGCGCAGGTACTCATCGGGATACGTTCGCATCCCGAGCGGGATAGCGACGGGCGACCAGGTGCTCACCGCGATAAGCGGCTCACCGGAACGCTCCGCCTCGGCCGCCGCGAACGCGATCGCAGCTTCCGATACCGCCGATCCATCCGCTCCGACGACCACGCCCTCGCGTGCCGCCATATCGAGGTCAGGTACGACGACGACCGGGCAGTGCGCGCCCGCGGTGATGCGGATCCCGTGCGGCCCGCGAGCAGGACCCGAATCGGGGCCCCGGTAGTCACTACCGATGACCAGAAGGGCCGCTCCCGTCGAGGCCTCGATGAGCTGTTCAACGGGATTGCCCCGACCCACGCGCGTCTCGACGGGCACTCCTCGCTCGCGAACGCGCTCGGCTTCTCGATCGAGCAGGTGCTGCGTGAGCTTGAGCGCCTCGTCGATCACTCGATCCTCGCCGACGACCCCGACAGCGCCTCCGACAATGGAAACGAGTTCTACCGCGTCGCCCCGTCCGGCGGCTCGATCGGTGGCCCAGTCGACGGCCCTCCGCGACGCGGCCGCATCCGTCACACCGACAACTACTCTTTCGCGCACTTCGCACTCCTCTGCTCGAGGCGACGCTGTGGCGGTCGCCGCTCTGCTTCCACCTCCGACTATTCCCGATCACGGTGGGCGCGCGCCAGGACATAGGTCCCGCCCCCTCCTCGGCGGGCACAGAGGGACCATGTGCCCTATCGGTCTCGCTCGCGGTGGCGCACTGTGGGAGTACAGCGGCGAGCGATTTGTGTTGCTTCGCCGAGTTCTGAGAGACGACAGGTATTGGGCGTTATGACTGCAGCGAACTCCGGCGAATCTCTCCAGCCCGGCCTGCCATCCGGGCGCCCGCCGGAAGACCTCACGCACCACCCGGGCGCCTCGTCGGGGTCACCGAGCAAGCCGCATGCGCACCACGCCACCGATGTCCTCGAGGGGCTCGACACGAGCCGCTCGGGGCTGCGGTCGAGCGACGTTGATCGGCGTCACGCGCACTTCGGTCCGAACAGCTTTCCCGAGCCAACGCGAACGCACCCCATCGTGCGTTTCCTCGCACAGTTCAACAACGCCATCATCTACGTGCTCCTCGCGGCGGCCGTCATCAAGCTCGCCTACAGCGACTACATCGACGCGTCCGTGATCCTCGCTGTCGCGATCATCAACGCCATCATCGGCTTCGTTCAGGAGGGGCAGGCAGAGAAGGCGTTGCTCGGCATCCGGCGCATGCTCTCGCCGCAGGCGACGGTACGACGGGACGGCGGGTGGCACGACGTCGAAGCCGCCACGCTCGTGCCGGGCGACATCATCAGGGTGGGCGCCGGCGACCGCTCACCCGCCGATGCGAGGCTCGTCGAAGCACGCGACGTGCGCGCCGACGAGGCGGCATTGACCGGCGAGGCGGTGCCCTCCGACAAGCACACGGATCCGGTCGTGCGCGATGCCCCCGTCGGCGACCGCGACAACATGCTGCACGCGGGCTCGGTCGTGGTCGGCGGGCGGGCCGTCGCGGTCGTGACGGCCACGGGCACGCGCACAGAGCTCGGTCGCATTCAGCAGCTGGTGCGCGACGTCGAGCAGACCGACACTCCACTCATCCGCTCGATCAACCAGCTCGGACGCCAGATCACGGCGATCGTGCTCGCGCTGATGGTCATCATGGTTGTGTTGGGGTTCGTCCTGCACGGCGACCCGTTCGACACCCTCATCTCTTCTGCGATCGCCTTCGCCGTGGCCGCCGTCCCCGAAGGACTGCCCGCCGTCGTCACCATCACGCTGGCGCTCGGCGTGCGACAGATGGCCGCTCAGCGCGCGATCACACGCCGACTCGCTGCCGTCGAAACCCTGGGGTCAGTCACCGTCATTTGTTCGGACAAGACGGGAACCCTGACGAAGAACGAGATGACCGTGCGGGCAGCGGCGACCCCGAACCGCCGCTACACGGTCACGGGCGAAGGCTATGACCCCGAGGGCACAGTGCTCGCGGAGGACACCGCCGACGAGTCGGGCCCGGACCATCCGCACTCGGACGATCTCGCCGAGATGGCCACGATTCTCGCGCTCTGCAATGACGCTCGCCTCGATCGCGCCGAGACGGGCGAGTGGCGGGTCGTCGGCGATCCCACCGAGGGCGCCCTGGTGAGCTTCGGGCGCAAGGCGAACGTCGAGCTGACGTCCTTCACGCGTGTCGACGAGATCCCCTTCGACGCCGACGTCAAGTACATGGCTACCCTCGACAGGTCGGCTACCGGCGAGCAGTTCGTCTCGGTCAAGGGTGCGCCCGACCGAGTGATCGCGCTCTGCGCCTTTCAGCGCGCCAGCGACGGGGGTCAGACTCCACTCGATCCCGATGCGTGGCAAGCGCTCATCGACGACTACAGCGCCCGGGGCATGCGCGTCCTCGCTGCGGCGCGCCGCGACCTGCCGACGAATGCCGTGACCGTCGAGCCCGGCGACCTTCGCGAACTCGTCATGCTGGGCGTCGTCGCCATCGCCGACCCGCCTCGCCCCGAGGCGACCGCAGCAATCGCTAAGTGCCAGGATGCCGGCATCCGCGTGAAGATGATCACGGGCGATCATGCGCTCACAGCCCACGCCATCGCGGCCGAGATGGGACTGACTGACGCCGATGCGAGCGTTCTGACCGGCGCGGACGTAGATGGCCTCGACGACGCCCAGCTGGAGGATGTCGTCACCGATGTCGATGTTTACGCGCGCACGAGTCCCGAACACAAACTCCGCATCGTCGAAGCCCTCCAGTCGCGCGGCGGTGTCGTCGCGATGACCGGTGACGGCGTCAACGACGCCCCGGCGCTCACCCGCGCCGATGTCGGGGTCGCGATGGGCATGAAGGGAACCGAGGCGGCGAAGGATGCGTCCGATGTCGTTCTCGCCGACGACAACTTCGCCACGATCGAGCGGGCCGTCAGCGAGGGCCGGCGCGTGTACGACAACCTGCAGAAGTCGGTCGTCTTCATCCTCGCGACGACGCTCGGCCAGGCTCTCGTCGTCTTCACCGCCGTCGTCATCGGCTTTGCGGACCCCCTGCAGCCCACGCAGATTCTCTGGGTGAACCTCGTCACCGCTATCACCCTGTCGCTCGCATTCGCCCATGAACCCGTCGAGCCGGGAACGATGACGCGCCGCCCACGACCGCCCGCCGAGTCGATCCTCTCGCGCAAGCTCTTCCTTCTGGCAGGCATGGGTGTTGTGGTCGCCGCGGCGACCACAACCGCCTTCTTCGCCGAGCTCAACAGGAGCGGGGATCTGGACATCGCACGGACCGCGGCGGTGACCGTGCTGGTCGTCGGTCAGGTCGCGGTTCTGTTCAACGTCCGTCTGCTACACGGTTCGAGCTTCACCCGTCGCGTTTTCACCGGCAATCGCGTGATCTGGATCTCTATCGCCTCGCTTGCCGTCCTGCAGGCGGCGTACACCTACTTGCCTCCCTTCCAGCTGTGGTTCGGGTCGGTGCCCCTCGGTGCCGCGCACTGGACGACCGCGTTCGCCTACGGCCTCGCCGTCTTCCTGGTCATCGAGGCGATCAAGGCGATCGGTCGTCGTGCCGCGCCCGACGGGTGGCGGCGCGCCGATCCGTCCGGTCAAGGAATCGGCGTAGTTCACGGCTAACCGACACCCAGGGCACCCTCCTCGCACTCACCGGATCTTCGTCCGCATTGACCTGAAAGATCCTGGTAGCAGCGGCGCCTTGGCTTCTGGGATGCGTGAATCGCTTTCGACGTGAGCATCACGACGCTGTCGAAGATTTGGCCGTTGTCGGCCTTCCACCGCGACGGTAGCCGGGTCAACCTCGGCCTCGTCGCCAAACCGGACGACGTCGTCCCGCTGCGTCCCGCGCGGGTAGTCCATGCCGCCACGCCACAGAGCGAATCACGTCAGAAGGAGTCGTCCGGCATCTCGTCGATCGCGGCCGCATCGGCTCGAGCCCGTCTGCTGCGGGGCCTGGTCGCTTCTCGGATGCGCCGCACGATGAGGACTGCCACCCCGAGTGCGAGCGCGGTGTAGACGACGTAGTCAAGATATGACAGGTAGCCCTCGAGCCGTTCGTGTTGGGTCCCGAGCGCGGCACCCACCCCGATGAGCAGCGAGTTCCATGCGCCGCTGCCGACGATTGTGTAGATGCTGAACCGGACGAGGTTCATGTGAGATGCGCCCGCGGGGAGTGAAATCAGGCTTCGAACTCCCGGGACCAGCCTGCCGACGAGGACCGTCCAACTGCCACTGCGCAGGAACCAGTGCGCTCCGCGATCGAGGTCTGACCTACTCACGAGCTTCGTCGCCGCGAGAACGGTGACTGCGCGTTCCATACCGATGGCGTAGCCGACCCCGTACAGCAGCAGTGCCCCGATCCACGATGCGAGCGTGCTCCAGAAGATGAGCCATCCCAGGTTGAGGTCGCCGCTCTGGCTGAGGTACCCAGCGAACGGCAAGATGACTTCGCTGGGGATCGGGGGGATGAGAACCTCGATGAAGACCAGCACCCCGACCCCGAAGTCCCCGAACGCTGTTAAGACATCCGCGGCGAAGCCGGTCAGGCCGGTGAAACCGTGATCAGTCGCGGAGCTCGCAGCGGCGCTCATTCAGCCGACCTCCCGCTGTTGGCCGTGAACTTCGGATGGTCATGAAACGGTGGACAGTTCCGCTGGTCCCGGCAGCACTTCGCGCAGCAGGTCATCCATCGTGACGATGCCGAGGAGCGTGCCGCCGTCCACCACGGTCGCGAGCTGCACACGTCCGTACCTCATTCGCGCCAGCGTGTCGTACGCGGATGCATCGGGAGTGGTGACGAGGGCGTCCCGAGCGATATCGGCGGCAGGTGTTGCCAGGTCGATCGCCAAAGTGTCACGGACGTGTGCCACACGGGATCCCGCGCCCGTTCCGACGAGGATGCGAAGGTGGCCGGATGAAGCCGCTACCTCCTGAATGTCGGCCGCGGGCGCGGTCGCCGGCACCGAGGTCGGCACCCTGTCGGTGCGGACGATGTCGCCCACGGCGAGTGTGCCGAGCGCGATCGCCCGCGCAATGGGTGCCGAGAACTGCACGTCCAGCGTCCCGGCGGCACGCGAATGGGCCACGAGTTCACGGATGGTGTCCGCATCCTGTCCGCCCGCGGCCGCTTTCTCGACCGGCTCGACACCCCACGCCCGGACGAGGCGGTTGGCGATCTGGTTGATCCACAGGAGGAACGTCCGCAGCGGCCAGGTGAATGCCCGCGCCGCGATACCGGTCGCCTTCGCAGCCGTTTCCGGATGCGCGATCGCCCACGACTTCGGGGCCATCTCACCGATGACCAGGTGCAGGAAGGTGACGACGATGAGGGCGAGCATGAAGGCGATGACACCCGAGAGAACATCGGGCAGACCCCACTGTTCGAGCACGGGCGCGAGCGCGTAGTCGATAGCGGGCTTCGTGATGGCGCCGAGCAGGAAGGTGCAGGCGGTGATGCCCAACTGGGCGAAGGCGAGCATGACGGTCAGCTCGTTCATCCCGCGGAGAGCCGCTCGCGCCGACGCGCTGTGGTCGGCCTCTTGCTCGAGTCGGTGTCGGCGTGCGGCGAGCAGCGCGAACTCGACGATGACGAAGAACGCGCTCGCCAGGATGAGTGCGGTCGTGATGATCGTGACCACCCACCAGCTCATCGGGTCACCTCCTCATTCGAGGCATCCGCCGGGACGAGCGCAGCGTTACCAGGTGTCCCGCCAGCTGTCTCGGTGGCATCGTGATCGACCTCGCGAAGTCTCACGACGAGCTGCGAGGGCACGTGTCGGTCGACCTCGGTGACCTCGACGTCGAGCCATCGCTCGATGTGCATGCCCTGCACTGTCTCGGCCGGCTTTTCGGGCAGGGTGATCCGAACGGTCACGCCCACGGGCACCAGGTCGCCGTATTCGCTGATGATCAGACCCGCGATGGTCTCGGCGTCGCCGCGGGGCAGATCGTGGCCGATCAGTCGCTCGACCTCGTCCAGGTGCACGTCGCCGGGCAGGGTCCAGTGGTCGTCTCCCACATTGACGACTTCGTGGACATCCATGTCGTGCTCATCCGAGATCTCGCCGATGACTTCTTCGGTGAGGTCCTCGATGGTGAGGATGCCGTCGAAGTTGCCGTACTCGTCGACGACGCACGCGAGTTCGTTGCGGGTCTGGCGCATCCGTTCGAGTGCGACGGGCAACTGCATCGTCGTGGGGATGACGACGGCGTCGCGCATGACGGTCGACACCGGCGCGTCGTTGTCGTGCTTGTTGCGGAGCAGATCGATGAGTTCCACGACGCCCACCGGATCGTCTTCGTCGCCGATCACGGGGTAGCGGGTGTGGCCGGTCGCCATCAGCGCCCGGACCTCGCCGATCGTGGTGTCGGGAGAGATCGAGTCGATGCGCGAACGCGGGACCATCGCGTGCTCCACGTCGCGCTGCGGGAAGTCGAGGATGCGGTCGATGATCATCGACAGATCGTCCGGCAGGTCCCCACTGACGCGTGATTCCTCGATGATCGCCTCGAGGTCGCGTGCCGTCGCGCTCTCGTCTACGTCTTCGAGCGGCTCGATCCGCAGCAGGCGGAGCAGAGCGTTCGCGGCGACGTCGAACACCGTGATGAGCCATCCGAATGCCAGCAGATAGATGCGCGTCGGCATGGCGAGCGCGCGGGCAAGGGGTTCGGGATTCGCGATCGCGAGGTTCTTGGGATAGAGCTCACCGAAGATCATGGTGACGATCGTCGCGAGCAGCAGGGCACCGATCGTGCCCACCAGCACCGATACCGTCGGGTCGATGCCGACCCCGCCCAGCAGGGTGCCCAGCGAAACGCCGATCAGCGGCTCGGCGACGTAACCGATCAACAGGCCCGTCACTGTGATTCCGAGCTGGGCGCCCGAGAGCATGAAGGACGTGCGCTTGGTGATGGTGAGAACGCGCTTCGCTTGCGCGTCGCCCTTCTCTGCCAGCGCCGCCATGCGGGAGCGGTCGACCGACATGTAGGCGAACTCCTGCGCGACGAAGAATCCGCAGGCGGCGATGATCGCCAGCGTGACGAGCACACCCACCAGCAGAGTCAGCGCTGCCTCGAGCATCGAAATTCACCCCCTCGAAGAATGAGGGGGCTCGGTGATC